>NZ_BAGB01000060.1 GCF_000308615.1 Nocardia jiangxiensis NBRC 101359
CGATGTGGCGGGCCATGGCGGTTTCGAGTTCTTCGGCGATGCCGAGGCTGTCCTGGCATACGACCTGGCGGAGGTGTTCGATACCTCCGTCGAGGGATTCCTGCCAGGGTGCGGTGCGCTGCAAGCGGTCCGCGGTGCGGATGTAGAACATCAGGTACCGGTCGATGTACCGGATCAAGGTCTGGTCGTCGAGGTCTCCGGCGAGCAGGACCGCGTGTTTGGGAGTCAACCCGCCGTTGCCGCCGACGTACAGGTTCCAGCCGTGTTCGGTCGCGATCACCCCGACGTCCTTACCCCGCGCCTCCGCGCATTCGCGCGCACATCCGGACACCGCGAGCTTGAGTTTGTGCGGGGACCGTAACCCCCGGTACCGCTTCTCCAACAGCACGGCCATGCCGACCGAGTCCTGCTGCCCGTACCGGCACCAACTCGACCCGACACAGCTTTTCACCGTGCGCAAGGATTTTCCGTAGGCGTGCCCGGACTCCATCCCGGCATCGACCAAACGCTGCCAGATCTGTGGCAACTGCTCCACCCGCGCACCGAACATATCGATCCGCTGCCCACCGGTCACCTTCAGATACAGATCGAACTCCTTCGCGATCTGACCGATCGTGATCAACTGCTCCGCGGTCACCTCACCACCGGGCATCCGCGGCACCACCGAATAAGTCCCGTTCTTCTGCAGATTCGCCAGAAAATGATCGTTCGTATCTTGTAGCGCGGCCTGCTCACCATCGAGGATGTGCTCACTCGCGGTCGAGGCCAAAATCGAGGCCACGGTCGGCTTGCAGATATCGCAGCCCGAACCCTTGCCGTACTGCGCGATCAGACCCGAGAACGTGCGAATCCCGGTGACCTGCACGATCTCGAACAACTCCGCACGCGACTGCTCGAAATGCTCACACAACGCCGTGGACATCGCCACACCCGACTGCTCGAGCAGCTTCTTGAGCATCGGCACACAGCCACCGCAGGACGTCCCCGCCGACGTGCAACTCTTGATCGCGGGCACATCACACGCACCCTCGGCGATCGCACCGCAGATCGCACCCTTGGACACGTTGTTGCACGAACAGATCTGCGCGTCGTCCGGTAACGCGTCCGCCCCCAGCTCCGCACCCGCCGGAGAGATCAGCGCCGCGGGCTCGGCGGGCAGCGGACGCCCGACCAACGGCCGCAACGCCGCGTACTGCGAGGCATCACCCACCAGCACACCACCCAGCAGCGTGCTCGCGTCGTCGGAGACGACGAGTTTGGCGTACGTGCCCTTGGACGCATCATGCAGCACCACCGACAACGCACCCGCACTGGTCGCGTGCGCGTCACCGAAACTCGCCACATCCACACCCAGCAACTTCAACTTCGTCGACAGATCCGCCCCCGGGAACTCCCCACTACCCCCCAACAACCGATCCGCCACCACCTCCGCAGTGCTGTACCCCGGAGCCACCAACCCGTAACAGGTCCCCTCCACCGCCGCGACCTCACCGATCGCATAGATACTCGGATCACTGGACACCAACCCCAGATCCGTCACCACACCACCCCGCGCACCCACCTCCAAACCAGCCTCGCGCGCCAGCTGATCCCGCGGCCGGACACCGGCGGAGAACACCACCAGCGAGGCATCGATGACGGATTCGTCGGACAGCGAAACCCGAACTCCCACACC
>NZ_BAGB01000059.1 GCF_000308615.1 Nocardia jiangxiensis NBRC 101359
GCGAACCGGGCGGACTAACCGCCGGACTTGTTGTAGTCGTCGATGGCCTTCTGCAGATCCTGGAAGGCCGAACCGAGCTTGCCGAGATCACCGGACTTCTGGGCGTCCTGCACATTCTTCAGCGCCGTGTTCAGCTCCTGGACCGCGGTATCGCGCGCGGCCGAGGAACCGGTCGGCGGGATCACGGGCGGAGGCTGGGTGGCACCCTGATTCGGCGTGGAGCTCTGATTCGGTGACGTACTCGTCGCGGCCTGACCCGGCTGCTGGGTCGCGGCCGTGCCCAAGCCGGGTTGCATGCTGTTGAGCGCGTCGCCGAGCGTGGCCTCGTAACCCACGTTGCCGCCGTAACTGGCCAGCACCTTCACCAGCTGCGGGAACGATGCCGCACTGGCACTGTTGCGTTCCAGATACCAAGGCTCCACGTACAGGATGCCGCCGTCCCCGATGGGCAGGGTGAGCAGATTTCCGTATCTGATCTTGTTGGTATTACCGCCGGTCAGGGTCGTTCGCTCATTGGATACGCGGGCATCGGTGGTCATCGATGTCTGCACCTGTTGCGGACCCTGGGTCTGGGAATCGGTCGGTAGCTGCAAGACCGTGAACTTGCCGTAGTCGACCGGATCCGAACTCACCGAGATGTACGCGGCCAGGAACTGACGCTTGTAACCGACCATCGCGCTGGTCAGGTCGAAGGACGGCTGCCCGGTGGCCGGATTGCCCTTGAGGACGTAGTACGGCGGCTGATTGGCACTGGTCGGCGTGTCCGAGGTCGGATCGCTGGGTACCGACCAGAACGCGTTGTTGGTGAAGAACTCGCGCGGGTCGTCCACGTGGTAGCGGCCCAGCATGTCCCGCTGCACCTTGAACAGATCCTCGGGATAGCGGAAGTGCGCGCGCAGCTCCGGGGTGACCGCACTGGCCGGTTTCACCGTGCCCGGGAACACCCCCTCCCATGCCTTGAGCACCGGATCGGTCGGGTCGACGGCGTAGAGGTTGACCGTGCCGTCATAGGCATCGACGGTCGCCTTGACCGAGTTGCGGATGTAGCTGACCTCCTTGCGCGGCAGCACCCGCCCGGTGTTCTGGTCGATGCTGTCCTGGGTCAGCCCGTCCAGCGAGGAGTGCTGGGCGTAGGGGTAGTTGTCCAGGGTGGTGTAGGCGTCCACGACCCACTGGATGCGACCGTCGACCACCGCCGGATAGACGTCGTTGTCGGTGGTCAGCCACGGCGCCACCTGCTGCACGCGGTCGCGGGGATCGCGGTTGTAGATGATCTTCGAATCCGAGCCGATCGCGCCGGAGAACAGGATGTTGCGCTGGGCGTACTTGGCGGCGAAGGCCAGGCGGTTGAACCAGTTGCCGATCGGCACGCCGCCCTTGCCGTCGTAGGTGAATTGCTTCGTGCCGGTGTCGTATTCGCGCGGCGGCTGGTTGTTGCCGCCGACGATGGCGTAGTCGTCGTCGGATTTGGCGATCATCTCGCCGTAGTAGATCCGCGGCTGATCGACCTGGATGGCTTCCTTGTCCTTCTGCGAGAACAGATCGCTGACGGTCGACTTGTCACCGACGTTGAACACCGGGTAGCCGTAGGTGCCCGAACTCGTATTGGTCCCGTTGGCCACGCCCGTGGCCGCCTGCGAGGTCTCCTTCGGCGGCGCGACGTTGACGCGGTTGGCCGGGGAGGCGACGAATCCGTCACCGTGGGTGTAGACGGTGTGCTTGTTGATCCAGTCGGTCTGGTTGCCGGACAGGTTCTGCGGCACCAACTCTCGCGCGGCGACGATGTAGTCCTGGACCTGGCCGTCGATCGTGTAGCGGTCGATGTCGAGCGGATCCGGGAAGCCGTAGAAGTTCTGCAACTGCTGCTTCTGGATGAACGTCTGGGTCAGCAGATTCGGGTCCAGCAGCCGGATGTTCGAGATGGTCTGCTGATCGGCCGGGATGCTGGTCGGATCCTTGGTCTGGTTACCCGAGTAGTCGACGTACTGCACCTTGTCGCCGTCCAGACCGTACGCGTGCCGGGTGGCCTGGATATTGCGCTCGATGTAGGTGGACTCCTTGGTGGCCGCGTTCGGGCGCACCTCGAACTGCTCCACGATCAACGGCCACACCGCGCCGACCAGAATCGAGGACAGCACCAGCAGCGCCGCGGCCATCGCCGGAACGCGCAAGTCCCGCAACACGACTCCGGCGAAGAAGGCCAGCGCACAGATGATCGCGATGGACAGCAGAATCAGTTTCGCGGGGAGCACCGCGTTGATATCGGTGTACGAGCCACCGGTGAACGTGGGCTCCTTGCGGGTGCTCGACAGCAGCGAATACCGGTCGAACCAGTAGGCGATCGCCTTGAGCAGCACGAAGATTCCCGCGATGACCGCCAGCTGGATACGCGCCGGACGGGTCAGCGTGCCCTCGCGCCCGGCCAGGCGCAGACCGCCGAACACGTAGTGCGTCACCAGATTCGCGAAGAACGCGATCACCGTGGCGACGAACAGCCAGTTCAGCAACATCTTGTAGAAGGGCAGATTGAACGCGTAGAAACTGACGTCCAGGTGGAACTGCGGGTCCTTGATGCCGAACGCCCCGCCGTGCAGGAACAGCTGCACCGTCACCCAGCTCGACTGCGCCACCAGGCCGCACAGCAGGCCCACCAGCAGTGGCAGGCCGATGCCGAACAGCCGCAACCGGCCCATCACCGTCGTGCGGTACCGCGCGATCGGATCGTTGGGACCCGAGACCGGGACGAACACCGGCCGCGCCCGGTAGGCCCCCAGCAGCGCCAGCCAGATGATCAGGCCGACCACCAGGGTCACCACCAGGAACAACACGATTCGGGTGAACAGCACGGTGGTGTACACCTTGCGGAAACCGACCTCACCGAACCACAACCAGTTGGTATAGGCGTCGGTCAGCCGCGGCCCGACCAGCAGCAGTGCCGCTATCACGAGGGCTGTCACCAGCAGCACACGGCTGCGGCGAGACAGCGAAGGTAAGCCTGTCGGGGGGCGCATGCCCACGATGCCACTCTCCCAGGTCCGGCGGCGCGCCGGTCCGAGTTCGTGACCGGCGCGCCGCAGTTGCTTGCGTTGCGGGTGGTCCTTACGGACCATTCGGGCCCCACTCTACGTAAATCCTGATCACATGCACCGAACTCCCTGAGGAAGCGGGTGCGTGTGCTGGTGCGAGGTGTGCGCGAGCGAGCGGGGCCGACGAGTGCGCGACGCTTCGATCCCCCTAGACTCACCGCGCGTGACCGTAGACAACCCGGCCTCCGCCCTCTACCGCTGCATTCGCGAAGTGGCGGAGTTCGCCGATGCCGAGGGGTGGGACCGGCCACCGCAGATGTTCGCGCTGGTGCCGACCGCGGATCTGGTGGCCGCCGAACCGGCCCTGCAGGATCAGCTCGACGAGGGCGCGGAGCTGACTCCCATTGCGCAGGAACCACTTCCCGGCGATGTGACCGGTGAACTGGCCCTGGACGAATTCCTGGCCACCACCAGCTGGCCCGAGGCCGTGCGCGGGTGCGTGCTGGTCCAGCAGATCGTGGTGCTGCCCCCCGACGCCGAACAGACCCTGGACGACGCCATCGCCCCGCTGCTCGCCGACCGCGACGCCGCCGACCGCGCCGGCCGCGACGCCGCCATCACCCACCCGGGCCGCCGGGACGCCCGCCTGTACGCGGGCGTCCTGCGCGAGGGCGTCTCACTGTGCCTGCTGCAGGTCCGTCCCGACGAGGACGACGAAGAAGACCCCTTCGGCACCGACCTGGACCTGCGCACCGCCCCCAACCTGGCCCCCAACCTCATCGAGGCTCTCGCCCAAACCCTCGAGAACGAGAACTAGGAGTGTTTCGGCCCCCCTCAGCTGCAGCTGGGGGCGGGCTTTCCGGCGTTCAGGTCGTTGAGGGCGGTGACGGCGGTGGTGAGGGTGTCGACCTTGATCAGTTGCAGCCCCTTCGGGGTGCGCTGACGGGCCTCGTTGCAGTTGTCGGCGGGGACCAGGAAGGTCTGCGCGCCCGCGTCGTGGGCGGCGATCATCTTGTACTGGATGCCGCCGATCGGGCCGACCTTGCCGTCCGGCTCGATGGTGCCGGTGCCCGCGATGAACTTGCCGCCGTTGAGTTTTCCGGTGCTGAGCTTGTCCACCAGACCGAGGCTGAACATCAGCCCGGCGGACGGACCGCCGATATCGGCCAGATTGAAGTCGACCTGGATCGGCCCCTGAGCGACCTCGGTGGGCGTCACGCCGAGATAACCCTTGGCCGAATCATCCGGGCGCGCGGCGAGTTTCACCTCGACGGTCTGCTCGGCTCCGCCGCGGCGCACCACGATCGGCACCACGGCGCCGGGCTTGGCGCCCTGGACCGCGCTCACCACATCCGCGGAATTGGCGACCGGTTTGCCGCCGACGCTCACGATCTGATCGCCGACGCTCAACACTCCCTTGGCCGGGCCGTTGTCGGCGATGCCGCCGACCTGCACATCGGTCGGATACTTCAGGAAGTGCAGTGCGGCCAGTTCCGCGTTGTCCTCGGAATTCTTGAAATCCTGCTGATTGGACTTGTCGACTTGATCACGCGGCACGCCCGGCGGGTAGACCTCCGCACGCGGCACCAGACCGTAGTTTCCGTCGGCCCACAACCCGAACGCCTCGAAGATATTCAGCCCGTCGCGAACGGACACCGTTGTCATATTGAGATTTCCGGAAGTCGGATTCACCGTCGCGCCCCGCACGTCGACGACCTGTTTACCCTCCACCACGCCGAGCGTGTTGAAGGTGGGACCAGGGCCGAGTGCGACGAAGGGCACCGTCACGGCGCTGCCGACGATACCGAGTACCAGGACGGGTATCAGGGCGGCCAACAGGGTGAGGATCCGACGATTCACCCGGCCCACAGTAGCGGCTCCGGTTCCGGCACCCGCGTAGCCTTGGGGGCATGAGCGACGTGCCCTTCGGATTCTCGAACCGCGATGACGACGACGACCGCAAACGCGGCGACGAGCATGGCGGCGCCGGGGCGAACAATCCGTTCGAATTCGCCATGGGCGGTTCGGGCGCGGCATTCGATCCGTCGCAGCTCGGGCAGATGCTGACCTCGCTGGGCCAGATGTTCTCCAATATGGGCCAGCCCGGCTCGCCGCAGGACGGCCCGGTGAACTACGACATCGCCAAGCGCCTGGCCCGCCAGCAACTCGGCGCGAGTGTGCCGCCGGTGTCCCCGGGCTCGCAGAGCGCGGTCAACGATGCCGCACATCTGGCCGAGCTGTGGCTCGACGCGGCGACCACGTTCCCGGCCGGTGCGACCAGGACGGTGGCCTGGACCGCGAACGACTGGATCGAGGAGACGCTGCCGACCTGGAAGCGGCTCTGTGATCCGGTGGCCGAGCAGGTCTCGGGCATGTGGACCACGACGATGCCGCAGGAGGCGCGCGAGTTCGCCGGTCCGATGCTCGGCATGCTCGGGCAGATGGGCGGGCTGGCGTTCGGCTCGCAGCTCGGTCAGGCTCTCGGCCAGCTCGCCGGAGAGGTGCTGACCTCCACCGATATCGGCCTGCCGCTGGGTCCGGACGGCACCGCGGCGCTGCTGCCCGCGGCGATCACCGAATTCAGCAAGGGGCTGGAGCGTCCCGAGAGCGAGATCCTGGTCTATCTGGCTGCCCGCGAGGCCGCCCATCAGCGGTTGTTCGCCCATGTGCCGTGGCTGCGCCAGCAGGTGCTCGGCGCGGTCGAGGACTACGCACGCGGCATCCGGATGGACTTCTCGGCCATCGAGGAGGCCGCGCAGGGGATCGATCCGATGATGTTGGCCGATCCGTCCAAACTCGAGGAGTTGCTCTCGCAGGGCACGTTCGAGCCGCAGACCACACCGGAGCAGAAGGCCGCGCTCGAACGTCTGGAGACGATGCTCGCGCTGATCGAGGGCTGGGTTCAGGTCGTCGTCGCCGAAGCGGTCGGCGATCGGCTGCCCGGTGCAGGCGCGCTGGCCGAAACCCTGCGTCGTCGTCGCGCCACCGGCGGCCCGGCCGAGCAGACCTTCGCGACCCTGGTCGGTCTGGAGCTGCGCCCGCGCAAGCTGCGCGAGGCGGCCGAACTGTGGCGGCGGCTGACCACCGACGCCGGGATGCAGGCCCGCGACGCGATCTGGGCCCACCCCGACCTGCTGCCCAGCTCGACGGATCTGGACAATCCGGCCGGTTTCATCGACGGCGTGATCGGCGGCGGCACAGGCGAATTCGATGATCCGCTCGCCCAGCTGGCCGAGACCGAGGAGCGCGAGCGTCAGGAGCGCGAGGGTAGGTCCGGCGAGCCCGAGAAGGGCGCGGACGGCACCGAGAAGTAGTTCAGCGCGTCCACAGTGGTCGTTGCGCGGCGAACGGGTCCGCTGCCACGTACGACGCGTCGTTCCAGATCATCACCTGACGGGTGCTCGGGGTGTACCGGGGCCAATTCGGTCCCGGATCGCCGTCGCGCACGAATGACACCCAGGCCGCGTGCATTCGGGTGGCCAGGGCCTGCGGTGGATTGTCGCCCTCGACTTCGGTGACGCCCTTCGCGTCCAGTAGGTCGAAGGCGAACGGGATGTCCAGGCAGTGTGCGGCCAGTTCGTGATACCCGCCGGAAGCCGTTGACGTCCGGTCGAATTCGTACAGCCAGGTGGGCCGGTCACGTCGGGCATGCTCCTCGGCGAGCCGGTACGACGGGCCCCGGATGGCCAGATCACTGACGATCTGCCCGATCAGCTGCGCGGCGGTGGAGCTGGGATAGGCTGCGCGATACCCCTTCTCGGTGCTGGCGTCGATCCGCATCCGGGCCAGCGCGGCGGGGGCGGTGGCATCTGTCACCTTCGCCGAGCCCATGGTGAATTCGTGCCGGGTGAATCCCAGTAGCAGTGGAATATCGGCGCTGTTACCCGAAACCAGCAGCTGCGCACTGGATTCGGGGATGAGTTCGTCGTCGGCAACCGGGGCGAGTTGCAGCACAGCGGGATTCGTGTTGCCGGGCCCCGGTTTGGGCACCATGTTCTGGAGCTTGTGCAGCCGGTCCCGGGACAGATCCCGCAGTGCCGCAACGGTTGCGGGCACACCGGTCCGCTTCGTGAACACCGCGGCGCCCGCGGCGGCGGCAGCCCGGTCGTGGGGCTGGGCGACCACGCCGGACTGACAGATTCCGGCGCGGAACAGCGAGCGCGCGGCCGGTGCGGCCATGAGCGCCCACACCGCACCACCGCCCGCGGACTGCCCGGCCACGGTCACCTTCGCCGGGTCACCACCGAATGCGGCGATATTGTCCCGCACCCAGGTCAGCCCGGCGATCCAGTCCAGGACCGCGCGGTTGTCGGGTGCGCCGTCGACGTGCAGGAACCCCTCGATGCCCAGCCGGTAGCCGAGCGAGACCAGCACCACGCCGTCGCGGTTGAATGCCGAACCGTCGTACCAGGGGCTGGCCGGGGAGCCGCCGACGAAGCCGCCGCCGTGAATCCACACCAGCACAGGAAGTTTCGCGCCCGGCGACGGATCCGGCGTGAAGACGTTCAGGCTCAGGTAATCCGTGCCGGCGATACTCGGCTCGGGAATCGTGGTCACCGCCGCGACCGGGTGCAGCTGCGCGGTGGGTCCGTACGCGGTGCAGTCCCGGACCTCGGTCCACGGCGCGGGCGGTACCGGCGCGGCGAACCGCAGGTCCCCCACCGGCGGCTGCGCGTACGGAATTCCCAGGAAGGCGAATCCGGTCGACCGGCGGACCCCGCGCACCGGCCCGAGCGCGGTACGGACGGTATCGTGCGGCATCGAATCAGAATGCCCGGTCGAACAGGCCGCCGCCAAGGCCAGCGCTCCTGCCCCGAGGATCAGCGATCGGCGAGTGAGTCGGTCCGCGGGCACGACGACCGAGCCTAGCGCGGACATCGCGCGGCACCCCACCGGCACCGGCCCGGCAACCGATCACACTCGACGACTCATATGTGACGTGATTCACTCGACCGTCGGTTCGGGGCCTATGAAAAGAGCCTGGTGAAAAACTTTGGGTTCCTGGGGATATCGCATGGGCCCCGGGCGGCGCAGGACAGGGGTGAGCGGGGCGGGGACACGGGGTCGTCCTGAGTGAATGTCCTGTGGATCAGTGGTCGATTCTGTGGATAACCAGGGGTTTTCGTGGTCCCGGCGGCGGCCCTCGCCGCGACACTGGTGCGCATGAACGTCTTTCGCCCTCGTGGGCCGATGTTGCATTCGCGGGTGACGGTGCTGCGGCGTCCGTCGGGGACGGTGCAGTTGGGCTGGGATCCCGAACATGCCGTGGTACTCGAGCCCGCGGGTGTCGCCGCCGACACCGTGGCGGAGTTCCTGCGCCTGCTGGACGGGCTGCGCAGCCATCCGCACATCGTCTGGCAGGCCGACGGTTTGGGGATCGGCGTCGAGAAAACCCTGCGGATGCTGGCCGAACTCGATGCCGCCGGACTGCTGGTCCACCCGCGATCGCGGCCCGCGCGGGTGCACCGGATTCATGTGCACGGTCGCGGGCCGCTGTCCGAGGCCGTCGCCACGGGCGTGCGCCGCCTCGGCCTGCGCCCGACCCGCTCGCGCGAATATCCCACAATTACCGCGGCATCGAACTGGTCCGCCGACGTGGTGGTTCTGGCCGATACCCTCGTCCCCGATCCGATCCTGGTGAACGACCTTGTGCTGTACCGGATTCCGCACCTACCGGTACGCATGCGCGACGGCCGCGGCATCGTCGGCCCGTTGGTGCTGCCCGGCGGCACCAGCTGCCTACGCTGCGCGGATCTCACCCGCGGCGATATCGACCCGGAATGGCCGCATCTGGCCGCCCAACTGCTGGGCCGGATCGGGCACGGTTCCGCCGCCGCGATCACCGCGACCACCGCACTGGTCCTGCGTGATCTCGAGGCGGTGGTCGAATGCGTGACCGAACGCCCACCCCGAACCTTGAACACCACACTGGAATTGGATCCCGACACCCATCGCATCGCCCGACGTCACTGGCCGGTACACCCCGCGTGCGGCTGCCGAATATCGGCCAGGGCCGAGACCGGAGCGATGGCCGGGACCACAACCGCCGAAGCCGAGACCGGGTCCGGGGGCACGGCTGGAGGCGTGGTTGCGGGAAGTGCGAGGTGACGAGACCGGTCGGCGTAACCTCTCCACAGCGGGCTGAGAGCGGCCGCGCGTATTGTGTCGTCACTCACAGTTGAACTCGCCGCGATCCGGACAGCGGTCTCCCGGCCGCCCACAACGACTGTGACACATGCCACGTGCAGGTCTTTTACCCAATTCTCATGGCACGGCGCGTGGTCGGTCGGGAATGATGGGGTTGTGTCTGAGATTGTGAGCCGCCGATCCTCCCGCAATGCCAAGCTGGCCAAGATTCCGCTGGGCATCGCGGGCCGTGCGGCCGTGGGATTCGGCCGCAAACTCGCCGGGGGCGACAAGCAGGAGATCAACGCGGAGCTGAATCAGAAGGCCGCCGAACAGCTGTTCTCCGTCTTGGGTGAACTCAAGGGCGGAGCAATGAAATTCGGACAGGCACTGTCGGTGATGGAGGCCGCGGTGCCGGAGGAGTTCGGCGAGCACTACCGAGACGCGCTCACCCGGTTACAGGCCGCCGCGCCCCCGATGCCCGCCAATGCCGTGCACCGCATGCTCGACCAGCAGCTCGGCACCGCGTGGCGGCAACGCTTCAAGGACTTCGACGACGTTCCGGCCGCCTCGGCGAGCATCGGCCAGGTGCACCGGGCGGTGTGGTCCGACGGCCGGATCGTCGCGGTGAAGGTGCAGTATCCGGGCGCGGACGAAGCGCTGCGCGCGGACCTGAAAACCCTCAACCGGATGGCCGGAATGATGGGTTCGGTCATCCCCGGCGCCGACGTCAAACCGATCCTCGCCGAGATCACCGAGCGCACCGAGGAAGAACTCGACTACCGGCACGAGGCCGCGAATCAACGTCAGTTCGCCAAGGCCTTCGACGGCCATCCGCGATTCGTGGTGCCCAAGGTGGTGGCGAGCGCGCCGAAGGTAATCGTCACCGAATGGCTCGATGCCACACCGGTTTCCGCGATCATCAAGCGCGGAGCCGAGAATCCCGAGGGCACCGTCGAGGAGCGCAACGCCGTCGGCGCGCTGATGGGCGAATTCCACTTCTCCGCCCCCGCGATCGTCGGTCTGCTGCACGCCGATCCGCATCCGGGCAATTTCATGATGCTGCCGGACGGCCGGCTGTCGGTGATCGACTACGGCGCGTGCGCACCGCTGCCCGACGGATTCCCGGCGCTGCTGGGGCAGATGGTGGCCATGGCGGTGGACGAACGGTTCGACGAGCTGACCGCGCTGATGTACGACAACGGCTGGGTCATCCCGGGCCGCACGGTGACGCATCAGGAGATCTCCGATTATCTGCGGCCGTTCACCGATCCGATTCAGACGGAGTCCTTCCACTTCACTCGCAAGTGGATGCAGCGCGTCGCGGGCAAGGCCACCGACATCAACCGGCCGGAGATGAAAACCGGTATGGCCCTGCAACTTCCGGCAGAGCATGTGATGGTGTTCCGGGTACTGGCCGGATCCATCGGGATCTGCGCGCAACTCGACGCCGAGATCCCGTTCATGAAGCTGATGCAGGACTGGGTGCCCGGTTACGTCGAACACCGTTCCGCCAGCTGATAATTCGGACTTTCCCCGGATGAGGGCGAGCCCCGCATCTCCGGTCGAGATGCGGGGCTCGGTGCCGTCCCCCGGAAGTCGTCCGGCTCACGCCAGAGCGACCTTGCGCGGGCGGCCACGGGGCCGCTTGCGGGCGATCACGACACCTTGGTCGAAGATCTCGCCGCCCCAGACCCCCCAGGGCTCAGCACGATCCAGGGCAGCGCTCAGGCAGCCCTTGCGGATCGGGCAGGAAGCGCACAGCGCCTTCGCCTCCTCCAGTTGCGCAGGGCTCTCGGCGAACCAGAGATCGGGGTTGCCGACCCGGCAGGGCAGGCTCAGGGAAACCCCCCGAGTACGGGTAGCCGGGGCCACGGGTGTACGGCATGTCACGCGAAATGCGGTCGCGGTGGACACGTCTTGCTCCTTCAGCTCGTGCAGCGGTCATAGGTGGTGGAAGACAACTGCGTTGTCTCCCGCGAAACCGGGGCCGGTGGCTGAGAGCCGGTAAAACAATGGCCACGGTTTCGCTGGTGCGATCCGTGGCCAGAGGCTGTGGGAAGAGTTTCCCTACCTGAGTCGACTTCGGTGTCGAATCCTGATCACGGTCGCTGGGTGGGCCTGGCGGAGGTGGAATGCCTGCAGCAGATAGGCCGCCATGGGTGCGGCATCGGCTGCGTCGGCTCCGGCATTCGTGAATGCCGGGCGCCAGCTCCGCTCGAGCTTGTCCGTTTTGATTTCACGCTGCGGCGCTTGCAATTCGGCACCGAAAACGCTTGCAACGGAATGCCCGGTCCCCTGCATGGCGAGGACCCCCCGGGAGACGGACGCACCCGGAATCGCCGACACGGCAATGCCGATCGGGGCGATGGTGTTCGCGATTCCGTTCATTTCGTCTGCCTCCCTCCATGAATCGTTGTTCGTCGATGTACTGTGCGCGCGGGGATTGTCCTCCCGTTGCTTGCAATCCACCCTACGGGCGTCTTACAGACCCGCACAACCCATTTTTCACCTGCAGTTTTGGGGGCATGCGGCCACCGGCGAAACGTGGTCGTGCCGGTGGTTATCGCGCTGCCATCCGCGAGCGCACGATCGCCAGCAACTCCGAGCCGAACTGCTCCCGACGCTGCTGTCCCATCCCCGGCACCGCGGCCAGTGCGTCGTCGGTGGTCGGCCACTGTTCGGCGATCGCGGTCAGGATGTTGACGCTGAGCACCGCGAACGGTTTGATCTCCAACTCGTGCGCCTTGTCGCGCCGCCAGTCCTGCAACTCGGCCAACAGCACCGGATCCACCTCGCCGGGGCAGCTCGCACACCGCCCGAGCAGGGTGTCGCGGGAGGCGAGCAGAGAGCGGCCGCACACCCGGCAGACCGGCAAGCGCTTGTTGCGTTCGGTGCCGGGATCGGCGCGGCGAGCCACCAGTGAGGCCGGGGAATCCTCGGGGACCAGGCCGTTCAGGAAGCGGCTGCGCCGGCGCGAGCTGCGTGCGCCCTCGCTGCGGGCCAGCGCCCAGGTCAAGCGCAGATGTTCGCGGGCGCGGGTGACGCCCACGTAGAGCAGTCGGCGCTCCTCCTCGAGCGCCGCCTCGTCGGCGACCGCGCCGCCCTCACCCAGCACGTGCGAGATCGGCAGGGTGCCATCCGCCAGGCCGATCAGGAAAACCGCGTCCCATTCCAGTCCCTTGGCCGCGTGCAGCGAGGCCAGGGTGACGCCCTGCACCGTCGGTGGATGGCGAGCCTCGGCGCGGGCGGCGAGTTCGCGCAGCAGGCCCGGCAGGGCCAGTTCCGGATCGGCCTCGGTGAGTTCCTCGGTGAGACGGACCAGCGCGTTCAACGAGGCCCAGCGTTCGCGGGCCTGCGCACCGCTGGGCTCGACGGCGGTCAGGCCCAGCCGGGACAGGGCCGCGCGCACCAGCGTGATCAACTCCGGGCCGCGGGCATCGGGGAGATCCTCGCGAGATGCGTTCTGGCGCAACGCCTGTACCGCCTGGCGGACCTCCGTGCGCTGGAAGAAACCCTCACCTCCGCGCACCTGATACGGAATACCTGCCTCGGTCAGCGCCTGTTCATAGGCCTCGGACTGGGCGTTGATCCGGTACAGCACGGCGATCTCCGCGGCCGGGACGCCCTTGCTCAGCAGGCGCCCGATCGCCTTGGCGACACCGAGCGCCTCCGCGGGTTCGTGCTCGTATTCACCGAAGGTCGGTTCCGGGCCGTCGGGTCGCTGGCCGATCAGCTGCAGCCGGGTGCCCGCGATCCGGCCGCGGGCCGCGCCGATCACCCGGTTCGCCAGCGCCACCACCTGCGGAGTCGACCGGTAATCGCGTTCGAGGCGGACCACCGTCGCCTCCGGGAAGCGACGCGAGAAGTCCAGCAGATATCCCGGGCTCGCGCCGGTGAAGGAATAGATGGTCTGATTCGCGTCGCCGACGACGGTCAGATCGTCGCGACCGCCCAGCCAGGCATCCAGCACACGCTGCTGCAGCGGCGTGACGTCCTGATATTCGTCGACGACGAAACACCGGTAGCGACCGCGGAACTCCTCGGCCACGGCGGCGTAGTCCTCGAGTGCGGCCGCGGTGTGCAGCAGCAGATCGTCGAAGTCCAGCAGCATGCCCTCGGGCGTGGTCTTGAGCGATTCGTAGCCGGTGTAGACCTCGGCGACCCGCTGCGGGTCGTACGGCGTCTCGCGCCGGTGCCGGGCCGCGGCCGCGGCGTAGTCCTCGGGAGCGATCAAAGATGCTTTGGCCCACTCGATTTCGCCGAGCAGATCGCGCACGCTCTCGGTCGCGGTGGACAGTCCCACCCGGTTCGCCGCCTGCGCGACGATCGGGAACTTACCGTCCACCAGCCGCCACGGCACCTCGCCGACGACCTGCGGCCAGAAGTATCGCAGCTGACGCAGCGCCGCCGCGTGAAAGGTGCGGGCCTGCACCGTATTCGCCGCACCGCCCAGCCCCAGCGAGCGCAATCGCCCACGCAATTCTCCGGCCGCGCGAGCGGTGAACGTCACGGCCAGTACCTGATCGGCCCGGACGTGCCCGGCCGAGACGAGATGGGCGATGCGATGCGTGATCGTGCGGGTCTTGCCCGTACCCGCACCCGCCAGCACACACACCGGGCCGCGAGGCGCCCGGACGGCGGCCGCCTGCTCGGGATCGAGTCCGTCGAGTGGGTGGCCGGACGAGGCGGGCAGAGCGGGCACGGGCTCCATCATGACAGCGCAGTCCGACAGATTCTGCGGGTACCGCCCGCCGCCGTGGTCCCGGCCACGGAAGTTGCCTGCGCGATCGTATCGTCGGCTCCGAAATCCGATGGCACGCCGATTTCGCTGGTGGCACACTACATTCATCGAGCATGCGACGGTCAGCCGGACGTGCGCTACAGTGACGAGCCGATGTGGGCTCGAGAGTACAGACGGGGGTGTTCAGCGGTGGTACCGACAGCAGCGCAACACCTTTCCCTCGTGATTGACACCAAGGCGGTCGACCGGTGAGTTATCCCCCGCAGCCACCCCAGCCGGGTCAGCCCGACGAAGAGGCGGCGAAGCCCACGATCCACTACTCGGGACCACCGGATCAGGCGCCCGGCCAGCCCGCACCGGGTGCTCCGTACCCGCCTCCCGGGCAGTCCTCGCCGGACAACCCGACCCAGCAGATCGGCCAGTCCGCACCGCACAACCCGACGCAGCCGATCGGCCAGTCCGCACCGGGAATTCCGTATCCGGCCGATCACGCCACCCAGATGTACTCGGGTCAGCAGCAGCCGTACACCGCACCGCCGCAGCCGTACACCCCCGAGCAGCCGTACACCGGACCGGCCCAGCCCTATGCGGGCGATCAGGGTTATCCGCAGGGGCAGTATCCGTCCGGTCCGGCGTATCCGCAGGCGCAGTACTCCCCCGAGCAGCAGTATCCGCCGACGCAGGGCTATCCGCCGGGGCAGATTCCACCCGGCCAGATTCCGCCCTACGGGACCGGCGGCCCGGCCGGATCCGGTGGCGGCGGGGGCACCAATATTCCGCTGGTCATCGCGGCGGTCGTGGTCGCGTTGATCGTCGTCGGCGTCGGCGGGTATTTCCTGCTGCGCCCGCATCACAGCGACAGCAACGTCGCGACCGGAACCTCGACCACCACGTCGGCGGAGTCGTCGGAGACCGAGACGACGACCACCGCACCCGAGACCACCACCACCGAACCCGAGCCCGCCGACGAATGGATCGCCGCGACCTACAACGCCGACACCCACCAGGTTTCGTGGGCCAAGAGTTCGGTCGGGTCCGACGACGCCACCTCGCGCGCCAACTCCCAATGCGGCAACAGTTGCCAGCCGGCCACCTGGGCGAAGAACGGCTGCGTCGCGATCGCCGTCGGCGAGCGCGACGGCTGGGCCGGTTCCTGGGGCTCCACCGTGTCGGAGGCCGAATCCAAGGCCATCTCCTCGGCGCAGACGAACTTCAAGGTCAGCGGCCCGTTCCACACCTGGTCCAAGTGCGCCAGCGACAGCTGACCGGGCGGCTATCGCTCGCGTAGCCGCCGTAGGTTCCTGGCGAATTCGGCGGCGTCGGCGCCGAGTCGGCCGAAGAAGTCCCGGTCGCAGGCTTCCACGGCGGTAATGGCACGGTTCACCAGCGCCGTACCCGCCTCGGTGGGGCGCAACGCCTTGGCGCGGCGGTCGCTGGGATGATCGCGGCGCTCGACCAGTTTCTTGTGCTCCAAGGTGCGCAGGACCTGGGAAGTCATCATCGGATCGGTGACCGCGTGCTCGGCCAGGTCCCGCTGGGTGACCGGATCACCGGCGGCCGTATCCGTGAGCCAGGTGACCGCTGCCAGCAGCACGAACTGCACATGGGTGAGGTCGAACGGGGCCAGCGCCGTGCGCTGGGCGGCCTGCCAGCGGTTGGTCACCTGCCACAGCAGCAGGCCCGGACTGTCGTCCGCGCGGGCGAATTCGGTGCGCAGTGCGTTCACGCGCCGACCATCGCCCTGGAGATCCCCCCGAAGTCGTGTGCGCTGAGCTCGACCAATCCGCGCCGGAGTACGACGCCCCAATTGGGGACGCTGGTCAGTTCGAGTTCCCCGCGCAACGCAGCGATCGCACCTCCCGCACCCCCGTGGCGTAGCTCACCGCCCGACGCCACGGCCGGAAGCAACCATCCTGGTCCTCGGCCTGCCAGGCCGGGCGATCCTCGATCATGCCGAGCGCGGTGAACGCCTTGACCACCGCTCCCTCGCGCATCCCGGTACGCGGTGAGTAGTGCACCAGGCCGTCACCGGGCCGCATCCGCTCGACCGGTGCGCGTTTGCCGTGATTGGCCTGTGCGACACCGAGTTCCACGCCGCAACGGACGTGGTCGCGAGAGACCACGGCCAGCCAGTACCTACTCGTGCCCACCGGATCGGGTATGAGCTGCCACTGTGCTCGGTCGTCCCGAGCTGTACGCGTCATGAATATAGTATGCGCGCTTACTATTTGTCGCCGCAACCCCGCTGGGAACACCGTCGGGCCGCACGATGTTGAATGAGCCGTGACTGGAACCGATCTGACCATGTACTCCACGACCTGGTGCGGCTACTGCCGCCGCCTCGAGAAGCAGCTCGACGAGGCGGGCATCACCTACACCAAGGTCGATATCGAACAGGACCCTGCTGCGGCCGAGTTCGTCGGCAGCGTCAACAACGGCAACCACGTGGTGCCGACCGTGAAGTACAGCGACGGTTCCACCGCCACGAACCCAACCCTGGTCCAGGTCAAGCAAGCCCTCTCGGCCATCGCCTGATCTCGCGCGACCGGCCGATGCTCTCGGCCGGTCCGGCACCGCTACCTCAGACTGCCGCCGCCCAGGATTCGACTATCGTGCGGGCGATCGAGATCGAGCCGGGCAGCAACAGACGGTGCTGGTCGGCATCGGCCGTCGCTGTACCGGTGACTGATCCCCACGCGCCTGCGGCCAGAGCAGCACGCACCTCGTCGCGGGTGAACCAGTGTGCCTCGGTGATCTCGCCGTCGGAGAAGACCAGCGGCTGATCCGGGTCGCCGAGTGCGGCGAAACCCAGCATCAGCGAGCGCGGCAGCGGCCACGGCTGGCTGCCCAGGTATCGGATGTCGCGGACGTCGACGCCGACCTCCTCGCGAATCTCGCGCTGCACACACCGCTCCAGCGACTCCCCCGCCTCCACGAACCCGGCCAGGATCGAGAACATCCGCTCCGGCCAGGTGTGTTGGCGAGCCAGCAGCACCCGGTCGCCGCCGTCGTGGACGAGGCAGATCACGGCCGGATCGATGCGCGGGAATTCCTCGTGCCCGGCCTCGTTGAAGCGCGACCAGCCGCCCTTCGCCGCCGTGGTGGCCGAGCCGTCGACGGCGCTGAAGGTGGCTCGATCATGCCAATTCAACAGTGCCAGAGCAGTTGTCAGCACACCGAGGGTGGCGTCGTCGAGTTCCACCGGACCCATGCCGACCGCGCGCAGATCCATCAGCTGCCCGTCGATCTCGTTGTCCCGCACCGCCCAGATGTGGCCGTCGTCGACGCCGAGGAACACCGCCTCCGGGGCCGGTTCGGCGGCCAGCGAGGTCGCCGCCTCCAGCACCACCGTCACCCCGTCGACCCGGACCTGTCCGCGTCGGTTCATCCGCAGCAGCCGAGCGGTGGCCCAGCCCTGCTTCAACGCCTGCTCGTCCGAACGCAACTCCTCGGCGCGATCGAGTCCGGAACGGGACAGCAGCGGAACTTCATTCAATTCGAAACCAGCCACCCGTCGAGCCTATCCGCCGCACGTGACGAACCCCGAGGCGGCAGCGAACCGCTCGGCGAACTACTGCTTGTGCGCGCGGTGGATGTACAGCAGTTTGTCGCCGGGCTCCAGCGCGTCCACCTCGGGCTCGTCGGCGCGGATGAGGCGATCCTCGCGCACCACGCCCAGCACGGTGTCACGCAGATGGCGTGGTGAACCGCCGACCTCGTCGGCATCGACCTCGCGTTCGGCGACGGCGAAACCCACCTCCGGGGTCAGCAGATCCTCGATCATGTCGACCACGCTGGGGGTGATGGTGGCGACGCCGAGCAGGCGGCCCGCCGTCTCCGAGGAGACCACGACCGAGTCCGCGCCGGACTGACGCAGCAGATGCGCGTTCTCCGATTCCCGGATCGAGGCGATGATCTTGGCCGTCTTGTTGAGTTCACGGGCGGTCAACGTGACCAGCACGGACGTATCGTCGCGATTGGCCGCGACCACTATCGCGGACGCGTGCTGAACTCCGGCCAGCCGCAGCACATCCGAGCGCGTGGCCGACCCGGTCACCGTCACCAGTCCCGCGTTCGACGCGGCCTCGAGCGCCGCCGGATCGACGTCGACGACCACGATCTGCGCGGCGGGTACACCGTCACCGAGGATCGCGTCCACCGCGGTGCGGCCCTTGGTTCCGTATCCGACGACCACGGTGTGATTGCGCACCCTGTGCCTCCATCGCTGAATCTTGAACGCCTGCCGGGATCGATCGGTCAGCACCTGCAGGGTGGTGCCGACCAGCACGATCAGGAACAGGATGCGCAGTGGCGTGATGACGATCGTATTGATCAGCCGTGCGTGCGCGGTATAGGGCGTGATGTCACCGTAGCCCGTGGTCGACAGCGAGACCGTCGAGTAGTACGCCGCATCCAGCAGGCCCAGCCGGGTGCCGCGGCTGTCGTGATACCCGTCACGGCCGAAGTACACCACCGCGGTCGCCAGCGCCAGCATGCCGAGTGCCAGCGCCACCCGGCGCACCAGCGCGGCCCACGGGCTGGACTGCAGTTCCGGGATACGCAGAATACCGACGAGCTTGTAATCGGGTCGGTCGTTGAGTCGCGGCAATCCGGGCGAGGGCTGCTCACCGAACATCGAACTCACCATCTCCTCGCGTGCGCCACACGCACCGCAGCGTACCGTTCCACGACCTACTCGACGGGATCGGCGCACGGATGGAACAGTGGTCGGCATGAACGAGCAATCCCCGGCGCGGCCCGGCCGCCTCTATCTGCTGATAGCGCTGCTGTTCGGTGTCGGCACACTGCATTTCGTGGCGCCGAAACCGTTCGACTCGATCGTGCCCGGCGCCCTGCCCGGCAAGGCCCGCACCTACACCTACCTGTCCGGTGTCGCCGAGATCGTGGTCGGCCTGGCCCTGGCCCTGCCGCGCACCCGCCGCCTGGGCGGACTGCTGGCTGCCGCACTGTTCATCGCGGTCTTCCCGGCCAACGTCAAGTTCACCGCGGACTCGCTGGGCAACCCGAAGGCCCCGCTGCCGATCAAGATCATCTCGGTGCTCCGCCTGCCCATGCAGATCCCGATGGTGACCACGGCGTTGAAGATCAGCCGCACCGCCTGAGCCCGCCGCGAATCACACACCGGGACGGCCCATTCACTCTCCTGGATCGTCCTCGTCGGTGGTTCCGGCGAGTGGAGTCGCGGTGATCAGCGCGGCGAGTTCGGCGGGGCCGGGCAGATCCGGCGGGGCGATGATCCGGCCCGTTCGGACGTAATGAAATGCGGCGCTGATTCTTTCGAGCATCTCGGCTTCGGGGGCGCCGGTGCGCGCGGCCATCAGGCGGGCCCAGGCCAGACGGTAGACCGCCAGCTGCATCGCCACCGAATGCTCCTGCGCGCGGGTCGGTTCCGCGCCGGTCTTCCAGTCCACCACCAGCCAGCGGCCACCGGGTTCGGCGAAGACCGCGTCCATCCGGCCCCGAATGAGCGTTCCCGCAACGGAAGTCTCGAAGGCCACCTCGACCTCGACCGGATTGCGATTGGCCCAGGACGAGGACAGGAACGCCTCCTGCAGCCGGGTGAGTTCGGCGTCGGCCTCCTCCGGATCCTCCATGCCGGACAGAACGTCCAGGTCCAACAACTGATCGGCCCCGAACCAACGCTGCAGCCAGGCATGGAACGCGGTGCCGCGACGCGCGAACGGACTCGGCGGATACGGCAGCGGACGCCGAAGTCGGGCAGCCAGTTTCGCCGGATCGGCCCGCAACTCCACCAGCGATGTGGCGGGCATCTGTTCTGGCAGCTCCACCTCTGTGATCGGGTCGGCGGCGGCGAAATACTCCGCGAGCAGCGCGTCTACGTCGGCGGACCAGCCCTCGGGATCGTCGGGATCGTCCCGGTCTGCGAAATCCGCATCGCTGGTGGCGAATTCGGGTGATTCCGCGTCGTCCGGAAAATCGTCCGGATCGGCGAAGAGAGCCAATTGCCCAGCAAGGCCAGCTGATTCGGAAGCGCGGTTGTCGCCGGAGACGACCTGTGTGGTGAGTTCACTTTCGGGCGGCAGGTCCGCGAGCGAGTCCCGCACCAGCGTCGCACCGGATTCCAGCGCGGTGCGGCGTTTGCCGAGGGGGTCGCGTGGCCAGGTCGCGCTGGCCGGATCGTCGGTGAACGGGTTGACCGCGTCGGGGGGCGGGGCCTGATCCCAGCGGTCGATGCGGACGGCGGTGGCCAGGTCGGTGCCGGGAACCTCGGTGGCGTGTTTCAGCTCGAGCAGGAAGTCCGAGGGGCCCTTGGGCGAGGAACCGGTCTCGGCCCATTGGTGTGCCGAAACGAACAGGGCGCGTTCGGTTCTGGTGAGCGCGACATAGAACAGCCGGCGTTCCTCGTCGATCCGGCGACGGGCGAGCGCATCCTTGTGTTCCTTGATGGCGCGTTCCAGATCGGCGCGGTCGTAGAGGCCGGACAGGTCCAGGACCGGCACGCCGTCGCGGGCGTCCTCGCGCTGCCGGTCACCGCGCAACGAAGTGGGCAGCTCGGCGAGGGCACCGAGCCAGGTTCCGGCCGCGGCGCCCGAGGGGAAGACCGAGCGCACGACGTGCGGAACGGCCACCACCTCCCATTCCAGGCCCTTGGCGGCGTGCACGGTCAGCACCTGCACGCGATCGCGGGCGACCTCGACTTCGCCCGGCTCCAAACCGTTCTCGACCTCCTCGGCCGCGGCGAGAAAGGTCAGCAGGCCGGTCAGGTTCGCCCGGTGATCGCTGGCATAACCGGCGACGACCTCGGCGAAGGCATCCAGATGTTCGCGCCCCGCGCCACCGCCCGCCGCCGCGCGACGCGCCTGGGTCTCGACCCCGACCCCGATGGTGCGCTCCACATCGGCGACCAGTTCGGGCAGCGACTGCCCGCCGCGTTCGCGCAGGGCGGCCAATTCCTGCCCCAATGCCTCGATCCGCCGAAATCCGGGCTCCGAATACTGTTCCGGCGCACCGGGATCGGCGATCGCATCGGCCAGACCGGCGCGTTCGGCGGGTTCGGGGGCGACGGTGTGCAACGCCTCGGCCAGGGCCGCGGTATCGGTGATCGCGGCGGCCTGTTCGGGCGGGCGGGTGATGGACAGATCCCGCGCGCGACGTGCCAGCGCGGCCAAATCGGTCACCCCGATGCGCCAGCGCGCCCCGGTCAGGATACGCATCGCCGCACTTCCGGCCGCGGGATCGGCGATCAGGCGCAAGGTGGCGACCACATCGGCGACCTCGGGTGTGGCCAGCAATCCACCCAGTCCGACTATTTCGACCGGTAATCCCCGCTCGCGCAACGCTTCCGCGAGCGGGGCCGCATCGGCGTTGCGGCGCACCAGCACCGCCGAGGTCGGCGGCGCGGCACCGGCGTCGGCATGCGCCTCCCACTCCGCGGCGATCCGCTCGGCGATCCATTCCCGTTCGTCGGCAACGGTTTCGGTGAGTGCGAGGGCCACCGCACCCGGGACCGCGCCGGGTCTGGGCCGCAACGCGTCGACGCTCACCCCGCCCTCGGTGTGCCGCAGCGGTTCGGCGACCAGATTCGCCAGATCCAGCGCCTCGGGCGGATTGCGCCAGCTGGTCAGCAACGGCAGAATCGGCGCGGGAATGCCCGGCGCACTGGGGAAATCGGTCGCGAAACGAGGCAGATTGGCCGCCGACGCGCCACGCCAGCCGTAGATGGACTGCATCGGATCGCCCACCGCGGTGACCGCCAGCCGCGATCTCTCGGGACCGAGGGAATCATTCTCCGCACCAAGGAAATTCGACTCGTGGGTGGCCGGTGCACCGGCCGCGTCCGGATCGCCGAACAACGCCGCGAGCAGAATGCGCTGCGCGTGACCGGTGTCCTGGTACTCGTCGAGCAGCACCACCCCGAGCCGGCCACGCTCGGCCGCGCCCACCTCCGAATGTTCCGCGGCCAGGCGGGCGGCCAGCGACATCTGCGAGCCGAAATCCAGTGCGCCCCGGCGGCGCAACTCCTCGGCCAGGCGGCGCACCAGCGGCAGCAGCGCCACGCGTTCGGTCTGCACGGCGATGATGTTCTGCAGATCCTGACTCGGCCCGCCGCGTTGACGCGGACCCTTCGGCAGGGTGTAGACCAGCTTCTCCAGCTCGGTGTGCGCCTGCACGAGCTGCTCGGGCTCCACCAGATGTTCGGCCAGCTGCCCAGCGAGCGCGAGCACGGCCTCGGTGACCGATACCGGAGTGCGCTGAGTCTCCAGATCACCGTCCCAGGTGCTGACCACCCGGTGGGCCAGCTGCCACAGCTGCGTCTCGGTCAGCAGCGTCGCGGTCGGCTCGACCGGCAGCAGCAATCCGTACTCGCCGAGCAGGCGGCCCGCATACGAGTGATAGGTGCTGATCTCCGGTTCCGACCCGGTCAGCAGGCCGCGCAGTCGTCCGGTCGTATCGATCTCGCGTAGCAGCGGCGATCCGGCCAGCCGCGCGAGCCGGGTGCGGATGCGCGTGGTCAACTGCTGCGCGGCCTTGCGGGTGAAGGTCAGGCCGAGTACCGCATCGGGGACGACCAGACCGTTGGCGACCATCCACACCACGCGGGCCGCCATCGTCTCGGTCTTGCCCGCGCCCGCGCCCGCGACCACCAGCGTCGGGCCGGGCGGTGCGGCGATCACCGCGGCCTGCTCGTCGGTCGGCGGCGGCAGCCCGAGCGCGTCGGCCAGCTGCCACGGCGTGATGCCGCGACGACCGGTCCGCTCGCCGGGCGCGCTCACTCCTCGGTCACCTGGCGCCCCGAATCCTGAACCGGGCAGCTGCCCGCGACCGTGCAGTGGCGGCAGCCGTCATTGCGGACGGCCAGATAACTCGGGCCGCGGGTCGCCGCGGCGGCATCGTGAATGGTGTTGCGCCACTGCTGGATCGACTCGTCGTCCAGCGCGGTCTGCAATCGCTGCGCGGCGCCCTCCTTGGTGCTGGGTTTGGCGACGTAGACCAGGCGCGCCCCACCGGGCTGCGGATCCGTGCCGGCGTCGTCCAGGGCCCCCGCCGCAGCCGCCACCTGATAGGTCGCCAGCTGGGCATGGTCCTGAGCGGCCTGTTTGGAGATGGGCGTCTTACCGGTCTTCACGTCGACGATCACGAAGCGTCCCAGCGCATCCCGCTCCACCCGGTCCACTCGGCCGCGGATGCGCACCGGATACTCGTCGGCGGTGCGGGCGGGCAGCACACAGTCGACGGGCACCTCCACACCCAGCTGGGTGAGTTCGGTGCGGGTGTTGCGCAGCCAGGCCATGAAGGTGTCCAGCATCGTCTCGGTGCGGCGCAGGTCCAGGCGGGAATGCCAGCTGTGCGGGCCGTCCTCGTCCGAACTCGGATCCACCGCCTTCCACGCGCGCACCAGCGCCGCCTTGACGTCGGCCTCGGTGACCTGCCCGGCCAGCGCCTGCACCAGGGTGTGTACCAGATTTCCCTTCACCGCATAGGGATTCTCCCCGTCGCTGCCGCCGTGCCGTTCCAGGGCCCAGCGCAGCGGGCAGGTCTTCAGCAGTTCGACCGTGGAGGGGGACAGCGCGACCGGCCCCTCGTCCTGACCCCACAGCGGCAGTTGTGAGCTGAGTTCGGCGGCGCCGTACCAGTCGTCGGGATGTGCGCCGCGAACCCGTGCGCGGGCCAGCCGGGCGAGCTGGCGCGCCGCGCGCTCGCGACGTTGCGGGATGTCCTCGGGATCGCATGCCACCGTGCGCAATTCGGCGATCAGCGCCTGCATGACCAGGGCTCGTCCGGGGTCGACCGGTGGCGGGATACGGCCCAGCTCACCTGATCCAGCGCTGGCATCGAGTTCGGCCAGGAAGCGCGAGGGCACCAGATCGCGGTCGCCCGACACGGATTCGACGGCCGTGACCAGCAGCGAGCGCCGGGCCCGGCTGCACGCGAGCAACAGCAGCCGCCGCTCCTCGGCCAGAATGGGCGCGGAGCGGCTCAGCTGTTCACCCGGAAAGCCAACTCCGGCAAGGAGATCCACCAGATCCTCGACCCCGAGCAGGGTGCCGCGCGGCCGCAGATTGGGCCAGATCCCCTCCTGCACACCGGCGACGGCGACCACATCCCATTCCCGGCCCGCGGCGGTATGCGCGCTGACGATCGCGACCGCACCGCCCGGATCGGTGAGCGGGGCCGAATCCTGCGGAATCTCCTGCTGCTCCAGATATTCCACGAATCCCTCGACGGTCGCCCGAGGCAGCCGATCCACATAGGCCGCGGCCGCGTCGAACAATCCGACCGCGGCGTCCAGATCGCGATCGGCCTGCAGCGCGCCCGCACCGCCGCGCTCGGACTGCCCGACCCAGCGTCGCTCCAGACGCGAGGCGGTCCACAACGCCCACAGCACATCCTCGAGCCCGGCCCCACGCCGCAATGCCTTGTCCGCCCGCCGCACCGCGGTCAGCACCCGTCGCAGCGGCGCGGATTCCACGTCGGTCAGCCGTTCCAGCATCGACGCGTCACCGGCCCCGACGATCAGATCCCGCAGCACCTGCGCCGAGGACCGATCCAGATCCGCGAACCGATCGGAATCCATGGTGTCGCCGTCGAAGTCGAGTTCGTCAGCGGTGTCGGTTGCCTTCCCACGCCGACTCGGCAGACCGCGGGATTCGGCGTCAGCACCCGACTCGGCCGTCGCGCGCACCTCGGCCGCGCCGGAGCGTTCGAGGGGCCCACCATCGAGGTCGCCGGAGACCGAGCGTCCCGATGTGCCGTCACCCTGTCCGGAATCCGCTTCGGCTGCATTGCCACCGTCATGTGCGGCAACGTAATTCGACAGTTCAGAACTGTCGGCATCGCCTGGTCCCGGCGGGGGTTGCCGGCCAGCGGCGGCCCACGGATCGGAGGGATCCTCACGGCGGCTGCGTTCCAGGATGGTGCGGCGGATACCGCGACGCAGGCGGCGCAGGCTGATCTGGTCGGCTCCGCCCAGGGGGCCGGTAAGCAGATCGAGGGCGTCGTCCTCGGTGAACAGGTCGGGGCGGTCCCGGGTCGCGGCGAGCAGAGCGCGCAGGGCCAGCAGCATCCATCCGGCCCCACGACGACGAGCCAGTGGCACATCCGGTTTCGGTTGCAGCACAGGGACTCCGGCGGACAGCAGAGCACGGCGCAGCGGGGCCAGCGACAGCGGGACCGACCGCACGACGGCCGCCATCCGCGACCAGGGCACCCCGCCGGTCAGATGCGCGCGACGCAGATGGTCGGCGATCAACGCCGCCTCCTTCGCCGGGGTCGTCAGCACCTGCACCGTGAAATTCGCGTCCTCGTGTTCGGCGCCCTCGGTATCGGGTATCGCAACGCTCGGCTCCGCCGGGAATGCCGCCGCATCGAGAGGCGACGATGAATTCTGCTCGGGGGCAGGCATTTCCCCCGCAGAGGTGTGCCGGTGTGCCGCTCGGCCCGGCATGCGGTCGCGGATCCGAGCAACCGCCTCGTCGACGACCGGAGCGGCTCTATGGTTGTCCCGCAGCAGGATTCGACGCTCGGGTCGCGTCTCCAGATCGGTGAGGAACTGCGGATCCGCACCACGGAAGGTGTAGACGGCCTGATCCGGATCCCCGGCGATCACGGTCGTCGCACCGCCTCCTCCGATCACGCGAATCAGTTGCGCCGCAAGCGGATCCAGATGCTGGGCATCGTCCACGAGCAGACCGTGGATACGGGCGCGTTCGGCGTCGAGCAGGCGGGGTTCCATCGCGAGGGCGTCCAGCGCCGCGCCGACCAGCTCCGCGGCATCGAGGGCGGGCGCGCTCGCTTCCGGAGCCTCGATACCCACCGACCAGCGCAGCAGCATGGCCTGCTCGTAGCGTTCGGCGAAACGTCCGGCCGCCTCCCATTCCGGACGCTCGTGCATGCGCCCCAGGTCGACCAGATCCTCGGGCCCCAGGCCACGTTCGGTGGCACGCAACATCAGATCGCGCAGCTGCTCGGCGAATCCGAGGGTGCCCAGGGCCGGATGCAGGCGCTGCGGCCACAGATCCATCGCACCGCCGTACGGGCCGCCGGGACCGGCCTGGATGTCCTCCAGTTCGCCGCGCAACATCTCGCGCAGCACGACGTCCTGTTCCGCACCGGTCAGCAGCCGGGGCGGCGGATTGCCGTTCAGTTCGGCCTGCATGCGCACGATCGCGAACGCGTAGGAATGCACCGTGCGCACCAGCGGCTCGCGCGTCGCCCCCGGCACACCGCCGACGGTCTCCTCGACGGCGGCCGAGACCTGCCGGGTGATGGCGTTGCGCACGCGCAGCGCGGCCTGTTTCGAATGGGTCAGCAGCAGGATGGACTCCGGATCCGCACCTGCGGCGATCCGGTCGGCGGCGATATCGATCAGCAGCGAGGTCTTACCCGTGCCCGGCCCGCCCAGCACCTGCCAGGGCCGCCAGCCCGGATCCGCGCCCGCACCACCCGCGAACAGCATCCGGACGTCGGCGCCCCATTCCCGCGGGCGGGGGGCCGTCTCGCCACGGCGCACCAATCGCACCGGGCTATCCGATCGCATCACGACCGCTATTTCAACAGACGAGGCCGACAGAAATAATTTCGCCGCAGCAAATCGCCAGGTCCGAGACATGTGTATCCGTCCTGTGATCGGCCTGCCGAGTTACCCGACCCAGCCGCGAGCCGAATTCGCCCGACTGCCGCGCACCTCGCTCGAGACCTCCGACAGCAGCGCGAATCCGATTCCCCGTGCGCCATACGCAGCCCACGTCCGCGAATCCGATCAGCCCACGATCGATTGGTGTCCGTGCGCCGCAATGGCGTCGAACCGTGATTCATGCCCGTCCCGAGAGCAATCATCCGGCGCGCGGTCGCCTCGTCCCAGCGGCGTGAATCCTCGCTGAACCACCGGCTCACCGCATCGCCGGGCGGCCGTCGAAAACACGGCGTCGAACCTTGTCGGTGCGGCCGGGCACAATGGGGCGGTGCTCATGCCGCAGGTTCATCGCGTCGGTGTCCGGCCGAAACTCGGTCCGTTCGGGGTGAGGACCGCCGCGTCCAGGCCCGGGTGTTGACGTGCCGACCACCGATGCGCAGATCGAGCGGGTGCGTGAGCTGGTTGCGGCCATTCCACCGGGGCGGGTGAGTACCTACGGCGATGTCGCGGCCGCGGCCGGATTGTCCACCCCGCGCACGGTCGGGTGGATCATGCGCACCGATGCCGCCGACCTCCCCTGGCATCGGGTGTTGCGGGCCGACGGGTCGCCCGCACCGCATCTGGTGCATCAGCAGCTGTCCCGGCTCGCCCTGGAAGGCTGCCCGATCCGCGGGGATCGAGTGGATATGGCGGCCGCGCGACATCGATTCCCGGACTGAAGGACGCGCCCGGACACCTCGCGAACCGGGCGAATCCACCCGCGAGCCGGGGTGCGGAAGCTACCGTTGAGTCATGTCCACCCGGCTGGCGTGCGTGGTGTTCGACGTGGCGAGTCCGCGTCAGGTGGCCCGGTTCTGGGCCGAGTTACTGGGGTGGCAGGTGACCCTCGACCGGCCCGGCGAGGTCGACGTGGCCGCACCGGATCCGGATGCGCTCGACGTCGCGCTGAGCTTCGTGCCCGCCCGGACGCCCAAGGTCGGGAAGAACCGCATCCATCTGGATCTGGCCAGCCAGTCGCTGGATCATCAAGGCGTACAGGTGGATCGGGCGTTGTCCCTGGGCGCGCGACGGATCGATATCGGCCAGGGCGCGGTGCCCTGGGTCGTGCTCGCCGATCCGGAGGGCAACGAATTCTGCGTGCTGGAACCGCGCGAGGAGTACGTCGACACCGGCGCGGTCGCCGCCATCGTCGTCGACACCACGGACCCGTCGCGGCTGGCCGCGTTCTGGTCGACCGCCTCCGGTTGGCCGATCACGCACGAACGCAATCGCTACGCGGGTATCCGCTCGGCCACCGAGCAGGGCCCCTGGCTGGAATTCCTACAGACACACCATGATCCGAAGAATCCGGGTCACCTGCACCTGGACCTCGTCCCCTTCTTCACCGACGACCCGGCCCGCGAGATCGAGCGCCTGTGCGCCGCCGGGGCCCGCACATCCCGCCCCGGCGACTCCGCCACCCCGCCGATCACCCTCGCCGACCCGGAAACCTACGAGTTCCGGCTCCTGCGCCCCCACCAGGACTGAACACGTACACGGGCGCGCCGCACAACCGCCTCCCGCACAGGCCATGGGCCCCACGGCAACACGGCGACGACGAGCCGCATGCGCAGCTGGGCATTGCCGAAGCAATCCGGACCGACGGGACAACGCAGCGGCACCGACGGCAGGGCATCTGTCCGTGCGTGTCGCCGAGGCGCCGCTGTGACGTGGCCGTGCCGACCGGACGAACTACGATCGGCGCATGGACTACCGCGCGGGTGAACGATCGTGACCACTGTGGACGCGATCGTGCTGGCCGGGGGGCGGGCCAGCCGAATGGGCGGGGTGGACAAACCGGCGATCGTCGTCGGCGGGCAATCGATGCTGGAGGCCGCCATCGGGGCGGTGGCCGCATGTATCCGCACGGTGGTGGTGGGACCGCACCGGCCGGATCTGGGCCCGGATATTCGGCAGGTGCAGGAGGTTCCGGCCGGGTCCGGTCCGGTGGCCGCGATCTCGACCGGACTGAGAGCGTTGGCGGACTGTGATTTTCCCGCCGATCTGATGGTCGTGCTGGCCGCGGATATGCCATTCCTGACCGCCGCCGCCGTCGATGCCCTGATCGCCCGTGCCGTCGAATCCGGAGCCGATGCGGTATTCGCCGCCGACGAGTCCGGGCGTCCGCAATATCTGGTCGGGGTGTGGCGGCGCACCACGCTGCAAAATGGCATCGAACGACTCGACGCGCCGGTCAATCAGCCGATGAAGGCTCTGATTCCCGAACACGCCCTGCTGATGCCGCTGACGGACATCACCGATTGCGACACCCCGGACGATATCGCCCGAGCTCGCGCGCACGCCACTCCACTCTCACTCGATCAGGCGCGCAATGTGGTGCGCCACAAGTTGTCCCGGCTACCTTCCCGACGCGTCACGCTCAGCCGTGCCGCGGGCGCGATCCTGGCCGAACCGTTGACCGCCGCCGAAGCGCTGCCGCGATTCGACGTCTCGGCGATGGACGGCTACGCGGTGTCCGGGCCCGAGCCGTGGCGGGTGCGGCGCGATATCGGATTCGCCGGCGGGGAGCGTCCCGCCGGACTGCGCACCGGGGAGGCGGTTCGGATCGCCACCGGCGCGCACATCCCCGAGGGCACCGAGGCCGTGGTGCGGGACGAATTCGTCCGCGCCGACGCCGACGGACTACATCGCGTGCCGGACACACCGATTCGCGACGACATCCGCCGTCGCGGCGAGGACTGGCGACCCGGCGATGCACTCGCTCCGGCGGGCACTCCGGTCTCGCCCGCACTGCTGTCGGTCGCCGCGGCGGCCGAGGTGTACGAGGGACTGGTGCACGGGCCCGTGCACGCCCGAATCGTCATGACAGGCGACGAGATTCGCAGCGAAGGCCCGCTGCACACCGGGCAGACCCGCGACTCGATCGGCCCGGTCCTGCCGGACCTGTTGTCCTGGTGTGGCATTCGTTCCCTGGACCGGGTCCACCTGCGCGACACCGCGAACGGCTTCGACGAGGTGCTGGCGCAGGCCGTCGACTGTGAACTGCTGGTGATCGTCGGCGCGACCGGGGGCGGCGCGGCCGATCAGCTGCGCGCATCCCTGGAACGCACCGGAGCCCACCTGCCGGTGCACCGATTGCGGCTGCGCCCCGGCGGATCCACCGTGGTGGCCGAAACCCGCAGTGGGACAGCAATCCTGGGACTGCCCGGAAATCCGTTCGCGGCAGTGGCGACCCTGCTCACACTGGCTCCCGCGATCATCGAGGGTCTCACCGGGCGACCGCCCCGCCGAGCGATCATCGGTCCGCTGCACAACGCCGCCGACATCTCCGGCCCCGTCCCGCGCATCGTGCCCGCCCGCGCCGCCCCCGAAGGCGGCTGGACCGGCGACCCGGGCATCCGAACCGCCCACCTGGCGGGCCTACTCGACCGCGACGGTTTGGTGATCGTCCCCGCCCACGCCGAGAACGGCACGTCGGTCGAATTCCTGCCCTTGCCGGACTGAACCGGGGGTTGCGTCCGCGGAGCCCGATCGGCATCCTGAAACGCGTTCTGGAAATCAGGAGGACCGCATGACCACACCCGGCGAACTCGTCACCGAATTCTGTGCCGAATGGCGCACCGGCACGCCGGAATCCATCGTCGAGTACTTCACCGACGACGCGGTCTACCACAACATCCCGATGCCCCCGCTGACCGGCAAACCGGCCATCCTGGAATTCCTGCGCGGATTCATCGGCGGCTTCGGCAATATCGACTTCGACATCCACCACCAGGCCGAAGTCGGCACGACGGTCCTCAACGAGCGCACCGACCGTTTCACCATCGGCGAGAACAAGATCGAGCTCCCGGTGATGGGCAGCTTCGAGATCCGCGACGGCAAGATCGCCGCCTGGCGCGACTATTTCGACATGGCTCCGCTGAACGCCCTGAGCGGCAACTGACGAGAACCCGCTGCGGATCCACCGCCGCCCGAGTGAACATGACCGGCGGCTGGTGGGTGATCGCCACCCTCACGATCTGGGCCCTGCCATTCGCCATCTGGGCCCTACGAACCGGTCCCGCCTGTCCGTATCGATCGCCGTAGCAACAGTCGTGACCGGAATCGTCGTCGTGACATGGCTTTTCACCCACCCGACGCGCTTCTGCTGGTGAAGAAGGTCCGGACTACCGCAATGCCTCGATCGTCTTCTCGATGCGGCGAATCCGTGTTTCGGAGCGTTTGGCTTCGGTGACGGCGATGACGTATTCGCGGCGGCGGCTGTAGGAGAGGGCATCGAAGCGAGTGCGCAAGTTCGCTTCGTCGAGTGCTGCAGCCAGGTCTTCGGGGATTTCGACGGTGCGTTCGGCGGTGTCTCGCTCGACGGTTACCGCGACCGTGTCGCCGGGGGTCTTGTGCAGTGCGACGCGGATGTCCTTGCGTATGCCCAGGCAGGGGCCTGCGCCCATCGACGCGATCGAACCGGTGTACTCGATCCCGTCGAACGTCGCCCGCACCGGTATGCGCCCGCCCCCGCCCAGCGCGTCGATCGCCTCCGCGGGTACCGGTACGAACGCACCACCACCCCGCGCGGGCTCGATCCTCGCCTCGAATCGCTGCACGATCGCACCATAGCCTTCACCGCAGTGCGCCGAGCCGAGCCTGCCCGATTCCGTGGCACGGATCGTCATCCTGCGATCGCTTCACCGAGTACGGGCGACGCCCACCGCTCGCCGGGTCGACCCGCCGCTCACCAGGTCGGCCCGCTGCTCCCACCGCTCGCCAGGTCGGCCACCGATCGCCGGGCTGCTTTCCCAGGGAGCCCCGTGACCAGCCGGGCCGGACATGATCACAGCCCGGAGGGAATGGACGGAGGCCGGTTTCGGGTTGGCATCAGATGTGTTCGGCGGAGGAGGTGCGGATGAAGGTTCGGTTCGGGGTGGCCGCGGGGGTCGGCAGTGATCCGGCGCGTTTCGCGGGGTTCGTGGACCGGTTGGAGGAGACCGGGGTGGACTCGCTGTGGCTGCCGGAACTCGTGTACTCGAAAGCCGTGGATCCGACGGTTGGGATGGCGTTCGCGCTCTCGCGCACGACGCGGCTGAAGGTGGGGACCTCGGTGGCGATTCTGCCGGGGCGGCATCCAGTTCTGGTGGCCAAACAACTGGCCACCCTGGCGGCGCTCGCACCCAAACGCGTGCTGCCCGTCTTCGGTCTGCGACCGGCGCAACCCGCCGAACACGAACTGTTTCCGGTGCCGCAGGGCAAACGGGCGGCGGTATTCGACGAATCACTGCGACTGTTGCGCGAGGTGCTGGACGAGGAGCGAGTGGACTTCTCCGGCGAGTTCTTCACAGTCGACGGCGAGGGGCTCGAGGCGCGCCCGGCCCGGCCGCTGGACATCTGGCTCGGCGGTTCGGCACCTGCGGGACTGCGGCGCGTGGGCCGCCTCGCCGACGGCTGGCTGGGCAGCTTCCTGACCCCGGCCGAGGCCGGACGCGCCCGCGAGACCATCCGGTCCGCCGCCGCGCAGGCCGGTCGGGAGATCGAGGACGACCACTACGGCATCACCGTATTCCTCGCCGAGGACGGCATCGCACCCGAACGGGCCGCGCTGATCCGCAACCGTCGCCCGGACATCGATCCGGGCGAACTCATCGCGAACGGCTGGTCCGGTCTGCACCGCCTGATCGATGGATATCTGGCGGCGGGACTGAGCAAATTCGTCATCAGCACCACGGGCGATCGCCCGTACGAGGAGTTCATCGATCGATTCGCGGCCGAGCTGCTGCCCCGGCAGAACTGACGCGCTCCCGCGTAGACGCTCGCATATGTTTCTGCGTGTCCGGGCCATGGGCACGCGCACCGCGAACCGCTGTACTGGATCCATGACCACGACAGCACCCGCCACATCGACCACCTTCGGCGCGATTTCCCTTGCGGCAGCGACGATTACGACCGGCCTACTGGCCGGAGTGTTCTACGCCTACGCCTGCTCGGTGATGCTCGCCCTGCATCAGCTCGACGACCGCACCTTCGTGGACGTGATGAACCGGATCAACACGGTCATCGTCAATCCGGTGTTCATGCTGAGCTTCCTCGGCTCGGTGGCCTTCACCGCACTGGCCGCGCTCGGGCACCTGCGTGGCGACCAGCGCACCGTGCTCTGGTGGATCCTGGGCGCGCTGGTGCTGAACGTGCTGAGCTTCCTGATCACCTCCGGCGGCAACATCCCGCTGAACAATCGCCTGGCCGACGTGCACACCGGCGACTTCGCCACGCTGCGAGCGCAATTCGAGACTCCGTGGGTGCGGCTGAACATCCTGCGCGCCCTGGCTAACACCGGTGCGCTGGGCGCGCTGGCCTGGGCCGCACACCTGCGACGGGGCTGACCTACAGATGTATCTCGCGACGCACGACCTTACCGGTTGCGTTGCGCGGCAACGGATCCGCGGTGATCACCCAGCGGGACGGCACCTTGAAGTAGGCCAGACGCTCGGCGACGAAGGCACGCAACTGATCCGGCGTCACCGCATCGACCTCAGCGACGACCACCACCGCGGCCACCTCCTGTCCGAGATCCTCGTGCGGGACGCCGAGCACCGCCGACTCCAGCACCGCGGGATGTTCGTCCAGGGCGTTCTCGATCTCGATCGGGTACACGTTCTCCCCGCCGCGCAGAACGAGATCGCTGCGGCGGCCGGACAGGTGCAGGCGGCCGTCGGCGAAGGTGCCGAAATCGCCGGTGCGCAACCAACGTTCGCTGTCGATCGCCGCGGCGGTGGCGGCCTCGTCGTTCCAGTAGCCGAGCATCACGTACGGGCTGCGCACGCAGATCTCGCCCTCCACACCGTCGGGAACGGCCTTACCCGCTCCATCGCGGATCTCGACCTCGACGCCCAGGATCGGCCGACCCACGGTCTCGGGATACGCGGCCAGCTCCGCCGGGGTGGCAACCGTTGCGGCCGTACCGCTTTCGGTGAGCCCGTAACTGGTCGTCAAGGCCACCTCCGCGACCGGCAGACGTTCGCGCAGCCGCTGCTGGAACGCCGGAGAAGAGGGTGCGGCATTGAGCGAGAGCGCCGCCAGCGAGGACAGATCGTAATCGCCCAGATCGTGTTCGAGGATGCGCGCGGCCATGGTCGGCACCGCGCCCCAGTTGCTGACCCGTTCCCGTTCGACCAGCCGCAGCACCCGATCCACCTCGAACGAGCCCTGATGCATCACCACCGCGGCACCGGTGATCAGCCGCGGGACGACCAGATTGTGCAGGCTGGCGATATGGAACAGCGGCGAGGTGAGCAGGAAGCGTTTATCGCTGGGCTCGGCGAACTCCCGTCCGCGCATCGTCGCCGACATGGCATCGGTGAAGCGGTGATAGTCGCTGACCGCCACCATATTTCGATGCGAATGCACCACACCTTTGGGCCGCCCGCTGGTGCCGCTGGTGTACAACACGACCGCCGGATCGTCCGGCGCGACCGGCGTGCGGGGATTCTCGCCGGCATGTGCAGCGATCAGCTCGGGCACCTCGCGCTCCGTGCTCAGAACCGGCCCGTCGAACCACGAATCATGCAGCAGTGCAGATCTTTTCGCATCCGCAACGACGACCTTGGGCGCGGTGTGCTCGAGTCCGTAGGCGATCTCGCGCTGCGTCCACCAGGCGTTGTAGCCGACCGCGATCGCGCCCAGGCACTGCGCCGCCCAGAACGTCAGCACCCATTCGGGCGTATTGGCGGCCAGAACCGCGACCCGATCTCCCTTGCCCACCCCGTACCGCTTCGCCAGCGCCCCGGCCAGAGCGCCTGCGGCAGCGGCGTGTTCGGCGAAGGACAGCCGCCGGTCCGCGGTCACCAGATAGTCCCGGTCACCCCAGGCCGTCGAGGCGTCGAGCAGTTCGGACAGCGAGCCGCGTCGATGTCGCAGCACTGTCAGGGGTGCGCCGAGCACCTCTTCCACGGTCGTCTCGAACGGGCCGCCCGGTCCGGTGAGGGTGGCGGTGATCTGCGCGGCGGCGGCGCGCGGGTCGGCGGATGCGGTCATGGGCTCCCTGTCTGTCGCGGAATCGGCACGGCCTTCACGGGATCAGCACGGCGCGGCCGCGGATCTCGCCGCGATCGAGACGTTCGAACGCGGTGCGGCCCTCCTCCAGCGCGAAACGCTCCACCTCTACCCGCACTTTGCCCCGCTGTGCCAGCTCGACCGACGCGGCAAGGTCACTTCTGGTGCCCGCGTAGGACTTTCGCACTGTCGCACCCCAGGGCAGCCCCGGTCCCCCGGCGGGTCCGGCATCGATACCGGGTACCCCGCCGCCCAGGCCCACCATCCGGTACGCACCGTCGGGGGCCACCACCTGTACCGCCAGCGCCGCGGTCGAATCGGTGCCGACGAAGTCGAACACCGCCTCCGCGCCGCGCCCGCCGGTGCGTTCGAGGATGCGCGCGGCGGTCTCGTCGGTGGCCAGGATGCCCAGTGCGGCACCACAATCCGCGGCCAGATCCAGTTTGTCCTGCGCGATGTCGACCGCGATGACGCGGGCCGGGGTGACCGCCGTGAGAATCTGCACCGCCACGTGCCCGAGCCCGCCGATGCCGATGGCCACGGCGGTGGCCCCGGGTTGCAGTTGATCCATCGCGCCGCGAATGGCGTGATACGGGGTCAATGCGGCGTCGGCCAGCGGTGCGGCCTCGGCGAAATCCAGTTCGTCACCGATGGCGACGAACGAATTCGCCGGTATCGCAACGTATTCCGCCATTCCTCCGTCCGGTCCCAGCCCCGGGCACGGCGGCATCGCGGTGCGACCCGCGGCCAGGCAGACGTTCTCCCGCCCCCGCACGCACTCCCGGCACACCCCACACGACCAGCACAGATAGACGATTCCGCGGTCACCGACGGCCAGTCCGTCGACCTCGGAACCGACCGCCTCGATGGTGCCCGCGATCTCGTGTCCCATGGTCAGCGGATCCTCGCGCATCGCGAACGGCAGGCTCAGCACATACGAATCCGAATGGCAGATACCGGCCGCGCCGACCCGCAGCAGCACTTCGGCCGGACCGATCTCGGGGATCGGAATCTCCCGCAGTTCCAGCGTGCCCGGCCCGGTCAGTTGCAGCGCACGCATCATCTCGCTCCGTTCGCCGCACAGGGCAGCCGATCTGTGTCCAACTCGTTCTCCCGCTCGCCACGCGTGAGCTGAGGCACACGCTAACACTCGCCGGAGCGGCCACCGCCCACCCGTGCGCACCTTCCCGCTGACCGGGACAGCTGGTGGACAACGCTATTTCGGCGGGAGGCTGCGGGCGTATTCGACGCCGCGATCGACCAACTGCTGCAGGGCCGCGTCGTCGTGGACGATGTCGGTGTCCACTCGCAGCCAGTTCTTCATCTCCCGGCCGCCCATGACCATCGGGGTCACGCCAGCGCCAGCGATGAGCGACGCCGCCAGAGCCGGATCGACCCGGACCATCAGCCCGCCCTGCCCACTGGCCGCGACCGCCATATTGCCGCCGATCAGGAAGGCCAGGCCACCGAACATCTTCTTCTCGGCCGCCTCGGGCAACGCGGGACCCAGCAGATCCCGAATCCGGTCGGCCAACTCCTCGTCGTAAGCCATACCGCATTGTGGCACCCACCACCGACAAAATCCCTGGGGAAGCGCTCAGGGCTGGGCGGCCCACTCCCGCAGTCGGGCGACCGGGGCTGCTTGCATGAGCGCGCGGGACTGGTCGGTCAGGTAGGTCACCGCCGCACTCCACCGAACGCTCACACCCCCAGCGCGGCGGCGAACACCGGCCAGGAATTGTGCAGGTCGTCCTGCCAGTACGGCCAGGCGTGGGTTCCGGCGTGGTAGAACTCGGTGGCCGGAATACCCAGTGCGGCAAGTCGATTGGTGAGTGTGCGCGTGCAGTTGTGCACCACGCCCTCCATCGCGCCGCCGATCGAGAGGCGGTTGCCGAGGGTGAGCGGATTGCCGCCGATGGACGGGTCGGCCAGCGTATCGTGCACGCCCGCACTGCCGTTGCCGGAGGAGATGTACATCGCGACACCCCGCAACCGGGCGGCATTGACGACCGGATCATGCGCCGACCATGCGGCACTGGCCGGTCCGCCCCACATGTTCGTGGCGTTCGCGCCGAACGTCGCCAGCTGCGAGTACACCAGGGCCCGCGAGCCCGGATCGCTCGTGCTCGTGCATCCGCTGTAGACACCGGCGGCCTGGTACATCCCGGGCGCCTCGATCGCCAGATCCAGCGCCGAGGTCCCCGACATCGACACTCCCGCAACGGCATTGCGGCCGGTGGTGTGGAAACGCGCATTCAACAGCGGCGGCAGTTCGCGGATCAGGAAGGTGGACCATTCGTTGCGCCCCATCGCGGGATCGTCCGCGATCCAATCGGTGTAGTAACTGGCCCTACCACCGATCGGCACGACCACGTTGACGGGCTTGTCGGCGAAGAATCGAGCGGCATCGGTGCGCACATTCCACGGGCCGCCGTCCTCACCCCCGTCGACGGCATTGAGCAGGTACAGCGTGGGCGCGGGGCGATCGGGATGCGACATCCACAGGGTGATCGGCCGGTTCATCGCCGGGGAATACACGACCACCTGGTACTGCTGCCCGCCCAATGGCCGCACATCGAGAATGGCGGGCCCCTTACCGGCGTCGGCTGCCGCGACAACCGGGACGAAAGTAGCAATCACGGCAAACAGGACGAAAAGGCAGTGCAGACGCCGACGCATCTTTGCAGTATGCCTCGAGCAGGTGGCCTTTCGCCCACATCAGCGAGCGTGTTCATCGCGGGCGTGCGCCCGCAGCGCGGTTATGTCCGCCACCGCCGCACCCTCGACCAGCATCCGGTTGGCTATCGCCCAGCGCAATCGGCGCGGCAGGTCCGGCGCGAGAAGGGTGAAGTAGGCGTACAGCCAGTCGGCGCCACCGGCCAGGAAGGGGAAGTCGGCGCCCCACCGCACACCGGTACGGTCACCGGTTCTCGCCAACCCACACGGACTTCGCGGGTCCTGTTGTGCGGCAGGGTCTTCTGAGGAAATCATGTCGACAGCCCGAGTAGATGCGAAGCCAGCAGGGGGCCGATGACCTCCACCACATCGGAATTGGTGAGCTGTGCGTGGGCGGCCGGGACGGGATGTTCGATCAGCGCACCGGTCACATATGGCTGCCACAAGTCCACGCCGATCGGTGCGGTCACACCGCGGGTCGCCGAGAAGTACAGCAGGTCACCGTCGTACACCCCCGGACGGTAGCCGTGCGAGAGACGTACACATTCGACATAGCCGCGATGCAGCCGGGTCAGATGCGCCGCGGTCAGACCCGCGCCGAAACTCGTTCCGGCTGCGGCGAACTCGGCCGCGGCATCGGCCGCGGTCAGGTCGGCCGGCGCATCGCCGTCCTCGGGTTCGTCACCGAGCAGATGGGTGAGCAGATCGCGCATCCGCGGCGTCGGCGGAGGTGGTGTGCCGTCGGGAAATACGATGCTGTCCAGCATCGCGAGAACTGCTACGGCACAACCGCGTGCACGCAGGCGCACGGCGACGGCATGGGCGATCTGCCCACCCAGCGACCAGCCGAGCAGATGGTACGGCCCCTGCGGCTGAATCCGGAGTATGTGCGCGACATAGCGATCGGCGAGATCATCGATCGTGACGGCCGAATCCGGTTCCCGCTCCGGGCCGATCCCCTGCAGGCCGAACACCGGACGATCGGTGAAGTATCGCGCCAGCCCCGCATAACACCAGGCCAGCGGCACCGCGGAATGGATGCAGAACAGCGGCGGCGCGAAACCGCCGCGACGCAGCGCCAGGACCGCACCGAGTCCGTCCTCGGTCTGCGCACCGCCCCGATGACCGGCGATCCGCTCGGCCAGCTCGCCCACGGTCGGGCTGGTGTAGAGCCACCGCACGGTCACCTGAGCATCCGTCGCGGCGGCCAGATCGGCCGAAAGTGTCACTCCCACCAGCGAATTGCCGCCCAGTTCGAAGAAGTCGTCATCGAGACCGACGCGCGGCACCCCCAGTGCCGCGGCGAAGCATTCGGCAACCCGCTGTTGCAGAACGGATTCCGGTGCCCGGTAGGGCCGCTGCACCTGGGCCGGAATCGCGAGCGCGGCCCGATCGACCTTGCCGTGCGCGGTGACCGGAAGCCGGTCCAGGCTCACCAGCTGGGCGGGCACCATGGCCGAGGGCAGCACCTCGCGCAGACTCCCGACGATCGCCGCCGGATCCGCCTCGACTCCCTGGGCCGCAACGAAATAGCCGATCAGCCGAGGCCCCGAAGGTCCGTCGGCGACGGCGACCGCCGCCTGTGCCACCTGCGGTGAGGCGGTCAGCGCGGCCTCGACCTCGGCTGGTTCGATCCGTCGTCCACGCACGCTGAGCTGCTCGTCGACGCGACCTAGGAATTCCAGAGTCCGATCCATCTCCGCGCGGACGAGATCCCCGGTGCGGTACAGGCGTTCGCCGGGACGGAAAGGATCGGCGACGAACCGCTCGGCCGTCGCACCCGGCCTGCCCAGATATCCCTGCGCGACCCCCGGGCCACCGAGATACAGCTCGCCGCGAGTGCCCGGCGGCACCGGCCGCAGGGCGGAATCGAGCACCAGCGCCCGCACACCCGGCAGCGCCCGTCCGATCGTCACCGGGCCGCTGGCCCGCAACGGATCGGATTGCGTTGCCATGACCGTGGTTTCGGTCGGCCCGTACCCGTTGAACAGGCGCAGCGGGGTCGCCCAGCGACGCACGAGTTCGGGCGGGCACACCTCCCCACCCACCACTGCCACACACAGGCCGGGCACCTGCCACGGCTCCAGGGTCGCCAATACCGCGGGTGTGGTGAGGAAATGGGTGATCGCGGCGCCGTTCAGCAGATCCGCCAGCGCACCTCCGGCAACCACCGTCGTCGGTTCGATCACCAGCCGCGCACCGGCCGCGAAGGCGGCGAGCAGTTCGAGCAGATGTGCGTCGAAGGAGGGCGCATGTGCGTGCAGTACGCGCGAATCCCGGTTCACCCCATGGTGTTCGACGAGATGATCGGTCAACGCCCCCATGCCCGCATGACCGACGACGACGCCCTTCGGTGTTCCGCTCGTGCCCGAGGTGTAGATCAGATAGGCCGGATGCCGCACGTCCAGCGGGCGATTCCGGTCGGCATCGGAGACCGGATGTGCGTCACGATGCTCGGCACGCGCCACGGTCGCGGGATCGTCCAGCACCAGCCAATCCACCGCACCGGGCAGCTCCTCGCGCACGGACCGCACCGTAATCCCCAGGCGTGCACCGGAATCCGCCGCAATCGCCGCGATCCGACGCGCCGGATCGGCCGGATCCACCGGAACGAAGGCCGCACCCGCCCGCGCCACCGCGCAGACCGCGAGCACCGACTCCAGCGATCGCGGTGTGGCCACCATCACGAAAACGCCGGGGCCCGCGCCGAATTCGATCAGCTCGCGGGTCCAGCGGTTGCACAGCCGTTCCCATTCGCCGCCGGTCCAGGTGTGCGCACCCGCCTGCACCGCGATCCGGTCGGGTGCACCCTGCCAGCGCAGCAGATCCGCCAGCACACGATCCGCGCGTACCTCCGGAACCTCCGGGAGCACGCGCGGCGGATCCAGCGTCCGGACGACGCGATCCGGTGCGGCGGAGAGGAATCGGTCCAGGTAGTCCAGGAATCGGTGATGATGCCAGTGCAGCGCCGCCGCGGAGTACAGCGCCGGATTGGCCTGCATGCCGATGGTGGCGCTGCGCTCGTCGGGCCCGAGTTGATAGCCGTTGACGAGCAGATCCTCCACCGGACCCAGCGACAGCGGCCGAACCTGACCGGTCACTGCGCTCATCCGCAACGGTTCGACGAAGCCGAGCACATTGAGCACCGGGCCGAATCCGCCTCGGGTCACCTGTGATTCGCCGCGATCACGCTGCATGTCCTCGTACCGGTAGCGCTGATGGCGCAGTGCGCCGATCACCCGCGCCCGGACCTGCCCGATCATCTCCTGCAGCGTCAGATCGCCGATCCCGTGGAGCCGCAACGGAACCACATTCGACACCGACCCCGCCGACCGGCGCAGCGCCGCGGTCGGCCGGGCAGCGACCGGCAGCGACACCATCACCTCGTCGACCCCGAGGGCCGCGGCCAGATAGCAGGAGAAGGCGGTGACGACCAGTTCGGCGAAGCTCGCACCGGTCCGTTCGCGTGCGGCGGCAAGGTGTGCCGCGGTCGCGGCCGACATCGTCGCCTCGACGCGATGCGGCTGCGGCGCGGGCACGGCCGAACGTCCCGCCAGGCCCGCGCAGTGCAGCGGGCCGGACAATTGCGCACGCCAGTACTCACGATCCACGCTCGCGCGCGCGGAATTCCGGTACGCGCGTTCGTCATCGAGCAGTTCCGGAATCGTCAGAGGCCGCCGTCGGTCCGAAACCGATTGTGCGGCCGGACTTTCCCCATCGTTGTACAGCTCGGCCGTGCGATGCAGGATGGCCGCGGCCCCGACCCCGTCGAGCACCATGTGATGACTGCGCAGATACAGCAGATGCCGCGCCGCGTCCACCCGGTACAGATTCGCCACGGTGATCGGACCCGCGATCAAATCGACGGGTGCGCCATGGTCTTTCTCCATCGCCGCGCGGGCTTCACCGACCGGATCGGGACGACCGAGGAGATCGTGGCAGGGCACGACGCCGAATACGTCCGGATCCAGGATCTGCCGCGGCCCGTCGGGATCGGGCACGAATCGCACATGCGGAGACTGCAATTCCCACGCCGCGCGGGCAATGGCGCTCCGCAGCAGCTCGAGATCGAGCGGCCCGGCCAGATCCAGGTACATGGCAACGGTATTGGGCACGTCGGGATACAGCTGCTGTGCCACCCACCATCGCCATTGGGCGGCCGACAACGGGAATTCACCGGTGCCGATCCCGGCTGACCGCACTCGCCCTCCTCGTATCCGGATGCACACTGGACGATTCCGGGCAAACCTACGGCATTCGCTCCGTCGTGGGTGGGTAATCCGAGCGGGTCGTCGGTTTCCAGGCGAGTATCGGTCGCATCCGCACACCGGATGCGACCGAGTGGTCCCGCTGAGCGCGTGCTCAGCCGCGCAGGTGCGCCTCCCGCAGACCGGGCAGGTCGATCTTGGACATGCCGTTCAGCGCGGCACCCACCGCGGCGGCATGCTCACCGCCCAGCAGTTCCGGCAGTTCGGACGGGACGACCTGCCAGGACAGTCCGTACCGGTCGGTCAGCCACCCGCAGGGACCGGGCTTGCCGTCGGTGGTCAGGGCCGCCCACAGCCGGTCGACCTCGTCCTGACCGTCCACCAGGACCTGGATGGATGCCGCATCGGTGTGCGGATGTCCGGGGCCGCCGTTCATCAGCGTGACCGCGTGACCGGCCAGCTCGAGCGTCACGACGAAGGCCGAGCCGTCCGCGTTGCGGGTGATGCCGGTGATGTGTGAATCCGGAACCGCCGCGGTGTAGAACTCCGCGGCCTGCTCGGCCTCGCTGTCGAACCAGATGAAGGTGCTGACGCTGGTCATGATGTGCTCCTCGGGTGAAGTGAACCTGCTGTCATCCTTCGGTCGGAGCCGACCGCCACGATTCGACACATCCTCGCGAATTTTTTCGAATCTCACTCCGCGCACAGCCGGTCCAGCGCCGACTGACTCTCCGGGTCCACCGCCCGATAGATCACCAGCCGCTGATCGGGATCCTGCAACGGCATCAACACCTCGAACTGCACGGCCATCCGCCCGACCTCCGGATGCCGCAGCACCTTGGTGCCGCGACCGTTCACCCGGACGTCGCGCTGATCCCACATCGTCGCGAATTCCGTATCGGCCGCGATGAATTCGGCGATCAGATCGGCCAGCACCTGATCCTCGGGATGGGCGGCCCAGGCCGCACGCAGATCCGCGATCCCTTCGCGCAGAATGGTTTCCCGGTCGACGTAGAACCCGTCCCGCATCCGCGGATGCATCAGGCACATCCACATCGAATTGCGCTGACGCGGCGGCAATTTCTCGAAATCCACCAGCACGCGGGACATTTCGTGATTCCAGGCCAGAATGTCGTAGCGGTGGTTGACCAGCATCGCCGGCAGCGGCGCGAGATCGGCCACCAAGCGGACCAGCGCCGGGTCCGCGGTGCTCGCGGGCTTGCCGATCGCGGGTGCGCGCTGCTGGGCCAGATCGAACAGATATGCGCGCTCGTCGGGAGCCAGGCGCAACGCACCGGCCAACGCCTCGAGCACCTCGGCCGAGGGACGCAGGCCGCGGCCCTGTTCCAGACGCACGACGTAATCGGTGCTGACCCCCGCCAGTTCGGCGACCTCCTCGCGACGCAGCCCCGGGGTGCGCCGGGAATGCCGACGTTGCGGCAGGCCGAAATCGCGCGGGTCCAGGCGCTCGCGCCGGGCTCGCAGAAAGGCGGCCAATTCCTGGGTGGTATCCACGGTGTGCGTCATCGCCATCGATCCTACGGCCGGGTAGGACCGGCGTTCCTAGGCAAAACTCTCCCTTAACCACACTCGTCCCGCGCAACAGACTGGTTCTCGACATCGGATCACGAGTACAGGAGAACAAGATGTCCCTCACCCTGGACACCTATCGGCTGCTGGGACGTTCCGGACTGCGAGTCTCGCCGCTGGCCCTGGGAACGATGACCTTCGGCGCGGACTGGGGCTGGGGCGCCGACACCGATGACGCCCGCAAGCTGTTCGACCGCTACGTCGAGCTGGGCGGCAACTTCATCGACACCGCCAGCGCCTACACCAACGGCAGCTCCGAACGTCTACTGGGCGAATTCACCCGCGACAACCGCGACAGCCTGGTGCTGGCGACCAAATACACCATGCTGCGCAATCCGACCGATCCCAATTCCGGCGGCAACCACCGCAAGAGCATGGTCACCTCGGTGGAATCCAGTCTGCGACGGCTGAATACGGATTACATCGACCTGTTGTACCTGCACGCCTGGGATTTCACGACGCCGGTCGAGGAGATCCTGCGCTCGATGGACGATCTGGTGCGTCAGGGCAAGGTGCTCTACGTGGCGATCTCCGACGCTCCCGCCTGGCAGGTCTCCCGCATGCAGGCCATCGCCGATCTGCGCGGCTGGTCACCGCTGGTCGGGTTGCAGATCGAATACAGCCTGGTGGAGCGCACCTCCGAGCGCGATCTGATCCCGATGGCCGCCGAAATGGGCCTGGGAGTGATTCCGTGGTCGCCGCTGGCCAACGGCGTGCTCACCGGTAAGTACAGCGCCGCCGATCTGCAGGGTGAGACCATCACCTCGCCCGAGGGCTCGCGCAAGAGCGTCGCACTGGCTCAGGGCTCGCTGACCGAGCGCAGCCTGCGCATCGCCCAGGTCGTCCAGGAGGTCGCCGCGGATCTGGGTCGCACCCCCGCCCAGGTGGCCCTGGCCTGGACACTGCAGAACCCGGCGGTCACCGCCCCGATCATCGGTGCGCGCACCCCCGACCAGCTCGAGGACAACTTCGGCGCCCTCGACGTCGAATTCGACGCCACCCACCTGGCCCGCCTCGCCCAGGTCAGCGCCATCGATCTCGGTTTCCCGCACGACATGCTGGCCCGCGACATGACCCGCACCGTCATCAACGGCGACCTGAAAGTCCAGGCCCGCGCCTGACGGTCATCGCCGCGAATTCGACCCCTGTACAAGGCCGACCTTGTACAGGGGTCGAACGCATTCTCGGCGTGCCGATGGCCGACCGGACGGTCCTGCCGGGCCGCGTGGCCGGTCAGCGAACACTCTTCCGAACCGTGGTCGTTCACGAATTATATTGCACTGAAACATAATCCCTGCGTCCCGCACGCGTCTGCGGCAGCGCACAACAGCCGATCAGGCAGCGGTGCGGATCAGATCTCGTACGGCGGCGTGGTAGCGACCGACCAGGAGGCGCACGACCGCCGGATGGATGCCGATGGGTTCGGCGACGCCGTCCGCGCCTGCCTCGTACAGTCGCTGGTGGAACAGGCCGTGCGCGAGCAGGTACGAGGCGATGAAGACGCATCGTGAGCCCGATTCGCGCAGTGCCGCAACGACTTCCGGGACCCGTGGCGATCCGGTGGCGACGTACGCGACCTGGGCGGGGGTGTCCAGTTGCGCGGACAGCAGGGTCGCGGCTCGGCGGACATCACGGCGGGCACGGGGGTCGGAGGAGCCGGCGGCGGCTAAGACCACCGCGTCGCCGGGACGCCAACCGGCCGTACGCAATCGCAGCCGCATCACCCGTGCCAGGGCGACATCCGGGCCCATGGCCGGGGTGACCGAAACCGACGGATGTCCGCTCTCCCCGATCTCGCGCGGAACGTCCTGGTACACGTGGTATCCGGAGGCCAGGAACGCCGGAACCACCACGGCCGGAACAGATCCCAGATCTCGCAGCACCTCCGAGGGCACCGGGCCGAGCACGTCCACGAAGGCCGTACGCACCAAGGGAACCGAGATGTCTTCGGGCGCAGCGGTTCCCCGCAGTTCGCGTGATACCGCCTCGGCCAGGTCGCTGATCATGCGCACACCGCGGGCGCTTCTGGTGCCGTGCGCGACCAGCACCAGAGCAGGGACGCTCACCACACTCCCGCCAGCGGGGCCGGATGCGGCGGGCGTCCCGGAGACACGGATCCACCGACGGCCGGACGCGGATTGTTGTCCACGCACTCGGCCGGATCCATCGCGAGCCGGTAGCCCCGTTTCACCACGGTCTGAATGACTTTCGGCGCGCCGAGTCCGGCGCGCAGCCGGGCGATCCCGGTCTCCACCGCATGGGTGTCCTCGCCGCCGCCGGGCAGCGCGGCCAGCAGATCACTTCGGGACACCACCCGGCCGGGCTGGCGGGCCAGCGCCCGCATCAGCGCCATCGGCGCGGGTGCGAGCTGACGCACCGCCCCGTCGACCACGACACATCCGCCGCGCACACTGAGTTCGTGCCCGGCGGCGTGAATCCGGTTGGCGCGCCGGGGAAGTTCCTCCGCGACGTGCCGCGCCAGCGCACCCAGGCGCGCCCGCGCGGGCATCGTGGTACTCACGCCGAGCTCCTCGAGCGGTGCGGCGGTGATCGATCCGACGCAGGCGGGCAGCACCCGGGTCCGCAGTGCGTGCAACACGCCCTCGAGCAGCCCGGTTTCCTTGGCGCGCATCAGCATCGAGGCAACAGCCGGGGCGCTGGTGAAGGTGACGCAATCCAGCCCGGCGGTGATCATCGACTCGATCAGCCGGTCCATCGGCACCTGATCCTCCGGCGGGATCCAGCGGTACACCGGCACCGGCACGACATCGGCTCCCGCGCAACGCAATACCTCGCAGAAGTCGGGCACCGGCTCCCATTCGGTGGTCGCGCCGTGCAACTGCACCGCGACGCGAACACCCTCCACGCCCTCGGCGAGCAGATGATCGAGCACCTCGGCCGAGGACTCCGAGGCCGGAGACCACTCCTCACGCAGTTCGGCGGCGCGGATGGCGCCCTTGGCCTTCGGGCCGCGGGCCAGCAGCCGGGTCGAGGCCAGCGTCGAACGCAGGTCCTCGGCCAGCCCCCAGCCCTCCGCGGCCTCCATCCAGCCGCGGAAGCCGATTCCGGTGGTGGCCACGGCCAGTTGCGGCGGGTCGGCGACCAATTGCCTTGTGACCCGTTCCAATTCGGTGTCGTCGGCCAACGGGATGATCCGAATGGCCGGCGCGGTGACGATGGTCGCGCCGCGCCGGGTCAGGATCGTGGAGAGTTCGTCGGCGCGCCGGGCAGCGGTCACGCCGACGGTGAATCCCTCCAGGGGAAGCTGTTCGTTCACGGGCAGTCCACGGGTTCGTTGGATACCGATACCAGCCCGTCGTCCACACGCACAGCATAGACCGGCAGAGCCGCGGCGGCATCGTCCAGGCAGTGCCCGTCCAGCAGGGAGAATGCCTGCTTGAGCAGCGGCGAGGCCACCACCGGCACACCGGCGCGGTCGCCGACGATCCCGCGCGACATCACCGCCGCGCGCCCGAACGGGTCGACATTGCCGACGGCGTGGATGGTGCCGCCGGGCAATAGGAACAGTGCGGCCTGCCGCCCGCCCCTGAGCAGCACTGCCACGCCACGGCCGGGAATCAGCTGGTCGAGCCTGCAGGCCCGGGTCCAGCCGGTCGTCACGACAGGAGCATATGCGGGTGTATCGATAACGGTCATCGGTAATTCTCCTCCGAACGCCCTACCTATTGGTACCGGCGGACTGTTTCCACGCGATTACGCGCCTATTTCCCATGCGTGGCGGCACTGTGAGTCCCGCCTCAGTGTGTGACCGGAATTTCCGGAATGCCCAGCAGCACCGGTACTTTGCGTTCTCCGGTGTCGTCGAACGAGATGGTCGGGTCGGCTTCCTCGGGGGCGTTGACGAAGGAGACGAACCGCGAGAGCTTGTCCGGATCCTCCAGAACCGCGGCCCATTCGTCCTTGTACCCGT
>NZ_BAGB01000058.1 GCF_000308615.1 Nocardia jiangxiensis NBRC 101359
GCCGCGCTGAATTTCACACCGATTCGTCGGCGATGACGCGGGGCCCGGTCCGTATCCCCACGGACCGGGCCCCGTCTCTGTGTGCGAGCGCGGGATACCTTCGCCCGCAACGCATTCGCCGGAATCAGACGACGACGGGCTTCACCCCGGCGACCAGCTCGGGACGCAGGATGTCGGCGAGCCGCTCGGGCGGCAGCAGCCCCTTCTCCAGCACCAGCTCGGCCACGCCGCGTCCGGAAACCAGTGCCTCCTTGGCGATCTCGGTCGCGGCGAGATATCCGATATAGGGGTTCAGCGCGGTGACCAGACCGATGGAGTTCTGCACCATCGCGCGGGTCACCTCGGCGTTGGCGGTGATCCCCGCGACGCACCGTTCCGCGAGGGTGCGGCAGGCCGCACCCAGATGCACGATGCTCTTGGACAGCGAGTGCAGGATGATCGGCTCGAATGCGTTGAGCTGCAACTGACCCGCCTCCGCGGCCATGGTGATCGTCATATCGTTGCCGATCACCTCGAAGGCCACCTGATTGACCACTTCCGGAATCACCGGATTGACCTTGCCGGGCATGATCGACGAACCCGCCTGCACCGCGGGCAGATCGATCTCGTTGAGCCCGGCGCGCGGCCCCGAGGACAGCAGGCGCAGATCGTTGCAGCTCTTGGACAGCTTCACCGCGATCCGCTTGAGCACACCCGAAAGCTGAACGAACGCACCGCAATCCTGGGTCGCCTCGACCAGATTGGCCGCGGTCACCAGAGGCAGCCCGGTAATGGCGGCCAGATGGCCCCGTGCGGACTCGGCGTACCCCTCGGGAGCATTGAGGCCGGTGCCGATCGCGGTGGCGCCCAAATTGATCTCCTCCATCAGCACCACCGCCTCGGCCAGCCGGCTCTGATCCTCCTCCAGCATCACCGCGTAGGTGGAGAACTCCTGGCCGAGCGTCATCGGCACGGCGTCCTGCAACTGGGTGCGGCCCATCTTGAGCACGTCGTGGAATTCGGTCGCCTTGTCGGCGAAGGCGTTGCGCAGCACCGTCATCGACTCGAGCAGCTCGCGCACGGCCAGAATCGTCGCCACCCGCACCGCGGTCGGATAGGCGTCGTTGGTGGACTGACTGAGGTTGACGTCGTCGTTCGGATGCAGGTGCGCGTATTCGCCCTTGGCGTGTCCGAGAATCTCCAGGGCCCGGTTCGCGATCACCTCGTTGGCGTTCATATTCGTCGAGGTGCCCGCACCGCCCTGAATGACGTCCACGATGAACTGATCGCGCAGCCGACCCTGTTCGCGGATCTCCCGGCAGGCCGCCGAGATGGCCGCGGCCTTGTGCGGGGCGAGCAGACCGAGTTCCTCGTTGGCTCGCGCGGCGGCCTCCTTCACCGCGGCCAAGGCGGTGATCAGATGCGGATACGCGGCCAGCGGGGTGCCGGTGATCGGGAAGTTCTCGCTCGCGCGCAGGGTGTGCACACCCCAGTAGGCGTCGGCGGGAACGTCGCGGTCCCCCAGCAGATCGTGTTCGCGGCGGGTCACGGCGGTCGTCATCGTGCGGGCATTCCTTCACTGGGACGGGATGCGCCGTGGCCGGAAGGGTACCGCGGGCCGCGGCGCATCCCATAGGTTTCGCGCCGGTCGGCGCCCGGATGACCCTACGCCGATCCAGTGGTATATGCCACCATTTACTGGCATATACCAAATTTCGTTGGCCCATAGGCAGGTGGTGCAGCGGAGGGAACTGCTGCTTCGGTGGCCCGGGGTGGCTAGGGTGGTGGCCATGTCCACCGACTCACGTCCCGCCGCCGCATCCGGAATCTTCACCCTCGGCGGCGATCTGCCCATTCACCGCCTCGGCTACGGCGCCATGCAGATCACCGGTTCGGGCGTGTGGGGCGAGCCGAAGGACCCGGACGAGGTGGTGCGGCTGCTACGCCGCGCGGTGGAACTCGGCGTCAACTTCATCGACACCGCGGACTCCTACGGCCCGTTCGTCAGCGAGACCCTCATCCGCACGGCCCTGCACCCCTACGCCGACGATGTCGTCATCGCGACCAAGGCCGGTCTGACCCGGCCCGGCCCGGACGTGTGGCTGCCGCTGGGACGGCCCGAATATCTGCGCCAGCAGCTGGAATTGAGCCTGCGACACCTCGGGCTCGAGCGCATCGACCTGTACCAGCTGCACCGGATCGACCCGAAGGTGCCGCTGGCCGACCAGATCGGCGAGCTGGTGGCGCTGCAGAAGGAAGGCAAGATCCGGCACATCGGCCTGTCCCAGGTCACCGTCGCGCAGCTGGAGGCCGCGCGCAAACTGGCGACGATCGTCTCGGTGCAGAATCTGTACAACCTGGCCGACCGCAGCTCCGAGAAGCTGGTCGACCACTGCGAGACGAATCAGATCGCCTTCATCCCGTGGTTCCCGATGGCCACCGGTAAGCTCGCCCGCTCCGGCGGCCCGCTCGACGAGATCGCCAAGAACCACGAGGCCACCCCGTCCCAGCTGGCCCTGGCCTGGCTGCTGCGCCGCTCACCGGTGATGCTGCCGATCCCGGGCACCTCGAGCGTCGCCCACCTCGAGGAAAACGTTGCCGCGGCGACGGTTTCGCTGTCCGACGAGGACTACGCGGCGCTGTCCGCGGTGAGCGCCCCGCCGAATTCCTCGGGCGGCGTTTCACGACTGTTCAAGCGGCGCTGAGCTGAATTATCCTTGCTACCAACGCAATTCGGGCTGAGGCAGACGAGACTCCCGACTGCCCCAGCCCGAATTGCGCGTCCCTACAGCGGCGTCACGTACGCGCCCGCGATGCCGCCGTCCACCAGGAACTGTGACGCGGTGATGAACGACGAGTCGTCGCTGGCCAGGAAGGCCACCGCGGCCGCGATCTCCTCCGGCTCGGCGAAGCGGCCGATCGGAATGTGCACGAGGCGGCGCGCGGCGCGTTCGGGATCCTTCGCGAACAACTCCTGGAGCAGCGGAGTGTTGACCGGTCCGGGGCACAGGGCGTTCACCCGAATTCCCTGCCGGGCGAACTGAACTCCGAGTTCGCGGCTCATCGCCAGCACGCCGCCCTTGGAGGCGGTGTAGGAGATCTGCGAGGTGGCCGCGCCCATGACCGCGACGAAGGACGCGGTATTGATCACCGATCCCTTACCTCGGGTCAGCATGTGTTCGATGGCGTACTTGCTGCACAGGTAGACCGAGGTCAGATTGACCTGCTGCACCCGCTGCCAGGCGTCGAGGCCGGTGGTGAGGATCGAATCATCTTCCGGCGGTGAGATTCCCGCATTGTTGAACGCGATGTCGAGCCCGCCGTAGACCTCCACCGCAGTCTGGAACAGCGCCCGCACCTGCTCCTCGTCGGTGACATCGGTGCGCACGAACCGTCCGTCGACCTCCGCGGCGGCGGATTCGCCCGCGGCATCATCGATATCGGCGACCACCACCCGCGCGCCCTCCTGCGCGAAGCGGCGGACGGTGGCCAGGCCGATACCGCTGCCGCCGCCGGTGACGACGGCCACGCGATCCTGTAAGCGCTGCACGATGACTCCTCTGCGAACGAACTCCGGACGTTCCGGAGCGGGGAGATGTGAATGCGATGGTGCCGGACGGCTATTCGGTGGCGATGAAGACGTTCTTGGTCTCGGTGAACGCACGCGCCGCGTCCGGACCGAGTTCACGCCCCAGGCCGGACTGTTTGAATCCGCCGAACGGTGTCCAATACCGCACGGAGGCATGCGAATTCACCGACAGGTTCCCGGCCTCCACGGCACGCGAGACGCGCAGCGCCCGACCGACATCGCGGGTCCAGATCGAACCGGACAGCCCGTAATCGGTGGCATTGGCCAGCGCGATCGCCTCGGCCTCGTCCTCGAACGGCAGCACGGCCACGATCGGACCGAAGATCTCCTCGGTGGCAATCCGCTCGGACGCGCTGGCGGGCAGCACAACCGTTGGCGGATACCAGAATCCGGGCCCGGACGGATTCGTCCCGGTGTAGGCGACCGTGGTCGAGGAATCGACGAATCCGGCGACCCGCTCGCGGTGTTCGGCCGAGATCAGCGGGCCCATCTCGGTCGATTCCTCGGCCGGATCACCCACCCGCACCGCCCGCACGGCCGGTTCGAGAAGTTCCAGGAACGTATCGAAGACGCTGCGCTGCACCAGAATCCGCGATCTGGCACAGCAGTCCTGACCGGCGTTGTCGAACACCCCGCCGGGTGCGGTGGCCGCGGCGGATTCCAGATCGGCGTCGGCGAATACGATATTGGCGCTCTTACCGCCCAGTTCCAGGGTGACGCGTTTGACCTGCCGCGCGCATCCGGCCATGATCTCGCGACCCACCTCGGTGGATCCGGTGAAGACCACCTTGCGCACGGCCGGATGGGTCACGAACCGCTGCCCCACCACGGAGCCCTTTCCGGGCAGGACCTGGAAGACATCCGGCGGCAGCCCCGCCTCGAGGGCGAGTTCGCCGAGCCGGATCGCGGTCAGCGGGGTCAGCTCGGCCGGTTTGAGGACCACGGTGTTCCCCGCGGCCAGCGCGGGCGCGAAACCCCAGCCGGCGATCGGCATCGGGAAATTCCACGGCACGATCACCCCGACCACGCCCAGCGGTTCGCAGAAGGTGACGTCCACCCCGCCGGGCACGGGAATCTGGTTGCCCAGCAAGCGTTCCGGCATACCCGCGCAGTAGTCGAGCACATCGCGGACGTTCCCGGCCTCCCAGCGCGCATTACCGATGGTGTGCCCGGAATTGGCGACCTCGAGCCGGGCCAGACGGTCCAGATCGGCGTCCACGGCCGCGGCGAAACGACGCAGCAGCCGGGCCCGATCCCCCGGCGCGACCGCGCGCCAGGACGCCGCCGCTTCGGCCGCCCGCGCGATCGCGGCATCGGTCCGCGCGAGATCGGTCGATTCCACCGTGGCCACGGGCTGTTCGGTGGCAGGGTTGATCACCTGGACGGTTGGCACGCTATCACTCCTTTCGCCTCAGAGCCGTTCGAAGCCGCGCACGCGTTCCCAGTCGGTGACCGCGGCGTCGAAGGCGTCCAGTTCGACCTGCGCCGCGTTCCGGTAGTGCCGCACCACGTCCTCGCCGAACGCCGCCTGCGCCACCGTGCTCTCGCCGAACAGCTGCGCGGCTTCGCGCAGCGTACCGGGCACGCGCGGCCGCTGCGACCGGTAGGCGTTGCCGTGGAATTCGGGCTCGAGCGGAAGGTTGCGCTCGATGCCGTACAGGCCCGCCGCGATCAGTCCGGCCACGGCCAGATACGGATTCACATCCCCGCCGGGCACCCGGTTCTCCATGCGCAGCGACGAGCCGTTGCCGACCACGCGCAACGCGCAGGTGCGGTTGTCCCGGCCCCACGCGGCGACCGTCGGCGCGAAACTTCCGGAGACGAATCGCTTGTAGGAGTTGATGTTCGGCGCGTACAGATAGGTGAACTCGCGCAGGCAGTCCAGCTGTCCGGCCAGGAAGTGCCGCATCAGCGCCGAGGGTTCACCGTCGTCCTTCGCGAACACCGGCCGGTCCTGCTCGTCCCGCAGGCTCAGATGGATGTGGCACGAATTCCCCTCGTGCTCATCGAATTTCGCCATGAACGACAGGCTCCGGCCCTCCTGAGCGGCGATCTCCTTGGCGCCGGTCTTGTAGATGCTGTGGTTGTCGCAGGTGTTCAGCGCCTCGTCGTAGCGGAAGGCGATCTCGTGCTGGCCTGGTCGGCATTCCCCCTTGGCCGATTCGACATACAGTCCCGCGCCGGACATCTCGCCGCGAATGCGGCGCAGCAGCGGTTCGATCCGGGCGGTGCCGAGCAGGGAGTAGTCGACGTTGTACTGATTGGCCGCGGTGAGATCGCGATAGCCCGAACGCCAGGCCGACTCGTAACTGTCGTCGAAGACCAGGAACTCGAGTTCGGTGCCGACGTAGGCGCGTAATCCGTGCTCCGCCAATCGATCCAGCTGCCTGCGCAGCACCTGTCGCGGCGACACCGCGACCGGCACACTGCCGGATCTGCCGGTCGCGTCGACATGGGCGATATCGCACAGCACCAGCGCGGTGCCCGGCCACCACGGCACCAGCCGAGCGGTGCTCATATCCGGCCGCAACGCGAAATCGCCGTATCCGGTGTCCCAGGAGGACATCGCGTAGCCCTGCACCGGCGTCATCTCCACATCCACCGCCAGCAGGTAGTTGCACGCCTCGGCGCCGTGCGCGAGCACCTCGTCCACGAAATACCGTGCCGAACAACGTTTCCCCTGCAACCGGCCCTGCATATCGGTCACCGCGACCAGCACGGTGTCCAACGTCCCCTCCTCCACCAGCTCCACCAACTCGACCACACCCAGCATCCCCGTGCGCATCCCGAACCCCTCTCAGCGTCGACCAGCCCCAACGCTAGAGGACCTCGGGCTCGTCGGCCCGCCGAACACGCAATCGCGCTCGACGCCCACACCACCTCATGGCGCTGCCGTCGTCCACGCCACGAGGCCGCACGGAGCGATGCACCGGCAGTCCGGCTGTGGCCTGCGGACTTTCTCGCCACACCGTCCGGAGCGACCTCGACCGGGCCGCACTACTCGGGAGAGCAGTGGTCAGGGAACGAGGACAACCACATTCAGGCCGTGCGCATCGGCCGCGGTGGACAGCGCCGCCGCGGGATCGGCCAGACCGACGACGGTGACGTCCAGGACCGACAGATCCACAACGCCGTGACGAATCATCGACCAGATCTCGCGCACCGTCGTGTCCTGGCCCATCCAGGATCCGCGCACGGTCAGTCGGCGATGCATCAGGTCGTGGTAGGGAATGGGCAGTTCGTGGCGCACGCCGCCGACCAGAACCCAGGTCCCGTCGGTGCGGATCGCGTCGTACCCGGCCATGGTCGGCTCCGGACCGGGCACCATGCCGAGGGTGTCGATCACCGCGTCCAGCGGCCCGGCCGCCGCGCGGATCGCACGGGCGTCGGCCGCGCGATCACCGGACAGCGGCACGGTCAGCACGCGCGGATCCAGGCCGGCCAGCGCGTCGAGCGTCGTGCGATTGCGGCCGACCGCGACCACTGCGGCCGCGCCGCGCGCGAGTGCCAACAGGACGGCCGCCGCACCGAGCTGCCCGGTCGCACCGACGACGCCGACCGTGTGACCAGGGCGAACACCGGCCCGCTCGATTCCCTCCCCGGCGATGGACAGCCACGGCAGGAAGGCCAGCCGTTCGGGTGCGGGGTAGGCGTCCGCGCCGGGCAGCGCGACGAGGGTGCGCTCGGGTTGCAGCGCGCGCTCGGCGAACAGGCCGTCGCGCCAGATATCGCGCATGCGGTCCGTGGTCGGGGTGGGCCGCCCGTCGCCGCCGATGCCGGTCCAGCCCAACAGCGCCTCCTGCGCGTCGTCGGTGCGATTCGACCGGAATATCGCGGTGGCGACGGCGATATCACCCGGCTGCACCGCGAACACGTCGTCGGCGGTCGCGGTGACCCGTGCAATTCCGCCGGGGCCCAACACGATCGGTGTGGGGAACCCGCCGCGCCCTCCGGCCACCAGGTTCGCGGTGTACGCGGGGATCATCGCGGCGAGCACGTCGAGGGTTGCCCCGCCGCCGCGCAACCGCGGTTCGGGGACGTCAGCGAGGTGCAAGCCACTGTCGAGTGCTGTCATCTGCCATGCCTTCATGACCCCCAGTCCACCGCCGATCCGGAATGGTATCCAGAACCGCGTGATCGTGGAATCGGGAGTACCAGCATGAGCGGCTCGGCATGTCATAGCGTGCACCGACAGCAGCGCCTGGTCGCAGGCCACGATGGACGATGTCACAATCCGCACGACTCGGCATCGGTGGTTCGCGCCCCGGCGGCAGATGGTATCCAGGGGTATGTGATCGTGGAATCGGAGGCAATAGCATGAGCGGCTCGGTGAACGTCCGCACGAGGGTCGATGCCCGCCGATCGCAAACCCTGGCACGCCGCCGCGAACTCGGCGCATTCCTGCGCGCCCGCCGCGAACGCACCAGTCCCGCAGAGGTCGGCCTGCCCGGTTCGGACCGCCGCCGCACGCCCGGTCTGCGCCGGGAGGAACTCGCGGTGCTGTCGGGTGTCAGCACGACCTGGTACGCGTATCTGGAGCAGGGCCGCGATGTGAACCCCTCCGACCAGGTGCTCACCGCCATCGCCGACGCCCTGCGCCTGACCGGGGACGAGCGCGCTCATCTGCGCGCCCTGGCCGACGGCACGGCCGAGTCCGTTCCCCGGCCTCCCGCGGAAACCCTGACGCCCGAGGTCGCCGCCATCCCCGCACTCCTGTCCCCCGCCCCCGCGTACATCACCGGCGTGACCACCGACGTCCTGGCCTGGAACGACGCCGCGGCGGAATACTTCTCGGGCATGATAGGCCAATCTGCTTCCGCCACACCGAATCTCGCACGCTGGGTATTCCTCGACCCCGCCGCCCGGCGAATCCTGCTCGACTGGACCGAGGTTGCCCAATCCGTCCTGGCCCGGCTGCGCGCCAACGCCGGTCGCCACCCCGGCGACGCCCGATTCTCCTGCCTGGCAACCGAACTCCGCGAAGGCAGCGCCGAGGCCGCCGGTTGGTGGCCCCGCTACGACATCGCCACCAGCCACTCGGGCACCAAACGCCTGCACCACCCGACGCGCGGGCCGCTCACCCTCACCCACGCGTCGTTCACCGTCACCGACGCCCCGGACCAGATCCTCGTCGTCTATTCCGAGCCCTGACAACACCATTCGAGATACCAGGGTCCCCGGACTTGCAGGGATACAGTTCGCACAACTGCACCCCTACAAGTTGTGGCGGACTCCGTCCCCACCAACGCCGAGGCCGGTCATCGATGCAGACTCGGTCACGCCAGGATCTCCTGCCCGAGCGCCAGATCGCCGCTCCACAGGGCCGCCCACTTGTCGAACAGCTCGATCGCGAAGACTCGCACGATTCCTCCAATAGTATCATTGATACGGTCTCAAGGGACTAACTTATAGTCTCAGCGATACGGTGTCAACGGAACGACAGGGAGACGCGAATGCCTGAACTCGGGGCGCAGGACCACATCGTGCTCGGCCTCGTCGCACGTCACGGCCCGCTCACCCCCTACGAGCTCAAGGCCAGGGTCGAGGAGAGCGTCGACTATTTCTGGCCGGTCCCGCACGCGCAGCTGTACCGAATCCCCGCACGCCTGGCCGAACAGGGCCTGCTACGCGAGGAGGCCGAGGAGACCGGCCGCCGCCGCCGGGTATTCCACTTGACCGACGCGGGCCGCGAAGAACTCGAACGCTGGCTATCCGAACCGAAATGCCCGCCCGCGGAGACCCGCGATCCGGCCCAGCTGAAACTGTTCTTCGCCGACGTCGGCGCACCGGACGACGTGATCGCCCTCGCCCACGACCAGGCCGCCCAACACCTCCACTGGCTCGACCTGTACCGCACCCTCCAGGCCGAGATCGATCCCGAGGACAGCGTCCGCGCCGAATCCCGTTCCCGCATCCTCGAACTCGGCATCATGCACGAGCAGGCATACGTAGACTTCTGGAAGTCCTTGGCGCACAACCCAATTCGTTCGCCGAGCACGGGCCCCGGCGGAGCGTGTCAGCCCGACGAAAGCGAGGATCGCCAGGGCGATCGACGCGATCATCACCACGCCCATCGCAAGCGCGGTTCGCTCGCCCCACAGACCGACCAGGGGTGATACCGCAGCAGCCAGCGTGAACTGGAGAAAGCCGAGGAATGCCGAGCCGGTACCGGCATTCGCACCCGGTAGCCGAAATGCCGGAATGGGCCCCAACGACAACAGACGTTCGGAAATCCGGCCGAGAAAAGGCGGCGATCACCGATGAATTCCGCGAACGGACGCGGTCCACATCGATGACCCGCACGCTGCGGACCGTCAGGGAGGAACCCATGAGCACCGAAGCACTGCCGCCCGTCGTCGACGCCGACACCTGGCAACGCGAACTCGACGCGCTGCGCATCCGGGAGAAGGCCGCGACCCGCGAACTCGACGCGATCGCCGCCCAGCGCCGCCGCCTGCCGATGGTCGAACTGCCCGACTACACCCTCGAGGGCGAGCAGGGCCCGATCCGCCTGGCGGACATCTTCGACGGCCGATCGCAGCTGATCGTCTACAACCACATGTGGTTCGAGGGCGAACAGTGGCAGTGCCCCGGCTGCACCGGATTCACCTCGCAATTCACCCGCCTCGAGTTCCTGGACAACTACGACGCCCGGTTCGTCATCGTCACCCAGGGCCCGATCGACGAGGCCCTGGCCTACAAGCGCCGCGTCGGCAACAAGATGCCCTGGTACTCCACCGCGCACAGCCCGTTCGGCGCCGAGGTCGGCGCACCCCCCGACAGCGGCTTCGCGGTCAACGTCTTCCTCCGCCACGACGACACCGTCTACCGCACCTGGCACACCAACGGCCGCGGCACCGAACAACTCAGCCACACCTTCTCCCTCATCGACCTCCTCCCCTACGGCCGCCAGGAAGAGTGGCAGGACTCCCCCACCGGCTGGCCCCAATCCCCCACCTACACCCGCTGGGCCAGCTCCCAGGACATCGCCGCCGCCTACGGGGAGCCGGACTGAGGCACGTTCCGCCCGGAACAGCCGATCGGCCGAAAGATCAACGGGCCGAGACGAATCGGATGACCTGGGCATGGTCGCGGCCCGCAGCGAATCACCCAGCGGCGTAAGCACATATCCGTCGCCGACCCGGCTGACCAGCCCGAGCGAGGCGAGGTAGCGCAACAGCCGCGCGAGCCCGCCCTGGTCCACGGCCATCCGGTCGGCGAGTTCGGCGATCGAGCCGGGCGCTCCGGCCCGCGCGGCGGCGGCCAGCGCGTCCGCAACGCCCAATTCCGCTGCCACCGCGATGGTTCGGGTGGTCCACGCGCCGGTCATCAGCTCCAGCAGTGGCTTGGCCTGCTCGTGCGGCCCGCTCGAGCCGTGCGACCGCAGCGCCGCGCCTGCCGGGTAGCCGAAGCGCAAGTCGCCGATGGCCGCGCCAACCGGTCCAGCTGCGAAAGTACAGTGTCGTGCGGTCCGCGCCGGGGTCGTAGCCGCTCCCGTCCGCGACCAGGCCGCCCTCGGAGATCAACAGCGCGCGCAGCCCGGCCACCGTCACCTCATCCGGCGCGTCGAGGTGAAGCGTGAGATGGAATTCGTTGCGCTCCACGCGTTCCCGGTCGACCGGCTCGGCTAGTTCGGCGCGCGGCGTCGCCGAGAACACCTCGACCTCGCGTGCGCTCCCGTCCGGCGCAGGCACACGAATCCGCACGGCCCCGACCTCCAGCGCATCCACGCCGTAGCGCTCGGCGAGCCGGTCGCGCACCGTGATGCCGGGTGCCGCGTCCTCGACCTGCAGCCCCGCGGCTCGCAGACCGCCGACCAGCTTCTCGATCGACGTGCTGAACACCAGTACCGCGGGCGCACACCGACGTGCAGTACGCCGCCAGCGCCATGCGGCGATCGGCCGCCAGCCGCGGCGTCAAACCTGCCAGGACAGATCGGCGTCGGATTCGGGCACCGCGGAAAGACACTCGCCGATCACCTCGGCATCGACCGGTTCGAGCCCTTGTACCCACTGCCACATCACATCTCACTCCTCACCGCTGCAGCATGCTGGTTATGACCGAAGCACTGCCACATGGTCATGTGATGATCCGCCGGTTACCGCTAAATTTCCATCCGGAGGGAAGAATCCGGATCGAGCCGCAGGCACTCACAGCGGCCTGTGGCACCAGCCACTGCTGATCCGAGTCACCGGACTCCCGACAGAATTGAATGCTCCAGGCAGCAACACATCGGTCAGGCCGGGCTGCCCCACCGGTTGCGGTACGTGATGCGGTCGATCGCGGGGCGGGCACCGGGACGGAAGGTGTTCGTCGTCGTGTAGGCGACGGCGAGCATGGCTACCTGGGTGACGTCGTCCGGGATGCCGAGGATGTGTGCGACGTCCGACTCGTGCTCGGCGAGGTGGTAGCCGACGATGGTACTGCCGAGGCCGCGTGATCGCAGGGCGAGTTGCAGGCTCCACACCGCCGGATAGACCGAACCGTAGAAGGCGCTGAGCAGCGCGTTGTCGCCGGATGGCCGACCGTGCAGGCACGCCGTGACGTACACCGGGACCTGTTCCAGGACCGAGAGCAGATGCCGCCCGGAGGCGAGGGCGCGCGGCGGCACCCGGTCGCCGTATCTCGCGAACGAGGACTCGCCATCGGTGCGGACGATCTGCGCCAGAGCGCTTTTCGTGTCCGGGTCATCGATGACCAGCCAGCGGAAGCTCTCGGCGAACGCTCCGGCGATGGGAGCCTGCTGAGCGATCCGAAGGCATTCGGTGAGTACCTCGGGTTCGACCGGGCGACGCAGGTCCAGTTTGCGCCGGACCGAGCGGGTGGTGGTGAGCAATGTGTCGACGTCCATGAGCCGTTCCTTTTCGCGTCGGGGTGTACTTACTCGGCCTTTTCGACAGCCGCTCCTGTTGGCCACTGCCGCAACAGGTCTTGCTCGCGGGCCAGGAATTCGGCGAAGGTCGTGGCCGGTCGGCCGGTGAGATCGCGGACGGCCGAAGTGATTCCGGCGAGAGAGCCGCACGCGACATCGGCGTACAGCGCGGCAACGTCGGCGGCGAACCGGTCGGGAAGCCCCTGGGCTACGAGGTCGGCCGCGAAATCCACCGGGGGACGGTCGATGTAGACGATGGTGCGGCCGAGCGCCTCGGACAACCGAGCGGCGATCTCGGCGTGGGTGAGCGCCTCGGGGCCGGTCAGCACGAACCGCTGCCGGGTACCGAGATCGCCCCTCAGCAGGACGTCCGCGCAGGCCGCGATGTCGGCGCAGTCGATGTACGACACCCTGGCGCTACCGTAGGCGCCGAGGAGATCGCCGCCGTCGGTGAATGTGCCTGCGCCGGTGAGGAAGTTCTGCATGAACCCGCTCGGCTGCACGATCGACCAGTCCAGCCCCGACGCCTCGAGCCGCGCCTCGATCTCGGCGTGCCCACCCTCGGCCAGCAGACCACCCGGCCGGGCGCCCCGGACCGAGACCTTCACCACCCGACGGACCCCCGCGCGGACCGCCGCATCGATCACCCTGGTCTGCTGAGCGACCATCGGCTGCGGCCCCGGGGCCGGTCCCGCTCCCGGAGAACACAGAAACACCCGCTCGACACCGGACAGCGCGGCCTCGATCGAATCCGGATCGTCGAAGTCGCCTACCGCCAGTTCGCAGCCCAGCTCTCGCCCGCGGTCCGGGTCGCGCACGAACGCCCGCAACGGTATGTCCTGTTGCCGCAACCGCCGGACCAGATGGCGGCCGATCGAACCGGTAGCACCTGTCACCAGGATCATCAGCTACTCCTTCTAAAATCGAGGGACCCTCGGAATATATCTCGAGGGTCCCTCGACTTAGAAGGGTGCGATGGAGGAAACCACGCCACGAGTCCGCCGCCCGCGCGCGGATGCCCAGCGCAATCGAGAGCGGCTGCTCGCTGCCGCCGACGAGATCTTCGGTGCGAGCGGTGCCGACGCGCCGCTGGAGCATGTCGCGCGGCGGGCCGGTGTCGGCATCGGCACGCTGTACGGACACTTCCCGACTCGCCGCGCACTCACCGCCGCGCTACTGGCCGACCGGAACGAGGGCCTGTTCGAACGCGGCGACCGGCTGCTGGGCCGGCGGGTCACTGCCGACACCGTGGACGAGTGGGTGCGCGCGGTGGTCCAGCATGCCGCCACATATCGGGGACTGGCCGAGGTGCTCGCGGAGAGCATGGACGACGACAGCAGTGAACTGCACGCATCCTGCCTGCGCATGAACGGCATCGGCGCCGAACTCGTCGCCCGCGCGACCCGGTCGGCGACACTCGGTCCGGGTGTCACCGCCGCGGATGTGTTCACCCTCATCAACGCGGCCGCCTGGACCCGCGAGCACGCCGGACCCGATCAGGCAGATCGCTTGATCACCTTGGTATTCAACGGATTACGCGCATCGAACCGCTCGGCATAGGGCTCTGGGCGGGTCAGCTCGCCGGTGCGGTGTCGCCGGTCGCGATCGGCCGGGCGGTGTCCGCACTCCACTGCGACCACGACCCGGGGAACAGTGCCGCATCGACACCCAGAGTTCGCAATGCCGCGATGCCGACGGTCGCGGTGACGCCGGACCCGCAGTAGACGCCGACGACGGATGCGTCGGGGAGACCGGTGCGGCGGAACAACTCTTCGAGTTCGCTTGCGGGACGGAAGAATCCGCGATCGTCCAGGATGGCCGAGCCCGGTATGTTGCGCGCGCCGGGGATGTGGCCCGCGACGGGGTCGACCGGTTCGGTGTCGCCGCGGAATCGCTCCGGCGACCGCACATCGATGAGGACGCCGCGGTCGGGCACGGCGGCGGCCTCGCCGACGGTCAATGTCGCCGACTCGCCGTCGTAGAGGGTGCCGGGGTGGACGATGATGTCACCCTGCTCGGGATGTTCTATGCCGGTTGCCAATTCGTGCCCCGCGTCGGTCCAAGCCGCCAGACCGCCGTCCAGGATGCGGACATCCTGAATGCCCGCCGCACGCAGCACCCACCAGGCGCGCGCGGATCCCGCTCGATTCCAGTTGTCGTACAACACGATCGGGACGCCGGAGCGGACGCCCCACCCGCGCGCCGCGACCTGCAACGCCGGTCCGGTGGGCAACGGGTGACGTCCGAGGCCGGTGGCCGAATGATCCGACAGTTCGGAATCCAGGTCCGCGTAGACCGCACCGGGGATGTGTCCGCGCTCGTAGTCGGCGCGGCCGTCGGGACGATCCAGCTGCCAGCGGATATCGACAACGGTGATCGGTTCGGCGCTGTCGATCCGCGCGGCCAACTCCGCCACGGTGATCAAGGTGTCCGATCGCAAGCCCATGTCGCGACTCCTCTCGTCCGGATGAACGCAACTACATCTCCGGCGCCGTAGACACGGTTGGAATCGGCGAGATTACAACCGCGCCTGTCGGTTTCACCCGACACATAAGACATTTCGATCATTCGGCGCCTGTCGATGCCCGCGGTGGTGCGCGAGGATGAATCCCGGCGGTCGCCCGACAACCGAGGAGCACGCGAATGACCCTGCCTACGACCGCAATGCGGGCTTTCACCGGAACGGTGCTGCGGGGCAAGGACATTCCCGCGGCCTATCGGACGGACCGGTCCGGCTACGCGCCGACCGGGGAGCCGGAGGCATTGGTGCTGGCGGCGAACGTCGATGACGTGCGACGGGCGGTGACGACGGCGGCGGAGGCGGGAATGTCGGTGGTGGTGCGCGGAGCCGGCAGCGGGCTCGCCGGTGGAGCCGCCGCGGGCGCCGGATCACTGATTCTCGATGTCAGCGGGTTGAACCGCATTCTGGAGCTCGCACCGGCCGACGAACTCGCGGTGGTCGAGGCCGGAGTCAGCGCGGCGGCGCTCGACGCCGAGGCGAATCGGCACGGACTGTGCTATGCGCCGGATCCGGCGAGCATCGCCATCTCGACCATCGGGGGCAACATCGCGACCAACGCCGGTGGCCTGCGGTGCGTGAAATACGGTGTGACGGGCGATGCCGTGCTGGGATTGGACGTCGTCCTGGCTGACGGGCAGCTGCTGCACACCGGACGACGAACCGCGAAAGGCGTTGCGGGACTGGATCTCACGAGCCTGTTCACCGGTTCGGAGGGGATCTTGGGCGTCATCGTGGCCGCTACCCTGCGGCTGCGGCCCGTACCCATCGACACCATCACCGTCGCCGCATACTTCGACGAGGTCGAACCGGCCGCCGCCGCCTGCGCGGCGGTCCTGGCCGCACGCGTGCGACCGGCGATGCTCGAATTACTGGACGAGTCGTCGCTGCGCGAGGCACAGGATCTGCTCGGGGTGCGCGGGGAGTCGGCCGGTGCGTTCGTGGTCGCGCAAACCGACGGTTTCGGCGCCCGCGCCGAGGCCGATCTCGTCGCGAAGACGTTCGGCGAGTTCACCTCCCGGGTGCGGGTGGGCGACGATCCCGAGGCGGCGGGTGAATTGCTGGCCGTGCGCCGCGCGGCACTGCCCGCGCTGGAGCGGCACGGCCGAGTGCTGATCGAGGACATCGTCGTGCCCCGGTCGCAGATCGCGGCGGCGGTACGGCGGATCACCGAGATCGCCGCCGGGTACCACAGCCGGATCAACACCTTCGGCCACGCCGGAGACGGGAATCTGCATCCGATCATCGTGGTCCCCCGCGACGACGCGCGAGCCTACCCGCGCGCAGTCGCCGCGGCAGACGAAATCTTCGCCACCGCACTGGAATTGGGCGGAACGATCACCGGGGAACACGGTGTCGGCGTGTTGAAGCGCGCGTGGCTCGAGCGTGAGCAGGGACCCGCGGCACTGCGGACGCAGCAGGCGATCCGTCGCGCACTGGATCCGAACGGGCTGTTCAATCCGGGTAAGGCGCTGTAACCCTCACGCCACGCCGCGCAGCCTCCGTCCGGCTACCGATCGATAGTGGGCGGTGATCGCCTCGGCGGCGGAGGTCTCGATATCCGCGCCCAGACCGCGCCGAGTCACCAGCCGCACATCCACCGATCCCATCGCGGGCAGACCCATCACCTCTCCGATCCCGCTCGGAACCGCGGAATGGAACGGCAGCAACGCGATTCCCAGCCCCGCCTTCGCCGCGGCCAGCACACCGTCGAGATTTCCGGATTCGGCGGTCACCGACACCTCGTACCCCAACTCGGTGAGCTTGTGCACCGCGCGACGCCGCAGGCCACAGGGTTCCTCGAACGCCACCAGCGAAATCGGTCCGGGCTGCCTGGGCAGCAGCCACCCCGGCCCGGCGACCCAGCGCAATCCGAGTTCACCCACCTCGACCCCGACCGGATCACCGTTGCCGCCCAATACCACCGCGAGGTCCAGGGCGCCCTTGCCCACCGATTCGGTGAGTGTCGTCGAACGATCGATCCGGAAATGCAAATAGACGTCCGGATAGGCGGCGCGCAGCATGCCGAGCAATTCCGGCAGCAGCCCGTCGGCGGCGTGCTCGGTCGAGCCGACCGTGATGCGCCGCAGATCCGAGGGCAGGAATCGCGCCAGCATTTCGTCGTGCGCGGTCAACAGTTTTCGCGCCTCGACCACCAGCCGTTCACCGTCCGCGGTGAAACGTGAACTTCGGCCGTCCTTCTCCACCAGCGATCGCTTCAAGCGCCGCTCCAGCAGGCGAATGTGCTGGCTGATCGTCGGCTGGCTCAGGTGCAGGGCATCGGCCGCACGCCGGAAACCGCCAGTGTCGGCGATGGCCACCAGCGTACGCAGATGGGTCAGGTCCAGCGGATCTGCCATGAATTCTCGCCACCTCGGATCGACCGGAGATCTCACCGCATCGAAGCGCATTCCGGGCTCGGTGAATATGCTTTGAATCTGCCGGATCATAAATAGCCCGAACATCTTTCGGCTATCGGTTGCTATCGGCGATACGAATTGAAAACCGTGCGCCGAACTCTGGTTCCGGCCGGGTGGTCTACCTAATATTGCGACCTGTCGAGCGATGCTCGATGCCATTCCTTCGCCGCGAACCGGCGACTCGTTCGGCCCGAGAGGAAGATCATGACCGTCGAATCCGGCCCGGACGCGCTGCCCGCCACCGCGTCCCCCGAGGTCGAGTTCATCAGCCTGACCCACACCACCGCCTCGACCGAACTCGAGCCGATCCCTTCCCGGGGCATCGACCTGCCATTCGTGCGCCGGTACGTGCGAGCCCTCGAGGACGGCGGATTCGACCTGACACTGCTGCCGTACGGATCCAGCAGCGCCGATTCGTTCGTGCTGGCCTCGGCCGTCGGCCAACTCAGCGACCGGCTCAAGCCGATCGTGGCGGTCCGTCCGAATACGGTGTTCCCGACCGTCGCGGCCCAGCAGTTGGCCACCCTGGACCAGCTGACCGAGGGACGCGCGGTGGTGCACCTGATCTCCGGCGGCAGCGATGCGGAGCAGGCGCGGCAGGGCGACTATCTCCCGAAAGCCGAAAGGTACGCACGCACCAGCGAATTCATCGATGTGCTGCGCCGATCCTGGTCCGAGACGGGGGCGTTCTCGCACGAGGGAACGTACTACCGGTTCGACGGCTTCGGCCCCGGCTTCCCGCCGTACGCGACGCCGATTCCGATCTCCATCGGCGGACAGTCCGATGCCGCGTTCGAGATCGGCGGGGCCAAGGCCGACATCTTCTCCTTCTGGGGAGAACCGTTGGCGGACATCAGGTCTCAGATCGATCGAGTACACGCGATCGCCGCAGCCGCCGGACGCACCGACCGCCCGCGCATCTGGGTGACATTCCGTCCCATCACCGACCGCACCGACGACCTGGCCTGGGCCAAGGCCCGCGACTACGCCGATCGGATCTCCCACACCTTCGAAACCGGCGCCTACCGCAAGCGCGACCAGAGTGCGCCGCAGAACGTCGGCTCGCAGCGAGCGCTGGAATTCGCCCGCCGCCAGGAGGTGTACGACCGCGCGCTGTGGACCCGGACCGCGGCAGCCACCAATGGCCAGGGCGCGTCGACCGCGCTGGTCGGAAGCCCGGAGACGGTGGCCGCGGCGATCCTGGACTACATCGATCTGGGCGCGAGCCTGGTTTCGATCCGCGGCTACGACACCCTCAACGACGTGATCGACTACGGGCGCTACATCCTGCCGCTGGTCCGCCAGGAACTCGCGCATCGCAAGGCGACCGGGCGGCGCGGCGACCTGCAAGCGGATCATCCCGGCGCCCTGGTCGCGGCGGGCCGCCCATGACCGCGGTCACCGGTCGGCAGTCGCTGCTCGTGCCGGACACCACGCCGACGGCCCTGGCCGCGCTGACCGACGAAATCTCCTCGACCGCAGCGCAATACGATCGCAGCGCGGAGATTCCCGAAGCCGGGCTGCGGGTGGCGCACCGCGGCGGATACCTGACCGCGACCGTGGCCGGACGATACGGCGGCCCCGAACTGAGTCATCGTGAGGTGGTGCGGATCCTGGCCGCGATCGGCGAGGGCGATCCGTCGGTGGCGCTGATCGCCGCCAACACCCTGGCCGCCCACCAGGCACAGGCGGTGAACGGCAGCTGGCCCGAGGACCTCTACGGCGGCGAACTGGTCGGCCGCTCGGCCGAGCAGCCGACGCTGGTGAACGTCATCCGCGCCGAGCCCGAACTGGGCGCTCCGGCACGCGGCGGCCTGCCCGCGACGACCGCGCGCCGCACTGCCGACGGCTGGATTCTCAACGGCCGCAAGACCTTCGCCACCGGCGGCGCGGCACTGGCCTATCACCTGGTGTGGGCACGCACCGACGAAAATCCCGTGCGGGTGGGTCATTTCATCGTCCCCGCCGATTCCGGCGGCATCACCTGGCACGACACCTGGGATCATCTCGGTCTGCGCGCCTCCAACACACACGATGTCACCTACACGAATGTTGTTGTGGCGGCGGAGAACTTGATCGAGATCCCGTTCCGGGACGGTGTTTACCGGGACCCCGCCTCGGCCTCGGGGCCTACCTCGTTCGGTCACGTGGCGTTGTATGTCGGGGTGGCCCGTGCGGCACGCCGCGCCTTCGCCGACTTCGCTCGCACCCGCGTTCCGGCCGCACTCGGCCACCCGATCGCCGAGACCGAACGCATCCGGACCGTCGCGGGCGAGATCGAGGCACAGATCGTGCAGGCGGAAACCCTCCTGGACGGCACGCTGCGACGCATCGAAGCCGGAGAAAGCATTGCGGCGGAGAGCCTTTCGCTGATCAAGGTGTTGATCGCGCGTTCGGTGATCACCGCCGTGCAGACCGCCGTCGCGGCCCTGGGCAATGCGGCGCTGACTCGCCACCACCCGCTGGAGCGACATCTGCGCGATGTGCTGTGCGTACGCGTGCACCCGCCGCAGGAGGACACGGTCCTGCTGGCCGCGGGCCAGGCCGTACTGCACGCCGCCGACCGCCCCGCCGGATAGTCCGCACTCATCCGAACTTCCACCGGGACAACGTGTTCCGGCCCTGACCCGAGGAATCCTCCGTTATGCCGACCACGATCCGCGCACTGCGCAGGACCGCCGCCGCGGCCGCCGCCGTGCTGACCCTGCTGGCCGCCGCCTGCGGCGGGGCCGACCAGCCCAGCGGACCCACCGGGGTAGGAAAACAGCCCGTACGCGGGGGAACACTGAACCTCGCGTTCTTTCCCGACAACGCGGCTTTCGCCTGCATCGACCCGTTCCAGACCTACTGGATCGAGCACCGCACCCTGATCCGCAACTTCACCGACTCGCTCACCGATCAGAATCCGGACACCGGCGAGATCGTGCCGTGGCTGGCGACCCGATGGCAGATCAGCCCGGACGGGCTCGACTACACTTTCACCCTGCGCGACGGTGTCACCTTCTCCGATGGCGCGCCACTGGACGCCCCCGCGGTCAAGGCCAACTTCGACTCGTTCTTGCAGGAGAGCCGAGCTTCCGGCGGAACCGCCTACGGCGCCAGCTACATTCAAGGACTGCAATCGACCGAGGTCGTCGATGCCAAGACGGTCCGGTTCCACTTCGATCAGCCGAATTCGTCGTTCCTGCAGGCGACTTCGACCACGAACCTGGCCCTGCTCTCCCCGGCGTCACTGCGCAGGACCCCGCAGCAGCGCTGCCTCGGCGGCATCTCCGGGACCGGTCCGTTCACCCTCGACAACTACACCCCCGGACAAGGGGTGACGTTGAGCCGGCGGGCCGGTTACCACTGGCCGTCCCCGCTGACCAAGAACACCGGCGAGGCCTATCTGGACAAGATCCAGGTCAGCTATATCGCCGAGGACAGCGTGCGCACAGGCGATCTGGTCAGCGGGCAGATCGACATCGCGTGGCCGCGCAATCCGTTCACCGTCGAGGATCGGGACCTCATCGCACGTTCGGGAGCCTACCTGCGCTCGCGCTCACTACCGGGGGTGTCGTACGCGCTGTTCCCGAACGTATCCAACGGGCACCCGCTCGCCGACGCTCAGGTCCGGCAGGCGCTGTACCACGCGATCGATGTGAAGACGCTCGGCACAACCGTTTTCGGCCCGGACTATCCGGCGGTAGCGGGCGCGTTCGACAAAACGACACCGTACTTCGCAACGCAGGCCGCGAAGCTGAACTACGACCCGGCCCAGGCCGGGCGCATCCTCGACGCGGCGGGCTGGCGGCTGGCACCCGGTGACCAGTACCGCAGCAAGGACGGCAAACGACTGTCACTCACGCTGGCCGTCGATCCCACCGCCATCGGCTCGGAACTGTTGCAGGATCAGCTGCGCAAGGTCGGGATCGAGGTCCAGCTGAAGGTGATCACCGCGGCCGAACGATCGGCGGTCACCGCGAATGGTCAATACGACCTGCTCGGCAACTATTTCACCCGCGCCGATCCCGGGGCGTTGCAGTTCATTCTCGTTGAGGCGCTCGCCAATTCGAAGGCGCTCGCGCGCAACTCGCAGCAGCCCGAGACGGCGGCGCGCATTGCCGATCTGTTCGCCAGCGCGGTGCGGACCACCGATCCGGTCCAACGCCGGGACATCTATGGCCAGCTACAGAGCGCGCTGATCGACGAGGGCGTCGCCTTCCCTCTGTTCGAAAGGGTGCAGTACGCGGGAATCCGTAACCGGCTCAACGGTTTCCGATTCACTTCCGAGAGTTTCCTGGATCTGCGCGACGTCTGGATCAACCCGTGATCCGGTATCTCGCCGGGCGGATCGCGCAGGCGGTGGTGGTGCTGTGGGCGGCGTTCACGGTCACCTTCCTCGTGCTGTATCTGCTACCCAGTGACCCGGTGTCGATTCAGCTCAGCGCCGCGGGGATCGAAACCGATTCGCTGACACCGCAACAGCTCGCCGCGGCCAAAGCCCAGTACGGTCTCGACCGCCCGGTGCTCGACCAGTACTGGACCTTGCTGACCGGGGCATTGCACGGCGACTTCGGTATCTCGATCGCCAAACACGTTCCGGTAACCCAGCTGATCGGCGACCGGATCGGCGGAACGCTGCTGCTCAGCGCGATCGCAGGTCTGGTGGCCGTGGCGCTCGGCACCGGGGTCGCCTACCTCGCGGCGTTCGTTCGCCTCCGTCCACTTCAGGTGCTGCTGGACCGACTGCCCGCCCTGGGCGTCGCGGTGCCGACGTTCCTGGTGGGACTCGCGCTGATCCAGTACTTCTCGTTCGAACTGGGCTGGCTGCCGTCAGCGGGCACGGGCGACTGGAAACACCTGATCCTGCCGGTGATCACGATGGCTTTGCCCGCCGCCGCGCAACTGGCCCAGGTCCTGGGCCGCAGTTTTCAGGACACCCTGCAGGAGCAGTACATCGTCACCGCCCGCGCGAAGGGGCTCTCGCGCGGGCAGGTGCAGCTACGGCACGCACTCCGCAATGCCGCACTCCCCGCGCTGACCATTGCCGGTCTGCTCATCGGTGTGACCGTCACCAGCGCGATCGTCGTGGAAACCGTATTCAACCGCAATGGGATCGGCCGACTGGCTCAGGAGTCGGTGCTGGTCAAGGACGTTCCGGTGGTGCAGGCGATCGTGGTGCTCGCGGCAGCCGGGTTCGTGCTGGTGAATTTGATCATCGATCTGCTGTATCCGCTGCTGGATCCGCGGATCACCCACACCGCGACGGCCGAGGGAGACTGAAGTGGTACAGACCGTGACGGCAGCCGACACCGCGGTGGCCCCGCCGCAGGACGACGCCATCCACCCGCGCCGCGTCCGCCGGGCGCACTCGGCCCTGCGACTGTTCCGCCGTCCCGGATTCACGCTCGCGACCGTATTCGTCGCATTCGTGATCGTGGCGGCCTTCGCGCCGACGTTGTTCACCTCCGCCGATCCGTACGCCACCGAACCGGCGCAGCGCCTGCGCGAACCCAGTGCCGCACACCTTTTCGGCACCGACGACGTCGGTCGGGATCTGTGGGCCCGCACGCTGTACGGATCCGAGTTGACCGTGCGGGCGGCACTCATCGCCATCGGCATCGCGCTGTGCGCGGGGTTGGTGTTCGGAGTCGTCTCCGGTTTCTTCGGCGGCCGAGTGGACGCCGTCGTGATGCGGGGTATCGATGTGCAACTGGCGATTCCCGGGTTGCTGCTGGCGCTGGCGATCGTGACCGCTCTCGGCTTCGGCACCGTACCGGTGGCTATCGCGGTCGGGGTCGGGACGGTTCCCGGCTTCGCCCGCACGACGCGCGCGGAGGTGCTGCGGGTGAAGACACTGCCGTATGTGGAAGCCGCCCGCGCCGGAGGCGCCGGATGGCCGCGGGTACTGATCCGGCACATCCTGCCGAATTCGTGGGGGCCGGTCTCAGGCCTCGCCGTGCTGGAGTTCGGCACCGCGATCATTTCCGTTGCGGCACTGAGCTTTCTGGGATTCGGTGCCGCGCCGCCGCGCGCCGAATGGGGATCCCTCATCGCGGGTGGCCGCAACTACCTGTTGACCGCGCCGTGGGTGTCGCTGCTGCCGGGCGCGATGGTGGTAGTGACCGTGCTCTCGCTCAATCACATCGCCAAGACCTTGCAGCAGGTGCGGCGATGACCCGGGCGACCGTGGATCGGGTGCGCACCGGCGCGCCGTTAGTCGAAATTTTGGCCCTCAGCGCCGGATACCTGCGGTACGGCACGGTGACGCCCGCGGTACACGATGTGTCACTGTCCATCCATCCCGGCGAAATCGTCGCCCTGGTAGGCGAATCCGGCTCCGGCAAATCCACCACCGCACACGCGATCATCGGCCTGCTGCCCGACAACGGACGCATCACCGGAGGAGCAATCCATGTCGCGGGAGTCGACATCGCCTGTGCCCGAGAGAAACTCGTGCGCACACTGCGCGGCTCGACGGTCGCGCTGATTCCGCAGGATCCGATGGTCGGACTGAATCCGACCCAGCGAATCGGCACCCAGGTCGCGGAGGCCGTACGGCTGCGCGGCGTCCGTGGCCCACAGGTGAGAACCGAGGTCATCGACATTCTGCGCAAGGCAGGACTCGACGCCCCCGAGCGGCGCGCGCAACGCTATCCGCACGAATTGTCCGGCGGCCAGCGGCAGCGGGCGCTGATCGCGATCGCGCTCGCCGGTGAACCGGATGTGATCATCGCGGACGAACCCACCAGCGCTCTGGACGTCACCGTGCAGACACGCATCCTGGACCACCTCGAGTCGCTCGTGCGTGAGAGCGGAACGGCCCTGCTGATCATCACCCACGATCTGGCGGTGGCCGCCGATCGGGCCGACCGAGTCGTGGTGATGCGGCAGGGGCGCATCGTCGAATCCGGCTCTCCCACAGAGATTCTCGTCGATTCCGACAACGCCTATACGCGTCGCCTGATCGCCGCCGCGCCCGCGCTGGCCCACGGCGGAGTGCTTCGACCGCGGTTCGACGTACCGCGCGAACAGGTCGATCCGCCCGAACCGATCATCGAACTCGACTCGGTGACGAAACGTTTCGCGTCTCGGCGCGGGGGCTCGGTGGTCGCGCTGGACGAGGTGTCGGTGCGGGTCGCGCCGGGACGTACGCATGCCATTGTGGGAGAGTCGGGTTCGGGGAAGACGACCGCACTGCGCATCGCCATGGGGCTGACCGAACCCACGAGCGGCGCCGTCCGCTTCGACGGTCACGATATCGCCGGGATGTCGTGGCGGCGGATTCGTCCACTGCGACAACGCTTCCAGTTGGTGCATCAGAATCCGTTCGCCTCCCTGGACCCGCGATTCACCGTGTGCGAGAGCGTCATCGAACCATTGGTGTCGTTCCGGGTCGGCGACCGCGCCCGACGGCGAGCCCGCGCCGCGGAACTGCTCGACCAGGTGGCCCTGCCGCGCACGTTCCTGGACCGCCTGCCCGCCGAACTGTCCGGTGGCCAACGCCAGCGCGTGGCGATCGCGCGGGCGCTGGCATTGCGGCCGGACGTCGTCCTGCTGGACGAGCCGGTCTCCGCGCTCGACGTGTCGGTGCAGGAACAGATCCTCGACCTGCTCACCGACCTGCAACAGGGCCTCGGCCTGACCTACCTGTTCGTCTCCCACGACCTGGCGGTGGTGGCCCGTATCGCACACACCGTTTCGGTGTTCGAGAAGGGACGGGTGGTCGAATCCGGCTCCACGGCAGCCATTTTCCGCGATCCCGCCGATGACTACACCCGGCGACTGCTGGCGGCGATACCCGGCCGCCGCCGTCTCGACCGCAACGAAAGGGAAGAGCCATGACCACATCCTCGGAGACCCGCCGCGCCGACTGGCTGCGCTGGCGCGACGAGCGCGACGCTCTTGCCACCGCCGACCACGGACCCGCCGCCCTGACCGGAACACACTGGCTCAGCGAGCAACCGCTGCACATCGACGGGCTCCCCGGCACATGGGTCGAATCCGATGGCCACGCCATCGGTACGGGCCCCGGGTTCCAGGTCGATCTGACTCCGGGCGAGGAGCACCGTCTCCGAGATCTGCTGCTGCGGCCCATCATCCGCGCGGGACAGGTGGCGCTACGAGTATTCGATCCGCAGACTCCCGGCCGGACCGGTCTACGAGGTATCGACACCTTCGACTTCGATCCCGCGTGGGTGGTGCCCGGCACACTCGAAACCACCTCGGACACACTGCAACTCGAACACATCGACGGCTTCGTCAGCGAGAACGCCCGCGCCGCGGTCCGACTCTCGCTCAACGGCCGGGACATCGCGCTCGAGGGTGCCGGAACACCGGCCGGAGGTCTGCAGATCGTCTTCGCCGACGCCACGAACGGCGTAGAGACACAACGGTTCCGCTTTCTCGACGTCGCCGCTCCGGACGCCCATGGGCAGGTCGAAGTGGACTTCAATCACGCCTACCTGCCGCCGTGCACCTTCTCCGACCACTTCCTGTGCCCACTACCGCCGCCGGGGAATCGGCTGGAGTTCCCGATCCGCGCGGGCGAGACCCGGCTGCGGCGCATTGCCGAGGTCGCACGGTGACCCGCTGAGCGATGATCGGCGTCGGCACGGTCGGCGAGGTGCTCGATCTGCTGCAATCCGGCACCGAGCCCATGCCCACCCGGTGCGGTCTCCTTCGGAGCCGGTGCGCCGCGATGGCGTCCGAGGCGGCGAAGGGATCCATATCATCACCGGATCCATCCCGGCAAGGACTGTTGCTTGCCTGCTCGGGAGTTGTATTCTTCTGTCACACAGGGTGATTGAAGGTGGGCTGGGTCGATCGCTGGCGTCACGCGACGCTCGCTGAACAGGGAGCGTGTGTCACCATGGGAGACCGGGCAGAGTGGGTCAGTCTGGCGGTTACGGCCGCGATCATCATCGCACTGACGGTAGGCACCTGGTTTCTACTGAAACGCCTGGTCAAGACGCTGTCGGCCCGGCGCGGCGCCGAATCCGAGGTCTGGACCCGCATAGATGCGTGCCGCAGCCCCGCGGTCACGGTGCTGTTTCTGATCCTGATTCGCACGTACGGCGCCGTGCTGGAATTCCTTACCCACGGCAACCATTGGATCGGCACCGTGCTCGGACTGCTGGTGCTGCTGTCGTTCGGGTGGCTGGCCAGCCGCGGCGCGGCCGTCCTCATCGCCGTCATGGCGGTGCGGTTCACCCACTCCACCGGGGACGACCATCAGCGCCTGAGCCGGATCCGCACCCAGCTGGGCGTTTTCCAGCGCGCCGCCGCCGCGGTGATCTGGTTGGCAACCCTGATCTTCGCACTGCTGGACTTTCCGTCCACACGTGCGCTGGCCACGAGCCTGTTCGCGTCGGCCGGGCTACTGGGCCTGGTCTTCGGCCTCGCCGCACAGAGCACCCTCGCGAACATGATCGCCGGCCTGCAGATAGCATTCAGCGACTCCGTGCGCATCGACGACACCGTCCAGGTGAACGGCAAACACGGTGTGGTAGAGGAGATTACGCTCACCTACATCAGCATCCGAATGCAGGACAACCGCCGGATGATCGTGCCCGTCACCGATTTCGTGAACCAGCCGTTCGAGAACTGGACCCGCAAGAACGACAGCGCCCACGTCGACAGTTACCTGTATGTCGACCACGCGGCTCCCCTCGAAACCCTGCGTTCCCGCCTGCACGACATCCTCACCACCAGCGACCACTGGGACGGCGCGGAAGGATCGCTCGTAATCGCCGAATCCGACCGCGACTGCCTGAAACTCAAAATCACCGTCAGCGCCCCGTCCCTACACCAGGCGACCCGCCTCGGCGAACAGGTGGCCGAGCAACTCACCCTCTATCTGGTCCGGGAAATACCGACCGCGCTACCTCGCGAGCGATAGCCCCTGCCAGGCCCCGAGACTCGGCCGAACACTCGGACTACAGTCTTGGATGCTCGTGTGTAACAACAACTTCGATTTCAGGCGAGGGCTGTCGTATCAGTCCAGTGATGCATAACGTCTCACGGCGACTCCGACGAGGCATCCACGCCACCGATCAACTCGCCTGGGGCATCTGAAGCCCAACTCGGACTGGCCAGAAAACGCAATACAGCGCAGTCGTCGAAATCGTTTATCCGTCAACGATTGCGCGGCGAACACACGCTATAGCGCGGAAGACACGACCGGAACGCGGAATAAATGCGTCCGAAGGGATGAGCGCGATAACTCTGGCCTGATGCGGCCTGTGCGGCGCACGAGGTTGCTCGTCCCGTCGGTGGTGGAAGATGAGGAGATCCGAAATCCTTCCACTTTCAACGTATAGTGCACCCCCGGGCTCGCGGCAAGACCCTGGTCGTACCGCAGAATCTCTGGCCGAGGCCGGAACCGGTCGGAACGGGAGTAGGGCGACACATGTAGTGACATTTTCGACCGGCCGGACAGCCGCTTGCGAGCCGATCGCGAAGCCCGATCATCCACTCACAGAAGGAGTTTCAGATGCCCACCGGTCCGGCGCCCATCCCTGCGGATCCGACCGTGCTGCACCCCGTGCCCGGCCAGCCGCGGGTGGTGTTGCTGAAGCCCCTGGTCACCTCACCCCTGATCGAGGTCGGCGAGTTCTCCTATTACGACGACCCGGACGATCCGACCGCATTCGAAACCCGCAATGTGCTGTACCACTACGGACCGGAAAAGCTGATCATCGGCAAATTCTGTGCGCTGGGCACGGGGGTGAAGTTCATCATGAACGGCGCCAACCATCGCATGGACGCCCCCTCGACCTTCCCGTTCCCCACCCTGGGCGGCTCGTGGTCGGACCACTTCGACCTGCTCACCGACCTGCCCAACCGGGGCGACACCGTCGGCGGCAATGACGTCTGGTTCGGCCACGGCACAACGGTTCTCCCCGGCGTGCGGATCGGCCACGGCGTGATCATCGGTGCCGGTGCCGTGGTAACCAGCGACGTCCCGGACTACGGCATCTCGGCGGCAATCCGGCCCGACTCATCCGCACCCACTACAACGACCACGACATCGCTCGACTGCTCCGGTGGCCTGGTGGGACTGGCCCGCCGAGCACATCACCGATCACGTCCGGCAGCATCGCTGATCTCGAAGCCGCCGCCCCACACACGGTGTGACGCGCGCGCAAGGTCTTTCCACGAAAAGCCCTGTGCCCGTTCGCCATAGACTTGAAATGAGTGATCGACCATGCCCCGTCGCCCTGCGCACATCTCGATGATCGGCATCCCCATCGTCAGTCACGTCCTGCCGAGCCTCGAGATCATCCGCGAGCTGGTGGCCCGAGGGCATCGCGTGACCTATGCCAACGACCCGGCCGTCGCCGACCTGATCACCGCCACCGGCGTCGAATTCGTCTCGTGCACCTCCATATTGCCTGTTACCGACGACAACTGGCCCGACGATGTCATCGCTGTACAGAACCTCTTCCTGGACAACGCAATTCAGGAACTCCCGCAGCTGCGCGCCGCTTACGACGAGGACCGTGCGGACCTCTACCTCTACGACATCGGCGCCTACGCCACCGCGCGCGCCCTCGCCGAAACCCAGGACCGTGCCCTGCTGCAACTGTCTCCGACATTCGTGGCCTGGAAAGGCTATGAACAGGACGTCGCCGCACACCTGCGAGGACTGCCGGGCGCCGATGCCTACCACGCGAGGTTCGCGCAATGGCTCGCCGACTGCGGCACGTCCACCACGGACGTGGACGCCTTCTCCGGCCCGCCCGCCCGCGCGCTGGCGTTGATTCCCGAGCAATGCAACCGCACGCCGATCAAGTCGACACCGCCGCAATAACATTCGTCGCCCCTGCTTCGAAACCCGTAAGGCCGAGGAGAATTGGGACCGTCCCGCCGATGCGGAAAATGTCCTGTTGATCTCCCTGGGTTCGGCATACACCCGTCAGTCGGAGTTCTACCGCCGATGCCTGGCGGCCTTTGGCGACCTGCCCGGCTGGCACGTGGTCCTCCAGATCGGCAAACACACCGACCCGCAGGAACTCGGCGATATCCCACCCAACGTCGAAGTGCACCCCTGGATCCCCCAGCGGGCGAACCGGGCACGGGCGGACGCCTTCATCACCCACGCCGGTATGGGCGGCTGCGGCGAAGGCCTGCGAGCAGGCGTCCCGATGATCGCCGTCCCACAAGCCGCCGAACAGTTCGTCAACGCCGACCGCCTCGTCGAACTGGGCGTAGCCCGCCGCATCGACACCCAGGACGCCACCCCCAAACCTCCGAACAGCCCTGAACGACCTCATCACCGACCCCGAAGTCACCCACCGCTCGGCACAGTTGAGCGCCGACGCCCGAGCCGAAGGCGGAACCACCCGAGCCGTCGATCTCATCGAGAACATGCTGAACTGAGCATCAACCCGCAGAAACGCAGTGCGATCTCGGCTCAACGAGCCCGGCACCAGGACATCTGTCAACACCATCCGGACCACCTCACGGTCACGCGGTCAAACAACCGTACCCGCCGAATCACATGACCATGAGCCACTCCATTCCTGTGCACGGCAGTCGCATGAGTTGTGTCGTCGATCGACGATGCAATTCGTTCCCGCATGTGCGGCGAGCTCATTGCAACCCGAGCGCGCCCGAATGTTGCCGATTGCACCCAAGGATGAACACAACCGGTCCCCGTCCAGCCAGCTGGCCGCACCAAGGTCTAGGGTCAGCCGCACAGACAGTTACCAGCGATATCGGGCAAGATGCCACATGACGGGCAAGGTTCCCGCATCGGCAAACCCGGCTTGGACGGACCCTCGTCGACTGTGGGTTCCTGCACATAAGGTTTGTAACCCAGCCGGTCACCTTCATCGGCTCGATACCGTGGGGGTTGCTTTTTCCGGCGTATCTCGGCGATCTTATCAACGGTTACTCCGTCGAAGTACTTCTCGGCCGCCGCCGCACAGTCCTCATCGTTGGCTTGGGGATGATCCTTGATCCAAGTTACGACGTACTGATGGAAAACCCGACCATCAGAAGAGCGCATTCAACTACCCCACTCAGCATAGAAGCCTCCGGACGCCTCCTTGCCTGTGGGCGCCGCTCGTGTTGCCGCCAACACCAGCCACGCAAGGTCGGGCGACCTACCGCTCCTGCCAGCTTAGAGCCGAAAGCGGTTATGGTCACCTACTTTTCGGGCTTCAACCAAGTATGGCGATCTTGGCGGCTCGAACTGAAGACGGCAATGGCGCACAGGGACAGTTAAAGATAAGGGCGTCTGCTCTGCCGGCCGGTCCCGTCCAACCGGGCCGGGTAGATGTCACGGAACGCATCCCGCACGAGCGCCGCATCGACCGCGTCCCGCCCCTCGATACCGGTCACGACCTCCGACACCCGCCAATACGTGGAGGGCACCAATCGCCCCGACGTGACGGCCGTCAGCGTGGCATCCGCGGCCTCATCCGGCTTGCCCGCCGCAACGAGCGCCAAACCGAGATCCAAGTTCGCAGAAGCGATCCGGCGCGGCCGAGTGGTCACGGCACCGACGAGATCGGCGAGCACATGCCGGGCATACGATTCGGCTCCCGGGTCGCCGAGCCACGCCAACGTGGTAGCCACATACGCATCCGATTTCGCGGGGTCGTACCGGAAATGGTGTTCGGGCCGGTCGGGCATCCTCAGTCCGGACACCAGCCGCGCCACCTTCCGAAGAGCGCTGTAGGTGCCTGTACTGTCGCCGAGCCGCGCCAACGCCCGCCCTTCCTGCGCGGTCGCCTGGATGAATGCCGAACTGCCCGCCGGAGCGATCTCCTGCGCAGCACGCGACAGTTTCGTCGCCTGCTCGAACTCCCCTCCGGTCAACTGCTGCCAAGCCCTCGTTTCCAGGCACCACGCGGAGATCTCGGGATGCCCGGCCTCATCGGCGAGAGTCCACGTCAAGTGCCCGCGCGCAGCAGCAGCCGACAACTCACCCAGGTCTACATGGCAGGTACTCGCCAGGAGTGAAAGCCACCCGGCCGTCACAAGCAGCCGCCGATGCTGCGTCAGTGTCATCCGCGAATCCATCAGCCGACCGACATAGCCGAGATATGTACGGATCCGCACCAGCAATTCGCCCGGCGGAGTCGTGTTGTACGCCGACGCCAGATCATCGACCGCCGATTCCAGTTGCTCGAGGGTGTCGCCGCCGACGTCCGACACAGCAAGCCGCTGCAACCATTCCGCAGCGGCCTCCTCGCCGTCCGCCGGTTCGGCGAACAGAACGGAACCGATCCCGAGCGCATCGGAGTAGGCGCGCACATGTTCGGCCCTGATGCGACGCTCTCCCGTTTCCAGTTGCCCGAGAAGGGATTTCGAAAAGTGTGTGCGCGTGGCGAGCGTCGAGAGGCTGAGTCCGACAGACTCGCGTGCAGCTCGCAGACGTTCTCCCGTCATCTCGGTATCGCCGAGCACAGAACGCTGGCCCTCGTCCATCCGCTCATCGTATGCGCAGTTGTGGACGGATGTGGACGCGAATCCGTATCGCTGCGCCGACCTCGAAAGCAATGCTCGGAAGTGGGCCGCGACGCCGGGGTGAGCGGGGTGCACCACTTCACCATGCCCCAGCGTCGAGACCCTTCCAACAACGGGAGGCAGGGGAAGTGCGCAAGGTGCCAACAGCATTCGGGATAGTTGCCCCGGACAGCGATGCCCATAAGTGGCATTGGGCCCAAATCCATCGTCTCGCAAAACATCTCGGCTATGCCGTGATCTGGCAACCCGACGATTCGGTTATTCCACTCGCCGACCAGGCACGCAAAGCCGACGTCGATATTGCCATCGTCGCCAGCCCAGACCACCTCGGCCCGCTCGAACTGAACTCGCTCATGGCTGTTGTCGACGTCGAATCGGTAGTTCCACGACTGACGTTCTCCCGATGGGCCGACACACATGCCGGACGGATGGGATGAGCACCGCAGCAGGGTGGTGGATACTCGGCGGACTCATTGTCGTATTCGGCTGCGTGGTACTAGTTTTCGTGCGCAGGGAGCTGGACGACAACGAGGCAACGGAGGAACCGACCCGAATCCTGGTGTGGACCCACACCGCACCACCGCGGCCGTTCACCGTCGCACAGGCGCATCGAGTGATGCAGTTGCACCGGGCATGCCACCGCGACGAGTGCCCGCGCAAGCGCACGGCGTATCGAACGCTCGTCGAAGCGCAGCGATTGCGACCAGACAGTGGGCGCACCTGTTGAGATGCTCCGAACAGATGCGGGCAAAAATGGAATCAACAGTTCAACGGGGGGAATCCTATGCGACGCAACATTTCTCGACTCGCCTCCTCCATCGGTATGGCCGCATCCGAATTCATCCGAACGATCGAGAGAGGGGAGCCGGACCGATGAACCATGCACGCTGGAAGAGACCCTCCAGGAACACAAACTCGCCGAGGGCTACACCGAACCCGAGGACATCACCGAGGCCCGCCGCGAGATCCAACTCTCCATGGCACTGGCCAAGGCCGTGTACCACCGCCGCACCGAACTCGGACTCACCCGAACCGATCTCGCCGAACGCGCCAAGGCGTTGCACGCACCCCCTCCCCCTGAACGACGAAGGCCCGGTCCTGATGGACCGAGCCTTCTCAGTGGAGCTGCCGGGAATCGAACCCGGGTCCTCCGCCGCTTCTCCAGGGCTTCTCCGTGTGCAGTTCGCGGTGTCTCTGCTTGGATCTCTCGGTCTTGCGAACGAGCCGAGATGACGATCCCAGTCGCTGTTGGTTGTCCCGTCCTACTCCGCGACCGAGCAGGACGGTGAGCCTTCTAGCTGATGCCAGGGGCCGGGCCGAAGGCGAACCCGGGCTGACAGACACGCTCTACTGCTTAGGCAGCGAGAGCGTAGTCGCGCTGATGAGAATCGGCGCTTATAGGGTTGCAGCGACGCTTACGGTGGTCTCTTGCCTGCACCGACACGCTTCCCCTGAATCGACGCACGTAGTCGAAACCGTTCAGCCCCGTACTTCAATCCAAGTGCCCGGTTGGTGACCGGGCTGTTCATACTAACACCTCGCACCCCGTGGTCATTCCCGCCACTCCGGCGCATCGTCCTGCACACCGGCTCGGTGCTGTTCGGCTGGCAGGAGACCGCCTCGGTCTACGCCGGAACAAGCACCCACGAGGTGCGCATGATCGCCAAGGACGGCCGGTCCGAGCGCGTCTACCAGTGCGATGCGGCCGTATTCTCCTGCGCCACATCGCCGGACGGCCGCTACGTCTTCGCGGGTGACAACCATTCCTCGGTCTACTGTTTCGACTCCACCGGCCGCCGACTCTGGAAACTCGCCACCGGCTGCGGTTCGGCGTTCTCGATGCAGTACCACGCCGACAGGCTCTACCTGGTCACCACCAATGGCACCCTGGCCTGCCTCGATGTCAGCGAATCCGGCGTGCGCGACGCCGAGCAGGGCGTACTGCCGCAGACGCTGTCGGTGAAGGCTCCCGAGATCGCGGCGGTCACGCCCAGCGCCACCCTGGAGGTGACTGCCGACCCCGGCACCGGCGTCGTGGTCGAGTGCGTGCGCGAGGGCGGCAAACTTCGCGTCCACATAGCCTCGCCCGGTTATCAGAGCTCGTGGAACGTCCAGTTCCCGAAGGAGATTCGCGAGTTCGGCGCGCGAAATGTCGTCGACGGGGTCAATGAGTCGGCGCGTGGTGGCTTCTACCGCGTCCGCGGCGATATTCGCAGACTGAACTGATCACCGAGGCCCGCGGCGGCGATCGGCGACGACCGCTTCCAGAAAATACGAGATCCGTACTATATGTTTCTCATATCATTCGGCGTACGATCGGTCGCATGGATGCAGACAGATACCGTCGGATGACCAACACCATCAACAGGCTCATCACCGGCTTGCAACGCCTGGGCATCGCCTTCGGGCCGATGCAGTTGCTGACCGTCACGGGTCGGCGCAGCGGACGCTTGCTGACCTTTCCGATCGCGGTGAACGAACTCGACGGCGGCCGATATATCTTCCAGGCATTCCCGAAGGCCGCCTGGGTCGCCAATGTGCGCGCGGCCGAGACCGTCACTCTGACGCGTGGACGCAGATCCACCACTGCCCGCCTGGTCGAGCTGCCGGTGGATCAGCGTGGTCCGGTCCTGCGCAATCTGGTTGCCACCAGTCCGGCGAGTGTCGGATCACGGTTCGTCACCACGGGACTCGCCGAGGAGGCAACACCGGACGGGGTCGCCGCGGCCGCGGACCGGATTGCGGTATTCCGCGTCGAACCGGCCTGATCCGGTTCCGCCCCGGACGGATCGGGGCAACACCGCAGACACACGCCGCGATATCGTATGAGTTTCATACGATCCGACGTGAGGACAGCAGATGGGCGAGCGAAGCTTCGGCGAACCCTCGTTCGAGGGTGTCGCGGAACCGCGTACCGGCGAGGCCCGGGGATGAGCTCGGATGCCGATCGGACCGCGACGCGCCGACGCCGTCAGCTCACCGTCGCGGTCCGGGATGCATTGCGCGACTTGAATATTCAGCTTTCCCTGCTCAATCGACGTTTCGGCAACCGGGTCGAGCTCCGCGACATCGATTGGACCTGCCTGGATCTGATCAACCGGCACGGCCCGCTGTCCCCCACCGCACTGGGCCGCTTGGCTGGCGTGCACCCGGCCACCCTGACCGGAATCCTGGACCGCCTACAGAAGGCGGGCTGGATCGCACGCGAGCGCGACCCCGAATCCACCGACCGCCGCGCGGTCACCCTGCGCCCGGTGCGCGACCGCAATCCTGTTCTGTTCCAACTCTTCTCGGGAATGACCCAGCGCATGGACGAGGTCTGCGCCGAGTACACCGACGCCGAACTCGAGGTCATCGCCGATTTCCTCCGCCGTGCCGGCGCCGCCGGGCACGAGTCCGCGGAGGAACTGACGAATTAGCCACGGGTAACGGAGGGTGTCGATCGGTGTGACGACGAAATTCAGGCCGTGGCGATCAGCGCGACGGACCCCAGGGCCATCGCCATCCCGATCTTCTGCAAGGGTCCGGCCCGTTCGCCGAGCAGGACCATGGCCAACAGGACCGTTGCCGCCGGGTAGAGCGAGCCGATCACGCTGATCAGGGACAGCAGGCCGGAGTGGAAGGCATACTGCATGGCCACATTCGCCGCCACATCCAGAACGCTGACGTAGCACGCCAGCCGCAACGGCTCACCGCGCGGTGCCCGGAATTGACCGGTGACCAGCGCCGCCCCCCACACGACCACGGTCGCCGCGACGCGCGCGAACAGCACCGGCCATACGCCCGACGCGGGCGCGGTCGCGTGCAGGCAGACGAAGGCGAGCCCGAAGGCCACACCCGAGCCGACCGTCAGCAGTGCGACGCGACGATCGAAACGCAGCTTCCGGCCGCCGGTGATCTCCTCGGTCACGTCATCGGGCGATTCCTTGCTGACCAGCACCACCGCGATCAGCGCACACACGATCCCGACGTAGGCCGGTGGACTGGACCGCTCCCCGGTCACCATCCCGAGCAGCACCGGAATACCGGCGACCAGCACGGCCGTCAGCGGTGAGACCACCGCCATCGGCCCACTGGCCAGCGCCGCGTAGAACCACCACACCGCCAGCCCGCTCGCCACCCCCGAGGCCACGCCCCACAGCGTCGAGGCCGTATCGGAATGCCCGCCGACCAGCGGCGCGACGACCAGCAGAATCAGCACCGAGAGCGGATAGGACACGACCACCACCCGCAACGCCGCAACCCGCCGGGACGCGACCCCACCCGCGAAATCGCTCACGCCGTACCCGACCGCCGCCAGCATCGCCAGCAGAACTCCGATCAACGCATACCCTTCACACGCCGCCCGAGCTCCCGAGTCACCTCCCGCTCCATCGTGCGGCGCGCCAGATCCTGGCGCTTGTCGTAGTCCTGCTTGCCCTTGGCCAACGCGAGTTCCACCTTGACCTTGCCGTCGGAGAAATACATCGACAGCGGAACCAGCGTCTGGCTGCTCTCTTTGATCTTGCCGAAGAGCTTGTCGATCTCGCGTCGGTGCATCAGCAGTTTTCGGGTGCGGCGCGGCGAATGATTGGTCCACGTGCCGTGCCCGTATTCGGGGATGTGCAGGCCCCGCAGCCACACCTCACCGTCGTCGATGGTGGCGTACGCGTCCACCAGCGACGCCTTACCCTCGCGCAGGCTCTTGACCTCGGTACCGACCAGCGCGACCCCGGCCTCGTAGGTGTCGAGGATCGCGTAGTTGTGCCGCGCTCGCCGATTGGTGGCGATAACCTTGCGCCCCTGCTCCTTCATGTACACCCTTCTAACACATCCGCCCTGGTGAACGGCAATCGATTAATGCCCGCCCCGCCGCGCGGTCACCTCGCCCGACCAGCTTACGGACCTGCGCGGACCACACCCATCCATCAACAACTCGTCGGCTCGAAAACGTCCTGACGACGCGCGTACCGGGGAATCAGGATGCGATAAGCACGCCGGCGAGGGCGATCGCCGCCACCCAGACGGTGGAGACGACGGCCAGGACCAGGGGGCGAGCGCCGACCTTCCTGATGGTGGACGCGCGGACTCCGCAGCCCAGAGCGAACATCGCGGCGGTCAGCAGGACGGTCTGCGCGGTTTTGGCATCGTCCAGGATCACGCTGGGCAGCAGCCCGGACGAGCGGAGCAGAACGCAGGCGAGAAAGGCCACGACGAACAGCGGGACGAGCGGCGGACGCTTCACCTCGACGTCCGCGCCGAGCCGATTACGTTGCCGCACACTGAGAATCAGCATGACCGGCGCGAGCATCAGCACGCGCGCGAGTTTCACCACCACTGCAACGCCCAGTGCCGCACCGCCGACCGCGCTGCTGGCCGCGACGACCTGAGCGACCTCGTGGATCGAACCACCAGCCCAGAGACCAGCGGTCTTGCCGGACAGGCCGAACGCGTGCGACAGCAGCGGGACGACCGGAATCATCAGGGTGCCGAACAGGATGACCAGCGCGACCGCGGCTACCACCTCCTGCTCGTCGGCGTCGATGACACCGTCGACGGCGGCGACCGCGGCCGCGCCGCAGATCGAGAATCCGCACGCGATGAGCAGTCGTTGCGTCCAGCTGAGGCCGAGAAGTTTTCCGGCGAACATCGTTCCGGCGATGCCCAGGAAAACGATCGCCATCACGACGACGATCATGCCCCAGCCGAGATCGATGATATTTCGCAACATGAGCTGTAAGCCGAGGAGTGCCACACCCACTCGGAGGATTCGCTTGGCGGAGAACTGCAATCCGGGCTGAATGCGTTCGGGGATTCGCACCGCATTCGTCAGGATCGCCCCGAGCACAATCGCGATCAGCAATGGGCTGACCGTCGGCAGGAAATAATTCACCGTCATCGCGATCGCCGTGGCAAGCACGCACAGTGCCAGTCCGGGCAGCAGTGCGGCGATCGTGCGCGAGCGGCGTGATCGCGCGACATCCCCGACCGCGCCCGCCGCCTCGCCATTCACTCGAGTGCTCATGAATTCACAGTCGGGCATTACCGAAAGATGCGGAAGACCGATTTTCTACATGAGGCCATATCAGATGGACATACCCCCGGGTGAGGCTATATCGTCGACGCATGTCGAGGCGGTTCCCGGATTTCAGCGCATTGGAACTGCTGGTGGGCGTCGACGACTACGGGAGTCTGAGCGCCGCGGGCCGTAGGCTGGGGATTCCCCAGCCCAATGCGAGCCGAGCCGTCAAGCGACTGGAGCGGCAGTTCGGCGTGCCGCTGCTCGAACGCAAGACCAGCGGGTCGTCACTGACGGCGCAGGGAACCGTCGTCGCGCACTGGGCGCGAATCGTTCTGGCCGACGCCGATAAACTTCTCGATGTCGCGGAGGGACTGCGCATCGGGCATTCCCCGGAACTCACGGTCGGCGCGAGTATGACGGTCGCCGAACATCTGCTGCCGCGCTGGCTCGGCCGACTCCGCGGATTGCATCCGGAAATAACCGTTCATCTCCAGGTATACAATTCTTCCCAAGTATTCGAGCGAGTGATCACCGGTGAATGTGGGGTCGGATTCGTGGAATCGCCGACAGTTCCGCCCGAACTGCACAGTATTGCCGTCGCCCGGGACAGACTCATCGTCGTCGTGCATCCCGAACATCCGTGGGCGCGAACCGGGAAACCGATTCCGATCGCCGAATTGGCCGGGACACCGCTGGTGGTTCGAGAACCCGGTTCGGGTATGCGGGATACGCTGGATATGGCGCTGCAAGAATACGACCGGGCGGAGCCACTGTTGGAATTGGGCAGCGCCGCCGCGATTCGCACCAGCGTATTGGAGGGGGTCGGGCCCGCGGTGCTGAGCACCTTGGCCGTCGGCGATCACGTGAGTTCCGGCGCCCTGCGAACCGTCGAGGTCGAGGGCTTGGACCTGTCGAGACTGCTTCGAGCGGTGTGGCGCTCGCCCCGCCGCCTCGACGGCCCCGCGGGCGAACTCGTCCGCCTGGCATGCGGGGCCGGCGGCGGCCCGGAATGGGAGTCCGACCGATAACCGCCTCGGACGTGCGGTTATCCCGCGGCAGGCGCGGTCCGGGCCGGGTCCTTGCAGTACGGGAGGTTCGGCGGGCAGGGGGCCAGGACGGTCGAGAAGTACTGAATGGCCGAGAACAGCGTGATGGGACCGCCCGCCAGAATGAGTCCGGCCATCGATCCCACAGCGCCGAGGGTGGCCGCGCCCAGCACACACCCGGCGACGGTCGCCCCGACGAACGGGGCGAGCAGCACGATCACCCGGACTGGAGATCGCCGCGCCGACCGCACCCCCGACCAGACAGCCGATTCCACCGCCGATGACCGCACCGAGTACCGCGCTGACTCCCGCGGCGATGGCGATGCGCTGACCGAACGCGCCCAGGGCCTGCGAATCGCGCGGGGTGAACGATTCCGCGGCCTGCCGCACGGTGATGACCTCACCCCGCGACGGAGCCCGCGTCGGCCGCCCGTTACCGCGATCCGGCGTCAGGGTCGCGGTCTTACCGTCGACGCGGGCGGCGATCGGATGAGCGGTGTCACCGATATCGAAGGTCAACGTGACCGCGGCCACCGGACGATCCGCGCGATCGGTGAGAATCAGTTGGTCCGCGACGACTTTCAGCTTGCCGTCGGGCGTACTCACCACTGCCGATCCAGCCTGTCGCGCGACCCGGTAGTGCACCTCGCGTTGCTCGGTATCGGGCGCGGCATGGGCGGTGCCGGTCGTCACGGCTGCGGCGGTGACCGCGAGTGCGGTGATCAGAGCGGGTTTCGTGGACTTCATCGGATTCCTCATCATTCGTTGTGGATGGCGGCGAGTTTGCGCAGCCCGGCCGGGTACAGATATCGGCCCGCCGCCAGCGCGACGATCGCGACGACATAGGCCAGCGGAGCCGCGCGCAGTGCGGCGGTCAGGCCGTAACGGTCGGCGAGCAAGCCGACGACGAAGGGCCCCAACGCGATTCCGAGCAGACTGTCGGACAGGGTCAGCATCCCCATCGCCGAGGCGCGGACCGAGGAGTGCGTGAGATCGGCGACCACCGCGGCGATCGGGCCCGAGGAACCACCCGAGAACCACGCACCGATGCCGATCAGAATCAGTTGTGCCACACCGTGTTCGATGCTGAACCCCACGGTCAGGCACACCAGCGAGATGGCACAGAACACGACCGCGGCGAGCCATTTGCGCGACAGGTCACGACGGCCGATCCGATCGGCGGCGATGCCGCAGCACACCATTCCCGCACCGACCAGCAGCACCACACCCGACGCGGCGGCGGCTGCGGTATCGGTGGCCATCCTGTAGACGCGGTTGAAGAAGCTCGGCGTCCACGCCAGCAGTACCGCGGCGGTGAACAGCTGCGCGCCACCGCCGATATAGGCGCACCACACCGCGGGGTTGGTGAACAGCGTCGACACCGGAACACGGAAATCACTGTCCCGCAACGGTTCCGCCGATCCGTGGTCGGCATGCCGGGCGAGCTTGCGTTCACTGACCAGCGCACCGAACAGTGCGGCCAGCACCAGGCCGACCACCGCCATGGTCACGAACGACCAACGCCAGCCGAGATGAACCGCTATCGCACCGCCCGCGGCGACGCCGAGAACCGACCCGAACGAACCACCGGCCATGAAGGCACCGCCCAGCGCGGCATGGACTCTCGTGCCGAAAATGCCCAGTACCAAGGCGATTCCGACGCTTCCGTACGCCGCTTCCCCCACGCCTACCAGGAATCGAGCGCCGAGCATCTGATGGTAGTTCGCCGCGACGGCACACAGCAGCGTCGCGACACTCCAGAGCGTGGCCATCAGCACCAGACTCTTGACCCGACCCCACCGATCGGCCAGCAGTGACAGCGGAAACGTCAGCAGACCGACCATCAGCGCCACCACGCTGTTGAGCGATCCGAGCTGTGAATCCGTCAGTGCCCATTGGGGTTTCAGCACCGGAAATACGGCGCTCAGGACCTGCCGGGACATGTAGTCGGCGAGCAGCAGACCGAAGGTGAGCAGGAAGACCAGCCACGGATACATCCGTGTGCGGCCACTGTTCGCCGCCGTGCCGATCGGGCCGTCCGCCACCGGCGTCCTGGGGGTGGTGTGCAACTGCATGGATGCTCCTACGAACCGGCGAGCGGCGCACCGCTCAGCCGGACTGTGAAAGATACGGATGCGCCGCAACGCATTCCGGATTCGGCGCCGGGAATCGGATGCACACCCGTCTCGGTGTGACGTAGACGACACTAGGCCGGAATAACCCATCATGCTTTACTCTGGGGGACATAGATGCGGACAATTCGGGACACCGAAAGGCGGTCATGAAGCCCCTGGCGCGGTACGCGGCCTTGAACGATTACGTGGCTCTCGGGCAGTCCCTGGGCCTGGATCCGGCCCGGCTGGTCCGCGAGGCAGGGCTCGATCCCGCGAGTCTGAGCATGCAGGATCGATGGGTGCCCGCCTCGGCCGTCACCGAGCTACTGGAACGCTCCGCCGCCGAATCCGGCCGCGAGGATTTCGGGCTGCTGCTCGCCGAACGGCGACGCCTGTCCAATCTCGGCCCGCTCAGCCTCGTCATCCGCGAGGAGCCCGATGTGCGCAGCGCACTCGAGCTGATGGTCCGCCACCAGCACGCCTACAACGAATCGTTGTACATCCGGCTCACCGAACGCAACGGAATCGCCAGCGTCCGCCTGCATCTGGACATCGGCGAACACCGCAGCACCCGCCAGGCCACCGAACTCGCGATCGGCGCGATGCACGGCATCCTGCGGGGATTTCTGGGAGCGAGCTGGCAGCCCGCCGAAACCACCTTCACCCATCCCGCACCGCGCGATCGCACCACCCATCGGCGACTGTTCGGCTCGCAGCTGAAGTTCGACCACGAGTTCACCGGAATGACGCTGTACACAACGGATCTCGACACCGCGAACCCGATGTCGGACCCGCTGCTGCGCCCGTATACCCAGCAGTTGCTCGACTCGGTGAGCACAACGGCCGAGACGGCGGTTCGCGATCGGGTGCAGGAACTCGTGGAACTGCTGCTGCCGACCGGACGCTGCTCCGCCGACCAGGTCGCCCGCAGCTTGGGCGTCGACCGCCGCACCGTGCACCGCCGCCTGGCCGACGAGGGGTGCACCTATTCGGAGATTCTCGACAGTACCCGCATCGATCTGGCCCGCCGCGTGGTGGGGAATCGGGGACGCTCGTTCACCGAGATCGCCGAAATGCTGGGCTTCTCCAGCCCCGCCAGCTTCACCCGCTGGTTCCGCAGCCAGCACGGGTGCAGCCCGAGCCAATGGCGTCGGGCTGCGTCGAAAGATGCTGTCCACGACAGTAATACGGGCCCAGCATCATAGCGCGGCAATCGCGGCGAATCCCTTTTCCATGTTCAGCGGCCGGATGCCACAGCGGCGTCCGCCGGGCCGGGAATCCGCAGTTCGCGTTTGAGAATCTTGCCGCTCGCGGTGATCGGCAACGCATCGGTGAAGTGGATGTGCCGCGGATATTTGTAGGCGGCCAGGCGTTCCCGGCACCACGCGATCATCCCATCTGCCTCGAGTCGCGAATCCGGTTCGGGGACAACGAAGGCCACGATCTCCTCGCCGTGCCGTTCGTCGGGAACCCCGATCACCGCGGCCAGTGACACCCCCGGACAGGTCAGCAGGGTCTCCTCGATCTCGCGCGGATAGACGTTGAATCCGCCGCGCACGATCATGTCCTTCGCCCGGTCGACGATGTAGTAGCAGCCGTCCTCGTCACACCGGGCCAGATCACCGGTCCGCAACCACCCGTCGCGGATCGTCTCGCGGGTCGCCGCGGGCCTGTTCAAGTAGCCCTTCATCACATTGTGCCCGCGAATCGCGAGTTCACCCACGTCGCCGGCACCGGTGACGGTATTCCAGTCCGCGTCGATCAGCCGTGCCTCGATTCCCCAGACCGGCACGCCGATGGATCCGGGCCGCGGGTCCCGCTGCGGATCGGCGAAGATCGCCAGCGGCGAGGTTTCCGACAGGCCGTACCCCTCGAGAATGCGCACCCCGAAGCGCTGCACGAAACGCGAGTGGATCTCCACCGGCAATGCCGCACCGCCGGATACCGCGCGATGTAGGGTAGCGGCCACGTGCGAGGTGTCGATGTCATCGGAAATCGCTTGCAGCAGAGACCAATACATCGTCGGGACACCGGCGAAGAAGGTGATCCGCTCGTCGACCATCAATCGCAGGGCGACGGCGGCGTCGAAGCGCGGCATCAGCACCAGCGTGGCGCCGGTGGACAGGCCGGAGTTCATGGAGATGGTCTGACCGAACGCGTGGAACAGCGGCAGCGTGACCAGATGGGTGTCGGCCCGTTCCGAGCCACTGTCGAACAGTCGGTTGGCGGTGAGCGCGTTCATCACCATATTCGCGTGAGTCAGCTACGCGCCCTCGGGTTTTCCGGTAGTACCGCTCGTGTAGAGGATGACCGCGGTGTCGTCGGGCCGTCGCATCACCGTGTCGAAGTTCGCCGGTTGCGGCACGAGTGCGTGATCGAGCGTCTCCACTCCGGGGTACGGCGACGACGCGGCGGGATCGGCGGTGATCAGGAACATCTCCCGACAGCCCGGAGTCCGGCCGAATGCCTCGACTCCATATGCGCCCGTGGGCAATTCGCCATCACCCTCGAAGCAGATGTAGACATCAGCTTCGGAATCCTGCAGATGGTAGGCGATCTCGGCGGGCTCGAGCAGAATATTGAGCGGCACCACGACGGCTCCGGCCTTCAGGATTCCGTAGTAGACCGCGGGAAAGTCGGGCAGATTCGGGCAGGTGAGCGCCACCGTGTCGCCCGGCTCGACGCCACAGGCGATCAGCAGATCGGCCACCCGGCAGGCCCGGGAATCCAACTCGGCGTAGGTCATTCGATCGTCACCCGAGCGGACGGCGTCCAGGTGCGGATGGCGGCGGGCCGAATCCTCCAGCAGCATCGCGAGATTGAACACGGGCATCATCCTCGGTTTTCGATGGGTATGGATGCGCCGGACACTGTCGAGCGCACCTGGGTCACCGCGCACCCTCCACCAGATCGACGGTCTCGCTCAGCAACTCACGGGCTCGGCTCCACGGGCCGAAACCCGAAGCGGGATTGAGATGTCCGACATCGCCGAGGTCGATCAGTCGGCTACCCCACGCCTCGGCCATACCCGCGACCCGCCGGAAGGACGCCAGCGGATCGGTGGTACTCGCGGCCACGACACTCGGGAACGGAAGCTGGCCACGCGGAATCGGAAGCCACCCATGCTGCTTCAGCTCCTCCGTCGTCGGATATCCAGGGGGAAAAGGTGTTTCGATATCGGCGGGGGTGGCCAGCAAGGCGCTGTGAACATCCCGCGTCGGCTGCTGCGCCCAGTGCACACTGATCATCACCCCGGCGCTGTGCGCGACCAGCACCACCGGCCCGTCCACCTCGGACAACACCCGATCCAATGCCGCCACCCGAGCCGCCAGGCTCAGCTCGTCCTGCTCGAGCGCCGGCACGATGCGCACCCGCTCGAGCTCCGCGGCGAGCCTGGTCTGCCAATGATCGAGGACGTGATCGCGCAGTCCAGGGACGATCACCACGGTCGGTTCGAAATCGGATTGCACTGTGCTGCAACTCCTTCGGAGAGTAGGTGCGCCGGAACGAACGCGGAGGACAGAAACCGGCGAGCGGAGAACCGGACCGCTCGCCGGAGTGCCGCCCCGCTCAGGCGTGGTGGGTGAAACCGACCTGTCCCGGCTTGCGGTTCGGCGCGAAACCGATCTTCGCCAGCGTTTCGTCGGCATCGCGGTAGTGCTCGTCGAGCCGGTAGATCTGGCGCGCTTCCTTACCGGTCGCCACGTCCCGGCCCAGTTCTCCGGCGATGCGGACCAGCTGCTCGATCTGCTGTACCGAGGTCATCTTCTCGCCCTTGCGACCCCACAGCGTGTCCTCGTTACCGCAGCGGGTGTGCAGACCCATGGCGATCGCCATGGTGTTGACCGGGAGGCAACTGCGCATGAGCGTCTCCAGCGTCAGCACCGCGCCATCGGGAACGCGGCGGATGAACTCCATCATGTTGTACGGGTTCGGGCCGTCGAAGCCGCCGCCGATGCCGACCCAGGTGACCATCATCGGACCGGTGTACCTGCCCCGCCGGATCAGCCGCTCCACGGTCTCCAGCTGCGGAATGCTGGAGAGCTGGAAATGCGGCTGAATTCCGGCGGCCTGCAACCGCTTCAGATGTTCCTCGACCCAGCCCGGCCCGGCCGGGACGTACATTTCGCGATACGCCTCGTAGACCTCCGGCCTCGTGAACGACGTCCCGGCGATATCGTCGTCGGTCATCAATTCCACGATGTTCATCTGGCTGGTGTTGATGGCGATGGTGACCTGATCCGGCCTCGGATCCAATTCCGCGAGCATGTGGCGGGTGTCGTCGGACAACCACTTCGCATCCGCGCCCTCGCCCTCCGGCGCGAACGAGATCGACCCGCCGACCTGCAGGATCATATCCGGAACGGCCTCGCGCAAGCGGCTCAGCAGCTCGTTGAACTGCGACAGCCGCTTGGATCCTTTGCCGTCCAGCTCGCGCACGTGGATGTGCAGGACGGTGGCGCCGGCCTCGTAGCAGTCCACCGCCTGCTGGACGTGCTCGTCCATCGTCAACGGCAGGTCGTCGCGGAAATCGTCGAGTTCCCATTCCGGACCGTAGGGCGCGACGGTGATGACCAGCTTCTCCTGGTTCTCGGGAAAAAGGGCGTCGTCGTGAAAGAACATGATACAACTCCTGGCGAAATCTATTGTGGTGAAAGATATTTCAGAACGGCTTGTCGCCGATGATGCCCGCTCGTTCCATCTTGCGAACGTCGGGGAAGTAATCCTGCACCGCGTAGTGCTGGGTGCAGCGGTTGTCCCAGATCGCGAAGCTGTTCTCGGTCCACCGCCAGCGGACCTGATATTCGGGAACGCTCGCCTGCCGGATCAGATAATTCAGCAGCTCGGATGCGCCGGGGGCGTAGTCGATGCCGAAGCGCACGTTCTGCGGGGTGTGGTAATTGACGAAGTGCGTGGTGAAAGCGTTGACGAACAGCACTTTCTCACCGGTTTCGGGATGCGTGCGCACCACCGGATGCTCGGCGTCGGGGAACTGTTCATGCAGCCGCAGGCGTTCCTCGGTCGGCCGCATCGCACCGAAACTGGCCTCGATGGAGTGGCGTGCCCGCAACCCCTCGATCCGCGATCGCACCTCTTCGGGCAGACGCCGGTACGCCTCGGCCATATTCACCCAGATGGTGTCGCCGCCGACCGCGGGCGTCTGCACGCAGCGCAGGACGCATCCCATCGGCGGCGCCTCCCGAAACGTCGCATCGCAGTGGAAGGAGTTCTCGTAGTGCTCGGGTCCGCTGTCGAGATCCTTGTAGATGCGAACGAGGCCGGGATGCTCGGGATCGCTGCCCAGCACCGGATGATCCTCCAGCGGACCGAAACGTTGTGCGAGAGCGACATGTTCGGCTCGGCTGATGTTCTGATCGCGGAAGAACAGCACCTTGTGCTCGAGCAGCGCATCCCGCAGCGCGGCGAACAGGGTGTCGTCGCGGGCGACCTCGCCGAGGTCCAGATCGGACAGCTCCGCGCCGATGGCGCAGGTCAGCGGTCGTATATCGAATGGCGCTGAGCTGGTCGAAATATCAACGGGGGCAATGCTTGTCATGACAATCCTTCCTGGTCCACGGTGAGTACCGACGAGCCGATGCTCGCACCGGACTCCAGATCACGGTGTGCGGCAATCGCGTCCGCGAGTTCGTAGCGTTGATTGATGCCGATGCGGATGCGTCCCTGTGCCACGTGGGAGAAGAGTTCGTCGGCGAGTTCGGCGAGTTCGGCCGGATCGGCGATGTAGTCGGCCAGGGCCGGGCGGGTGACGAACACCGACCCTTTGACCGCCAGCTGCATCGCGTCGATCGGCGGGATCGGTCCGGACGAGGTTCCGAAACACACCAGAAGTCCGCGCCGCGCCAGCGAATTCAGCGACGATTCGAAGGTCGTGCGGCCGATGCTGTCGTAGACCACGCGGACACCCACGCCATCGGTCAGCTCGCGAACACGTTGCGCGACATCCTCTTCGGTGTACACGATGACGTGATCGCAGCCGTGCGCGCGAGCGATCTCGGCCTTGTGTTCGCTGGATACCGTCCCGATCACGGTGATACCCAACAGTTTCGCCCATTGGGTGAAGATCAGGCCCACCCCACCGGCTGCGGCATGCAACAGCACGATGTCACCGGATTGCAACGGATGGATGCGGCGAAGCAGGTACGCCGTCGTCAGACCGCGCATGGTCATCGCGGCGGCGGTGTCGAACGGAATCTCGCGCGGGAGCCGGATCAGATGTTCTGCGGGCATCACCCGCTCGGTGCTGTAGGCCCCCAGCGGACTGCCGGTGTAGGTGACCCGATCGCCCGCGGCGAAATCGGTGACACCGGGTCCGACGGCCTCGATCACCCCCGCGGCTTCCACTCCCATCCCGGCGGGAAGCGGCGCCGGGTACAGCCCCGTCCGGAAATAGGTGTCCGCGAAGTTCAGGCCCACGGCTCGGTGTCGAATCCGCACCTCGTTCTGGCCTGGTCGGCCGACTTCGACCTGCTCCCACCGGAGCACCTCGGGCGCACCGGTCTCGTAGAAGCGAAATGCTTGTGCCACAGGGTATCTCCTCCTCCACCGAGCGGGGACGCTCGTCCCCGACGACAGGTGCCGCACAGTTCGCGAAATTGCCCGTTCATCGGGCAGGTGGCGAATCTCGGCTCGCCGACCGTCGCACTGCCTCTGATGCAATCAACGGTAGGCATTCGAATGGAGATTTTCTTACCTCTGCGGGACATTATTCTGTTCATATCGGGACAATTGCCACGTCATGCGAGCCCTGCCCCGGGACCCCTGTTCCAGCGCTGTCAACCAGGAACGCGCCCAGGTCAGTAGTGGTGATGCCGCGCCTCCCGTCACGCGGATCGAGACCGAGGCGTTGCGGACGCCGGACGAACTTGCCCATTTCATTCAGCGGCCGTCCGATACGTCCGCTCGCTTCATGCAGCGAATCGGGGAACGAATTCCGCTCACATTTTTCGCGGTTCGTTCCCCGATTGCCGAAAAACTCGTATATCAGGCTCCGGCCTGAATCGGCTGAATATGAGCGGCGGTGGCGCCGGACGCTTTGTCTCCATTGTCGACCGGATTTCCGACGCTCCACGGCACAGCGAGTTGCGTGGTTTCGTTCGGCGGGGTGACCGAGACCTTCGTCGGCGTCCACAGCGTCGCCGGCTCGCCCGGCGGGAGGCTGCCCGAGGGGTCGATGTAATAGATGACGCTGTGCGCGCTGGTGCCCGGGGCGAGGGTCACGGGCGACGCGTTGCCCACTCGCGGCAGGGAGTAGGTCGAACCCGGTCCGACCAGATCGACTCCCGGGAAGCCGGACATGACGCAGGCATGTGTCGAGTGGTTGGTGAAGATGAGCGGCAGATTGTAGTGCGTACCAGCGGCTCCCAGCTGTCCCTGGACGTTCACGGGGACCTTCTTCTGCGAGCCGAGCCGGGCCGACAGGTCCGCGGTGTGGCAGGGCGATGCCGTATTCGACTGCTGCTCCCCCGTGGCGGCAGGAGGCGCGGGGGACGCGGCCTGCTGAGCGGACGATGCCTGCGGTGTCGTCCCCGGCGTCGCCGAATCGCTTCCCTGACAGCCCGAGACCGACAGCGCGACCCCTGCCACGGCGACAGCGATCCCCACCGGATGCCTGTATTTCACGCCCACTCCCATCGATATACGAAAGAGGTTTCGCCAACCTCCCACAATGTCCTGAATCCGGTGCAGACCTTACAGCCTCACCACCGCACCCGTGCTGCGACAACCTGCACTCGACGAAAATTCTGATATGCGCGATTTTTCACAGATCCGAGCTGTAAACGCTTTGCGACTGCCATGCGATATTTACCGAACCTCTGTGAGAAATTGGCGATATCCGGCGCAATTTCAGTGGTTCACCCGGTACCGAGACGTTCGACGAACCGCACTGTCCGCCGGTGGCGCCCGACCGGTCGGACAGCGCCATGAGCGCTGCGCCGGTTGAAGTCGCCCGCCATCCCCGTGCGGGCGACCCCGAGAACCGGCCGCACAATCCTGCCCTGTGAATGTATTCCCCTCCGAAACATCACAAGTGCAGGTCACCGCGAGCGCGGGCCGGCGCACGCCGAACCGGCGGGCGAGGTTGTGCTTGTTCGAAAACGTTAGGCGTCGACGCGGCCGGGTCTCTACCGTTTTCCGGCAAAGTTGCGACGTTTTTCGGCAAGCCCTACCTCGTCGTTGCGACGGCGGCAGCCGAATTGCGACGTGCCGCAGGAGGATCCGTGCCGGTTATCCCTCGGCGGCCATACCCAAGAGCTGGTCGCGCCACTGGGCCGGAGTCTGTCCGAAGTGCTGCCGGAAGCTCTCTCGGAACCTGCGTGTCGTGCTGAAGCCCGTCTCGAAGGCGATTCTGTCCATGTCCACGGGAAACGGGATGGACAGTCGCCGACGTGCGCGGTCGAGGCGGATCGTGCGCAGCATCGCGCCCGGCGCGAGCCCCTCGGCCTGTTTGAGCGCGTTGTGCAGCGTGCGCAGGGAGCAGCCGCACATCTCGGCGATGGCCTCCGGTGTCACCGTGTGGTCGCCGGCGTGGACCTCCATGAACGCACGCGCCCGTCGAGCGACACCCGAGAGGTTGTCGGGCGTGACGGGCCGGACCGGGTCGAGCACGCCATCGAGCAGTGCGAGCGCGCCCGAGAAAGCGACGGTGAAATCTTGCGCGGTCCACTCCTGGCGGCAGGCGACGAGTTCGCGGACCTGATTCGCCAGCAGGCGTACCAGCGGCCGCCTCTCGTCCAGGGCGAGCGGGGCGTCTGCGGCGCGGGCGAGGGTGATGGACTTTTCGGGGATGGTCATGATCAACGCACGAAGCGTCTCGTCCTGCCGCATGTACATGGGGTGGCCCCAGTGGAAGAACGCGAGTTTGCCGGGCTGGACGATCTCCCTCGAATCACCTTGTGCGAATTCGAATTTCCCTTCCAGCGGAATGAGGAGCCGGTAGCTGTTGTCACCGTCGTCTCGCACATTTCGTTGCGAGCGCTGGTAATCCAGCGGGTCGGACCGGAACTCGACGACCTGGAGCGGGCCCACCTCCTGGGCGAACGCGGAGGAATAGAAGTCGTCGCCGCTGTGGAAGGCCAGGCCGACCGATCCCTGCCTGGTACGAAGATAGTTGTGCCAGAGCGCAGCCCGATCGGTTCTGGTCTCGACATCGTTCGTGGAGACGCGTTCTGTCCGGTACTCGGGATCGGTCACACGGACACCCTTTCGCGTACCGCTTCGAGGCTACAAGGGCTTTCAACATACCAAGGCGCCGAAGCAGGCGCGCTCGGCCGAAATCCGAACTCGGTTGCGCTCGGAACCGGATCAGCCGGTGTGCACCTCGAGGTACAGCACCAATAGGGCGATCCACACGATCAGCAGGATGATCGTCGAAATCCGCGGATGCCCCAGATGACGATAGGTATGCGGACGCAACCAGCCGGTGTCGACAGTTCCATCGAGGCCGCGGCCGCGAGCGGCGACCGACTCGGGCGCATCCGCCTGATCCCGATCGGAACCACCGGATTGGGAATCGCCACCATCGGAGTGATGGTCGTGATGAACCATGCCCAGAACGCTATCCGGGTGCGCCTGCGGACTTACGTAATTCGCGCGAATCGGAATGGGTTCGTGCCGTTGCCGCAGGCGCGCGCCGACTCATGCCGGGCGTATCTCCAGATACAGGGCCAGAACCGCGACCCACACCGACATGAGCACGAGGGTGGACACCCGGGGCCGACCGAGCTGTTGCCGACGCGGCCACAGCCGGTGGTGGCGGGAATGCCCCGCTGCGCCCGGATGTGGCTCGGTGTCAGGCCCTGTCACCGTGAGGGTCGGCACCTCGGTGGGGCCCACGCCACCACCGGCCACATCATCGTTACCGAGCGTCATGTCCGAAAGTTACCCACATTTCGGGTTCCGATAAACGGATTGTTCGATGTCACGCTCAGTACCCATCGTCCGGCGGCGGTTCGAAATCCCAGTCCGGCGGCGGTTCGTGATCCCAGGCCGACGCCTCCGAAACCGGCTCCCGGGGCGGTTCCGGCCGGGCGGCGGCCCGGGTCCGCGACGCTGTGGGGGCCGGGCGCGAGGTCGAAGCAGCACGGGAGCGAGCCGGGGCAGGAGGCGGACTCGACGACGCGGGAGCAGTCGATTCGCCCGACTCCGGCTCCCCCGCGACCGTCTCCAGCACGCCGTCGCCGTATTTGGTGAGCTTGTTCTCCCCGATGCCGCTGATCTCGCCGAGCTGAGCCAGGCTCGCGGGTCGGCGAGCGGCGATCTCGCGCAACGTCGCGTCGTGGAAGACCACATACGCCGGAACGCCCTGCTCCTTGGCCGTGGCCGCGCGCCAGGCCCGCAGCCGTTCGAACAGCCCGGCATCGGCCGGAGCCAGATCGGCGGCGGCGAGACGAGATGCCTTGGCGCGCGGCGCTTTCGCCGCCTTGGCCCGTTCGGGCTCACGCCGCAGCGCGACCTGACGCCCCTTGAACAGCACCTCCTCGCTGGCCTCGGTGAGCACGAGGACGCCGTAGTCCCCCTGCACCGCCAGCAGGCCCTGCGCGAGCATCTGCCGGACCACCCCGCGCCATTCGACGTCGCGCAACTCCGCGCCGACGCCGAAGACCTTGAGTTCGGTGTGCTTGTGCTGCAACACTTTCGGATTGGACTTGCCGACCAGGATGTCCACGATGTGCCCGGCGCCGAAGCTCTGCCCGCGCTCGCGTTTGAGCCGCAGCACCGCGGAGAGAACCTTCTGCGCGGGCACCGTGCCGTCCCAGGATTCCGGCGGATTCAGGCAGGTGTCGCAGTTGCCGCAGGGTTCACCGCGTTGGCCGAAATAGGCCAGCAGCTGGGTGCGACGGCACTGCACCGTCTCGCACAGCGCGAGCATCGCGTCCAGATGCAGTTGCAACTGGCGGCGGTGCGCGGCATCGCCCTCGGAGGAGTCGATCATCTTGCGCTGCTGGACGACGTCGTTGAGGCCGTACACCATCCAGGCGGTGGACGGCAGGCCGTCGCGACCGGCGCGACCGGTCTCCTGGTAGTAGCCCTCCACCGATTTGGGCAGGTCCAGATGGGCGACGAACCGCACGTCGGGCTTGTCGATACCCATGCCGAACGCGATGGTCGCCACGACGACCAGCCCGTCCTCGCGCAGGAAGCGCGACTGGTTGGTCGCGCGGGTGCGCGCGTCGAGCCCGGCGTGATACGGCACCGCCTCGATGCCGTTGCGGGTGAGGAATTCGGCGGTCTTCTCGACCGAGTTGCGCGAGAGGCAGTAGACGATGCCCGCATCACCGGCGTGCTCCGAGCTGATGAAGCTCAGCAGCTGCTGATCGGCCCGGTTCTTCGGCTCGATCCGGTACTGGATGTTCGGGCGGTCGAAGCCCGCGACGAAATGTTTCGCACCGGTCAGATCCAGGCGTTCGGCGATCTCGCGACGGGTGGCCTCGGTGGCGGTGGCGGTCAGCGCGATGCGCGGCACATCGGGCCAGCGCTCGTGCAGCACCGACAACGCCAGATAGTCGGGCCGGAAGTCGTGGCCCCACTGCGACACACAGTGCGCCTCATCGATCGCGAACACCGACACCTCGCCCTTGTCCAGCAGTTGCAGCGTGGAGTCCAGGCGCAACCGCTCAGGGGCGAGATAGAGCACATCGAGTTCACCGGCGAGGAACTGCTGCTCCATCGTGCGACGCTCGTCGGGGAACTGAGTCGAGTTCAGGAAGCCCGCGCGCACGCCGAGGGCATTGAGCGCGTCGACCTGATCCTGCATGAGCGCGATCAGCGGTGAGACCACCACGCCGACACCCGAACGCACCAGCGCGGGGATCTGATAACACAGCGATTTACCGCCGCCGGTCGGCATCAGGACCAGCGCATCACCGCCCTCGATGACCTGCGAGACGATCTCGTGCTGTAATCCGCGGAAACTGTCGTAGCCGAACACACGCCGCAGAACCTGTTGCGCCGCATCGGGTTCGGCACCCGCGCCGGACTGATCGATCAGCGAATCGGCCACCGTCTCGAGCGTCTCCTGCGAACTCACCCCCGACATCCTACGGATCCTCGCCGACCGCGCGAGCACTCTCCCGCAGCCGCACCCGCCGCAAACACAACGCACCCGCTCCGAACGCTGGAGCGGGTGCGTGCGCGGGTAAGGGGTGCGGCGCTATTCGCGAACGTAGTAGCGCAACGTCCCGTAAGCCGTCGCGGCGGCGAAGACGATCCCGACCGGAACGATCGTCATCGCGACCAGCAGGACGTCGTCACCGGTGATGCGCGGGAACACCTTCGATTCGAACAGCGACCCCAGTGCCTGATCGATCACCAGCGGCCGCGCCACGAGCAACCCGATCACCGCCAGCACCGAACCGACGATCGCCGCGGCCACCGCCTCGAGCAGGAACGGCAACTGCGTATACCAGCGGCTCGCGCCGACCAGCCGCATGATGCCGACCTCCTCCCGCCGGGTGAACGCCGCGATCTGCACCATGTTCGCGATCAGCAGCACCGCCGCGAACGCCTGCAGCACCGCCAGGCCGAACGCCGCGTTGCGCAGACCGTCGAACAGGCTGACCAGGCGGTCGACCACATCCTTGTCGTTGCGCACGAACTTCACGCCGGGCCGGGCCTGGAATTTCTGCAGGATGCTCGGATACGCGCTGGCATCGGTCATCTTCACCCGCATCGAGGCAGGCAGCGGCGACTGTGCGACGTAGGCGGCCAGCTCCGGCTGATCCTTGAACGTCTTCTCCTTCGCCTCGCGGATCGCGTCCGCGCGGTTGAGGTATTGCACCGAGACCACACCCGAGGTGTCCTTCAGGTCCGAGAGCAACGTCTTGCACGGATCCTTCGAGCAGTCCACATCGGTGGCGGACACGGCGTCGTCCAGGTACAGCCGCACCTCGAGCCGATCCAGGAAGTACTGCTCGGTCTTGTCGGCCATCTTCACCGCGAGCAGACCGCCGCCGAGCATGGTCAGCGAGACCGCGGTGGTCAGGATCATCGCGATGGTCATCGTGACGTTGCGGCGCAGGCCGTTGAGGACCTCGCTCAGTAGGAACGCTCCGCGCATTACCGGCCCACCCCGTACACGCCGGTCGCCTCGTCGCGGACCAGGCGGCCACGATCGAGTTCCACCACGCGCCGGCGCATCGCGTCGACGATGTGGTTGTCGTGCGTGGCCATCAACACCGTGGTGCCGACGCGGTTGATCCGTTCGAGCAGGGTCATGATGTCCTGACTGGTATCGGGGTCGAGGTTGCCGGTGGGCTCGTCGGCCAGCAGCACCAGCGGCCGGTTCACGAACGCCCGCGCGATCGCGACACGCTGCTGCTCACCGCCGGACAGCTCGCTGGGCAGCCGGTCGGCCTTACCGGACAGGCCCACCAGATCCAGCGCCTCCGGCACCGCGCGATTGATGAACTTGCGGTTCTTGCCGATCACCTCGAGCGCGAAGGCCACGTTCTGCTCCACCGTCTTCTGCTGCAGCAGCCGGAAGTCCTGGAATACGCAGCCGATCCGCTGCCGGAGCTTGGGCACCTTGCGCCCGGCCAGGCGATCCACCCGGAAGTCCGCGACGTGGACCTCGCCTTCGGTGGGACGCTCCTCCTTGAGCAGCAGCCGCATGAACGTCGACTTACCCGATCCGGACGGCCCGATGATGAACAGGAACTCGCCCTTTTCCACCTCGACCGAAACATTGTCCAACGCGGGACGCGTCGAGGTTTTGTATGACTTGGTGACGTTCCGCAGGGTGATCACGAGGTGCCAGTGTAGCCAGCAATGCAAGTGCGCTCTCCGGCACACACCCGGTAATTGCCTCGTGTCACATTCGGGTCACTTGGTCTGTGTGGATGAAATCACCGATTTCGGAATCGTATTGGCAATCGGTGAGAACCCGCTGTGATCCGGGGTAGCGGGCTTGACGAATACGTACAAAACGAACGTGGCGACCCAGACGGCGATCAGAGCCGCGGTGGATTTACGCAGTTTCACTCATGCCCTCCCGGCGTAACGCCGCGGCCACCCGTACCCTGAGCTCGCGGCCGACTTCGAACTGTTTGCCCGGCAGCGTGCGGGCAACCATGCGGATGTTCATCTGGTCGACGGTGAGGTCCTCGAGTCCCATCACCGTGGGCTCGTCCAGCAGGAGCGATTTCAGTTTCCGATCGGCGAACGCCTTCGCGCCGACATCGTGCAGGATCTCGTTGACCTTGGTGATGTCGGAGGTCGCCGGAACGGGCACGTCGATCGCCGCGCGCGCCCAATCCTTGGACAGGTTCGTGACTTTCACGATCTGTCCGTTGGGCACCGTGATCACCTCACCGTCCGGATTGCGCAACGTGGTGATCCGCAACGTGATGTCCTCGACGGTCCCTTCGGCAGGGTAGGTCTGCCCGGTGACCGCGATACTCACCACATCGCCGAATCCGTACTGCCGCTCGGTGATCAGGAAGAATCCGGCCAGCAGATCCTGCACGATGCGTTGCGCGCCGAAACCGAGCGCGGCACCGATCACCGCCGCCGGGGCCACCAGGCCGCCGAGCGGAAAGCCCAAGCGCTGCAGCACTTCCAGCGCGACCAGGAAGTAGACGATGGACAGCAGCACCCAGGTGACCACCTGCGCCAGCGCGTGCCGGTGCTTGGCCGCTTCGGAGCGGACCAGCGAATCACTGCCCTGGAAGCCCGCATCGATCCGGCGGATGATCCGATCCCGGACGAACTGGGCGAACCGGCTGAACAGCATCGCGCCGATCACGAACAGCACGATCTCCAGGCCACCCGAGCGCGCCCATGCGCCGACCCCGGCCAGGGTCGAGCCGTCGGCGAGATTCGCGGTCATCCCCTCACCTCTGCCGACCTCGGCCCACACCCGTCAGAATCTGCCATGCTGCCACCCGAACACACGTCCAACAGGTTACTACGGCGCTCGCGTCGTTCGAAACGTCGTGATTGTGCCGTGATTGGCCTGATCCCGAGCAAACCCCGGATTACTCTTCCGCGCCCTGGCGCATCCGCCAACGGATTCCCTCTTCGATGAAGCCGTCAATCTCACCGTCGAGTACTGCTGTCGGATTGTTCACCTCGTAATTGGTGCGCAGATCCTTGACCATCTGATACGGGTGCAGCACATACGAACGCATCTGGTTGCCCCAGGACGCGCCCTCGGTGGTCTTGAGGGCGTCCATCTGGGCGCGCTCCTCCTGCCGCTTGCGCTCGAGCAGTTTGGCCTGCAGCACGCGCATCGCCGAAATCTTGTTCTGCAGCTGCGATTTCTCGTTCTGACAGGTGACCACGATGCCGGTCGGGATGTGCGTGATGCGGACCGCGGAGTCGGTGGTGTTGACGCTCTGCCCGCCGGGGCCCGAGGAGCGGTACACATCGACGCGGATATCGCCCTCGGGCACGTCGATGTGGTCGGTGGTCTCGACCACGGGCAGCACCTCGACCTCGGCGAAGGAGGTCTGGCGGCGGCCCTGGTTGTCGAACGGGCTGATCCGCACCAGCCGGTGCGTGCCCATCTCCACCGACAGCGTGCCGTAGGCATACGGCGTCTTGACCGCGAAGGTCGCGCTCTTGATCCCGGCCTCTTCCGCGTAGGAGGTGTCGTAGATCTCCACGCCGTACTTGTGCCGCTCGGCCCACCGGACGTACATGCGCATCAGCATCTGCGCCCAGTCCGCGGCGTCGACGCCACCGGCGCCGGAGCGGATGTTCACCAGCGCCTCGCGCTTGTCGTACTCGCCCGACAGCAGCGTGCGCACCTCCATCGCCTCCACGTCGGCGTGCAGGGCGGCGCGTTCGGCGTCGGCGTCGGCAAGGGCCTCGGTGGCCGCCTCGCCCTCCTCGGCCTCGGCGAGTTCGTAGAGCACCGGCAGATCGTCCAGGCGCTGCCGCAGATCGCTGACGCGGCGCAGCTCGCCCTGAGCGTGCGACAGCTCGCTGGTGACCTGCTGCGCGTGCTCCTGGTCGTTCCACAGGTCCGGATCGGCGGCCTGGTGTTCGAGCTCATCGATGCGACGGCGCAACTCGTCGATGTCGAGCACCGACTCGACCGTCTTGAGAGTCGTGTCGAGTTCGGCGAGATCAGCAGTGACGTCGGGATGCACGATGTCCCAATCTACCGTCCGCGCTCGGCACGATGAAATACGACGTCGGCGGGGCTGTGCCGGGCGCGGCCCGCGCGGTGCGCGCCGATCGGATCGGCGGACCGGGAGCGTGCCGGATCTGCCGCGCCGACAGCGCATTCCGGATTCGGGGGCAGTCTCGCTGAGCGGGATCGAATCGTCTGCGGCGCTTGTAGCCTCGCAGGGTGAAGGGCGTAAGCACCGTCGACGAGGAGGTTGTATGAGAGCGATCGGCACGGCCGCGCAGGGGTCCGGCAGCAGTGAGGTGCAGTCGTGAGCGTCCTCGCGGTCACCGGCAGCGCGTCGGGAATCGGCGCGGCGGTGGTCGCGCATCTGGAGAAGGCCGGACATCGCGTGATCGGCGTGGATCTGCACGACGCCGACGTCACCGCGGATCTGTCCACCGCCGACGGCCGCGCCCACGCGATCGCCGAGATCACCCGTCTGAGCGAGGGCACTCTCGACGGCTTCCTGCCCTTCGCCGGTGTCGCCGCCGCCACCGGGCGACCCGGGGATCTGGTCGTCTCGGTCAACTACTTCGGGGCCATCACCGTACTCGAGGGCGTGCTGCCGCTGCTGCGCAACTCCGACTCGGCCTCGGTGGTCCTGGTGTCCTCCAATTCCACGACGACGCAACCGAATTGGCCGGTCGATCTGGCCGAGGCCTGCCTGGCCGGCGAAGAGGATCGCGCGCGGGAGATCGCGAACTCCTTCGGTGAATGGGGTGCGATCCAGGCGTATCCGGCCACCAAGGCCGCCCTGGCCTGGTACGCGCGGACGCGGTCGGCGGATCTGATCAAGGACGGTATCCGCATCAACGCCATCGCCCCGGGCATCATCGACACCCCGATGACCCAGGAGGGCACCACCGATCCGCTGGTCGGCGAGGGAATGAAGGGCTTCCTGGGCGCGACCCCGATCGGCCGGGCCGGACGGCCGGAGGAGATCGCCGAACTGGCCGGATTCCTGATCTCGGATCGGGCCTCCTTCTTCGTCGGCTCGGTGATCTTCTGCGACGGCGGCATCGACGCGGCGTTCCGCGGTAAGGACTGGCCTGCGGTGTGGAGCTTCGAGCAGTCCTGAGCGTCCCCGGTAATCTTCAGGCCGTGACCGACCACACCGCCGACCTCGACCTCGCCCTGCGTCTGGCCGAGGAGGCCGACACGATCACCCGCGACCGGTTCGGGGCGCTGGATCTGCGGGTCGACAGCAAACCCGATCTGACGCCGGTCTCCGACGCCGACCTGGCCGTGGAGAAGGCGCTGCGGGCGACGCTGGGCCGGTACTGCCCGCAGGACGCGGTGCTGGGCGAGGAATTCGGCGGCAATGCCGAGTTCTCCGGCCGGCAGTGGGTGATCGACCCGATCGACGGCACGAAGAATTTCGTGCGCGGCGTTCCGGTGTGGGCGACCTTGATCGCGCTGCTGCAGGACGGTGTTCCGGTGGTGGGCGTGATCAGCGCGCCCGCGCTGTTCCGGCGCTGGTGGGCGGCCACCGGTTCCGGAGCCTGGACGAGCGTGATCGGCGCTGAGCCCGAACCGATCTCGGTGTCCGCGGTCGCCGAACTGGGCTCGGCGAGCCTGGCCATCTCGAGCCTGTCCGGCTGGCGCGATCTGGGCCTGCGCGAACAGCTCGTCGGCCTCACCGACGAGGTCTGGCGGACCCGCGGCTACGGCGACTTCTACAGCTACTGCCTGCTCGCCGAGGGTGCGGTCGACATCGCCACCGAACCCGAGGTCTCGCTGTGGGATCTGGCCCCGCTGGATGTGCTCGTCCGGGAGGCCGGTGGTTCGTTCACGGCGTTGAACGGCACTCCGGGCCCGCACGGCGGCAGCGCCGTGGCGACCAACGGGCTGCTGCACGAACAGGTTCTCGCCCGTCTGGAGAAGTGAGCAATTTCCCGGAAATTCGCTCGATTAAGCGAACGCTCGAAATAATTCACAAATATTCGCGTTGCAGGAAAATTCCCATGTTGACGTAAATCAATATTGACCGAGCCGATCATCGGCCGGACAGTGGTGGGCATGACGAACTCCAGCGAAATGACATCTGGCCGCGCGGACGGTCGCGATACTTTCATCGAAGTTCCGCGCGGACTGAAGAATGTCATCGTCACTGAAACCACCCTGGGCGACGTACAGGGCAGTGCCGGTTTCTATCATTATCGACAGTATTCGGCGATCGAATTGGCACAGCAATGCTCGTTCGACGATGTCTGGTTTCTCTTCGTGCACGGCCGCCTGCCCGATGCGGCGGAACTCGAGGGTTTTCGCGCCGAGATCGCCACATTGCGGGAGATCCCGGCCGACGTCGCGGCCGTCCTGCCCGCGATCGCGACGACGGGTCCGAAGTTCGCCCCGCTGAGCGGCCTGTCCGCGGCATTGTCACTGGTAGCCGTCGCCGCGGACCTGCCGCCGGTCTACGACGCCGACCCCGCGCTGCGGCGGCACAGCGCACTCGTGGTCAGCGCGGTGTCGCCGACCATCCTGGCCGCACTGTATCGCCTCCGGCAGGGCGCCGACCCGATCGCGCCGCGAAAGGATCTGACCTCGGCCGAGAATTGGCTCTATATGATTTCCGGCGAAATTCCGACCCCTGCGACCGCGGCGGCGATCGAGAAATATCTCATTTCCACGGTGGATCACGGATTCAACGCCTCGACATTCGCCGCGCGCGTGGCGACTTCGACCGGCGCGAATGTGGCTGCGGCGGTAGTGGCCGCGATCGGCGCGTTCTCCGGACCGCTGCACGGCGGCGCGCCGGATCGCGCGCTGGAATTACTGGACGAGATCGGCAGTCCCGAGGCGATCGACGACTGGGTGCGCGGGCGCATCCTCGCGGGTGAGCGGATCATGGGTTTCGGGCACGCGGTCTATCGGACCGAGGATCCCCGCGCCCGCATGCTGCGCGAGATCGCCCGGAGTATGGGTGGCGATCTGGTCGAGTTCGCCACCACCGCCGAACGCCGCGTGCTGGACCTGCTGGCCGAGCTCAAACCCGGGCGAACCCTGCCGGTGAACGTCGAGTACTACGCGGGCGTGGTGATGGAGTTGTGCGGGGTTCCGCGCTCGATGTTCACGCCCACATTCGCGACCAGCCGCGTGGTGGGCTGGTGCGCCAACATCCTCGAGCAGGCCGAGGATCCGCGGATCATCCGGCCCTCGGCCCGCTATGTCGGGCCGCCCGCGCCGCAACCGATCCCCTAGCCGATCCGAGCCGGGTCCCGTCGCGAGCACGGAAGTTGCCGGGCGGTCGCGACGGGGCCGGTCCCGGCCGGTCGGATTGTTCATCGCACCCGCGCTGTGGGTACGCACCGGCAGGGACATCACCCGCGCAACCGGTCCGGACCGGGGCGTTGTGGTCGAGATCGCGGTGTGTGTGCTCCCGGTTGGCGGCGTTCTTACTCTGGAGTAAGATAGACTTACTCTCAAGTAAGAAGCTGGGACCACCCGATCACCCCCACACCCCGAGAAGACTGGTGATTATGAGCACTCGAGACACCGCAACGAAGCGACGTCCGGATTCCGCCGTCGGGCTGAACCCGGTCAAGCGCGACTGGATGGGCGCGGCCATGCGAGTCATGACGACCATCACGGGCTCGGAGCTGGCTGAGAAGTACAACCTGCGCAAGCCCATCGAACGATGGACCTACGAGAGCACCAAGACCGGCTTCCGCACCCTCGGCGCGGCCACCCGCGCATTCGGCAAGGTGTCGGGCGGCGGTAAGCCGAAGCGGCTGCCCGCCAACGAATCCCGCGGCAAGGACTACTTCGACCTCACCCCGTCCGACGAGCAGCAGATGATCGTCGAGACGGTGCGCGACTTCGCCGGAGAGATCCTGCGCCCGGCCGCCCACGAGGCCGACTCCGCCACCGCGGCCCCGCGCGATCTGCTCGAGCGCGCCGCCGAGCTGGGCATCACGCTGATCAACGTGCCCGAGGAGCTCGAAGGCGCGGCCACCGAGCGCGGCGCGGTCACCAATTCCCTTGTCGCCGAGGCGCTCGCGTACGGCGATATGGGTCTGGCGCTGCCGATCCTGGCCCCGTCGGGCGTCGCGGTCGCGCTGTCCCAGTGGGGCACCGACGCTCAACAGAAGACCTATCTGGGCGCGTTCACCGGTGAGAACGTCCCGCAGTCCTCGGTCGTGATCAGCGAGCCGCGTCCGCTGTTCGATCCGTTCGCGTTGTCCACCAAGGCAACTCGCTCGCCCAGCGGCTACCGGCTCAACGGCGTCAAGAGCCTCGTCCCGGCAGCCGCCGATGCCGAGCTGTTCATCGTCGGCGCCGAACTCGACGGCCGCCCAGCGCTTTTCGTCGTCGAATCGGACACCCCCGGCCTGGTGATCGAGGCCGATCCGAGCATGGGTCTGCGGGCCGCGGGCCTGGGCCGGTTGATCCTGGACAACGTCCCGGTCGCCACCGACGCACTGCTGGGCGACGGCGATGCCGCGCAGCACGCCGAGGACTACGCCGACGCGGTGCGTCTGGCCCGGCTGGGCTGGGCCTCGCTGGCGGCCGGCACCGCCGGAGCCGTCCTGGACTACGTCAAGCCCTATGTGAAGGAGCGCGAGGCATTCGGCGAGCCGATCGCGCATCGCCAGGCCGTGGCCTTCATGGTCGCCAATATCGCCATCGAGCTGGACAGCATCCGTCTGGTCACCCTGCGTGGCGCATCCCGCGCGGAGCAGGGCCTGTCCTTCGCCCGCGAGGCCGCCCTGGCCAAGAAGCTGGCCACCGACAAAGGTATGCAGATCGGCCTGGACGGTGTGCAGCTGCTCGGCGGCCACGGGTACACCAAGGAGCACCCCGTCGAGCGCTGGTACCGCGATCTGCGCGCCATCGGCATCGCCGAGGGCCTGATTCTGGTCTGACGAGCCCCCGAATCCCACCGGTGTCGCGCGGGTAGTCCCGCGACCCCCATCCCCTTGATGGAGCCGAATCCATGATCAACCTCGAACTGCCCAAGAAGCTGCGGGCCAGCGCCAATCAGGCCCACCAGGTCGCGGCGGAGATCTTCCGCCCGGCCTCGCGCAAATACGATCTCGCCGAACACGAGTACCCGGTCGAGCTGGACACCATGGCCGCCATGGTGGAGGGCCTGGCCGACTCCGGCACGCAGGACATCTCCGGCGCGACCGGTGGCCGCAAGTCGGAGACCAAGGCGGACGGCGAGGCCGACTCGCACGCCACCGAGCTGCTCGGAAACTCCAACGGCGGCAATATGTCCGCACTGCTCAACGCCCTCGAAACCTCCTGGGGCGATGTGGGCCTGATGCTCTCGATCCCCTATCAGGGCCTGGGTAACGCCGCCATCGCCGCGGTCGCCACCGACGAGCAGCTCGAGCGCTTCGGCAAGGTGTGGGCCGCGATGGCCATCACCGAACCCTCGTTCGGGTCCGACTCGGCCGCGGTGACCACCACCGCCACCCTCGACGGTGACGAGTGGGTGCTCAACGGCACCAAGATCTTCGTCACCGCCGGTTCGCGCGCCACCCACATCGTGGTGTGGGCCTCGGTCGACCGCAGCAAGGGTCGCGCGGCCATCAAATCCTTCGTGGTGCCGCAGGGCGCACCGGGACTCACCGTGGCCCGGCTCGAGCACAAGCTCGGCATCAAGGCGTCCGACACCGCCGAACTGCGGCTCGAGGACTGCCGGATTCCGAAGGACAACATCCTCGGCAGCCCGGAAGTCAACGTGGAGAAGGGTTTTGCCGGGGTCATGCAGACCTTCGACAACACCCGCCCGCTGGTCGCCGCGATGGCCATCGGCGTCGGCCGCGCCGCGCTCGAGGAACTGCGCACCATCCTGACCGAGGCCGGTGTGGAGATCTCCTACGACACCCCCGCGATGAACCAGCACGCCGCCGCCGCGGAATTCCTTCGGCTGGAAGCCGATTGGGAGGCCGCCTACCTGCTGGCACTGCGCGCGGGCTGGATGGCCGACAACAAGAAGCCCAACTCGCTCGAGGCCTCCATGTCCAAGGCCAAGGCGGGCCGGATGGGCACCGACGTCACCCTCAAGGCGGTCGAACTGGCCGGCGCCCTGGGCTATTCGCAGCGCACCCTCCTGGAGAAGTGGAGCCGCGACTCGAAGATTCTCGATATCTTCGAAGGCACCCAACAGATCCAGCAGCTCATCGTCGCCCGCCGCGTCCTGGAACTGAACAGCACCGAGCTGAAATAGGCTGTCGCACAACGAGGAACCGGCGCGTGGTCTTTCGTGACCCGCGCCGGTTCTTTCGCTGCGGAGTAGTTGCGCCGGTCATGATGCGTTCTCGGCCAACAGAATTCAGCGACCGATGCGGTAGCCGAGTCAGTCCGGTGATCGTATCGACGCGGAGTCACCGACCGGACCGTCCGCCGCGGTCTCCTCGGCGGCAGTCGAATCGGCGGCGGACTCGGATGCCGACCGGGATTTTCGCTGCGCGATCGCGACGCCGAGCAGGCACAGGATTCCGCCGAGCAGGGCCAGGGCGGGCGGGAACTCACCGAGCGTGGGCCATGCCAGCAGCACGGTGAGGGACGGGACGACGTACGTTGTCGCGGCCAGGCGCCCCACCGGCATGTGCGCCAGGGCGTAGGACCAGGTCCAGAAGGCCAGCGCCGTTGGCAGAAGTCCCAAATACACTACTGCCGCAAGGTTTTCCGCCGAGGCATGAGCCACGTCGGTCACCAACTGGCCACTGAAGGGCAGGCAGGCGATCGCACCGATCGCGCTGGCGTATGCGGTGACCTGCAAGGGCGAGGCATGCGCGAGAGCGGGTTTCTGGAGGATGGCGCCGAGGGCATGCCCCGCGGCTGCGGCCAGGCACAGCAGCGCGCCGGTGATCGCGGTACGACCGCCACCGCTGGCAACCCCGGCCAGAATCGCCCCGACGAAGGCCACCGCGATACCGGCGAGCAGGGGACGTGGAAAGCCCTCGCGGAGGAACAGTCCGGCGAGCAACGCGACGAACAGCGGGCCGGTACCGACCAGAAGCGCGGCTATTCCGGCATCCGTATGCTGCTCACCCCAATTGAGCGCGACCATGTACAGCCCGAACCAGAACACTCCCATGCCCAGGATCCCGGGCCATGCGGCACGCGGCGGCAGTCCCTCACGTCTGGCCGCCACCACCGCGAGCAGCACCACGGCTCCGATCAGCAAGCGGCCCAAGGCCATCGAACCGGGGCGGAAACTCTCACCGGCATGCCGGATCGCCACGAACGCCGAGGCCCACAGCACCATGGTGACCAGTGCGGCGGCCGTCGCCCGGACAGAAATCGTCTCATCGCGCGTCATCGGGTACCTCCGTGTTCCATTCGCGCAGCGTTCGGCGAAGAATCTTTCCGGTGCCATTGCGTGGCAGAGCATCGACGAATTCGACGTCCTCCGGGACCTTGTACCACGTCAACGATGCCTCGGCACTCGAACGGATCGCTTCGGCCAGTTCACCTTTCGAGTGCACGCCGGGCTCGGCGACGACGTAGGCGCGCAGACTCGTCACACCGGTGCCCCGCCGCACGGCGCACACGGCGGCCTCACGCACACCGGCGACCGCGGTGATCAGGTCCTCCACCTCCACGGGGTGCACATTGGCTCCGGCGACGATCTCGATATCGTCCACTCGCCCGAGCAGCTGCACCAGGCCGTCGTCCACCCGCGCGGCGTCACCGGTCGTGAACCACTCGTCCGGTCGCAGCCGGTGCGGCGGCGCACTGCCCTGCCGCACGCCCGGACCGATGGTCGGACCGCAGATCTGCAGCCATCCGACCACACCGTCCGGCACCGGCTCATCCGCGGCGTCGATCACCCGCATCCGGTACGGCGGCAGGATGCGGCCGAGGCTGTAGGGATGGCTCTCCTCCGGGCCGTCGGCCAACACCGCGTGCCCGATTTCGCTTGTGCCACAGATGTTCACCAGTCGCCGCCCGAGCAGCCAGCGCAACCGATCCTCGATGGGACGGGGCAACATCTCACCGGCGACGAGCGCCAGGCGCAGCCAGCTCAGGCGATCGGCGTCGGGGTGGGCCAGTATCCGGGCATAGAAACTCGGCTGAGCATAGAAGACGCCGACCCGATGACGTTGCAGCACCGACAGAGCGGTCGCCGCATCCGCCCGCTCGGGCGTGAGCACCACCGCGGCCCCGCGCTGCAGTGGCAGGAGCACCGAATTGCCCAGGCCGTAGGCGAAATACATCCGCGACACCGAGTAGCAGACCTCGCCCTCGCGCAGCGACAGGACACTGCCGATCGCCCGGTCGAAATGCAACGCGTCGCCGTGCACATGGAAGCACAGGCGGGGCGCTCCCGTTGTGCCGGAAGTGAATACCGCGAAGGCGGGGGCATCGGCCGAGACCACCTCGGGAACATTGTCCAGGTCCGCCGCGCTGCTGTGTTCGGTCAGCTCCGCCGCCGTCACCGTGCGGCCGTGGAAGACATCCTGCAGGGCGGGATCGGCGACGACCAGCACCACCTCGGCGATCTGCTCGCCCGAGCGCAGTTCATCGGCGTGGAAGAAGGTGTTCACGGGCACGGCGACCGCACCGATGCGCAGTACGGCGAGAAACGTCGTCACGAAGTCGATGCTGTCCGGCAGTGCGAGCAGCACCCGGTCCCCGTACCGAATGTCCAACCGGCGCAGGCCCTCTGCGGCCCGGCGGACCCTGTTGTAGATGTCACCGTAGGTGTGGTGCTGCGCGCCTTGGATGTACGCGGTCCGTTTCAGCCAGCCGTTGCGCGCCGCGAGGTACTCCAGCCACACGGCCAGGTTGCCGACGTCCTCGCGGACCGCGGGCACGGCGGCGGGTACATCTGTCGAGGTGGTCATCGGCAGACCCCCTCGATCTCCACGAGCAGATCGGCTCGGCACACGTCGACGTTGAAGTACGCGATCTCGACGTGAGCGGGGAACACCAGCGTGCAGATATCGCGGACGACCGGAACATGTTCGCGATCACGCACATAGACCTTGATCTGATCGAGGTCCCGAACGCCGTACCCGCCGCCGTTCACCCCGTATCGGCCCAGGTTGTCGCTGCCGACGAGCACATCGATGTTGCGCAGGGTTTCCACGGTCTGCCGGGCGACGTCATCCACGTGCGCGGTGTCCTCCCCCAGGATGCTCGCCGTACCCGAGACGAACAGGCTGCCCGTTTCCTGCCCGTCGAGGAACGTCGCCCGCGCGAAGCTCGGAGACTTCGGCCCGTACCGGGACGGGTACTCGTAGGCCGGTGTCTGCCGCGGATTCTCCAGGTGCACAGTGCGACCCGGCTTCGCGGCGATGAAGCACAGATCGACGCCGGGACTCAAGGTGCCGATTCCGGTGGCCGCCGGCAGCTGCGGGAAGTGTTCGCTCCAGGCGGCGAACGCTTCGGACCGTCCGACGCAGAAGTCACGGTAGATCTCGACCCCGTCCGCGTTCGGACTGGTGATCCCGCCGATGAGGTTCCACATGCGGACCAGATCGGTGTAACCGCGCTCCCAGGTGAATCGCAGAGCGTTCTCGTACAACTCGCGCACCCGATCGCGGTATACGGATTGTGGTTCCAGACGTACCGCGTAGAACAGATGCTCACCGTCCTCGGCGAAGACGGCGGGACCGTCGGTACCGGCCCGCACCGGCAGATCGGTGCGCCAAATCTCTTCTGCCGGAACGTCATTCCCGCCGACCATGTGAGTGGTCAGACGTGGGGCGCTGCCGACCAGAGCAGGCGCGGCGGGCGTGCCGGCGAACTTGATCCGCCCCAGGATATTGCCGCGTGCCGCTCGGGCCGGTTCGCGAGATTCGGTGCAGCGGACCAGGTCGGACCGCAGGCCCTGCACACGGTCCCCAGAATTTTGGTGACTCATGAATGAACTCCTGATACTTATGAAATAAAACGTCAATTACGGCCAGAGCAGACAGCTATGACCCATCGCCTGCCGTTGAAATACCAATGGCAGGTCAATCGGAATCCGATCCGGTCGATATTCGTTCGCCGGGCGGTCAGCCGTTCAAGAAGGTGCCCCGCAGGAATTGATCCGGGTTTCGATCGTGCGTATACGGATCAGTTCCGACGGCGCCCGACCGCGCGTCGCCGCCGCGTCGATGCCGCGAGCACATCGAGCAGATCGACGGTATCCGCGAAGCCGATACACGCATCGGTGATGCTCATTCCGTATTCCACCGGTGCGGCTTGTTTTCCCTCCAGCAGGAACGATTCGATCATGACCCCGACGATGCCGGTCTGCCCGCTCGCGATCTGTTCGCCGATATCGGCGACGACGGCAGGCTGGCGGCGATGATCCTTCCCGCTGTTGCCGTGCGAGGCATCGATGACGACTCGCTCGGGTAGCGCGGACGCGCCCAGTTCGCGCAATGCGGCCTGCACCGAGAGCGCGGTGTAGTTCGGTCCGGAGGAGCCGCCGCGCAGGACGAGATGGGCGTCCGGATTGCCCCGGCTGCGGTGCACGACCGGCATGCCGTCGTCGCTGACACCGGGGAATGTGTGCGGCTGAGCGGCTGCCAGCATCGCGTTGACCGCCGCCTCGACGTCACCGTCGACGGTGTTCTTACAGCCGACCGGCATCGGCAGCCAGGAGGCGAGTTGCCGATGGGGCTGGCTGGTGACGGTCCGTGCGCCGATCGCGGCATAGCTGATGACGTCGGCAAGGTAGGCGGCGACGAACGGATCGACGAACTCTCCGGCGAGGGGCAGCCCGGTCGCGGCCGCGTCGATCAGGAACCGGCGGCCGATCCGCAGCCCCGCGGCGAGGTCTCCGCCGCCGTCGAGACCGGGATCGTGCACGAGTCCCTTCCAGCCCACGATCGAGCGAGGTTTCTCCAGATAGGCTCGCAGGACGACGATCAAGTCCTCGGAGTAGGACTCCGCCGCCGCGGCCAGCCGGCGAGCGTAGTCGAGCCCGGCGACCGGGTCGTGGATGGAGCACGGGCCGACGATGGCGACGACGCGGTCGTCGGTGCCGTCCAGGACGCGGCGCAGCGCGGCGCGATGCAGGCCGATCTCGGCCGCCCGTGCGGGATGTAGCGGGATATCGGCGGCCACCGCCCCCGAAGTGGGCAGAGATGTGAGCACAACGGGCGAGTCCCGGGCCGATCCGACGGAAGGTTCACCAACGCAACTTTCGGCGAACATGATAACTCCCTGGATTAAGTTGTAAATATCAGGATAAGCAGACGAGGATCTGATTCATTCGGTAGTCAATTGCGTCCGGCAATGCACGGGCAGGCTGCGCCGACCACCCGACAAAATTGCGCACCCCCGATTGCGCAGCCGCGTTCAGAGTAGCGAACCGCGCGCAGGCGGATCGTCACCGAGCCCGAAGAAAAGTAGAGCTATCCGATACTCCGGAATTAGTGGCATTGAATCCTCCAAGTGTGCCGCGCTCGCATCGGTGCGACATTTGACGGCTTGGCAGGTCTTCCGGGATGTTACGGCAGTCAGCGTAACATGCCATAGTTTGGTGTAACAGAACAAATTTCAACGGGCCGTCATTTGACGTCATGATACGTCAAACATATTGGGGCGGAGAGGATTCGGCGGCGCGCGCCCTCACCGCGTGACTTCGCCGAGCACCGCGCCGATGAGGCGGGCGGATCGGTCGGCGATCTCCTCGGTTGGACAGGGGCGGTCGTGTTCGAGCCACCAGACGATCGACTGGACGAACATCGCGGAGATGACGCTGGGGACCAGGGCATCCGGTTGCCTGCCGGGGAGGTGCGCGGTGGACATGGCGGCCAGCGCCGAACGCATCCGGTCGGCGAACCACGGGCTGCCCTTGCGACCGAGCAACGCGCCGTAGAGCCGGTGATACGCGTCGATGTGCCGGAAGAAATCGGCCCAGCGTTCCCGGGACGTCCGGGTGTCGTCACCACCCGCGGTCATCTCGGCCATGGCCTCGTCGAAGATCTGCTCGACCAGCTCGTATTTGTCCCGATAGTTCCGGTAGAACGCGGCGCGGCTGATCATGGCGCGCGAGGTCAGCTCACCCACGGTGACGCGATCGAATCCGCGCTCCTCGATCAGGTCGACCAGCGCCTCCCGCAGCAGGGCGCGAGTGCGGCGCACACGCACATTCGGTCGAGACAATTCTCGTTCTCCGTCTCGTTCGGGACGGTGTCGGTGATGTGGTTCTTGTGGGCCCGGTCCTCGCGATCGGACACTGCACTGGCGTTTCGAACGAGACAACCTGTCTCGTTCCGCACCGAGTGTAGGAGTAACGCTATGCGGGCTGTGCAGGTCACCCGATTCGGCGGACCGGAGGTGCTGACCGTCGATGACGTCGCGGATCCGACGCCGGATGCGGGTCAGATCCTGGTCGAGGTCGATCTGGCGGGAGTCGCTTACGGGGATGTGATCGTGCGCTCGGGCCGGTATCCGCTGCCGCTGCCCTGGACGCCCGGACTGGAGGTCGGCGGCCGGGTGATCGCGGTCGGTTCCGATGTGGACCGCGACCTGATCGGCAGGACCGTCGTCGCGACCACGGTCGGACAACGCGGCGGATACGCCGAGCGCGCGATCGTCTCGGCGGACTACGCGTTCCCGCTGCCGGACGGCCTGCCGCTCGATATCGCGCTGACGGTGTTCCAGGCCGGTGCGGTGGCGCGTGGCCTGCTTGCCGAGATGCGGGTCGGCAGTTCCGACACCGTGCTGATCACCGCTGCGGCAGGGCGAATCGGTTCACTGCTGATCCAGTTGGCGAAGTCGGCGGGAGCCACCGTCATCGGCGCCGCGAGCGGTGAGAAGTCAGCTGCTGTAATGGATTTCGGAGCCGATCGCGCGCTCGACTACGGTCTCGCCGAATGGCCCGGTCAGGTCCGGGAACTGACCGGCGGCCGTGGTGTGGACGTGGTGCTCGACGCGATCGGCGGCGACACCGCCGAGCAGGCGCTCACGGCCGTCGCGGACGGCGGCGGCCGAATCGGCTTGTACGGCTTCGCATCCGGCCGCTGGCCGGATCTGGACGCCCGAACGCTCGCCAGTCGCGGACTGACGGTCTCCGGTCCGCTGGGTGCGGTCATCCGCAAGTCCGATGCCGAACAGCGGGACGACGCCGCACAGGCGCTCGCCGCGGCGGCTCGCGGCGAGCTGACGCCGCGGATCCACGCCCGATTCCCCCTGGTGCAGGCCGCCGCGGCGCACCGCGAAATCGAACAATGTCACTCGATCGGCGCGGTGCTCATCACGCGCTAGATTCCCTTGTCTCGCAAGCTATTCGACTGCGACAGGATTTCAGCAGCCGTAGAGCTTACCGATACCCTCGGTGGGCGTCTTCTCGCTCAGGCAACCGAACGGGAGGATGCCCGCATCACTGATCCGGACCGCCGACTTGGTGGACTTGTCCTCGCAGATCAATCCGCTGGAATCCATGCGGCAGGTGTAATCGCCTGCGGCGATCCGTGATCCGTAGGGAAGCTGGTTGCCGTAGCCGCGCACGAACGGGCCCGGATCGCCGTGCATGGAGCCCACCGAGGCCTTGGTACCGGTGAAGTCAATCCAGTTGGCCACGAACTCACCCTCGCCGCTGCGGGCCGGCTGGGCCGGCGGATTCTTCAGATCGACCAGGCAGTACAGGCCCGGCATGCCCTCCTCGGAATCGCTGGTGCACTTGATCTTTGCGGTCGGGCTGTTGAAGGCGACGTCGCCGTCCTTCAACGGGGTGGTCGTACCGTCCTGGGTCGTCGCGGTGGCGAATTTCGCCGCGTCGGCGGGGCGGCCGTCCTGCACCCAGGCATCGACCGCGGCGAAGGACGCCCCCTGCCCCGGCGCCCTGCCCGACGAGTCAGTGGTCGAGGGAGCTGCCAAGGCGGAGGTGGCCGATTCGGTCGGCGCAACGGTGTGCGCGTGCTGATCGGTTGCGGTCGAACAGCCCGCCACCAGAAGTACGAGCACTGTCAATGCCGCGATACGCATACAACCCACCCTAGGGGCACAGCGCCACCCGCGCGAAAGCGCCGCGCGGCGCAGCGAACCTGTCGTACCCCCCTGCCATGCTGGAGCGACCGAGGGGCGGCGGATCGAAAAGAGATCTGACACATGTGGGTTCGGGAGACCGTTCGTGTCGATTTCGGGGATGTTCGTTCGACGGGTAGGTGAAGGGGCCGAATGGCGGCCGCACAACCGGAAGGACAACAGCATGCGCAAGCTCGTGGCGTTCGAGCATCTCACCCTGGACGGCTTCGCCTCGTCCGGGCAGGGCACGGGATTCGAATGGACCCACCGCGCCTACAGCGCGGAGCTCGCCGAGTACGCAGCTCATATCCAGGCCGATTTCGACACCGCCGTCTACGGACGCGAGACCTACCTCGGGATGTACGGCTACTGGGCGAACCAGCCCAACGAGGAGAGCTCGCCGCAGGAGCGGGCACATGCGGAATGGGTGAACGCGGTCGACAAGATCGTCTGCTCGACCACGCTGGAGTCGGCCGAGTGGAACAACACCCGGCTGATCACCGGACATCTCGCCGAGGAGTTCTCGCAGCTCAAAGCCGAATCCGGCGATACGATCGCAATCTACGCCAGCCCGAAGCTGGTGCACTCGTTCCTCGATCTGGGCGTGATCGACGAGTTCCGGCTCGTCGTGCACCCGGTGGTCATCGGTTCCGGAACTCCACTCTTCCCGGACAAGACGGCACTGGACCTGGAACTGATCGAATCGAAGTCGTTCGAATCCGGCGCGGTGTACCTCCGCTACCGGACCGCCTGAGCAAAGGACATCGGATGCGTCACCTACTTCTGATCCGCCTCGATCCGGCAGCCCAACCGGTCCAGGGCCCGGATCCCGCGCTCGCCGAGGATATGGGCAAGCTGATCGAGGAAATGACCAAGGCGGGCGTCCTGCTGGACACCGCCGGACTGCGGCCGCTCGACGAGTCGACGCGGATTCGGCTCTCCAGCGGCGAACTCACCGTCCTGGACGGACCGTTCACCGAATCCAAGGAGATGATCGGCGGCTACTGCCTGCTGCAGACCCGCTCGCGGGACGAGGCAGTGGAATGGGCTTCCCGGTTCCTGCGCGTGCACGGACCGGAGTGGACGATGGAGATCGAGGTCAGACAACTGGATCAGCAATGAGTCGACACCGACGATGAACAATGAGCCCGCGCCCGCCCGACGGGCGGTCGAGGCCGCCTGGCGGATCGAATGGCCGCAACTGGTGGCCGGGCTGACCCGCGTCGTCGGCGATATCGACACCGCCGAGGAATTCGCCCAGGATGCCCACGTGGCGGCGCTGGAACAGTGGCCGCGCGAGGGCGTTCCGGCGAATCCGGGTGGCTGGCTCATGTCCGTGGCGAAGCGTCGTGCGATCGACCGGTTCCGGCGTGATGCGACCTTCGCCCGCAAACTGGCTCTGCTCGGACGAGATCTCCTCGACGAGCAGAGGTCGGGATTTCCCGGTGCCGACGCGAATATCGGCACCGGGATATCCGATGACATGCTGCGCATGATCTTCACGACCTGCCATCCCGCACTCCCCCGCCAGGCGCGCGTCGCGCTGACTCTGCGGATGGTCGGCGGCTTGACGACCGAGGAGATCGCACGGGCCTATGTGGTGACCAAATCGACTGCGGCACAACGGATCGTCCGCGCGAAACGGATCATCAAGACACTCCGGATCCCCTACGAGGTTCCGGAGGAGAGCGAGCTCGCGGCGCGCGTGGACGCCGTACTCGAGGTGATCTATCTGATCTTCAACGAGGGCTACGCCGCCAGCTCCGGCGAGGATTGGATGCGTGGCGAACTCTGCGACGACGCGCTGCGCCTGGCGCGCATCCTGACCGTCCTGCTGCCGACCGAACCGGAAGTGCACGGCCTGGCCGCGCTGCTCGAATTGCAGGCGTCCCGGCTCGATGCTCGCAGCGACGCGGCCCGCCGCCTGGTGCCGCTGCCCGATCAGGACCGCTCGCGTTGGGACCAACTGCTGATACGCCGCGGATTCGCCGCACTCGGACGAGCGCATGCGACCGCCCGGCAACGCGGAGCGCCGCCCGGCCCGTACGCGCTACAGGCCGCCATCGCCGCCGCACACGCCTCGGCCCGCACCCCCGAGGACACCGACTGGCAGCGCATCGCCGGACTGTATGCGATTCTGGCCCAACGCTTTCCGTCCCCCGTCATCGAACTCAACCGCGCCGTGGCCATCACCATGGTGCACGGCCCCACGGCCGGACTCGAACTCGTCGACGCCGTCGAAGAGACCGGCATGCTGGACAGTTACCACCTGTTGCACGCGGTCCGCGCCGATCTGCTCGCCCGGCTCGGCCGCCACGCCGAAGCGCGCCGCGAATTCATCCGCGCCGCGGAACTCACCGCGAACGCCGCCGAACAGTCACATCTGCGGGCACGCGCCGAGGACTGCGCGAAGCCCGATCCGGGGTAGCTCTCCGCCCCCAGAGATCGTCGCCTTGCCGACGACCGACGGCTCCGGTTTCACACCTGGCACAGTTGGCCGAATTTCTGCATCCCGCGTCAGTTCCGGCTGCTACCGTCCACAGCACCCGGTCGGTAGGCGTGCGGGTTCGCACGGTAGGCGCGTGGAGGTGGTCGCAGATGACTTCGGTTCTGGAACAGTTGCAGCGCAAGGTGATTCACACGGTCGAGGCGGTCCGCGGTGTCAACGTCCTGCGGGAGCGCGGCATCATCGATATCGGCAATCTGCACGAGACGCTGCGGACCGCCCAGGAGGGCGCGGTCCTGGGCTCACAGGCGACCGCGGTGCGTCATGCGGCACGGTTGTGGCCCGAGCGCACGGCGGTGGTGGACGAGCGCGGCTCGCTGACCTACCGACAGCTCGACGAGCAGTCCACCGCCCTGGCGCGGGGCCTGCAGGGGATGGGCATCACACCGGGCACGGTGATCGCCATTCTGGCCAGGGACCACCACGGACTGCTGCTGGCGATGGCCGCGGCGGGCAAGGCCGGTGCGCGGGTCGCGCTGATGAACACCGGTTTCGCCAAACCGCAGTTCGCGCAGGTGTGCGAGCGGGAGAAGGTCAAGGCGGTGCTGCACGACAGCGAATTCGTCGGCCTGCTCGACGCCCTGCCCCCGGAGCTGCCGCGGGTCCTCACCTGGGTGGACGACGGCCACGAAATCCCCTCCGGCGCAACCACTATCGAACAGCTCATCGAGGCGAACCCGACCGACGAACTGCCGCTGCCGAAGAAGGTCGGCGGCTTCGTCATCCTCACCAGCGGCACCACCGGCCTGCCCAAGGGCGCGCCGCGCGGCAAGATCTCGCCGATGGCGACGGTTCAGGTGGTCGACCGGATCCCGTTCCCCCGCCAGGGCACCGCGATGATCGTGTCGCCGATCTTCCACAGCACCGGCCAGGCCACCTGGCTGGTCGCGGTCGCATTGGGCAATACCGTCGTCACCACGCGCCGGTTCGACGCCGAGGACACCCTGCGCAAGATCGCCGAACACCGGGTGCAGATGCTCGTGGCGGTGCCGACGATGTTGCACCGCATGGTCGAACTGAATCCGGAGATCCGCAAGAAGTACGACCTGACCTCGTTGAAGTCGATCGTGCTCGCCGGTTCGGCGCTCTCGCCCGAACTGACCGTGCGCGCCACCGAGGCGTTCGGCCACGTCCTGCACAACCTGTACGGCTCCACCGAATGCGCCGTCGCGACCGTGGCCCAGCCGCAGGATCTGGCGATCGCACCCGGCACCGCGGGGCGCGCGCCGGTCACCTGCGAAGTGGTGCTGTTCGACGACGACGGCCACCGGATCCACGACACACACGTCACCGGACGCATATTCATTCGCTCCGGCTCCCCCTTCGAGGGCTACACCGACGGGCGGCACAAGCAGATCATCGACGGCTACATGTCCTCCGGCGACGTCGGACATTTCGACGAGCACGGCCTGCTGTTCGTGGACGGCCGCGACGACGACATGATCGTCTCGGGCGGTGAGAACGTCTTCCCGCAGGAGGTGGAGAACCTGCTGCTGGAACGTCCCGATGTCTTCGACGCCGCGGTGGTCGGGGTAGACGACGTGGAATTCGGTAAGCGGTTGCGCGCGTTCGTGGTCGCCGAGCCGGGTAGCACGCCCGACGCCGAGGAGATCAAGGCCTATGTGAAGGGCACGCTCGCGCGCTACAAGGTGCCGCGGGAAGTGATCTTCCTCGACGAACTCCCGCGCAACACAACAGGCAAGCTCCTGCGTCGTGAACTGGTCGAGTATCGGATCACAGAGTAGGCCCGGCCGAACCTGTTGGGGGTACCGTCGGTAACAGAGACGCTAACCACATACGAGCAGGTCTGCTTGCTAGTGTTAGCACGCACTGGATCTCGATGTTGCGGTCAGCCCGGCCCAGGTCAGGCGGGATCGCGGAAGGTTGTACCTATGTCAGCTGTCCTTCCGTCGGCAAGCACCACCCTCCGCAAGGTCGGGGATTTGGCTCTGGGGGCCAACACGATGCGCAGGCGCGGGCTGTTCAACCCGCTGCGCCTCGATCATGCGGTGCGCTCGGTCGTCGCGATCGGCAAGTACGGCCCGTTCGCGGGCGTGGTCGTGCATTCCGCGCAGACCCGCCCGAACTCCCCCGCCATCGTCGACGAGCGCGGTGAGCTGACCTTCGGCGAACTCGACCGGCAGTCGAATGCGCTGGCACGGGCGCTGACTGCGCAGGGCATCGGCGAGGGCGACGTGATCGCGGTGCTGGCCCGCGACCATCGTGGCCTGGTGCTGACGCTGCTGGCCACCGGCAAGTTGGGTGTGCGCGCGGTGCTGATGAACACCGGATTCGCCAAACCGCAGTTCGCCGACGTGGCCGCCCGCGAGAAGGTCAAGGCGGTCCTGCACGACAGCGAATTCGTCGATCTGATGAGCGCGATCCCGGATTCCGTACCGCGCATCCTGACCTGGTCCGACGAGAAGGACGGCGTCGACGCGTCGGTGCCGACGCTCGATTCGCTGATGGCCGATCAGTCCACCGATCCGGTGAAGCTTCCGGCGAAGCCAGGCGGCATGGTGATCCTGACCAGTGGCACCACCGGCACCCCGAAGGGCGCGCCGCGAGACAAGGTGAGCCCGTTCATCTCCGCGCAGCTGGTCGACCGGATTCCGGTGCCGCGCGACGGCACGATCCTGATGGCCGCGCCGATCTTCCACGCCACCGGCCTGTCGCAGTTCACCATCGGCCTGGCGCTGGGCAACCGAATCGTGTTCCAGCAGAGGCGATTCGATCCCGAAGCGACACTGGCCAATATCGAGAAGTTCCGGGCCGAGGAACTGGTCGTGGTGCCGACGATGTTGCAGCGCATGCTCGATCTGCCCGCCGATGTCCTGGGCAAGTACGACATGTCCACGCTGAACGTCATTTTCGCGGCCGGTTCGGCGATTCCGCCGGATGTGGTCACCCGCAGCCTGGACTACTTCGGCGACTCCCTCTACAACGTGTACGGCTCCACCGAATGCGCCGTGATCACCGTGGCCACCCCGCCGGAGCTGCGCCGCGCGCCCAACACCGCGGGCAAGTCGCCGGTGGGCATCCGGGTCGCGCTGTACGACGAGCAGCGCAAGCGGATCACCGAGCCGAATGTGACCGGCACGATCTTCATCGAGAACCCGCACTCGTTCAAGGCGTACACCGACGGCCGCACCAAGGAGACCGTCGACGGCATGATGTCCAGCGGTGACGTCGGGCACTTCGACGAGACCGGTCTGCTGTTCATCGATGGCCGCGACGACGACATGATCGTCTCCGGCGGTGAGAACGTCTTCCCGCAGGAGGTCGAGCATCTGCTCGCCGACCGGGCCGACGTGCTGGAGGCCGCGGTGATCGGCGTGGACGACCGCGAATTCGGAAAACGCTTGCGCGCGTTCGTCGTTCCCGGCCCGGACTCCAAGCGCGACGTGCAGGAGATCAAGGATTACGTCAAGTCGAACCTGGCCCGGTACAAGGTGCCGCGCGAGGTGATCTTCCTGGACGAACTCCCGCGCAATGCCACCGGCAAACTGCTGCGCAAGCCGCTGGCGGAAATGGACGTCCCCGCCGAGTAGCACGGTCGGCGCCGCCTCACCGATGGTTCGGCGGTGCCGCCTCGGTATCATCTTCGGGTGATCCTCGACCCCGGCCGGTCCCCGGCCCGCGATTCGGCTGCGGCGCAACAGCGTCGGAGTGCGGTCGCCCGGCTGCGCGGGGGATCGGCCGGAGCCGTCTCCGGCGCGCTGGCCATCGAGGCGCACGGCTGGGCTGCCGGAGCCATGCCCCTGCAGTCGCGCACGCTACTGCTGCTCGTCGCGGCGTGTGCGGTGGTGGGCGCTCTGGTGACGGGTCTGCGCTCCCTGCACACCACCCGAACCGGCCTGGTCACGGCCCTGATCGGCGGGCAGCTGCTGGGCCATGCGGTGATGTCCCTGGACATGCTGGACATGCCGCATCCGGGTTCGCTGTGGAGCCCGGCGATGCTCATCGCACACATCGCGGCCGCATGCGCCGCATCCGTCGTGATCCACGGCGCGGAGGCCGCCTACCGAATCCTCATCGCCGCGCTGTCCCGTGCACTGCCGCTGCTGGTTCACCCGCCCGCCGCCGCTCCCCCGTCGCCGGTGCCGATCGCGCACCGCGACCACGTCATCCACCGGATCTTCGCCGCAGACTCCTGCCGGACTCGCGGCCCACCTCTGCCTGCCTGATCCCACATTCATCCATACACCCGTGCGCGCGAACATCTTTCGCGCGTTTCGCAGCACACCGATGATCGACCGGCCGCTTGCCGACGGCCCCGATCATCGTGTCGCAGGGTGAATCCTCGCACCACACCAGTGGATCGACGTACGTCGCACCGGATCGGTTGGCGGACAGACGCTCAGGCTTGCCTGGCGTCCGCCGATCGGCATCGCCCGCGCCGCATGTCGTGCGGAAGTACCGACGAAATGCCTTGTCATTTCCCATAGGTAACTGTGGCGAATTCAGGCCGGGCACTGTCGAATCGGTCGGATCATCTACCTGGCCTGAGCAATGCCTGCCGAGGTGAGAGCCGACCGGAGCGGCACAGCGCGACCGGAAAGTCCGGCACGACACTGCCGCTCGGACGCTGTCCGGCGTGATCGTCGGGCATCCGCCGATCGGACCGGAATGACCGTGCGTAGCCGGAACGTCCACAGGTGATCGGCGCGAGTCCGACCGGGCGTCCTACCGATCCGACCGGGCCACTGCCGAGCCTTGTCGATTCAGCGACTCCCGCCCGGAACCCCGCCGTGTGGTGTCTGACGAACGTGCCTGCCGGAACGCTCATCAGAGGAGAAGACGTCCGCATATGAGGGGCGGACGTCCTCGCACACCGAGGATTCACCCGGACAGCAGCGCATCCACGGGTGGCAGCCAACCAGGAGCAACATCGTGAGCACCACCAATCCCCCGATCCCGGACGCCACCGCCGAACCACCGGCCGAGTCGACCGCCGGCACACGTGACGATCCCGAGCCCACCCCCGCCGCCGATCCGCATATCGATCAGAACGGTTCAGCCACCACGCCTATCGGCATATCGGCCGATCGCACGGGCAGGCCGCCGACCGAGCCGTTCGACGAGTCGGCGGACGACAATCGGATGACCACTCCGGACGCTGATCTGTTTGCTACGCCGGCCGTACCATCGAGCGGATCGGCCGACGTCGCGAGTGCCGGATCACCCGAGGAGAGTTACCGGGCGCCGATCGGCACGCGGGACGCCGCGCCTCCGACGTCCACAGCCGACCGAGTACCTGCCGAGCCGGATCGAGTATCGCAGTCACACAACGGAATACCTGTCGAATCGACCGAAGGATCGGTGACCGCACAATCCGCGGAGCCATCGGCCGGGCGGTCGAATTCGCGCGGCGCGACCACTGCGCTGGCGATGCGGTTGCACTTCTATGCCGGGGTGTTCGTCGGGCCGTTCATTCTGATCGCGGCGCTCACGGGGGCGCTGTATTCGGTTGCTCCGACTCTCGAGTCGATCGTGAATCACGATCTGCTGCATGTCGATTCGACCGGACCCGCGCGGCCGCTGGCGGACCAGGTGGCCGCAGCCGTGGCCGTGGAGCCCAAACTCGCTCTGGCGGCGGTTGATCCGGCTCAGCACGCTGGGAATACGACTCGGGTGCTGTTCACCGATCCGTCGTTGGGTGAGTCCGAGCAACGGGCCGTGTTCGTGGATCCGGCGACCGCGAAATCGGTCGGTGTGAGTGTGGTCTACGGCAGTACGGGGGCGTTGCCGCTGCGGACGTGGATCGATCAGCTGCACCGGAATCTGCATCTGGGACAACCGGGTCGGCTGTACAGCGAGGCGGCCGCGTCCTGGTTGTGGGTGGTCGCACTCGCCGGACTGGTGGTGTGGGTACGCCGGGCGAGTTCGCGATACCGCGGCCTGCGTCGGCTGATGTGGCCGGATCGCAGCCGCAAGGGGCGCTTGCGGACGGTGAATTGGCATGCGGCCGTGGGAGTGTGGGTGCTGTTGCCGCTACTGTTCCTATCCGCGACCGGGATGACCTGGTCCACGTACGCAGGCGCGCACGTCGATGCGCTCAGAGCACAGTCGAGCTGGACGACGCCGTCGGTGAGCAGTGCACTGCCGGGATCGGCGGCACAACAAGGCAGCTCGTCGAGCATGCCCGGGATGGATATGCCAGGTATGGACATGCCGGGAATGAGTATGCCGGGCATGGACATGTCCCCGAGCACCGCCGGAACGCAACCATCCACCGACCGAATTGCCCAGGTGGACAAGGTTTTCGCCGTAGCACGCGGCCACCACCTCGACGGCTCGGTAGAAATCACGCTCCCCGCAACGGATCACACGGCATTCGTCGTGAAGGAACGCCGCATCTCCGGCTCACTCACCCAGGATGCGATCGCCGTCGACGGCGTCACCGGCGATGTCACCGACACCGTGCGCTACGCGGATTGGCCGCTGATGGCCGAACTCGCGAACTGGGGTATCGCCCTGCACATGGGGATGATGTTCGGCCTGGCCAACCAACTGCTGCTCCTGCTGACGATGCTCGCGCTGATCACCGTCATCGTGCGCGGCTACCTGATGTGGTGGCGCCGCCGCCCGCTGCGCGCGAGCCGATTCGCCCTCGGCACACCGCCGCGACGCGGCGTCCTGCGCGGCATCCACCCGGCACTCCTGACCGGTCTGGTCGTGATCGCCGCTGCCGTCGGCTGGTTCGCCCCGGTGCTCGGCATCACCCTGCTGGGCTTCCTCGTCGTCGACATCATCATCGGCCTGGTCCAGCGTCGTCGCGCTACAGCCTGAACCCACACACTCACCGCTGTCGGCCAACCTCACCACTCACGTATCCGACGGTGCATAGCCGAGGATGATCGTCACCGATATCGACAGCGTGCTTCGAGGTGCAACTCGAAGCACGCATGTCGGGGTTCAATCGGCTCACTGCTGATGCGCTGAACCCGAATCCGGTTGCGCCACTTTCCTGTCAACCTGAGGTCGCGCACCATGATGGCGCCCGAAGGTGATCATCAGAGCGCGCAAGGCGGTCCTGCATGATCGAGTTCGATGTTCCACTGCCCTCGACGAGCGATTCGCCACGCTGGGACGGATGCGGCACGCGAGCCTCGCAATGCGACGATCACGCGCCGATCCGAGCAGCCAGGACTGGTTGTCCTGAGCCGGTGAGTTCCCTGAGAACGCTGGGGCGGCCGGTGATCGCCAGGAGTAGCGCTTCACCGGTGCCGACAACCTCCGGCCCGGTGCCGTGCGACCAGTCGATATCGTCGGCGCGCAAGCGAAGTCCGCGGATTCGATGCCAGGCGCCCAGGCGCGGGTTGGGGAGGGTGGCGTCGAGAACACGAGTCAAACGATCTGTCGGGATCTGCCGTGGGACGCCCAGCGGGCGGCGGATGTCCTGGTGGTGGATGGTGCCGTCGACCAGTGCGATCATGCCGCCGAATCCGGCGGTCAGTCCGCGGGGCACCAGGTGCTCGTTCAGGAATTGCAGCAGACGCTCGGGGCCCAGCGAGCCGAACTCCTCGACGCCGGCCTGGTTGGCGCGCACGATCCGTCCCTTGGCGAAGCGCCGGAGCAGCCCCCAGCGCCCCAGTTCCTCGTAACTGATCATGTGCGCCACCACATCTCGAACCCGCCAGCCCTCACAGAGGGAGGGCTGCTCCCACTGTTCGGGAGTGAGCGTGGCGAGGAATTCGGCCAAATCCACTCGCTCCAGGCGCGCCATCTCCATATCGTTCATGCGGGATCGCCTCCCGTGGAATGATTTTCGGCGGTCTTCGCGAAAAGCTCGAGCAGGGTGCTCCATCCGCCGCCGCGCTCGGCGATGGTGTGCGCGATGCCCTCGCTCACATCGGCCATCTCGGACTGCCCGATGTGATACGCCGCAGGCCACCAGCTGCCGAACGATTCGGTGAAGAAGGCGAACGCCCGGTCGATCGGCAGGGCGACGGTCGCGGAGCCCCGCAGGATCGGAACGGCGGGTGTGCTCATGAGGGATACTCCTGTTCGGATTCGGGGATCGCCGCATCGGCGGCCTTCTGGAAAGCGGTGAGCGCGTCGTCCCAGATCCGTTGGAAATACGCCTGAATCGCGGCAAGCCCCTCCGGATTTATCCGGTAGATGCGCCGCGTGCCCTCGGGCGTGGCCACCACCAATCCACCGTCCCGCAACACCCGCAGATGTTGCGACACCGCCTGCCGGGTGATCGGCAGCGACTCCGCGAGCTCCCCCACCGACGACGGACGCCGAGCCAGACGCTCGAAGATCGCCTGCCGCATCGGATCACCCAGAATGGCCAGATCCACATCTATGAAAGCCGACACGAACGTAAGTGTACGCTTTCAAAGGCTGCTGACAAGGGGTTTGCTACGCCGGATAACGCGCGATCATCCGGCGAGCCCTCGGCGCAGGGCTCCGGCGAGTTCGGCGAGCTGACGGACTGGCCGAGTGCGTGGCCGGTATCCGGCTGAACAGCGCGGGACGGGTGATCCGCTTCGCGCACGACGGCAGGGAAGCTCCGGACACCGCGATGCCCGCGTCCACGACGGTGGCGGTCACCCTCGATGAGGAGGAGATCGGCACGGTATGGCTGGAACGTCCCGGCCCGCCCGGCGCGCTCGATCAGCTGCTGCTGGAACGGCTGGCCCTGGCCACCGCGTCGGTCGTGGAACGGTACGGTCCGGCGCACACCACCATGGCCGATCCCGCGCTGGTCGAGCTGGTGATCAGCGCCGGAACCGACGAACCGGCCCGTAATCGCGCACTGCGACTGATGGGTTTCGCCGCCGAACTGCCGATCCGCGTCGTTGCCGTGCACTCACCCGTAGCAATCGATCGGATCGGCAGCCTGATCTGCCCGGATCGTCCGGTGAAGGCCGCGACGGTCGCCGACGTGGGCGTCATCCTGGCGACCACCGTCGATGCGGCCCGGTTCCCGCCCGAGGTCCGAGCGGGCATCGGTGCGGCGGACAGTCCCGATCGTTCCTGGTCCGAGGCCCGTACCGCGCTGCGCTTCACCACTTCTCGCATCCCGATCATCCATCATGACGATCTGGGCGCACTGTCTGTACTGGACCGGATACCTGCGAACCTGTTGCAAGACAACGCCGATATCGCAGCAATAGACCGAATCGCTTCGCGCCCCGAAGATCTCGACACCCTCGATGCCTACTGCACCACAGGCTCGTTACGTCGAGCCGCCGACCTGCTACACCTGCACCACAGCAGCGTCGCCCGCCGCCTCGAAAACCTCGGCAGAACCCTGGGTTTCGACCTCACCGCCCCGCCGGACTCATGCGCGCGGGCCTCGCACTGAGGCTCTGGAGGTTGCTCCACGACGGACAGGTCGTTGGCAACGGTCGCTGATGATCGCTCTCTGCGGCTGTATCTCCTCGACGAGTCCGCCCGACCGACGCCTGTATGGTCGATCCGGACTCACAACCCGGCCCCGGCCACGTCATCGGACCATGCGAGTACCTCGGACGGCGAATTCCCTCCGGGTTCAGGTCGCGATACCGCCAGGTTGGCGTCACGGCCACAGACCAGACCGCGGTATCGCCGCTTTGGCGATCACGGCCCCGGTTCAGGCCGCGACACCGCCTGGTTGTCGCTCACGCAACCAACACCTATGCGCAGCGCGTTCTCGTTCCCGGCGAGCATGGATGCCCGCGACGATTTCTGCCAGCAGTTCCCCGGCGCGATGACGATGGTTCACTCGCGGAGTACCAGTCGGATCAATATGATCCGGCGCTATCCACGCCGTCCGGCCAGGGAACTGTGAATCTTCGTTCAGAACAACAGTTTTCCAACCAGTCTCCGTGTCATTGATCAGCAAATGACAGTGATCGCACGCCAACACCAGATTCTCGATATCGGTCGGACCACCCTTGCTGAAATCACGAACGTGATGCACCGCGCACAGCGACGCAGGCGCATCACACCCAGGCCGCGAACAACCACCCAGCGCAGCGATCAGCGAAAGCCGTTGCGCAGGTGAAGCCAACCGACGCATCCGACCCAAATGCAACGGCAAACCAGCATGGTCGAACACCGCCAGATACGGGCGAGACCGCTCAGCCAACCGCAACGCGTCGGTGATCGCCACCGCGCCACCGGTCGCAGTGGTCGCGACCCCGGACAGGCGCTCCACATCCTGCACCCGCATCGTCAACACGGTGGTAACCGGTATGCCTCGATGTGAGCCGAGTTTGCCGGTATCGACCAGCTCGCCGAGCAGCAGGGTGAACGCGTCATGGGTGCGTTGGGCAGCGGTGCGAGAATCACGCTGCGCCGCAGCAGCAATCAGCTCCGAATCCACGCGGTCCACATCAGCCCCGGGGCTGGCCGGATCATCCGGATTCCCCACACCGGGACGCGCGTACTTGGCCAGCACCGAATCCAGCAACGCCCGCAGTATCGGATCGATCTCCCCGCTGATCGCGGACATCCCATCCGCACGCTGCCGCCCGATCCTGACCCCGCGCATCCGAGCACGATCAGACTCGTCCGTGACTTTTCCATCCGGATCCAAATACGCCAGAATGCTGTCCCCAACCTTGCCCACATCATCAGGCGACCCGGTCTCGGCGAACTCGGTCAGGATCTGTTCCGCCGCCACACGATCGACCTCATCGGCCGCACGCGGGATCCTGATCATCACCGACGCAATACCCCGCGCATGCTCCACAGAAATATCCCCCGAACGCAACGCCGCTGCCACACAGGGCAACTCGGGCTCACGCTCCTGACCCGACAGATCACGGAACGTGCCCACCTTCGCCGCCGCACGCACGCGTGCGCCGGCCTCGGCATTCGACAATCGCAGGGTTTCCATCAGGAACCGTTTGATCGTCTTGGCACCCGAATCCACAGGAATCGACCGGGAATCCACCTCTATCAGCAGCCGATGCTGCACCGCAGCCAACATCCGCGCCGCACGCTCGACCCCACGCAGCAACTCCACCACCCCACGATCCGACAACGGAGCCAAAGATTGCTCGACCAAGTCACCTACCGCAGCCAACAGCACATCAGCTGTCGGCCCTCCAATCTCCCCCATCGAATCCATGTTCGAATTCTACCGAGAAAAACACCCCGAAACACCCCACCAACCGATGTGAAATCAGAATCTTCACCCTGGACAACTGACCCAATCATCCACGCACACACCAATTTTCAGAGAACCGCTGATCAATTCCAGTCTACGACGCCCCTGATCGCAACCGCACGACAAAACACGCACCCCAACCCGAAACCGCAACAGCACCCACCATTGTCGACAGCCCGCTGTCGTGATCACTTGTCGACGGGGCGCCGCGCCCAACGTTGCCGCGTCATCGACAACCGCTTCGGTTCGATTACGACATCTGCGCCCACCCAGATCGTCGCCCCCGAGGTTCGCCCCGAACGACAGACAGGGAACTCGAAGATCTCAGGCAGCAGCGACAGGACAGAGAATGCCCCGACGGCACTCGACTCGCGGCGGATCGGTCGACGTAGGTGATTCGAAGGATCGGCCCGGCACTCGCCTGCACCTGCGACGAGTCTGCATCGTTCACCTCCCAGAACCAGAGTGTTCGACTCGATCACGGTCGGCTCTGGGATTCCGCTACGGCTTGCACTTCGGCGAGGGTTCGGCGGGCGAGTTCGCCGAATTCGTCGTGATTGGCGGGGTCGCTCCAGCGCTCGTAGGCGATCTTCCAGGCGATCCCGCAGAGTTCGGCGACGACGCGGGCGGTGAGCTCGGGGACGCCGCGGCGTTCCAGCGCTTCGATCATCGACGCGGTGAGACCCAGACCTTTGAGTGCCTCGCGTTCCCGCAGTTCCGGGTGGGCGGCGATGACCGCTTGCCGCCGGGCGGCGAACTCGCGACGTTCCGGAGGGAAGGCTTCTCTGCCGATCACGTCCAGGGCGTGCGCCACCGCTTCGAGCGCCCCGGCCTCGGCCGGGGCGGCGGTGATTCCGTCGACGAGCAGTCCGGTCATCGTGCCGCCGCCGAACAGCACCTCCCGTTTGTCGGGGAAATGCCGGAAGAAGGTGCTCTTGGTGAGTCCGGCGCGCTCCGCGATCTCGATCACCGTCGTGTTCTCGTAGCCGCGCTCCTCGAACAGTTCGAGGGCAGCGACGACGAGTCGCTGCGATGCGTTGGGTTGCCAGCGGGCCATGCCCACATCGTACCGGGACTTGGTCCCGTCACTGCGGTATAGTGATGGCACCAAGTCCCGTTACTGTTTCTCTGGAGGTCGCAATGAGTCGAGCCGTCATCTACGAGACGTTCGGCGGTCCCGAGGTGCTGGAGCTGCGGAAGGTTCCGGAACCGCATGCCGGACCGGGCGAGGTCCGCGTCCGCGTCACCGCCGCCGGTCTGAATCCCATGGACTGGCTCATCGCCGCGCAGCCCGAGGCGGCGGCGCAGTTCGGCATCACCGTGCCGGCCGGTTTCGGTTACGACTTCGCCGGCGTGGTGGACGAAGTCGGCGACAGCGCAACGGGTTTCGCTGTGGGCGACCGTGTCTACGGTGGTGCGATGGGTCGGGCCGCCGCCGATTTCGTGGTGGTCGATACGCGCGCCGGAGCGGCCGAAGGGCTCTGGCACACACCGGAGGGCATCAGCGACGAGGTGGCGGCCACGCTTCCCGTAGCCGGTATGACCGCGGCCGCCGCGTTGACGGCGATCGATCTGCGATCCGGCGACACCGTCCTGGTCGGCGGCGCAGCAGGCGGTGTGGGCGTATTCGCCGTCCAGCTTGCGAGACTCGCCGGAGCCAGAGTGCTCGGGACGGCTTCGGAAGGCACCTTCGAATTCCTGCGCGGATTCGGCGCCGAACCGGTCACCTACGGCCCCGGACTGGCGGATCGGGTGCGTGCCCTGGCCCCGGAGGGCGTGACCGCCGCCACCGATCTGTTCGGCACCGAAACGGCCGAAACCGCACTCGCACTGAGTGTTCCGCCCGAGCGGATCTCCACTGTCGCCGCAGGGCCCACCCCTCCCGGCGGCGTGCGCGCGACCGGCGGAATCAACGCGGGCCCGGACGATATGACACGGATCAGCGACGCGATCCTCGCCGGAACGCTCACCGTGCCGATCGCCGCGACCTTCCCGATCGAGAAGATTCGCGATGCGGTGACAATGCAGGCCGGACGTCACGTGCACGGCAAGATCGTTGTCACGCTCTGACCAGCACGGGCTCAGCGAAAGCTGTCCACCGCAAGCTGGACGAAACTGCGGACCAGGGGGCTCGGCGCGGCCTCGGATTGCGCCACCACCAGGTGGCTCGGGGGACGATCGTGGAAGGGGACGACGACCAGACCTGTGGGAAGGGGCTGATCGAGGGGCGCGAGAGCGGAGGTCGCGTTCCACAGGACCGCTTGCAGGCATTCCTGGATGGTCCGCACGATCGGTGACGAACCGTCCGGTGGGCCGCCGGTCCAGTACGCCGCCCACAGTGGGTCGGCGTTGTCCGGGAGCCGGACCCAGCGGCGGTCGGTCAGATCGTCCGAGCCGATCGACTCGCGCCCGGCCAGTGGGTCGTCCCCGCGCAGCACCACGCCGACGGGGATCCGGCGCAGGATTCGGGTGCTGATTCCGTTGTCCTCGAACGGAGTTCGGGTCAATGCCACGTCGACCAACCCGGCGCGCAGCCCGGCGGTCGGATCGCCGAGGTCGGCTTCGCGGATACTCACCTCGACCGACGGATGCTGCTCCCGGAATCGGGTGACCAGCGTTCCCGCGACGAGTTCGGCGGTATCCGCGAGCGTGCCGATCGTGAGCGTGGTGGCGCCGGCCGCGGCGGTCACCCTGGTGCGAAGCAGGTCGGCGTGTTCCAGCAGCGCGACCGACTCGTCGTACATCACCGTCCCCGCGTTGGTCAGGGTGACACCCTTCGAGGTGCGCTCGAACAAGGTGACGCCGAGTTCGTCCTCGAGCTCCCGGATCGCGCGGCTCAGCGGCGGCTGGGTCATGTGCAGACGACGCGCCGCGCGGCCGATGTGCCGCTCCTGTGCGACGGTCACGAAGTACCGGAGCGAGCGAAGGTCCACCGCAACACGATACCCACGCGGTATCGGACGTGCGGAAAGGGTGTTGGACGCGCTACGGCCGGGTCGGGAAATATCGAAATCAGCTCGCCGACACAGGAGTTCGAAAGGAGTTCGACATGACCGACGAAACCCTCACCATAGGAACCTACCGATACGATACGACCGCGGCACTGTTCGACGGCAGCGTCGGCCTCGACGGCACGGACATCGTCATGCGGACCGCGGCCACGCTGCCGGAGATATTCGAGCGAGCGGTGCGCAAGGACGAGTACGACATCGCGGAACTCGGCCTCACCTTCTACCTGCGCCTGCTGGAATCCGGGCTGCCGTATGTCGCGTTGCCGATCTTCCCGAACCGCGTGTTCCGGCATTCCTGCGTCTTCGTCAATACACACAGCGGAATCAATGGCCCGGCGGACCTGACCGGACGGACCATCGGCGAATTCGGCACCTACGACCAGGACTCGGGCGTGTGGGCCAAGGGAATCCTGATGGACGAGTACGGATTCGATCCCGCCGCGAACCGCTGGGTGATCGGCGGACTCGAATACGCCTCGCCGCCTTTCGATTTCATCCCGCACCCGCACCCTTCGAACGTGGAGGTGACCAACGCCCCCGCCGACGCGACATTGAGCGAGATGCTCGATGCCGGTGAGATCGACGCATTGTTCTCGGCGAACGTCCCGCAGTGCGCACTGGACGGATCCCCGAACGTCGCCCGCCTGTTCCCCGATTTCGAACCGCTCGAGCGCGATTACCACCGCCGCACGGGCATCTTCCCGATCATGCACACCGTCGTCGTCCGGCAGGATCTGCTCGACGCCCGCCCCGACCTGGTCCGCGAGGTCTACGACACCTTCTGCCGCGCGAAAGACCAAGCCGCCGAACGCTACCGCCGACACCGCAGGCTGTACCAGGTCCAAACCATGGTGCCGTGGATGAATGCCCTGATCGAACGCAACGAGGCCCAGTTCGGCCCGGACCATTGGCCCTACGGCATCGCCGCCAACCGCACCGCCCTGGACACCTATCTGCGCTACCACCACGAACAGGGCCTGTCCCCGCGTCGCCTGCAGATCGAGGACGTCTTCGCCGCACAATTCCTCGACACCTGATCCAACGAGTCGGCCGCGACGGCACAGCTGCCGTCGCGGCCGATCGTTTCACTACCGCGTGAGCGTCCCGATTACTCTGTGGGACTGCTGGATTCGGTGTGACGGGGCACCTGCGTGGGCCGCAGGCGAACCCAGATCAGGAATCCGACGGCGATGACCGCCATGACGATCCCCGACCACAGATTGGTGTTCCAGCCGCCACTGCGCTGCAGATCCGCGGCACTGTGGTTGACGGCCCCGACGATGATCAGAATCACCCCGTAGATGCCGAGCAACCCGCCGACGATTGTGCGGATATCGAAAAGCATTACGTCACTTCCTTATCCGAAGAAGATGTTCAGCGCGATGACCAGGACCAGGGAAATCCCCGCGAGCAGCACCGGACGCTGGTACCACGGCAACGTGGCGGCGTCGGCATCGGTCAGGCTGGACTTGGGGGTCTGCGAGTACACCAGCCCGACCAGTTCGGCTTCGGGTCTGGGCGCGGTCACCAGACTCACCACGACGCTGAGCACGATATCCACCACGAAGGCCACACCGGCGGCCAGGAAGCTCGAGCCCTGACCGGACAGGTTGATCACCCCGGTCTCGCTCAGAATGAAGATGAAGATCGCGGACAGGGTGCCGAACACCAGACCGACCCAACCGGCCGTCGCGGTCATCCGCTTCCAGAACATGCCGACGATGAACGTGGCGAACAGCGGCGCGTTGAAGAACGAGAACAGCGTCTGCAGGTAGTCCATGATGTTCGAGAAGTTCCCGGCGATGAACGCGGTGAAGACCGCGACCACCGTGGCGCCCACGGTCGCCCAGCGCCCGACATTCAGGTAGTAGCCGTCCGGCCGGTCCTTCTTCAGGTACTGCTGCCACAGGTCGAAGCTGAACACCGTGTTGAACGCGGAGATGTTCGCCGCCATGCCCGCCATGAACGCGGCCAGCAGACCGGTCAGCGCCACACCCAGAAGTCCGTTGGGGAGAACGTCTTTCATCAGGTACAGCAGCGCGTCGTTGTAGGTGACATCGCCCTTGCCGGTCGCCTTGTACTCCGCGATCTGCGGCACGATCAGCGCGCTGACCATTCCGGGGATGACGACGATCAACGGGATGAACATCTTCGGGAACGACCCGATGATCGGGGTGCGCCGCGCCGCGGAGATCGAATGTGTGGCCAGCGCGCGCTGCACCTCGACGAAGTTGGTCGTCCAGTAACCGAACGAGAGCACGAAGCCCAGACCGAACACGATGCCGATCACGGACAGGACGCTGTTGGAGAAGCCGCTGAGCTCGTTACCCGGCCAGGAGTGGATCTGCTGTGCGGCGTCGGGCACCTTGGCGGCAATCTGGTGCTTCAACCCGCTCCAGCCGCCGACGCGATGCAGGCCGACCAGCGTCAGCGGCAGCAGCGCGGCCACGATGACGAAGAACTGCAGCACCTCGTTGTAGATCGCGGCCGACAGACCACCGAGCGTGATGTACGACAGCACGATCGCCGCGGCGACGATGATCGACACCCACAGCGGCCAGCCCAGCAGCACGTTCACGATCGAACCCAGCAGGTACAGGTTCACACCCGCGATCAGGACCTGGGCGATCGCGAAGCTGAGCGCGTTGACCAGGTGCGCGCCCGTGCCGAACCGCCGGCGCATGAACTCCGGCACGCTGCGCACCTTGGAACCGTAGTAGAACGGCATCATGACCACGCCGAGGAACAGCATGGCCGGGATCGCGCCGATCCAGTAGTAGTGCATGGTCGGCATGCCGTACTGGGCGCCGTTGGCGGACATGCCCATGATCTCGACCGCGCCGAGGTTCGCCGAGATGAACGCCAGACCCGTGACCCAGGCGGGCAGCGAGCGCCCGGACAGGAAGAAATCGATGCTCGAGGACACCCGCTGACGGGCCAACAAGCCGATGCCGAGTACGAAGACGAAATAGATCGCGACGAGCACGTAGTCGACGGGTGAGGCGTCCAGGCGCAGCCCGCCGCCTTCGGCCAATATTTCGTGTGCCGGGCCTCCTGCCAGCACCGATTCGACAATTCCTGGTGGCGCTGCAGCGGGTGGCATGCGGCCCTCCTGTCCGGTAAATCCTCATTCGACCACTTGGTCGTGTCCGGATCTTAGCGGGCCGTTAGCGTTCACATCCGAGGTATGCACCGACCGGCCGCCGGGCGTTCACGCAACCGGGGGTGATACGCGACAGATATGAAACGATGTTTTTCAGTTCCAGGAAGTTTTGCCGCAAGATCACCCTTCAAAATGCAACACTGGGATCCCCGGGGGAAGGATCACAGGATGCTCATAACCCACCGACACCACGGCACATTCGGAACCGGAAGTACCGCCCCACCCCGCCCCGCCGCGCTGACCATCGAGGTCGGCGCGGCGGTCGGAGTGGGGTCCACCAGAATCTCCGCATTCGACGCCGCGCTGCGCGAACTCGGTGTGGGAGAAGCGAATCTGATCCGCCTGTCGTCGGTGATCCCGCCACACGCCACGATCGAGCGGACCCGCAGGGTGCGCAAACCCATCGTCTGGGGCGATCGGCTGTACTGCGTGTACGCGGTGGAATTCGCCGAAACCGAGGGCGCGACGGCGGCGGCCGGAATCGGCTGGACCGTGCGCGACGACGGCTCGGGCGCGGGCCTGTTCGTCGAGCACGAGGCCGAAACCGCCAGGGCGGTCGACGAACTCATCCACGCGAGCCTGACCGAGATGACCGCGGCCCGCGCCGGGATCTTCGGGCCGGTGTGCACCAGCACGATCGCGGCCACCTCCGATGGACGGCCGACCTGCGCACTGGCCCTGGCGGCGTACCACACGGCGGGATGGAACCAACCGTGACCGAACCCGAGGACCCGGAAAGATCAAGTCGTACAGCGACTTCGGCTGCCGGCGGCATCCAGGTCAGCGTCGAGACCACGATTCCGGATCCGCAGATCGAACGCTTCCAACTGCTCTACGAGGACGCGTTCGGTCCATTACGCACTCGGGCGATCGCACGGCAGGTTCTGCATCCGGGCGAATTCCATCAGGAGATGACAGATCCGCGAATCCAGAAGCACGTGGCCCGCGCGCCCGACGGCGAACCGATCGGTCTGACCACGTTGACCCGTCACCTGGAGACCGTTCCGTGGATCAGTCCCGAATATTTCGCGGCGCGTTTTCCCCAACACGCCGAGCGTGACGCGATCTACTATGCAGGGTTCACATTGGTCGCGCCGGGCGCGCGACAAGGGGCCGCATTTCATGTCATGATCGAATCAGTCGTCCGGATATTGGCGGCGGAGCGCGCGGCCGTCGGCTGGGACATCTGCTCATACAACAACTCTCGCTTCTCGTTCGCCGACGCTCTGCGGACGGCGATCGGTGAACGAGCCACCGTCGAGATCGCAGTGGAGGATTCCCAGACTTACTACGCGGCACGGTTCATCGGGGACGGAGCGGACAAGGGGGACTGATGATGCTCAGCGAACAGCACACGGTCGACCTCCGGCATCTGGCCGGGCCATTGTGGCGCGCATTCGTGCCGATGATAGCCGCGGTCATGATCGCGCTACCCCTGCTCACCGCCGCGGAAGCGGTCGTCACCACCGTCTTGGCGGCGGTCGTCGTGATGACGGTGGCGATGATCGCCGTCGGCGTGCACCGACATCACCCGCCCGCACCGATGCCGTGGTATCTGCTGGCCGGATCGGCCGTACTGTTCGGTTTCGGCATCACGCTGCGCGACCTCATACCGGCCGAACAGTACCTGTTCGACGATATGTTCACCCTGTCCGGATATGCCGGTGTCCTACTCGCGGCACTGCTGTGGCTCGCGCCGCGCCGCGTGCACGGCGGCGGCAACGATCTGCTGCTGGACTCCGGGCTGATCGGCCTGGGCGCACTGCTGGCCTCGTGGACGTTCCTGATCTCGCCGATCCTGAGCAGCGGACACGGTGCGAGCGCGGTGATCGCGGCCTGCTACCCGGTCATCGATGCGCTGCTGCTGACCGTGGTCACCCATTCGGTGGTCACCGCGATGCGCTCGGAAACCTCACTGCGCCTGCTGCATACGAGTCTGCTGGCGATCCTGATCGCCGATTTCGGCTACAACCTGGTGGCGGCCGGGTCGATCCACCCGCCGCTGCAGATTCTGCTGGTTCCGCTGCTGGGCGCGTATCTGCTGGTGGGGCTGGCGGCGCTGCATCCGACCATGGTCACCCTGGGTCAGCAGCAACGCATCCGGCCCGATCAGTCGCGTCAGCGGGCCAGTGTCATCGCGGTCGCACTCGTGGTCGCCTCGCTGGTGCCGACCATGGGCCATCGGCCCGGCGTGGTGGATCGAGTGGTGGTCTCCACATTGCTGGCCGGACTGCTGATCGGCGTGCTGGCGCGCAGTGAGCGCGCGATCGGGCGCAGCGCACGCAGCGAGCGACGCGCGCAGTATCAGGCCGATCACGACATGCTCACCGGTCTGCTGAACCGCTCGGCGCTGCTGCGCGCCCCCGCCCGCAATCACGAGCGGTGGGCCGGGCGCACACTGTGCCTGCTGTTCATCGATCTGGACGGCTTCAAATCCGTCAACGACAGCTACGGCCACGCCATCGGCGACGAGCTGATCGCCAACGCCGCGGCCCGCATCCGCCGGGTCATCCGGCACGACGATGTGGCCGCCCGCTACGGCGGTGACGAGTTCGTCGTGCTGACCTGCGCGAACCGCTCGGACACCGCAACCCTCGCCGAACGACTGATCGCCGCGTTCGGCAATCCCTTCGAACTCAGCGTCGGCGCGGTCTCGATCACGGCCAGCATCGGCATCGCCGTGGGCTCCGCCCGCCCGGCGGGCTCGGTGCACGAGATCCGCGGCCACACCGCCGCGTGCCCGGCCCCGGCCGAGGCATTCCTCGCACAGGACGTCCCCACACCGCTCCCGACGGAGCCCACCCCCGCCGAAACCTCGGTCTACGACCTACTGCGCGAAGCGGATTCGGCCATGTACCACGCCAAGGAATACACCCTCGGCTACGTCTTCCACGACGAGATGCGTCACCAGGGCCACCCCGAATCGCGCCGAGTCTGGCGCCGCGAAAGTCACAAAACCCGCGAAACCGCCGTCTAGCTCGGCGGCTGCCGCGGTTATCGAACCGGGCCCGTGGTGACCATTCGCCCGCAGGTTCGCACCTGCACCGAACGCACCGGGAGATCCATGCCTCTCGGAATTGCTTCGTGGTTCGTGGCCGTCACAGGGGCCAGGGCCTCGGCTCGACGACGCCTGCCGGACCCGGCGGAGCGCGCTGCGAGGACCGCAGCGACGACAGCGGAGGCGAGCAGGGCGATCAGATGCAACAACAACGCGCACTCCTGGGCGATCGGGAACCTGTGCAACGCACGGTTCGCTGGTGGACAACTCGCGCGGTAGGCGGCTGCACTCTGTCGCCGCTTCCCCGCACCACGGTTCGATGACGCTGCATCGAGGTCCGGATCGCCGCTCGGTCCAGTTCATTCGATGCGACTGCACTGATCAGCGATCCACTGGCAAACAATCCATCGGGGCCCCCGCGCCGGTGTTACGTCGCGGCTGTCGCCGATCCGGCGGGAGCGGTCTCCAGATCCTGTGCGACGGCCGCCAGCACGCGGTGCAGGACCGGCGCCTCGCCGTCGCCGAGGTAGCGGGCGAAATGGCCACGGACGCCGCGTACGTGGGTCGGCCATGCCGCTTGCAGGGCTCGAACTCCCTCGGGGGTGAGCGTGACCAGGGTCGCGCGCCGATTGGCGGGGTCGATCCGGCGTTCGGCGTAGCCGGATTTCTCCAGGCCGTCGACGATGCGGGTGAGTCCGCTGGCGCTGTAGAGCAACGCGGCGGCCAGATTCCGCATGTACATCGCCTGGCCCGGCGCTTCGGACAACTGCACCAGGGCGTCGTAGGTGAGCAACGTCATGCCGTGTTCGGCGCGTAGCTCGGCGTCGAGGGTGCGGGTGAGCAGGGCGTGCGAGCGCAGGTAGAACCGCCACGCACTTTCTTCGTCGGTGCTCAACGCCTCGACCTCCATACCCACGTCTCCTTCGCCGGTTTCGCATTCGGACAATACACCCCGCAAGACTCCATACGAAGATATTACTCATGCGAACAGTTGCTATAGAGAGTGTTGTGATGCATAGTGTTCGTGTTCGTAGCGATATGCGTCACATGGACGCCCCACATGAGGAGTTCTGCGAGTGATGGGTTTTCGGCAGTACCGGCAGCGACGGCGGGTCGTCGGCCTGTACGTGGAGCGGAATACGCTCTATGCCCTACGCGACCACGACCACCCCGGTTACCGGACGCTGACCAGCGACGACGAGCGCGCGGCCTTCCTGGCGCCGGTGCCGGTCGGACTGCAGAAGGCAGAGGTCACGCTCACCGGCGAGTCGGGCGACGACGCAGCCCCGGCGAGCGAAGAGGAGGAATTCACGCCGGTCGTTCCGGCCAACGCGAAAAATGTTCCGGTGTACTGGATCTCGGTGTACACCTGGGACGGCGGCGAATATCGGGCCTGGTCGTTCCACCCGCGCGCGGCATTACGCCTGCATCGGCAGATTCAGCAGCTCATCACCAGCGCGGACACCCCGGGCCGTGACGAACCCGCATCGGCCACGTCCCCGCCGACGACATCGCCGATCGTCACGCCGCAGGCCGGGGCCCTGGCATGACCGGCGCAACCCATGCCCAGCCCCTCGACGAACAGGTGCGGGCCGTGCTCGACCGCTACGACACCGCACTGGCGTGCGGCGACAGCGCCGCGGTCACAGCCGTGTTCGCCGAATACGGCGCGTGCTACCCCGCCGATGACAGCGCCGCATTCGGTACCGATGTCGACACGTACTACCGCCAGGTGTGCGCCACCGCACGTCCGGCCCGGCAGCGACGTGTGCACTACATCGCCTCGGGTGGGGAGGTCGTATTCGTCACCACCACCCTGACCCCCTCGGGCGAGGCGGACAGCATCGCCCCGGCCGGTGAAGTATTCATCCTGCGCCGACGCGGGCAGCAGTGGGCGATCCTGGCCCACCTCGGATCACGCGGGCAAACCCCGTAATCGACCGACGGCGCGGAGTCGAAAACCCTCTAGCCCGAAAGTTCGTCGAGAAGGCGACGCGCCTGCTCGAGTTCGGACTGGAGCTGTTCCACCTTGACGCGCTGGGAGTTTCGCACCGACTCCAGGACCGAGTCGACCACCTCGGCCACCTCGGGGTGCAGGAGTTTGGCGGCCTGGGCCACCGACGAGCCCGCGACGGTCAGGCCGCGCACGGTGCGCTTCTTGCCGTTGACGACGTCGACGGTCCACTCCCCGTCGGCGGTGCCGGACAACGTGACGGTGACCTCGGGGGTCTTCGCCTTGCGGGCGGGGGCGGCCTTCGCGGGGCGGGCGGGCTGTTTGGCGCCGGGCTTGGCGTTCTCGGCGGAGCTGTCGGACTCGGCGGCGGGCTTGGGCCCGGCGGGCTTGGCGACGGCCGGGGCCGGTTGCGCGGGGGCCGCGGTCTCCTGGGCCGGGCTCGGCGGCTGCGGCGACGGGGTGACGGACGACGGCATGCTCACTGGGGTGTCCTTCCTGGGTTTCGCGGCGGCCGGGGGCGCGGTGCGCCGGGCCGGTTTGGTCAGCGTCACTTCGGTGGGCGAGAACGACAGCACATCCTTGGAACCCGTGGGCCGCACCTGGAGGAAATCGCCCTCGGCGGGATCACCGAGCGCGAGCACCTTTCCCGAGCGACCCTCGGGCACCCCGACCGCTTCCGCGGTGAACCACACCATCGGTGGGCGATCGGCGGCGAGGTCCGCGGCGATCTGCCGAATTTCTGTGTCGGACAACGGCTGCGGCTTCGTTCGACGCGATGACATGGTGCACTCCGGGCGGGTTCGTTGACGTCTGCGTGCCAAGAGCATGCCCCATAGCACCGACAAGTCCACATCGCCGGATGCGGCTCGGCCTCGCACTGAAGGCCAGCAATCCCTCGGCAAAACCCAGCTGCCGTAACCGCACCGCCACCTCCGACCCGATCCCGCGTACTCGACCAACCAGGAGAATCGTAGGGGCTGCGGAGAACTCGCGACGCCGATTGCCGCAACCGCCCACACCGATTCCATGTCACACAGCAATCTTCGGGTATTCCTCCTCGGCGCGGACAGCCGGGCCGTTACCGGGTAATGTCCGGACTCCATGAGGAGTCCGGCGGTCGACGGGGCGATGCGATGAGTTCGGCACATCTGCCCGCGTTGCACGACGAGCGCCGCGCCGTGCTCGACTTCTGCCGCGATCTGAGCGCCGCGGACCTCGGCGCGCCCAGCGCGGCGGCGGGCTGGTCGGTCGCCGACGTGCTCATCCACATGACCACCGTGCTGCGCGCGATCCTCACCCCGACCGCCGCGGCCTATATGACCACCCGCGACGTGGAACGCCTGAACGAGCGACTCGTCGACGAAAAGCGTTCGCACACAACCAAACAGCTCCCCGGCGAATTCGAGACCTGGAGCCGCCGCGGCATTGCCGCCCTGACCGTGCTGACCATGCCCGGACTCAACGCCATCCGCATCCCGTACGGCGAATTGGGCTGGTACCCACTCGAACTCGCGCCGGCCATGCTGGTGTACGAATGGCACACCCATGTGCGCCACGACATCGCCCCGGCGCTGGACCGCCCCACTCCGCCCACCGACGCGCGCCGGATGACCTCGATCCTGCGCTGGCTGACCACACTGCTCGAGCATTCGCACCGCGAGGCGTTGAGCTGGCTCGACACCTCGGTGGCACTGACCCTCACCGGTCCGGGGGGCGGCACCTGGCGGCTCGAGCCACGCGGCGGACGGCTGCGCGTGCGGCCGGGACGCGCCGCCGGGGCCACGGCCCACATCGCGGCGATGTCGGTGGAGTTCCCGCAGTGGAGCACCCGGCGGCTGCCCTGGCGCGCCTGCGCCGTCGCGGTGACCGGCGACACCGAGATCGGCACGCGCGTACTGGACTCGATCAACCTCGTGTGATTCCCGCCGAAGTTCACAGTTCCGACTCATACAGCGCGGTTAGCATGCAGATGCACCCGTCCCGGGGTGACCGGGTGCCGGACGACCCGTCGCGTGCGGGCGGTCGGATCGCGAATACGAAGGGGATTCGAGTGGACAGGCCGACATGGGCGCCCGACGGCGTCGACATGACGAAGGCGAGCCCGGCGCGGATGTACGACGCGTTGCTGGGCGGCTCGCACAATTTCGAGATCGATCGCAAGGCCGCGGAGATGGCCAGACAGCTGGTGCCCGATCTGCCGCGACTGGCCCTGAGCAATCGGGCCTTCCTGCGGCGGGCGGTCCGGTATCTGTCCGACGCCGGTATCCACCAGTTCCTCGACATCGGCTCGGGCATACCGACCGCGGGCAATGTGCACGAGGTGGTCCAGGCGATCGATCCGCGCAACCGCGTGCTGTACGTCGACATCGATCCGGTGGCGGTCACGCACGCGCGGACCATCCTGGTCGGCAACGACCACGCCGACGCTCTGGAAGCCGATCTGCGCAAACCGGCGGATCTGCTGGCACGGGCCGCGGACAGCGGATTGATCGACTTCACCCGACCGGTCGGCGTGCTGCTGATCGCGGTACTGCATCTGGTGCAGGATCACGAGGGCCCGCGCGAACTGGTCGGCGAGTTGCGCGCCGCGGTGCCCACCGGCAGTTATGTGGCGATCTCCCATTTGAGCTCGGCCCAGCGGCCCGGCGACGCGGCCCGGCTCTGTGATCTGTCGGAGAACCAGTCGCACACCGGCATCCGATTCCGCGACCGCGCGAGCATCACCGCCATGTTCGACGGGTGGGAGATGGTCGAGCCCGGCGTGGTCGAATTACCGCTGTGGCATCCCGAATCCGACCGGGACCTGCACGAGACGCCGGGGCGCTCGCTCGGTCTGGCGGGTGTGGGCCGTAAGGTCTGACCGGGGGCGACTCGGACAGGGGTGTTCAGGTGGGTTCGCACGATCTGGCGGTGCGTTGGGCGGACGCGCTCGACGGCGTCGTCGCCCCCACGCTGACCCGCACCCAGATCGAGGCGCTGCTGGCCGGACTCTGCGAACAACTGCTGGCCGCGCTGCGCGGGGACAGTGGCCTGGACTGCGCGCGGATCGCCGCCGCGGCGCTGGTCGCGGCCAACTACCGGGACGAGACGGCGGTCAGCCGCACCGTCTCGGTGATCTGCCGGGACATGGTCCGCGCCGCTGTCGGAACGCCCGATCCGCGACGGGACGGGGCGCTGCCCGATCCGGAGCGGGTGCGCGAACGCGCGATCGACGTGGCCGCGGAATTCGCCGCCGGATTCACCGCGGCCCTGCGCGCGGCGGCCTTGTCCGAACAGGAGACGACCGTGGCCGCGGCGCTGTCGGCGATGCGGGAGGCCCAAGCGCAGCGGCAGTTGTCGCAGGCGCGGTTCTCGGCCATATTCGCGGGCGCCTCGGTCGGCATCGGCACCATCGACGTGCGCACCGGACAGGTGGTGGACGTCAACGCCGCGATGGCCGAAATGTTCGGCGCCCCAGCGGAATCCATCACCGGAATGCAGGTCGCCGACGTGCTCGGGCCGATCAACATCGGGCCCGCCTACGCGCAGTTCCAGCAACTGCTGGAGGGCGGGATCGACCGTTTCCGGCTGGAGACCGGGTACACCCATCCGAGCGGGCATCGCACCGCGATCGACCTGTCCATGTCGGCGGTCCGCGACGAGCAGGGGCAGATACGTTTCCTGATCGGCGTCGCGGTGGACATCACCGAACGCAAGGCGCTGTCGGATCAGCTGTGGCACGACGCACATCACGACAATCTGACCGGCCTGGCCAACCGGGTGCTGTTCTTCGACCGGCTCGCCCACGCCACGCCGTCGATCGGCCTGTGCTATCTGGATCTGGACGGCTTCAAGGAGATCAACGACGCCTACGGGCACACCGTCGGCGACCGGGTGTTACAGGCGGTGGCCGAGCGGTTGCGGGAGGTCGCCGAACCCGGCGGGCTCGCGGCGCGGCTGGGCGGCGACGAATTCATCGTGCTGATCGAGAAATGCCGGGACGACACCGGACTGCAGATCCTGTCCCGGCGGCTACTGGACGCGCTGTCCGATCCGATAGTCATTGCGGGACATACGATCTCGGTGGGCGCGTCGATCGGGACGGCGCTGGTCGACGAACCTCCCGCCGCCATCGACGATCTCATGCACACCGTCGATACGGCCATGTACCGCAACAAGTCCGCGCGATCACGTCCGGGGCTGCACACCCGGCGCAAGCGCTGAGGTCTTCGCCCGCCCGACGATCGGCCCGGCCTACTATTCTGCGATAGCCCGGAGTTGACCGGACGGTGAAGGGATTCGATGATCGCGCTGACCTCGACGGCCGAGGATGTGCAGCGGGCCGCGGACCTGCTCGGCGTATTCGCCTTCGGGGTTTCCGGTGCGCTGCTGGCGGTCCGCAAGGACTACGACATGGTCGGCATCGCCGTGCTGGCCTGTGCGACGGCCTTCGGCGGCGGCGTGGTGCGCGATGTGGTGATCGGGGCGGTGCCGCCGGTCGCGCTGACCGATCCGTGGTACCTCGGCCTGCCGATCCTGGCCGCGGCGATCATCTTCCTGTGGCGGCCGCCGCCCCGGCTGGTCGCGACGCCGCTGGATCTGGCCGATGCGGTCGGCCTGGGCGTGTTCAGCGTCACCGGCACGGTCGCCGCGTATCAGCACGGGTTGGCCACGGTGCCCGCGGCGCTGCTCGGCGTACTCACCGCGGTCGGCGGCGGACTCATTCGCGATGTGCTGGCCGGTGTGCAGCCCAGCGTGCTGCGCCCGGATCAGGAGATCTACGCGCTGCCCGCACTGCTCGGCGCGAGTGTGGCCGCGGCACTGCTGCACTTCGGCGCGCTCACCGCCTGGACCGGTGCGGCGGCGTCGGCGGGCGCGGTCGTCTTCCGGGTGCTGGCCCTGCGCTATCACTGGCACGCGCCGCGGGCCCGGCGGCGACGGGGCTGAGCCCGCCGCCGGTCACCGGTGCAGCCAGGTGTCGAAGAACTGCAGCCGGGCCGAGGCTTCGAACTTCAGGTCCGACACCGCCGCGGACGCCCCGATCGTCTGGGACAGCTCGATCGTGGGGATCCACAGTCCGTTGTCCAGGACCTGCTGCTGCGCCTGGCCGATGAGCTCGGATCGCGCCGCGGCGTCGGTCGTCTGCAACTCACCGGACAACGTCCGGTCCAGATCCGGAATCGGGCCGCGCACATTGAAATTCTGACCGTCCAGTCCGAAGACGGTGCGCAGGATGTCACCGTCGGCGCGGGTGGTGTTGTAGTAGAGCGCATCGAAGTCCTTGCGGCTCTGGCGCGCTGCGTACTCCGCGTCGGACGCGGGTTCCAGGCGCAGGTCCACCCCGACGGTTCGCAGCTGCTGCTGGACCAGTTCGAGGATCGCCTGGTTCCCGGCGAAGGCATGGCTGAACAGCACGCCGAAGGACAGCCGCACACCGTCCTTGACCCGGATGCCGTCACTGCCCGGCGCCCAGCCCGCCTTGTCCAGCAGCGACTTCGCGGTATCGGGGGCGTAGCCGAGACGTTTCGAAAGATCCACGTACTCAGGTGTTTTCGAGGCCAGCGAACTGGTCGCGGTCTTGAACTGCGGCCCCAGCACGGTGTCGACGAGTTCCTTGCGGTTGATCGCGGGCAGCAGTGCGGCGCGCACCGCCGGATCGCCCAGCGGACCGCGGGTCAGATTCGGCTGGATACCGAACGGGACACCGGGATTCGGCGTGACGAGCAACCGACCGCCGGAACCCTCGATCTGCGGGGCGTCCTGCGGCAGTGCATCACTCACCGCGTCGAGCTGACCGGAGGACAGGCTGCCGGTGCGGACCCCGGACTCCGGGATCACGGTGAATTCGATCCGGTCCAGATACGCCGCCCCGTGATGGCCGAAAACTGTTGAACCCCAGTTGTATCCGACACGCTTGGCCAACGTCGCGGAGGCGCCCTGCCGGTATCCGGCGTAGGTGAACGGCCCGCTGCCGATATCGTTGCCCAGGCAGCGTCGATCGGCGGGCTGGGCGGTCGTGGCGTCGGCGAGAATGCCCAGCTGCGGCGTCGAAGACGCCTGCAGGAACTGCGCATTGGCACGGTCGAAACCGACCTGCGCGGTGAGCGGATCCAGCACGGTGGTCCCGGTGTACCCGGCCAGATAACTCGCCGCCAGCTGCGCCTTGGCCCCGGTGAGCGTGTGCACGATGGCGTCGAAGTTCTTCTGCACGGACGTCGCGGTCAGGGCGGTGCCGTCGCTGAAGGTGACCCCGGGTCGCAGATGGAAGGTGAACGTCCTGGCATCCGGGCTCACCTCCCAGCTCTGCGCCAGCCAGGGCGTGATCGCGCCGGTCTTCGGATCCTGGTCGGTCAGCGAATCCACGATCTGCCGTGTGACATAGAGGGTTTGGTTGGTGCCGGACTGGGCCGGATCCGAGCAGGTCGACGCGAGCGACAGGCCGTAGCGCAGGGTTCCGCCGGGTCGCGGCGGTCCGGCGGCGTCACCGGAAGGGGTTCCGGAACCGCAGGCCGCGAGTGTGAGCGTCGCGGTGAGTGCGCAGAAGGAAGCGAGAAGGCGTTTCATGGTCGATCTCCGGGGAGGCTGTGCTGCGTGGGTCGTCGAGTCGCCGGGGTGCCCGGTCACGGGGCTTTCTTCGGCAGTCCGGGCGGATTGATCCGGCTCTGCTGCACCGCTTCGCCGCCCAGGCCCCAGCGGTCGAGCACCTTGCGGTACAGGCCGTGGTCGATGGCGTACTGCAACGCCTGGTGCACCGGGCCGATCAGACCGTTGTCCTTCTTGGTGAGCACCGCGATCTCGGCCTGCAACGCATCACCCGCACCGGAGAAGGTCGAGACGATCTTCGTCTGTCCCGTGGTGGCGACGTGGTAGGCCGCATCCGGATCGGGGCCGAGGAAGCCGTCGAGACGGTGCGAGGCCAGCGCCAGGTAGTAGTCGGTGGTCTTCTGGTAATAGGCGATCTCGATCTTCGGCAGGCCCTGGGCCACGTTCTGCTGATCCCACTGCACCAGCAGCTGTTCCTGGTTGGTGCCGCTGCCCACGCCGATCCGCTTGCCCGCCAGCGATTCCCGGTCCTTGTAGGTCCAGTTCGCATCCTTGGGCAGCTCCAGCGCGAGCGTGTCCTTGCGGTAGGTGGCGAAGTCGTACTTCTCCTTGCGTTCCTCGGTGACGGTCACGTTGGAGATGAACGCGTCCACCGCGCCGGAATCCACGGCGACGAAGTTCTGCGCCCAATCCGCGGTCCGCACATCGAGTTTCAGCCCGATGACGTCCGCGACCAGCGAAGCGAAGTCCAGTTCCGAGCCGATCACGGTGCGGTCGTCGGTGGCGTAGAAACGCAGTGGCGCACCGGCATCGGCGGATCCGGTGACGATCAGCGTGCCGCGATCGCGGATCGCGGCGGGCACCTGCGCGGCGATCGAATCCACCTTGTCCGCGTGTACCCGGCTCGCCTGCTGCGGCGAGAGATCGTAGGTCTGCCCGTTCACCGAGCGGACCTCGTCACCGGTGCCGTCGCCACCGCCGCACGCGCCGGCCACCAGCGCCACGGTGCTGAGCACGGCGGTCAGCACCACGGTGCGCCGCCGAATTCCTGCCTGGACCCTCATCGAATCGCCTTGTCCTCCATCGAGCCTGGCGGTTGCACTGTGCCCGCGAGCCGGATCGTCGCGACGTCCGCGAGCCAGGTCTGCACGGTCGCCCCAGCTGGGCAACACCGACGCTAGGTGCGAACCCGTTGGCGCGTCTGCACTCTCGATCGCCGTGAATCGAACGCTGTTTCCTGCGCGGCAGGTGTGCAGTGCCTTCGGATCGGCTGTGCAGTCGCCCGAACGCACACCCGAGGAGTCAATCGGAGAATTTCTCCTCTTATCATTGGAGGCGGCAGTGTGCACCTCACGGGAGGCCCCATGGACGCAACGACGCGGCCGATGCGCGCCGATGCGCGCCGCAACTACGAGCGCATCCTCGAATGCGCTCGCCAGATGTTCGCCGAACTGGGGACCGAGGCGCCGCTGGACGAGATCGCCCGCCGCACCGGTGTCGGCCCCGGCACCCTGTACCGGCACTTCCCGAATCGCGCGGCACTCATCGAGGCCGTCTACCGCTCGAGTATCGAGGCGCTCAGCAGACGCGCGGCGGAATTGCTCGATGCGGACTACACGCCGCTGGAAGCTCTGGACCTGTGGGTGCGCGCGCAGGTCGACTTCGTGATGAACCGGCGCGGCCTCGCGGTCACCCTCAAGGCCGCCCTGGACCGCGACTCGGACACCTTCATGCTGTGTTCCACGATCGCCACCGAGGCCGCCGCCGCTGTGCTTCGACCCGCGCAGGAGGCCGGACTCGTTCGCCCGGAACTGGAACCGAAGGACCTGATCCGTCTCGGTCACGGCATCGGAGCAGCCTGCGAACAGACTCCCGAGGCCGCCGAGCGGCTGCTCACGGTCGTCCTCGCGGGGCTGCGCACATCGCCCTGAGCACCGCGTACATCGCCTCGAGCACCGCGACGTCATCCGGGTGGGAGCCCGGAAACCGGCAACCTCAGCCCGCGGCGCCGAGTGCGAGTTCGTAATCGCGACAGCGAGCCGAGAGGGTGAGCCCCGCCGTGGCCAAGGCCGTGCGGACGCGCTGGTCGTCGTGCTCGAAAACGCGCAGCACCAGGGCCTGTGGCACCTGGTCGTGCAATTCGGTGATGACCGCGCCGACCAATGCGGCCAGACCGCCGGGATCCACGTCCTGATAGGTGAACCCCTCCCCTGCATCGATGTACGCCGCGCTGCCGACGACCGAGGTGGCCACGCTGGCTACCGGATCCACCGAACCCGGTGTCAGCAGGGCGACCACGAGCGCCTCACCGGCCGGTTCGGTGGATTCGGCGAGGGCGTGCAGCACACAGTCGACCGGTTCGGCGAAGCTCAGCGCCATCGGAGCCCGCCAGGTGCGCGGTTCGGCGGTCCACACGCGGGCGTGTTCACCGACCGCGACCGCGCCGAGCGCGGCGGCCGCACGTCCCTCGGGACCGATGTCGGTGCCGCGCCACCGCAGCACCCGGTAGCCCAGTGCCCGCGCCTGTCCGGCCGCACCGGCCAGCAGCGCCTTCACGACGGCCTCCTCGGCAGCGGTGGCCGGTTCGAAATCATAGTGCCCCAACCGAATTCGGCGGGCATATCGCGACACGTAGACAGGTTCGGTCAGAGCCCGCGCATGTTCATCTCCGGTCAGGGCGGCCCAGCCGAGCAGTTCGCCGTCGCGCCGGGCGGCCAGGATCCCCAGTCGGCCGCGCGCGGGCCCGAGATCCTCGGCGACAGCCAGTCCGGCCGCACCGGCCAGCTCGTTCGCCAGGCGCAGACCTGTTCCCGGATGCCGATCCCATTCGAGCACCAAGTCCATATCCGCACAGTAGCCACGAAATTTGCTGTTCGATTACCAGACACGGTGCGCGGCGCTGGTGAGCCCAGTTCGAGTCACATCGTTCTGCTCTATCACGATCCAGACTCGTGTGATACATCGCCAGCTCGAAGTGGTGCTAACGTTAGCGAACCCAAGGTTGCCAATCGGTAACAGGGAATGTAGTTCAGTCGGGCTTCAGCAAGGAGAATTGCGATGACAAGCTCACTGCGACTCGGCCGCACCCGTACCGCCGCCGCACTCGCGGCAGCCGCTTGCCTCGGCGGGACAGCCCTCGCGAACGCCATACCCCTCACCGTCGATCCGCACCCCAGCGCGGCCGCCAATCTGGTGACCAACGCGAATTTCCACAGCGGGCTCAGCGGCTGGTCCGGCCACGTCTACCACGCGAACGTCGGCGGCAGCGGCGCCAGCGTGCACGACAACGGCTATATCGGCCAGGACGTCCCGGTGACCAACGGGGGGCGGTACACCTATTCGGTGCGGGCCGGTGCGAATCCGGGCGGTTCGGTACTCGCCCTCGCGCTGGATTCGCGGACCGGCGTGGCGTACGTCAGCCGGTCGGTGACCTCGCCGACCACCGTCGGCCAGACCTTCACCGCGGTCGGCCCGACGGTGTACATCGCCTGCCAGGCCACCGGCGCCAGTGCGGGCGGATGGTGCAACGACTTCAGTCTCGTCGCCGCACCCGGAGCGTCCAGCGGGTCGGCAGGCACCGGCTCGGGCTGAGGCCGCGGCGGGCCGAGGCCCTCACCCGAGCATGTCCAGTGCGGCCAGGTGACTGAACAGCACCGAGGCGCCGATCGGATTGCCGCCGCCGGGATACACCGTGCCGCTCACCGCGGCCATGGTGTTGCCGGCGGCGTACAACCCGCGAATCGGCTCCCCGGACGCGGTCAGAACCCGCGCCGCGCTGTCAGTGCGCAGACCGCCCTTGGTGCCCAGATCCGAGATGCCGAAGGCGGCCGCGTGATACGGGCCCGCGCCGATCGGCACGAGCGGTGATTCCCCGTTGGAGAACGCCCGGTCGTACGCCTCGTCGCCGCGCCCGAAATCCTCGTCGCGGCCGCGTTCGGCCAGCTCGTTGAACCGGGCCACCGTCGCGACCAGCGCCGGGCCCGGCACCCCGATCCGCTCGGCGAGTTGCTCGAGCGTATCGGCGGTGTGCCACAGGCCCGCGGCCTCGTACTGCTCCGGCTCGACCGTCGGCACATTCGTCGCCTGCACCGGCGGGACCACGCCGTTGCTGTCGTCGTAGATCATCCAGTACGGCAATGTCGTTGCGCCACTGCGCATCTGCTCGATGACCTCGCGGCCCACCCGATCATAGGGCGCGGATTCGTCGACGAACCGCACCCCGTCCTGATTGACGAACAGACCGCCGGTGAACCACAGCGCGAAGGCCGCGCGCCCGTCCGGATGGATCATCCCGGGCGACCACCACGCCTGATCCATCAGGTCGGTGTCGGCGCCGATCGCTATCGCGGCCTCGTGCGCGCGGCCCAGATTGCCCCACGGACCCATGGTGTCCCGGGCCGTGCCGGGCACACCGTATCGCTCGCGCAGCTCCTGGTTGCCCTCGAAACCGCCTGCGGCCAGGATGATTCCGCGGCGGGCGCGAATGGCGGTGCGCACGCCCTCGCGTTCGACGACGGCCCCGGTGACCGCGCCGTCCTGCACGATCAACTCGGCCAGCGCGGTGTTCAACCGCAGTGCGGCGTTCGGAAACTTCGACAACGCCAGCAGGAAGCGGCCGATCAGGGCCCGGCCGCCGATCAGTGTGCTGGGCTGTTCCTCGCCGAGCCGGTCGGTGGCCAGCGGGCCGCGCACCGATTCACTGAGCGCGCCGAGCCGATCGGCGGGCAGCGGAGTCGGGATGATGTGCCGATTACCGTCCAGACGCGCCCCGGCCGCCTTGCCGAAGTAGTCCGGCCACGGAAAGACCTGGAAGGAGAAGCTGTCGTCCTGCTCGAGGTACTCGATCACCCCGCCGCCGCGACGCACGTAGGTGTCCTGCAACTCGGCCGGTGTGCGGTCGCCGACCACCGCCCGAAAATAGGTGAGTGCCTCGTCGAGGGTGTCGTCCACGCCCGCGCGGCGCAGCACCGGATTGCACGGAAACCACATGCCCCCGCCGCCGGAATACGACGTGGTGCCGCCGAATTTGTCGGTCGCCTCCACGACCAGCACGCTGTGCCCTTCACGCGCGGCGGTGTACGCACCGCACAACCCGCCGCCCGAACCCGCGACCAGCACATCGACTTCTTCGTCCCAGTTCACACCGCACCACTTCCGCCGGAAAAAATCTCCTCCGACGGTAGCCAGCGCGGACCTGCCCGGAAGGCAACTGTCCCGATCATTGGACAGCGACTTCTCAGCTACCAGCGTTTCACCTGTCCCATTCGGACGGTGCGGGTAGTTTTGACCGGGTGCGATATGCGCACGGAACCGTGGAGTCGATCACCGCATTCCTGGCGACCATTGTTGCCGGGCTGTCGCTGACGTTACCGGTCGACTTTCGATGGGGCATCGACTCCGGTCCACTGCAGCTCAATATGCTCGCCAACAGTCAACCGCGGGCAATTGCCGCCGGGGCGATCGTCGCGGTGATCGTGTCGACCTTCGCCGCGACCGCGTTGAACGAGCTGGTCGCCTGGTGCACGGCGTTGTTCGGCATCGCGGTGCTGTTCGTCAACCATCTGCTCGGGCGGTCGGCCGGGCCGGAATCCTCGCTGACCACCCTGAACTTCCTCGATGCGCTCGCGGGCGGCGTGCTGCTGGGTGGTCTGGGTGCGGCGGTGCTGCATCGGCGGACTGCGGCGTTCGGGTGGACGGTCGGCGCGATCGGCAGCATCGTGATCGTCGAGGCGCTGCCCGCCCCGTTCCGCACCGGAATGGCCGACCACCACGTCCGCGCGAACTGGGTGCCGGGCAATTCCCCGCCGACGTGGATGATCGGCCTGGTCCTGGTGTTGATCGCGATCAGCGCCTATCTGAACCGACGCCAGCCCCCGGCGAACCGGCTGTCGGTGGAGCTGCCGATAGCGCCGATCGTGACCGGCGTCATCCTGATCGCGTCCCGGCTGTTCCTCGCCGGATGGATCGCACGTCATGCCGACAGTGCGTTGTCGATCGCGGTCTGCGCGGCGGTCACGGTGGTCATCACGGGTGTCGCCGCACTGCTGCTACCGGGCCGCGACGGCATGTTCGTCCTGCTCGCCGCGGCCCTGACCGCCTCCGGGAACGCGGTGGTGCCCGCCGCCATCCCGCAATGGTCCGTCGCGATCCTGATCCTGCTGTGCGCGGCCGGGGTGCTGATCGGGGTGCGCTGGTCGTCCCTGCCGATCGCACTGACCGCCGCGGCGGCCCTGGCGTTGGCCGCGGTGCTGCTGACGCACGTGCACAACTCCGTCACCGACGCGATCGTCGAGGTGGCGCTGGTACTGATCGCGGGCTACTGCCTGGGCACCTCCCCGCCGCGGCACAGCGCGAGCCGGGTGTTGGCGATCGTGATCCTGCTGGTCCCCTCTGTGATCATCGCGCTGCGCGCCCGCCTCAGCTTCGGCACCTGCGATATGGTCGGCGCCGATCGCGCGGTCGTGTGCGAGTTCGACGAGCGCACGTCCGCGGCGCCCGGGTGGACGGCCTTGGCGATGATCGCGGGATACGCGGTTTTCGCCTACGTGATCAGCCGCAAACCAATGGTCCCGGAAGCCGCTCCGACCACGCCTCGAACGACCCCCTCCCCCTGAAACCCTCTGTCCTACAAGGAATGTGCGGCACTCGATCACACCTGCGGTCCCGAATGCGGGAGCGGAATTCGGGGGTCCTGCGGCATTCGGGGTGACGCGGCGGCGCGGTCGCGTTCGAAGGTGAGCAGCAGGTCCGCGGCGACGCTGACCGCGATGGTGGCCGGATCCTTGCCGGTGATCTCGGGCAGGCCGATGGGAGTGCGGATGCGGGCGATGGATTCGGCGGTGTGACCACCCTCGGATTCGAGCCGGCGGCGGAACCGAGCCCATTTCGCCGACGAGCCGATCAGGCCGATCGACCCGAAATCGCCGCCGCGCAGGGCCGCATCGCAGAGGGCGGCGTCCTCGGCGTGGTCGTGGGTCATGATCAGCAGGTGGGCGCCGGGCGGCAGTTCGGCCAGCACCTGTTCGGGCAGCAACGGCACCTCGTGCACGTGGATCCGGGCCGGTGCGTCGCGCAGGACGGACAGTCGCCGGTCATCGAGCATCTCGTGCCGGGTATCGATCAGATGCAGGTCGAGATCGTGGCGAGCGAGGATGCGCGCGAGTTCCAGCCCGACGTGCCCGACCCCGAAGATCGCGACGGCGGGCACCACCGGCAGCGGTTCCAGAAGCAGCACAACGGTTCCCCCGCAACACTGCACACCGTGCCGGTTGATCACCTTGTCGTTGAGCGCGAAATCCATCAGCTCCGGCTGCGGGTCCGGCGAGTCGATCAGCTCGCGGGCCCGCTCGATCGCGACCGCCTCGACATTCCCTCCACCGATCGACCCCCAGGTATCCGCCCGTCCCACAACGAGTTTCGCCCCGGCAGGACGCGGCGCATGCCCGCGCACGGCGGCGACGGTGACCAGCACCCCGGGCTCGCGGCGGTCCCGCAACCGCGCTACCGCCGTCACCCAGGTCAGCTCAGCCATGACCGAGAACTCCTGTGCCGTCCGGGATCTCACCCATCGGCCGATGCCCCGCACGCGCGATGCCCGGTCGCGCGGCGCCTCTCCCGTCACCGGCCGGACCCGCCCCGACCGGAACCGGATCGGCGAACGAAACCTCCTGCATGGCAACCTCATCCGCGTGCATCCCGCGACGCGCCCGTTCGATCGCCCAGTACACCGCCTCCGGTGTCGCGGGTGAGGGCAGATCGATGCTGATCGTGGCCGGACCGAAGGCCGCGACCGCCGCCCGCAACGCCTCACGCACCGAGAACGCCAGCATCAGCGGCGGCTCACCCACCGCCTTCGAGCCGTAGACCGCGCCCTCCTCGGTGGCATCGGCCAGCAGTTCGACATTGAACTCCTCGGGCATCTCCGAGAAGCTGGGCAATTTGTAGGTGCTGGCGGCCTGGGTCAGCAATCGGCCGCGGCCGGGTCCGTCGCCGGTGTCCCAGCGCAGATCCTCCAGGGTGAGCCAGCCCGTCCCCTGCACGAAACCACCCTCGATCTGACCGATATCGATCAGCGGGGACAGACTGTCGCCCACGTCGTGCACGATGTCGACCCGCCGGATGCGGTAGGCCCCGGTGAATCCGTTCACCTCCACCTCGCTGGCCGCCGCGCCGTAGGCGAAGTATTTGAACGGCGAACCGCGCATACTCGCCGCATCCCAGTGCAGTCCCTCGGTCCGATAGAAACCGGCCGCGGACAGCTGCACCCGCTGCCGGTATGCGGTCCGCACGAGATCGGCCCAGGCGACGCCGTCACCCGAAACGCCCAGCGGCCGGGCCACGCCGTCCACGATCCGGACATCCGCCGCATCGCAGCCGAGCCGGGTCGCGGCCACCTGCGAAAGTCGTTCGCGCAGTTGCTCACACGCGTTCTTGATGGCCCCGCCGTTGAGATCCGCACCGGAGCTGGCCGCGGTGGCCGAGGTGTTCGGCACCTTATCGGTGCGGGTCGGGGCCAGGCGCACCGTATCCAGCGGGACGCCCAGGGTGGTCGCGGCGACCTGCAACATCTTCGTGTGCAGACCCTGGCCCATCTCGGTGCCGCCGTGATTGATCAGGACCGAGCCGTCCTTGTAGATCAGCACCAGCGCACCGCCCTGATTGAACGCGGTCAGATTGAACGAGATGCCGAATTTGACCCCGGTGATCGCCAGACCTCGTTTGACGTGCCGATGCGCGGCATTGAACGCCTCGATCTCCCGGCGGCGCGAGGTCAGATCGGCGTTCTCGTGCACTTGCTGCCACACCGCTTCGATCCGCTCCGGCGTGCGCACCAACTGCCCGTAGGGCGTGCACTGACCCGCGGAATAGAAGTTGCGACGGCGCAATTCGGCCGGATCCAGACCCAGCAGCGGTGCGCAGCGCCCGAGCAGATCCTCCATCACGAGCATGCCCTGCGGCCCGCCGAATCCGCGGAAGGCGGTGTTGGAAGTCTTGTGCGTCTTGGCGATTCGGCCGCTGATGCGGGCGTGCGGAATCCAGTAGAGGTTGTCGACGTGGCACAGCGCGCGAGCCAGGACCGGTTCGGACAGGTCCAGACTCCAGCCGCCGTCGGCGGTGAGGGTCGCGTCCAGTGCGCGCAGGCGGCCGTCGGCGTCGAATCCGGCCCGCCAGACGGCATGGAATCCGTGCCGCTTGCCGGATATGGTCAGATCCTGAGTCCGGTTGAGCCGCAGGCGAACCGGACGTCCGGTGAGAGTCGCACCGAGCGCCGCGACGGCCGCGAACCCGTGCGGCTGCATCTCCTTGCCACCGAAGCCGCCGCCCATCCGCAGGCACTGCACCGTCACCTCGTGACTGCGCAACCCCAGCACGTGCGCGACGATCTCCTGCGTCTCCGAGGGATGCTGCGTGCTGCTCTGCACGAAGATCTGCCCGGACTCGTCCACCATCGCCAGCGCGGCATGCGTCTCGAGGTAGAAGTGCTCCTGCCCCGAGAATTCCAGCTCACCACTGAAGATCCGCGCCGATTCGGCGAATCCGGTGTCGATGTCGCCGCAGCGGATCTGCGGCTGCGCACCCTGGAAACTCCCGGCCTCGATCGCATCGGCGATGGTGATCAGCGCCGGGAGCGGTTCGATATCGACCTCGACGGCCGCCGCGCCGAGCCGAGCCGCCTCGAGCGTCTCGCCGAGCACCCAGCAGACCGGATGCCCGTAGAACATGATCTCGGTGGGGAACAGCGGTTCGTCGTGCTTGGCTCCGGCATCGTTGATTCCGGGCACATCCTCGGCGGTGAGCACCCGCACCACTCCCGGCACCGCCAGCGCCGGCGCGGTGCGCAACGAGGACACCCGCGCATGCGCGCACATGACCTGCACGGGGTAGGCGTGCAGCACATCCTTGGTCCGATGCACCAGGTCGTCGGTGTAGAGCGCGGCACCCGTGACGTGCAGAGCGGCACTCTCGTGCGGCATCGGCACACCCACCGACGGGTTCTCCGGTCGCTGCGACAGATCACTCATACCGCCGCTCCCTCCGTGGTGCGCGCATACATCTCGCGCAGACTCTGTGCGAGCATGGCGCGGCGGTAACCCGCGCTGGCGCGGTGGTCGTCCAGTGGGGTGCCCTCGGCTTCGAGAACCCGCGCGGCCGCCTCGATGGTCTCGGGCGACCAGGGAAGGCCGGACAGCGCCGATTCGGTGTCGTAGGCGCGGACGGGGGTTTCGGCCACTCCGCCCAGTCCGATTCGGACCGAACGGACCACGTCGTCGTCGACATCGATCGCGAAAGCCACTGCGACGCTGGAGATATCGTCGAAGCGACGCTTGGCGATCTTGTGGAATCCGGACAGTCGGGCGAGCGGGCGCGCAATGCGCACGGCACGGATCAGCTCATCGGGGCGGCGCACACTCCGCCGATATCCGGTGAAGTAGTCGGCCAGATCCACCTCGCGCTCCCCGGCCGGGCCCGCCAGCACCACCGACGCGCCCAGGGCCAACAGTGCCGGTGCGGCGTCACCGATCGGCGAGCCGGTGCCGAGGTTGCCGCCGAGGGTTGCGCTGTTCCGGATCAACCGGGAGCCGAACTGCGGGAACAGTTCCGCCAGTAGCGGCACCTCGCCTGCGAGTCGTCGCTCGAGTTCGGTGAGGGACAGGGCCGCGCCGAGTTCGAAACGATCGGGTTCGACGTGCAGGACCCGCAGTTCGGGCAGCTGATCGATGGCGATCACGTAGTCGGCGCGGCGGGCGCGGATGTTCACCTCCACACCCCAGTCGGTGCAGCCCGCGACGACGTCGGCGTCGGGGTGCGTGTGCAGCAACGTCACCGCCTCGGTCAGCGTCGCGGGCCGGACGAAGGTGCGGCCATCCTGCTCGAGTACGGTCGGCGCCGGTTCGGGCGGCGCGGCCGCACCGCGTCGGGCGAGCGGATCGTCGGCGTCCGGTGTGCCGATCGCGAAGGCGGCATCGCGGATCGGTCGATATCCCGTACAGCGACACAGATTTCCGCTCAGCGCGTGCAGATCGAATCCGTTCGGGCCATGCTCGGAATCCGCCAGGCCATCGGCTGCCACCCGGTCGGGCCGGTAATATTCCGCGGCCATACTGCATACGAATCCCGGTGTGCAGTAACCGCATTGGGAACCGCCGCGAATCGCCAGCTCGCGCTGCACCGGATGCAGCGCCTCCGGCGTACCCAGCCCCTCGGCGGTGACGACCTCCTGCCCGTCCAGTGCGGCGACCGGAATCAGGCAGGCGTTGACCGCGATCCATTCGGTGCGCCCGACGATCCCGGGGCGAGCGAGCATAACCGAACACGCACCGCATTCCCCCTCCGCGCAGCCTTCCTTACTCCCGGTGAATCCCCACTGCCGCAGGAATTCCAGCAGAGTCGTCGTCGGCGCGGCCGGAGAAATCGGCATGACTTCTCCGTTCACCGTGATCCGCGCCGTTACCATGGCAAACCCTCTTTTCGCTGTCGATCGAATGAGCGTGCGGTCGGGTCGAGGACGACAATCACCATTTTAGGCGGCTTTCTGCATCGAGCGTGCCAGGCGAATTCGGTGGCGCATATCGATCTGCGCCGGAAATCCGGAAGGGGTGGACGACACCGTCCGGAACGAGACGAAATACCCGGTCAGCAACCGTGCGCGACGCGGCCGGGAATCCAGACCCGGCGGTGAGCGAGACGACGCAGATCGCACTCGACACCCATCCCGATCACCTCCTCACATCGGTCGTGCAACACGCTGGAATTTCAACGTACTCACCGCCCGCACGACCGGTCAAGCATCGCCGCGAGCACCCCACACCTTTGGGATGATCCTCCAAACGACACAACGCATTTCATCGTTCCGATCGGATTATCCACCGAACCGGCGCGACAGGGGTGTTACCTCCGGTAAACATATCGTTGCGGCACGGCCGGGCATCGACTCGTGGCATTTACGCTTGCGCCGCGGGACGTTCGTCTCACGAATTTCCCGCGACACTTTCGCGCCGGGAGTTCCGGCCGTCGTCGGCCGGTATATCCGCTCGCCCAGGAGGCTTGCCATGTCATTGCGCTTCTCGCGTCCCTCGCGCAATCCCGACGACGGGCCGCCCCATCCGGTCGACGAGGTGCCGCCCCCGGCCCGGCTCGCGCTCCTGGGCCTGCAACACCTGGCGATCATGTACGCCGGTGCGGTCGCGGTTCCGCTGCTGGTCGGCGGCGCGCTGAAACTGCCGCAACACACGATCGGCACTCTGGTGAACGCCGATCTGCTGGTCTCGGGGATCATCACGATCGTCCAGTCCGTCGGCATCGGCAGAATTCTGGGCGTTCGACTGCCGCTCGTGGCGGGGGCGACGTTCACGGTCGTCTCGCCGATGATTCTGATCGCCGAACAATTCGGCGGCGGTGCGGCGGGACTGCCCACGGTGTACGGCGCGATTCTGGTGTCCGGCGTCTTCGGTCTGATCATCGCGCGCTTCTTCGCCACGGTGGTTCGCTTCTTCCCGCCGCTGGTGTCCGGTTGCGTGATCTGCGTGATCGGGCTGTCGCTGATCGGTGCGGATGCCGGGCTGATCGCTGGCAACGACTCGAAATCGCCTGAGTACGGCCAGATTTCGCATATCGGCCTGGCCGGGCTCGTGATCCTGATCATCGTGCTGATCCACCGATTCACCCGCGGCCTGATCAGTCAGCTGGCGGTACTGCTCAGCATCGTGATCGGGACGATCGTCGCGATCCCCATGGGGCTGGTGCATCTGTCCGAGGTCGGTAAGGCCGGATGGTTCGGGATCTCGCATCCGTTCCTGTTCGGCGCGCCCCAATTCCACATCGCCGCAATCATTTCCATGTGTGTGGTGATGCTGGTGACGTTCACCGAGTCGACCGCGGACATCGTCGCGGTGGCCGAGATGGTCGACAAACCGCTCCAGCCGGGCGATCTGGCGCGCGGCCTGGCCGCCGACGGCCTGTCCGGCGTGCTGGCCGGATTGATGAACTCCTTCCCCGACACCGCGTTCGCCGAGAACGTCGGACTGGTCGGGCTCACCGGTGTGCGCAGCCGATGGGTGGTCACGGTGTGCGGGGTGCTGCTGGTGGCGCTGGGACTGGTGCCGAAGGTCGGCAGTCTCGTTGCGGCACTTCCGGATCCGGTGATCGGCGGGGCGGCGACGGTGATGTTCGCGATGGTGACCGCGGTCGGCCTGCGCGTGCTGCACAAGGTCGAGTTCGACGGGACGCACAACATGCTGATCATCGCGGTGACGTTGTCGGTGGCGCTGTTGCCCTCGGTCGCGCCGAACTTCTACACCAAATTCCCCACCGACTTCCAGATGATCGCCGCCAGTCCGATCACCTCCGCGGTGATCGTGGTGTTCGTGCTGAATCTGCTGTTCAACCACTGGCGCGCCGGTACCCGCGCCGCGACGAGCTGATCCGAGGAACTGCGCCGACATCCCCTGCCCGGGGGATGATCGATCACCTGCCGAGGTGACGATTTCGCCCCCGGAACTTCCTACCGTGATCGGTGACGGCGGCACAGTGCGGCCGATTCGCCAGGAGGTAGGGATGTCCAGCGGTCTGTTCCTGTACGCGTTACCCGCGTTCGTCGTGTTGATGCTCGTGGAATGGGCGGGATACCGGTTCGATCCGGATCGCCGCGGCGGCACGATTCGCGACTCGACCACCAGCATCTCGATCTACCTGCTGGGGCGGGTGGCCAAGATGTTCGAGCGTTTCCTGGTGCCCTTCTCCATCCTCGGGGCGGCGGTCGCGCTGACGCCGTGGCACCTGAATCCGCACGAGTGGTGGGTGTGGGTGCTGGGCCTGGTGGTCACCGATTTCTGCTATTACTGGGCGCACCGGGCCGATCACCGGATCCGGCTGCTGTGGGCCGGGCACAGCGTGCACCACTCCAGTCAGCAGTTCAATCTGACCACCGCGGTGCGGCTGCCCTGGCTCATCCCCGGCACGTTCATCCGCTCGGCCGCGTGGGTCCCCGCCGCGCTGATCGGCCTGCCGCTGTGGATGATCTTCCTGCTGCAGTCGATCGGCCTGCTCTACCAGTTCCCGATCCACACCCAGCGAATCGGCAAACTCCCCGCCCCGATCGAATACATCTTCAACACCCCCTCGCACCATCGCGTCCACCACGGCTCCAACAACCCGTACCTGGACAAGAACTACGCCGGAATCCTCATCATCTGGGACCGGATGTTCGGCAGCTACGCCGAGGAACTCGAACCCGTCCGCTACGGCCTCACCAAGAACATCGACACCCACAACCCCCTCGAGGTCAACTACCACGAATTCGTCCGCATGATCTCCGACGTCCGCCACGCCCACACCTGGCGGGCCCGCCTCGGCCACATCGTCGCCCCTCCGGGCTGGACCCCGGAACCGGTCGAGGCACGCCTCGCCCCGGAACGGGAACCCGTGGGGGTCACCGAGTAACCCGCGCCGCTCGGGGTACCCGCGGTCACGGCGAAAGTCTTCTGGTCGCCGTGACCGCGCAGGGCGTTCAGCGCCACCCTGGGGAACGCAGTGCGGCCGCTGCGACCAGTACCGCGATGACGGCCAATGTGCTTGTGGTGAAACCGGTTTCGCAATCGCCGGTGGCGAAGAACCGGTGCTGAGGGTGCCGACCGTCCTGCCGCCAGAGCACGAACACCAACTGGAATCCACTGAAGGCGGCTGAGGCCACCAGCTGCACGATCATGGTCGCGGCGAAGGCGAGCAGGTATACCGTCGCGACCCAACCGACCTGCGCGGACGTTGCGCCGAGACCGCCTGAATCGCGGGAAGACCGACGTTGACGACCGTGACATTGAGCAGATCCAGCATGAAACCCAGTACGAGGATGATCATCGCCAGCCAACGCCGTCGGTACGGCGCGCGAGGACTGCCACTGCACAGCCCTCGGCGGCCGCGATGAGATGAAGACGGCCGTGGCGGGCGATGGCGAAGGTGAGCCGCTGAGCGGCGGTTGAATCCGACGCATCGACGCCGATGGGCCCGTACGGGCGAAGTGGGCAACACGTTCCGGCGAGCGGCGCATGATGCCGGAAAATGAAAGTGGCCCGGAACCTGATGGTTCCGGGCCACTTCGCTAGTAGCGGGGACAGGATTTGAACCTGCGACCTCTGGGTTATGAGCCCAGCGAGCTACCGAGCTGCTCCACCCCGCGTCGGTGAACACAACATTACACACGGGTGGTTCGCGATCGCAAATCGCCTGGTCGATAAGGGTTTTCAGGGCCCCGAACGATCGATTCGGATGATCTTGACTCTCCCGCTCAAGTGTGACTGTCATCACATTTCAGCGGGCGCAGGGGCACGCGGCGGCCGTTACTTCGCGCACGCACGCGTGCGTCTCCAATGCAATAGGAAAATAACGTGATCCACGGCACAAATTGGCGGTGATTAGCGCCACATAATAGGCAAATAACAGACCGACCAGAATTTGCCATTACGGCATTGCCGACCTGCATGGACAGCGATTTTCCAGTTATTCGCTTCATGCAATTCCGTACGTTATCAAGACGTGATCTGCTGAAATTTGTTCGTTATGGTCGTCGACGACCCGGATCGACACCGTGACGGGCACCCATCCGAACCGCTGCCACCGGCAACCCTGCCCCGCGGTCCGGGAAACCCCGACCACCTGGGGGCAGGGACTCGGCGTAAATCGCCGTGTCGGCGGGCACGGGGAGGGACAACCACATGAACAAGAACCGGAAGATCAGCAGTCGCGCCCTCGGCTTCGCCGCCGTGACCGGCGCCCTTGTTGCCGTCCCGTTCGGAATCGCCGGTACCGCCTCGGCCGCGCCGACCCACGACTGGGACGGCGTCGCGCAATGTGAGAGTGGCGGGAACTGGCACACCAATACCGGTAACGGCTACTACGGCGGTCTGCAGTTCACGCAGAGCACCTGGCGGGCCAACGGTGGCAGCGGCATGGCCAGCCAGGCCAGCAAGGAAGAGCAGGTCCGCGTCGCGGAGAACGTGCTCAACACCCAGGGTGCGGGCGCCTGGCCCGTCTGCGGCAAGTACCTGCGCTGGGGCGCCACCAGTTCCCCCGAGGCCGCGGCTCCCAAGCCCGCCCCGGCGCCGGCCGCGCCCGCCGCACCGGCCCCCGGCAGCCGCGAGGCCATGATCGCCCAGGCCGAGGACACCGCCTCCCAGGTCGCCGAGAAGCTCGGCTTCGATGCGCAGTACCAGCAGGTCCTGCAGCAGAACACCGGACTGATCCAGTCCCTGGGTCGCTGATCCGGCGAAAGACTCCCCATACCGGAGAC
>NZ_BAGB01000057.1 GCF_000308615.1 Nocardia jiangxiensis NBRC 101359
GCAGGAGAATCACTCGGAAGGGAGCATCATGCCCGTACACGACATCGGCACACGGGAACAGTGGCGCGCGGCGTACGAGGATCTGCGTGCGCAGGAGAAGGAACTGACCCGGCGCTCGGACGCGCTGGCCCGGCAGCGTCAGGCGCTGCCGTGGGTGCCGGTCACCAAGGAGTACCGGTTCGAGACCGATGCCGGTGAGAAGACCCTCGCCGAGCTGTTCGACGGCCGATCCCAGCTGATCATCCGGCATTTCATGCACGGTCCGAAAACTCCGGAGGGCTGCCCGGGATGCACCTTCGAAACCGACAACCTGGTCGGTGCGGTCCCGCATCTGGCCCACCACGACGTGACGTTCATCCTGGCCTCCCGCTCCCCCTTGGCGACATTGAACGCCTACAAACAGCGTTTCGGCTGGGACATCGAATGGGTCTCCTCGGGTGAGAGCGGTTTCAACGAGGACTTCTTCGAGATCATGCGCACCACGGCCGAACACCGCCCGCCGGGAAATATGCTCGACATGATGGAGCTGATGGCGCTGAGCTGCTTCGCCGTGCGGGACGGCGTCGTCTACCACACCTACTCGACCTACGACCGCGGCACCGACGCGCTCAACGCCACCTGGCAACTCCTGGACCGAGCGCCCCTGGGCCGCGGCACCGACTTCTCCGGCTGGCCCCGCAAACGCGGCGAATACTGAGCCGCGACCCGCTCAATCCGCGGTCAACGCCCGGCCCACGACCTCTTCCGCCGCCGCCTGCACCTGAGCGAGATGTTCTGGGCCCTCGAAGGATTCGGCGTAGATCTTGTATTTGTCCTCGGTGCCCGAGGGACGGGCGGCGAACCAGGCGTTCTCGGTGCTGACCTTGACACCGCCCAGCGCCGCGCCGTTCCCTCGGGCCCGGGTCTGGATGGCGGTGATCTCCTCCCCGGCGACCTCGGTGGCGGTGATGTCGTCGGGGGTCAGGGCGGCCAGCCGGGACTTCTGCGAAGCGGTGGCGGCGGCATCGATGCGCGCGTAAGCGGGTGAGCCGTAACGCTTTTCGAGTTCGGCGTAGCGAGCCGAGGGGCTCTGGCCGGTGACCGCGGTGATCTCCGCGGCCAGCAGGGCCAGCAGGATGCCGTCCTTGTCCGTGGTCCACACGGTGCCGTCGTGCCGCAGGAAGGATGCGCCGGCACTCTCCTCACCGCCGAAAGCCAGTGAGCCGCTGAACAATCCGGGCACGAACCATTTGAATCCGACCGGCACCTCGTGCACCTGACGCCCCAGCACGCTCACCACCCGATCGATCATCGAGGAGGTCACCGCGGTCTTGCCGATCTTGGTCAGCGCATCCCAGCCCATTCGGTTGGCGATCAGGTATTCGATCGCCACCGCGAGGTAGTGGTTCGGATTCATCAGTCCCGCATCGGGTGTCACCACGCCGTGCCGGTCCGCGTCGGCGTCGTTACCGGTGGAGATGTCGTAGTCGTCGCGGATGGCGACCAGTGAGGCCATCGCATAGCGCGAGGACGGATCCATCCGGATCTGACCGTCCGCATCGAGCGTCATGAACCGCCAGGTCGGGTCGACGAACGGGTTGACCACCTCGATCTCGAGGTCGTACCGCTGCCCGATCTCCTCCCAGTAGTCGACACTGGCGCCGCCCATCGGATCCGCGCCCAGGCGGATGCCCGCGCCGCGAATCGCGTCCAGGTTCAACACGTTCGGCAGATCGGCGATGTAGTGGTCGAGGTAGTCGTACCGCTCGACGCCGGTCATCAACGCATGCTGCAACGTGGTGCGCTTGACGCCGACCAGGCCGCCGCGCAGCAGTTCGTTCGCGCGATCGGCGATGGCGTCGGTGGCGACCGTGTCGGCCGGGCCGCCGTGCGGCGGATTGTATTTGAAGCCACCGTCGCGGGGCGGGTTGTGCGAGGGGGTGACCACGATGCCGTCGGCCTGATGCCGCGCGCCGCCCTGATTGTGCCGCAGCACTGCGTGACTGAGCACCGGCGTGGGCGTGTAGCGATCGCGGGCGTCGATGATCGCGGTGACCTCGTTGGCGGCGAGCACCTCGAGCGCGGTGGTCCAGGCGGGTTCGGACAGCGCGTGCGTATCGCGCGCCAGATAGACCGGACCCGTGATGCCGCGGGTGGCACGGTATTCCACGATCGCCTGGGTGATGGCGAGGATGTGGGCCTCGTTGAACGCGCAGTCCAGGCTCGACCCACGGTGTCCCGACGTACCGAACTGGACCAGCTGCGCAGGATCCGACGGATCGGGAATGCGCGCGTAGTAGGCCGTCACGAGATGTGGCAGATCCTCCAGATCGGTGGCCCGCGCCGGTCGTCCGGCTCGATCGTGGGCCATGGTCGGGCCTCCTTTCCGTGTCGCCTGCGCCCGGCTGGTCATCAGGATCACGGCCACACCCACTCTGCGAGAATCGCTCCGGCGGCGGCCGCCGTGCCCAGACGTTCTACCGTAGCGAATCGCGCGGGGTTCGCACGATCCACCGGAACCGGGGTATTCGGACCGCAGGGTTGGGGGCCGTCGGACGTCACGGGCGGCTCCCGGGGGTGCCGGTCCACACCTGCACCGGAGACAACGCGACGGTGCCGATGTCGAACAGTTCCGCGTTGCCGGAGACGAATTCGCGCAGTCGTTCGGAGTCGTCGATGATCATCACCATGACCGGCAGGTTCTCGGCCAGATCCAGCAGCCGGGTGGTGTGGATGCGGGAGGAGACCCCGTAACCCTCCATGCCGCGCCACACGCTGGCCCCGGCCAGGCCCGCGTCGCGGGCGCGCCGGACGATCTCGTGATAGCGGGGCCGGTGCTTCCAGTGATCATCCTCACCGAGCAGCACGGTGAGCCGGGCAGCGGCCCGCCATCGCGGATCGGGCTGCCAGGCATCGGCTTCCGTCAAGATCTCCACGACGGGGTCCCTCGGTACCTCACTCATCGCATACCCCCAATCCTCGTGCCCGCGTACCCGGTTGCTCCGAGCCCTGTGTCATCGCACCGTCCCTCGCACCGCCTTGTGCCATCCATCGTGCCCTCGTCGGCGCGCAGCCGCCCGAACCGTCCGAAAGGCACCGCACGCGACGTCACAACAGTTCTCCCGGGGCACCCCGCGGCGGCCTCGCGCCACCGGGAAATCGCCTACCCCGGTCCGATGATCGTCGGATCATGCTAACTGTCAGCGATCGCCGCCGATCGGCTCGGTCGGCAGCAACGGGTGACCGGCGGCTGCCGCACGCTCCCTAGCGGGAGGTTCTTTCAGCAGATTCGGAGTGATGGTTCGATTCGGGCGCTCCGGATCGCGATATTCGGTCCGCATGCCGATCCCGTCGAGGCCGCCCCCACGGCTACCACAGGGCAACCGCACTTCTCGGACATCGCCGAATTCTCCATCCACCAGTGCCTCGGCGCGCAGCCGGCGCGGGTGGATATGCGCGCCGGTTTCGGAAGTCTGTTGCGGCGCTTCCCGACTCTCGCACTCGCCGCTCGGACGCGTGGCGGGTGCGAGGAACGATTACCCGACACGGGGCCGAGCGGCGAGACTCGAGGGGCGGCGAACACGCCGGAGCGGAGGCCGAAAACAACGCCCGCCTGCGTGGTGCAGGCGGGCGCTGGGCGGACGGCATTGTCCGGAAAGGGAATTCGGATCAGTGGACGATGACGGGCTCACCTTCCGCCGGGGCGGGTGCGGTGTTCGGCATCAGGGCCAGCATGACCGCGGCGCCGGCCAGGAAGATCCCGGCGGCCCACCAGAAGCTGGTGGTGTAGCTCTCGATCAACGACTGCGCGACGTTCAGCGGGGTGGGCTGACGGTTCGTCAGGTAGTCCGAGGCGGCCGAGGCGGCGATGGTGCTCAGCAGTGCGGTGCCGATCGAGCCGCCGACCTGCTGACTGGTGTTGATGGTCGCCGAGGCGACGCCCGCGTCCTCGTGGTGCACTCCGGCCGTGGCGCTCTGGAACGCGGTGGACATCGCGCCACCGAGGCCCAGGCCCAGCAGGATCAGCGGCGGCAGGATGTGCGAGGCGTATCCGGTGTGCAGACCGATCTGCGTCAACCACGCCATACCCACCGCGGCGATCAGGAATCCGCTGCTGACCACCAGTTTCGGCCCGATCCTGGGCAGCACCAGGGACGGGACGGTCGTGGAGGAGGCGATCATCGCGGCCACCATCGGCAGGAACGCCACGCCGGTCATGATCGGCGAGTAGTTCAGCGTCAACTGCATGTAGTAGGTCAGGAACAGGAAGATCGCGAACATCCCGATGCCCATCACGAAGATGGTCAGGTAGGACCCGCCGCGGGTGCGGTCGAGCACGATCCGCAAGGGCAGCAACGGGTTCGACACCCGCGTTTCCAGCCAGGCGAACACACCCAGCAGCACGACGCCGCCGATCAGGAAGGTCAGGGTGAGACCGTTGGTCCAGCCGTGCGATTCCGCGTGCGAGAAGCCGTAGACGATGCCGAACAACGCGGCGGTCACCGTGACCGTGCCGGGGATGTCCAGCTTCGGCCGCTCGGTGGTGACGTGCTTGGCCAGCAGTGCGACCGCGCCGATCAGCGCGATGGCGGCGAAGACCAGGTTGACGTACATCACCCAGCGCCACGACGCCCACTCGGTGAGCGCGCCGCCGAGCAGCAGACCCAGTGCGCCACCGGTTCCGGCGACCGCACCGAAGATGCCGAATGCCTTGGCTCGTTCGGACGCCTCGGTGAACGTCACGGTCAGCAGAGCCAGGGCGGCGGGAGCCAGCAGTGCGCCGAAAGCGCCCTGTGCGACGCGAGCTGCGACGAGCATCACGAAACCGTTCGCCGCACCGCCGATCGCGGAGGCGACGGCGAAGCCGACGAGGCCGACGATGAACGTCGTCCGGCGTCCGAACAGGTCACTCAGTCGCCCGCCGAGTAGCAGCAGGCTGCCGAACGCGAGCGCGTAGCCGGTGACGACCCATTGCCGATCGGCATTGGAGAAGCCGAGATCGTGCTGCGCGGCGGGCAGCGCGATGTTCACGACGGTAGCGTCGAGAACGACCATCAACTGGGCGACGCCGAGAACGGCGAGCACCCACCAGCGCAGGGCGTGCGGACCGCGGCGGTTCGCGCCGCGGTCGCGCCGGGACGACGATGTCGCCCGGTCTTTCTGCAGATCTATCGAGGTGGTCATGGGTCCCCTTGTCCGATGCCGTATGCGGAGGAGGTTCCTCCGCTTCGCAGGAAAGCTATCACAATAACGGAGGTATTGCCTCCACTTAATCCCGGATCTTGGTAATATGACCCCGTGAACCCCGCCACTACCGCTGCACCACCGCGACGCCTGCGCGCCGACGCCGCCCGTAATCAGCAACGCATCCTCGAGGCCGCGCGCAGACTGTTCGCCGAGCGCGGACTCGAGGTCACCCTCGACGACGTGGCCGAGGCGGCGGGCGTCGGCGTGGGCACGGTCTACCGGCGGTTCGCGAACAAGCAGGAACTGATCGTCGAGGTCTTCGAGCACAACATCGCGGAGATGGCGGAGATGGTCGAGACGGCCAACCGCAATCCGGATCCCTGGGCGGGGTTGACCGAGGTGTTCGAGTACGCCTGCCAGCACATGGCCCAGAACCGCGGCTTCGGCGAGGTGATGCTCGAGATCCCCGATGCGCAGGCGCGCTTCGCCTGGGTGCGCGAGCGGATCAAGCCCGCGATCGAGCGCCTGATCGAGCGTGCCCGTGCCGCCGGGGTCCTGCGCGAGGGCATCGCGCCCTCGGACTTCTTCGTCCTGGTCAGCATGGTCGAGACGATCGCGGCCTTCGCGCGCCCGGTCGATCCGGAGGTCTGGCGGCGCTATATGACCATCGTGCTCGACGGAGTGCGAGCCGACTGCGTCCCGCGTGACCCGCTGACCATCCCCCCGCTGGACGACGAAGCGATCGACCGCGCCAAGGCCGCCTGCTTCCCCCCGCGCAACAAGAAGTAGTCGCAGCCGACCTGCGCGCGACATCCCGGTCGCATCGAGTGGAAGCGAAACGGACTCGCACCAGACCGATACGAGGCCCGGCCGAACGACGGTGGACGGGCCCATCCGATCGACTCCGCATGCGCCCCTGAGCACGAACAGTGCTGGCAGGGGTACCGAAGTGGCGTGCCGCACACCCATCCCCTAAAGTTGGACGCGTGACCAACTCGTGGGTGAACTGGGCAGGCGACCAACGGTGTGCGCCGAATGTGATCGCTACGCCCGGTTCGGCCGATGAGGTCGCCGAACTGGTTCGCAGCGCGGGGGACGCGGGGCGGACCGTACGGGTCGCGGGTGCGGGACACTCGTTCACCGACACAGTGCTCACCGATGGCACGTTGTTGCGGCTCGACAGGATGGATCGGATTCTGGAGGTCGACCGGTCGAGCGGCCTGGTGCGGGTCGAGGCCGGGGCGACGCTCAACGCGCTCAGCACCGCACTGCATCCGCTGGGGTTGGCATTTCCGAACCTCGGCGACATCGATGTGCAGACCATCGCGGGCGCGACCGCGACCGCGACCCACGGCACCGGAGCTCGGCTGCAGAACATCTCCGCCGCACTGCATTCGGCGGAATTGGTCCTCGGCGACGGCAGCCGGGTGGAGTTCAGCGAGAAGACCGACCCCGAAGGCTGGCGCGCGGCGCGGGTCAATGTGGGCGCGCTCGGCGTGGTCACCGCGGTCACTTTGGCGTTGGTGCCCGCATTCGTACTCGAGGGCGTCGAACGCCCGCTACCACTGGACGACGTGCTCGCCGATCTGGACGAATTCGTCGACGGCAACGAACATTTCGAGTTCTACATGTTCGCGCACAGCCCGATCGCGATGACCAAGCGCAACAACCGGGTCGAGCTGCCCGAGCAGCCGCGCGCCAAACCGGTGGACTGGTTCGCCGACATCCTGCTGTCCAACCACACCTTCGACGCGCTGGCCCGGCTGTGTCGCATTCGGCCGCAACTGATTCCGTGGGTGCAGCGCGCGGCCGCGTACGCCGGTTCGTACCGTCGCCAGGTGGACCGGTCCTATCGGGTCTTCGCCTCCCCCAGGCTGTTTCGTTTCACCGAGATGGAATACGCAGTGCCGCGCGAACATTCGGTCGATGCCATTCGCGAGATCAAGGAGGTGTCCCGGCGGTTCGCCAGCCCGATGCCGATCGAGGTGCGCTGGGTCGCCCCGGATGATGCGTACCTGTCCCCCGCGGGCGGGCGGGAGACCTGCTACATCGCCGTGCACCAGTACCACGGCATGGAGTACGAACCGTACTTCCGTGCCTGCGAGGCGATTTTCGATCGTTACCAGGGCCGCCCGCACTGGGGTAAACGGCACTTCCAGACCGCGGACACGCTGCGCGAGCGGTATCCGGAATGGGAGCGATTCCAGCAGGTCCGCCGCCGCCTGGACCCGAAGGGGCGCTTCAGCAATCCGTATGTGAATCGGGTGCTGGGCCCGATCGACTGATCGCGATCAGCGAGACCGCTCGCGCGCCAGGCGCAATTCCATCTCGACGGGCAGTTCCTCGAGCTCGAGAGCCTGCCGCAGCCGGGGCACGGCATGCGTGCGGATCCGATCGCGCAGGGCCGCGACGTCGGCGTCGGGGGCCGCCGTCACGACCAGATGCAGACCGGGCCCGCTCCCCGGGCCGGACAACCGGGCCGCGGCACTGCGCACCCCGTCGTACGACTCGATATCGGTGGACACCGGGGCGCACGCGACCGCCGTGTCGAGTGCGACGGTATCCGCGGAATCCCTTGCGCGCGCACGCCATCGGACCGAACGCGACTTCCGGGGCAGCTGCGCGATCGCCCACCACACGCAGCCGAGCGCGACCAGGCAACCGACGCCCGCGATCGCCCACAACATCCAGCCGGGCGGCCTGGCATCCGGGATCAGGCCCGAGCGAGGTCCGACCCACCCGAGTCGGCCGAAGTGCGCGGCCAGCGCATAACCGCCCACCGAGATCAACGCCAGACCGAACACCGCGAGCAACGTCCGGTTCAGCCGAGCCGCACCATGACGAGTCGTCATCGCCCGCGTCATCCGGGCCGCCCCACTGCCTGCTCCGATCCGGCGACCGCGATCGGATCGCCGCCCAGCACCGCGCCGTCAGCACGCTGACCACCCGATCCGCTTCCTCGCCGGGCCACCACCACGACGCGCGGCGCCGGATCCGGACCGATCCGGGTCATGCGTTCGTCCACGGCCGTGCCGACACGCTCACTCAGCCCCGCTGCGTGGACGTATGCGGTGCGGATCTTGATGCGAACCTTCCTGCGCCGCAGCCGAACTCGCGCCGAGCGCACGCCCTCCACGGATTGCGCGGCATCCTGTAGCGCACCGCGCAGACCCCGACGAGCGACACCCGCGGTGAATCCGTCGTCACCGACCAGAGGCAGGACGACCGCGCGTCCGGGCAGGATCGCCAACATCAGCAGTGCGAGTCCGGCGACGATGGCGACGATGGCGACGACCGCCACCCACCGGTCGTCCCAGGCGGTCCCGTGCAGCCGGGCGACAATGCGGCCATAGGGCACGAATTCCCTTGCACCGGTGAGATGTTGGATGAGCGGACCGACGGCGGCCACACAGGCCGCCAGCAATGCGACGGCCAGCACACCCGCGGGCAGAGCCCGGCGTGGCCGCCGTCTCATAGCTCCACCAGCCCGCGCATCTCGATCTCCAGGCGATGCACCGGAAGGTCGAACCGACTACGCACACGTTCGGTGACGTGGTTCCGGCACGCCGTGCTCACCTGCCAGACCGGCATCGGATAACGGACCGACAGCCGCATACTCAGCTCCACCGCGCCCCGGGCGATCCTGGCCTCGACCCGCACATCGGCGCATACCCCGGTGATCTCCCGGGCCGCCTGGGCCGCGACCGCCCCCACCACACCGGGATCGATGACCGCGCGCGCATCCGGCAGTATCACCACGGGTGCGGCCAGCGTCGATATGACAGGGACACCGCTGAGAATGCTCGTCATCAGTACCTCCGGTATTCGGTAGGGGCCGATTCACATGCTCCCCCCGCAATAGCCGAACACTAACCGAAAATGACGTTCACCTCGCCTTACGCGCCGTGCCAGAGTGTCGATTCGTTCCCGACCGGGCCTGGTTCACCGCTCGGCGGGCACACCGTGCGTCCGGCGGCGGGCCCAGCCGAAGCTCAGCTGCACCGCGCGCTTCCAGTCGTCGTACTGCTCCTCCCGGTGCGCGGGGTCCATCCGCGGGGCCCAGCGCCCCGCGGGACGCCAGTTGTTGCGCAGTCCCTGCAGGTCCGGCCAGTAGCCGACGGCCAGGCCCGCGGCATAGGCCGCGCCGAGGGATACGGTCTCGGGGACGAACGGGCGCATCACCGGAATGCCCAGGAAATCGGCGACCATCTGCATCAGCAGATTGTTCGAGGTCATCCCGCCGTCCACGCGCAGGGTCGCGGCCTGCAATCCGGAATCGGCGTTCATCGCGTCGACCACGTCGCGGGTCTGCCAGGCGGTCGCCTCGAGTACCGCCCGCGCCAGATGCCCCTTGGTGATGTAGGAGGTGAGGCCGATCACCAAACCTCTTGCGTCACTGCGCCAATGCGGCGCGTACAGCCCCGAGAACGCCGGGACGATACAGCAACCGCCGTTGTCTTCCACTGTGCGAGCGAGGGTTTCGATCTCCGGCGCGCTGGCGACCAGACCGATGTTGTCCCGGATCCATTGCACCAGTGAGCCGGTCACCGCGATCGGCCCCTCCAGCGCGTAGACCGGGTCCCGATCGATCTGATAGCCGATGGTGGTCAGCAGCCCGTGCGTGGACTGCACGAGTTCGCCGCCGGTGTTCATCATCAGGAATCCGCCGGTGCCGTAGGTGCACTTGGTTTCCCCACGGGCGAAACAGGTTTGGCCGAACAACGCGGCATGCTGATCACCCAGTGCTGCGGCGATCCGGATCCCCGGCACCACCCGCCGGGTGGTCCCGTAGGAGGCGGTCGAGGGCTGGATCCGGGGCAGCATCGCCGCGGGAATGCCGAAGAATTCCAGCAGTTCCGGATCCCAGCTCAGGCTTGCCAGGTTCATCAGCAGGGTGCGGCTGGCGTTGGTGACGTCGGTGACGTGTTCGCCGCCGTCGACGCCGCCGGTCAGATTCCAGATCAGCCAGGTCTCCATGGTGCCGAACAGCACCTCGCCGCGTTCGGCCCGCTCGCGCAGGCCGGGGGTGGTGTCGAGCATCCAGCGCAGCCGCGGCGCGGCGAAGTAGGTGGCCAGCGGAAGTCCGCACAGTTGCCGGATTCGTTGCGCGCCAGGACGTTTCTCGAATTCGGCGACCAGCTCCTCGGTGCGCACGTCCTGCCAGACGATCGCATGCCCGATCGGGTTGCCGGTGCGCCGATCCCAGACGACGCTGGTCTCCCGCTGATTCGCGATCCCCAGTGCCGCAATCTGTTCCACGCCGACGCCGGCATTGCGCAGCACCTGCGGCACGATCCGGTCGACATTGCGCCAGATCTCCATCGCATCCTGTTCGACCCATCCGGGCCTCGGGTAGTACTGCTGATGTTCGCGCTGGGCCACTCCGGCCAGCTGCGCTCGCTGATCGAACAGGATGCAACGAGTCGAGGTCGTGCCCTGGTCGATCGCCAACACGTAACGTTGTGTCATCCGCCCAGCTCTCTCATCGGCGTTTCGAACTTTCCGGCTCGGTACCGGGGCGGGGTCAATGGCCTGCGGCCAGATCGCGGGATATGGCGTGGGCGGCATCACGCACCAGCGCGATCAGCGGCGGGCGATGTCGCAGCTGTGCGCCGCACACCCGATCGACGGGTCCGGCGATGCCGATCGCGCCGATGACCAGCCCGCCGTGCGCGCGGATGGGTGCGGCGATACCGGCCTCACCGGGCCGGAACTCCTCGACCGACCCCGCCCAGCCGTTCCGCCGTACCTCGGTCAGTGTGCGGGTGAGCGCGGCGCGATCGGTGAGGGTGCGGTGTGTCAGCGAGGTCAGGTCGCCGCGCCGCACCGCATGAGCGAGGTCGGGTTCGGCGGCGAGCAGCACCTTGCCCAGCGCGGTGGCGTGCGGGGGCAGTCGCTCGCCGACCTGCAGGGCCTGTTCGGAATTGTCCGGCCGGAAGACGTGGTGCACCACCAGCACGCCGCCGTCGGTCCACACACCGACTCGCACTTCCTCACCGCTGCGCGAGGCCAGCGAGTCCGCCCAGTTGATGGACCAGGAACGCAGTTCGTTGGCATCGATCCCGACCGTGCCGAGCTGTCGCACCGCCGCACCCAGCCGGTATTTGCCGGTCGCCGCCTCCTGCTCGACGAAGCCGACGCCCTGCAGGGTGCGCAGGATGCCGTGGGCGGTGGGTTTGGCTAGATCGAGTGCGGCAGCGATATCGCCGACGCCGAGACGGCCGGAGCCGCGGGCGAGCAGTCGCAGAATTGCGGCCGCCCGTTCGATCGATTGGATCGGACCGGGCATGGCGGAAACCTATCTGGAAAGTTCCGATTCGACAATGTCGAACGCTGGGTGATCGACCGACGACATCACCGCCACCATATGTGACCTGCACCATGCAGTCCTCCCAGCCGGAAGCAACCTAACCACCCGAACCGGGCGTCACCAGCCCGCCCGTTCAGCATTGTCGAACGCTACCGATTCCCCTGTTCGCGGGCGATTCGTACCGTTTGCCGGTGCGGTCGCAGTGGCGACCGGTGGCTCATCACGGAGGCTCAACGGTGAACTTCGGCTCGATATTCGTCAGTGAGGCGTTCGGCACAGGACTTCTGATCCTGCTCGGCGCCGGTGTCGTGGCAAATGTGCTGCTGACCAAATCCAAGGGATTCGACGGCGGCTGGCTGCTGATCAACTTCGGCTGGGGACTGGGTGTCTTCGCCGGTGTGTACGCCGCCTACAAGACCGGCGCGCATCTCAATCCGGCGGTCACCGTCGGCATCGCGTTCAGCGGCGCGCACGAGTACGCGACAGGTATTCCGATCACCCTCGGCAATACCGTCGCGTATCTGCTCGGACAGATGATCGGTGCAATCCTCGGCGCGTGCGCGGCCTATCTGGCCTACAAGCGGCACTTCGACGCCGAGACCGACGGGGCCAAGAAGCTCGCGGTGTTCTCCACCGGACCGGAGATCCGCTCTTACGGCTGGAACTTCCTGACCGAGGTCATCGCCACCTTCGTGCTGGTCTTCGTCGTGCTGGCCTTCGGGCACACCCCCACCGGCCTGGGCCCGGCAGCGGTCGCACTGCTGGTGGTCGGTATCGGCGCTTCGCTGGGCGGTCCCACCGGATACGCCATCAACCCGGCCCGCGACCTGGGCCCGCGCATCGCGCACGCGCTGCTGCCGATGAATTCCACCGCGACGGCCGAACCCGAACGCGTCGCGGTCACAGTCGGGGCGGGCGAGGGCGCCGCCGCGCGGGAGCAGGCCGAACGACAGACCGCCCCGGCGCAGCCGCAGCGCAAGAACTCCGACTGGTCCTATGCGTGGGTTCCGGTGCTGGGTCCGCTGGTCGGCGGCGCGCTGGCCGGACTGATCGCTCATCTGGTGCTGTAGTTCGCGCGATTCCCGGCCCTGGCCCTTGCCATCGCCGCAAGATGCGATTACAGACGTCTGAACTCCTTCTCCAGCACATTCTTTCGAAAGGACCGCGATGAGCAAGTTCGTCGGAGCCATCGACCAGGGCACCACGAGCACCCGTTTCATGGTGTTCGATCACGGCGGCAACGAGATCGCCCGTCATCAGCTCGAGCACGAGCAGATCCTGCCGCAGGCGGGCTGGGTCGAGCACAATCCCACCGAGATCTGGGAACGCACCCGCGCCGTCATCGAGACCACGCTCACCAAGGCGAATCTCACCGCCGCGGACCTGGCCGCGGTCGGGGTGACCAATCAGCGCGAGACCACCGTCGTGTGGAATCGGCGCACCGGCCGCCCGTACTGCAACGCCATCGTCTGGCAGGACACCCGCACCGACAAGATCGCCGCGGAACTCGAGCGGGCCGGGCACGGTGAGACCATCCGCCGCAAGGCCGGACTGCCGCCGGCCACCTACTTCTCCGGCGGCAAGCTGCGCTGGATCCTGGACAACGTGCCCGGGGTGGCCGAGGACGCCGAGCGCGGCGAGGCGCTGTTCGGCACCACCGACAGCTGGCTGATCTGGAATCTCACCGGCGGCGTCGACGGCGGTGCGCACCTGACCGACCCCACCAACGCCAGCCGCACCATGCTGATGGACCTCGAGACACTGGACTGGGACCCGGAACTGTTGTCCATCTTCGGAATTCCGCGCGCGATGCTGCCCGATATCGTGCCGTCCTCGAATCCCGGACTGTTCGGCAAGACCCTCGCCAACGGTCCGTTCCACGGCGAGGTCCCGCTGGCCGGTGTGCTCGGCGATCAGCAGGCCGCGACCGTCGGACAGGTCTGCTTCCGGCCCGGCGAGGCCAAGAACACCTACGGCACAGGCAATTTCCTGCTGTTGAACACCGGCGAGGAGGTGGTGCGGTCCAAGCACGGGCTGCTCACCACCGTCGCGTACCAGTTCGGCGATCAGAAACCGGTGTACGCGCTGGAGGGATCGATCGCGGTCACCGGTTCGGCGGTGCAGTGGCTGCGCGATCAGCTGGGCATCATCTCCGGTGCGGCACAGAGTGAATCGCTCGCCGCGCAGGTGCAGGACAACGGCGGGGTGTACTTCGTGCCCGCGTTCTCCGGACTGTTCGCGCCCTACTGGCGCTCGGACGCGCGCGGTGTGATCGTCGGCCTGTCCCGGTACAGCACCAACGCGCATCTGGCCCGCGCGACGCTCGAGTCGATCTGCTATCAGACCCGCGACGTGGTGGCCGCCATGCAGGCCGATTCGGGCGTGGAACTCGACGTGCTGCGGGTGGACGGCGGCGTCACCGCCAACGAGCTGTGCATGCAGATCCAGGCCGATTTCCTGGGTGTGCCGGTCTCGCGGCCGGTCGTCGCCGAGACCACCGCCCTGGGCGCCGCGTACGCTGCGGGCCTGGCGGTCGGATTCTGGCGCAGCACAGACGAACTCGAACAGAACTGGCAGGAGGACAAGCGCTGGGAGCCCGCCCTGGGCGAACAGGAGCGCGAGCGCGGTTACGCGCGTTGGAAGAAGGCCGTCGAGCGGACCCTGAACTGGATCGACCTCGACGAGTGAACGACCCGGGCCCGGCTCGTCCGGGCCCGATCATCGAAAACCTCTGGAACAAGGAGAGATACGGCCGTGCCCGCACATCTGGACCCCACCTATCGCGCCGAAGCACTCGCCTCACTCGGCGAGGACGAGGTGGATGTACTCGTCATCGGCGGCGGCGTGGTCGGTGCCGGAGCCGCCCTCGACGCCGCCTCACGCGGGCTGACCACCGTGCTGGTCGAGGCCCGGGACTTCGCGGCCGGAACGTCGAGCCGCTCCAGCAAACTCATCCACGGGGGTCTGCGCTATCTCGAACAGTTCGATTTCGCGCTGGTGCGGGAGGCGTTGCGGGAACGGGGTCTGCTGCTGAACACGCTGGCCCCGCACCTGGTGCATCCGGTGTCGTTCCTGTTTCCGCTGCAACATCATTGGGAGCGGCCGTACATCGGCGCGGGCGTCGCGCTGTACGACACCCTGGGCGGGGCACGGGCATTGCCCATGCACCGGCACCTGAGTCGTTCGCGCGCACTGGAATTGGCTCCCGCGCTGCGCGAGGACGCGATGGTCGGCGCGATCCGCTACTTCGACGCACAGGTCGACGACGCACGACACACGATGACGTTGGCGCGCACCGCGGCCCGGCACGGCGCGACCGTGCTGACCCGGGCGAAGGTGACCGGCCTGCTCCGTGAGGGGGAGCGGGTCGTGGGCGCGATCGTCACCGATCGGGAGTCCGGGCGCGAGTATCCGGTGCGCGCGCGGCGGGTGATCAGTGCGACGGGCGTGTGGACCGATGAGATGAATGCCATGACCGGCGTGGACTTCCCGTTCCACGTGCGGATGTCCAAGGGCGTGCACATCCTGGTGCCGCGCGAGCGGCTGGATCTGGACACCGGGCTGATCATGAAGACCGAGAAGAGTGTGCTGTTCGTGATCCCGTGGCGGGAGCACTGGATCATCGGCACCACCGACACCGACTGGTCGCTGGACAAGAATCATCCGGTCGCCAGCGCGGCGGATGTGCGGTACATCCTCGATCACGTCAATTCTCTACTGCGCGAACCACTCTCGAACAACGACATCGTGGGAACGTACGCCGGTCTGCGGCCGCTGCTGTCCGGGGCGTCGTCGAGTACCGCGAAGCTCTCGCGCGAACACGCTGTGGCGGAACCGGTTCCGGGACTGTTCGTGATCGCGGGCGGCAAGTACACCACCTACCGGGTGATGGCCGCCGACGTGATCGACGCCGCGGTGGCCGGATTCGGGCGCGGGGTGGCGCCCTCGGTGACCGCGCATCTGCCGATCCTGGGCGCGGCCGGATATCACGAACTGCGAGACGACATCGACAGCGTCGCCCAGCGGGCCGGGCTCTCGGTCGCCGCGGCCACCCACCTGGTGTCCCGCTACGGTTCCCTGGCCACCGAGCTGTTCGCCATGATCGATCGCGAACCCGAACTCGGCATGCTGCTGCCGGGCACCGAATATCTCGGCGCGGAGGCGGTGTACGCGGTCACCCACGAGGGCGCACTGCATCTGGACGACATCCTCACCCGCCGCACCCGCATCTCCATCGAGGTGGCCGACCGCGGCCTGGCCGCAGCGGCCGTGGCGGCGGATCTCGTTGCCGCACATCTGGGTTGGGACGAGGCGACGAAGGCTCAGGAGCTGGCCCGCTATCGGGAGCGAGTGCAGGCCGAACTGGCCGCCAACGCCGCCGCCGACGACGACGAGGCCAACGCGGCACGTCTGATCGCACCGCCCTGCTGAGTGCGCCGCGCAGGTTCGCGGCCCGGCAGCAGGTCGGGCCGCGAACTACTCGTTGACCAGCCGCAGTCCGGGCGCATGCACCCGACGCCGGTCCACCAACCACACCATGACGCTCTGATCCACTGCGGGATCGAGGGTTTCGATCTCGACCTCGACCTCACCGCGAATCGGATGGTTCAGATGCACTGTGGCCGAACGGTAATCGGTCACCCGATGTTCCTGCCAGCGACGCATGAACTCCGGAAAGCGTTGCAGCGCTTCGATGGTCGCGGTGAGCTGCGGGTCCTCGGCCCATTGGGAGCGGGCCGCGCGCAGCGCCGAGGTCATCAGGTCGGCGGCCACGGGCCAGTCGGTCCACCACTTCTCCGCCGCCGGATGGCCGAACAGGTAGTGCGCGAGATTGCCCTCGACCGAGGCGTCGAGCAGTCCGAGCGGCTCGGCGAAATCACGCCACGCGGCGTTCCAGGCCAGAATGTTGAGCCGTCGGCCCAGGACGAAGGCCGGGGTCGGATGCATCGCGTCCAGCACCGCCTGCACGGTGTCGCTGACGCGCTCGAACGCCCGTCCGTCGGCGGGACAGCTGCCGACCTGGTGGTCCAGCCCCAGCGCCAGCTTGCTGAAATGGTGCCGTTCGACCTCGTTCAGCCGCAGCGCCTCGGCCAGGGCGGCCAGGACCGCGGTCGAGGGATTGGTGTCCCGTCCCTGTTCGAGGCGGGCCAGATAGTCCACACTCACGCCCGCCAGCGCCGCGACCTCCTCGCGACGCAGGCCCGGCGTGCGGCGGCGACGCCCCGACGGCAACCCGACTTCCTCGGGTTGCAACTGCGCACGCCGCGCTATCAGAAACTCGGCGAATTCGGACCTCGACACGCCATCCATCCTCTACCATCCCGGACCCGTTATCCGCGCCCTACCAGTACCAGGATAAGGGCGGTGTGGATAACCGGACCACGGTCCGGAAGGCTGGTGCACATGACGACTTCCGAACAGACCCTCGCGACCGGAGCCTGGGAGCTCGACGCCAACCACTCCTCGGTCAACTTCACCGTCCGCCACCTGGGCATTTCCAAGGTACGCGGACGTTTCAACAACTTCGAGACCAGCTTCGTCGTCGACGAGTCCGGCACCGCCACCATCGAGGCCACGATCCACCTGGACTCCTTCGACACCGGCAACGAAGGCCGCGACAACCACGTGCGCAGCGCCGACCTGCTCGACGTCGAGAAGCGCCCCACCCTGCACTTCAAGGCGTCCGAGCCGGTGCAGGTGGCCGAGGAGTTCGAGGTCACCGGCGATGTCACCCTCGGTGGCGTCACCAAGCCGGTCACGCTCGAGGTCGAGTGGGGCGGCGTGCAGGAGTTCCAGGGCGACGGCAAGCGCCACGCCGGATTCTCCGCCACCGGTTCGTTCAAGCGCTCGGACTTCGAGGTCGCCCCGGCCGTGCCCGCCGCGATGCTGAGCGACAAGATCGCCATCGAGCTGGACATCCAGCTGATCGAGCCGCAGGGCTGAGCCCCGGACCACGGGTCTGATTCTCACGCGCGAAGCCGCCCTCGCCGATCTCGGCCGGGGCGGCTTCGACGTGTCCGGGCGACGTGTCGATCGGACCGGTCAGGGCAGCAGCCCGTGCCGCCGCGCCCGCACGACGGCCTCGTGCCGGGTGTGCGCCGACAGTTTGGTCATGGCACTGCGCAGATAACTCTTCACCGTCTCCGGACCGACCGAAAGACGTTCCGCGGCTTCGGCATTGGTACACCCCAGCGCGATCTGCGCGAGTACGTCGAGTTCACGGGGCGCGAGTGCGGGTACCTCGTCCGGGATCCCGGGATCGGCCATGAGCCGGGCCAGCCGGTCGGACAGATCCCGCAAGCGGGTGCGGGTCACGGCATCGCCGACGGTCTGCGCGATACCCCGCACCTCGGCGTGAATGGCGCGCAACTGCTCGGCGAGCACCGCATCCGGTCCGGGCGCGGGCACCGCGGCCTCGCGCAGCCGCAGCCGCCGGTCCACCTCGTCCCGGATCGCCAGCTCGACCGACAGGCGCCGCCCAGCCGCCATGGCCAGATCGGCCGCGCGGTCACCGACCGGACCGGCATCACGACTCGCGACGTACAGCACCGCACGCGACTCCCCGCCCACCACGACCGGAATTCCGACCACCGCGCGCAGCCCCTCGGTCAGCACCGGCGCGTCGTAGTGATGGGTGATCGTGGAGGCCGCCCGGTAGTCCGCGACCGAAGTCGGACGTTTACTGGCGAAGGCCGCACCGCCCACTCCTGAGGAGGGGGACACCACCAGACCTCGCATCGCGCTGGTCCGGGTACCCAGGAACTCGGTCAGCACCAGCGCACCGGCGTGCACCTGGCCGCCGAATACCACCGGCATCCCCGACATCGCCGCGACCTGCCGTAACTCCGCGCGCAACGCATCGGAATCGCGCGGGCGCAGGACATCGGCGGAACTCATTGCGGGCACCCCTTTCCGGGGGTAGCGAGGGGCAACTGTGACCTAGATCCTATAACCGTGAGTGGGAGCATGGGCCTGGCTCGGCCGACCAGTTATACACACGGAGCATGGGACACGCCATTACTCGGCGATACCATCGGCGACAATCTGGACCGCACGATCGCGACCTACGGCGACCGTGACGCGCTCGTCGATCGCGTCACCGGAGCGCGCTGGACCTATCGCGAACTCGGCGCACGGGTCGACGCACTGGCCTCGGGTCTGCTGGCCTCGGGCATCGGCAAGGGCGATCGGGTGGGCATCTGGGCGCCCAATCGCGCGGAGTGGACGCTGGTGCAGTACGCGACCGCGAAGATGGGCGCGATCCTGGTCAACATCAACCCCGCGTACCGGATGCACGAACTGCGATATGTGTTGCAGCAGGCCGGAATCCGGCTACTGGTCGCCGCGACCGAGTTCAAGGGATCCGACTACGCGGCAATGATCGAGCAGGCCCGGCCCGAATGCCCGGACCTGGAGCAGGTGATCCTGCTCGAGACCGACGAGTGGTCCGCGCTGCTGGCGGCGGGCGAGGCCGCGGACCCCGCGGAACTGGCCGCGGCACAGGAGAACCTGTCCCCCGACGATCCGATCAACATCCAATACACCTCGGGCACAACCGGATTCCCCAAGGGCGCGACGCTCTCACACCACAACATCCTGAACAACGGCTATTTCGTCGGCGAGCTGTGCGGCTACACCGCCGAGGACCGGATCTGCATCCCGGTGCCGTTCTACCACTGCTTCGGCATGGTGATGGGCAATCTGGCCGCGACCAGTCACGGCGCGGCGATGGTCATCCCCGCCGCCGCGTTCGATCCGGCCGCGACACTGGATACCGTTGCGGCCGAACGCTGTACGTCGCTGTACGGCGTGCCGACGATGTTCATCGCCGAACTCGCCGACCCCGGATTCGACTCCTACGATCTGAGCTCGCTGCGGACCGGGATCATGGCCGGATCGCCGTGCCCGATGGAAGTCATGAAACAGGTCATCGACCGGATGGGCATGAGCGAGGTCTCCATCTGCTACGGCATGACCGAGACCTCGCCGGTATCCACCCAGACCCGACGCGACGATTCGCTGGCCCAGCGCACCGCCACCGTCGGCCGGGTCGGCCCGCATCTGGAAGTCAAGATCATCGATCCTGCAACGGGTCTCACGGTGCCGCGCGGAGAACAGGGCGAATTCTGTACCCGCGGTTATTCGGTCATGCTCGGTTACTGGAACGATCCCGGACGGACCGCCGATGCCATCGATGCCGGACGGTGGATGCACACCGGCGATCTGGCGGTGATGGACGAGGACGGATATGTCGCGATCACCGGCCGGATCAAGGATATGGTGATCCGCGGCGGCGAGAACATCTATCCCCGCGAGATCGAGGAATTCCTCTACACCCATCCGGATATCCTCGACGCCCAGGTCGTCGGAATACCCGATCCGAAATACGGTGAGGAATTGGTCGCCTGGATCCGAATGCGCGAGGACACAACATCATTGGACGCTCCCGCGCTGCGCGATTTCTGCACCGGCAAGCTCGCCCATTTCAAGATCCCCCGCTACGTGCATCTGGTCGAGGAATTCCCGATGACCGTGACCGGCAAGATCCGCAAGGTCGAGATGCGGGAGATCTCCGCGCAACTGTTCACCGCCGATTCGGCGGACACCACCTCAGGCTCGACAGGAGAGGCTCAGTGACCCGGCCCGAACCCACGTCCAATACCGCGCTCTATCGCGCGAGCCGCGACCAACTCCTCGGTGCGGCAACCGATTACGAGACCGCGCAGAGCACCTTCCGCTGGCCTCGGCCGACCGGGAAGTTCAACTGGGCCGTCGACTGGTTCGACGTGATCGCGCACGGCAACGACCGCACCGCGCTGTGGATCGTGGAGGAGGACGGCAGCGAACGCAAGGTCACCTTCCAGGAGATGTCCCGCCGTTCGGATCGGGTCGCGACCTGGTTCGCGAATCTCGGTATGCGCAAGGGCGATCGGGTGCTGCTGATGCTCGGCAATCAGGTCGAACTCTGGGAGGCGATGCTGGCCGTGGCCAAACTCGGCGCGGTCATCATGCCGACCACCGCCGCGCTGGGCCCCACCGACCTGAGCGACCGGATCAACCGTGGCGCAGTGCGTTTCGTCATCGCCAACACCGCCGACGCCACGAAATTCGCCGAGCTGGACGGCGACTACACCCGGGTCGTGGTCGGCGATCCGGTACCGGGCTGGCACGCCTACACCGAGGCCGAGGCGGTCGAGAGCGCGGGGCCGTTCCGGGCGGTCACCGATGTCACCGACGAACTGCTGGTCTACTTCACCTCCGGCACCACCAGTAAGCCGAAGATGGTGCGGCACAACCAGACCAGCTATCCGGTCGGACATCTGAGCACGCTCTACTGGATCGGCGTGCGCCCCGGCGACGTCCATCTGGCGATCAGCGCACCCGGCTGGGCCAAACACGCCTGGAGCTGCTTGTTCGCCCCCTGGATCGCCGAGGCGACGATCTTCGTCTACAACTACGCGCGTTTCGACGCCGCGGCACTGCTGGCCCAGTTGCACCGGGCCGGGGTGAACACCTTCTGCGCGCCACCGACGGTGTGGCGCATGCTGATCCAGGCCGACCTCGGCGAACGTCCGGCCGGGCTGCGCGAAATCCTCGGCGCGGGTGAGCCACTCAATCCCGACGTCATCGCGCAGGTCCAGAAGGCGTGGGGCCTGACCATCCGGGACGGCTTCGGCCAGACCGAGACCACCCTGCAGGTCGGCAACACCCCCGGCCAGCCGGTCAAACCCGGATCGATGGGGCGTCCGGTGCCGGGAGTCCCTGTGGTGCTGGTGGATCCGATCACCGGCGAACTCGCCGACGAAGGTGAGATCTGCCTCGATCTGAGCGCCGATCCGGTCAATCTCATGACCGGATACCTGGACGACCCCGAACGCAATGCCGCGGCGATGGCGGGGGGCTACTACCACACCGGCGATGTCGCCACCCGCGACGCCGACGGCTACATCACCTATATCGGCCGCACCGACGACGTCTTCAAATCCTCGGATTACAAGGTCTCCCCCTTCGAACTGGAGAGCGTGCTGATCGAACATCCGGCGGTGGTGGAGGCCGCGGTGGTGCCGCAGCCCGACGACACCCGGCTGGCAGTGCCCAAAGCCTATGTGACGCTGGCCGCCGGATGGGCCGCCGACGACGAGACCGCCCGCGCCATCCTGGAATACGCGCGCGATCATCTCGCGCCCTATCTGCGGGTGCGCCGGCTCGAGTTCACCGAACTGCCCAAGACCATCTCGGGCAAGATCCGGCGAGTGGAACTGCGGAACCGCGAACAGACAGCACACGCCTCCGGTGCACGCATCGACACCGAATTCCGTTACGAAGAACTCGTTCGCACAACGACACTCGACTAATCGCCCCGTACCGATCATGATTCCGATAGTCTCCAACCCGGCAGCTCCAGCTGGTGTATCCGAGTTTCACGTCGGGTATCCGGTGTCCGGCCGAAGTTTGGCGCGTTTGCCCGAAAGTGGCGTGTTCCGGGCTAGCAAGGCAATTGGTCAGCACACAAAACTGGGGCTCACGTCCCGATTATTCGTGATCGACAGTCCGTATCTCGACGATTGGAGATTGCCTTGCCGCAGCACACCGGGTCCCAACACACCAGCGAGAGCGCCACGGCCTACGTCGTGGCCGCTCTCGAGGCGAAGGGCACCGCAACCCGCGACGATTTCGACGTACCCGCGATCGTCGCCGCAACCCACGCGATAGCGGAGAGCTGGGACTTCGATTCCCTGGAACGCACCACGTTCTGGGGAATCGCCGCCACCCACCTGCGATTCTAGGATCCGGTGACAATCCCCGCTTCTACGAACGAACGCGCTTGCGCCGCAACGTTCCACCGCTGCGCAGCGCGACGTACCGAGGCGGCGTCCGCGTATCCCAGCAACTGCGCCTGCCGGGCGCGGCTCACCGGGCCCGCGGCCGCAGCGCGGTGGAGCCTGGCACGATCCAGCTCGCGCCGCCAGGTCGTGCCGGATTCGGTCAGCCTGCGTTGTAGCGTGCGCGGACTCGTGGCCAGTCGGCGAGCGACCCGTTCCAGCGAAACCTCACCCTGGTCCAGTGCCTCGGCCAGTGCGGCGCCCACCCGTTCGGGCCAGCTCAGTTCCAGCGGCGGCGGTGGCGGCAGCGTGGCCGCCAGCGGTTGCAGCACCTCGGCCAACGCCGGATCGGCGGTGGTCAGCGGCAGATCCATATCGGCGGCCCGGAACGTCATCGCGTCCATCTGCGCGTCGAATTCGATCTCCCCCGAACCGAATACCTCCCGGAAGGCCCGCAGATTCCGCGGCGCGGACTGCCGCAGTGCCACCCGGATCGGGTCCAGCGGCGCGTTCACGACGGCACGAGCCCTGGTCAGCACGGCGACCAGTCCCCAGAGCTGAGTCAGCTCACGGGCCCGGCCATCGCCCTCGATCATCTCCAGCGACAGTGTCGCCTCTTCCTCGTTCTCCTGAAACAGGTCGAAGCGGTGATTGCTGGTGACCGCGGTGACGTACGGCCCGCAGGTCGCCAGCCCGGCGCCGACCGTTGGTGCACTGGTGAACAGGTAGTCGTAGAGCCGCGTGGTCGACAGCTCGTAGCGGCTCGCGATGTGCAGGGCCACGTCGGGATCGTCGAGCCATTGCTCGGCGATTTCCCAGAGTCGACTGAAATGGTCGTTTGATACATGTGCGCCGGGTCCGGTCATCACCCAATCGGGCAGCCCGCACGCGCGTAGCAGCCGGTCACGATCCAGCCCGGCTTCGACAAGCCGTGCAATCACAAATCGGTGCAATAGCGTCGAATCAGTCCCCATGCCCCTCCTGCCTACTGTTTCCCCGAAGAATCTTCCTGGAAATAGCTACCTGGCAGAGTAGTCGCCGCGAGCGCAGCGGTCCGCATTATGTCGGGTACTGCTCGGCGCGGTGTCCGATTTGTTCAAGACCGAGTCCCGATCACCGCCATAGAGTCCGGAGCCATGACTCTTCGACTGAATGTGATCGGCCTCGTCGCCGCGGATCTGGCTGCCACCGTGCGGTTCTACCGCCGTCTGGGGGTGGAGTTCGGCGAGGCGACCGGCGGCCACGTACAGGCTCAGCTACCGGGCGGCATGCAGTTCATGATCGACACCGAGGAGACCGTCCGCTCCTTCCACCCGAACTGGCAGGGCCGGCCCGGCCGGATCGGGCTGGCGGTCGAATGCGACGGGATTGCCGAGGTGGACAAGGTATTCGCCGAACTCACCGGGGCGGGATATCGCAGGGAGATCGAACCGTTCGACGCGTTCTGGGGCCAGCGCTACGCCACCGTCCTGGATCCGGACGGGAACGGCGTCGACCTCTACGCCCCGCTCACCTGAGCGGACCGATCCCGGACGATCAACCGGGCCAGTGACGTCCCGGCCAGTTCACGAACATCACGCGCGAGATGGGCCTGATCGGCATATCCGGCGCGGAATGCGGTCTCGGCGAACGGGACTCCCCGGCGGGCCAGAGCCAGCGCACGTTGCAGGCGCAGCACCCGGCCCAGCATCTTGGGTCCGTACCCGAAGGCGGACAGCGACATTCGATGCAGTCGCCGCTCCCCCAGACCCAGCGACTCGGCGACGGCGGCCACCGAGGATCCCGCACCCAGCCGCCGCACCACCACGCGCAACGCCGGATCGGCCGGATCGGTTTCGGCGGCAACATCTCCGGCGATCCGGTCGAGTTCGGTCATCGGATCGGTCGACGCGGCAAGGATTTCGGTCAGCGGACGCACCCGCGCGGGCCGCCACAACTCGTCGAGATCGGCTCGCCGGTCGAGCAGTTCGCGTGCCGGGACGCCGAACAGTGCGGGTGCGGTGCCGGGGAAGAACCGGATTCCGGTGACCCGCGTTCCGGGCGGGGCGGTGGTCGGATAGCCGCGGGTGTCCGGGCCCGCGACGACCAGTCGGCCGCGCAGCCAGAGCAGATCCATACATCCGTCCGGCAGGACCGGAGCATCCTCGGCCGGGCCGATCGTGCGGGCCCACACCGCCGCGCCCGGCACCGTCCGGGAGCGACGCTCCCGATACCGCGGCGGCGGATGGATCTGCACCTCCGACACACTACGCGGCGCGCCCTACCCGTCGGTGTTCATCGCCATATGCACCGGGGAGCATCCGGTGCCCCCGCAAGGGGACCACTAGACTACCCAGGACTTCCGGAGGGAAACAAAGCTAGTTCGGATTGGGGTCCGCATCACCATGCTCAAGGGTTTCAAAGACTTCCTCATGCGCGGGAACGTCATCGACCTGTCCGTCGCGGTCGTGATGGGTACCGCGTTCACCGCGATCGTCCGGTCGGTCACCAAGGGGATCGTGGAACCGCTGCTGGCGATTCTGGGCAGCAACAGCCAGCTCGGGCTGGGCTTCCAGCTGGTGCCCGGTAAACCGGCCACCTTCATCGCGATCGGGCCGATCGTCAGCGCCGCCATCGACTTCATCATGGTCGCGGCCGTGCTGTACTTCGCGCTGATCCTGCCGATGAACACGCTCAAGAAGCGTTTCGCCCGGGGTGAGACCAAGAAGTCCGAACCCACCCAGGAAGAACTGCTGACCGAGATCCGCGATCTGCTCGCCGCTCAGGCGAAGGGCTCGGCCGCCTCCGACGGTTCGGACCGCTCCGGCGACTCGGCCACCGACACGCGACGCGTCACCGCGAACAGTATCGCCGACTGAACCGCCCGTCCGCGGCGGTCAACCGCAATCCACCACCAGGGCCGTGGTGTTGTCGCTACCTCCGGCTCGCAGTGCGCCCTCCACGAGAGCCTCCGCGGTGATCGCCGGAGTGGCGCACCCGACGAGCGTCTCCTTGATCTCCGTCATGCTCAACGGCTTGTGCACGCCATCGGTGCTCAGCAGGAACCGGCCGTGACTCGATCCCGTCGTGGCCCGGCCGATGGCCTCGGGAGTGACCGTGCGCGCGGAGGTGATCACCAGATGTTCGAAGCGCCGCGCGGGATTGCGCCCGAGGGACCGGAAGTATTCGGCGGCCGTGTGGTCGGTGGTGATCTGATGCAGCACCCGCCCGTTCCATCGGTACGCGCGGCAGTCCCCCACCCAGGCGATATCGCACGGCCCGTCGGACGGCGGCACAACCGCGACGACCAGGACCGCGTCGGCTTCCTTCTCGGGGAATTGCCGCAACAGTTCAGCTTGCGCGGCCAGTATTCCGTCCGCGGCGCTCGACTGGGTCGCGGTGCGCGCGGCGACCGCGGCGACCGTGCGGGCGGCACGGGCGGCCGGCAGATGATCACCGACTCCGTCCGCGACCACGAACGCGCTCGTCCCGGTGCCCGGATCGGTCCAGCTGGACACGGCATCGGCATTGAGCGACCGCAGGCCACGCCTGCTCACCGATGCTCCTGCTACGCCTGCCACCCGAATCAGCTCACGGCGGGAAAACGCGGCGGTAACTCCACTGTCCACGGCCGCCTCCTTGGGCTCAGCTCACCCCGCGCTGCCTGTCGGCAGTAATTCAAGTAAACCCCGCGCACCCATGGACAACACCAGATTCGTCTGTGGGATTCCTGAGAACCGGACGACCGGCATGTTCTCCGGTCAGCCCGGCAGGGTGATCAGTCGCTGAGCGTCGTCGAACAGGGCGCGTTCGGCGACCCGGGCCGCGGCCAGCGCCGCCAGCGATGCCGCGGCGAGCAACATGTACATCACCACGATCTGATAGCGGATCGCGGTGAGCGGTTCGACCCCGGCCAGGATCAGGCCGGTCATCGCGCCCGGCAGACTGATCAGGCCGACGACCTTGGTGGAATCGATTCCGGGCACCAACGCGGTGCGCAGCGCCGAGCGCCGGTACGGCAGGAATGCGGCGCGAGCGGGCAGCCCCAGGCACAGTCGCGCCTCGATCGCGGGACGGGCCGCCACGGCGTCCTCGCGCAGGCGGCGCAGGGCGATCCCGGTCGCCTGCATGGACCCCGAGACGATCATGCCGCCGACCGGCACCACCACCCGCGCCTGAGTCGAGATGACCTGCAACACGATCAGCGCTCCGAGGGTGATCACCGTCCCGAACGCTACCCCGGCGGTGGCCGCGCGAATCGCATGCGGCAGACCGGCGCCGCGTCGTCCGGCGACCTGTCCGGCGATGCCGACCATCAGCACCACCCAGCCGAGCGCCCCCGGTAATCCGGTGTGCCGGAACAGAATCAGCAGAATCGCCCCGACCGCGACCAATTGGACCCCGGCGCGCGCGGCGGCGATCAGCAACTCACGCGTCAGATGCAGGTGCTGCCGGTAGGCGATCAGCGCGGCCAGGCCCACCAGCGCCACCGACGTGCCGACGCCCTGCCAGTTCGGGACCGAAAGTCCTTCCACCATCAGGCTTTCCGATCGTCGTGGGCGCCGAGCCGAGACAGCCCGCCGCCGCCCAGCAGTAACACCTCGTCGGCGACCCGCCCGACGAATCCGCTGTCGTGGCTGACCAGCACCACCGATCCGCCGTCGCGGGTGTGCTCGGCGATCAGATCCGCGACCGCTCCGGCGGCGGCCTCGTCCAGGGCCGAGGTCGGCTCGTCCAGAATCAGCGCCTGCGGGCCGACGGCCAGCTCGCGCGCCAGGCAGACCCGTTGTGCCTCACCGCCGGACAACTCGTCGCAGCGGCGATGCAGGAACGTCTTCGGCAGTCCGGCCCGCCGCAACAACTCACCCGCCTGCGACTCGGTCAGTTCCGCGCGCCCCACCCGCAGCTCATCGATGACGACGTCGGTCAGCAGCGTCGCCCGCTGCGGCACCAACCCGACCCGGCGGCGCAGATCGAGCACGTCGAGTTCGGTGATCGGCACGTCGTCCAGCAGGATCCGCCCACTGGTCGGTTCGGCGAGCCGATTCAGCAGTCGCAGCAGCGTGGTCTTACCGGCCCCGCTGGGCCCCACCACCGCGGTACATCGGCCGCCCGGCAGCCGCACACTGACGTCGGCGAATATCGTGGTCGGCCCGTAATCCACGCCGACCTGCTCCAGGACGATGCTGTGCACGACACCACCCTGCCGCACCCGGGCACGTAACGCATCGCAACCACACGAACATGCCGCCACCGCAGCCGGACGGACGACGTCGCGGAACGCCCACCACACCCGGATTCCGATGCAGGACCCGACACGAACGCGCTGTCATCCGGTCCGGATGACAGCGCGTTCGTGGAGTTCTGCTCAGTCCTCGCTGAACGAGGAGGCGCGCTGCTTGCTCGCGCGGGCGCGACGACGTTCGGCGCGCAGTTCGGCGAGTTCCTGCTCGAGGGTCTCGGCGATCCGGAACTGGCCGGTGTCGTAGCCGTTGAGCGAATCGTCCTGCGCGCCATCGGCATCCGCACCGTTGCTCGCGGCTTTGCCGTTGGCGCCGGACTTTCCGTTCTTCGCCGACGCACCGTTGACGTCCGCACCGTTCAACCAGGCTTCGTTGGCGCGGTATTCGTTGCTGCCCGCGGAATCGTCGGCGCCCGAGGAGCGGAACGAGGTGAGCGTGTCGTCCGCGTCCACCGTCGAGGGCTTGTCCGACTCACCGGCCACGGCGTCCACCCGGGTGGGGTCCGCGGCCGAGGTGGCGTCCCCGCCGGGCAACGCCATCAGCGCGCCGCTGGGCCGGGTGACGTCCGGAGAAACGTTCTGCCGGAAGAAACTCACGAAGGTCGGCATCGTGCGACGGATCTGCTCCGAGGGGTCGGGCAGATCGCGGACCTGTTCGGTGGCGTGCGCGATGGCCATGCCGTACCGCGAGCTGGCGGCGTGATGGATGAGCAGCGCGACACCGATCATCACCGGGGCGACCGCGTGCACGCCGACGTCGTACCAGCGGCCCGACCTCAGGTACGGGTAGGTGTTGAGGCCGACAGTCAGTGACAGCAGGGCCAATTCGGCGATCGCGACCTGCTTGCGGCTGTCCAGGATGCCCCACTCGGCCACCTTGTTGGTGCCGATCATGATGATGACCAGACAGACGCTGATCATGGCTTCGAGCAGGTAGCTGAACCAGTACAGCGGATCGGTCGGACCGCCGGGGGCGATGTTGTGCTGCACGTTGACCGCCGACCACAGCATGCCGGCCGCCACGACACCGGCCAGTGCGCGCAGCGACCACGCCCGATGTCGGTACAGCGAGGCCAGTTTGGCGTGCGGACTCGATTCGCGCCGCTGTGCGGCGAGCGCCCGGCGGGCGAGCAACAGATCACGCATGTCGGCTTTCGCGATCTTCTGAGATGTTGTCCTGGCTTCGTCGGAGGCCGCGGCCGCGGCCTGGACATGCTTCCAGCGTTGGTCGCGCTCGGCCTCGCGAATCTTCTCGGCGAGTTCACGTTCGGCGCGCAGCTCGTCTTCGGACAGGGCCTCGGTCAGCGCGGGGTCGAACTGATAGGCCAGCCGTCCGCGGGCATGCTCGACCCGTTTCGCCAGATGCGTGACATCGTCCTCGCCCGAGTGCTCGATGGTCATCGCGCCTCCAAGCGTGTGAGATGCTGCGGCAGCCAAGGGGTCACGGTTGGTAGCGGCACATAGCATTAATAGTCGATAGACCGCCCATGGCGAAACCGCAAGTTTGCCACTTCGCACAAATCCTCGGCGTGGCGCGCGCGACACGCGCAGAACGGTAGGGCTACCGAACATTCCGAACTGGACTACCGACCCGGAACCGGACGGTTTCGAATGCGCGGCTCGTCCCATTTCCCCGACATCCTCGTGATCGCTTGCGCCACAGCCTGTCCCGGTACCCGCGAGTAGCTTGGATGGGGTGGGGCCGACAGCCGCACGGGGAGCGCGATCGGATCTCGATCGCAGAGGACAGTGAGGACATCGTGGTCGATACCGAAGCACCTACTCCGATCGAAACAGTCGCCGAAGATTTTTTCTCCGACCCGCACGCCTACTACCGTCGCTGGCGCGAACGCGGCCCGGTGCTGTACGTCGAACTGCCCCGTAACTCCGTGCCGGGCTACGTGATCATCGGATACGAGGAGGGGCGCGCCGCGCTCACCGATTCCCGGCTGCGCAAGAACATGCACGGCCTGCTGGCGGTCTTCGAACGCAAAAATCCTGCGTCCCGGGCGAATCCGGGCATGTTCGATCTGTCCGGACACATGCTCAACACCGATCCGCCGGACCACACCCGGCTGCGCAAGCTGGTCAACAAGGCCTTCACCGCGCGCAGCGTGGCCGCGCTGCGTCCGCGCATCCAGGAGCTCACCGACGGCCTGCTGGACGCGATGGAGGGCCGGGACGAGGTCGATCTGATCCAGTCCTTCGCGGTGCTGCTGCCGGTCACCGTGATCTGCGAACTACTGGGCGTGCCGCTCGACGACCGCGAGGACTTCCAGCGCTGGACCAAGATGCTGATCGGCGGCGCGGCGAAGACCGACGAGGAGGTCTTCGCGGCGGGTTCGGACATGTCCGAGTATCTGCGGCGGCTCGTCCAGGCCAAACGCGCGAACCCCGGCGAGGATCTGCTGTCCGGGCTGGTGCACACCAGCGACGAGGACAACGATCGCCTCGACGAGCGCGAACTGGTCTCGATGGCCTTCCTGCTGCTGGTCGCCGGTCACGAGACGACGGTGAATCTGATCGCGAACGGCGTTCGGGCACTGCTGCACAACCCGGATCAGCTGCGCGCCCTGCGCGAGGATCCGGACGGCGTGCCCGCCGCGGTGGAGGAGTTCCTGCGGTACGACGGACCGGTCGGCTGGGCCACCACGCGCTTCACCGACGAGCCCGTGCGGATCGGCGGGGTGGACATTCCGGAGGGCGAGCTGGTGTACATCGCGCTGAGCGCGGCCAATCGGGATCCCGAGCACTACGCCGATGCCGAGGCCGTGCGCACCACCGGCGATGCGAGCGGACATCTGGCCTTCGGCCACGGCATCCACTACTGCGTGGGCGCGCCGCTGGCCCGGCTCGAGGCCGATATCGCGTTCCGGACGCTGCTGCGCCGGTTCCCGGACCTGGGCCCGAGCGCCACGGCGTCGGATCCGATCTGGCAGCCCAGCTTCCTGATCCACGGTATGACAGCCTTCCCCGTTCGGCTCAGGTAGGCGGCATACGGATAACAACATCCTTCTGCTCGCAGTAACGCAATTACGCTCACCTGCCACAATACTGGCGAAACTGTAACAGGTTTCACCTGCTGGTATAGCGAAGCCGTATTTACTTATTCGGTATGCGGCGGTTAATCTCGAGCGGACGCAGAGCAGAAGGGAACGTCA
>NZ_BAGB01000056.1 GCF_000308615.1 Nocardia jiangxiensis NBRC 101359
GGGAAAATTCTGAGCCCAACGGCCAAGCGCCGGGCCGTGGACATGCTCACCCAGGTCAAGAGCATGTCCGAGCGGTTCGCGTGCAAGGTCGTCGGGCTGCACAGGTCGACGTATCGGCGGCTGCCTGCCGCGCAGACCCTGGCCGATCCGGACGCGGGTTTGCGGACCTGGCTCCGCGCCTACGCGGTGACACACCCCGGTCACGGGTTCAGGCGGGCCTGGGCGACGTTGCGGTTCGACGAGGGCGCAGGTGTCAACATCAAGAAGGTGCACCGGCTCTGGCGCGAAGAGGGCCTGCAGGTCCGCGAACACCATCCCCGCAAACGGGCGGGGATCTCCTCGGCGCCACCCATCGATGCCGATGCCCCGAAAGTGGTGTGGGCGTTGGACTTCCAATTCGACTCCACTGTCGACGGCCGAGCGGTGAAGATCGCGTCGATGATCGACGAACATACCCGCGAATCGTTGCTGCATCTGGTGGAACGCTCGATCACCGCCGAACGGCTGGTCGCCGAGCTGCAGAAGGTGTTCACCACGGCCGGCGGCCCGCCGCGGGTGCTGCGAATGGACAACGGGCCGGAGATGATTTCGGTTGCACTGCAACGGTTCTGCGCCGACCGGGTCGGGATCTCCTACATTCCGCCAGGCACGCCCTGGAACAACGGATTCGTCGAATCGTTCAACCGGCGGTTGCGGACTGAGTGCCTGAACCGCAACCACTGGACCAGCCTCCTGGAAGCCCGAGTGGTGATCGGCGATTTCAAGACCGACCACAATCGGCGGCACCGACATTCGGCGCTGGGCTACCTGACACCAGCCGAGTACGCTGCGGCCTGCACCCACACCCACCACCCGGTGGCCTGCGGGACCAACTGAACACGGAACGAAATCACCTGGCTCTATTCCCGGGTGGTCTCGTCATCGGGGACCGCTCA
>NZ_BAGB01000055.1 GCF_000308615.1 Nocardia jiangxiensis NBRC 101359
ATATAGACCGTAGTCGGGGTCGCGGGCGAGGACGGTTGGTATGGCACGCAGCCAGGGGAGAGGGCCGATCCCGGCGGAGTGGTTGCCGGTGTGGTCGAGTCGCCAGTCCAGTACGGCGGCGGTATCAGCGGCTGTGGCGAGTTCGCGTTCGGCGGCCGCGGTGCGAAGGGCGGCGACGGGATCGTGCCCTTCGACGGCGATTGTGGCGAGGTGTGCGCGCAGTGTTGGCCAGGCGAGTTGGTCGGTCAGTCCGTTGTGCAGGGCTTCGGCTTCTGCGTCGATGCGGGACATGGTGTCGGGGCCGACGCGGTGTTCGGCGATTGTGCCGATGGCGTCGGTGTAGGCATCGGCCGCGCGGCCCAGCCGGAGGTCCGGGTCGAGCGCTTCTCGCTGCAGGGTGGTGGCCGATCGCTGGTGTCCGTCGCGGCCGATGATGTCGGTCAGCTGGTCGACGACGGTGGCCGGGTGCAGTGCTTGGTAGGTCCAGGGGCTTTGTTCGCTGCCGTCCGGGGCGGTGGGGACGTAGGCGTGGTTGGCGTGTCGGCCGCGGGTGAGCATCACGTAGAGCAGGGCGCGGTCTTCGTGTCCGGTGAGGACGCCGTGGCAGGTGTCCACGGTGATGCCCTGGGCGGTGCTGATGGTGGAGGCGTATCCCAGCTCGACGTCGGTTGCGACGTAGCTCGGTGGCAGGGTGATGCGGCGTCGTGAGCGCAGGTGTGTGGCGGTGATGCTGCCGTCGGGGTGGATGGCGGTGACGTTCCAGCGGTATCCGTTGCGTACTGAGTCAGTGGCCGAGATGCGTAGTCGGGATTCGTTGCGGCGGGTGATGATGACGTCGCCGACGCTGGCGCACAATCCGTCGGCCACGGTGACGTGTGGACCTATGGACCTGCCGGTGGCGAGTAGTTCTGCGAGGCGGTCGGCGCGGGCGCGTTCGTTGAGTGTGTGGACGATCTCGTGGGTGGGTGCGAGCATGACCGCGTCCAGTCCTGCGGCGCGGTCGCGGTTCCATGCGGTGTAGGCGGCGTCTTGGATTGCGGCCGGGGTGCCGGAATGGACGCGATCGTGGTCGAGGTAGAACCCGATGGCGGCCGGGTCACCGGCGCGCAGGGCGAGGCTGGCCGGGCCTTCGGCACGGTCGGTGAATCGCATGACCGAGGTCAGGGTGTGGGCGTGGGTGGCTTCGACGATGTCGCGCACGATGCCGCCCGCGGCGACCGACGCGAGTTGGTGGTCGTCGCCGATGCCGCATATTTTCGCGCCGCGTTTGAGCAGGAACGCGACGGCCAGGTCGAGCTTCAGTGTGCCGGTTTTGGCGATCTCATCGATGATCACCAGGGTGTCGGGGCCGATGTCGTGAATCCACTGCGGAACGACCGGATCGTCTCCTGCGAGTACACGTTCGAGGGTGTGGGTGAGTTTGTCGATGGTATGGGTGGCGGCGTGGATGTCTTCGCCCAGCACTGCCGCCGCAGCGGCCGTCGGAGCGAGACCGAGCACCGTGCCCTGGTGCGCTGTCCATGCTTGCGCGAGCACATGCATGGCCGTGGTTTTGCCGGTCCCGGCCGGCGCCGTCGCTACCGCGAACTGTGCCTCGCTGGTTGCGAATCCACGCACGAGTGCTTCCTGGCCGGCGTTGAGACGGCGACCGTTGTTCTGCTGCGCGAACTTCTGGGCGGCGGCATCCACGGCGTCGTGCGGGACGGATCGGCCGCCGCGGTGTTGGGCGGCAGCCAGCAGGCGGCGCTCGGCGGACAGGATGCGTGCGGAGGTGTATTGCTGCGAGCCTGCGGTCCGGTAGACGTCGGTGCCGTCGCGACGCACCAAGAGTGGGGGTGTGGGTATTCGGTCGGGTATCCGACGAGCGATGGACCTGCTCGGTGACAGCGCTTCGGCCACGATCTCTTCGACCGTCACCTCCCACCGGTCGGCGGGAATCCGGCCTCGGACGCGACGCTCCGCTTCGGACCGGATATGGGTTTCTCGCCATGTGGCCCGATCCTCGGACACCGTTGCGATCACATCGTCCGCGACGTCCGAAATCCATGTGGCGTCAATGGTTTCCGGCACTGTGCGGGGTGGGTGACACGCCGCGCGCACCATCGCGACGACCGCTCTTGGTGAGCCGAGAACTTCTACTGCCTCGTCCCACCAGCTCGCGCGTTGCTCGCCCAGGGATCGGAGCTCGTGCTTGGATTCGCGGGTTTCCAGGGTTGCCTGCTGGGCCAGGCCCAGCATCTCCTTGGAGATCGGTTCGCGGCCGTGGTGGTGCTGGAACTGGGTGGCCAGTTCGTCGAGTCGGGACTCGATCTGGGCGCGGCGCTGTGACCATCGTCGGCACAGGTTGCGGTCGACTCCGACGATTTCTCGGGTTGGTCGTTTGGACGGATCTGGATGCGGAACCGTCTCGAACGCCACTCCGACCAACTGCGTCAGATGCATCTCCAAGTGGCTGTTGTATACCTCCGACGCGGTGACGGTCCCCTGGTAGAGCAGTCGCCCGTCCAGTGAATACCAACCCCCGTCGAGGGTTCGGACCTTGTTGGCCAACACGACGTGCGTGTGCAGATCAGGATCGCCCGCACGACTGTCGCGGTGCACGAACGCTGTGCCGATCAATCCTTCCACGTCGACCTGTCGACATCCGTTGCGTCCCACGCGGGTATAGGTGTGGCGACGTTCCAGGTACCGGATCGCGTCGGCGACGGCTGCGTCGTGCGCGGCTTTGATCTTGTCGGCGATGGTGCGCGGGGCGATGGCCCACAGCGCCGATACGCTCTTGGGTGGGGAACATGTGAAGTCGAACCCGGCCACAGCGGTGGTGGCGTTGCGGGAGTGGCGGGCGACCCAACCGGACAGCTCTCGATCGTCGGTGGGTGCATGGTCGAACTCCTCGGCGAACATCTTCCGCGCTACCTGTGTGCGGATCGCCGCCCGCGCCCCATCCGGCAATGCCGCGTTCGGCGCTACGCCATGGGCGACATTGGCAGATGCGAACGCTTCGGCGCACCGCTGCCGGAACTCGCCACCATCGGTATAGATCCGGTACGGCTGGCCCAGGCGAGTTGCGGCCAACGCTGCGCGTGCCGAGTCCTTCGGCTTGGCACCCTTGCCGATCTCGGCCATTCGGACCTGTTCCTCGATGCGCGTCGCGTCCGGGTGCCGCCCTTCCCCGAACAACGCGTGCATCTGATCTTCCGACACCGGATCACCAGCAGCGATCTCGTCGAACGCCAGCAGTCCCGATCCGCACCAGATGCCGGGCGATTCCCCCTTCGCGGTGTAGTAGTCCGCCAGCGCCGAACTGCCGCGATCAGACGCGTCCTGGACAGCAACTTGCCGAACGTAGTACTCGTACCCGTCCCCAGCTGAAAGCTTGTGCAACGTTGCAGTCACTATTTGCAGTATATCGGTAGTTATCTTTTCGTTATCCGAAATGCAAGAGGTGTGATAGATCGATGAAGGCGAGAAAATGGCGATTGTCTAAATCGCTACGGTAATGCAGAGAAAATGTCAACATCTATAATGTCAGATGTACTGGAGGTGTGTTGATTCGGTTAGGGGAGTGGCTATGTCTGGCAAGAAAAAATCTCCGATTTCCGCACGTCGTCAGGCACGTGAACGTCTCGCTCAGGAACGTGCCGAGCAGGCCGCGCGCAACCGTGAGAATGAAGCTGACCTCGCGGATTTCCTTGCGTTGGAGCAACGTTTGGAGGCTGCAGACTTCGATCGTGACGAGGCGATGAACACCGCACGCGCACGCCATCGAGTCGCGGTCGAAAAATTGAAGCACAGGCAAGGTTTGTGCCTGGCGCGGATGAGTCGACGGGGCGAAACGAACGCGGCTATCTCGAACCGCACCGGGCTCACCACTCGCGAGATAAAGCAACTGATCAGCGAATTCTCCGACGTTGAGGCTGACCAGTCGTCACAAGGCCCGAACAGTCGCCCGGCGATCGATAGATCGAACGACGGTTGGCCAGCGTCTGGCATTGATGCGGGTGACATGCTGGAGCAGAGATAGACAAGCTCCTGCTTGTGTGGCGCGTGCTCCGCGGTGAGGGCGCTCCGGTTCTGGTACCCAACGGATCTGCTGGCTTCGGAACCCTAGGTGCGACCTCATTTCCAGGGAGGTTCCGAAGTGGCGACCAGCGCGGATTCGGTTGTGACAGACGTATATTTGAGGTTGCTCGTTCAGTGGATGATTGAAATTGCAGGTCATCCAGGGTGGCGCCGGGCCGCAAGGCTCGGCGAGGATCTCAACATCGACCCCGATCATGTGGTGGCCGTGACGGTGAAGTGGCGCCGGGCCGCAAGGCTCGGCGAGGATCTCAACATCACGTACTTCAGGTCCTGGCTGTTGAGCCAGCGGGTGGCGCCGGGCCGCAAGGCTCGGCGAGGATCTCAACAACAAACAGGCGGGGGACTGGCTGGTCGGCGCCGGGTGGCGCCGGGCCGCAAGGTTCGGCGAGGATCTCAACCCTGGGGCGGAACATCTTCCGCCCGGCGACGTGCGGGAGTGGCGCCGAGCCACAAGGCTCGGCGAGGATCTCAACGGGTACGCCGAGGCGATCACCGTGTATCCGCTCGCGTGTGGCGCCGGGCCGCAAGGCTCGACGAGGATCTCAACGCGGTCAGCTGGATAACGGGCGACGGGTGGCGCATGTGGCGCCGGGCCGCAAGGCTCGGAGCCGGATTTCAACGGCCACGACTCTTCCGGGAAAGTCTGGACTCATCACCTGCGGTGCTGACTTCGTCGAGGTTCACCCATGTCCCTGCCTCGCTATTGTCGAAGATCTTGTGCACCAATTTCGGGCCCAGCGCTGTCTGCGCTCCTGGTCACGTGCGATCCAGTCCCGGCCCTCGGTGGCAACAGCTTCCAATACCCGAAGTGCGCGGTCGAACCCCGCGGTCTGCACGGTTGCGGTCTCCTGTGCCTCATCGATGTCTGGTGTCTCGTCGTCGGTGGCGCTCGGGTGTTCTTTGACCTCGGCGATGCATGTGCCGTCGAGCAGGGTTAACCGGAACACCCGCCTGCGGGTGCGCTCGATGTTGGCTCTGCCGTCGGCCAGGTGGGTGCGGACGCGCTTCTCTGTTACCGAGGCCGATGCGACGGCATCGTAGGAGAACATCTGGTGTTGCTCGTTGCCCACATCACCCGTGGTCAGGTCCAGATGTGTTCGTGTGGTGCGCATTCCGTATCGGGTCAGCAGGAAAACGTAGACCAGATACCTTTCGTACCGCGGTGGGCCGTCGGCGACTCGGCCCTTGCGCGCGTACGGGGCTCGTTGTGTCAGCACCACATGCGTCACCAGGTCACGCTCGCGAAGATTCGCTCTCCGCAGGGCGTCATCCTTGAGCAGGGCTTTGTCGAGAGCCAGCCAGTGTGCCATCTCCGCGTCGGTTGGGCGATCGGCCAGTATCTCGAGCCAGTGGTAGTACCACGCCCATTCTTGGGTCAGCAGCGTCTGGGCTTCATGGTCGAGCAGAGCGTATGCCCGTGAGGCGGACAGGATGCGAGCGATACCGACGATGCCCCACCAGCTGCCTGCCGCGAGGAAAAGCCCTATGACGTGGCCGAGAGTCACCATTACGGCGAGCCCGATCGCCCACATCGCCACGCCGACGGTCTGGAGGTTTGCCGCCCTTTGTGCCTCTGGAGATTCGGCCTGCAGGTCGATACGTCGTTGGCCGACTCGCGCTGCGTGCCGCATGATCAGCCACTTCAGCTCGCCGGGGTACACGTCGTCGCTGCTGTATTGCTGTTGCAGCCTGCGTTTGAGGTTTCCGCGATACCCCGCGCTGATATCTCCTAGTCCACCGAGGTCTGCATCCCGAAAGCAGCTGTCGACCAGCAGGTCGAACTTCGCGTCCGGCCGAAACGGTTCCGGTTGGTAATTTGCGCGGACGTTGTCGGTGTGGCAGAGATGCGTCTGCCACACCGTTCTGCAGCGCAGTGCGAGGTAATCGAAGGCCGCGGTCAGTGTCAGCCCGACTCCAGCCCGGACCGTGATCCCGCTGTGTAGCACCCACGCGATTGCCAGCGCCGCCGCGACACAACCCAGAGTCGCGTCCCGCCAGCCTGTGTTGGTGTACCGGATGGGTGGGGGCAGCCACTTGGCAGGTGGTCGTGGGTGGGGTTCGAAGAATTTCCATGCGCGTCTGAGCCGGTCACCGCTCATTCGTTCCACCGCGACCTGGTACTTGCGTTGGGCAGCGAGGCGTTCCTGTTCGGCGCCGCTGAGAATCAGCTCCATATGCCGGTCGATCTCGTGTTGCCGAACGGGGCTGAGTGTGCCGAAAGTCTGGACTGTGATCGTGAATTCCTGTGCCAAGGGTCCGTCGCCGAGTTCGGAGTGGGCATAGCGCAGGAGTGCATTCACGACGTCGAGTGCATCGCGCCATTCGTCTCGGGGACAGTGGGCAGCCGTTGTCGTGGCGTAGCGGATTTCCTCGGACAACTCGGCGGTGACGTCGGCGTAGGAACGGTCGCTGAGCACCGACAGCACATAGAGGTAGGCCCGCTCATTGGTCTCGTGTCCATCCGTGAGCAAGCTGCCGAACATTTCCTGAGCACGGCGAGGGCGGTCGCCGTCGAGATGGGCTCTGGCCACCTCATGTCGGACATGCGGCGGATCGCCGGGCAGGCTGGTGTAGACCGTCGCTTGATGTATGACGGAACCGGAGAATTGCGTGGCGATCTGCTGATTGACCCGCGCATTGTCGGTTGCCGTGAGCTGGTTGTTCACCGACACCTGGGTGGTGTCGGCATCACTGCTCATCTGCTGCCCCAGTGGAACTGCGTGCCGATCTGCTTGTCGACCGTGGCATTGTCACGTGCGACCAACGTGTTGTTGATCGTGGGTACGGTTGGGGTCGGTGGTGTGGGAGTCGTTGCCGCCCCGCCGGAATGCGGTTCGAGGGACGTGACCAGGGCGATGGCGAACGCGGCAGCGTTGCGCGCAGCGATCTGCTGACCGCCGGCCCGGTCGGTGGTGGCCTTCGAGCCGTCCGCATGGTCGCTGATTCCGCGAATGACCACCGCGGGCACCTGATCGCTCAGGGCTGCGGCGTGTGCGAAACCCGAGCCTTCCATTTCCACGGCGACTGCGTCGTTGTAGGACCCGCGAATCCGCTGGGCAAGTGGTGAAGTGGTGGAGTTCAGCACGACGTCTCCGACGGCGATCGGGTCGAAGTGCACCTCGGGCTCAGCCTTGCTCGCTTGCTCGGGAAGGAACTTGTACCAGGCGTGACCTCTGGGAAGTCGTCGGGCGACCTGCTCGATCCGGTGCGAGGGTTCCCAGGAGCGCGGTCGCGTCAGGAACTGGTCGTCCTCGCTGCGTCCGCCTTGATAGGAGTGGATCTTGGTGGCCACGACCACGTCGCCGATTCCCAGCCAGTCACGCAAGCCACCGGCGATGCCGACGAACATCATTGCGGCGGGCGAGAATTCAGCTCTGGCGCGTTCGGTCAACGTGGCTGCGGTGGTGGTACCCGGGCCGGTGACACCCACCGCAATACGGTGCTGTGGATGGCCGGCCACCGCGCCCACATCGAACAGTGTGCCCTTGTCGTGCGCGTGGACTTCGATGTCGACCAAGTGGTCCAGGACGGCGTTCTGCTCAACGCCGAGAGCGGTCAGAATCACGATCATTGTTTCTCCCCAGGTGATCGGAGTCTCAGACGAAAACCTCCGTCCAATGACGCTAACCTCGGGTTTTGTTTACGTCAATATGACGTAAGCTTGTTTGTGGAAAGGAGGCGAAAAATGGCCGAGAGTGGCTGGCGCATACCCGAAGTCGCCATCGCCGTCGACCTCGCGGTGCTCACCGTGCGGGAGGACGCCCTGCAGATCCTGCTGGTGGAACGCGGGATAGAACCATGGCAGGGTTTCCTGGCCCTGCCGGGCGGATTCCTCGAGGACAACCGTGAGGACTTGGACGCCGCGGCCGAACGTGAACTGGCCGAAGAGACCGGCCTGGACTTGCGCCGCGTTCATCTCGAGCAGCTGCGTACCTACGGTTCGCCGGACCGGGATCCGCGCAGACGCGTGGTGACCGTCTGCTACCTGGCGTTCATGCCAGACCTTCCGGCGCCTGAAGCCGGTGGCGATGCGCGAGCAGCAGTGTGGACGCCTGTCGACTCTGTGCTGGACGGGCGTGCGGAACTAGCTTTCGACCACAGACGGATCGTCGCCGATGCGGTCGAGCGGGCCAGAAGCAAGTTGGAGTACACCACGCTCGCCACCCGATTCTGCCCGCCGGAGTTCACCGTCACCGAGTTACGCAGGGTGTACGAGATCGTCTGGGGCGAGACCCTCGATCAGCGAAATTTCCACCGCAAGATCACCGGTACCGAGGGGGCGCTGATCTCGACCGGAGCGCAGACCACTCGCCAAGGTGGCCGTCCCGCAACGCTTTACCGGTGCGGTCCGGCGACTATCCTGCATCCAGCAATACTGCGCACCGCCACACAACCCACCCTTCAAGGTCATCACGCTTGATATTTGGGGCTGATGTGAGCGCATTGGCGGTTGTTGGGATGAGCAAGCAGCTCGCAGCACAAGGGCTGT
>NZ_BAGB01000054.1 GCF_000308615.1 Nocardia jiangxiensis NBRC 101359
CGTCGCCGCCGACACCTCCAGCTCCGCGGCGATCTGTTCGCCGGTCCTGCCTTCAGCAGCCAACTCGTCCGCGCGGCGCAGCTTGCGCACGATGTCCTCCGCGGAATGCCGCTTCCGACCAGCCATACCCTCATCGTCCCTTCCAGCCCCTACCAGGGCCAACAGGACTCTAATACCAAGCGGTCTCATTCACTGGGGACGGGCCAATCACACGCGACCGGAGACAGCCAAGCCAACTACACGGCTACGTAAAAGTGGACACCCAGCCTCGGGGTACACCAGCGGTACACGGCACCCTTCATAGCTGGTAATCGGCTTCAATTACCAACTGCCCTATCGGAAATCGCAGGTCAGACCCGTTCCCATGTTCACAGTGCCCCGCCGAGAGCGCGAACCTGCGACAGCGGTTCTTCATCCGCTGTCGCGTGATCAACGCGGCGCGGTCGGGCGACTCGACTGGTGGCCCGGTTCTGATGCCGAGTGTTGTAGACGTACAGTTCCAAAACAGCCGTAGCCGGAATCAGCGGCGGCCAGCCATCCATGGCGCGCGGGTTGCCGTCCAGTCGTCCCTGGTTGCCATTTAATCCGCCATTTAATGGCTGACGTCAGCCAACGACACCCACACTCGCCAACGCGAGTGACATCTATCACAAAATATGCCGGATGCTGCTTCGGCGTTCCCGCCGCTCAGAGACTGGACGAACCAACAACGTTCGATACTGGCCACCCTTGACAACGACACCAACCACAAGCTAGCTCTATGCGAGTACATGGAGTTACCCATGTGCTCACGACATCAGTTGTTGCCTTGGGTAGCGGGACAGTCTGTGCCGCGAGACTTGCGATGCCGAGTCACCTTTGAGAACGTGCCCGAGTTTCGGTCGTACCCCAGGAGTTATCCATGTCCTCGCCGGATCAGTTGCCCTTGGCGTTGAAAGCGCAAGGGGCGCTTCGAGAGATCGCGTTCTGGATGGAGCGTGGGCGGGCGCAGACTCATCGGGTCAAGGCGTATCGGCGGGCTGCGGATGCGGTTGCGGAGCTGTCGGATGAGGAGTTCGAGCGGTTCCGGAAAGGCGGTAAGTGGCAGGATATTTCGGGGATCGGGCCGAAGACCGCTGCCGTGATCGCGCAGGTGTGCGCCGGGGAAGTGCCTGCGAAGTTGGTCGAATTGCGTTCGGAGGCAAGGCCGATCGCGCCGGAGGGTGCGGAGTTGCGGAGGTTGTTGCGCGGGGATCTGCATACGCATTCGGATTGGTCCGATGGTGGCAGTCCGGTCGAGGAGATGATGCGGACGGCGATGGCGCTGGGGCACGAATACTGTGCGCTGACCGATCATTCGCCGCGGCTGCGGGTCGCCAACGGACTGTCGGCCGAGCGGCTGCGCCGTCAGCTCGACGTGGTCGCCGAACTGAACGAGCAGCTGGCGCCGTTCCGGATCCTGACCGCCATCGAGGTCGACATTCTCGACGACGGTTCGCTCGATCAGCGCGCGGATCTGCTCGCGGAACTCGATATCGTCGTGGCGAGCGTGCATTCGCAGCTGCGGGCGGACAGCGAAACCATGACCCGGCGCATGGTCACCGCGGTCGCGAATCCGGATGTGGACGTCCTCGGACACTGCACCGGGCGGCTGGTGGAGGGTGAGCGCGGCGTCCGGCCCGAATCGGAGTTCGATGCCGAACTCGTCTTCGAGGCGTGCCGACGTTTCGGGACGGCCGTGGAGATCAACAGCCGCCCCGAACGTCGCGATCCGCCCGGACGGCTGATCCGGCTGGCCGTCGAGATGGGGTGCCTTTTCTCCATCGACACCGACGCCCATGCGCCGGGTCAGCTGGATTGGCAGGGTTACGGCTGCGCGCGGGCGCTGGCCAACGGCGTGAATGCGAAACGCATCATCAACACCTGGCCACTGGATCAGCTGCTGGGCTTCACCGAGGCCGCGCACTGACACGCGAGTCGGCGGCGCGACACCGATCACCGTCCTGATCAATGCTGTAGCACGAGCACGGCCCCGAAGGTGAACATGATCAGGGCGATCACCGAATCCAGTGCGCGCCAGGCGGTTCGGCGAGCGAACAGCGGGCCCAGCAGGCGGGCGCCGAAGCCGAGGCCGGTGAACCACAGGATACTGCCGAGCATCGCGCCTGCGGCCAGGAACCATCGGTACGCGCCCGCGTAGGTGCTGGCGAACGAACCCAGCAGGACCACCGTGTCGAGGTAGACGTTCGGATTGAGCCAGGTCATTCCGAGGCAGGTGAGCAGCGTCGCGCCCAGTGCCACCGAGGCCCCGGACGGTTCCCCGGTGATCGCGCCCGGCGACAACGCCCGCCGCGCCGCCATGATCCCGTAGCCGATCAGGAATGCCGCCCCGGCATACCGCGCCATGACCAGCACCGTGGGGGCCGACCGGATGACCGCGCCGAACCCGGCCACGCCCGCCGCGATCAGCACCACATCCGAGACCGCACAGACCGCCACCACGGCCAGCACGTGCTCGCGACGGATGCCCTGACGAAGTACGAAGGTGTTCTGCGCGCCGATCACCACGATCAACGAGAGTCCGAAACCCAGGCCCGACAGGGCGGCCTGCACGGCCGACGACGTATTCACCGGCTCCACGCTAAGTGCGGCACAATGGCCAGACCAGCTAATGTTTTTCACCGATCATTACAATTTCTTGATATGGATCTGCAGCTGGATCAGCTCCGGGCCCTGGACGCGGCCGTCGCCGAGGGGACCTTCGAGGCGGCCGCGCGGCGGCTGCGCGTCACCCCGTCGGCGATCAGTCAGCGCATCAAGGCGCTCGAGCGGGCGGTCGGGCGCATCCTGCTACAGCGCACGAAACCCGTGCGCCCCACCGAATCCGGGCTCGCGGTGCTTCGCCTGGCCCGGCAGATCGAGTTGCTGACCGGCGATACCGCCCGCGAACTCGGCTCTGCCGCAAGCGAATACGGCGAGGCCGGACCCGAGGCCGACCGGCGCGTCCGGCTGCCGATCGCGGTCAACGCGGACTCCCTCGAGACCTGGGTGATGCCCGCGCTGTCCGGCGCACCGTCCGGGGTCTGCTTCGAAATCCACCGTGAGGACGAGGAACACACCACCCGCCTGCTGCGCAACGGCACCGTCATGGCCGCCATCACCGCCACCGCCCAGCCCGTGCAGGGCTGCCGAGTGCGCCGACTCGGCGCGATGCGCTACCGCCCCATGGCCACCCCGGAGTTCGCCCGCACCTGGTTCGCCGACGGCGCGACCGCACGCGCCTTCGGCACGGCCCCGGTGATCGTGTTCGACCGCAACGACGATCTGCAGGACCGCCTGATCCGCCGCCGCACCCGTCGCCCTGTCGACCCGCCCCGGCACTACATCCCCGCCACCTCCGGCTACGCCGAAGCCGTCCGCCTCGGCCTGGGCTGGGGACTGCTCCCCGACCTCCAGATCGACATGCACGGCTACGCGAAGTCGCTGGTCACCATCGACGAATCGCTGCACATCGATGTCGCGCTGTATTGGCAGCAATGGCGACTGGACTCCCCCGCGCTGACCTCCGTCGCCACCGCCATAGCCGAGGCCGCCGCCGAATCCCTGCGCTGATTCGGTTGCATTCAGGGTTCGTAGTCGGCCGATTCGATGCGAGTTTCGCCATACCGGCGGACACGATGTGGGGAAAATCCGGTGGGCCAGGCGGTTTCGGGTGAACGGGTAGCGCGTTCGACGACGACGAGAGCGTCGGTGTGGAGCCAGCCGTTGGCGACGAGGGCGGTCAGGTCGTCGGTGATCCGGGTGCCCTCCAGGGCGTAGGGCGGATCGGACAGCACCAGGTCGTACGGTCCGGCCGGAGGTGTGGCCAGTACGGAAGATACTGTGCCGATCCGCAATTCACCGCCGGGCAGACCCAGATCGGCGATATTGCCGCGGACCACAGCCGCCGCCTTGCGATCGGATTCGACCAGCAGCGCGTGAGATGCGCCGCGGGACAACGCCTCCAGTCCGAGCGCCCCCGAACCGGCATACAGGTCGAGCACCCGAATGCCGTCGAAATCCATTCGGGCACACAACATGCTGAACAGCGCTTCACGCACCCGATCCGAAGTCGGCCGGGTCCCGGCGGGCGGCACCCGCAACCGCCGCCCGCCCGCGACTCCGGCCACGATCCGTGTCATCGGGATACGCTCCCGCCCAGGAGATCTCGCGAATCACGACCGGTGCACCTCACCGGTCGGCCCCGGATTTCCGCCGACGCCGGTTCACTCGGCGGCGGTCTCGTTCACGCGGACGTTCACCAGCAGATCGCCGCCCTCCACCTGCTGCACCCGGCCGATGGCGACCCGGGCGACGGTGCCCGCGCGAGGCGCGGTGATGGCGGCTTCCATCTTCATCGCCTCGATCGTGCCGATGGTGTCACCCGCGGCGATCGTGTCGCCCTCGGCGACGACCAGGGTGACCACACCGGCGAAGGGTGCGGCGATGTGGCCGGGATCGGACTTGTCGGCCTTCTCCGCGGCGGGAATCTCGCTGGCGATCGAACGGTCGCGCACCAGGACCGGCCGCAGCTGGCCGTTCAGGATGCACATCACCGTGCGCATACCGCGCTCGTCGGGTTCGGAGATCGCCTCGAGGCCGATCAGCAGCGTGACGCCCTTCTCCAGCTGGACGCGATGCTCCTCGCCGTGCCGCAGACCGTAGAAGTACTGGTTCGTCGAGAGGCCGGAAGTGTCGCCGAATTTCTCGCGGTGGGCCAGGAATTCGCTCGTGGGGCCGGGAAACAGCAGGCGGTTCAACGTCTCTCGACGCAGGGTCGAATCACCGTTCAGCCCGGCCTCGTCCTGCGCGGTGAGCTCGGTCTCGGGTTTGGCCGCACCGCGCCCGGCCAGCGCCCGACTGCGGAACGGTTCGGGCCAGCCGCCCGCCGGCGTGCCGAGTTCCCCACGCAGGAAACCGATCACCGAATCGGGAATGTCGTAGCGGCCCGGATCGCCGGCGAAGTCGTCGACCGTCACCCCGGATCCGACCAGCGACAGCGCCAGATCACCGACCACCTTCGAGGACGGGGTCACCTTCACCAGACGGCCCAGGAGTCGGTCCGCCGCAGCGTATTTCGCCTCCACCTCCTCGAACCGATCGCCCAGGCCCAGCGCGATGGCCTGCTGCCGCAGATTCGACAGCTGACCACCCGGGATCTCGTGCTCGTAGACGCGCCCGGTGGGACTGGGCAGTCCGGATTCGAAGGGCGCGTAGCCCTTTCGCAACGCCTCCCAGTACGGCTCCAGATCGCAGACGTGCTGCAGGTTGATCCCGCTGTCGTACGCCGAATTCGCCGCTGCGGCAACGATTGCCGACAGCGCGGGCTGCGAGGTCGTACCGGCCATCGGCGCACTTGCGCCATCCACCGCATCGGCCCCGGCCTGCCACGCGGCCAGATATGTCGCCAACTGCCCGCCCGGAGTGTCGTGCGTGTGCACGTGCACCGGCAGATCGAAGTTGCTCCGCAACGCCGTGACCAGGGTGTGCGCCGCGGGTGCGCGCAGCAAACCGGCCATGTCCTTGATCGCGATGATGTGCGCGCCGGCCTCGACGATCTGCTCGGCCAGTTTCAGGTAGTAGTCCAGGGTGTACAGATCCTCGCCCGGATCCGACAGATCCCCGGTGTAGGACAACGCCACTTCCGCGATCGTGGTCCCGGTCTCGCGCACCGCATCGATCGCCGGACGCATCTGATCCACATTGTTCAGCGCGTCGAAGATCCGGAAGATATCGATACCGGTCGCCGCGGCCTCGGACACGAAGGTGCGCGTGACCTGCTCCGGATACGGCGTGTACCCCACCGTATTACGGCCCCGCAGCAGCATCTGCAGGTTGATGTTCGGCACCGCCTCCCGCAACGCCGCCAGCCGCTCCCACGGATCCTCGTGCAGGAATCGCAGCGCCACGTCGTACGTCGCCCCGCCCCAGCACTCGATCGACAACAGCTCCGGCGTCATCCGCGCCACGTGCCCGGCGACCTGCAACAGACTGTTGGTGCGCACGCGAGTGGCCAGCAGCGACTGATGCGCATCGCGGAAGGTGGTGTCGGTCACCGCGATTGCGCTCTGCTGCCGCAGCGACTGCGCGAAACCTTCCGGGCCCAGCTGCAACAGCCGCTGCCGCGAACCGTCCGGCGGCGGCACGGTCAGATCCAGCGCGGGCAGTTTGTCCTGCGGGTAGACCGCGGTGGGTCGTTCACCGTGCGGCTTGTTGACGGTGATGTCGGCCAGATAGTTCAGGATCTTGGTGCCGCGGTCCGCGGAGCCGCGCTGAGTCAACAGATGCGGCCGCTCGTCGATGAACGAGGTGGTGATCCGCCCGGCCCGGAAATCCGGATCGTCCAGAACCGCCTGCAGGAACGGAATGTTCGTGGCCACGCCGCGAATCCGGAATTCGGCCACCGCCCGTCGCGCACGCGCCACTGCCGTGGCGAAATCCCTTCCGCGACAGGTGAGTTTGACCAGCATCGAGTCGAAGTGCGCGGCGACCTCGGCACCCAGGTTGGCTCCGCCGTCCAGGCGGATGCCGCTGCCGCCGGGACTGCGGTACGCGGTGATCCGGCCGGTGTCGGGCCGGAATCCGTTGGCCGGATCCTCGGTGGTGATCCGGCACTGCAGCGCCGCACCGTGAATGCTGATCGAATCCTGGCTCAGCCCCAACGATTCCAGCGTCTCCCCCGCCGCGATGCGCAGCTGCGACTGGACCAGGTCGACATCGGTGATCTCCTCGGTGACCGTATGTTCCACCTGGATACGGGGATTCATCTCGATGAACACATGGTTGCCGCGCTCGTCCAGCAGGAATTCCACGGTGCCCGCGCAGCTGTAACCGATCTGCCGGGCGAAGGCCACGGCGTCGGCGCAAATACGTTCGCGCAGTGCGGGATCCAGATTCGGCGCGGGCGCGAGTTCGATGACCTTCTGATGCCGCCGCTGCAGCGAACAGTCGCGCTCGAACAGGTGGATCACGTTGCCGCTGCCGTCGGCCAGGATCTGCACCTCGATATGGCGCGGATTGATCACCGCCTGCTCGAGGAAGACCGTCGCATCGCCGAAGGCCGATTCGGCCTCACGCATCGCGGCCTCGATGGATTCGCGCAACTGAGCGCGATCCGCGACCCGTCGCATACCGCGACCGCCACCACCCGCGACGGCTTTGACGAAGACCGGGAATTCCATCGACTCCGCGGCGACCAGCAGTTCGGACACATCGGCCGACGGCTCACTCGAGCTGAGCACCGGCAGTCCGGCCGCCCGTGCGGCGGCGATGGCGCGCGCCTTGTTACCGGTCAGTTCGAGTACCTCGGACGAGGGACCGATGAAGGTGATGCCCTCCCTGGCGCAGGCCGCGGCCAAATCGGGGTTCTCCGACAGAAATCCGTATCCCGGATAGATCGCATCGGCGCCGGCCGTCCTGGCGGCCTTGATGATTTCCGGGATCGACAGGTAGGCCCGGACCGGATGGCCGGGCACGCCGATCTGGTAAGCCTCGTCGGCCTTGAGGCGGTGTACCGAGTTGCGGTCCTCGTAGGGGAACACCGCGACGGTCCCGACGCCGAGTTCGTAGGCGGCGCGGAACGCACGAATGGCGATTTCCCCGCGGTTGGCGACGAGCACTTTGGAGAACATCCGATAAAGGTACCTGTCCGGATACAGGTCGACGCAAACTGTAACGGGTTCGACCGAACACTCACCGAGTGCCCCCGCGACCGGTGCGCGGCCCGACATCGCCGCGACATGTCACTGTGCATCGACCGAATGCGGACTCCGGCGTCATCGGGGACGCGTTCGAACAACACGAACCGATCGGTCGCGACCGATCGGAGATACCGGCGACACGGCTCACCATCGGTTACCTTCGATGAACGGCTCGGCATCCCGGGGCGAACAGCGGTCGGCAATTGCCGTCCCGAACCTGGACGACCACGACAAATTCGCACACTACGCATCAGTAATATCGACCGAAACAGCGGGCACGGGAGATTGTCCGCAGACGTGGCCGAAGATATTGCAATGATTGCGAATCTCCACGGGTACCCTCTTGCACGTGCGCAAGATGTATGCGGGTGCCCGACTACGGCGATTGCGCGAGGAACGGCGGATGACGCAGGCCGCCCTGGCAAAGTCCCTCGAGCTCTCGCCCAGCTATCTCAACCAGCTCGAGCGGGATCAGCGGCCACTCACCATTCCTGTTCTGCTGAAACTGAATTCGACATTCGATCTGGATGTGCAGTTCTTCGCCGCCGACTCCGACGCGCGTCTGGTCTCGGATCTGCACGAGGTTCTGGTCGAGGCGGCGGGCGGCACCGCACCGCCCGCCGCCGAGGTCGAGGATCTGGCCACCCGCCTGCCCGAAGTCGCCAAGACCATCGTCGCCATGCACCGCCGCCTGCGCGCGGCCACCGATCAGCTGGATCTGCTCTCCTCCAAGGTCGCCACCCCGACCGGTGCGCCCGGTGTGCCGATGCCGTACGAGGACGTGCGCGATTTCTTCTACGACCACCACAATCACATCGCCCAGCTGGATCTGGCCGCCGAGCAACTGTTCGAGGAGTCCGGCCTGACGATCGGGTCACTGGACCGCCAGCTGGCCCGGGTCGCGGAGGAGCGCGCGCGGGTGACCGTGCTGGTGCGCGGCGACGGAGCCGATCCGACCATTCCCAAACGGCACTACGATCCGGAGAGCCGCACCCTCACCCTGGCGCGACGGCTGCGTCCGGGACAGCGCGCCTTCCAGATCGCCACCACCCTGGCATTCCTGCTGTACGGGCCGCTACTGGACGAGGTGATCGCCGGAACGCCCTCGCTGACCGGCGAATCGCGCGCCCTGGCCCGCGTCGGGCTGGCCAACTACTTCGCGGGCGCACTGGTACTGCCGTACGGGAAATTTCTGCGCTCCGCCGAGGAGTTGCGCTATGACATCGATCTCCTCGGACTGCGCTTCGAGGTGGGCTTCGAAACCGTCTGTCATCGGCTGAGCACGCTACAACGGCAGGGACAACGCGGCGTGCCCTTCTTCTTCGTGCGCACCGACCGCGCCGGGAACATCTCCAAACGTCAGTCCGCGACCGCATTCCACTTCTCCCGCGTCGGCGGCAGCTGCCCGCTGTGGGTCGTGCACGAGGCGTTCGCGAATCCCGGCCGGGTCCTGACCCAGGTCGCCGCCATGCCCGACGGGCGTCGCTACCTGTGGGTGGCCCGCACCACCAACCCGGCGACGCGCGGATTCAGCTCGGCCACCAAGGAATTCGCGATCGGGCTGGGATGCGATATCGAATACGCCGACCGCCTGGTGTACTCCAGCGGCCTGCAACTCGACGACCCATCCGCCGCGGTTCCCATCGGCGCGGGCTGCAAGGTCTGCGAGCGCTCCTCCTGCCCGCAGCGGGCGTTCCCGCAGATCGGACGGCCGCTGGCCGTCACCGAGACGACATCGGTCGACCTGCCGTACCCGCGCGCGGTGCGCTAGCGGCCAGCTGTCCCTAGAGTTCGGCCCGGCCGGTGCGGGTGGCGCCGGCCGACGCGGCGACCACACACGCGATCCCCGCCCACTGCATCAGGTTCATTCGCTGGCCGAGCACGAGCAGCCCGGCCACCGCCGCCACGGCGGGTTCCAGGCTCATCAGCACCCCGAACACCCTGGGCGGAATCCGGCGCAATGCCTCGAGCTCCACCGAATACGGCAGCACCGAGGACAGCATCGCGACTCCGAAACCGGCCGCCAGCACCGACGGATGCAGTAGCGACGTGCCCGCGCCCGCGATGCCGATCGGCGCCATCAGCACCCCGCCGAACGCCATCGCCAACGCCAATCCGCCACCGCCGCTGGTCTTCTCACCGAGTTTCGCACCGAGCAGGATGTAGCCCGCCCAGCAGGCCGCCGCGCCCAGCGCGAGCAGCACACCCGTCCACGGCACCTGCCGGGCCGCCCGGGTCAGCAACAGCACCCCGGCGCCGGCCAGCACCGCCCACACCGGATCGATCCAGCGGCGCGATCCTGCCAGGGCCACCGCCAGCGGTCCCAGGAATTCGAGCGTGACGGCCATACCGAGCGGGATGCGGTCGATGGCCTCGTAGAAGGACAGGTTCATCAGCGCCAGCACCGCGCCGTAACCGAGGACGACCGGCAGCACCCGGCGTTCGATCCGCAGCGACGAACGCCAGAACACCAGCAGCACGACCCCGGCGAAGAACAGTCGCAGACTCACCGCACCGGCGGGGCCGGTCGCGGCGAACAACTCGGTGGCCAGGGCCGCGCCCACCTGCACACTGACGATGCCCGCCAGCACGAGCAGCGTCGGCGGTACCCCGCCGATCCCCTGCCACACCGGCACGCGGGAGAACCACCGCGGCGCGGCCTCCCTGCGCATTCGCTCGAAATCGATCGCGACCACCGAATCCGCCGTCCTTCCTATCCGGCGCCCACACGTGCCGACGCCCTATCCAGCACCGGCACGCACCGACACCGACCCGAGCGAGCGTTCACGACTTGGCCAGGTACTCCAGGCGTTCACCGTCGACCGCCGCTCGCATCATCGTCGCCAGACCGGGATGACGGTTCAGCCCCGGGTCCGATTCGACGATCTCACGGGCGAGGTGCTGTGCGGCGGTGATCACCTCGAGATCGTCGAGCAGCGACAGCAGGCGCAGCGACCGCGCGGTGCCGGACTGGGCCGAGCCGAGCACGTCACCCTCCCGGCGTTGCCGCAGATCCAGCACCGACAATTCGAATCCGTCCAGGGTGCCCGCGACCGCCTCGAGCCGAGCCATGGCGGTACCCATCGGGGAGGTTTCGGTGATCAGCAGGCACAGTCCGGGATGTTTGCCGCGCCCGACGCGACCGCGCAACTGATGCAGCTGGCTGACTCCGAAGCGGTCCGCGTCCACGATCACCATGACCGTCGCGTTGGGCACGTCCACGCCGACCTCGACGACGGTGGTGCAGACCAGCACATCGATCTCGGCCTCGTTGAACGCGCGCATGACCGCGTCCTTCTCATCGCTCGGCAGCCGCCCGTGCAGCAGCCCGACCCGCAGACCGGCGAGTGCACCGGCCGAGAGCGTCTCGTAGACGTCGCGAGCCGCGTGCGTGGTCGGCCCCTCCTTCTCCTCCTCCGGTTTCGCCTTGCGCCCCTTGGCCTTCGGCTTGTCCTCCTCCTCGCCGATGCGCGAGCAGACCACATATGCCTGACGGCCCTGCCCGACCTCCTCGCGGATCCGCTCCCAGGCCCGGTCCACCCATTTCGGATGCATTCGGGCCGGGACCACGCGGGTGGTGATCGGCGAGCGCCCACGCGGCAGTTCGGTCAGCGTCGAGGTCTCCAGATCGCCCAGGGTCGTCATGGCGATCGTGCGCGGGATCGGGGTCGCGGTCATCACCAGCAGGTGCGGGCTTATGCCGTCCTTGGCCTTGGCGCGCAACGCATCCCGCTGCTCCACGCCGAAACGGTGCTGTTCGTCGACGATCACCATGCCCAGGTCGAGGAATTCGACGTTGTCCTGGATCAGCGCGTGCGTGCCGATGACGATTCCGGCCTCGCCGGTCACCGCGTCCAGTAGCGCGGCCTTCTTCGCGCCGGTGGACATCGAGCCGGTCATCAGCACGACCTTGGTGGCGTTGTCGGCCGCGCCCAGCTCACCGGCCGTGCCGAGCTCGCCGAGCATCCCGCGCAGCGATCGATAATGCTGGGCGGCAAGCACTTCGGTGGGCGCGAGCAGTGCGCACTGCTGTCCGGCATCGACCACCTGCAACATCGCGTGCAGGGCGACGATGGTCTTGCCGGAGCCGACCTCCCCCTGTAGCAGCCGGTGCATCGGATGCGGGCTGGACAGGTCTTCCGAGATCTCCGAGATCACCTGCTTCTGGCCCGCGGTGAGTTCGAACGGCAGGCGTTTGCCGAATTCCGTTGCGATACCGCCGGTCCGGGGCGGGCAGGGCTTCGCGACACGTCCCGCGGCATCGTGCCTGCGTTCGGCCAGGACCAGTTGCAGGGCCAGCGCCTCGTCGAAACGCAAACGCTCCCTGGCCTGTTCGATATCGGACTTGCGTTCGGGCAGGTGGATCAGGCGCAGCGCGTCCGAGACCGCGAGCAGTTCGCGATCGGCCCGAAGCTCCTGCGGCAGGGGATCATCGATCGGATCCAGCTGATCGAGCACCTGTCGCACGCAGGCGAGGACATCCCAGCTCTGCACCTTCGCGGTCGCCGGATAGACCGGGATGTATTCGCGCTCGAAGAACGACACGTCCACGCCCTCGGCGCCTTTCGCGCTCTGCGCCAGTCCGCGCAGATCGCCGCTGCCGCGCACCGCGGTGAGATTCTCCACCGATTCCCCGGCCTCGGGCAGGATCAGGTACGAGGGGTGCGAGAGATTCCAGCGGTCCGGCCGCCAGTAGTGCACGGTGCCCGACATCATCGCCCGCACACCCTGTTTCACCAGATAGCTCACCTTGTCGCCGTTGAAGAAGGTGATCTCCACCGGTTTCGCGGATCCGGCGTCGAGTTCGACCTTCAACAACCGGCCGCGGCGGTTCTTCATCGGCCGCAGTTCGGTTTTCGTGACCACGCCGACGAGGGTCAGGTGCGCGCCCTCCTCCGGGGCCTCCTCGCTCAGCGGCTGGCCCTGCGTGGCGTAGCGCAGTGGATAGTGCCGCAGCAGATCCTCGACCGTCTGCATGTCGAAGGCGTCGGCCAGGGAATCGGCCGCTTTCACCCCGAGCACGTGATCGAGCCGGTCCCGCAGTGTCGCCATGGTTATTCCACCCCGATCTGCACCAGATCCACGGACTGGCCGCCGAGGTAGGCGACCACCTCGACCCCGGGAAATGTCGCTGTGATGTGTTCGGCCAGATCTCGGCCCAGTTCGTCGGATGCGTCCGCGCCCAGCAGCAGGGTGACCAGCTCGCCACCGAGGCCGAGCATCCGGTCCAGCAGCGTGCAGGCCGCGGCGTGCGGATCGGGATCGATGACGACGACATCGTTGCCGACCAGACCGAGCCCGTCGCCACGGTCGCAGGTGCCCACGATGGTCAGCGCCCGCTCGGGGGCGACTCGCAGCGCACCCCAGCGGGTGCCCGCGGCGGCCTCGGACATGGCGAACGCGTCGTCCACGGCGATCCGCCCGCCGTCGTGCACGGCCAGCGCCGCCAGGCCCTGCACCATCGACCCGCTCGGCAACATCAGCACCTCCCGCGGGACGGCCCCGGCCCCGCTGCGAGCGGCCATACCGACCGCGACCAGTTCGTGTGCGGCCAGTGCGCCGTTGGGCAGGACCAGCACCTCGCGTTGCGGCATGCGTCGTATCGCGGCCAACAACGCCTCCGCGGTGACCTCACCGTCCAGCACGGTCGCCCCGGAATCCTCGAACAGCCGCGCCGCGCCCGCGCCCGCCGCGACCGCGAGGATGCCGCGATCGGTAGAGCCTTGTGCAGCAAGCGGATTCACCGTCAGCCCCTCGATGCGAATCCGGCTCAGCGCGCCCGCGACCAACCCCGCCTCGACGGCCGCGCCCGCATCCGCACAATGCACGTGCGCCGACCAGCCGTCCCCGCCGTCGCCGACCACGACCACCGAATCCCCCAGGAGCGCAAGATGTTCACGCAGTTCGTCGATGCGTGAAACGGTCGTCCCGGACAGCAGGTACATCACCTCGTACTGCGGAACCGTCGGATCACCCGTCACCGAATGCTCGTGCCGCACTGGAGATCCGGACTTGTCGGCCACCATGCCCGGCCGATGCTCCTGCTGCGCTGAGGATTCGGGAACATCGTCCGAAGTGGTCGGCCGCACTGTGGATTCGGAGACACCGCTCGACCGGTACTCCTGCCGCACCGGAGCCTGTCCGGCACTCACCGCCACCAACGCATCCAGCACCACGAGCAGCCCGCGCGCCCCGGCATCCACCACCCCCGCCGCCCGCAGCACCCCGAGCTGCGAGGGCGTATCCCCCAGCGCCTTGCACGCGCCGTCGGCAGCCGCCCGAGCAACCTCCGCCAAGTCGGTGTCCGGACAGTCCGCCGCCCGCTCCGCCGCCGCCTCCAGCACGCTGAGCATGGTCCCTTCGACCGGATTGCTCAACGCCCCCCGCACCAGCACCGCCGCCCGCCGCAGCGCGGCACGCAAGTTCTGCGCGGTCAACGGCCCGCTGCGCACGGCCTCCGCCAACCCTCTCAGCACCTGCGACAAGATGATCCCGGAGTTTCCCCTCGCCCCGGCCGTCCCCGCACGGGCCATCGCAGCAAGCACCCCACCTGCGTCTGCGCCGGTCGGACGACCCTGCCTCGAATCGCTCCGGACATCGTGGCCGCTCACATCACCGACGCCGCTACTCACATCACGCCTGGTCGCCGCATCGCCACCCGACCCGTCGTGACGCGCACCATCGGTGATCCCGGTGTCACCGTCCGTACCAGCAGCACTGTCGACAGAGTCGGGATCGGTCCCACCGCACGATCCGGCAGCGGCCAGCGCATCCTCGGCGGCGGTGACGGCGGCGCGCATGGTGGCCAGGAGGTTGGTCCCGGTATCCGCGTCGGCCACCGGGAAAACGTTCAGCGCGTTGATCTCCTCGCGGTGACGCTCCAAGCCCAACAGGCAGAGCTGACCCCACCGGACCATCGCTGATCCATCGAGCACCTCCCGGACCCCGGGCACCGTCACCATCCTTCCGCTCCCACCTGTGACCACGACCTCGGCAACCACCGCCCAGATCCCCCCGCAAGGGTAATCACCTCCACCGACACCGCACCGCCACGGCGGGAATCTTCGGTCGGCCGCCTGGCTATCCTGCTGACCGGCCACCGCGTTACCCGGCTACCGGGGGCGATTGGACATGGCTCGGCGCGGGCGGCTACTCTTGCACGGTTGCCTCACGCGCCCGTCGATCGGTCGCGTCGCCGACGCTCTCGTCGGCAGGCATTGGACGATACGTTTCCGGATCGGCTGTCTCGAATGGCAGCGGTCCGTACATGACATGAAGGAGCTCGCGACTATGGCTGCCGTCTGCGACGTCTGCGCCAAGGGCCCCGGCTTCGGTAAGTCGGTTTCGCACTCGCACCGGCGCACCAACCGTCGCTGGAACCCGAACATCCAGACCGTTCGCGCGCAGGTTGCACCCGGCAACACCCGCCGCATGAACGTCTGCACCTCCTGCCTGAAGGCGGGCAAGGTCGTTCGCGGCTGAGCTGCACGAACCGTTCGTCGACGCCCCGGCACCCGATGAGGGTGATCCGGGGTGTCGTCGTTTACACACAGGTGCCGAGATGACATCCGACCGCCCCTGGCACATCACCCCCCTGCGCGCCGAACACTGCCTCGGCCTCGCCGAATGCCATATCGGCTGCTGGCGTGAGGCGTATCGAGGACTGGTCCCGGACCATGTCCTGGACGCCTTCGACGTCGACCGCCGAGCCGAGCAGTGGGAACGTATCCGAGCCGCGACCCGGGCCCCGGATGCGGTCCTGGTCGCCCTCGTCGACGCCGTGGTCGTCGGCTTCACCGGCATCCGCGCGATCGACGAGCCCACGGCGGTGGCCGAGCGGGAATTGAACGCGATGTACGTCCGGGCCGCCTGGTACGGCACCGGACTCGCACACGATCTGATGCGCGAGGTCCTGGACGCCCGCAGGAACACCTCCCTGTGGGTGTTCGAGGAGAATCCCCGCGCCCAGGCTTTCTATCGCAAATACGGTTTCGAACTCGACGGCGGCCGACGAGCCGAGCGCTTCTCCCCCAGTATCGAAGTCCGGATGCTGCGCCCGACCGATCCGACCCCTGCCCGGTAGGGCGGGTTCACACCGTCGGGCGCGGCACTACCGACCAGCGATCACCTACCGCCGCCCAGGCACTGCACATTGGCGCTGAGGCTCTGGACCGCGCACAGACCGTACGCGTTCACATTCGACGAGAGCGAGGCGGAACCCGTCTGCGGATCCCACAGCGCCAGCACCGGCGCGGCCTGCTCGGTGTTCGCGGGCGCGGCCGGAACCTGCTCCAACGGAATGGTCCTGGCCTGCGCCGCAACCGGCGCCCCCATGATGGCGGCTCCGGCAGCCACGGTCACGATGGCACCGCGCACGGACTTGATCTGCATGCATCTGCTCCTACTGTGATGAGTTCGAACACCGGTCAAGGCAGGCGCCAGTCGACCGGGGCGGCCCCCAATGTACCGAGCAATTCATTGGTTCGGGAGAACGGCTGGGATCCGAAGAATCCTCGGGAGGCCGACAATGGTGAGGGATGGGCCGATTCGATGGACGGCACGGAGCCGAGCATCGGCTTGAGGGTGGACGCGTCGCGGCCCCACAGGATCGCCACCAGCGGCTGCTCACGCGCGACGAGCGCACGAATTGCCTGCTCGGTGACCGCTTCCCAGCCCTTGCCGCGATGTGAGGCCGGCTGGCCGGGCGAGACGGTGAGCACCCTGTTGAGCATCAGCACGCCCTGATCCGACCACGGCGACAGATCACCGCACGACGGCGTCGGAAAACCGAGATCCCGGGAGTACTCGGAAAAGATGTTCGACAGGCTGCGCGGCACCGGCGAGACATCGGGCGCGACCGAAAAGCTCAGGCCCATCGCATGTCCCGGCGTCGGATAGGGATCCTGGCCGACGATCAGCACCCGCACCTTGTCCAGTGGACGCTGGAACGCGCGCAGCACGTTCTCGCCCTTGGGCAGGTAGCCGCGCCCGGCCTCGTTCTCCGCGCGCAGGAATTCGCCCATGGCCGTAATGCGGTCGGCCACCGGCTCCAATGCCTCGGCCCAGCCCGAATCGATGATCTCCGACAGTGGTTTCGCACCCATGTCGGACAAACTTAGTGTGGCCCGATTCACCACGACAGCTCACCTACCTTCCGAGAAGGATTCCCAACCGCCCGGTCCGGATCTGCGCACGCCGTCGACGGTGACGCCGGCGCCGTCCGCGACCCGTCCGACCCGGGTCCATCCTGCCGGAAGCACCTGTCCCGCAGCGAATGTGGCCGCGAAGGCGTGGTCCTCACCGCCGGTGAGGATCCAGTCCGACGGATCCTCACCGAGTTCACGCGCAACCGGATCCAGTTCCTCGTCGCGAATCGCGGCGGTGTCGAGATCGATGGCGACGCACGAGGATTCGGCGATATGCCCGATATCGGCGAGCAGCCCGTCGGAGACATCGGTCAGGGAGGTGATCGCCGCGTCGTCCGGCAGGTCCAGCACGGCCCTATACGGCGGTTGCGGAACCCGGTGCGCGGCAACCACACCGGGGAATCGGGCCGGATCGAGCCCGGCGTTCAACACGGCCAGCCCGGCCGCCGACCAGCCGAGCCGTCCGGCGACCGCGACCACGTCACCCGGCTGTGCACCGGACAGCAGCACCGGCGTGCGGCGCGGATCACCGAACGCGGTCACCGAGACGATCAGCAGCGGTGCTCGCACCACGTCACCCCCGGCGATCGAGGCGCCCACCCGGCCCGCCTCGGCCCACATCCCCTCGACGAATCCGTCCACGAAGTCCACCGGGGTGTCGGGCGGGCAACCGAAGGACACCACGAAGCCGCTCGGCGCGGCTCCCATCGCCACCACGTCGGCGGCGTTCTGCGCGATCGCCTTGGCCCCGATATCGCACGGGCTCGACCAGTCCAGCCGGAAATGCCGGTCCTGAACCAGCATGTCGGTGCTGACCACGAATCGCCCGTCCGGCGCGGCGAGCACCGCGGCGTCGTCGCCGGGCCCGAGCAGGACGGCCGGAACCTGGGCGCGCCCGGTGCTCATCCGCGCGATGAGCCCGAACTCGCCCAGTTCACGCACCGTTCGCGGGCTGGTATCAGTGATGGCCGTCTCCTTTCACGAACCGCGCCGGGGGCGACGGACTATCGCGACGCTACCCTCGGACCCGAAACCAACGACCACCAGCCAGGATCCGGTACCGAGACGAGTGGAGAAGATCTCCGGGATGAGCAGCAGCGAAACGGAAGGGCCGGACGCGGACCGCTACAGCGTCGAACCCGAGGACACCCGGCGGTCCCCGGCGCTCATCGCGACCGCCGTCGCACTGCCGGTCGCGATGATCGTCGCGGTCCTGGCCATCGCGGTGTTCGCCCGGCAGCACCCGACGCGTGAGCCGCTCGCGCTGGGATCGGTCCCGCAACCGCAGGCCACCGGTCAGGCGTGCACCACGCTGCTACCGGCGCTGCCGTCGAGCCTGGGCGACTACACCCGGGCGGATCTGGCCCGGCCCGCACCGCCCGCGACCGTGGGCTGGCAACTGCCCGACGGCGGCGACCCGGTCGTCCTGCGCTGCGGCCTGGATCGTCCGGCCGAATTCGTCAAATCCGCTGCGCTGCAGGTGATCAACGGCGTCAACTGGTTCGAGGTGCGTGATCCGGCCAGCGGAATCACCTCGGGCACCTGGTACGTCGTCGACCGCGGCACCTACATCGCCGTCACCATGCCCGACAAGGCCGGACCGACTCCGCTGCAGGACATTTCGAATACGGTCGCCAAGGTGCTGCCGGCCCGCCCGATCGATCCCGCGCCGATCCCGAACTGATCCTCAGCCGGGTCGGCGGAAGGTGACTCGGCCCGTGCCCAGATCGACGCCGAGGCCGCCGGGCGCACCGTCGCCCGGATTCTCCCGGTGCATGAGCACCACCTGACGCTGCTGGAATTCGATCCGCTTGGCCGCCCCGAACACCGCGTCGAGCTCCTCCAGCCCGATGGCGGCGGCGCCCGGACCGCCCGATCCGCGCATCCACGGCAGCGCCGTGCGGCCGGTCAGCCGGCGATACAGCACGTCACCACAGGCGACGACCGTGATCAGCACTACCAGACCCGGGATCGTCATCGCGAACAACACCAGCCCGAGGATACCGACCCGGACCGAACCGCACGTCGGGCTCGGCCGAGGCGACACCTGCCGGGTGGGGATTCAGCGCAGGCCGGTGCCGCGGGCGAGTGCGGTCTCGATCAACGTGCTGACCAGCGCGCCGTTGTCGATGCCTGTCGCCGCCCACATCCGCGGGTACATCGAGATGGCGGTCATCCCGGGCATGGTGTTGATCTCGTTGATCACCGGGCCCTGCTCGGTGATGAAGAAGTCGACGCGGGCCAGCCCCTGGCAGTCCAGCGCCCGGAACGCCCCCACCGCCAGCTCCCGGATCTGCAGGGCCACATCGTCGTTCAACTTCGCCGGAATGTCGAACTCGCACACGTCGTCGAGATATTTGGTGTCGAAGTCGTAGAAGTCCGGGGCGTCCGAACTCAGCTCCGGCATCCGAATCTCGGCGGGCACACTGGCTTCCACCCGACCGTCCGGGAATTCCAGTACGCCGCACTCGACTTCGCGCCCGATGATCGCGGCCTCGACGATCACCTTCGGATCGTGCAGGCGCGCAGCGGCGATCGCCTCGTCCAGCCGGTCCCAGGCGTCCACCTTCGTGATGCCGATGGAGGATCCGCCGCGAGCGGGCTTGACGAACACCGGAACCCCGAGGCGCTCGCGATCCGCCTCGCTCACGGTGGCCGTGCCGGGCCGCAGCACGACGTGATCGCCGACCGGAATGCCCTCGGCGGCAAAGAGTTTCTTCATGAACTCCTTGTCCATCCCGGTGGCACTGGCGAGCACACCGGGACCGACGTAGGGCAGCCCCGCCATCTCCAGCAGACCCTGCACGGTGCCGTCCTCGCCGAACGCGCCGTGCAGCACCGGGAACACCACCTCGAGCGCGCCGGGCCCGCCCGTGGAACCGTCCAGCGGCAGCAGACTGCCGCCGCGGGTCGGATCGGCCGCCAGCACCAATTCGGTACCGGATCGGTCGACCGCGGGCAGCGTGCGATCGGCGATGGCGAGCGTTCCGGCGTCGGAGCCGCTCAACACCCAGGTCCCGTCGTGGGTGATCCCGACCGGCACGGCCTCGTATCGTTCGGGGTCCAGGTTGCGCAGCACGAAACCCGCCGAGACGCACGAGACGGCGTGCTCGTTGCTGCGGCCGCCGAAGACGACTCCGACCCGAATCCGGTTACTCATGCCCGGAACCGTACCCGGACAGCGGCGATTCAATCATTCCGGCTTCATCGACCGGCCGAGCAACCGTCCGACGGCGGCGGCGACCGACAGTCCCTCGTGACACACCTGATGCACCGAGGTCGTCAACGGCATCTCCACCCCGTTCCGTTCGGCCAGCGCCCGGATCGAGGTGCACGATTTGACGCCCTCGGCCACCTGACCGTGGGTGGCCTGCTGCGCGGCCTCCATGGACCCGCCCGTACCCAGCACGTGCCCGAACGACCGGTTGCGCGAGAGCGGCGAGGTGCAGGTGGCGACCAGGTCACCGACCCCGGCCAACCCCGCCAGGGTCACCGGATTCGCGCCCAGCGCGACGCCCAGCCGGATGATCTCGGCCAGCCCCCGGGTGATCAGGCTCGCGACGGTGTTGTCGCCCAGGCCCATTCCCGAGGCGATACCGCAGGCCAGCGCGATGACGTTCTTGCACGCACCGCCGATCTCGCAGCCGATCACGTCGGTGTTGGTGTACGGCCGGAAATAGCCGGTGGCGCACGCATGCTGCACGGCCTGGGCGCGCGCCTCGTCCCCGCAGGCCACCACCGAGGCGGCGGGCTGTTCGGCGGCGATCTCGCGCGCCAGGTTCGGCCCGGACAGCACCGCGATCCGACCGGGATCCGCGCCGGTGACCTCCGCGATCACCTCACTCATCCGCAGCAGCGTGCCGGTCTCGATCCCCTTGGCCAGACTCAGCAGCGTGGCGTCGGGCCCGATCGCGGGCCGCCAGTTCGCCAGATTGCCGCGCAGCGACTGGGACGGAACGGCCAGGACGACGATCTCCGCGCCGTCGAGCGCGGCCAGATAGTCGTCGGTGGCCCGCACCCCGTCCAGACGCACGTCGGGCAGATAGTCCGGATTGCGATGCTCGGTGGCCAGTGTCCGGGCCACCTCGGGCCGCCGGGCCCACATCGTCACCTCGGTGCCCGCGTCGTTCAACACCTTCGCGAATGCGGTGCCCCACGATCCCGCACCCATCACTGCCGCCCTAGTCACCAGACCGATACTGCCATTCGTTCCCGGATTCGCGTCGCAATACCGGTGGTCATGACCCCCACCACAGTGCAGGACATGCAACGATGGGCGCATGCGTCCGGATGCCGTCCACGCCGTGATCGCGGTGAAGAACCTCGAGCGTGCCAAGAGCCGACTCGCCGAAGAGTTGTCACCCGCCGATCGGTCGCGTCTGGTGCTGGCCATGCTGTCGGACACCGTGCACGCGGCCCTGGCCGCGGGGATCGGCTCGGTCACCGTCGTCACCCCGGACTCCGGTGTTGCGGCGGCGGTGCACGCACTGGGCGCGGCTGCCCATCCCGACCCGGAGGCGGCCGACGACGGGCTCAATGCCGCACTCGCCGACGCGGCCGAGGCGGTGCGCGATCGGCACGGTGCGGTGGATCTGCTTGCGTTGCAGGCGGATCTGCCCGCCCTGCGACCGAGCGAATTGACCGATATGCTGGCCTGCGCCCCCGTGACCGGACGCGCCCTGGTCGCCGATCACACGGGGCAGGGCACCGCCGCCCTCCTGGTGCGCGACGGGCTCGCCCCGCTGCGGCCGCTGTTCGGCCCGGATTCGGCTCGCCGCCATGCCGACTCGGGCGCGAAGGATCTCGACGGCGACTGGCCCGGCCTGCGCCTGGACGTGGACACACCCGCGGATCTGCGCGCCGCGGTCACACTCGGCCTCGGCGCGGCCACGACCGCACTGCTGCGCGACATCGGCTGGCCGCACCCTGTTCACACGGATCTCATACGGAGGTGCGGCGCGGGTCACATGTGTGCTAGATGATCGCCAGACCTGCATCGAGGGTTGGCAACCAGCGGTGCCGGTCGCGGTGCCGCTCGAACATGAGGGATGATCGTGAGTGTGATCGAGCCTGCGAGCGAACCAGCAGCACTGCCTGCGCCGAGCAGGTTACGACCGAGCGCAGCGAGGTGATGGTGTGAGTGATACAGAAATCGTCCAGCAGCAGCAGCCCCGGTTGCCGGCGGCGCCGCCGGCCGCCGCACCGCCTCCCGGGAGCACCACTGCTTCGCAGTTGCCCGCGGATCGCTACCTCAATCGAGAACTGAGCTGGCTGGACTTCAACGCGCGGGTGCTGGCCCTGGCCGAGGATCATTCCGAACCGTTGCTGGAGCGCGCGAAATTCCTGGCGATCTTCGCCTCGAACCTCGACGAGTTCTACATGGTCCGCGTTGCCGGGCTCAAACGCCGTGCCACGGCCGGACTCTCGGTGCGTTCGGCCGACGGCCTGTCCCCCACCGAACAGCTGGAGCTGATCGCGGCCGCCACCCAGGAGCTGGCCTCCCGGCACGCCCGGGTATTCCTGGACGATGTGCAGCCCGCGCTCGTCGAACAGGGCATCGCCATCATCGGCTGGTCCGATCTGGACGATGACGAGCGTCGCCGCCTGTCGGGCTACTTCCAGGATCAGGTGTTCCCGGTGCTGACCCCGCTGGCCGTGGACCCCGCCCACCCGTTCCCCTACATCAGCGGCCTGAGCCTGAACCTCGCTGTGACGGTGAAGGATTCCGACAACGGCGGTGAGCACTTCGCGCGAGTGAAGGTGCCCGACAACGTGGACCGCTTCGTGCGCGTGCGCCGCAGCACCCCGGCCGTCCCGGGCCGCGCCGCCGCCGCACTGCGCGACGGTGATCCGGCGGTGTCGAGTCTGGCCGCCTTCCTGCCGATGGAGGATCTGATCGCGGCTCACCTCGATCAGCTGTTCCCGGGAATGGATGTGGTGGAACACCATTCGTTCCGCATCACCCGCAACGCCGACTTCGAGGTGGACGAGGACCGCGACGAGGATCTGCTGCAGGCCCTCGAGCGCGAACTCGCCCGCCGACGCTTCGGATCTCCGGTGCGCCTGGAGGTTTCCGACGACATGACCGAGCACATGCTCGATCTGCTGCTGCGGGAACTCGACGTCGACCCGGGCGACGTCATCCAGGTGCCGGGCCTGCTGGACCTGTCCTGCCTGTGGCAGGTCTACGGGGTGGACCGGCCCGCGCTCAAGGACGCCCCCTACGTGCCGACCACTCCGCCCGCGTTCGGCGAAAGGGAAACGCCCCGAAACGTTTTCGCCGCCCTGCGCGAGGGCGACGTGCTGGTGCACCACCCCTACGACTCGTTCTCCACCAGCGTGCAGCGGTTCATCGAGCAGGCCGCGGCCGATCCGCAGGTCCTGGCGATCAAGCAGACGCTGTACCGCACCTCCGGCGACTCCCCGATCGTCAACGCGCTCATCGACGCCGCCGAGGCCGGTAAGCAGGTCGTGGCCCTGGTGGAGATCAAGGCCCGCTTCGACGAGCAGGCCAACATCAAGTGGGCGCGGGCACTGGAGCAGGCGGGCGTCCACGTGGTCTACGGCCTGATCGGCCTCAAGACGCACTGCAAGACCTGCCTGGTGGTCCGGCGCGAGGGCGCCACCATCCGCCGGTACTGCCACATCGGCACGGGCAACTACAACCCGAAGACCGCGCGACTATACGAGGACGTCGGATTACTTACCGCCGCACCGGAAATCGGCGCGGATCTGACCGATCTGTTCAATTCGCTGACCGGATACTCGCGTAAAGCCTCCTATCGGAATCTGCTCGTCGCCCCGACCGGTGTGCGGGCCGGGATCATCGAGCGGATCCAGCGCGAGGTCGAACTCGCCGAGCAGGGTCTGCCGGCCCGAATCCGGATGAAGGCCAACGCCATCGTCGACGAACAGGTGATCGACGCGCTGTACCGGGCCTCACAGGCCGGGGTGCCGGTGCAGATCGTGGTGCGCGGCATCTGCGGGCTGCGACCGGGCGTGGCCGGGATGAGTGAGAACATCGAGGTGCGCTCGATCCTCGGGCGGTTCCTGGAACATTCCCGGGTCATGCACTTCCAGGCTCAGGACGAGTACTGGATCGGCAGCGCCGACATGATGCACCGCAATCTGGACCGGCGCGTGGAGGTCATGGCGCAGGTCAAGGATCCCAAGCTGTGCGAGCAGCTGACGGTGACGTTCGATTCCGCGCTGTATCCCACGACGCGCTGCTGGGTACTGCAGCCGGACGGGACCTGGCAGGCCCGCCCGACCCCGGAAGAGGTCGCCGAGCTCGGCGAGCAGGTGCGCGACCATCAGGAATTCCTCATGCGTCTGCGGCGTCCGGATCAGCAGTGAGTCGTTCGGCGACACAGGATTCCGGCCCCGTCCGATATCCCGACCCCAGGGTCACCGCCAACATCCTCGCCGCCGGCGCCGTCGTATGGCGTCGGCGCCACGACGGCGCGATCGAAGTCGCGGTGGTGCACCGCCCGAAGTACGACGACTGGTCGCTGCCCAAGGGAAAACTCGATCCGGGCGAGACCGCGATGATCGCGGCGGTGCGCGAGGTCGCCGAGGAGACCGGTCTGAGCACCCGGCTGGGCCGGTATCTGGGCAAGGTCACCTATCCGGTGACCGGGCACCGGAAACTCAAGCGCGTGGACTACTGGTCCGCCCGGATCGACGACGGTGAATTCGCATCCAATTCCGAGGTGGACCGGCTGCAGTGGCTCACCATGGACCGGGTGATGGATGCACTGTCGTATCCGATGGATCGCACCATCATCCGCAATTTCCTGCGGTACCCGCCGGACACCGCGACCCTGCTGTTGGTGCGGCACGCCAAGGCCGGACATCGGGACCGCTTCTCCGGGCCCGATGCCGAACGTCCGCTGGACAAGAACGGCATCGCCCAAGCCCTGGCCCTGACGCCGAATCTGGCGGCCTTCGGACCCGCGGAGGTCTACTCGGCCCCGCCCCTGCGCTGTACGCAGACCGTCGAACCGCTCGCGGACGAACTCGGCGTCGAGATCGGTATCGAGCCGACGATGTCCGAAACCGCTTATGCCACAGCGCCGGACGCGGCACTGCGGCGGATCCGCGAACTGGTGTCACCGGACACCGTGCGCGTTATCTGCAGTCAGGGCAAGGTGATTCCGCCGCTGATGGCCGCCTGGGCCGAAATCGACGGTGTCACACTGCCTCCCGCGCGCAATCGCAAGGGCAGCGCCTGGGTGCTGTCGGTGGCCGACGGGCGGCTGGTCGCCGCCGACCATCTCGACAAGGCGTTGCGCGAGCTCTGACGCGCGAGCACACCGAAACATCGTGCCGACACACTAATCGGCCCCGGCCTGATGGGCCGGGGCCGATTCGTTGTGCAGACGTCAGCGGCGAGCGGTCCGCTTGGCAGCGGTCTTCTTCGCCGGGGCCTTCTTGGCGGCTGTGGTCTTCTTCGCGGCGGCCTTGGTCGCCGTGGCCTTCTTGGCCGGAGCCTTGGCAGCCGTGGTCTTCTTGGCGGTGGTCTTCTTGGCCACCGTCTTCTTGGCCGCGGCCTTCTTGGCAGGGGCCTTGCTGGCCGTCTTCTTCGCCACAGCCTTCTTGGCAGCCGTGGTCTTCTTGGCGGCTGCGGTCTTCTTGGCCGCGGCCTTCTTGGCTGCGGTCTTCTTCGCCGCACCCGACACCGGTGCTGCCACACCGCGTTTCACGGCCGGGCCCGAGGCCGCGACCTTCTGCTTCCCGGCAATGATTGCCTTGAACTGCGCACCCGGCCGGAATGCAGGGACCGAAGTGGGCTTGACCTTGACGGTTTCACCGGTACGCGGGTTGCGCGCCACTCGCGCAGCGCGCTTGCGCTGTTCGAACACACCGAATCCGGTGATGGTGACGCTGTTGCCCTTGTTCACCGCGCGCACGATCGTGTCGACAATCTGCTCGACTGCCGCAGTGGCCGTGCGCCTGTCAGTACCCAACTTTTCGGTCAGAACGTCGATCAGTTCCGCCTTGTTCATTGAATCCTCCGCAGACTAATGGCCCGTCGTCGGACCGACTAGGTACCACGGTAAACCTTCAATGGGCAAGAGTCTATGTGCCACGCCAAATTTCATGTGGTGTGGCACACGCACAGCTACCGCGATTGGCAGCTCTCAGCTAACGCCTAGGGCGGATTAGCCCCGCTAATTAGGCGTCGGAATGGTGGTGGGTTTCCAACCTGGCCTTGCCTTTTCGAACCGGTCGATCGCCTGTTCCTGACGAAGAGTCAGGCCGATGTCGTCCAAGCCCTCGAGCAGACGCCACCTGGTGTAGTCGTCAATTTCGAAGGGCAACACGACGGTTCCGGTCGCCACCGTGCGTGCCTCGAGGTCGACGATCAATTCCTGACCGGGTCGTTCCTCGAGCAACTTCCAGAGCAATTCGACATCATGTTGTGACATGCGGGCCGCCACCAGCCCGCCCTTACCGGCGTTGCCCCGGAAGATGTCACCGAACCGTGAGGAGATCACCACCCGGAAGCCGTAATCCATCAACGCCCAAACGGCGTGTTCGCGTGAGGATCCCGTACCGAAATCCGGGCCCGCCACCAGCACGCTGCCCCGGTTGAACGGTTCGGCGTTGAGAATGAACGTCGGATCCGAGCGCCAGGCCGCGAACAGCCCGTCCTCGAATCCCGTACGTGTGACTCGCTTCAGATAGACCGCCGGGATGATCTGGTCGGTATCGACATTGGACCGGCGCAGCGGCACCCCGATCCCCTTGTGCACCTTGAAGGGTTCCATGAGAGTTCTCCTGAGTATGTGGGTGAATCAGTTCAGGTCCGCAGGTGAGGACAGGGTTCCGCGCACCGCGGTGGCCGCCGCGACCAGCGGCGAAACCAGATGTGTGCGCGATCCTTTGCCCTGCCGGCCCTCGAAATTGCGGTTGGAGGTCGACGCGCAGCGCTGGCCCGGAGAAAGTTGATCGGGATTCATGCCCAGGCACATCGAACATCCGGCCTGCCGCCATTCCGCGCCCGCCGCGGTGAAAATCTCACCCAAACCCTCGGATTCGGCCTGCGCGCGCACCCGCATCGAACCGGGGACGATCAGCATGCGCACACCATCGGCCACCGTGCGCCCCTCCAGCACCGCCGCTACCGCACGCAGATCCTCGATCCGACCATTGGTGCAGGAACCGACGAATACGGTGTCGACCGCGACATCCCGAAGCGGAGTACCGGGCGCCAAATCCATATAACGCAATGCCTTCTCGGCGGTCTCGCGCTGCGTCTCGTCGGCCATTTCGGCCGGATCGGGCACGACGGCGCCCAACGGGGCGCCCTGTCCCGGGTTGGTCCCCCAGGTCACGAACGGTGTCAGCGCGGAGGCGTCGATATGCACCTCGGCGTCGAATTCCGCCTCCGGATCGGTCTTCAGCGCATCCCAGGCCGCCACCGCCGCATCCCAGTCCGCGCCCTGCGGCGCGTGCGGACGACCCTTCAGGAACTCGTAGGTGGTCTGATCGGGGGCCACCATGCCCGCCCGCGCACCCGCCTCGATGGACATGTTGCACATCGTCATCCGCGCTTCCATCGACATCGACCGCACGGCCTCGCCGCGATACTCGATGACGTAGCCCTGACCGCCGCCGGTGCCGATCTGCGCGATCACCGCCAGGATGACGTCCTTGCTGGTGACGCCGTGCGGCAGCTGGCCATCGATATTGACCGCCATGGTCTTGAACGGCCGCAGCGACAACGTCTGCGTGGCCAGAACATGTTCGACCTCGCTGGTGCCGATGCCCATCGCCAGCGCGCCGAACGCACCGTGCGTGGAGGTGTGCGAATCACCGCACACCACGGTCGTGCCCGGCTGGGTCAACCCGAGCTGCGGACCGACCACGTGCACGATGCCCTGCTCGATATCGCCCATCGGATAGAGCCGCACGCCGAATTCCTCGCAGTTGCGGCGCAATGTCTCGACCTGGGTACGCGAGGTCGGGTCGGCGATCGGCTTATCGATGTCGACGGTCGGGACGTTGTGGTCCTCGGTGGCGATGGTGAGATCGGTTCGGCGCACCGGCCGCCCGGCCTGCCGCAGTCCGTCGAACGCCTGCGGGCTGGTCACCTCGTGCACCAGGTGCAGATCGATGTAGATGAGATCGGGCTCGCGCGCCTCGCCCTCGCCCTGACCGCGGGCGACGACATGCTCGTCCCAGACCTTCTCCGCCAGTGTGCGTGGCCGTTCGGCCATCGGTATCACCTCTGTGTTCGATTGCCTCCGCTTCGCTCCGGCGGGTTCGCGGCCGCTCGAAGACTCGCTCCGTGCGGGCTGGGTCGAGAGCGGAAGTTGCGTGGTTGTGTTGTTGCTTTGTCGGTTGCTCCACCGGGCTGGGTGGGGTCTCGGACTGGTTTGCAAATCTCATTATCTGAGACTTAAATATCGTCCTATGAGACAGCATAGCGGTATCGGGGTGCTCGACAAAGCCATGACCGTGCTCTACGCGGTGGCCGAGCAGCCCTGTGGCCTCAATGAGCTGTGTGCGCGGACCGGATTGCCCCGGGCGACCGCGCACCGGCTGGCGGTCGGCCTCGAGACGCACCGCATGCTGGCCCGCGACGCCAACGGCCTCTGGCAGCCCGGACCCGCACTCTCCGAACTCGCGAGCACAGCGCAGGATCCCATGCTCGACGCCGCGGCCGTCGTACTGCCCCGGCTTCGCGAGATCACCGGGGAAAGTGTGCAGCTCTACCGGCTGGACGGGCATTCGCGGATCGCCGTCGCGGCCCTGGAACCCACCTCCGGACTGCGCGACACCGTCCCGGTCGGCGCTCGCCTTCCGCTGACCGCCGGATCGGCGGCCAAGGTCCTGCTGGCATGGGCGGATCCGGAACTGCAGCGCAGCGTGCTGCCCGACGCGGTCTTCGGCGAACGCGCACTGGCCGAGGTCCGCCGACGCGGCTGGGCGCAGAGCGCGGCCGAGCGGGCGGCCGGTGTGGCCAGCATCTCCGCGCCGGTGCGCGATTCGTCCGGCGCCGTGGTCGCCGCGGTCTCGGTGTCCGGACCGATCGACCGGATGGGGCGTCGTCCGGGCGCGCGCTGGGCCGCCGATCTGGTCGCGGCCGCGGATGCCCTGCACAAACGCCTGTAGGCCCGGCACTACTGTGACAACGGCCATGTGACGCGCACCATACGCCGTAAACTACAGTCGGCCCATGGGAGTGAATCAACGCGCACAGATCGTGATGTCCGACGACGAGGTCACCGGATTCCTCGAACGCAGCCGCATCATCACGCTGGCCACGCTCGGCCCGAAGGGCCTGCCGCATCTGACCGCCATGTGGTACGGCCTGGTGAACGGCGAGATCTGGTTCGAGACCAAGGCCAAATCGCAGAAGGCGGTCAACATCCGCCGCGACCCGCGGGTGACGGTGCTGATCGAGGCCGGTGACAGCTACGACCAGCTGCGCGGGGTCTCCATCGAGGGCCGCGCGGAGATCGTGGACGACCCCGAGGCGCTGTTCAAGGTGGGCGTGAGCGTCTGGGAGCGCTACACCGGCCCGTACACCGAGGAACTGCGCCCGATGGTGGACGCGATGCTGAACAAGCGCGTCGCGGTCCGGCTGGTGCCCGAACGCACCCGCAGCTGGGATCACCGCAAGCTCGGCATGCCGGAGATGCCGGCCGGCGGGTCGACCTGGCCGCTGGACAACTGAGCGCCGCACCCGTCGCACAACGAAAAAGATCCCCCAGCCGGATGGCCGGGGGATCTTCTCGTAGCCCCGACGGGATTTGAACCCGCGCTACCGCCTTGAGAGGGCGGCGTCCTAGGCCGCTAGACGACGGGGCCAGGACAAGTGCAACCGAATCGAAAGACCCGGACACACTCCGCTGGGGTACCAGGACTCGAACCTAGAATGGCTGAACCAGAATCAGCTGTGTTGCCAATTACACCATACCCCAATGACCTGGGCGTTCTGCCTCCCTCCCAGTGGGCTGGAGGCTCGTTTCCGGGCCGGGGAGAAGATTACCAGTCCCCTCCCCGCTTTATACAAATCGCCTGGTCAAATGGGGTCGAACGGCGTCTGAGGCGGTCAGATCGCGGTTGCGGCGGCCCGCAGCCGCTGCATGCTCACCTCCCGGCCGAGCAACTCCAGCGACTCGTACAGCGGCGGGCTGATGTGTGAACCGGTCACCGCGACTCGCACTGGTGCGAACGCCTTACGCGGTTTGAGGCCCAGATCGTCCACCAGAGCGGTTTTCAGCGCCGCTTCGAGTGCGATTGCCGACCAGTCGGAAATATCCTCCAGCGCCGCGATGGCGGCCTGCAACACGGGTGCGGCATCGGGTCCCAGATTCTTTTGCGCCGCGGCCTCGTCGACGGTGAACTCCGACGGCGGCAGGAACAGGAACTTCAACAAGTCCCAGGCGTCCCCGAGAACCACGATCCGGGTCTGCACCAACTCGGCCGCGGCCGAGAAAAGTGCATCGTCGACTTCGGCGCCGATGTGACCCTGCCCGGTGAGGTAGCTGCGGAGTCGATGAGCGAAATCCGCGGGCTCCAGCAAACGAATGTGCTCGGCGTTGACGGCGTCGGCCTTCTTCTGGTCGAACCGGGCCGGATTCGAATTTACTTTCGATATGTCGAATGCCGCGACCATCTCCTCCATCGAGAAGATGTCCCGGTCCTCACCTATGCTCCACCCGAGCAAAGCCAGGTAATTCAGCAAACCCTCGGGAATGAATCCCCGATCCCGATGCACGAACAGATTCGACTCGGGGTCGCGTTTGGACAACTTCTTGTTGCCCTGCCCCATCACGAAGGGCAGATGACCGAACTGCGGAGTGAACTCGGCGACCCCGATCCGGGTCAGCGCCTCGTACAGCGCGATCTGTCGCGGAGTGGAGGACAGAATGTCCTCACCGCGCAGTACGTGGGTGATCTTCATCAATGCGTCGTCGACCGGATTGACCAGGGTGTACAACGGCTCGCCGGTACCCCGGGTGATCGCGAAGTCGGGCACCACGCCGGCCCGGATGGTGGTCTCACCGCGTACCAGATCGTGCCAGGTGATGTCCTTGTCGGGCATCCGCAACCGGATCACCGCACCGCGGCCCTGCGCCTTGAAATCCGCGACCTGCTCGGCGCTCAGGTCGCGGTCGAAGTTGTCGTAGCCGAGCTTGGGATCGCGCCCCGCGGCCCGATGCCGGGCCTCGACTTCCTCTGGCGTGGAGAACGATTCGTACGCTTCGCCCGCCTCCAGCAACCTTCGGACGATGTCCATGTGCATGTCCCGGCGCAGCGACTGCCGGTACGGCGCATAGGGTCCGCCGACCTCCGGACCCTCGTCCCAGGTCAGGCCGAGCCAGCGCAGCGCGTCCAGCAGCGCGTGGTACGACTCGTCGGAATCGCGTGCGGCATCGGTGTCTTCGATGCGGAAGACGAATGCGCCGCCGTGGTGCCGGGCGAAGGCCCAGTTGAACAACGCCGTCCGGATCAGCCCGACGTGCGGTGTGCCGGTCGGCGACGGGCAGAAACGGACCCGTACGTCTGTCGCGGGGGATGGTGAGCCGGCGGGGTGGGTAGTCACAAGCCCTACTTTCCGATCAACGTTTGGCGGCAACAGGATTGGTGAGGGTGCCGATGCCCTCGACCGTCACGGAGACGGTTTGCCCGTCCTGCATCGGTCCTACCCCCTCGGGAGTGCCGGTCAGGATGACATCGCCGGGCAGCAGCGTCATCACGGTGGTGATCCACTCGATCAGCTTCGGAATATCGTGCAGCAGAAGTGATGTCCGGCTGCGCTGGCGGACCTCGCCGTCGAGCTCGGTGACGATCTCCAGATCCGTTGGGTCCAGCTCGGTTTCGATCCAGGGGCCGAGCGGGCAGAAGGTGTCGTACCCCTTGCCGCGCGTCCACTGGCCGTCGTGGCGCTGCTGGTCGCGAGCGGTGACGTCGTTGGCGACGGTGTAGCCGAGGATCACCTCGCGAGCACGGGCGGCGGGCACGTCCTTGCACGGGCGTCCGATGACGATCGCCAGCTCGCCCTCGTAATCGACCTGAGAGGAACTGGGCGGCAACACGATTGCCGAGTTCGGTCCGGCGATGGCGGTGTTGGGCTTGAGGAAGATCACCGGATCCGCCGGCGCCTCACCGCCCATCTCGCGGGCGTGCGCGGCGTAGTTCTTGCCGATGCACACCACCTTGCTGGCCAGGATCGGCGCGAGCAGCCGGACATCGGCGACCGGCCAACTGCGGCCGGTGAAGGTGGGCGTGCCGAACGGATGTTCGGCGATCTCCTTGGCAACACCATCGGAGGTGGTTCCTTCGATGCTCACGAACGCGACCCCATCGGGGCTGGCAACTCGACCTAGACGCATGGTTCGCAGTCTATCCACCAGGTGGTATGGGCCCGACCACCCGGTCTGCACACTGCGGCCGCGCTACCGCCGCACATTCGGCCGCGAGCCGGGTGTACCGTGAGCGAGAAGTTCACAGAATAAGATTCAAATCCCAGTATTTGAGATAGAGGTGAGAATATGGTGGCCGTGATCCAGCTGAGCACCACTCGACGGTGGGTCATGCTCGGCCTCGGACTCTTCGCCCAGGCCGCCAGCGCGGTGATGAGCAACGGCGCGCCGTTCCTGCTGCCCGCCCTCACCGAACGCGGAATGCCCTTGGCCACAGCCGGTCTGCTGGTGGCGATGCCGATGGTCGGCATGGTCTGCACGCTGGTCGCCTGGGGCTACGCGGTGGACCGGTTCGGCGAACGCACGGTGCTGATCGTGGGCCCGCTGCTGATGTTCGGCGCGGGCGCCGCCGCGGCCGCCACCACGAATTACCTTGCGCTGGGCGTATTGCTGCTGCTGGCCGGCATCGGCGCGGCGAGCACCAACGGCGCGAGCGGGCGGGTGATCGCGGGCTGGTTCCCACCCGATCAACGCGGATTGGCGATGGGAATCCGGCAGACCGCACAGCCCCTCGGCGTCGGCATCGCGGCCCTGGCGATCCCGGCAATTGCGGCGGCACACGGGTTTTCCACCGCCGTGCTGGTTCCCGCGGTGATGGCCGGTGTCGCCGCGATCGGCTGCGCGATCGGGATCATCGATCCGCCGCGCCCCGAACGTTCTGTTGCGCAGACCGATTCAGACAATCCCTACCGCCGAGATACGACATTGTGGCGCATTCACGCCGTTTCGGTCCTGCTGGTGATCCCGCAGGCGACGGTGTGGACGTTCGCACTGCTGTGGCTGAATCACGGTGTCGGACTGTCACTTGCGGTCGCGGGCGTTCTCGTCACTGTGACGCAGATCCTGGGTGCGGCGGGACGTATCGGCGCGGGAATCTGGTCCGATCGACTGGGCAGCCGCCTACGCCCACTGCGCACTATTGCGATCGCAGCAGTGGTTTCCATGGCCGCCCTGGCCTTCTCGGCATGGCTGCACTGGTGGTGGGCAGCGCTGCCGATCCTGGTGATCGCGTCGGTCATCACCGTCGCCGACAACGGCTTGTCCTTCACCGCCGTAGCCGAAATCGCGGGCCCCTTCTGGAGCGGTCGTGGCCTGGGCATTCAGAACACCGGCCAGTACCTCGCCACCGCCGCGGTGGCCCCGGTCTTCGGCGCACTGATCACCGCCGCGGGCTTCCCCGCCGCCTACCTCGCCGCCGCGGCCTTCGCCATCGCCGCCGTGCCGCTGGTCCCCCGGGACAGCCGCTAGCCCGGCACGATCGCGCCCCCGAGCCGGACGAAAGGACCGGTTCGGGGGCGCGAGTTCGTTCCACTCGGAATCTCTTCTGCGAGAACAAGATCGAACTCGAGGCTCGAAAGGGCTTGTCCGCCTCGGCATTCGCAATCGAGCGCACGCTCGACGACCTTCTCGAAGTTGAGGCTACAACCGAAAGGCCCCGCGCCCGAAGACATTCGGACGCGGGGCCTGGTTGTCGATACTCAGACCGCGGCGGCGATCCGGTCACCGATCTCGACGGTGGACGCGGTGCCGGTGCGGGTGGACAGATCCTTGGCCACGGCGGACTCGATGCGGGCGGCCTCGTCGGTCCGGCCCAGGTGGTTCAGCAGCAGGGAAACCGAGAGAATCGCGGCGGTGGGGTCGGCCTTGGACTGGCCCGCGATATCGGGGGCGCTGCCGTGCACGGGCTCGAACATGCTCGGGTTGACGCCCGAGGCGTCGATATTGCCCGAGGCGGCCAGGCCGATACCGCCGGAGACCGCGGCGGCCAGGTCGGTGATGATGTCGCCGAACAGGTTGTCGGTGACGATCACGTCGAAACGACCCGGATCGGTGACCATGTGGATGGTCGCGGCATCGATGTGCTGGTAGGCGACCTCGACGTCCGGATACTCCGCGCCGACCTCGGTCACCGTGCGCTGCCACAGCGAACCGGCGAAGGACAGCACGTTGGTCTTGTGCACCAGGGTCAGATGCTTACGACGCTGCTGGGCCGCGGCGAAGGCGTAGCGAACCACGCGCTCGATGCCGAAGCGGGTGTTCGTGCTGACCTCGGTGGCGACCTCGTGCGGGGTGTTCACGCGGATCGCGCCGCCGGTGCCGGTGTACGGGCCCTCGGTGCCCTCGCGCACGACGACGAAATCGATCTCCGGATCACCCGACAGCGGGCTGCTCACGCCCGGAAACAGCCGCGACGGACGCAGATTCACGTGATGATCCAGCGCGAAGCGGGTGTGCAGCAGCAGCCCGCGCTCGAGCAGACCGCTGGGCACCGACGGGTCGCCGATCGCACCGAGCAGAATCGCGTCATGCTGCTTCAGCTCGGGCAGCACCGAATCCGGCAGCACCTCACCGGTCTCGTGGTATCGCTTGGCGCCCAGGTCGTAGTGGGTCTTCTCGACACCCGGCACGACTACGTCGAGCACCTTGAGCGCCTCGGCGATGACCTCGGGACCGATACCGTCACCGGGGATGACAGCCAGTTTCATATGACAACGCTCCGTTCGTTCACGCTCGTGGCCCACATACCGGATATGTGGCCGAATCAGCCGGTAGGGCCGACCGGCACGATCTCGGCGGTACAGTGGCGCCGAGCCGATCGGCCATGCGATCACACGCGCCGATCGCAAGCATCGTCACCTTATCGGTACCCCGAATCTGCCCCGTAACCAGGGCGAGCCGCTCTCAATCCGTGAGATCCGGCCGCCGAGGTGAGCGTGCCGCGCTACCCCACCTGACCGCCACCATGGCGGCACAATGCTCACCGACGGCCCGCACCGAACTCAGTCGACGTGAGCGGACGGCAACCCGGTTGTTCCGGCCCTCGCGACCGCGAACTCACTGTCCGAGACACCTCGAGCGCGGCAGCGCCGGGTTACCGGTCTCGCTGGAAAAGCGGTGTGCGCGAGCCGATCGGCTCGCGCACACCGCATGTTCCCGGACTCAGCTCAGGTCGACCTGGACGACCTTGCCCGCGCCGACGACCTCGGCGATCGAGGACCGCACGTCGGCGGGAACCTCGGTGTTCACCCGCAGGATGACCGTCGCGCCCTCCTGGTCGACGTCCTGGCTCAGCTGGGCGGCCTGGATATCGATCCCGGCATCGCCCAGGGCGGTGCCGATCTTGCCCAGCGCGCCGGGACGGTCCTCGTAGTTCAGCACGGCCAGGTTCAGGCCCTCGGCGCGCATGTCGTAGTTGCGGCCGTTGATGTTGACGATCTTCTGCACCAGCTCCGGCTCGGTCAACGCGCCCGAGACGTTCAGGGTGCGGCCGTCGCCGAACACCGCGCGCAGATCCACCACGCTGCGGTGCGAGGGGCTCTCGGTGGCGGTCGTGACGGTCGCCTCGATCCCGCGCTCCTTGGCCAGCGCCGGGGCGTTGACGAAGGTCACCGCCGGGCCCTGCTCACCCTCGGAGTCGGTCTCGTTCAGCGCCGAGAAGATACCGCGCAGCGCCGAAAGTTCCAGCACCGTAACGTCGTACGCGCTGAGCTCGCCGCGCGCCTGCACCTCGAGGCTGACCGGCAGCTCGTCGGCCAGCGCACCCAGCAGCGCACCCTGCTTGCGCACGATCTCCAGCCACGGTGCGACGAACTCGTCCACCGCGCCGCCGGTGACGTTCACCGCGCCGGGCACGAATTCGCCTGCCAGAGCGAGCAATACGGACTTGGCCACGTCGGTGCCCGCGCGATCCTGCGCCTCGGAGGTGGACGCGCCCAGGTGCGGGGTCACCACGACCTGCGGCAGCTCGAACAGCGGGCTGTCGGTGCACGGCTCGGTCTCGTACACGTCGATACCCGCGCCGCGCACATGACCCGACTTGATCGCGTCGGCGAGGGCGGCCTCGTCGATCAGCCCGCCGCGGGCGGCGTTGACGATGATGACGCCCGGCTTGGTCAGCGCCAGCTTCTCCGCGGACAGCAGGCCCTTGGTCTCGGGGGTCTTGGGCAGGTGCACCGAGATCAGGTCGGCGCGGGCGAGCACCTCGTCCAGCTCGAGCAGTTCGATGCCCAGCTGCGCGGCGCGTGCGGGCGAGACGTAGGGGTCGTAGGCGACGATCTTGGTCTCGAAGGCGGCCAGGCGCGCGGCGAAGAGCTGCCCGATGCGGCCCAGGCCGATCACACCGACGGTCTTGCCGAAGATCTCCACACCGTTGAACTTGCTGCGCTGCCAGGTGTGCTCGCGCAAGGTGGCGTCGGCGGCCGGGATCTGGCGGGCGGTGGACAGCAGCAGGCTGACCGCGTGCTCGGCGGCGGTGTGGATATTGGAGGTCGGCGCGTTGACGACCATCACACCGCGCTCGGTGGCCGCGGGGACCTCGACGTTGTCCAGGCCGACACCGGCCCGCGCGACGATCTTCAACCGCCGGCCGGCGTCGAGGACCTCGGCGTCGACCGTGGTGGCGGAGCGGACCAGCAGCGCGTCGGCCTCCGGCACGGCGGCCAGCAGTTCGGGCCGATTGGGTCCGTCGACCCAGCGCACCTCGACACCGTCGCCGAGCGCATCGACGGTCGACTGGGCGAGCTTGTCGGCGATCAGAACAACAGGACGGCCATTTTGGCTCACTGGGGGCACTCCTGGAAGAAGAGGGGATCGGCATTTACCGGGGCCAAGCTTAATGGGCTCGTCTACGCCGGGCGGTGCGGGTGGTCCGATCTGCTCACACCCCGCACCGGGGGTGACCTCGGTCTCACCGATGCCGCGAGACGTGCGCCCGCTCCGCCTCGGGTGCGGTCTCACATCGGCCGCGACCCCACCCCCGGCACTTGCGCACGAGGACCGCATGACGCGTCCACGACCTCCCGGGTCGGATACTCGGCGACAGCTTTCGCATCCGGCAAGAAATCCGAGCGGAGGCGAATACACCGTCGATACTCGTTCATCACCGAGATCACCCGGCGCGCATCAGCTCGGACAGCCTGTGCGCGCTCCGCCCGAATACTCCGCACAGCATGCGTCTCGCCGACCCGGTCGCCCCGGGGCATATGGCGACGCCCCTGCCTCGCGTGCGGAAGCGCTTTTACCGACGCATTCAGCGAGGACGTCTTGTCGTCTACCCCGCTTGCGCGCGTTCCTCCTCGATTCCGCGCATCGCGTAGACCCGCTCGAGGAAGTCGCGGTGTGCCCGCAACGTCGAATCGAGCAGTTCGCGCCAGGTGCGGCGGTCGATGCGGGCGTCACTGTCCAGGGAGGAGAGCGAGGCGGGGCGGAGGCGGTCGATGTGGTCGACGATGAAGGTGAGTCGGCGCCGGGGGAACTGGTCGCCGATGCGGGGGTTCTCGGTCAGGAAGGTGTCCAGCGCGTAGAGGTAGTTGATCGCGCGGTTGTACTCCTCGTCGGTGAGGTGGTAGTCCATCCGCTTGATCTCCACGATCCACAGCTCACCGGCATCGTGCAGCAGGACGAAATCGGGTTCGCGCTTGGCGCTGCCGATGGCGCTGGTCACCAGGGTGGAGCCGAATTTCTGTGTGTACCAACGTTCGAAGGCCGCGCGGACGCGGGTGAGCGATTCGTTCATGCCCAGCGGAGTCCACTCCGGCGCGAGCAACCACGGCGCTCGCTCGATGAGTTCCTGGAAGGGCCGTTCGAGCGAGCGGCGATCGTCGATGAGCGTACGCAGCTTGTCCACCACCGCGACTCGTTCCCCGGCGATCTGGCCGAGCGAATAGATCTCCGCCACCCGGGCGCGTTCGAACAGTGCCACCACGACATCCAGGCGCGGATCGGAGTCCTCGGCGATCTGCTGCAGGGTGTCGAGCAGGCTGCGCTGCGGTCCGAGCGACAGGGCCAGGCGCACAATGCTTTCCACATGTCCGGGATCATCCAGTGCGGCACGGTCCTTGTTGGCCACCAGGATTCGCGCGGCCGCGGCCACCGATTCGCGAAACAGCTTGTCGCCCGGGCCGATCGCCTCCAGCGTCCGATAGATGTGCGAGCGCTCGACGAACTCCTCCCACACCCGCCGACGGATCGAGCGCTCCCCCATCCGGCCGATCTCGGCGATGAGCTCACGACCCCACGCGGCCAGCGCCTCGCCCCGCCCGGAGTTCCAGATGATGTCCTGCCGGTCCGAGCGCACCAGATCCTCCTCGTCGTCGAGCCAGTCCACGTGGATGGCCCCGACCAGGTAGGAACGCAGTTTGTACTCACCGGTGAATCCGGCCGCGATGCCGAAATCCCTTGTCTGAGCAACGATCTTGCCGCGCGCATAGATCCGCACGCCCGCCATCGCCTCATCTCGGTAGGGGTGCCGGGAGTAGGCGATCCAGCCGGTGACGGGCAGATACTGCCGACCCGTGAGCACCGGGCGCGAGGCCACATCGATACGCGTCTCCTCCATCACATCGATCGGCAGATCGCTGAGGATGAAGCTCTCGGTCTCCTGCGCCGCACTGTTGTGCACCTCGACCCGCCAGTCCGGGCGCTCGATCCCGAATCGCGCGGCGAGCTGGCGATTCAGTTCCGCACCCGAATTGACCCGCTTGCGGAAGAAATCCCGCAGGATGACAGTGGTGCCGCGCTGCGGGGCGACGGTGCCGTCCAACGGACCGACCGCCGGGTAGTAGTCGCTCTCGGTGTCGTGCACCATATCGTCCAGGTCCAGAACGATATGGGAGACAGGCCATCCGGCCTCGGTGCGATCCTGCTCGCCGCTGCCCGCGCTGATCACCTCGATGGTCCGGCAGATTCCGAAGGCGGCCAGTTTCCCGATTCCCTTGCGGCCCATGACCGGTCGGCTGCGTTCGCGCGAAAGATCCGAGCCCGTGCGGATTCGACGGTCCGAACCCACCATCAGATAGTGCTCGTTGACCTCGTCGGCGGTCATGCCGTGACCGTTGTCGGTCACGACGATCTCGTAGGGCGGCTCCTGCGCGCCGCGCACGGTGCCGGCGAGGGTCACTCCCCACGGCAACCACACCGCCACTTCGCTGGCGTCGGCGTCGTAGGAGTTGGCGATGAGTTCGGCCAGAACCGCCGAAACTCGGTCGTAGAGGCGGATTCCCAGCTTGTCGATGGCCAGCCGGCTGATCCGCATCGTGTACTTGTGGTCGGTCTGCACATCTTCATCCATGGTCGGGCCTTCCGCTGCCCGTGGGCAGCCGCTGTTCAGCTACCACCACTGCCACCCATGCTGCGTGGCCCCGTTGACCAGGGGTTGAACGGTAAACGTCCAGGTCGTCACAAGCCGGTTCCGGTCCGGCCGCACATCACGGAACGATGACCGCTCCGGCCTGCAAATACATTGGAGGCGCGGCGAATCGCTCACTAACATCGTTCACGTGAGCCTGCGCGCGATTCCGGATTCGATGGACCCCACCGTGGTGGGCGAGATCGACGCCGAGCTCGACCGGATCTGCCGCGAGGATCGCGTCTCGATCCGGCTGGCCGTCGAAAGCGGCAGCCGCGCCTGGGGTTTCCCGTCCCCGGACTCCGATTACGACTGCCGCTTCGTCTACGTCGCCGAGTTGGATCGCTATCTGTCGCCGTGGGCCGCGCGCGACGTCATCGAAACTCCGCTGACCGCGCTGCTGGACGTGAACGGCTGGGATCTGGCCAAGGCGTTGCGGCTGCTGGTGAACGGCAATGCGGCGCTGATCGAATGGCTGATGTCCCCGATCGTCTACCGCGGCGACACCGCGTTCCGGGAGCAGCTGCGGGCACTGGCCGACGAGGTCGCCGATCGCGACCGGATCGCCCGGCACTATCTGCACCTGGGCGAGCGGCACTGGCGACTGTTCGACGGCACTGGCTCGCTGAAGAAGGTGTTCTACTCGCTGCGCCCGGCGATGGCGCTGCGCTGGTTGCGCGAACATCCCGGGGCCGCGATCGCGCCGATGCATCTGCCGACGCTGTCGGCGCAGTGCGAGCTGCCCGCGGATCTCGTTGCGGCCGTGGGCGAGCTGACCGAACTGAAGTCCCGCACCCGCGAGATGGGCAGTGGCCCAGCACCGGTGGCGATCGCCCGATTCATCGACGAGGAGTTCGCCCGCGCGGTCGAGGAGTTCCCGAGCACGCGGGGCCGTGAGCGCGACGCGGCGAAGCTCGAGGCGGCGGAGTTCTTCCGTGCGCAGGCGCTGGCGGTCGGCTGAAACGTCCCCCCGGAAACGCGAAAGACCCCGCACCACAATGGTGCGGAGCCTTACCAAGTCAGGTGACTCAGATCACGCGCACGCCCTGGGCCTGCGGACCCTTCTGGCCCTGGCCGATCTCGAACTCCACGCGCTGACCCTCATCGAGGGACCGGAAGCCGCTTCCGGAAACAGCCGAGTAGTGCACGAACACATCCGGACCACCGTCATCCTGAGCGATGAACCCGAAGCCCTTCTCGCTGTTGAACCACTTCACTACGCCTTGCGCCATTTCATACCTTCTGTAGACGAGCCGGACCGGCCAACGTCCGCTCGACCCGGTCTCGATGCTCCAGAATGCCATGCCCAGGCGCTGCCGCGCCACTGTGATTTCCCGCAACCGGCGATTGCACCTGATACGCCAGCAGCCCTGACGGACCCGTCCCAGCATTCGTGATCGTACCGATATAGGCAGATCAGCCGGGGATCCGATTTCGGTGATCCCTATTCCGTCCGGCTTCGTGACCCGGTCGGGATAAAAATGGGCCGGTCCTGGACAGTGACTGTCCAGGACCGGCCACCCGGCCGATTCACACGGCCGTTGTGCGAGCTCAGCCGCCGAAAGACCCGGTCCACAGCGTGTTCAGGATCCCGTGGAACGCAGCGCTGCCGGTGTTGAACAGTCCGTGCAGAGCGGCGGAACCGGTATCGATGATAACGGGGATCATGGAATTGCCTTTCATTGTCGTCATCCGGCCGAACCGGCTTTCGACAGGCATATCGACCAACTTGAAACACTCGTTAGCCACAATTGCGGGAAAGTGACCCGCACAACACGATTTCAAAACTGTGTGCCACGACACACACAATCAGTTCTGTACGAGCCGGACGTTCCTGGCCTCGGGCCCGGTCTTGGTATGACGGATTTCGAACACCACCCGCTGTCCCTCCGCGAGCGAGCGGAAGCCGGTCCCTTCCAGCTCGGTGTAGTCGACGAAGGCATCGGGGCCGCCGTCATCCTGACGGATGAACCCGAAACCCTTCTTGGTGTCGAACCACTTGACCGTGCCTTGTGCCATATCACATACCTTCTCGCCATCGGGCCAGCCAGACCATAGCGAGGCAATCGGCGTCAGTCCAGGCCGATTCGGCGCGTCGCGCGCCGTGCCGTGCATTTCACGGGCGCAGATACCGCACCTGACGCGCCGTCGCGGCCTCCTGAGCCTCGTGGCCGGACAGCTGTTCCGGCACGCCTACCTGCCAGAACGCACCGGATTCGGTCCACGCCGAGGGGTGCGTGCGCACCACGACCACCGCGGGCCGCGACTGCCGGGCCGACGCCTCTCTGGCGTGGCCATATGCCTCGCGGAATTCGTCGGCACTCGAGGCGGTGAAAACGACACAACCCAGCGAATGCGCGTGCGCGGCGAAATTCACCCGTGGCGGCGCGGGATGATTGGTACGGCAGTCGCGATACATATTGTTGAAACCGTTGCCGCCCTGGCCCTCCTGCAGGCGTGCGATGACCGCGTATCCGTCGTTGTCGCAGACCACCGCGACGAAGCCGTGACCGGCGAACGCCGCGGAGAACAGCTCGGAGTTGAGCATCAGATACGAGCCGTCACCGAGCAACGTGGTGACCTGTCCGTGTCGATGCGCCATGGCCGCGCCCCACGCGCCCGCGAGTTCGTAACCCATACAGGAGAATCCGTACTCGACGTCCATGGTGGGTTCACCGCCCTCGGCCCGCCAGCCGCCGACCAGCTCACCCGGCAGACCACCGGACGAGGTCATCACGTAGTCGCCCGATTCGCTCAGGTCGTTGACCTCGCCGACGATCCGGGCGTAAGTCGGTGGTCCGGCAGCCGGTGCGCGCAGGGTGTCGATGTAGTCGTCCCACTCTTCGCGCACCGCAGCGGCACGGGTCGTCCACTCGCGAGCGACGCGCCAGCCGGACAGTTCGGCCTCCAGATCCTCCAGTGCCGCAGCGGCATCCGCGACCACCGCGAGCGCGCCGTGCTTGACCGCGTCGAAACGCGCGGCATTGATCGTGATCATCCGGACCTCGGGTGCGAAGGCGGTCCACGACGCGGTGGTGAAGTCCTGCAGGCGAGTTCCCACCGCGAGCACCAGATCCGCCTCCGCCGCAAGGGTATCGGCCGAGGCCGACCCGGTGATGCCCAGCGGTCCGGCGTACAGCGGGTGATCGTGCGCCACCAGGGTGCGCCCGGCGGTGGTCTCGGTGATCGGAATGCCGTGTCGCTCGGCGGTTTCCAGCGCCTGCGATGCGGCTCCGGAATAGCGCACGCCGCCGCCCAGGATAAGCAGCGGGCGTTGCGCGGACCGCAGCGCCTGCGCCGCCGCCGCGAGTGCGGTGCGATCCGGACGCGGCCGGGCCACGGTGTGTACGACCGGTTCGAACAGCACATCCGGGAAGTCGAAGGTTTCAGCCTGAACGTCCTGTGGCAGAGCGAGTGTCACCGGTCCGGCATCGGCGGGATCGGTGAGTACCCGGGCGACCTGCGGCAGCGTCGCGAGCAGTTGCTCGGGCCGGGTGATCCGGTCGAAATAGCGACTCACCGCCCGGAACGCGTCGTTGGCGGTCACGGTCGGATCGCCGAAGTGCTCGACCTGCTGCAACACCGGATCCGGCCCGCGCCCGGTGAACACGTCACCCGGGAGTAACAGCAGCGGAAGACGATTCGCATGCGCGACACCGGCCGCGGTCACCATGTTCAACGCGCCCGGCCCGATCGAGGAGGTGACCACGCCGACCTGCCGTCGGTGCACGGCTTTGGTCAGCCCGACCGCGGCCAGGGCCATGCCCTGTTCGGAATGTCCACGCCAGACCGGGATCACATCGCGACGCTCCTCGAGCGCCGTCCCCAAGCCCAGGACGTTGCCGTGCCCGAAGATCGCGAACACCGCGGGGAACAGCGGCACCTCACGCCCGTCCAGGGTCTGTGAGCGCTGGGCGATCAGCCAGGCCACCAATGCCTGCGCGGTCGTCAGTCGCATCTGTTGTCGCTCCTCGTCATGCCGGTCGTACGGTTAGGGCGAGGCCGGTTTGTCCGTCTTCCGGCCCGCTTTCGGCGAGTACCCATCGTGACCCACGTCATACCAACAACATTCCGGCCGAGCGATCGTCGCCGCCGGACGCCGGACGGATGCCGCCGCGGCCGGGTCATCACATGCGTCCCCAATGGTCGGTCACCGGGCAGCGCGGGTCGGGCGCGGTCGAGGCCCACGTGTCGCGGACCCAGCCGTGCGCCGGATCGTCGCAGAAGGCCATGGATCGCTCGGGCGCCGGGCCCGCCAGGACGTTCAGGTAGTACATCGGGTAGCCCGGCGCGGCCACACACGGCCCGTGATAGCCGCGCGGGATCAGGAATACGTCCCCGTCCCGCACCGCGACGTTCTCGTCGAGCTCGCCGTCGGCGGTGTAGGTGCGATGCAGGCCGAATCCCTCTCGGGAAGGTCTGATCTCGTCCCGTCCGGCGATGCGGAAGTAGTAGATCTCCTCGTTGACCACCTCGCACTCGCCCGCCTCGTCGTGCTTGTGCGGTGGATAGGAGGACCAGTTGCCGTCCGGGGTGAGGAGTTCACAGGCGTTGAGTTTGTCGGCGTGCTCCCACACTCCGGGTGTGCCGAAATTCGTGACCTGCCGGGTCGCCCGGCCCGCACCGCGAACCTCCACCGGAACATTCTCGGCCGCACCATATTTCGGGGACAGCCGCCGCTCGCAGCGGGCCATCGGCAGCGCGATCTCGGCACCGGCCCGGGAGGTGAACTCCACCTCGGCCTCGCGCGGGACGTAGGCGAAATCGGTGACGCGGGCGAAAACCGTCTCCCGGCCGGTCAATTCGAAGATCTCGCCGTCCACCCGGACGGTGCAGCCACCGCTGAGCGGAAGGATGAACGCCTCGTATTCTCCGGTGTGTACCGTCCGCGACTCCCCCGCAGGCAGCCCCAGTACCCGCAGCCCGACATAGGTCCACCCCGCCTCCTCGGCGGTTAGCAGGATCGGATCGTTGCCGTCGTTCAGCGTGCCTGCGGGGCGGTGTAATCGGCTCATCGCGCGCCCCCCTCGGATTCGATTCGGCACCGCCCGGCGGGCAACCGCGACCCAGGATCGGTCCAGGCCGAGGCAGTGGTGGACAGCAGGACGGGATCGTCTCCGTCGGCGAGTACTCCGATCGGCCGGTGCAGAATGCTCATCGCGCCTCCGTCAGGATTCGTGCGGCGGCGTCGACCGCGCCCGCGACATCGCCGTCGGGTGGATACAACAGACTGCGACCGACCACGAGGCCGCGCGAAACCTCGTGTCGCAGTGCACCTCCCCAGGCCGCCAGATCCGCCGCCGAATCGCCCGATGGTGCTCCGCCCAGCATGAGCACCGGCAGCGTGGTGGCGTCGAGTACCGAGATATCCTCCGGCGCGGGGATTTTCAGCCAGGTGTAGGCGGAGGTGACGCCGAGGCCCGACGCGACGGTGATCGCCCGCTGTAATGAGGCCGAATCCTTGTGCATCACCAGCGATCCGGACTCGTCGCGATGGTAGGGCAGCGGTTCCACCATCGCCATCAGGCCGTGCGCGGCCAGTTCCGAGACCGCGCGGGCGCACGCTTGCAGTGTCGGAATGGTGCGCGGGTCCGAATCCACCAGTCGCAGCAGCATTTTCCCGCCGTCCAGGCCGAACTCGACCAGCGATCGGGCATCGTATCCGGTGAACCGATCCTCGATCTCCCAGTCCGCACCGGCCAGGCCGCCGCGATTCATCGATCCGATGACGACCTTGTCGTGCAGCGCGTCCAGCAGCAGTAGTTCCTCCACGACGTCCGGGGAGCCGAGCACGCCGTCCACCGCCGGATTGTCCAGCGCGATCAGCAGACGTTCGAGCAGGGTGCGCCGATCGGCCATGGCGGTGCGGTCCGAACCGACCCCGAGCGCACCGCGGGCCGGATGGTCCGCCGCGACCAGGAACAGCGTGCCCTGCTCGGACAGCAGCCGCTCGCGCCGACGCCGCCCGGCGTAGGCACGCGCGACCGCTGCGGGTTCGGTGCTGCGCACGTGCAACAGCTCACGCCAGCGTTCGTCGGTCAGGTACACCGCATCTCCTCATACGATCTCCTCCGCGCGCCGTCCTCGGCACAGCAGTTCCTCGATCTCCGCAGTCGTGGGCATGGCGTCCGCGCAGGCCAGCCGCGAAGCCACCAGGGCCCCGGCGGCATTGGCGTATTCCGCGGCCCGCCGCGGATCCCAGCCCGCGAGCAGTCCGTGCGCCAGCGCGCCGCCGAAACCGTCGCCGGCGCCGAGTCCGCACACCACCTCGACCCGGCACGGCGGCACGGTCCACCGATGTCCCGCCGCATCGGCGACGAACACCCCGTCCGCACCGCATTTGATCACCGCCAGTTCGACCCCGCGCTCGACGAGCCGCTCGGCGGCCGCACCCGGATCGTCGGTCCCGACCGCGACCCGCACCTCGGTTCTGTTGCCCACCACCACATTGACGTGATCGAGCAGCGCACCGATCGCACGCCCGGCGGTCGTCGCATCGGGCCAGAACATCGGCCGATAGTCCAGATCGAGCACGGTATGTCCCCGCCGCGCGCGCCGTTCGAGCACCCGGTGCTGTGTGCTGCGCGCGGGTTCCGCGCTGACGCCGGTCCCGGTCACCCACAGCAGCGGAACGGATTCGACGACGTCCCAAGGGATATCGTCCTCGGTCAGGGTCAGATCCGGCGCGATCGGGGCACGATAGAACAGCAACGGCGGATCGGCGGGCGGATTCAACTCGCAGAACACCACGGGCGTCAGCAGATCTGCGGACGTGGCCACATACCGCGCCGAAACCCCGAACTCCCCCAACGCGGTTCGCACATACTCCCCGAACCCGTCCGCCCCGACCTTGGTCACCACCGCACTGCGCCGCCCCATCCGCGCCGCGGCCACGGCGACGTTGGTCGCGGTGCCGCCCAACGATTTCGCGAACGTGCGCACCTGAGCCAGCGGAACCCCGCTCTGCTCCGGATACAGATCCACCCCGACGCGGCCGACGGTCAGGACCTCCAGTTCGCTCATTCCACCACCCGCTCCAATTCATGTTGCAGCGCAGCGAGTTCCGCTCCCCCGGCCATCTGGCGGGTCAGCTCGGGCAGGTCGATCTCGGACTTCTCGTACGAACCCAGTACCGCGCCACGTTTGAGCAGCAGGAAGCGGTCACCGACGGGATAGGCATGGTGCGGGTTGTGGGTGATCAGCACGACCCCGAGGCCGCGATCGCGCGCCTGGACCACGTAGCGCAGCACGACCCCGGCCTGTTTCACGCCCAGCGCGGCGGTCGGCTCGTCCAGGATGAGCACCTTCGCGCCGTAGTGCACCGCACGCGCGATCGCCACACACTGCCGCTGCCCGCCGGACAGTGTGCCGACCGGCTGCTCCAGATCCCGAATCTCGATTCCCATATCCGACAACGCCTTCCGGGCGATTTCCCGGCTCCGGTCGCGATCCAGGAAACGCAGCGGCCCGATCCCGAAGGTCGGCTCCGAACCCAGCACGAAATTGCGCCACACACTCATCAGCGGGACCACCGCCAGATCCTGGTACACCGTGGCGATTCCACGATCGAGCGCCACACGCGGAGAGACGAACCGGGTCGGCTCCCCCTCGACGCGCAGCTCACCCGCGTCGTGCTGATGCACCCCGGCCAGAATCTTGATCAGCGTGGACTTTCCCGCACCGTTGTCGCCCAGCACGCAGGTGACCTCGCCGGCGTTCACCACCATGGACACGTCCTCGAGCGCGACCACCCCGCCGTAACTCTTGGTGACGCCGACGGTTTCGATGAGCGTGGTTGCCCCGGACGTCGCGGTCATCGCCGAATCCTCTCCGCGCGCTTGCTGAATGCGTTGTTGACCAGGACCGCCGCGAGCAGCAGCACGCCGAGGAACAACATGAACCAGTCGTCGTTCCAGCGGGCGAATACGATGCCCTGCCTGGCCATCCCGAAGATCAGCGCGCCCAGGGCCGCACCGATCACCGACCCGAATCCACCGGTCAGCAGGCAGCCGCCCACCACGGCGGCGATGATGAACTGCAGTTCCAGACCCACGCCCTGATTGGCCTGCACGCTGCCGAACCGCAGTATGCTGCACGAGCCGACCACCCACCCGGCGAGACCGGTACCCATGAACAGCAGGATCTTCGTGCGCACCGCGGGCACGCCGACCGCGCGGGCACTGGGCAGCGAACCGCCCACCGCGAACGTCCAGTTGCCGAATCGCGTGCGCAGCAACAGGATCGACCCCAGCACGGTCAGCAGGATCCACCACACCACCGACGCCTGGATACGGGTGCTGCCCAGATCGATCGTGGAGGCGAAAACCGCACCGGCCGAGGCGTATCCGGCCGCACCGCGAATCCCGGCGACCTGCACTGTGTCGGTGACCAGCCGGGTCACACCGAGATTCAGGCCCTGCAGCGCGAGGAACGTACCGAGCGTCACGATGAAACTCGGCAGTCCCGTCCGCATCACGACCCACCCGTTGAACGCGCCCACAGCCAGTGCGAACACCAGCGAGGCCAGCAGCGCGAACCACACGTTCCAACCTGCGTGCACCGCCAGCAGCGCGGTGACCAGCGAGGTCGAAGCCGTCATCACGCCCGCCGACAGATCGAATTCGCCGCCGATCATCAGCAGCGCCACCGCGACCGCCATGATCCCCAACGTCGAGGAGTCGTCGAGCCAGTTCGCGATGCCCAGCGGGCTCAGGAACCGGTCGGTGATGACGCTGAAGAACACGAACACCAGCAGCGCGCCGAGCAGTGCCCCGATCTCGGGCCGCACGATCGCGCGTTGCAGCAGCGTGGGGCCCGAGGTCGTGTCCGGCGCACCGGCCTGCGCGGAGGACGAGTCCGATGACGTTGCGGTGGTAATCAATTCATCGCCTCTCAGCGCGTGCCCTGCGACACCAGCGTCGCGATCGCGTCGACGTTGTCCTTGTCCACGAAGGCCGGACCCGTCTGCACCGGCGCGCCGCCGCCCACGGTATTGCGATTGGACTTGTACAGCTGCAGCATCACGATCGGCAGATAGCCCTGCTCGTACTGCTGCTGATCGATGGCGAACAGCAGTTTGCCCGATTTGATGGCGTCCACCACCTCACTGTTCAGATCGAACGTCGCGACCTGCGCGGTCGAACCGGATTCCCCGGCCGCGGCCACGGCGCGCGCCGCCACCTGCGAATTGAGCGTCAGCACGGCGTCGATGGAGTGATCGGCGTCCAGCGCGCCCTTGATCCGGGACTGTGCATCGGTCGGATTGTTGATATCGACCTGCAGGGTGGTCGCGCTGCCGCCGAAGCCCTTCGTCGCGCCGTCGCACCGCTGGTTGTCGCCGATGTTCCCGGCCTCGTGAATAACGCAGAGCAGCTTGTGTTTTCCGGCCGCGGCCAGGCGCTTGCCCGCTCCCTCGCCCGCGGATTCCTCGCTCTGCCCGACGTGACCGATCGCCCCGACGCTCGCGCTCTGCGCCTCGCCGGAGTTGATCGTGACCACGGGAATGCCTGCGGCGACGGCCTTCTGGATCGAGGGACGCAGCGCATCGGGATTGGCCATCGAGACCACCAGCCCGCCGACCCCCTGAGCGACGGCGTTGTCGATGAGTTTGGCCTGCTGGGTCGGATCGCCGGAGGATTGGTAGTCGACCTTGACGCCGAGTCGCTTACCCGCGGCGTCCGCGCCGTTCTTCACCACGTTCCAGAACGCATCACCCGCACTGCCGTGTGTGACAACGGAGACCGAGGTCAATGTGCCTGTCGGACCGGCCGTCTGGGTCGTGGTGTTCTCGGCGGCAGGTCCACTGCACGCGGCCAGCACCGCGGCCGTGGCGAACCAGGGCAGCACGCGCCGCCAGCGTGTTCGGACGGTGCGGGCCGAGGCGGACTTCGTTGTCATCTTCTCTCCTAATCGATCCGGAATGAGCCGGGGCCTGCGTGGTTACGCCCCTGCTGCCCGGATCCGCTCATTCCTGGGTCCGGCGGAATCCAGTGCCGCGCCGATATTTTCGAGCCGACGCAGACTTCGTTCGGTGTCCCGGGTGGGCCCGGCCGCGGTGTCCTCCGCCGCCAACGCCGTATCCTGCTCGAGCACATACCAGCCGCGATAGCCGCCCGAGTGGGCGCATCGCACCAGCGTCTCGATGTCCACATCCCCGTCGCCCAGCGGCACGAACAGGCCCTGGCGCACCGCTGCGCTGTATTCGATTGCACCGCAACGGATCTGTTCGGCGAGATCGGCCCGCACGTCCTTGAGGTGGATATGCCCTATCCGATCGGGGTGTCGACGGACCAAGGCCACCGGATCCGTGCCGCCGATCAGCAGATGCCCGGTGTCCAAGCACAATTCGAGGTCCGAATCGGCGAGCAGGCGCTCGACCTCCGCACCGGTCTCCACGAGCGTGCCCACATGCGGGTGCAGGACGGTGCGCAGGCCGTATCCGGCAGCGATATCGCGAATGTCGGTGGCCGTGTCGATCAGGGTGCGCCACTGGTGATCATCGAGCTGCGGACGGGTGTCGTACCCCTCGTCCCCGGTCGCCGCGGCGATTACCAGCACCTCGGCCCCGGCCGCGGCGAACAGTTCGGCGCTGGCGCGGGCGGCGGTGCGGGCAGCCGGTGGATCCCGATGCAGGGCCAGGGCGAGGAATCCGCCGATCGCGGCGATTCGGTAGGGCGCCAACAGTTCCCGGAGCCGGTCCGGCTCGACGGGCAGATATCCCGGCGGCCCGAATTCGGTGGCGGTGAGCCCGAGGGCGGCCATCTCCGACAACACGGTCGAGGCGGGGAGCACATGTCCCCAGCCGGGCACCTCGCACACGCCCCACGAGATCGGCGCGGCGGCGATCCGCAGCGGATGCATTGGTTCGGTCATAGCCTGCTCCGGCCTGTCGGTGCACGGTGCGCGCTCGGCGTCATTGGAGCGCTCCAATAATGTAACCTGTGTCACGATAGTGTCAAGGGGTCGTCGTACCGCGTTTCCGCAGGTTCCACCTCGGATAATGCACCCCAGCCAGGCGAATCCGGGAAAATCCCGATGGTGTGAATGTCCGATTGGAGCGCTCTATTGCTCGGTGCGTTGCCGCGCGGTACCGTCGGCGCACAGGTTCCGCCGAACGTCCGGGAAGAGGACATGATGCAGCGACCGACGATGCAGGACGTCGCCGCTCGGGCGGGCGTCTCGCGCGCCCTGGTCTCGCTCGTGATGCGCGATTCGCCGAAGGTCAGCGAGCATCGCCGCCGCGCGGTCCTGGCCGCGGCCGCCGAACTCGGCTATCGGCCGCACACCATGGCCCGCTCCCTGGCCAGCCGGACCTCCAATATCGTCGGCGTCCTGGTTTCCGATCTGCACAACGCGTTCTTCGCCGACGTGGTGGAGGCCATGGACGGCGCGGCACAGCAGGCCGGACTCGAGCTGATCCTCAACACCGGCCGCCGCAGCCCCGCCCGCGAACGCACCGCGCTGAGCAGTCTGCTGGCCTTCCATCCGGGCGGAATCATCCTGCTCTCACCGGTTCTCGCGGCGGCGGCGATCCGCGAGGCGTCCATGCAGTGCCCGGTGGTGCTGGTCTCGCGCAGTTCGTCGGCGGCGGAGGTGGACACCGTCGACGACGACGGCGAGACGGGATCCGCACTGGCCGTGGATCATCTGGTCGCCCTGGGGCATCGGCGCATCGTGCACTTCGACGGCGGCGCGGCCTTCAGCGCGACGCCGCGGCGCAAGGGATACGTCGCGGCCATGCATCGGCACGGCCTCGAACCCCTGGTCGTGCCGAGCGAGCACACCGACGAAGCGGGTGTCGCGGCCGTGCGCAAACTCCTGACGGTGTTCTCCCCCACCAACTTCCCCACGGCCCTGGTGTGCGGCAACGACTTCAACGCCGTGGGCGCGATGTCCGCACTGGAGGATGCGGGATTGCGTGTGCCGCAGGACGTCTCGGTCGTCGGCTACGACAACTCCTCGCTGGCCGCACTGCGACACGTCGCCCTGACCACCGTCGACCAACCGCGCACCGAGATCGGCCGCCTCGCGATCGAAGCGCTCGCCCAACGTCTGCACGCAGACCGCACCGACCCGGTCCGGCGACGCGTGCACCCCTCGCTGATCGTCCGCGCGACCACCGCCGCACCCGCGGATTGACCAGCAACCACCCGACGCCGGTCGTGGCGAGTCCACCCGACGCGCACGACCCGCCCCGAAAGGAGAACGCACCCATGACAATCCGGATCGGTCTGGCCGGAACCGGCCGCATCGGCGTCGCCCATGCGGAGATCCTGCGCAACCTGCCCGAGGTGGACCAGGTCGTCGTGGCCGATGCCGAGCCCGAACGCGCCCGCAGCACCGCGGCGAAACTGGGCATCGAATTCGCCCCCGACATCGAGAGCCTGTTCGCCTCGGACCTCACCGGCGTCGTGATCACCACCGCCACGGACTCGCATCCCGAACTCATCACCGCGGCGGTCGATCTGGGTATCCCGGTCTTCTGTGAGAAGCCGGTCGCCGCGGATATCGCGGGGACACTCGCGGTGATCGAGCGTCTCGAGCATTCGAGCGTCCCGGTGCAGATCGGTTTCCAACGTCGTTTCGACGCCGGATACCGGGCTGCCCGCGCCGCGGTCGCCTCAGGCGAACTCGGCCGCCTGCACACCCTGCGCGCCACCACCCTGGACCCGGCTCCCCCTCCGGCCGAGTACATTCCGCGCTCGGGCGGACTGTTCCGGGATTGCGGCGTGCACGATTTCGACATCATCCGCTGGGTCTCGGGCCGCGAGATCACCGAGGTGTCGGTGCTGGGCGCGAACCGCGGCGAGCAGTTCTTCCGCGACGCCGGTGACGTGGACACCGCCGCGATCCTGCTGCGCCTGGACGACGACACCCTGGCGACGGTCTCACTGGGCCGCTACAACGGCGCGGGCTACGACGTGCGCCTCGACGTCCTCGGATCGCGCGCCAACGCCATTGTGGGCCTGGATGATCGGGCCCCGCTGCGCTCGGTGGAGCCGGACTACCCCCCGCCGCTGTTCCCCGCCTACCCCGGTTTCATGGAACGCTTCCGCCGCGCCTACATCGAGGAATTGACCGCCTTCACCGCGGTGGCCACCGGCGAGGCCGAAAGCCCTTGCGGCCCAAGCGATGCCCTCGAGGCGTTCTACATCGCGGAGGCATGTGAGTTGTCCCGCACGCGAAACAGCACGGTGTCGGTCGCCGAGGTTCGTTGACGCGGCTCACCCGACAACGTGCAGATACTCCCCGTAGAACAACATCAGCCCGATGGCGCAGGCGCTCGCGCCCAATATCCAGAACCGGATGATGACCGTCGTCTCGGCCCATTTGCTCAGTTCGAAATGGTGATGGAACGGGGCCATCTTGAACAGTCGGCTGCGGGTGGTGCGGAAGACAACGATCTGTAGCAACACCGAGGCAATCTCCGCGACGAACAGCGCGCCGATCACGACGGTCAGCAACTCGGTCCGGGTGGTGATGGACAGACCGGCCAGCATTCCGCCCAGCGCCAACGATCCGGTGTCCCCCATGAAGATCCGGGCCGGTGCGGCATTCCACCACAGGAATCCGACACAGGCCGCCACCCCGGCCGCGCACACCACGGCCAGATCGAGCGGATCGCGCACGTCGTAACAGCCGATCTCGGGCCGGGTGGCGCAGGAGTTGATGTACTGCCACGACGTCACCACCACGTACGCGCCCAGCGCCAGACCCACCGATCCGGCGGCCAGCCCGTCCAGCCCGTCGGTGATGTTCACCGCGTTCGACCAAGCCACCACCAGAAAGCTCACGACCGCCAGGAATGCGATGAGACCGAAGGAGACGGTGTCGATATCGCGCACATAGGACACGTGCTCACTGGCCGGCGTCAGCCCGGTACTGCTCGGAAAACGCAGCGCCAGCACCCCGAAGATCAACGCGGCGGCGATCTGCCCGATGAACTTCCCGGCCGCGGTCAGCCCGAGATTGTGTCTTCGGCGGACCTTGAGCAGATCGTCGATGAATCCGACCGCGCCCAATGCCGTGGACAGGCCGAGCACCAGCAGGCCCGAGGCCGATATGCCCGGCGGGTGGTTGCTCACTCCGATCAGGTGCGCACCCAGATATCCGGCCCACATGCCGACCAGGATGGCGATGCCACCCATCGTCGGCGTGCCACGTTTGGCCTGGTGACTGGCCGGACCCTCGGCACGGATCTCCTGACCGACGTCGCTCTTGGTGAACCACTTGATCAGCAAGGGCGTCAATGTGATCGAGACCGCGAGCGCGATCATGGCCGCGAAGAGGACCTGGTTCATGCGCTCCCGTACCACCGATCACCACCGCCGACGGCTCCGACGGATTGCACCGATGGTAGCCATGTCGGGTTCCGCGCGCTGTTCCCCGGCCGGAACGACGCAAGATCGAAACGAGCGGCAGCATAACCGCTTCCGGAACGCCTCACCCGACACACGTTGCGCGCAGCCCGAATTCCCGGGCGCGACCACCTCATACCGCGACGAACGGCTCCCCTCGCTCGAGGTACAGCATGCCGCCGTCGTGATAGGCCGCGTACGCCTGCCGCAGGCGGCTCGCCAGCCGCGGCACCGCGTAATCCTCCACCGATTCGATGGGCGCCCACGCCCAGCGATCCAGTTCGCTGTCCTGCAGCACGATGGCCGATTCGTCGCCGAGCTCACCGCAGTCGAACACGAACAGCAGCCGGTCGGTACCGTCGTGCGGTGCCCAATCACAGACCAGCAGGCGCCGGGGCGGACGCGCGAGGCCGAGCTCTTCGGCGATCTCCCGTCGGCACGCCTCCACCGGGGCCTCGCTCACGTCCACGAATCCGCCGGGGATGTCCCAGCCGTCGCCGTAGGTCTTGTGCACCAGCAGTACCGACTCCTCGCGCACGAACAGCGCTCCGGCGGCCAGCCATGGTCGGGCGAAAACTTCAGGGGTATAACTGGTTTGCTCAAACGAGGCATTCATGCCGCCCACCGACCTCACCAGCCCGCACGATGCGAGACTTCATTCCGGATCCGAACATTCGCCGAACACGATCTCACACCGGCACCGCCTCGCGCCCGGCATCCGAACAGGACAGCGCGGCAGGCGAAGGCTGTTCATCTGCGACGCACCGGGTTTCATGGGTATCGATAGGCATGCATAATTACCCCGCCGCCTGGCAATTCTGATATCGATGACCCATGGCGAACGATGCGCTCGAGCCCGAGTACCGATTCAAGTGCTACAACGTGTCGGGTCTGGGTACCATCACGCCGCTCCTGGTCGCGGAGACGACCCTTTGCGGGCTGTACGTCCTGCACTTCGCGGACGGTGAGGCGTACGTGGGCCAGTCGGTCAACGTGGCGGCCAGATTCTCCGCGCATGCCCGGATGTGGAACGACATCGAGACGATCGATTTCGCGCCGTGGCCGGTCGAGGACCTCGATTTCGCCGAGCGTCACCTGATCTCCCTGCTCGAGCAGACCACCGAACTGCGCAACAAGCAGTGGGTCTATCTCGCCGGTGACGACGACGACGAATTCGTCCCAGTCGAGCATGCGCGCTCGATCGTGCTGCCCTGGGACCGCGGATCACGCACCACGGTGGAAGCCGGAACCGCCGGCGAGCAACGACACCGCTACTGGGAGCTGCACCGGCACAACGACTATCCCGCACTGCGTGCCGCCATCGCGCTGTACATCAACGAGACCATTCCCGATCCGGTGAACACCCAGCGCTACCTGTGGAACATTTCCGCGCTGCCGACCCGTTCACGGGGCGGGCGTCGGCTGATGACGTTGCGCTGCGGCGCCCTGGAGACGTTGTTCGTCTCGGAGAGCAAACTCGACGACGGCAGTCTCTACACCACGATCCGGATGAACGTCGACATCCCGAAGGGGATGAGCGACGAGGACCTGACCATCGAGAGCGATCTGTTCCACGCCCTGCCCGGCACCTATCGCAATCAGCGCGTCTGGTCGTGGGTCTTCGGCCTGTACGACCTGATCGAGGAGGACATCAACGTCGACTCGGTCACCGGCGGCTACGACTTCTTCGACCTCGCCTACGGCCTGAACATTCGCATGATGCGCCGCGGCATCTCCCGCTACGCCCGCAACCACAATCAGGATCTGGCCAACGACGTACTGACCGAGGCATACCGGCAGCAAATGGATTTCGGCGGGGAGACCTGATCTCGCCTTTTCAGCCCGGAACCTGCCCGAATCCGATCTCGTTGCCGTCGGGATCGGTGTAGGTGATCTTGCGGACGCCGTTGTCGTAGGTCTCGGTCTTCGCCAACAACTTCTCGTACCAGGTCACGGCCGTTCGGAAGTCCGCAACCGGAATTCCCGCGAACAGGTGCAACGCCGTCGGCACACGCTATCCACGACCGATCCGGTCGTTCACCAACGTTGCAGCGCGGATCCCGCTCTCAGTGAATCCGGTACAGATCGCTGTGCCGGGGATGGGGCTGAGGCTCGGCGAACAGGTACTTCACGCGGCACCGCATGCATATCGGCTGCGCCCGGTGATGCTTGTTGATCATCCACCGGTCACAGTTGACACAGTTCGTGGAGGTCGGCGGGTCGGACAGCTCGGACCAGCCGATCAGCAGCCCAGTGATCACCAGAATCAGGACGATCACCGGCAGTACGAAAACCAGAATCTCCAATGCCATGGGCTCAACTCCTTCTACAAATATCGTACTACGATACTTATACGTCGTGACCCGATACAAGGGCGGTACGGTGTGAACAATCAGTCGATCGCACCGACCGGTACGCGATACGAGGGAATGGGAACCGGCATGCCCAAGCTGACATCGCGTGACTACAGCACGCTCCTACACTTCCGCACCGCCCTACGCCGCTTCGAGCGCTGGAGCGAGGAACGCGCCAAACAGGTAGGCCTCACCCCCGCCCAACACCAACTCTTGCTCGCGATCACCGGCCACACCCACGACCAGGGCCCCACCATCGGCGAGATAGCCGACTACCTGACCGTCCGCCACCACAGCGCCGTCGGGCTGGTCGACCGGGCAGTGGATGCCGGTCTGGTGGAACGTATTCGAGACCCTCAGGACTCCCGAGTAGTGCGTCTGATCGCCACCGCGTTGGGCGAGGAACGCATCGAGGCCCTCAGCGAACTCCACCTCGCCGAGTTGGGGCGTCTCACACCGCTACTCGATCATTTGACCGCAAGTCTGCCCATTCCCGAAGTTCGGGCCGAGGGGTGAGGTTCGGCGCTACGCCGTCCGGCACAAGCGAACAGCCGATCCGCTACACGCCGTCGATCTCGCGTCGCGGACTCCCTCGAAAGTTCTCCTCATCGAACAACACCCACTGCCCCACGGCAATCTCGAACATCCGCGACGCACCCTCCGGCATGGCCTGCACTACCCCCGCCGCGTTCGGCCAACGCGCAACGAACGCCCGAGCCACGTCATCGCTCCCGACGCCGGCCAACTGCTGCGCCCGCCCGGTGAACGACACCCCGCGAGCTGTCAGACCGAGCTCCGTCGGCGGGTTGTCCAGAATCGCCCCGGCGACCGCGGCATTGCGCCGGATATTGTTCGAATGCAAACGATCGGTGCGAGAGACGAAATACAACCGATCCGGACGGAAAACCGGCAGGTATCACACGGTGCACACGGTAGGAGTGCCGTCGTCACACACCGTCGAGAGCTGCATCAGCTTGGCGTCCCGGACGTACTCCTCCAGAAGCTCACGTTCATCCACGGCTCTACGCTACGACCAGAGGCGTCCTAACTGGTCTGATGGCGCCTTGCGCTCGGCGCGCCCAACGCCGCCGAGATCGGCCAGCGGTCAGTTCGCACACGCGGTGTAAGCTGCCACAGCATCGGCTACCGGATTCGCGACGTCAGGAGACGGCAGGTCATCTTCCATGATGACATCGAGAATGTCCGCAGAATCGAGAGTGGCCCGGAGGTGATGACGTCTGGCATCTGCGATAACAGACTGCAGGACAACGGCATAGACCCTCGACCTCGGCACGATCAGACGACGTCCATACCTCTCGGATCTCTGCAAGGCCACCTCGACCGCGTCGATGACGTCCTGGATGACATGAATCTCGACGTCGGCGGCATCGTCGTCGGCACGCATCAGAACCCGAACTTCGGGCGCTCCGCCGGTTGCAGCCGACCACACGCGACAAGAAAAGCCTTGGCCCGCTGCTTGATCGGGCACGCTTCGAACGGGCAGCGGATGTGCTCCTGCATGACTGCATGGGCACGACGTGCGGTGAGTTCACCCGTCGGAACCAAGTGATCGACAGGCGGAACGGGAAACATGACGCAGTACCTCCGTTGTGGGAAACCGTTGGGACACAGGCTGTTCGCCTGCACCACAAGCACATCCTTGGACAGACGTCCAGAAGATGCGGTTCTGAATATTCAGAACAACCTCCCCAAAGCTCCACGTGAGCACTCAGATTCGCGCGAGAATCCCCTCAGAACAGTCCGGCTTCGTCGTTCGACTACCAGGGGGTTGAGACGTCCACAGAGCAAGCACCGACACTATTGCGCCGACAGCTCGGCCGATTCCTACGAGAACGACGATTGGAGGTCGGACTCACGATCGCTCGGGCCGCACAGGAGGTCCAGCTGAGCCCGGCTGCGCTGCAACGCATGGAGACCGGCCGTCCGCAGAAGTTGCGGAAGCAGGATGTGCGGGCGCTGTGCGAGCTGTTCGATGTCGATCCAGCCGAGACCTCGAAGGCGATCGAACTCGCCGCGAAGGCTGCCGACAATCCGGATGTCACAGCGCTGGGCGGGATGTTCAGCAATGCGTTCAACATGTACGTGGGCATGGAAACCGCAGCACAGAGGATGATCTCGTACCAGGAGCTGGTTCCGGGACTCCTGCAGACAGCGCCATATGCGCGAGCGCTGATCAGTACCAACCCCGAATTCGTGAAGGACGAGGATGTCGAGCGCCGAGTACAAGTCCGGCTTCGTCGCCAGAAGATCCTGACGAGAAGGGTTGCGCCCCTTCGGCTCGAGGTGCTCCTCCACGAATCCGCTCTGCGCCGCATCGTCGGCGATACCCGAACGATGGCCGCTCAACTCCGACACCTCGCCGAACTCGGCAAGCAGCCGAACCTCACCCTCCGAGTGCATCCCTACCGGGCCGGTTGCCCCTGGGGAATCCTGCCCGGCCAGTTCGTAATTCTGGAGTTCGATGACGACGCCGAGGGAACCCCGATCGAACCGCCCGTCGTCTACCGAGACGGTGGCATGAGCAGCGACATCTACTCCGAGGATCCGGTCGAACTACAGCACTACCATGAACTGACCGAAGCGATCCGGCGCACCGCACTGGACGAGGTGGACACAAGAAGCCTGCTACGGCAGGTGGCTAGGGAGTATGACAGTGATCGTTGATCTATCCGGGGCGCAATGGCGCAAGAGCAGCTACAGCGAGTCCAACTCCCAGTGCGTCGAAGTTGCCTGGCTCCCCGGAGGTCTGGTCGGCGTCCGGGACAGCAAGAACCCGGACGGGCCGGCACTCGTCTTCGCCCCGGAGGAATGGGATGCCTTCACAATCAACGCAGGACGCGACGAGTTCAGGCTCCCGGCTTAGGAGAAGAGGAATTCGTGGCTGAAACCATCCCCTCCCTCAAGGCGGTATCGTGTGCCCGAAGCACCAGCAGCCCATGACATGAACCTATGAACCTCAGCGACGAGCGAGCACAGTGGCAGACACCGCACACCAGCAGGCCATGCACCCAGCATCCGACTCGATAGAACTTCTCGTCCTTCGTGACCCGGACGGCCCGCTCGAGATCCACCTCCTCATCGATGGAGTGCCCTGCACTGCAACAGAATTCATTGTCGACAGCGGCGCAGGGTGGACCCCGGACGAGTGGGCGCAAAAGCGAGACACCGACCTGTCGATGGCTTCGGATGCTGCTCGCACCATCCTGCTCCAATGGTACGACTGCCCGCCTGGCAGCCAGTACGTGACGGACATGTAGGTGTTTACCTCGTTAAATTCGTTAGCATCGCGTACGAGTTCGAACACGCTGCCGCGTACGAGATTTCAACTATTCCTGATGTTGCAGATCAACATCGCTGACATGAGCATGGCACAATCGTCCCATGGACAGCTTGGTCGAGAATGATCTACGACAGATGGTTTTCGACCACCTCACCAAGGCCATGGCCGATAAGAGTGTCCGTGTCCTGACTCGAGAGGAACTGAATTCCTTCTGGGTAGGGACTCACTTCCGGCGGCTCATCGACGTCGCAAAAGAAATCTGGAACCCAGTGACCTACAGGGAACACTCGCAATCGTGTCGGACCCCCAAGGCCAGTACGCAGATGCCGAACTCAGCGACTCGGTGTTCGCGTATGCGTATCAGCAGGATACGGAAGAGGGCGACAACGCCAAGCTGCGACGCGCCTTCGAGCTCGGCCTTCCCCTGATCTTGTTCCGAAAGATTCGCCCGAGCCTGTACATGCCGATCTATCCTGTCTACGTCGTTGCAGATGACAGAAAGAATAGAAGATTTCTCATTGCCCTGGATGAAGAAATACGAATGTTCGACAACCCGTTCGACCTCAAACCGGATGAGCGCAGGTATGCCGAGCGAACAACCAAACAACGTCTACATCAACCAGAATTTCGAAGCAGAGTACTCACCGCCTATAAATACCAGTGCGCAGTGTGCAACCTAAAGAGAAGTAAACTTCTAGATGCCGCACATATCATAGCGGACGGGCAACCGAACAGCGTCCATCGACAACGGCTTGACGCTATGCAAGATTCACCATGCAGAATATGATATAAACTACTTGGGAATATCTCCCGAGTACGTTATACAAATAAATGAAGATCTCCTGCTCGAAGAGGACGGCCCGATGCTCAAGCATGGTCTTCAAGAGATGCACGACCGGCGGCTGTTCGTACCGTCGATAAAAAAGGAACGCCCATCACCAGAGCGATTGGCCGAACGATTCGACGAGTTCAGGGCAGCAAGCTAGCTCGCTCAGATGCTTCCTGAATCACCAGATTCGACTATCCATTCCGCTCGGGCAAGAAGCTCATCGAACGTCAGCACTTCTGGTTGAACCAGATCTCTGCGAAACAGTTCGAATGAACGAAATTTATTCTTGTTGTGCCCGCCGCTGTCATTTACCAGACTGTTCAGATTTCCTACCACGAGATACGAACGCGGACGCAATAGATAAGTATATTCGCCAGGAATATCATCGCCATCGGCAGACTTCCTCGCCAAGCGATCACCTATTTCGCGGATAGCTTCGTGAACAGTACATTGCGCCTGAGCAATCCCACCCGCCAACTCCGACGAAGGCGCCCAACATCCCGAGCGATACTCAGGCCCGAGTAGCGGCGTGCGGTGTGTCTTGATCTCAGCGAATACCATCGACTTGATTCGCCCGGAGGTGGTCAGAAGTGCGTCGACACGCTTGCCCACGTTTGCGATAGAGGCGCCTGCCACGACCTTCTCCAGCTTTTGCTTGTCCCAAGAGGTCAGCAGTTGTCCAGAAAGTGATACTCCAAAAATCCAAGGGTTGTCCTGGAAGAAGTTCTGCCAGACCTTTTCCCGCGCGGCAGACTTCGTCGAACAATCCTTCATCTTTGCCGCTTCCGAATCGAAGTAGCCGCTATCCAACAACAGTCTGCGAAATCGTTCGACCTGACTTCTTCTATGCGCCATCGCAATAACATCACGCGACGCCTCATCGTTGGAGATGATCGCTCGTAGCCGATCCGGATTTTTTCGGTAAGCTTCTTTCAGAACATCATCTAGATCAGATGCAGGCATCCCGAACGCGTCGGAAAGAATATCTACCAGCGTGGCAGCGATGCCTTTATCGACCTGCAATGACTGACTACTCTTACGGTGCGAAATTCGCTGCTGCGAACCGAAGGTAGATAAATGAACCAGCGTGGTCCCGTCGTCATCATGGACGACCTGATACTCACAGTCGACGCCCTGATCCACCTTGTGAGCAGATATTTTCTGCGTATTTTGCTTGATTTCGAGGATTCGAGCCAAGTCCGAAGACCCCCTGATCGACTGTCGTATTCAACCTGAACCACGTGGAAACTTCGGATCGATTCTTGTTGACAGTCGACCAGGTGTCAATGCAGCCGCTGCTCGTTTGACCCTGTTCCACTTAGGATTCCGCGCATTCGCAGTCAGCGTCGAGGGGCCTCGCTCAGCCTCATGCCCATACCCTTGACCTCAATACCGCTCGAGGTTTTACCGTCGTCCCATGCCCTTCACACCAGTCGAACGCGCCTACCTCAGCACCCAGAACCTCGGCCGCCTGGCGACCGTCACCCCAGGTGGCAAGCCCCTCATCGCTCCCGTCGGCTTCCAGCTGAACGATGACGGGACCATCGATATCGGCGGCCCGAACCCGGAGTCTCAGCGGTACCGGAACGTCGAGAAGAACCCGAATGTCACGTTCGCTGTAGACGACATGACTCCCGATGAGCCGGGGGCGGTCAAGCCGGGATGGGGGCGGGGAGTGATCATTCGAGGAGTTGCCGAGGTGCTGACCGTGGAGACGCCGCCGGTTGCCCCGGAGTGGTTCTCCAACAGGATCATTCGGATTCGGCCGGTTCGGATCCACAGTTGGCATATCGATCCGGACAACCCCGACGGGGAAGCTCGGGTCGTGAGGTAGGGGTTGTCCCCGAGGGGGTCTCATCCCTGCGGACGATTCTCACCCGGAAGTCGGGTCGGGACCGGTGACCTTCGGTTGCTTCTGCGCGAGACTGCTTGCAGGGCAATCGAGTTGGAAGGTGGTCACGATGAGCAGACGGTACTGGGCGCGGGCGGTGGTCGCGGGGGCGATCGTTGCGGTTCCGCTTGCGGCGCTGGCTGTTCCGGCGCAGGCCGAGCCGACTGCCCCGCACGTGACGCAGGTTCGGCACGAGCACTGGAGCGTTCCGTGGGACGTGCCGGGGACCTGGGACAACTGGAATCGTCATGGCCGGTGGGACGATCGCTACCCCTACGAGCGTCGTCACCACCATCATCGGGGATGGCAGCGATCCGTACCTCCGGGATGGTTCGGGAGCAGCTAGATCCGGGGGCGATAGCCCGGCACCGCACGGGGTGCCGGGCCATCGTCATATCGGTCAGTCCTCGTCGGAGGTGGTCAAAGCTCTGCGGCGACGTCGCCATTTCCAGTAGACGACGCCGAGAACGACGAGTACGACGACGACCACCGCCGCCCAGGCGTCAACTCGTTGCAGGATCGCCGTGAACGACTCGCCGATCGCGTAGCCGGCCATCACCATCGCGCAACCCCAGATGATGGCGCCAAGTGTGCTGGTGAACAGGAACCGCGAATATCGCATCGAGGACATGCCGACCAGCTGCGGCAGCATGGTTCGGAAGAACGTGCTGAAACGGCCGAAGATCACTGCCCAGCTGCCGTGACGTTCGAAGTATCGGCCGGAACGGTCCAACCGCTCACGATGACGTTCGAATACCGCCCAGCGCAGGATTCGCGCACCGAAGATCCTGCCGGTGCCGAATCCGACACTCGCGCCGACGATTGCGGCAACGACCACCAGGACCAGGGTGGTCGGCAGATCCAGCCGACCGCGGTTCGCGGCGACGCCGGCCAGGATCGCGGCGGTGTCACCGGGAACCAGCAGGCCGAAAACCATGGCCTCCTCCGCGCACACCAGAAGCGCCACAACCAGGTACGTCCACACCGGCTGAAGGCTCAGTACGCGCTGAACCAGCGACTCCATACCATCGACGCTAGCCACTGCGGTGAGCGATTTCAGGCGAGATCGTCGCGGACTGTCCGAACCGATATCGACAGCACAGCGCGATCGACCGCTAGATTCCGAATGGAACAAATCGAACGTCCGTCACGACATACCTCACGTACAGATCGACCCGAACACGAATCGACCCCCGAAGGAGCCGAACGGATGAAATTCGGTCGTATCGCCGCCGGTATCGCACTCGCCGCCGCTCTCACCACAGTCCCGGCCGTCGCCTCCGCCGACGACCCGGAATTCCCGCGCAACGGCGTGATCCCACCCGGCACGTATCACATCATCAGACACCCCTCCAACGTCGTCGGCTCCCCGATGGAGAACTGTGACCTCCAGGTATTCGTCGACCACACCGTCGTCGTACTGGTCTGCGGGGAGTCCGGAGTCACCGGACGTCAGTCCCCCGTCGGGCCCGACGAAACTCACGTGACCTTCGACGGCAGGCTGTTCGGCCTGGATCTACAGGACATCGACCCACGGTTCGGACATTGGATCGGCGTACCGAACGTCGCCGGAACCCAGTTGAAGGCACCGTATCCGCTGGCGGGAGTTACCCTGAACCGCCGCTGATCCAGCAGCCGTTCTCTCCTCCGCGGATACATCTCATCTATCCGCGGAGGCGGTCGGCTCATCGAGGAACCTGCCGAATCTCCACCGCACCGGCACTTCGCCTACCGAGCACGGATCGCATATTCTCGCGCAGAGGTGTTTTCGGAACGTCGGTCTCGTGAGTCTGATGGGGGCCGGTGGCTGTGCTGGCCGGCTGCTCGCCCGGCGATACGTCGACCGTGGACGCAATGGCGCGGGAAATCCACTTTACGAGTCCACCCCATGTGGTCGCGGACCAGTCTGGGGCGCTTTTCGTATCCGGGCAGACGCTGTGGGCGGTCGTCGATATTCCGCTGAATCAGCTGGATACTTTTCGGCAGCGGTCCAGGCTCGGGCAGTTCAGTGCCGGAGTGCCGCTGGACATTCCCGGCTACTTCAAGGGTGCCGGGGCGGTGGCCGACGTCCTGAAAACCGATGACGGAAACGTCAGTGTCGAAGACGCCCACGCGATTCCGGCACGACGCGTCGCCGCGCACACCACCGGTTCGGGCGAGCGGCGGGTTTCATCAGCGTGCTCTGCTGACATCTCGGCCCGGACAACGGAAACCGTTCAGGCCCTGGTTTTTTCATCGCCTTCGAGAACTCCCGCGATGCCGTCGAGGATCAGTTCCAGGCCGAAGGTGAAGTCTTCGTCGGCGGTGTCGGGTGGAGGCACCGATTCGAATAAGCCTGCGGCGAGGAGTTCGGCGACGTCCGGAAAACGGTGCGGGTCGACTAGTCGGGTCAGTTCGCGGCTGTAAATTCGCAGGGCACGAGACTCGTCGAGGTCGGCTGCGCGGTGGGCGGTGTCGAGCTGGTTCGCCATCAGGAAGCCTTGACGCACATAGCCACTCAGGACGGTGATGACGCCGATCTTGGCGCCCCAGTCGGCATCGGTCGCGCGCAGGGCGCGCAGGCCCGCGTCCATCCAGCCGACGGCGTTCGGACCGCGCGGGGGGCCGCTGATCGGGATCTGCACGAGCCACGGGTGACGTTCGAAGACGGCGAATTGCTCTCGCGCCCAACGGCTCAGGGCCGAACGCCAGGGTTCGTCGCCGGGGCCTGGTTGCGGGATCGGGCCGAAAGCGGCGTCGGACATCAGGGCGATCAGTTCGTCCTTGGAGCCGATGTGGCGGTACAGCGACATCGGCGTCACGCCGAGTGCGGCAGCAATTTTCGGGAGGGTCGCGCCGGACAGGCCGGTGCGGTCGGCCAGGTCGATCGCGGTGCGGACCACCGTGTCCACGTCCAACTCGGCCGGCCGACCCAGGCGGGTACCGAGCGGCAGCCGCCACAGGCGGGCCAGATCGTCGGGGATCTCTCGCTCAGCCATGATCCGAACATCCTTCCACAGAGGCTTGCCCGAACCTTAAGTATATGCCTTATAGTTTAAGCCATATACTTAAGGCCGATGCGCACCGGCACATCACCGAACGAACAGCGAGACCGCATGAACGCCAACGTCATTCGCCGTATCACCGGAGCGACCGCACTGCTGGGAGCGGTGTGCCAGCTCATCGAACTACCGCTGTACTTCGTCTACTCCGGGGCCCCGCCGGACTCGAACATCCTGACCCGGTCGCTGTTCGGGCTGGTCGGGCTGACGTTCTACGTGGTCTTCATGACCGGCATCGGCCACCTGGTGAGCGAACTCGGCCCGCAATACCGCTGGCTCGGCACGTTGACCAGTACCGCGGGCCTGATGTGGCTGGCGGTCGCGTTCGTGGGCATGGGACTCGAGGTGGGCGCGGTCATCCAGTCACCTGTCGACATCGATCCGACGATCGCCGTCAGCGGCACCTACATCCTCTACGGCACCATCTCGAAACTGCTGATGGGCCTGTTCCTGTTCGCCTTCGCCACCTCCGTACGCCTCACCCGCATCCTCCCGACGTGGACCCCATGGTCGGCATACGTTCTGGCACTGGTGAATTGGACATTCGTCCCGTCGATGTTCTTCGGCAACACCCCGGCCCACTTCTACGCCGCCAACGGCTGGGGCACCACCGCAACCACCGGCGGCATACTGATGTTGTGGCTGCTCGTCGTCGGCATCACCCTACTGCGACAGCCCTCCCTGACACCGGTCGACTCCGCACAACCGCAACCAGCCTGAGGGGAAAGCACCCGGCATCGGCTCGGGCGGGCCACCCCCTCGATCCGCTGGCTAATGGCCCCGCCGCACAGAAGTTCGGCAGGCCACTTCCCAGTCAAGGGCTACCGGCGCGCCAGAGCCCTACCGTTTGACACTCCACCAGCAATCACCCCCCGGATCCCGCGAGGAAAGGTAGAAAAGTCGGTACGGAATCAGCACTCGATCGCCCGATTCGCCGACCGAACGGAGCAGAACCATGAAGGAATTCCTGGTCGAGATCACCACGACGATTCCCGACGGCACCGACCCGGCCGAGGTCGACGCACGCCGCGCCGCCGAAGCCGTACGCGCCAAGGAACTCGCGGCCACCGGCCACCTGGGCCGACTCTGGCGTCCGGTCGGCGAGAGGCGCAGCATTGGTCTGTGGCGGGCGGAGGACGAGAACGATCTCTGCACAAACGTTCTCGGGACACTGCCGCTTCAGGACTGGATGAACTTCACGATCACCGCCCTCCAGCCGCACCCGAACGATCCGGGCGCGTAGCACCGCCCCGAACGCACTGCGGCCCGGCACCTTCGGAAGGTGCCGGGCCGCAGTGCGTGCGAAAACCTTACGCGGTCTCGGTGATCGGGCGATCGACCCAGCTCATCAGGCCGCGCAGCTTGGCGCCGGTGACCTCGATCGGGTGCTCGGCGTTGGCCTTGCGCAGACCCTCGAGCTCCTTGTTGCCGCCCTCGACGTTGGCGACGAGGCGCTTGACGAAGGTGCCGTCCTGGATGTCCTTCAGGATCTCGCGCATGCGCTCCTTGGTGCTCGCGTCGATGACGCGCGGGCCCGAGAGGTAGCCGCCGAACTCCGCGGTGTCGGACACCGAGTAGTTCATGCGCGCGATGCCGCCCTCGTACATCAGGTCGACGATCAGCTTCAGCTCGTGCAGCACCTCGAAGTAGGCCATCTCCGGCGCGTAACCGGCCTCGACCATGACCTCGAAACCGGTCTTGACCAGTTCCTCGGTGCCACCGCAGAGCACGGCCTGCTCACCGAACAGGTCGGTCTCGGTCTCCTCCTTGAAGGTGGTCTTGATGACGCCCGCGCGGGCGCCACCGATCGCCTTCGCGTAGGACAGCGACAGCGCCTGGCCCTCGCCCTTCGGGTCCTGGTCCACGGCGATCAGGCAGGGCACGCCCTTGCCGTCGACGAACTGGCGACGCACCAGGTGGCCGGGGCCCTTGGGGGCGACCATGCCGACGGTGACGTTGCCCGGAGCCTTGATCAGGCCGAAGTGGATGTTCAGGCCGTGGCCGAAGAACAGCGCGTCGCCGTCCTTCAGGTGCGGCTCGACGTCGTTGGTGAAGATCGACGCCTGCGCGGTGTCGGGGGCGAGCAGCATGATCACGTCGGCCCACTCGGAAACCTCGGCGGGGGTGCCGACCGTCAGCCCGGCCTCCTCGGCCTTGACCCGCGACTTCGAGCCCTCCTTCAGGCCGATGCGGACCTCGACGCCGGAGTCGCGCAAGCTCAGCGAGTGCGCGTGCCCCTGCGAGCCATAGCCGATGACGGCGACCTTGCGTCCCTGGATGATCGACAGGTCGGCGTCGTCGTCGTAGAACAGCTCGATAGCCACTGGTTGTATCCCTTCGCGGATGGCCCCCGGAGCATGCCGGGGAGTGTGTTCGGTATGCGCGCCACGAGGCGCATTCAGTTCAATGCATCAATTTCGATCGGACCCCGCACCGGCGGGGGAAAGCAGTTGCGCCGACCTATCGACAGACGACAACCCTAGTCCTCGCGACGCCGCGTCGGTGCAGCGCCCGTCCCCTACCACCGCGTACGGCGTGGAGCCCGATCGACGTCACCGGGTCGCGGTGATCGACTTGGGCCCGCGGCCCACGGCCACGACACCGGACTGCACGATCTCCCGGATGCCGTACGGTTCCAGCATCCGCAGCAGTGCGTCGAGTTTGGACCGGGTGCCGGTCGCCTCGACGGTGAGCGCGTCGGGCGAGACGTCGATCACCTTGGCGCGGAACAGGTTCACCGATTCGATGACCTGGGTGCGCACACTCGCATCGGCGCGCACCTTGACCAGGATCAGCTCACGGGCGACCGAGTTGTCCGAATCCTGCTCCACGATCTTGATGACGTTCACCAGCTTGTTGAGCTGTTTGGTGACCTGCTCGAGCGGCAGGTCCTCGACCGTCACCACGATCGTCATCCGCGAGACGTCCGGCAGTTCGGTGCCGCCGACCGCGAGGGACTCGATGTTGAATCCGCGCCGGGAGAACAGGCTCGCCACCCGAGCCAGCACACCGGGCTTGTCCTCCACCAGCACGCTCAAGGTGTGGGTGGTACTCATGCTGCATCCATTCCGGCCCGAGCGGGGCCCTCCGTGGTTACGCTTCGCTGCCGCCTGCGGGCCTGACCACTCATGCCGGGTGGTTCCCCTTCTGCCCGGCCTGCTCGTGCGCCATCGCCTCGTGGATCACCGAGGGCTCCGCGGCCGCTTCGTCGTCGTCGAACAGCGGGCGGATACCGCGGGCTGCCATGATCTCGTCGTTGGAGGTGCCGGCGGCGACCATCGGCCACACCTGCGCGTCCTTGCCGACGATGAAGTCGATCACCACGGGGCGGTCGTTGATGGACTGCGCCTCGCGGATCGCGGCCTCCACATCCTCTTCCTTCTCCACCCGGATGCCGTGGCAGCCCAGCGCTTCGGCGAGCTTGACGAAATCGGGGATGCGCAGGGTGTGGGTGCCCAGATCGGTGTTGGAGTACCGCTTCTCGTAGAACAGGGTCTGCCACTGGCGGACCATGCCGAGGTTGCCGTTGTTGATCAGCGCGACCTTGATCGGCACGCCCTCCACGGCGCAGGTGGCCAACTCCTGGTTGGTCATCTGGAAGCAGCCGTCACCGTCGACCGCCCACACCTCTTTGTCCGGAGCGCCCATCTTCGCGCCCATGGCCGCCGGAACGGCATAACCCATGGTGCCCAGACCACCGGAATTGAGCCAGGTGCGCGGCTTCTCGTACTTGATGAACTGCGCGGCCCACATCTGGTGCTGGCCGACGCCGGCACAGTAGATCGCGTCGGGCCCGGCGAGCTGGCCGAGCTTCTCGATGACGAATTCCGGGGACAGCGAACCGTCCGAGGGCGGGGTCCAGCCCAGCGGGTAGCTCTCGCGGACACCGTCCAGGTAGCTCCACCACTCCGAAAGTTCCAGCAGCGCAGCGTTCTCGGCGGTCGAATGCGCGGGGTCGGCCTCGAGCGTCTCGATCAGCTCGGCGATCACCTCGCGGCAGTCGCCAACGATCGGCACGTCGGCGTGCCGGTTCTTGCCGATCTCGGCGGGGTCGATGTCGGCGTGGATGACCTTGGCGTTCGGGGCGAACGAATCGAGCTGACCGGTGACGCGGTCGTCGAAACGCGCGCCCAGGGTGATCAGCAGATCCGACTTCTGCAGCGCCGCAACGGCTCCCACGGTGCCGTGCATACCGGGCATACCCATGTTCTGCCGGTGGCTGTCCGGGAACGCGCCGCGCGCCATCAACGTCGTGACGACCGGGATGCCGGTCAGCTCGGCCAGTTCCAGCAGCTTCGCCGACGCCTCGGCCTTGATCACGCCGCCGCCGACGTACAGCACCGGGGACTTCGAGTCCAGGATCAGGCGGGCGGCCTCGCGCACCTGCTTACCGTGCGGCTTGGTCACCGGGCGGTAGCCGGGCAGCCGCATCTCCGGCGGCCAGCTGAACAGCGTCTGCGCCTGCAGCACGTCCTTGGGGATGTCGACCAGCACCGCGCCCGGACGACCCGTCGAGGCCAGGTGGAAGGCCTCGGCGATCATGCGCGGGATGTCGAGCGGATCGTTGACCAGGAAGTTGTGCTTGGTGACCGGCATGGTGATACCGGAGATGTCCGCCTCCTGGAAGGCGTCGGTGCCGATCAGGCTCCGGCCGACCTGACCGGTGATGGCGACCAGCGGCACCGAGTCCATCTGCGCGTCGGCGATCGGGGTCACCAAGTTCGTCGCACCCGGTCCGGATGTGGCCATGCACACACCGACCTTGCCGGTGGCCTGGGCGTATCCGGTCGCGGCGTGACCCGCGCCCTGCTCGTGCCGAACCAGCACGTGACGAACCTTGGTGGAATCGAACAACGGATCGTAGACCGGGAGTACCGCACCGCCCGGAATGCCGAAGACCGTGTCGACGCCGAGCTCCTCGAGAGAGCGGACGACCGACTGCGCGCCGGTGACCCGCTCGGGCGGGACCTGGCGGCGGTTCGGTGCGGCAGTAGTCGCGGATGTCGGCTGATTGGCCGAGGGCGCGGGCCTGCGGGCCGAGGGCCCGGGGCGTGCGGTAGGTGCGCTCACCGTCTTGATCCTTTGCTGCTTGTCTTCTCTAGCGGAACTTGGCCTGAACACAAAAAAGCCCCCGACAGCCGATGGCTGATCGAGGGTGGCGCGTCGCAGCTACGAGCTGAGGTAATCAGTCTCAGCGCTGGACGCGCCGGCCGATTACGAGGAGCTCGATTCGATTCACGCGCACGACGGTATGTGGGCGTACAGCGTTGAGTCAAATTCCCTGACATGGGTGTCCCATCATGTGAGACAGGGCGGTATCTGTGTCCGATCGCCGTGATGCGAGGATGTGGGTGTGTCCTCGTCGCATCAGTCCGTGCCACCTGTTCGATCGTCCCACACCGCCGACCAGGCATCCGATACGGGTCGGGTGATCAGAAACCCGCGCCTCGGTCATCTGGCCGTGTTCGTGCTGTTGCTCTGTGTGGCGTTCGCCTTCTTCGGCTGGCCCCAGGTGCTGTGGATTCTGTTCGTCATTCCGATCGCCGTCGCGATCTGGATCGAGCGGACCCGGACGAAGGTGTCCGCGTCGGGGCTGGATCTGCGGACGTTCTTCGGCTCGCGGCATATCGACTGGTCACAGCTGCAAGGGGTGAGCATTCCCAAGCGCGGCTACGTGCGGGCGCATCTGTCCGACGGCTCCGAGGTGCCGCTGCCCGCGGTCGGATACGACCGGCTGCGCATCCTGGTCGAGGCCAGCGGGGGACGCATTCCGGACCCGTTCGCCGCGGCCGAGGAGGCCGCGGCGAAGGCCCGCGCCGAGGCTGCGGCAGCACAGGAGGAAGCGGCCGAGGACACCGGCGAGGAGACCAAGATCACCAAGGCCGCCGAGGTCGGCGCGGAGGCCGGTGCGCAGAACGACGACGCGGGAACTGCCACGCCCGCCGAGTGATCTCGCGCGACGGTCGGGCAGCTACCCGGACACCTCCGCCGACGTCGCGGGAATATCGGTCGCCACTCGTGTGCTGACACAGAAATCGGTCGATCGCGACACACCACGCCGCGCCCCCGCGAAGCCGCCCACCGGCGCATCACCTCCTCCTCACTCGGGAGTACCGTAAAAGGGCCGTCCAGGCAGTCACCAGTCGCCGAACAGCCCCCGCGACGAGATTCGAGGACCCGACACCTATGCCACCGCTTCGTTCACGAACCACCACGGCCGGACGCAACGCCGCAGGCGCACGCGCGCTGTGGCGGGCCACCGGCCTGACCGACTCCGACTTCGGTAAGCCGATCGTCGCCATCGCGAACTCGTACACCCAGTTCGTCCCCGGCCACGTGCATCTGAAGGACGTCGGCGAGATCGTGGCGGACGCGGTCCGCGCCGCGGGCGGCGTACCGCGCGAATTCCACACCATCGCCGTGGACGACGGCATCGCGATGGGCCACGGCGGCATGCTCTACTCGCTGCCCAGCCGCGAGATCATCGCCGACTCGGTGGAGTACATGGTCAACGCGCACACCGCCGACGCGCTGGTGTGCATCTCCAACTGCGACAAGATCACCCCCGGCATGCTCAACGCCGCCATGCGGCTCAACATCCCGGTCGTGTTCGTTTCCGGCGGCCCGATGGAGGCCGGTAAGGCCGTCGTCGTGGGCGGTGTCGCCCAGGCCCCGACCGACCTGATCACCGCCATCTCCGCGAGCGCCTCGAGCGCCGTGGACGACGAGGGCCTGTCCGAGGTCGAGCGCAGTGCCTGTCCGACCTGCGGTTCCTGTTCGGGCATGTTCACCGCCAACTCGATGAACTGCCTGACCGAGGCGCTGGGTCTGGCGCTGCCGGGCAACGGCTCCACACTGGCCACCCACGCCGCACGTCGCGCGCTGTTCGAGCGGGCCGGGACCACCGTCGTCGAGGCCGCCAACCGCTGGTACCGCGACGACGACGCCTCGGTGCTGCCGCGAAACATCGCCAACGCCAAGGCCTTCCGCAACGCGATGGCGCTGGACGTGGCCATGGGCGGTTCCACCAACACGGTGCTGCACACCCTCGCCGCCGCGCAGGAGGGCGAGATCGACTTCGATCTGGGCACCATCGACGAGATCTCGCGTCGCGTGCCGTGCCTGGCGAAGGTCTCCCCCAACTCCGACTACCACATGGAAGACGTGCACCGGGCCGGCGGCATCCCCGCCATCCTCGGTGAGCTGCGTCGCGCGGGCCTGCTGGAGACCGACGTCTCCACCGTGCACACCCGCAGCTTCGACGAATGGCTGGACACCTGGGACATCCGCTCGGGCAAAGCCTCCGACGAGGCGCTCGAACTGTTCCACGCCGCGCCCGGCGGTGTGCGCACGACCGTGCCGTTCTCCACCGAGAACCGCTGGTCGTCGCTGGACACCGACGCCGAGGGCGGGTGCATCCGCGATCTCGCGCACGCCTACACCGTCGAGGGCGGGCTGTGCGTGCTCAAGGGCAATATCGCCCCCGACGGCGCGATTCTCAAGACCGCGGGCATCGACGAGGACCTGTTCACCTTCGAAGGTCCGGCCGTGGTACTCGAATCGCAGGAGGACGCGGTCTCGGCCATCCTCGGCAAGAAGATCACCCCCGGCGACGTCGTCGTCATCCGGTACGAGGGCCCCGCGGGCGGCCCCGGCATGCAGGAGATGCTGCACCCCACCTCGTTCCTGAAGGGCCTCGGCCTGGGCAAGGTCTGCGCGCTGATCACCGACGGCCGCTTCTCCGGCGGCACCTCGGGCCTGTCCATCGGGCACATCTCCCCCGAGGCGGCCAGCGGCGGCACCATCGGCCTGATCGAGGACGGCGACCGCATCCGCGTCGACGTGCACACCCGCGCGTTGGAACTGCTGGTCTCCGACGAGGTGCTGGCCGAGCGTCGCGCGAAAATGGATGCGCGCGAACGGCCTTGGCAGCCGGTTGCCCGTGATCGTCCGATCACCACCGCCCTGCGCGCTTATGCCGCGTTGGCGACGTCGGCCGACAAGGGCGCTGTGCGTCGCGTGCCGTAGCTCGTCCGCCTCCCCGCGATTCAGCGCACAAGTAAGAGCCGCGAGATTTGCTCTGCGGGGTGACGGTTGATTGCCCGCTCGAGGTCTGGACGTACCCGAGGGGTTACCCATGTCCTCACGAAATCAGCCGACACCCCGCCACTTCTCGCGCCGTTGGAGCTATCACACTGTCGCGGAACGCCTTCCGGCGCTCAGGGCGTACATCAGCCCGCCGCCGAGGACAACGCCGACCGGCCAGGACAGGGCGGTTACGTACTGGGAATGCGGGATCAGGGCGACCAGGACTCCGACTGTTCCGGAGATCGCCAGGGCGGTCAGGGCGCGGGGGTTGAAGCCACGGGTGTAGTGGTAAGTGCCTTGGGGCGCTTCGGAATACAAGTCGGTCACCACTGTGCGCTGGCGGCGGATGAGGTAGTAGTCGACGATCAAGATGCCGAACACCGGTCCCATCAGGGCGCCGACGCCGCCGAGGAAATAGACGATGAAATTCTGGTTCTCCCACAGCTTCCAGGGCAGCACCAGGATCGACAGCACGGCGGTGATGATGCCGCCGGTGCGGAACGAGATGTATTTCGGTGCGGTGTTGGAGATGTCGTAGGACGGGGAGACGAAGTTCAGCACCACATTGATGCCGACCGTGGCGATCGCGAACAGCGCCGCGGCGATGACGACGATCGTATCGCTGTGAAGGTGCGCGACCAGCTCCACCGGATCGGACAGCACCTTGCCGTACACCTTCAGCGTGGCCAGTGAGATGACGATCGAGATCACCACGAAAGCGGTCTCGTTGAACGGAATTCCCCACGCGTTGCCGCGCACGATGGCCTTCCTGCTCGGCGAGAAGCGCGCGAAATCGGCGTAGTTCACCAGCGGCCCGGCCATGAACGCCACCATCAGGAAGACCACCCCGACGAACGCGGCCACCGTCTTGCCGCCGGAGAGCGCCGCACCCGCGCGCGAGCCGAAATCGATACTCCAACCGGCCTTTCCGAGAATCCAGATCGCCAGCGCGAGCATCCCGATCCACACCACCGGCCCCGCGAAATCCGACACCCGGCGCACCACCTCCATGCCGTAGGTGATAATCAGCAGCTGCGCGGCCCACAGCACCAGGAACGCGATCCAGCCCAGCTCCGACAGGCCGATGAAGCTGTGCTGCGTCAGCGCTTTCAGTCCTGGCGCGACCCGCAGCAGCAACACGATCACCGCTGTCGAAGCCAGATACGTCTGAATGCCGTACCAGAACACCGCCACCAGCGCCCGCAGCAGCGCCGGGATATTCGCGCCGAATATCCCGAACGCACCCCGGGCGAACACCGGGAACGGCACCCCGACCCGCTGCCCGGCCACCCCGATCAGATTGCTGCCGCCCCACAGCACCAGAACACCGACGAACAACGCCAGCATGGTCTGCCAGCCGCTCAGCCCGAGCGCGAGCATGCCCACGGCGAACCCGTAACTGCCGATGCTGTGCGCCGAGGTCATCCAGAGACAGAACAGATCCCAGGTGCGCCAGGCGTCGGTCTCGGAGGTGGTGGGCGTCAGATCCGCATTGACCAGCGCCGAACGTTCGACTACCGGTTTTAATTCTGTCTCCGTCATGGAAATTCCTCACTCGATCTCGGTAACCTGCAACGCGGTCACGGCGGGATTCATCTGCGGTATCACGGCATCGCCGTACACGCGCATGGTCTCTTCCTTGTTGTCGTGTTGCAGGTATCCGGCGAACTGATCGACACCGAGGGCGGCGAGGCGGCGCAGTTTGGCCAGGTGGTCCTCGGGGGTGCCCAGGATGCAGAAGCGGTCGACGACTTCGTCGGTGACGAAGTCCGCGTGAGCATTTCCCGCGCGGCCGTGCTGGTTGTAGTCGTAGCCCTGGCGTTCGGCGATGTAGTCGGTCAGGGCCGCGGGGATCTGTCCGCTCGTGCCGTAGCGGGCGACGATGTCCGCGACGTGATTGCCGACCATGCCGCCGAACCAGCGGCACTGCTCGCGCATGTGCGCGTAGTCGGTCCCGATGTACATCGGCGCTGCCACACAGACTTTCACCGCGTCCGGATCGCGCCCGGCCGCGGCGGCGGCCTCCCGGACGGTGCGGATCGTCCACTCGGCGATGTCCGGGTCGGCCAGTTGCAGGATGAATCCGTCCGCGACCTCACCCGCGAGCGCCAGGGCCTTGGGCCCGTACGCCGCGACCCACACCTCCAGCCGCGAACCCGCGCTCCACGGGAATTGCAGTGTGCGCCCGCCGTATTCGACGGACCGGGAATTGGCCAGCTCGCGGATAACCCGGATCGAGTCACGCAGAGTCTGCAATGTGACGGGATGTCCGCCGCCGACCCGCACGGCCGAATCGCCGCGCCCGATGCCACAGACGGTGCGATTGCCGTACGCCTCGTTGAGGGTGGCGAAGGTGGACGCGGTCACCGCCCAGTCCCGGGTGGCGGGATTGGTCACCATCGGGCCGACCGTAATTCGCTTGGTCTCGTTCAGGATTCGGCTGTGCAGCACGTACGGCTCTTGCCACAGGATGTGTGAATCGAATGTCCACACGTGGCTGAAGCCGTACGCTTCGGCCAGTTTCGCCAGATGCACCGTGCGCGCCGAGGGGGGATCGCACTGTAGGACCGCGCCGAATTGCATTGCCGTCTCCCTAGATCAGGTACTGACAGGGATCGCGGCGCACGAAGCGCCCGTCGCCCTTGCGGCCGAGGTACTCCCCCGCGTCGACGACGACCTTGCCGCGGGAGAGCACCGTGTCGACGTGGCCGTCGATCTCGAAGCCCTCCCAGGCCGAGTGGTCCATGTTCATGTGGTGGGTCTTGCCCAGGCCGATGGAGGTGTGGCCGTTCGGGTCGTAGATCACCACGTCGGCGTCCGCGCCGGGCGCGAGCACACCCTTGCGGCCGTAGAGTCCGAACATGCGCGCCGGTGTGGTGGAGGTGATCTCGACCCACCGCTCGAGGCTGATCCGGCCCTCGACCACGCCCTGATACATCAGGTCCATCCGGTGCTCGACCGAGCCGATGCCGTTGGGAATCTTGGAGAAATCCCCGACGCCCATATCCTTCTGCCCCTTCATGCAGAAGGGACAGTGGTCCGTGGCGACCATCTGAATGTCGTTGGTGCGCAACGCCTGCCACATGTGGTCCTGATGGTGTTCCGCGCGCGAGCGCAGCGGGGTGGAGCACACCCACTTGGCGCCCTCGAAACCCGGTGCGCCCAGTTGCTCCTCCAGTGACAGATACAGATACTGCGGGCAGGTCTCGCCGAAGACGTTGCGGCCGCGATCGCGCGCCGAAGCCACCTGTGCGACAGCCTGTTTCGCCGACACGTGCACGACATACAGTGGGGCGCCGGTCAGATCGGCCAACATGATCGCCCGATGGGTGGCCTCCTCCTCGAGCTGCCAGGCCCGCGCGATGCCGTGGTAGTACGGATCGGTCTTGCCCTGTTCGAGCAGTTGGCCCACGAGAACGTCGATGGCGGGCCCGTTCTCGGCGTGCATCATCGTCATCAGGCCGGTCGACGCGCCGGTCTGCATCGCGCGCAGGATCTGCGCGTCGTCGCTGTAGAACACGCCCGGATAGGCCATGAACAGCTTGTAACTGGTGATGCCTTCGTCCGGAAGCCCGCGCAGCGCCTGCAACGACGCGTCGTTCACGTCGCCGACGATCTGATGGAACCCGTAGTCGATCGCGCACTGTCCCGCGGCCATCTCGTGCCAGGTGGCCAGGCTGTCCTGTAGGCGCTCGCCGAACTTCTGTACCGCGAAGTCGATGATCGTGGTGGTGCCGCCCCAGGCCGCGGCGCGGGTGCCGGTCTCGAAATCGTCCGAGGCGGTGGTGCCGCCGAACGGCATCGACATGTGCGTGTGCGCGTCGATGCCGCCGGGGACGACGTATTTGCCGGTCGCGTCGATGACCGTGTCCGCGGTCCGGGCCAGGTCCGTGCCCAGCACGGTGCTGCCCGGTTCGAGCAACGCGGCGATCCGTTCGCCGTCGACGAGGATGTCCGCGGCGGTGCGGCCGGTTGCCGAGACGACGGTGCCGCCGGTGATGAAAGTGGTTGGCATACCGGATAACTCCTTAGGAAGAGGACCGGAAAAGGTGAGGCTGGTGGAATCGGCGGGCGGGCCGGGGCTCAGGGAGCGACGATCGCCTCGTACGAATCCGGGCGACGGTCCCGGTAGAACTGCCAGTCCCCGCGCACCTCACGCAGCACGTCCAGGTCCAGTTCGCGGATCACGAGTTCCTCGGTGCCGGTGGAAGCGACCGCGCCGACGTAGTTGCCGCGCGGATCCACGAAATACGAACTGCCGTAGAAGGTCACCGCCGCATCGCCGAATTCGTCACTCTCCGTGCCGATCCGGTTGTTGGCGGCGATGTAGTACTGGTTGGCGGCCGCGGCGGCGGGCTGCTCGAGCTCCCAAAGCCGGTTGGACAGACCGGGTTTGGTGGCCGAGGGGTTGAACACCAACTCCGCACCGGCCAGGCCCAGCGCCCGCCAGCCCTCGGGAAAGTGACGGTCGTAGCAGATGTAGACACCGATGCGGCCGACCGCGGTATCGAAGACCGGGTAGCCGAGGTTGCCGGGCCGGAAATAGAACTTCTCCCAGAAGCCCGGCAGGTGCGGGATGTGGTGCTTTCGGTACTTGCCCAGATAGCTGCCGTCCGCGTCGATCACCGCGGCGGTGTTGTACAGCACGCCGGGTTGCTCCTGCTCGTAGACCGGCAGGACGACGACCATGTTGTGCTCGCGGGCCAGTTCGGCGAATCGCGTCGTGGTCGGACCGGGCACCGATTCGGCGTACTCGTAGTACTTCTTGTCCTGAACATTTCCGAAGTACGGCCCGTAGAACAATTCCTGGAAGCAGATCACCCGCACACCCTCGGCCGCGGCCTGCTCGACGAACTTCTCGTGCTTGGCCAGCATCGATTCCCTGTCCCCGGTCCAGGTGGCCTGGGTGATGGCCGCCTTGATCGTCGCCATGGAGGTTCTCCTTCCAGAATTCAATTATTGTCGAATATAAACATTTCCTGAATATTTCGATGAATGCAGGAATTGTAAACCTGCCGCCGCGACGACCAGGCGGAAATGCGCAGAGTACGCGGAAGGCCGAGCCCGACGGATGCGGGCTCGGCCTTCCGGACGGCGAATCGCGGGACAGCGGATCGCCGGAACAGCGGTTCAGGTCAGTGACGAATGCCGTGGAACGGGTTACCGCCGTGCAGGTAGAACCAGGCGCCTGCGGCGGCGACCAGGGCGAGGACGAGGACAACGAAGGAGCCGTAGCTGGGGCGGGTCGCCCAGCCGCGGCTGCGGTCGAAGGACAGACGGCCGGGACCGGTGAGGATCAACGCAGCGGCCAGGCCCGCGAGGATCGACTCCAATTCGACTGTCTTGTACTGGAATCCGGAGGACATGCCCTGTTTCCAGAGCCACGCGTCGCTGATCGAGGCCAGGACCGCGCCCGCGGCCAAGGGAGTGGCCAGCCCCAGGATGATCAGGATGCCGCCGCCCACCTCGGCGACGGTGAGCATCGACGCGGACAATTCGACATGCTTCCAACCGCCGGAGGACAGCATCTCGCGGGTGCCGCTCAGACCCGGTCCGTGGAACCATCCGGCCAGCTTCTGCAGGCCGTGATAGAGGAAGGTCAGGCCGATGACCAGGCGCAGTACCAGCAGGCCCAGATCCTGTGTGCCACGGCGCGCGTCGATGCGAGTCAGACGTTGCCGCGGGGTGCTGTCACCACCCCCACCACTCGGCGCGGGCGGAATGGTGGCGAAGGAATACGTCGCGGCGGTGGATTCACCCGCCGGCACATCGCGGTCCTCGCCGGGTAGTTCACTCTTGGCCGATTCGTACCGGCCGATTCCCACGGATTCGTACTGGCCGGTGGTATACGGTTCGGTGGACGAGCCCCCCCTTGCGGGAACATCGGGATCGAGGCCGAGTTCGTCCTCGGTGCGCGGGACATCCGAGCCGGGAGCGGATTTCATTGTCGGGAACTCCCCGGTGGGCGCATCGTACGGACTGCGCGCCGGCTCACCGGGATGCCCCGGAGTGTTCGACTCGGATAATGCATGCGGCTTGTCGGTCACCCGAGCAGACTATGTCGGCGCCGGGATCCGCGCTTCGTCTCCGCGCGGCGTGTCCGCGCCACGCGGGCCGGTCGGATCACCCCCCTGCGAGCGTGCGCCACGGTATTTCCGTAACGTCTGACCCATGAGTGTGGTTGTCGCGGGCCGTATCGCTGTCAGCTTGGCCGTCGCCGCAGGTCTGCTGGCCGGGTGTGCCAGCTTCGACGATTCCGCCTCCAAACCGTTCACCCCCGCACCCAGCATCAGCCCCGAGGGATCGGGACCGACCACCACACCTCAGACCAAACCGTCCACGCCCAAACGCGCCGCCGGCCCCTGCGTCGACTCCGATCCGAGCGTCGTGGTGTCCTGCCTGGACACCACCGGCGGGCTCACCGTCCTGCCCGACGGGCAGCAGGCGCTGGTGGCCGAGCGCGTCACCGGACGGATCCTGAAGGTGGTCAACGTCGACCCCAGCGAGATACCGCCGACCCCGACCGAGGCGGCCAGAGTCGATGTCGATGCCGCAGGTGACGGCGGTCTCACCGCCGTCGCACTGTCGCCGACCTACGACGAGGACGGGCTGATGTACGCGTACATCACCACCGCGAGCGACAACCGCATCGTGCGCATCGGCGCGGGCGGCGTACCGAAGCCGATCCTGACCGGAATCCCCAAGGGCGCCACCGGGAATCGCGGCGCCATCGACTTCGTCTCGGCCTCGAAGATGGTGGTGGAGACCGGTAACGCGGGCGATCCGGGCGCGGCCGGGAATCCGAATTCGTTGGCGGGCAAGGTATTCACGATCGACAACCCCGGACCGGGCAACGCGAATCCGAAGATCCTCGCCTCGGGCATCGGCACGGCCGGTGGCATATGCCCGGATCACAAGGACACCATCTGGTTCACCGACCGCACCGCCACCGAGGACCGACTGCAGCGCGTGGACGCCAACGGCACCGTGAGCACCGGCTGGACCTGGCCGGACCGGCCGGGAGTCGGCGGCTGCGCGGCCGCCGCCGACGGCGTCGCTGTGTCACTCGCCGCGGGCAAGGCACTGGCCTTCGCCAACGCCGACCAGAACACGCACGCCATCACCACCCCGCCGACCATGGTCGCGCAGAACAAGTACGGCCAGTTGAACGGCGCATCGCTGGCGCCGGACGGCTACGTCTGGGTGGACACCGTGAACAAGCCGTCCGCCGCCGGACCGCTGGACGACCGCGTCGTGCGGATTCCGCCGCCGAAGGGCGGCTCGGGCAACGGCTCGCCGGACTGACCGAAGGCCGGTGGCGCATCGGCTCGAATGCGCCACCGCTGCTTCATCCGCCGACGGACGCTATCCGGCGACGCCGCAGGCCGCCAGCACCAGCTCACGCACGCGGGCGGCATCGGCCTGACCGCGGGTGGCCTTCATGACATCACCGACGACCTTGCCTGCGGCCTGCACCTTGCCCGAACGGATCTTCTCGGCGATATCGGGATTGGCAGCCAGGGCCTTGTCGACCTCGGCCTGCAGGGCCGAATCGTCGGACACCATGCCCAGGCCCTTGGCCTCGACGATCGCGCCCGGCTCACCCTCTCCGGCGAGTACGAAGTCGACGACCTGCTTGGCGACCTTGCTGTTGATGGTCTTGGCCTCGACCAGGGCGACGACCTCGGCGACCTGCTGCGGGGTGATGGGCAGCTCCTCGAGCGCCACCTCGCGCTCCTTGGCCTGCTCGGTGAGGTAGTTGACCCACCAGGCGCGGGCGGCGTCGACCGAGGAGCCCGCATCGACGGTCGCGATGATCAGATCCAGCGCATCGGCGTTGACCAGATCGCGGAACACCTCGTCGGACAGACCCCACTCGGCCTGGATGCGGGCGCGACGCAGCCACGGGTACTCCGGGATGGTGCCGCGCAGCTGCTCGACCCAGGCCGCGTCGGGAGCGATGGGCTCGAGGTCCGGCTCGGGGAAGTAGCGGTAGTCCTCGGCGGACTCCTTGATGCGGCCGGGCGAGGTGGTGCCGTCGGTCTCGTGGAAGTGTCTGGTCTCCATGAGGATCGAACCGCCCTCGGCGAGGATCGCGGCCTGACGGCGCATCTCGAACCGCACCGCGACCTCGACGCTCTTGAGCGAGTTCACGTTCTTGGTCTCGGTGCGGGTGCCGAACTCCTTGGCGCCCTTGGCCATCAGCGAGACGTTCGCATCGCAGCGCAGCGAGCCCTGCTCCATCTTCACGTCCGAGACGGCGAGCGATTTGAGGACCTCGCGCAGCGCGGTGACGTAGGCGCGAGCCACCTCGGGCGCGCGCTCACCCGCGCCGGTGACCGGCTTGGTGACGATCTCGATCAGCGGAACGCCCGCGCGGTTGTAGTCCAGCAGGGAGTGGCTCGCGCCGTGGATACGGCCGGTGGCGCCGCCCACGTGCAGGGACTTGCCCGTGTCCTCTTCCATGTGGGCGCGCTCGATCTCGACCCGGAAGGTGGAGCCGTCGTCCAGCGCGACGTCCAGGTGCCCGTTCACGGCGATCGGCTCGTCGTACTGGCTGATCTGGTAGTTCTTGGGCTGATCCGGATAGAAGTAGTTCTTGCGCGCGAACCGGCCCCACGGGGTGATCGAGCAGTTCAGCGCGAGGCCGATCCGGATGGCCGACTCGACGGCCTTCTCGTTGACCACGGGCAGCGCACCGGGCAGACCCAGGCAGACCGGGCAGACCTGGGTGTTCGGCTCGGCGCCGAAGGCCGTCGGGCAGCCGCAGAACATCTTCGTCGCGGTGCCCAGCTCGACATGCACTTCCATGCCCAGCACCGGCTCGAACCGGTCGACGACATCGGCATAGTCCATCAAGTCCACCGTTGGTGCAGTCATGCCGACAAGTCTATGTAAAGCCCCGACACCGTCGAGTCGCCGCACCCCGTCCAGGTCGCCGCACCCATTCCCAGCCATTGCAACGGGTGCGACCAACGCGAAAGAGTGCGGCAAAGCCCTGCCCCGGCGTGAGCCGAGCGACCCGACGTACCAACGCACTCAGCGGCGAAGTGTCTCCGTACGCCGGAACAGTCAGCCCGGTAACGCCAACCCCGAAGTTTTCGGCGCGGCTCGTCGTTGCGCGCTCGAAGCGCATGGCCGAAGGCCGAGTCTCGAGCGCGCAACGACGAGCCTTACAGCGCCGAAAACCCGCCGGAGCGAAGCGGAGGCCAAAAATACAGCCGATCAATCGGCGGCGATGGCTTCCACGATCGGCATGCGGGCCGCGCGCAGCGCCGGCGGGATCGAACCCAGCAGCGCGAGAACCAGTGCGGCCGAGGCGTAGACGAGCAGCATCGGGCTCGGGGTGTAGGTCACGGGGATGGTCATGGCCCGGCCGAACGCGATGTCGGCAAGGTACTGGACCGCGGCGCCGATCGCCAGCCCGAGCACCGCGCCGGTCAGCCCGATTCCGGCGGCCTCGGTGAGCACCGCGCGCAGCATGAATCGGCGGCTGGTGCCCATCGCTCGCAGGACGCCCAGTTCACGGCGTCTTTCCAGCACCGAGAGCATCAGCGTGTTCAACAGGGCGATCGTGGAGACCAGCACCACGATCCACAGGATCGATCCGGACAGCGACGTCCCCTGTTTCACGCTGCTGGACACCGCCGCCACCGAACCCGCACCGGTGTCCACCGACAGACCTCGCGGCACGGCCCGGCGCAGCAGGTCGAGTTCGGCCACAGGGTTCACGCCCGGGGCGTAGTTGATTCCGAGGATGGTCTCCCCGGGCCGCTCGTACCACTGCCGCATCATGTCCAGATCCAGAAGCACCGTCCCGGTGATCGCCGAGAAGTACGGGATCACTTGCAGCACATGGACTTCGTGGACACCCGTCGGCGTCGGCAGATCCAGCTCGGAGCCCTCGTGCACGCCCAGTTGCCGTGCCACATCGCCCGAGACGACCACACCCTCTCCACGCGCCATCCGGTCCTGCACACCCGGATGCAACTCGGCGATCGGACCCGCCGGGATGCCGCGCTCATAAGCCTGCAACATCACCTGCCCCCGCCCGAGCGTCGCGAAAGCCATCTGCGCGGAGCCCACATCGACCACCCCCGGCAGCGCCCGGATCCGGGCCTTCAGATCCGCGGGCAGCAGCGGCCCGGTCGGGAACTCCGCCATCGAACTCGTGCTGATGTAGGCGTCCCGGCGGGCGAGGTCGGCGAAGGTCGCTGTCGCCGAGTCGACCAGATTGTGTGACGCGCCGCCCATCGCGACCACCGCGGTCACACCGATCATGACGGTCATCGCGGTGGCCCAGACCCGGCGCGGAGCGCGCTCGATCGTGGTGGCGCCCAACGCTCCCGGCGCACCGAACACCCGCGCGACCGCCGCCGCGGATCGCACGATCGGTCCGGTCGCCGCGAAGCACAGCACCACCGCCGCGCTGATGGACAGCGAGATCGCCGCCAGGGACAAGCGGCCCAGGTCGGAGCGGGCGATCAGAATCGCCGCGGCGACCATCACACCGCCGAGAAGTACCGCGCCCCAACGCAACAGCGGATTCACCGCGTCGGATTTCGACACCCCCACCGGGGCCAGCGCCTCGATCGGCTGCACCTTGTAGATCTGCCGTGCCGCGATCGCTGCCGCGGCGGTACTGGCCAGCACACAGGCCGCGATCGCGATCGGGATGGCATATCCGGGCACCATGTATTCGATCCGGCCCTGCACCGAGGCCATCATCGCCGAGGGCACCTGATCGATCGCGGTGCGCCCCATGAACATTCCCACCACCGCGCCGATACCGCCGCCGATCAGGCCGAGCAGTGCGGCTTCGGCGATCAGATCACGCACCATCGGCCCGCGCCGCCCGCCGATGGCACGCAGCAGCGACAGCACCGGACGTCGTTGCGCCACAGCCATACTCATGGCGTTGTAGATCAGGAAGCCCGAGACGATCAGCGCCGCGGCCGAGGCCATCGTGGTCGAATAGCGCACCAGTTGGATGGCTCCGCCCGCCTGCGCGGTGCGCAGACTCGGATCGGCCACCACCGCACGTCCGTTCACCACCGCGGTGAGCGCCGAACGCAGTTGTCCCACATCGGTTCCCGGCGTCGGCACGATCTGGATCGAATCGAGCTGACCGGACCGGCCGAGGATCTTCTCGGCCACCGGCAGCGCCGCCACCACGATCTGACCGCCGTTGAGCTGCCCGGACGTGTTGTCGTCCAGCACGCCCGCCACCGTCACCGTGGCCGATCCGAGGGTGAACCGCTCCCCCTCGTGTCGCCCGAGACCCGCGCCGACCAGCACTCCGTCCGGCACCGAGAGCAGTTTCACCGCCTGCGAACTCATCGGCCCGGCCAGCGCACTGTCCAGCGCGGACACGCTCGCGTCGGCCCCGAGCAGCAACGTGCGATCCTCGCCCGTGCCGACCCTGGACCGCACCATCGGCACAGCCGCCGAGACCCCGGGCACCGCCCGGATCCGCGGCAGCAGATCCTGGTCGAATCCGCCGTCGGTGACACCGGAGATCTCCAGTGCCGCTTTACCTCCCAGTGCCCGGGTGAGTTTGTCGACCGAGCCGGTGACCGAGCCGGAGATGCTCAGCACCGAGACCAGCAGCCCGGCCGAGACGGCCATCACGACCAGCGACATGATGGTGCGGCCGCGATGCGCGAGCACCTCGCCGATATTGAACAGCCGCAGGCGATCCCACGCGGCGGCGATCATGCGCGAACCGCCGGGTGGCCGTCCACGGAACGTCGCTCGGGGGCAGCCTCGCCGCAGGTGATCGATCCGATTCGCCCGTCCCGCAGGGTGATCACTCGATCACAGTAGTGCGCGGCGCCCATGTCGTGCGTGACCATCACCACCGAATTGCCCTGCTCGGTGATCGTGCCGAACAGTTCCAGGATGGCCGCGCCGGTCTTGGAATCCAAGTTGCCGGTGGGCTCGTCGGCCAGGATCAGCGGTGGATCCATGATCAGCGCCCGCGCCACCGCCACCCGCTGCATCTGCCCGCCGGACAACTCGGCCGGGCGGTGCTCGCTGCGCTCGCTGAGCCCGACCAGGTCCAGCAGTTCCAGCGCCCGTGGTTTGGCCTTGCGTAATCCGGTGCCGTCCAACAGCTTCGGAATGGCCACGTTCTCCCAGGCGGTCAACGTCGGCAGCAGATTGAAGAACTGGAAGACGAATCCGACACGGTGCCGCCGGAATTCGGACTGCCGGTCGTCGCCGAGGTCGCCGATCTCCTCCCCCTGGAAGGTGATCGACCCGGAATCGGGCGAGTCCAGCGCGCCCAGCAGATGTAGCAGCGTGGACTTCCCGGACCCGGACGGGCCGATGACGGAGGTGAACTCCCCCGCGGCGATGGTCAGGCTGACGCCATCGAGGGCGCGGACCCGCTGCTGCCCGACTCGGTATTCCTTGACGACGTCGGTCAATTCCAACATCGGTGCTCCCCTCCTCGTTCCTGCCCGTCGACCGGGCACTGTCTCCGGTTGTGGTCGGCCTCAGCGCACGAGCACGGCGGGCGCGCGCCACCGGCGCACGTCCTGGGCGTCGAGTACGGCGCGCAGCACGGGTTGTTCGGCGGCCAGTTCGAGATACGCGTCGGCGGCCGATTGTCCTTGCAGCAACGCCAGATCGAGCTTCACGTGCAGATGGTTGTCCCAGCGGTATTGCAGCGCGGCCAGCACTCCGGCAGGCCCGCCGAACAGCCGATCGACGTCCGGAAGTCCGTGCAGCAGGCCCGGATTCGCCGGGTCGGCCGTCGCGCGCGTCAACACCACATCGAGAATTTCGGTACGGGCGTGCAGATCTTTCCATGTCATCGCACTCACCCCTTCCCTCCTGCGCCCGGCATCGGTCCGCCGAACGCTGTGGCATCGACCCTACGGACGCGACGTCGGCGAATCGTCGTGCCGAGGGCGTGAGTTCGACTCCTACTCCGGTAGGAGCGCACACCCGCTCCAGGGACGATGATCGGTGTCACACCGACTGGCTAGCCTTGGTACATGGAGGTGCTGCGGATCATCGTGCTGACCGCCGCCGCGGTTCTGCTGGCCGTGGTGGCCTGGAAGGCGATCGTGGGATGGCGGCACGCGCGGCAGCGGATCGTGGACTTCTGGCACGACCCGCGCGGCACATTCGAGCAGCACATCGCCGAACTGCCGTTCGACTATCCGCCCGCGGTGATCGTCAGCGCCGACCTGGCCCTGTCGATCGCCGCGATGACCGGCGTGATCCAGCGGCACGGCTACCTGGGGACCACCCTGCCCATTCTGGCGCTGCTGCTGGTCACCTTCGCATTCCCGATCCTGACCGTCTTCGGCGTCCCGCCGCGCCCGGTGCCGCTGTGCATCGTCGGGCTGATCGCGCAGGGCATGTTCCTGCTGCAGCCGGTTCCGCTGGACGCGTCACCCTTCGTGCTGGTGGTCGTCGCCGGGGAGGTCGCGGCGATCGCGAGTAAACGGATCAGCCTGCCGTTCGCGGCCCTGGCCATCCTGCAACTGCTGCTGTTCCACATCGTGGGCCCCGGGATCGACTCGCTGCCCGCCTACCTCGTCGGCATCGTGCTGGGCACGCTGGTCGGGCTGATGATGCAATACCAGCGCCTGTATCTGTATCAGGAACGCGAGAATCAGGAGATCCGCGCCGCCCGCGCCGCCGACGAGGAACGCCGCCGGATCGCCCGCGAGGTGCACGATGTGATCGCGCATTCGCTGAGCGTGACGCTGCTGCACCTCACCGCGGCCCGCCATTCGCTACAGACCGACCGCGACGTCGAGGAGGCGATCGACGCGCTCAGCGATGCCGAGCGGCTGGGCCGTCAGGCCATGGCCGACATCCGGCACACCGTGGGCCTGCTCGATCAGCGCCCCTCCAGCCTGACCCCCGAACCCGGTATGGACGATATCGCCGCTCTGGTCGAGGATTTCGTGCGCGCGGGACTGGACGTGGACTACTCGATGTCCGGGGATATCACGACCGTCTCGGCGACGACGGGTCTGGCGTTGTTCCGGATCAGCCAGGAATCGCTGGCCAATATCGCCAAGCACGCCCCGGACGCCGCGGCGACGCTGCGCATCGAGGTCAGCGACACCCGGGTCAGCGCGGTCGTCACCAACACCCTCGCCGGTCCGGCCCCGACCCGGCGCGGCCGCGGGATGGGCATCTCCGGAATGCGCCAGCGCGCCACCCTGATCGGCGGCAGCCTGACCGCCGGTCCCGCCGACGGGCGGTGGGAGGTGCACGCCGGATTCCCGATCGCCGACCCCGCCACCGGCCTGACGTGCCCGGTCTCCGGGCCGGAGGATCATCTGCGGAGCGTGCGCGACGCGTTCACCGCTCTGACCCGCAAACTCCAGGAGGGTATGTGATTCCGGGTACTTCGCAGTCCGAGGAGAACTCGCTCGGCGTACTCGTCGTCGACGATCAGGAGCTGGTGCGCGGCGGCCTGCGCCGGATCCTGCGCCGCCGCGACGGTTTCCTGGTGAGCGAATGCGCCGACGGCGACGAGGTCCCGGCCGCGCTCGCCGCGCAGCCCGCCGACGTGGTGTTGATGGATCTGCGAATGAAGCGCGTCGGCGGCATCGACGCCACCCGAATTCTGCGCTCGCGCACCGACGCACCGCCGGTTCTGGTGCTGACCACCTTCGACGACGACCAACTGCTCTCGGGCGCACTGCGCGCGGGCGCGGCCGGATTCATCCTCAAGGACTCCCCCGCCGAGGATCTGATCCGCGCGGTGCGCACGGTCGCGGGCGGCGGATCCTGGCTCGATCCGTCGGTAACCGGACGAGTGCTGTCGGCATACCGCACGGTTGCGCCGACTGCGGTCAAGACCCGTTCCGGCCTGGACGAGCTGACCGCGCGGGAGTATGAAGTATTGCAGCGAATCGGTCGCGGGCGGGTGAACACCGAGATCGCCGCCGAGTTGGGCATCTCGGAGGTCACGGTAAAGAGCCACGTCGGACACATTTTCGGAAAGCTCGGGTTACGGGATCGAGCCGCGGCGATCGTGTTCGCGTTTGACCACGGAGTAGTCGCACCTGGAGAATCGTCGGCGTAAGAGGGGCAGGCAACCCCGGTGAGACAGCCGGGCACGGGTCTCGCACCCTGCCCAGGGACGGAGGTTTCACCGGTGAACGCATCGCGGCCGCGGACCGGCGGCCGATTCGGTCCGTACGAGCTGCGCTCCATGCTGGGCCGCGGCAGCATGGGCGAGGTCTACGAGGCGTACGACACCCATAACGATCGCGTCGTCGCCCTGAAGTTGCTACCCGAGGAGCTGGCCCAGGATCCGAGTTATCGCGAGCGGTTCCGCCGGGAATCGCATGCCGCGACGCGCATCGCCGACCCGCACATCGTCCCGATCAATCGCGCGGGCGAGATCGAGGGCATGCTCTATCTGGACATGCGCCTGATCCGTGGCGACAACCTGCGCGCGCTGCTGCGTCGTCAGGGAGCGATGGAGCCCGCGCGCGCGGTGCACATCGTCGAGCAGATCGCCACCGCGCTCGATGCGGCGCACGGCGCGGGTCTGGTGCACCGTGACGTCAAACCGGCCAATATCCTCGTCACGCCGACCGATTTCGCCTTCCTCACCGATTTCGGCATCGCCCGCAGCGAGGGTGACAGCTCGACCACGATGGTCGGCATCACGGCGGGTTCGTACACCTACATGGCGCCCGAGCGGTTCGACTCGGGTCCGGTCACCGGCCGCTCGGACATCTATTCGCTGGCCTGCGTTCTGTACGAATGCCTCACCGGTGCAACGCCGTTCCCGGTGCAGAACGTGAGCACGCTGATCCGCGCACACCTGTCCGAGACGCCGCCGCGGCCGAGCCTGCAGCGTTCGGACGTGCCCGCGGCGCTGGATGCGGTGCTCGCGCATGCCATGTCGAAGTCGCCCGAGGACCGATTCTCCTCGGCCGGGGAGTTCGCCGGGGCCGCTCGTGCCGCGGTGGGTCTGTCGGGCGGGAGCGAGACCGTTGTCGCCGCGCCACCGCCGCCGCCCACCCCGACCTCGGTCGATCCGCCGCGGCCGCAGGACACCGGTGCGGTGCAGGCGGGTCCGCTGCCGCCGCTGCCGCAGCGCGCGGCTCCCGGACCGGGTGCACCCAGGCCGGTGCTGGAACCCACGACTTTCCAGCCGTTCGGGCCCGACGGGCCGACGATCGCGGCGCAGTTCCAGCCGCGCGGCGACGAGTTGCCCGAGTCCGGACCCGAACCGCGCGAGGAGATTCCCCCGGCCGTGGGTTCGGCGACCACCGTCATGCGGACCGGCGCGGGCACCGGCATACCGTCCAATGCGGACGAGACCACCAATGCGCTGGCTCGCGGCCCGGTCCCGACCTCCGCGGATCAGGACATCCCCGACGAACCGGCCCCTGCCCCACGGGGTTACGAGACGACCGGATCGTTGCGGATCATCGCGCCTGCCGATCCGGAGGAGCGCGATACCAGCAGCGATCTCCCGGTGATCACGCCCACGGATCCCTCCCGGGTGTCCCGGGAGGAATTCGAGTTCGCCCCGAAATCCCCGCAGCCACCGGGGCTGCCGCAGCGGGCGGCCGAATCGACCCCACCGGCGCCGAAGCTGCCGCAACGCACCTCGCAGGCGGCCCAGTCGGAACCGACTCTCCCGCAACGAGGACCGGAGTCGACTCGATCGACGCCGCAACTCCCGCAACGCGAGCCGCAGCCGATCCCGCCGACCTCGCAACTTCCGCAACGGTCGCCACAGCCGGTCCCCCCGCCGGAGCCGGCCCCTCAAACGTCGGTGCTCCCGCAACGCGCGCCACAGCCGATCCCGCCGCCGCAGCCGATCCCGCCGACCTCGGTACTCCCGCAACGCGCGGCGCAGTCGGCCCCACCGACCCAGCATCTCCCGCAGCGAGCGCCCGAGTCGACCGACCAGGCATCGAATCTGCCGCCGCAGGCATCGGAGCCGACCTCGCCGGCGCCGAAACTGCCACCGCGAGCGCCGGAATCGTCCGATCCGGCGCCACATACCGAACTGCTGCCGCACGGCACCACCGCCGGCGCGGCGACCGCGGGCGTGATCGGCGCGGGCTACGCCGAATACGAGGACGAGTCGCAGTACGGACCGCACGACGGTTACGACGACCAGGCCGGTTACCGCACCGACGACGGCTACGAGGACGAGTACGGCGACTACGACTCCGAGGCCACCCACACCGGCCAGGGTTACGCCGACTACTCCGAGGACGAGTACGCCGAAAACGGGTACGGCCGGGACGAATACGACCACGGCACCTATGCCGAGGGCGAGTACGCGGAAGGCGAGTACGCCGAGAACGACTACGTCTCGGGCGAATACGACCAGGACGAGTACGGCCGGGGCGAATACGACGACCGCACACCGCATTCCGTTCTCGGTTACGGCCCGGACGACGACGGCGACTACTCCGACGACTACGAATACGCCGACACCGCAGCCGGATACGGCGAGCGCAGCACCACGCCGAAGAAGCGTTCGGTCGCGGTGCCGCTGGTACTCGGCTTCCTCGGCGCGGCAGTGGCCATCGGAGTCGGTGTGGTCGGCTGGCAGGTCCTGGGCAAATCTCCCACGAGCAGTTCCTCGGCCGCGCAGCAGACCGCCGCGGTGGCGGCCACCACCGCGCCGATGGCCGCTCCGCAGACCGAGGCAGCGGACACCACGACCACTGCGGCCACCTCGACACCGCCCGAGGGGTCCACAGCGTGTTCGTCGAGTTCGTCGGGGCAGGACACCAAGTACACCCGGGCGGCATCGGGAAATTCGCAGACGACCTGTGGCTTCGCCGAAGCGGTCCGCAAGGCGTACGCCAAGGAGGCCGACGCGGAGTCCGACTCGCCGACGTCGGTGGTCGCGGTCAGCCCGACCACGGGCCGCTCGTACACCATGACCTGCAAGGCGACCGGTCGTCTGATCACCTGCTCCGGCGGCGACAACGCCGTGGTGTACGTGTACTGAACGAGGGCCGTTCCGGCAAATGGACCGCGATCGGGTCGCGCGGCCTGCCGAAACGTCACGCGTTCCGTCACATATGCGCCATCGCTCGTCGGTGCATTTGACCCCGGGGGCGTGACGGCACAGAATTCCACGACTGACCGGTGGCCCGGACGCGGGCCACCGCGCGATGTGGAGGTGGCCGGGTGCAGGTACCCAGAGAGCCGAGCAGGTGGCGCAGGAGCCTCGGGGCAGCCGTGTGCGGGCTGGCCCTGTTGGCGAGCGCGGCATGCTCCAAGGCCGCCGAGAACGCCCCCCTCCTCGATCCGGTCGTGACCCATCCGAACACTTCCAGCAGTCCCGGTCCGGTGGTGGCGTTGCCCGGAAGCCTGGCCGCCGATTTCACCTCGCTGCTGCCGACTCTGGGCGGGCACGCCGGGATGGCGATCATGGCGGTCGGCAGCGACACCGCGACCTCCATGGGCGACTGGACCTCCGGTCCGGCCTGGTCGACGATGAAGGTGCCGCTGACCCTGGCGGTGCTGAGCACCAACGGCAACACGCCCAGTTATGCGATGTCCGCGGCCATCACCGAATCGGACAACAATGCCGCCGACTCGCTGTGGCAGTCACTGGGCACCGGCGATCAGGCCGCGCAGGCGGTGCAGAAGATCCTGCAGCAGGGCGGCGACAGCACCACCAAGGTTCCCGCGACCCGATCTCGCGCGGATTATTCGGCGTTCGGCCAGGCCACCTGGGCGCTGGCCGATCAGGCGCGGTTCGCTTCGCATCTGCCGTGCCTGCCCAATGCGAATACGGTCACCGATCTGATGGGCAAGGTGGTCCCCGGTCAGCAGTGGGGTCTGGGACATCTGGAGAACGTCACCTTCAAGGGCGGTTGGGGCCCCGACCCGTCGGGCAACTATCTGGTCCGCCAATTCGGCCTGGTGACAACGCCGAACGGGCAGATGGCGATCGCCGTCGCCGCCCAGGCGAATTCGGGGTCCTTCGACGACGGCACCGCGATCCTGAACAAGATCGCCCCGCTGATCACCCAGCATCTCGGCGATCTTCCGGTGGGTTCCTGCGCTTCGGCGCACTAGCAGAATCACCCGGTCATCCGGCTTCCTTCCCTGCGCACAGCGCAGTTGTCACTTCGAGCTTCAAGATCGCCGACGCTATTGTCAACAATAATGTGAACATATAGGCTCCGAGGCGGTTCGCGACTGTGCCCGGCGCCACTTCCCACCGACGATGTGCACCACCGCACAGATCGACCAGGAGTGATCGGCTCTCGGCGCAGGTGTGCCCGGGTGAGAACATAAGGAGCACAGCGACTGTGGGCGTCATCGATTCACACACACATGTCATCGCCACCGACGCGGACCGGTATCCGGTGGACCCCATCGGCGGACGGCAATCCACCTGGTCGGTGGAGCATCCGGTCGACGTCGACGGCCTGCTGTCCGCGCTCGACGAAGCCGAGATCGACCGGGCGGTCGTGGTTCAGGCATCGACGGTGTACGGCCACGACAACCGTTACCTGGCCGATTCGATTCGCGCCCATCCCGATCGGCTGACCGGTGTGTTCTCCCTCGACGCGTTGGCGCCCGACGCGGTGGACCGCATCAACCACTGGCAGGATCAGGGTCTCTCGGGCTTCCGGCTCTTCACCACCGGCACCACCATGCCGGGACAGGCGGACTGGCTGGGCCACGAGGACTCCTATCCGGTGTGGGAATGCGCTCAGGCACAGGACATTCCGGTCTGTCTGCAGATGACGATCGAGGGAATCCCGGCACTGCAGCGCATCCTCGAGCAGTTCCCGCGGGTCAAGGTCGTCCTCGATCACTGCGCCCGGCCGATCCTGTCGGACGGCCCGCCGTACGCCGAGGCACGCGGGCTCTTTCAGCTCGCCGAGTATCCGGGGGTGCACCTGAAGGTGACCCACCGCGCGCTGCAGGCGGCCGGCGAGGGAGCCTCGACGGTCGACGACTTCCTGGCGGCGCTGCTCGCCGCCTACGGATCGCGGCGGCTCATCTGGGGATCGAATTTCCCGGCCGCGGCGGGACCCCTGTCCGGACTTCTCGCCGACGCCCGCAGCGCACTCGGCGGACTCGATCCGGCCGACGCCGCCAACGTCTTCGGCGGCAGCGTCGCGAACTTCTACGCGTTGCGCGAGCAGGGACCCCAGCATGTCTGAACAGACCGTCACCCTGACCGCGGCGTTGGGCAAACACCCTGTCGCACAGATACTCCGCAGTCGCGAGGTGAGCGACCCGATGGTGCGGCTCGACCTCGCCGACGTCGACCCCATCCACCGGGCCTTCGCGCCGATGGTGCGCGAGCAGAGCTTCGACGTCTGCGAGCTGGCGATCGTCACCGCGCTGCAGGCGGTGGCCTACGGTCATCCGATCGCGCTGCTGCCCGTCGTCGTGGCCGGACGCTTCCAGCGCGGATGCCTGGTCGGCCGCGCCGAGGATCGGATCGACGATCCCACCGAACTGCGCGGTCGACGCATCGGTGTGCGCTCCTACACCCAGACCACCGGCTTCTGGATCCGCACTCATCTGCACGAGGACTACGGCCTGCGTGCCGAGGACATGACGTGGCTGACCCAGAATCCCGCGCACGTCCCCGAGTACGAGGATCCGGACTTCGTCTCCCGCACCCTGTCGGGAAGTCTCGTCGACGCCCTGCGCGACGGTGCGATCGATGCGGCGATCTTCGGCAACGACCTGCCGGACGGCGACGAGTTCGTCCCGCTGATAAGCCAAGCGCGGCAACGCGATCGACGTTGGTACGACGAACACGGCTACGTCCCCGTCAACCACCTGGTGGCAGTGTCGCTGCCCACCCTGCAGGCCCACCCCGAGACCGTCGGCCGGGTCTGGGAGATGCTGACCCGCGCCGAGCACCTGGCCGCCGAGCGCGCCACGGATATCCCGGTCACCGCCGCCGGGTTGTCGCGGCTGGCCGGACCGATCGACGCCATCGCCGCACAATGCCATGCCCAGGGCATGCTGCCCCGGCCGCTGACCTCGGCAGAGGTGTTCGCTCCGCTCGACCGGCTCCCCGCACCTCGAGCGTGAACCCGATCCCCCGATAGCGGCACGGCCCCGCCGGGTCCGTGCCACTCCCGAACGCCGCACCGGCGTTGCTCAGAGAGAAGTTCTCCATGTCCGTTTCAGAGGCTCTGCCCCAACCCGAGCAGTCACGGCGTCGGCGATTCGACTGGAAGGCGTTGAGCCCCTTCAGCAAACCGCTGTACAAGGACCTGACCTTCCAGGTCCTCGTCGGCATGGTGCTCGGCGTACTGCTGGGCGTCTTCGTGCCGATCGTCGGCAAGAACGTCAACGTGGTCAGCACGATATTCATCAATCTGATCCAGATGGTGGTCGGGCTGGTGGTCTTCTGCACGGTCACCCTCGGCATCGCCAAGGTCCGCGATTTCGGCAAGGTCGGACGGATCGCGGTGAAGGCGATTCTCTACTTCGAGGTGGTGACCACCTTCGCGCTGGTGATCGGTCTGGTCGTGGTCAACGTGCTGCACCCCGGGTCCGGCATGCACGTGGATCCGGCCTCGTTGAGCGGCGCGAAGTCCGTGCATGCCGCGAAATCCATGAGCTTGTCGACCTTCCTGGAGGGTCTGGTGCCGACCAGCGCGGTCGATGCCTTCGCCAAGGGCGACATCCTGCAGGTGCTGGTGTTCTCGGCGTTGTTCGGCTGTGGTGTCGCCGCACTGGGCGCGAAGGCCGAACCGCTGGTGGGAGTCATCGACACCGTGCAGCAGAGTCTGTTCTGGGTCATCGGCAAGGTCATGAGGCTCGCACCGCTGGCTGCGTGCGCGGCGATCGCCTACTCGGTGGCCAGTTACGGGCTGCACACCCTGTTGTCACTCGGCTCGCTGGTGCTCGTCTTCTTTCTCACCGTGGCGGTGTTCTTCGTCGTCGTCCTGTGGCCCATCTCGTTGTTCGCCGGTGTCAGCCTCTGGAAATTGATCAGGTATTTCCGGGAGGAGCTGCTGCTGGTCATCGGGACGAGTTCCTCGGAGAGCGTCTTTCCGCAGCTGACGGCCAAACTCGAGAAACTGGGTGTGAGCGAGTCGGTGGTCGGCCTGGTCCTGCCGACGGCGTACAGCTTCAACCACGACGGCACCTGCCTGTACTGGGCGGCGACGAGTGTGTTCCTGGCGCAGGCGACCGATACCCACCTCGGCGTGGCCGGTCAGTTGAGCCTGATGGTCGTACTGCTGTTGACCTCCAAGGGAGGCGCGGGGGTCGCGGGTTCGGCGATCCCGATGCTCGCGCTGACCCTCGCCGCCACCCACACCATCCCGGTGGCCAGCGTGGCGCTCATCCTCGGGGTCCACAAGATCCTCTCGGCGGCCTTCGTGTTCACCAATATCGCCGGAAACTGTCTGGCCACGGTCGTGGTCGGGAAGTGGGAGAAAGCGATCGATTGGACGCAGATGAACCGGGAGCTGGCGGCGCGGGTGTGAAATGGTGGACCGGCTCCGGCCCTCGTCACCAACCCCGAGGTTTTCGAGCTTTACAGCGTCGAAAACCCGCCGGAGCGAAGCGGAGGCCAAAGATACGGCAAGATATGTGGCATGCGCATCGGAGTCTTGACCGGAGGCGGAGACTGCCCCGGACTGAACGCGGTCATCCGAGCCGTCGTCCGCACCGCGAACGGCCGCTACGGGGACGCGGTCGTCGGGTTCCAGGACGGCTGGCGCGGACTACTCGAGGATCGCAAGATCCACATCCACAACGACGATCGCACCGACCGGATACTCACCAAGGGCGGCACCATACTCGGCACCGCGCGCACCAATCCGGACGTGCTGCGTGACGGCCTGGGCCGGGTCAAGCAGACCCTGGACGACAACGGCATCGACGCACTCATCCCGATCGGCGGCGAGGGCACGCTCACCGCGGGCAGCTGGCTGGCCGACGAGGGCGTCCCGGTGGTCGGCGTGCCCAAGACCATCGATAACGACATCGATTGCACCGACACGACTTTCGGCCACGACACCGCGGTCACCATCGCCACCGACGCCATCGACCGCCTGCACACCACCGCCGAATCGCATCAGCGCGTCATGCTGGTGGAGGTGATGGGCCGGCACGCCGGATGGATCGCGATGAACGCCGGTATCGCGGCGGGCGCACATCTGACGCTGGTTCCCGAGGTGCCCTTCGACGTCGACGAGGTGTGCACGATGATCAAACGCCGCTTCCAGCGCGGTGATTCGCATTTCATCTGCGTGGTGGCCGAGGGCGCGAAACCCGGTGAGGGCTCGTTCGCGCTGCGCCAGGGCGGTATCGACGAATACGGTCACGAACGTTTCACCGGTGTGGCCCATCAGCTCGGTGTGGAGATCGAACGCCGCATCGGCAAGGAGGTCCGCACCACCGTCCTGGGCCACGTCCAGCGCGGCGGCACCCCCACCGCCTTCGACCGCGTCCTGGCGACCCGCTTCGGCGTGCACGCCACCGAGGCCGTGCACAACGGCCAGTTCGGCCAGATGGTCGCCCTGCACGGCACCGAAATAGACCTCGTCCCCCTCTCCGAGGCCACCAAACAGCTCAAACTCGTTCCGGCACACCGGCATGACGAGGCGGCCGCCTTCTTCGGCTGAGCCGCGCGGCCGCCGAGTCCCGGCCAGATCCTTTCGAGACTGATCGTGCGTTCGCTACCGGCGGGGGCGGCGGGCCTGGAAGACATCGCGCGACTGCTGATGATGCATCCGCGTGCGGTACAACGCGAACTCGCCGGTACCGGAACAACTTTCGAGGCCATGGTGGACGACGCACGACGCGATCTGACCACCACGCTACTGGCCAACCGCGACGTCTCGCTGTCCGCGGTCGCCCGCCAGATCGGATATTCCGAACAGAGCACACTCACCCGAAGCTGCCACCGATGGTTCAAGATGTCCGCGTTGGCGAAACGCCGAGAAACTGACCGGTCAGAGCGAGGAGACGTCCGCAATCGATCGCGCTCCGATGACGCGTCAGCGTGTTTCGGCGCGCACCTGCCCGGCCTCGCTCGTGGCCCGCCGACGATGGCCCACCAGCACGACACCCACCGCAGCAGCGGTGAAGGCGGCGCTGCACCACAGTGCCGTGGCCGGGCGGTCGGTGCGGTCGACCAGTGGACCGGCGGCGAAAGGGCCGAGAACGGCACCGACATTGAATGCGGTGGTCGCCAAGGCACCGGCGATACGCGGAGCAGCCGGTGCGGCGGTCTGCACGATCGTCGCGATCAGCGTCGAACCGCCGCCCAGCCCACAGGCCGGGCGGCTACCGTCTGGATGCCTCCGGAGAACTCACCCCGACACCTTAACAACCCACCTCCATCACACCGAAGCGACGACTACAACGTCATGACCCGCCCCCTCCGGATGATGTTCCGTCCGGCGGCAATTCGTTATCGACGTGCCGGAATGAGTTGTGCCGCATGATGTTCGGCCCGTCACCGATGAGTTGTCGAAACCTCTTGCGCCATGCTCCGGTGTAGGTGACAGGGATGTTCCGCCAGGTTCCGCGCCATCCTGTCCAGCACGTCGGCCGCACGGAGGAGGTGATCATTCACAGCGCTCGAGCCCAGCACGACCGGCGAGGATCGCCTGCGATGTCGAGTCGTGCGTCGGCGGTGTCGTGCCGGCGACCAGCACATTCGATACCCGTACTAGAGGCGTGTCGCGGTGCGAACGAGGTCGGCGACGGCTCTGGATCTGCTGTGCGGTGGCCAGGCGATGACGGTCGTGACGGCCGGTGCGTCCGGTACGGGGATGAGGGCGTGTCCCTCGCGCAGGTGCGTTCGGGCCGACTCGGGCAGCATCGCGCAGGCGCGGCCGAGCGCGATCAGCTGGGCGAGCTGGGTGTGGTCGCGGACCTGCGGGCCGGGTCCATCCGGATAGCTTCCGTCCGGTCGGGGCCAGCGCGGCAGCGGCAGGTCCGTGAGGGCAGCGACCTCGGCCGAGGAGATGTGCGACCGGGTGGCGAGCGGGTGGCCCGCGGGCAGGACGAGGATCTGCTGCTCGGTGTACAGATCCTCGGTGTCTAGTCCGGCGGTGGTGTCGAAGGGCCGGTGCAGCAGGGCGACGTCGGCGCGCCCGTCGCGCAACAGGCGTTCCTGCTCGCCGGGCCCGCACAGCAGCACCTCCACGGTGACCGAGTCCGGTTCGGCCGCATAGGCATTCAGCAGTTTCGGCAGCAGTTCGCTGGACGCTCCGGCCTTCGTGGCCAGCACCACGCCGGGCCGATCGGCGGCCGCGCGACGGGTGCGACGTTCGGCGGCTTCGACCGCGTCCAGTGCGGCGCGGGCTTCGCGCAGCAGCACCGACCCCGCCTCGGTCAAAGCGATCGCGCGGGTGGTGCGGTGCAGCAGAACCACTCCGAGCCGTCGTTCGAGCTGCTGGATCGCCCGCGACAACGGCGGTTGCGCGATGGCCAGGCGCTGTGCCGCCCGCCCGAAGTGCAACTCCTCGGCGACCGCGACGAAGTATCGCAACTCCCGAGTCTCCACCGTCCCATGATATCCGCCGCTGACCGCGATCCATACCCGTGCGGTATTGCCGCCTACTCGGTAGGTGTTGGACGCCCCATGCGAAGCCGACCCAGTATTTCGGTATGAGTGAACAGACGATCGCGCTGGTGACCGGCGCGAACAAAGGAATCGGCTACGAGATCGCGGCGGGCTTGGGCGCTCTGGGCTGGCGCGTCGGCGTCGGCGCGCGAGATGCGCAGCGCCGCGACACCGCGGTGGACAAGCTGCGCGCGGCCGGAGTCGACGCGTTCGGCGTACCGCTCGACGTGACCGACGACGCGAGTGTGGCCGCCGCGGCCGAGCTGATCGCCGACCGGGCCGGCGGGCTCGACGTCCTGGTCAACAACGCCGCGATCACCGGAGGGATGCCACAGGCACCCACCACCGTCGCGCCCGCGACCGTGCGAGATGTGGTGGACACCAACGTGATCGGGGTCATTCGCGTCACCAACGCGATGCTGCCCATGCTGCGCGCCTCCGCCTCGCCGCGGATCGTGAACATGTCCAGCACCGTCGGCTCCCTCACCCTGCAATCCACTCCCGGCGCCGAAACGGGCCCGATCTCCGCTGCCTACGCGGTGTCGAAATCCCTCCTCAACGCCGTCACCATCCAATACGTCAAGGAACTGGGCGACACCAACATCCTGATCAACTCCGGCTGCCCCGGTTTCACCGCCACAGACCTCAACGGCTTCCGCGGCATCCGCACCCCGCAACAGGGCGCGGCGATCGCGATCCACCTCGCAACCCTCCCCGACGACGGACCGACCGGCGGATTCTTCGACGACGCCGGAACAGTCCCCTGGTGAGGACCGCAGTACAGATCGGCCTGATATCGGTTCCCCAGCATTCCGATATTCCCTGACAGGCCGAGTGAACAGGCGCGCGCCATCGAATGGCGCGCGCCTGTCGCGCATTGCAGAGAGCCGACATCCGGCGTGGTACGCGGGATGTCGGCTCTCTGCCATGCCGTGACCATGATGATCGAACTCGCTTGTGCGCGACCGGGAGCCTACGCAGGCAGCAGCGCGGTGAGCATCGCGCGAGGGCCCGTCACTGGTTCGCTTCGCGCACATATGTTTCCGCACTGTTTGTAGGGCGATGTTTGTGCTTACGAATTCCTGCACGGTGAATTCCAGTACGGATAGTTGACGATGCCTCCTCGGCGGCGGGGATGTTCGTTGAGTCGCACCCGGTCTGTGATCGGGTTTCCAGATTGTCGGTGGGTGTCATTACAGTCGTGACTGCACTCTCCGAAGACGTAGTTTGCAGGCGAATGCCCGACGGGCGCTTGCTGATTCGTTCTCCCTGCGGCACACATCGAGTACACACCGAATCGTGCTAGCTTGGGGTCCGGTCAATGGCATTCGTCGCCAAAAGAAAACGTTCCAATCAATCTGAATGCAACAGTCACAGCCAAAGGGGGCCTCATGACGATCGAAGCGACCACCGTGCCACGCAGGCTGCTCGCCAGACGGCTGGTCGAGTTGCGGGAGTCCACCGGCCTCACTCGCGACGCCGCCGCCGAGCTCGCCGAGATCGGTCGACAAACCCTGTGGCGCTTGGAGAACGGACGCACCTCGGAGGTCAAGAAGCCGACCATCCGGGCGCTCTGCCGCGTCTACGAGGTCGAGGATGAGGATCTCAACAACCTGCTGTGGCTGGCGGACGAGTCGCGTAAGGACGGTTGGTGGCAGCCGTACAGTGAAGCGATCTTTCCCAACACCGACCTGTTCATCAGTCTCGAACAATCAGCGAGTCGGATCGTCTCATTCCAACTCACTTTGATACCCGGACTCGCGCAGACAGCCGACTATCGCCGCGCAATGGCATTGGATTACCGACCACCATTGAGTGATCAGCAAATCGACCAGCATCTCGAACTCCTCGCCAAACGCCAAGCATGCCTGACTGATTCGAAGAATCCGAAGATCTTCGATATACGAATAAGCGAGGCAGTGTTTCGTCACCTGATCGGAGGTAAATCCGTGATGCGCGATCAGGTACGCCACCTGCACGAACTGAGCATGCTCCCGAACATATCGGTGCGAATCGTACCTTTTTCGATCGAAGGATATCTCGGACTGCAAGTGAGCTCATTCGTGATGCTCGAGTTTCCGCGGCAACTGAATCCGGCGCTCACTCAGACCCCTATCGTCTACATCGAGAACTATGCTGGGTCTTTGTATCTGGACAAGCCGATGGAGATCGAGAGGTATCGCCAGGCACTGTCGGACATCGAGACGGTATCGCTGGACGAATCGCAGTCCAGAGCACTTCTACAGACGATCGAACGGGAGTACATGGCATGAACATCGACCTGTCCGCCGCGCAGTGGTTCAAGAGCAGTCGAAGCCAAACGGGGAGAGACTGCGTGGAGGTCGCCCACCTCGACGGCGGCATGGTCGGCGTCCGCGACTCCAAGAACCCCACCGGCCCGGCACTGATCTTCACCGCGGGCGAGTGGGATGCCTTCGTGGCCAACGTGAATCACCACCCGTAAGCAAACCCGCCTCACGACGCGGCGTCCGCCACCCCGTTCGCCGCGTCGGCAGGCCGCTCGTCCGCCTCGTCCCGCAGCTGCCTCGCGCGCCGATCGCGGTAACGCACCAGAGCCCACAACAACACCGCCTCGGCGATCGCGGTGAAGACCGTCAGGAACTGACTGAAATAACTGGCCAGCACATTCACCACGGTCAACGACACGACATCGGACCAGATGGCAAGGCGCACACCGAGTTCCTCGTTTCCGCGCAACCACGCCACCGCACCGACCGCGCACCCGATACCGACCGCGAGCTCGGCCACTGCCGCAATCGCCAAGGCCGCCAGGGATTTCCAGCCGTGGCCCTGGGTCATGTCGAGCATCCGGTCGATTTCGTGCCAGTGCGAATGCCAACCGGCGATCACCACACCGGCCAGCGCCAGCCGCAGCAGCGACCACACGCCGTGTGCGATCAGCACCGCGATCAGTACGACACGCAACATCGGCAGCGGCAGGAACCGCTTCTCGATCGCGAGGCCGATCCGGGTCAGCCGCCGCTCGAGTTCCGGCTCGGTGTCACACGGCAGTGCGCTCAGGTAATCGTTCAGTGCGACAACGAGTTCGCGATGTTCGGGACCGCACCTCTCCGGATCGATGGCGCGAAGTTCGGCGAGCAGCTCCGCGCGTCGCTGGGCGTTCATCCGGGTGCCGACGGACTGGCCGACCTCCTCGGTGATCGCGCCCAGTGCCAGCTCCGGATGCACGTTCCGCCGCCGCGCCGACATCCGCGCCACCGCGACGGTCAGCAGAAAGGCCAGGTAGATGATCGGAGCAGCCAGCGGAAAGAAGTAGTTGTTGTCCGTGGTGATGAATTTGCCCACCTCATCGATGAACAGCCCCAACCCCACCCCGGACAACAGCGCGGCCCAAGTCATCGCCGTCCGGCCCGAGGACATCAGCAAGAGCAGGCACGAAATCACCAGCAGCAGACCGCCGAACAGAGCGTGGGCGATGTGGTACGTGCTCCCGCCGATCTTCGGATATCCGGAGGCCATCAGGTACAGCCGGGTGATCACGACGGTCAACCCGAAAGCCACCGCCATCAACGTCACCAGCCGCCCGGCCTCGGGCCGCCACCGCATCCTCACACCCTGTGCGCCGATCATGAGAGTCACACTTCCACACCCCCGACCCGGGCGAATGCCGGTCACCCGATCGCGCGGTTGCCCCGAGGTCGAACCGACATGCTCGCTCACCGCCCACTTGCTACCTTGATGTCGACTCGTCTTCGAAAGGACTCTGCACTGTGGAACCCGGCTCTCCTGTCGACCTGCAGAAGGATCAGCCTCACACCGCCCGGATGTACGACTACTACCTCGGCGGCAAGGATCACTACCGCGCAGACCGGGAAGCAGCCGAAAAAGTCGTGGGCATCTGGCCCGGAGTGCGGGCGGCCGCGCGGGAGAACAGGGCCTTCATCCACCGCGTGACACGTTTTCTCGCGAACGAGGGCATTCGTCAATTCCTCGACATCGGCACCGGTATCCCGACCGAGCCGAATCTGCATCAGGTCGCCCAGCAGGTCGCGCCCGACGCGCGAATTGTCTACGCCGACAACGATCCGCTCGTGCTCGTGCACGCCAGAGCGTTGATGGTCAGCACACCGGAGGGACGCACCAACTACGTCTCCGCCGACGTCACCAAGCCCGAAACGATCCTCGACGCACCGGGATTGCACGAGACGCTGGACCTGACCCAGCCGGTCGCGCTCAGCCTCAACGCACTGTTTCATTTCGTCCCCGACGAGCAGGATGCCTACGGCATCGTCGACACGCTGATGGACGGGCTCGCGCCCGGCTCGTATCTGGTGATGACGCACGTGACCCCGGATTTCGATCCGGCCGCGATATCCACCGTGGTCGACATTTACCGCGGCAGCGGCCTATCGTGCCAGGTCCGAACCCGGGACGAGTTCCTGCGGTTCTTCCGGCAGCTGGAGCTGGTCGATCCCGGCGTGCAGGTGCCGCACCGCTGGCGTCCCGATGGTGTCGAGCACCCGAAGAAGGTGGACGCGGAAGTGTCCGCCTACGCAGGCGTCGCGCGGAAGCAGTAGCTCGCGTTCTACAGCGGCGTCTGGTCCCACCATTTGGCGAGCACCTCGTGTGCGGGGGTGTCCGCCATCATCTCCACCGAACCGGTGTCGTAGGCGTAGAGCAGCGTATTCGCCCGCGCCGGATCGTTTTCGAAGGAGACGAGCATTTCGGCCGTCTCGGTCCGCATATCCTCGGGCACGATCCAGTTGCGGACGGTGAAGGTCGCGTCGCCCTTGGCGCCGCCGGTGGTGCGGGTCATCGGAGCCGCGGCCAGGGCGGCCTGGACGGCGGCGGGGCTGTCGAAGACCGCGATCGCGTAGCTGAGCGAGGTCTGGCGCGACGTGCACTCCCAGGCGCCGATCCAGTTCGCCGCGGCGAGCGGATCGCTGCGCCGGATCACGCCGGTCATCGGGTCGCTCTGCAGTACCTTGCCGGGTTGACCGGCTTGACTGCGCTGACAGAACACTCGGCCCTGGTAGGCGTCCCCGGCGTTCGAATCCCCTTGCGGCAGTAGCGTCGGGAAGGACTGCTGGATTTCGCTGACCGGATCGGACAGCCGTGTCGCCGTCGGTGTCCCACCCCCCGACCCGGTCGGCGGGGCGGTGGCCTTCGGCCCGGCCGCCCCCTGGTGTGAACCGCCGGGGAGTGCGAGCAATCCCAGACCGACCACGATCAGCAGCGCGACCGCACCGAGCACGCCCCACAGCAGCAGATTGGACGTATGCCGCGAAACCGGTTGCGGTACAGCGGGAATGGGGGGAAATCCGCCGGTCGGCGGCCCCGGGGGCGACGCCGGTGCCGCCACCTGATGACCATTCATCGCCTGCGCGGCAGCCGGGATCCCAGCGGGCGGAACTCCTACGGGCGGGACTCCGACAGGTGGCACTCCGGCAGGAGCCAACGGCACCCCTGGGCGCACGGCAGCAGGCGGCACGGCGACGGGCGGCACCGCGGGAACCGGTGCGGTCAGCGCCTGCTTTGCCGCCGCGGCGAATTCCGCACAACTGGCGAACCGATCGACCGCGCGCTTGGCCATCGCCCGCGCCAGCACCAGATCCATCGCCGGATTCACCCCGGGCCGACGCGCGCTCACCGGCGGCAGCGGCAACCGCAGATGACCGTGGATCAGCTCGTTCGGATCCTCCGAATCGAACGGCCCGGTACCGCTGAGCAGCCAGTACAGCGCACAACCCAGCGCGTACTGATCCGAATGGTTGTCCAGCGGTGAGCCGGTCATCTGTTCGGGCGAGGCGTAGGCGAGGGTCGCGGTGAACATCCCGGCCTGGGTCAGGTGGGTGGAATCCTCGCGCAGCCGGGCGATCCCGAAATCGGTGAGATAGACCCGCTCACCCTTACCGTTGGTGTCGCGGCCGAGCATGATGTTGGCGGGCTTGACATCCCGGTGCAGCACACCATTGCTGTGCGCGTAATCCAGTGCGGCGGCGACGCCTTCGATGATCTGCACCGCGCGCTCGGGTGGCAGCGTATGCGGATTCACCGTGGCCGCGTCGACGCCATCGATGTACTGCATGCTGATCCACAGCTGTTCGTCCACGACGCCACGGTCGTAGACGGCCACGATGTTCGGGTGATCGAGCTGGGCGACGAGATCGGCCTCACGCTCGAAACGCGCGCGAATCTCCGCGTCGGCGAACAGTTCTCGGTTCAGCAGTTTCAGCGCCGTCTGCCGCTGCAATCGCGGATGCCGCGCCAGATACACCGAACCCATGCCACCCTGGCCGAGCAGTCGCTCGACGGAGAAACCGGCGAACACGTCACCGCTGCGCAACACCTACGACTCCCTTCCGGCGACGGGCTCATTCCCGCGTGCGCGGGGCGTGCGTTATCCGAGTCGATGCCACGCGCATCCTACTCGACCTGGACTCTGCACTTCCTGCTCGGGAATTCAGCCCGGCGTCACCAGACCCGATTCGTAGGCCAGTACCACCGCCTGGGCACGGTCGCGCAGGTCCAGTTTCGAAAATACCTTCGATACATGCGTTTTCACGGTCTGTTCCGCGACGAACAGGGCTTCGGCGATCTCGTTGTTCGACATTCCGCGGGCGATGAGTTCGAGTACCTCGCGCTCGCGCGGGGTGAGGGCGTTCAACGCCGGGGACGGAGTGCGACGGGCGCGACGGCGAGTGACGTCGGCGATGAGCCGCCTGGTCACCGTCGGGGCGAGCAGCGCTTGGCCGTCCGCGACGACCCGCACCGCGCGCACCAATTCCTCGGCGGGGGCGTCCTTGAGCAGAAAACCGCTGGCCCCCAGGCTCAATGCCTCGTAGACGTAGTCGTCGATATCGAAGGTGGTCAGCATCAGCACCCGCACCGGCGGATCGAATCCGGCGGCGAGGATCGCGCGGGCGGCGTCGAGACCGTTCATCTCCGGCATGCGCACATCCATCAGCACCACGTCGGGGCGCAGGCGTTTGGCCTCGGAGACCGCGACCTGCCCGTTCGCCGCGTCACCGATGACGCTGATATCGGACTGCGCGGTCAGCAGCGCGCCGAATCCCTGCCGAACCATCGCCTGGTCGTCGGCGATCAACACGGTGATGGGCACGGACTTCGCCTCAGACGAATCGGATGATCGACAGCAGGCCCGCGACCAAGCAGTACACCGCGAACGGCAGCATCGTGCGGGTCTTGAAGAACCGCTCCAGGAAACGCACCGCGAACCACGCGGCCAGACCGGCGACGATCGCGCCGACCACGGACTGGCCGATGATGTCGCGTCCCTGCGGACCGGCCAGTTCGGGCAGCTTCAGCACACCCGCGGCCAGAATCACCGGCGTGGCCAGCAGGAAGGCGAACTTGGCGGTGTCCTCGTGGTCGAGTCCGCGCAGCAGACCGCCGACCATGGTCAGACCCGAGCGGCTGAATCCGGCCAGCAGCGCACCGGACTGGGCCAGGCCGATGCCGAGCGCATCCTTCACGCTCAGGGCCGCGAGACGTTCGTCCGAGGCGAGATGTTCCTCGGTCAGCACATCGCCGCCGTGGCCCGACGCGTGCGCCTCCTCCTCGGCGAATTGGCGTCCGTAATCCGACAGCGACGGCGCGTTGCGGCGGCGCAGACCCTCGCCGACGATCAGCACGACGCCGTTGAGCATCAGGAAGATGCTCGCGTAGATCGGGGTGGCGAACAGTGTCCGCAGCGGATGTTCCAGGGCCAGGCCCAGGATGCCGACCGGAATCGTCGCGATGACGATCAGCCAGGCCAGCCGCTGCGTGGAGGTCTCGATGCGGCGGGTGCGCAGGGTCTGCACGAATCCGATGATGATGTCGCGCCAGTCCCGCCAGTAGTACCCCAGTAGCGCGATTGCCGTCGCGACGTGCAGGGCGACCACGAACGCCAGGTACGGCGTGCCCGACTTGGAATCCCCCTGCGTGACCAACTCCTGCCAGCTGCCGCCGATCCACGCCGGGACCAGCACCGAATGACCGAGACTGGAGATGGGGAACAACTCGGTGACGCCTTGCAGCGCACCGATCACGATGGCTTGGAAGTAGGTGAGCATCGTGACGAGTCTCCCATGTGCACCCTCGATCCGCCGCACCAGTTCCCGGGTCGCTCGATCGCACCCCCGAACTTGTGAAGAACCGGCGCTGCCACACTCCCCCGGGTATCGGATGCGAGCTGTCCCGGCCCAGCTCGAAGCGGTTTCCGGCCGGGCTGCTCCCCGAGCGCATTCCCGCACGAGGCAGCGGTAGCCGGGTCCCCAGCGTCGGCAGCATCCAGCCCGCCCACGCGGCCGGGTTACAGCAGAGCGCTCGGTGTGGTGATGGCGGAGGGTGTCGCGGGAAGCCGGGCGCTGACCTCGAATCCACCGTCGGGGCGCGGCTCGGCGGTGAGGGTTCCGCCGATGTATTCCGCACGGGCGCGCATCCCGGCGATCCCTGTTCCGGGGGTTCCGTCGGCCGGGGATTCGCCAGGGGCATTGACGACCAGCAAGTTCACGAAGTGTTCGTCGACCGTCAGGCTCGCCTGCACCGCCGCATGCGGGGCGTGACGCGAGGCGTTGGACAGCGATTCCTGCACGATCCGGTAAAGGGCCAGACCGACGGTGTCCGGCACGGTGTGCAACGGGCCCTCGACGGTCCAGTCGAGCGGGACACCGGCCCGGCGCGCACCCTCCAAGAGCGGGAGAACGTCGGCGGCCGCAGGTTGCGGGGCGTGGTCGGGCAACTGGCCGTCACTGCGCAGCACACCCAGCATGCTGCGGACCTCGTTGAGCGCGTCCCGCGCCGAGGAGCCGATCGACTCGAATTCCGCACGCGCGGCGGGTGATACGTCCGCGATCCGGTACGGCGCGGTCTGCGCCTGCACCACCACCATCGACATGTGATGCGCGACGACGTCGTGCAGATCGCGGGCGATGCGCGCCTTCTCCTCGAGGACGGTGCGGCGGGCCCGTTCCAGCTCGCTGACCTCCTCCTGCTCGACCAGCGCCCGGCGCGAGAGCACCAGCCAGCGCACCAGCAGACCGAACAGCACCAGCCCCGTCATCGCGATCGGCCAGCCGAAGGCCGAGGAGGCGACCGACGCGTCCGCCCCCGCCATCGTCGTGGCGAACAGCAGAGCCGAGGACACCCAGGCGACCAGCACGATCTGGACGTGCGCGCGCACCGCGACCGCGAACAGCAGCGGGAAGAACACCAGGATGTGCACCACCTGGAACGGCAGGTCGTTCCCCGGCTGATGCGGAATCGCCAGCGCGATCAGCAGTGCCGAACCCGCCGAGATCGCCCATCCCAGAGCGGGATTCACCCGGATCAGCACCAGCGGCAGCGCCGCCAGCCCCGCGATGAACGGTTGCGCCGCCGCAGGTACCTGATGCGTCAGATGCAACGTCGGCCAGGCCACCGAGAACAAGATCGCGGCAACCACCCCGATGGATACGTCGAACCACAACCGCATCTGTTTCGGGTCCCGCGCCGTTCGCGCCAGCCACCGCATCGTCCGAGCCATACCCATGACCCTAGAAACCCCGTCCACCCGATTCCGTCATACCGGCGGGTGAATTCGCACCCCTACTCCAGTACGAGACGCACCCCCGCCTCCCCCACCACGTCCGCTCACGAACAGACCCCCAGCGTGAGGCCCGATTCACGTCCGAATTCATACGTTCAACCCATGAGCGAGCCCCATGCCGCACCCCCGCAGAATGTCGGCCCCCTTACCCGCAGCGCACCCGCGGAAGCGGTGATCCCGGAACCTGCCGAAGACCGCGAATCAACGCCCGTTCGGCGCGAATCCCCTTGCATCCCAGAATCATCGGACTCATCTGACACGACCACGACCGATTCACCCGCGAGGCCGCCCACGCACCGGACATCCGAATCGGAGTCGCCGCACGCACACGAGGACAGCGCCCGCGATGTGCCCACGCCGCCGCACGAGTGCACCTCGCTGCTCGCGAACAGATCAGGGCGAGCGCAACCCAGCTCGGAATCGGCGACGGCGTCCACAGCCAAGGCACCAGAAGTCTCACATCGCCCGACCGACCACGCCACTACCGCGAGCCCTGGAAGGGTACGCGGGCCCGCAGACCGAGCACCAGGCTCGAAATCGACGGCCCAGCCGAAAGATGACCAGTGCGAGGACGCAAAGCCATCACATCGTCCGAACGACCACGCCCCCTCCGAAACTCCCGGAACCGTACGCAGGTCCACAGACCGAGCACCGGGCTCGGAATCGACGGCCCAGCCGAAAGACGACGGTGGCGCACAGCCATCACATCGTTCGAGTGACCACGTGTCCGTTGCCGGAGTTGTGACCTACTCTCGGAACCGCGCTGGGAGATCGTGGCGCGGGCGGGTATCAGCGGGGGTCGGGGCCGCCGGTGTGGTTGCGGCATTCGTTGTCGCGCAGCCGGTTGCCGGTGCGACGGCGGGGGCTGCGGGTGGGGAGAATTCCGCGGCTCGGGTGGCTGTGGCGGGGTTGACCGGGCCGCATCCGGGAAATGTGGTGCTGCCGGCGGACTTCGCCGCCGAGCGGGGATATCGGCCGGTGGTCGCCGATGGGCTGCTGGTGGATCCGGGTGGCGACTGTTCCTCGCCGGTGCGGTTGCCCGCGGAATTCCGTACCGCGTGCCAGGCACACGATCTCGGGTACGACCTGCTGCGTTATGCCGACGATCACGGACAACCGCTGGGGACGTGGGCGCGGCAGGCGATCGATGCCGTCCTCGAGCAGCGCATGCAGGCCGCCTGCGACGACCGGCACGGCCTGCACCGGACCGGGTGCCGGACAATGGCCACCGTCGCCGGAACCGCCGTGGACCTGAACTCCCGTCGCCAGAACTACGCGACACCCCGCCCCGAGTACCTGTTCGGCATCCGGCTCGCGGGCGAACACTTCGGCTACCAGTTCCTCGCCATCGCCGCACCCGCCGCGCTGGTGCTCAGCGCTCTCGCACTGCTCATCACCGAATCAGTGCGCGGCAGGCGGCGGCGAAACCCGACCTCGTCCGACCGTGCCGAGACAACGCGATGATCCCGGGAGGCTCGCCACGGTCGCCCGGGGCACCCTCGTTGTCGCCCGGGGCGTCGGCCGCTGGGATAGGCGTCGTCGCCACACCGGCAGCTGCGAATCGATGCTGCCGGCCATCCAACTGCTACTCGACTGCACACAGCCGACCCGCACAGCGATCCCCGCGCGACACACCTGATCACCGACATACACAGCAGCAAGCGCGCCATACGGCGGTTCATGGCCGCCGACCTCGAACGACCAGCCCGTGCGGCCGTCGCCGGGCGACACAACCGATCACCGATTCAGCAATTGCACCGGGCACGGCGATCCAGTGCTTCTCGACTGCCCGGGTCCCGCGAGGAGTTCGGCTCGGATACAGGGAGTTTCGATGAGTTCGTCAACTGCTCACGGTCGGATCGATGGCGAATCCGCAGGGGTTTCCAGGCCGCGGCGTTTTCCGATGCCGTGTACGGGCACCGTGGTTGCGGTGGCGTCGGGGGCGGTGATGTCGCTGGCTCCCGGGCTGCTGCCGCGGACTCCGATCGCGCAGGGGCTGCTCACCGGGGTGCTGGTGGCGTTATTCGTCGGTGTGGCCGCTGGAGTGCGAATGGTTCTGCGGCACAGGCGGTCCGGTATGGAGCAGCGGTGGGTTCGCATTGCGGTTGCGGCGGGCTGCGCGCTGGTGGTGGCGCTTGCGGTGATGCGGGCCGAGTGGTGGCAGAACCGGCTGCGGGCGGCCATGGGGTTTCCGGACGTGGGTGTCGGCTACTGGCTCGAATGCGCTGTCGGGGCGCTGGTGGTGGCGGTCGCGCTGATCGGGAGCGCTCGGGCGCTGCGGTGGGTCGTTCGGTGGGCGATGCGGGCGCGGAACGTCACGCTGACGATTGTCGCCGCGTTGGCGATACAGATCGCGCTGATGCCCGCGATGGCCGATGGTCGGCGACCCGCAGACGCGCGAGCCGATGCGCCGACGGATTCCGCGAGTGCGCGGCAGGTGTCCGAAAGCCTTTCCGGGAGCGGCGAATCAGTGGTCGACTGGTCCTCACTGGGGACACAGGGACGCAAATTCATGTCGGCCGATGCCGGACGCTCGGTACGGGTCTATGCGGGTCTGGATTCGGCACCCGATCTGAATTCCCGTGTTGCCCTGGCAATCCGCGAACTCGAACGGTCGGGTGGACTGGATCGCTCCAATCTCGTCGTCATGGCCCCGACCGGATCGGGCTGGGTCGACGAGCACGCGGTGGCGGGCCTGGCCCGGCGATTCGGCGGCGACGTCGCCCTGGTCGCCCTGCAATACTCGGATGCTCCGAGCTGGATCGGCTACGTGTTCGGCCGCGACGCCGCCGAACAGTCGCAGCGAGCCCTGTTCACCGCGCTCGAACGGCGACTGTCCGACCTGAAACATCCACCGCGCCTGTACATCTACGGTCAGAGCCTGGGCGCGACCGCCGGAAGTTCGGTCTTCACGGACGACGCCGATCAACGCCACCGCGTCTGCGCCGCACTCTGGGCAGGCCCGCCCGCCGACCGCGTCCACCACGCCGGTGCACGGATCCTGGCCAACTCCTCCGACCCGGTCGTCCAGTGGTCGCCCGAATTGCTCTGGCACGCACCGAATCTCACCGACACCCGCCCCGACGCCCCGCACCCGCCCTGGATCCCGATCGTCGGATTCATCCAAACCAGCGTGGACCTGCTCACCGCCCTCACTCCCGCCCCCGGTCACGGCCACCGCTACGGCGCCGATCAGGGCACCGCCCTGGGCGCCTGCAACTGACCGATCAACGCGGCGACCGGTGCGCGAGCCACCCGCAGAGCCCGAAGGCCGGAGTACGACTCCGGCCTTCGGTGCGACTGTTCAGATGTCGGCTACCCGCGAACGACCAAACCCCTTGCGGGATCAGGCAATCGGTCCGCGCGCCGCCTCGTAGGCCGCGCCGACGCGGTACAGGCGGTCATCGGCCATGGCGGGAGCCATGATCTGCAGGCCGACCGGCAGATTGTCGTCCGCGCTGAGCCTCGACGGGACCGACATGGCGCAGTGCCCGGCCAGGTTGGTCGGCAGCGTGCACAGGTCGGACAGGTACATCGCGAGCGGATCGTTGACCTTCTCCCCCAGCTTCCAGGGGGTGAACGGGCTGGTCGGCGAGACCAGGACGTCGACCTGCTCGTAGGCGCGGTCGAAATCCTGCGCGATCAGGGTGCGCACCTGCAGCGCCTTGCCGTAGTACGCGTCGTAGTATCCGGCGGACAGCGCGTAGGTGCCGATCATGATGCGGCGCTTGACCTCCGGGCCGAATCCGGCCTCACGGGTGGCGGCCATGACCTGCTCGGCGCTGTGCTGACCGTCGTCGCTGACGCGCAATCCGTACCGCATCGCGTCGAAACGCGCCAGGTTCGAGGAGACCTCACTGGGCAGGATCAGGTAGTAGGCGGCCAGCGCGTGCTCGAAGTTCGGGCACGACACCTCCAGCACATCCGCACCCAGATCCTTCAGCGCGGCGACGGCGGCGTCGAAGGAGGCCAGCACGCCGGGCTGATAGCTGTCCGAATGCAGCTCCTTGACCACGCCGACCTTCAGACCGCTCAGATCCCCCCGCGCGCCTTCGCGAGCCGCGGCCACCACGCCGGGAACCGGCGCGTTGCGGGAGGTCGAATCCTTCGGGTCGTATCCGGCGATGACCTCGTGCAGCAGCGCGGTATCCAGCACCGTACGCCCGCACGGACCACCCTGATCCAGCGAGGACGCGCACGCGACCAGGCCGTATCGCGACACCGTGCCGTAGGTCGGCTTGGTGCCCACGGTGGCGGTGACCGCGGCGGGCTGGCGAATCGATCCGCCGGTGTCGGTGCCGATGGCCAGCGGAGCCTGATACGAGGCCAGCGCGGCAGCCGAACCGCCACCCGAACCGCCCGGAATCCGCTCGGTGTCCCACGGGTTGCGGGTCGGGCCGTAGGCGGAGTTCTCCGTCGACGAACCCATCGCGAATTCGTCCATATTGGTCTTACCGATGATCGGGATGCCCGCGGCGCGCAGCTTGCTCGTCACCGTCGCGTCGTACGGCGACACCCAACCCTCGAGGATCTTCGACCCGCAGGTGGTGGGCATGTCAGTGGTGGTGAACACATCCTTCAGCGCCAGCGGCACACCGGCCAGCGCCGAGGCCACCTCGCCGGCGGCGATCGCGCGGTCCACCTCGGCCGCGGTCAGCAGCGCCTGCTCACCCGCGACGTGCAGGAAGGCGTTCAACTCCCCGTCCACCTCGGCGATGCGCTGCAGATGCGCCTCGGTGACCTGCACCGAAGACACCTCGCGGGCGTGGATCTTCTCCGCCAGCTCGGCCGCGGACAACCGGGTCAGATCGGCCTCGCTCATTCGCCCTCCCCCAGAATCTGCGGAACCATGAACCGCTGCTCGTCGACCGCCGGAGCGCCCGAGAGCGCCTCGTCGGGCGTCAGGCAATCCACCGGCACATCCGCACGAGTCACATTCGTGGTCGGATTCGGCGCCGCGGTGGCGGGAACATCGGCGGCGACCTCGGAGATCACCTGGACGTGGCTCAGGATCGAATCCAGCTGGCCCGCATACAGGTCGAGCTCTTCGTCGGTCAGAGCGAGCCGGGACAACCGGGCGAGGTGTGCAACCTCGTCGCGGGAGATGGCGGGCACCGCGGGACCCCTTTCGGCAGGTTCGAACGTGGAACAGGTCCGGCATCGAGACGATCGCGCCGGTTGGCACAGATAGCCTAGCGAGTCGGCCTCCACACCCCACGCACAGGAGGCTGGATCTTCGGCCTCCGCTCAGCTACGACCGGGCCGGAGCCCGTCAAACCGACCTTCGGGCGGACATTCGGTTGACCGCTCAACGTCCACACGGCTTCGGTGGCACGAACGGCCGATGAGGATCACAATGCGAGTGATGTAGGTCACCGCGGATACTTCGAGTCGATTGCCCGGCATTGCGGGTGTAAAGATGACCAGGCTCGGGTACCCGTCCGAAAGTTTCGGTCGCACAGGAAGGAAGGAACGCACGTGTCATTTCTGCTCCGCGTGCAACTTCCGGATCGCCCAGGAAGTCTCGGATCTCTTGCCCTCGCCTTGGGCTCGGTAGGCGCGGACATTCTCTCACTCGACGTAGTCGACCGCGGGGCCGGTTACGCCATCGACGACATCGTCGTCGAGGTCACCCCGGGCGCCCTGCCCGACACGTTGATCACTGCGGCCGAATCGATCGAGGACGTCCGCGTCGATTCCCTGCGCCCGTATTCGGGGGTGCTGGACACCCATCGCGAACTCGAGCTGATCGACCAGGTCGCCGGGGCGCGCGACGATCGACTACAGGTGCTCGTCGACGGCGTGCCGCGGGTGCTGCGCGTCGGCTGGTGCACGGTCCTGGACATGGGTCCGCAGGGCGCGTACCGGCTGGTCGGCAGCCAGAGCGCACCCGAGACCCAGGCGGCAACGGCTCCCTGGATGCCCCTGGAGAAGCCGGTCGCCCTGGACGGCGAGGCCGACTGGGTGCCGCAGATCTGGAAGGACATGGACACCAAGCTGGCCGCCGCACCGCTCGGCAACACCGGCAAGGTGCTGATGCTCGGTCGCCCCGGCGGGCCCGACTTCCGTCCCTCCGAAATCGCCCGGCTGGGTTACCTTTCCGGCATCGTCGCCACCGCCCTGGGCTGAACGCCCGGTCCGGCTCTCGACGCGATCGACGAAATGCGAAGGGCTACAACGCCAGACGCATGACGGTCAGCTGCAGGCCCGAATCGGTCGCCCAATCCCGTTCGGGCACATGAGCGAAGCCGATTCGGTCGTACATCCGACGGGCGTCGGCCATGCCCGGCATGGTCGTGAGCACCACCGCGTCGAAACCCTCCGCTCGCGCGGTATCGATGACCGCGCGCACGAGCGCGGCTCCGATGCCGCCGCCGCGGGCCTGCGGATCTACCGCGAGCATCCGGAATTCCAGCTCGCCCGGCCGGGCGATGTCGGCGAACGGCGTCCCCGGACGCGCGATCGTCACCGAGCCGAGCACCTGCCCGGCCCGGGAGGCGACCAGCACCAGCGCCGAGCGCACCCGCGTTGCGGTGTCGAAAAGCTCTGCAACATAAGTACTCTCGGCGTGCACATGCCCCTCGCCGATGTAGACGCCGACGGTCAGCGCGCCGATATCGGCGAACTCCTCCTCGCGTGCCGAACGGATCTCGACCTGTTCGGGTGCGAGATCGGCTCGGCTGCGTTCGGGCGTGGTTCCCGCGGGCCGTCCCGGGTTCATTACTCGTCCTCGCTCTCGTCCGCATCCGGCTGCGGCGGTGTCACCGCCTCGGGGCCGCTCTCCAGCAACGTACGGAATCCGTCCTCGTCCAGGATCGGCACCCCGAGCTCCTCGGCCTTGGCCGCCTTGGAACCGGGTGCGTCGCCGATGACGACGAAGGCGGTCTTCTTCGAGACCGATCCGGCCGCCTTACCGCCGCGCACCAGAATCGCCTCCTTGGCCTCGTCGCGCGAAAAGCCTTGCAGCGAACCGGTGACCACGATGGACAGGCCCTCGAGGTTGCGTTCGATGGAGGTGTCGCGCTCGTCCTGCATGCGCACCCCCGCGGCGCGCCACTTCTCGACGATGGCGCGATGCCAGTCGACGGTGAACCATTCGATCAGGGCCGCCGCGATGGTCGGGCCGACGCCGTCGACCGCGGCCAACTCCTCGCCCGCTGCCTGTTCGATCCGTTCCATACTGCCGAGCTCGGCGGCCAGGGCGCGCGCCGCGGTCGGCCCGACGTGCCGGATGGACAGGGCCACCAGCACCCGCCACAGCGGCCGGTCCTTGGCCGAATCCAGATTCTGCAGCAGGCGGCGGCCGTTGGCCGAGAGGCTGCCGTCCTTGTTGACGAAAAGCGTTGTGCTGAGCAGCTTTTCCTCGGACAGGTCGAACAGGTCGCCCTCGTCGGTGATGACACCGGACTCGAGCAGATCGACCGCGGCCTCGTAGCCCAGCGATTCGATGTCGAACGCACCCCGCCCGGCCATGTGGAACACCCGCTCGCGCAGCTGCGCCGGACAGTGCTGCTGATTCGGACAGCGGATGTCGGCGTCGCCCTCCTTCTCGGGGGCCAGTTCGGTGCCGCATTCGGGGCAGTGCGTCGGCATCACGAACGCGCGCTCGGACCCGTCGCGCGTATCGACCACCGGCCCGAGCACCTCGGGGATCACGTCACCGGCCTTGCGGATGGTCACCGTATCGCCGATCAGCACGCCCTTGCGCACGACCTCGGCGGCATTGTGCAGGGTGGCCATCGCGACGGTCGAGCCCGCGATGGCGACCGGTTCCATCACCGCGAACGGCGTGACCCGGCCGGTGCGACCGACGTTGACCTGAATATCACGCAGCGTCGTGGTGGCCTCCTCCGGCGGATATTTGTAGGCGATCGCCCAGCGCGGGGCACGCGAGGTCGACCCGAGCCTGCGCTGCAACGCGATCTCATCGATCTTGATGACCTGGCCGTCGATCTCGTGCTCGATATCGTGCCGATGCTCACCCCAGTACGCGATGCGCTCGAGCACCGCATCGGCCCCCTGCACCCGCACGGTGTGCGCGGACACCGGCAAGCCCCACGCGACCAGCGCCTGATATGCCTCGTACTGCGAGGCCGGGCTGAAACCTGCCATCCGGCCGAAGCCGTGACAGATCATCCGCAGCCGCCGCCGGGAGGTGACCGCCGGATCCTTCTGCCGCAGCGAACCGGCCGCGGTATTGCGCGGATTCGCGTACGGCGCTTTACCTTCCGCGACGATGGCGGCGTTCAGATTCTCGAAGTCCTCGAGCCGGAAGTACACCTCACCACGCACCTCGAGCAGTTCGGGGACCGGGAACTCCGCGGTGGGGGTGAGTTCGGTGGGGATGTCCTCGATGGTGCGGGCATTGAGCGTGACGTCCTCACCGGTGCGGCCGTCGCCGCGGGTCGCGCCGCGCACCAGCCGGCCGTTCTCGTAGACGAGGTTGAGTGCGACGCCGTCGATCTTCACCTCGCAGACGTAGTGGATGTCCGGACCGGTCTCGGCCTCCACCCGGCTGATCCAGGTGCGCATCTCCTCGGCGTCGAACACGTTGTCCAGCGACAGCATCCGCTCGAGGTGGTCCACCGCGGTGAATTCGGTGGCGAAACCGCCGCCGACCAGCTGCGTCGGCGAATCGGGGGCGCGCAGGTCCGGATGCGTCTCCTCGAGGGCCAGCAGGCGCTGGAACAGCGCGTCGAACTCGCCGTCGGAGATGATCGGCGCATCGCGCACGTAATAGCGGAACTGATGTTCGCGCACCTGCTCGGCCAGCTCCTGCCACTGCAGCCGCTCATCTCCGGTGGCCGCGCTGATCCCGCTACCGGATACCTCCGATGTCACCGATTCCCTGGTCAGCTCGTTCACGGGTCGAACATTAGCCGAACCCACCGACACCGAGCGCGACCTGCGTCGACCTCGCGGAGTGCGGCATGTCCGACACCGGCCCGGGCCGACCGATGGTCGACTTCCTCCGGCCATTGTTCCGATTCGAAACCCGTTGCAGGTCTTGTATCTTGACACTATGTCGCCAACGTCCGACGTAGATCCGAGTGTGCCGCACATCGCCCGGATGTACGACTACTACCTGGGTGGAAAAGACCACTACCAGGTCGATGCCGAGGCCGCCGAGAAGGTGCTCGAGGCGCTGCCCGCCGTCCGGATCGCCGCCCAGGCGAATCGCGGTTTCATGCATCGCGCGACGCGGTATCTGGCCGCTGAGGCAGGTGTGCGTCAATTCCTCGACATCGGCACCGGCATCCCGACCGAACCCAACCTCCATCAGATCGCGCAGGAACAGGTCCCCAGCGCGCGGGTCGTCTACGCGGACAACGACCCGCTCGTGCTCGCCCACGCGCGCGCCCTGATGAAGGGAACCCCCGAAGGTCGCACCAACTACATCCAGGCCGACGCCACCCGCCCGCAGGAGATCCTCGACGCCGCACGCGCCACCCTGGATTTCACCCAGCCGATCGGGTTGTCGGTGATCGCGTTGATGAATTTCGTGCCCGACGCGTACGAGATCATCACCACCCTCACAGCCGCGCTCGCCCCCGGATCGCACCTGGTCATGACGCATCTGACGGCGGATTTCGATCCGGAGGGAGTCGCCGCCACCGCAACGGTGTACCGGGACCGCGGAATGCATTGCCAGCCACGAAACCGAAGCGAGATCGCCCAATTCTTCGACGGCCTCGAACTACTCGAGCCCGGAGTGGTGCCGATCCACCGCTGGCGAGCACCCGTCGAACCGCCGAAGTCGAGGGACGCCCAAGTTCCCGGTTACGCAGCCGTGGCCCGGAAGCCTTGATTCGCGGCGGAGTGAGCACGATCCGTTCCCGCCGTGAAAACGCGGCGGGAACACCACCCCCACCGCGCAGGTTGGAGACCTTATGGAACTCGCCACCGCCCTGGACTTCGCCCGCACCCACACCCGCTCGGTCCTGACGACGATCCGCCGCAACGGACGCCCCCAACTGTCGAACGTCACGCACTGGCTCGCCGACGACGGCCTCATCCGCATCTCGATCACCGCCGACCGGGCCAAATACGTCAACCTGCTCCGCGAGCCGTGGGCCGCGCTGCACATCACCCGCGAGGATTTCTGGGCCTACGCGGTGATCGAAGGCGACGTCGAACTCACGCCCGTCGCCGCCGACCCCGACGACGCCACCGTCGCCGAACTGATCGACTACTACCGCGCCCTGTCCGGCGAACACCCGGACTGGGACGACTACCGCCGCGCCATGGTCGCCGACCGCCGAGCGATCGTCCGGATCACCCCCACCCGCGCCTACGGCATGCTCCCCTGATCAGAATCGCCTGCACCACTGCCGATCGACACGGCGATCCGCACAGCCCGGCCCGAATCATCGGTGTCAGAATCCCTCACTGCCGCAGATGTTTTCGAGTTCGGATCTGCACAGAGCGCGCACGCTTTCGATGGCGTCGCGTAGCGCCTGCGGGTCGGTGGTGAGTGATTCGACGATCTCATCTATCGCCGTGAGCCCGGCTCGGGTGAGCAGCGACTTCTCGTTGGTGATCCATTCGGCGCGGGCGGCGAGGATGGCGTGGGCGAAACAGGATGCGGCTACTGCGATCTGACCGGCACAGGGGGTGAGGCGGCCGTGCGGGGCGTGGTTGGCGGCGGCGTAGTCGAGGGTCATTTCGGCCTGCGCCGCCCAGGTGCGTGGTGCGTTGCGGCGCAAGGCTTCCGGGTAGGCGGGACGCGGAAGTGAGCCGCACAGCACACGATTGATCGCAAGCTCGGCGACGACCAGATAGGTGGGGATGCCGGCGAGATGGAAGGCCAGTGGTTCGATCCGGAATCTGCCCGACTCGGCCGCGCGCAGTTGGGCATCCACCACGTCCAGGTCGCGGTAGTGCACGTCGACGCGGCGGTCCTCGATGGTCAGCCAGGCGCCGCCGTTGAAGACGCCGCCGCCCCATTCGCCCAGTTCGGAGACTTGTCCGGGCCATCCGACCGCCGCCAGGTCCGCCGGGGCGAAGGCGCCGCGATAGTAGATCGCCAGATCCCAGTCGCTGTCGGGGCGGGCGGTGCCCTGCGCCCGCGAGCCGCCCAGCGCCACCGCGGTGACGCCCGGCAGCGCGAACAGCGTGTCGGCGGTCGTGTTCAGGAATGTCTCGTCATCCACGCTGCACCATCCCCTGTCGCGATGAAATTCGTTCGCCGCCTTGGCATACCGCTTTCGGCGGACCTGCGCCCCTACGCCTGGTCGGGCTGCGGCAGTTCGGGCAGCACCTCGCCGGTTTCCAGCAGAGTCTTGAGATTCGCCAGGATCGCGGGCCAGCCTTCGGTGATGCCCGCGAGCATCGCACTGCCCGGCCCGAACCCATTGTGCACCACGGTCAGCTTCACCTGCTCACCCAGCGGCTCGATCTCGAAGCGCACCCGTGATCGCGGCTCCTGGGACAGCTTCTCGAAATCCTCTGCGCTGAAACCGAATTCGTCAGCGAATGCCTGATCGACGGTGTGCCAGGCGTAGGACAGCAGGCGGTAGGGCTGCGCCTCGAGCACGACCTGCTCGGGGTCCTTGCCGGTCCAGCCGCGCTGGGACCAGACCATCGGTGAGCCGGGCTGCCAGTCGGTGTCGAAACTCGCACCCCAGTAGCGGCTGGTGAAGGCCGGATCGGTCAGCGCCTGCCACAGCTGACGATCGGTGGTCTTGATGTAGGTGGTGTAGACGAATTCGTTCGAGTCGGTCATGGTCACGCTCTCCAATGTGGATTTGAGGTCGGCGAGCAGATGCACTCGCCCGCGGTCGTAGCGGTTGATCCAGCGATCGGCGATGGCGTTGATGGGCTCGGCGTTCAAATAGTGCAACTTCTCCCGGCCGCGGCGGCGGGTGCTGACCAGATTCGCCGCCTCGAGCACCGCGAGATGTTTGCTGACGGCCTGTCTGGTCATCGCCAGCCCGGCACACAGCTCGCGCAGAGTCTGGCCGTTGTCCGCGTTCAGACTGTCCAGCAATCGGCGGCGGCTGGGATCCGCCAGGGCCTTGAACACCTCGTCCACATCACCATCCTCCACATGCAACCATCCGGCTGCATATTCAGACGATAGGCATCCGATTGGTTGCCTGTCAATACCGGCCCGGTGTCACCGCCTCGGACGGCGGGCGGCAGGATCACACCCGTGCTGCGCAACTTTCAGGTGACGAATCACAGATCGCTGGCCGAACCGCAGGAACTACGGCTGGTCGGTACCCGGGCAGCGTCGCTGCCCGCGCCGGTGACCGCGGTGCACGGCCCGGCCGCCTCCGGTAAGTCGAGCCTGGTGGACGCGTTGGGCCAGATGCGCGATGCGGTGCTGAACTCGGTCACCGGCTGGGATCCGTATGCCGGCCCGGTCCGCGCCCCGCATCTCGGATTCGCCGAGCGCCCTTCGGAATTCGCCGCGACGTTCATCGCCGAGGGCGTCCCCTACACCTACGGCTTCCGGCTGGACAACGCCGACGTCAGCGCCGAATGGTTGCACAGCCACCCGCACAATCGCAAACGCATCGTCTTCGAACGAGACGGCGAGCAGATCCGCATCGGCCCGCAGTTCGAACCGGTGCGCTACGGCATCGGCGCGCTGGTACCGCTGGTGCGCCCGAATGCGCTGCTGCTCAGCCTCGCCGGGCAGATGTACGCCGAGGCGCTGGTCCCGGCCTACCGCTGGTTCTCCGCGCAACTGGACGTGCTGCGCGGCCGGGAGGATCCGGAGACCACCGCCCGGCGCCTGGCCGGTCATCTGTCCCGCTCACCGGAGACCGCAGCCCGGCTGCTGACCCTGCTGCGCTCGGCCGAGCTGGGCATCGAGGATCTGCTCATCGCCGAGCCCGATCCGATGTACGCGGACTACCTGCGCGATCTGGATGCCGAGATCGCCGGTGCGGCAACCCAACTCGACGCCTGCCTGGCCTCGCCCGCACACGCGGCGCAATTCGAGAGCACGCACGGGCTCAGCCCGACGGGCCTGGAACGGGAGTTGAGCAATCTGCGCGCGGCCCGCGACACCCTGTACACCCGGATGGTGAGTCGCCGCGGCGCGGGACTGGGCCTGGTGCACGAGGGCATCGACACGCCGTTCGACATCGCCGACGAGTCCACCGCGACACTGGCTCTGCTGCGCCTGTTCCCCACCGTCCTGGACGCCCTGGACACCGGCCGCGTCCTGGCCGTGGACGATATCGACACCCACCTGTCCGGCGACACCGCCGACCGGCTCGTCCAGCTGTTCCAGAATCCGGAGACCAATTCCCGTGGCGCACAACTGATCTACACCACCAGCAACCGCACCCTGGTCGACCGCGGCAACGGCCGCTCGTCCCGCCGCACCACCGTCTGGCAGCTGCGCCGCACGCCGAGCGGCACCAGCGAACTGACCGCCCACTGACCGGATCGGGGCTCGGCAGGCGGTGGTGATCCGCCTCGCGCCGGACGTGGCCCGACGCGAACAACGCCTAGCATGGTGACCATGCTGCTGCAGATCGTGTTCGTTGTGGTGATCGCCGGCGCGCTGGTGGCCATGGTGACGTTGTACCTGCGCGGACGCAGTGGGACGCCGCAGGCGAACGCCGAGTCCGGGACGCTGTACGTCACGGGTGTGAGTCCCCGTCCGGCAGCGCAGGGTGAGCAGTACGTGACGATCACGGGCACCCTGGCCGGTCCGTCGGTGTCCGGGGAGACGGTCTACGGCCGGTACGCCTGGGACGTCGACCAGTGGCCCAGCCCCGGCGACCAGATCCCGGTCAGCTACCCGCCCGGCAAGCCGCAGCACTGGCAGATCGCGCATCCGGGAGCCCGGCCGCCGCTGGGTTCCTGATCGGCCGAGGCAGCAGCTCAGTCGAAGGTCAGCGACTCCGGGTCCTCGGTGAAGGCGCGGGCGGTTTCGGTGGCCAGGGAAAGGGTGCGGCGGGCCCAGGTCAGCGGGGCGTTCGCGAGGCCGCAGGCGGGGGTGATCAGGATCCGGTCGGCGAGGGTGCGGCGGCCCATGCCCAGGCGGTCGACCAGACGTACCGCAGGTTCGGCGATCTCGCGCCAGGTGACCGGGGTGGACGGGGGCTGGACCGCGATCAGCCCCAGCGCCAGTTGTTTTCCGGTCTCGAGCAGTTCGCCGATATCGTCCAGGTCGGCGGTGCGGATCGTGGCGAGGTCGAAACCGATTGCGGCGGCGGCACTTCCGCGCAGGAATTCCAGAGCGGGACGGTCCGCGCAGGTGTGCACCAGGACGGGGTGCCGCACGCCGGTGATCACCGAGTCCAGGATCGACAGCGCCTCGGGGGCGGGGACGGCGCGCACCGAATCCAGCAAGCTGGTGCCGGGTAGCGATCCCTCCAGCACGGCGGTGCTGGACGGTTCATCCAGCTGCACAACGACTTTCGCGCCGAGCCGCGCGGCCACCTCCGCCGCGTGCCGGGCCAGGCCCTCGGCGAGCGACTCGGAAAGGTCGTGCACCGCACCGGAATCGGTCAGCACGCGATGTCCGCCGGCCAACTCCAGCTGCGCCGCCAACGTCAGCGGTCCCGCCGCCTGCACCTTGACCGTGCGCCCGGCCCCCGCCGAACCGGTACCCTCCCAAGCTTCTTCGAGCGCATCGAGATCGGTCCGCAGCAGATCACGCGCGCGGCGAGAGACCGCACCGGGACGCGGGGTGAGCCGATACCCGCGCGTACTCACATCGAAAGGCATATCGACCAGCAGCGCCGACGTGCGCCCGATCATGTCCGAACCCGTTCCACGGCCGGGCAATTCGACCAGATGAGCCAGATCTCCCAACTCACCGGCTACGGTCGCGGCAGCCTCCCGCGGATCCGTACCGGGCCACGACCCGACCGCCGTGGCGATGCCGCCACGCAACAACTGCTCGGTCTGCTCAGCGCTCACCGCACATCCCCTCGGTCGACATCGAACCGGCGCAACCGGCGAATGTCCACGCACGGTGTCGGTCCGGTCCGATCAGCTCGAATTCGCCTGACGGTAGTCGGGGAATCCCTCACCGACCGACGTCCGACACCAGACCGGCGGCATCCAGGTCGCTTCGATCCCGGTCGGCGCCGGTGATGGTACCGCTACCGATGACCTCGTCGCCGAGCGCGTCGGTGCGATACAGCACCACGGCCTGACCTCGGGCGACGCCGGTCAGCGGCTCCCGCAGCCGGGCCACGAGGCCGTCGCCGACCGCCTCGGCCACCGCGGGCGCGGTGCCGCCGTGCGCGCGGACCTGCGCGATGCACTCGATCGGTCCCTCGGGACCCGCACCGGAAGTCCAGATCGCGCGCTCGGCCCGCACCGTCCACACGTTCAACTCGTCCGCGCCGCCCACGCGCACGGTCCCGGATTCGGGATCGATATCGGTGACGTAGCGGGGACGGCCGTCCGCGGCCGGGCCGGGCAGACCCAGGCCCTTGCGCTGGCCGATGGTGAAGCCGTGCACACCGTCGTGTTCGGCGAGCCGGTGCCCGTCGGAGTCCACGATCGCACCCGGCCGGATGCCGATCTTCGCACCCAGGAAGGCACGGGTGTCACCGGACGGAATGAAGCAGATGTCGTGCGAATCGGGCTTGTTCGCCACGGCCAGACCACGTTCCGCGGCCTCGGCGCGGATCTGCGGCTTCGGGGTGTCGCCGACCGGGAACATCGCGCGCGAGAGCTGCTCGGCGGTCAGCACCGCGAGCACATAGGACTGATCCTTGTCCGCATCCACCGCGCGACGCAGCACGCCGTCCTCGAGACGGGCGTAGTGGCCGGTGGCCACCGCGTCGAACCCCAGCGCCACCGCGCGGTCGGCCAGGGCGGAGAACTTGATCTTCTCGTTGCAGCGCAGGCACGGATTCGGCGTCTCCCCCGCCGCGTAGGCGGCGACGAAGTCGTCGATCACGTCCTCTTTGAACCGATCGGCGAAATCCCAGACGTAGAACGGGATTCCGAGCACATCGGCGGCGCGGCGGGCATCACCCGCATCCTCCTTGGAGCAGCAGCCCCGCGATCCGGTACGCAGCGTCCCGGGTGTCGCGGACAGCGCCAGATGCACGCCGACCACCTCGTGACCGGCCTCGACAGCGCGGGCCGCTGCGACCGCCGAATCGACGCCGCCGCTCATCGCCGCGAGCACTCTCATCGCGAACCTCCCTGCACACTCGCCAGTCCCGCCGCCCGCGCACGGTCCACCACCGGCGGCAGCACCTCCAGAACTCTGTCGATATCGACGCGGGTCGAGGTGTGCCCCAACGAGAATCGCAGCGAACCCCGCGCCGCGCGCGCCTGCGCGCCCATCGCCAACAGGACGTGACTGGGCGCGGCCACACCCGCATTGCAGGCCGACCCGGTGGAGCATTCGATCCCCGCCGCGTCCAGCAGCATCAGCAGCGAATCACCCTCACAGCCGGGAAAGGTGAAGTGCGCGATACCCGGTAGCCGCAGCTCGGCGGGCCCGTTGACCACCACGTCGGGCACCGCGGCCCGCACACCGGCGACCAGATCGTCCCGTAGCAGAGTCAGTTCGGCTGTGCGCGAAGGCAACCCGCGGACGGTCTCGCGCAGCGCGGCGGCCATTCCGACCGCACCGGGCACATCCGAGGTCCCCGAACGCAGATCGCGTTCGTGGCCGCCACCGTGCAGCAGCGGCACGCAGCCGACCTGCCGACCCAGCAGCAGCACGCCGACGCCGTGCGGCCCGCCGACCTTGTGCGCGGCGAAACTTGCCGCGGCAGCGCCGCTTCCGGCGAAATCGATAGGCAGCTGAGCGGCGGCCTGCACCGCGTCGGTATGCAGCGGCACACCGAATTCCTGTGCCACGGCCGCCAATTCGGCAATCGGCTCGATCGTGCCGACCTCGTTGTTGGCCCACATGATCGAGATCAGCGCGACCTCACCGGCATGCTTGGTCAGAATCTCGCGCAACGTGCGGGGCGACACCAGGCCCTCGCCGTCGACCTCGAGCAGACTCACCTGAGCGTCCTCGTGCTGTTCGAGCCACTCGACCGCGTCCAGCACCGCATGATGCTCGACCGTGCTGACCAGAATTCTGGTGCGCTTCGGGTCGGCGTCACGACGCGCCCAGTAGATCCCCTTGACGGCGAGATTGTCGCTCTCGGTGCCGCCCGAGGTGAAGATCACCTCCGAGGGCCGCGCCCCCAGATCGGCGGCGATCGATTCGCGCGCCTCCTCCAGCTGCCGCCGCGCCACGCGCCCGGACCCGTGCAACGAGGACGCATTGCCCGCCGCCCCCAGGACAGCCGTCATCGCCTCGACGGCGGCGGGGAACATAGGTGTTGTGGCCGCGTGGTCGAGGTAGACCGTCTGGGGCACCGCACCGACCGGACCCGGGAAGACCGACTTCATGACCGTGTAAGCCTAACCGACCGTTGACCTGCGCATCTTGGGGGTATCCCTTCGGCTTCTTCGATTTCGTCCACGATTCACCACGATCCGTAACCCGGTGACCGCCCTCCGCTATTCCCGGAGCCCGCTGCGCAGCACGTCACCGAGGGTGACCTCGCGGCCCGAACCGCCGCCTACACACCGAGGCGCGCACGCCGGACGGCCTCGACCGCCTCTGACGGACCGCTGTCGGTCCCTCGGGGCCGAGCTCCTCGAGCAGATCGACGAGCTGTTCTCGCTCGACGGCGTCGAACAGCGGCGGACATGCCATGTGAAGAGTTCAGCGAGCGCCGAACCGGCGAACTTCGATCGACGCTGAGCCGACTACATCACGTCACCGATATCTCGAGGCCGCCCCGGCGAGCCCACCGCCACCGTGACTCTATTTCGTTGCAGCGGTGGCAGTCTCGCGCGTAGTTCGTCGAGGGTGGCCGAGATGAATCCGGTGCCGATGTTGCCGATGTCAGCTCACCGGGAGGTCCATCGGGCCGCGCCTGCTCCGGCGAGCCGGTCCGCTGCGACGTCACGTCCGGTGAGCACCAGCAGCAAGGCGGTCACGGATCCTTCGATGATCAGCCCGTCGCCGACGGCCCAGTCGGTGTCGGTTGCCGCGAGACGGTAGCCGTCGAATTTCTCGGGCGCGTGGAACGGGGCGCCCGTGTGCCAGATTCGGTCCAGCGCCGATCGCGCGGCGGCAACCGGCACGGTGTGCGCGATTCCGAGCGGTACCGCGATGTCCTGGCCGTGCACGAGCAGATCCATCAGCCGGTCGGTCGGTGTTGTGCCGACCGGCGCGACCCGGGCGCCGATACTCTCGCGCAGCCCGACGAGGAGCTGGGCGCTGGTGCGAGCGTCCGCGTGGCGGATGGCCGTGTCGCGGATCGCGCGGTCGAGGCTGCCGCGGGCGCGTGCCAGATTGAGCAGTAGCCAGCCGATCCTGGGCCGGGCAGACAACACCAGATGTGCGACAACGTCGCGCACCCGCCAGCCGTCGCACAAAGAGGCGTGGCCCCACTCGGCCTCGGGCAGGGCCTCGAGCATTTCGGCCAGGCCCGCGCGCTCGGTGTCCACCGCCCGCCAGATCTGTTCGGTGCTCATCGATGTCGGTCCGGTCATTCGCGTGACTCCCTTTTTCCGGTGGGTGTTCCAGTAGGGTAGGAATTCCAGTCGGGTGGAGGTTCCAGCTATTGTGACTGAGATCACACACCGTGAGGAGCTGGTCGGCACCGGGGAACTGTCCCGGCTGATCGGTGTGCCGGTGCGCACCATCCGCTTCTACTGCGACGAAGGGCTCGTTCAACCCCACCGCAGCTCCGGCGGGCACCGCCTGTTCGATCCGGCTGGCGTGGATCGGCTGCGATCGGTGCGCCGGTTGCGCGCACTCGGGCTCGGTCTGGCCGCGATCTCCGCCGTCCTGGACGGCACGATGTCGATCACCGAAGCTGTAGCCGCCGAACAGGCGGCACTCGACACCGAATTGGGTGCACTGGTGTGGCGGCGAGCGATACTGGCCGCTGCTCAGGATGCACCGCCGGGCGCGCGAGCCACGCGACTGGACCTGCTCGCAACGGTTGGCGATCCACACAGCGCTCACGATGGTCTCGTCACCTTCTGGCAACGGCTGCTGGCCCCCGCATCGGCGAGCGTCTTCGAGGGGTTCGTCGTGATGAACGTCCCGACCCCACCGACCGACCCGACCCCCGAGCAGGTGGTCGCCTACGCCGAACTCGTCGGAACCGCGGCCGATCCCGCACTGGCAGCGGCGATCTCGCGCCAGCTGTGGCGATCGGATCCCGCGAGCGTCCGCCACCCGCGAGAACTTCTGGCCGGAATCTCCGAAGCCTGCGCCATGGTGGAACCCCTGCTCAGCGCCCACGTTCCACCGCGACCAGGACCCGAACTGGACTGTTTCCTCGATGCCCACGCCACCGCGCGGCACGAACTCGACACCCCCCGCTTCCGGCAGCACATCCTCTCTGGCGCTGACGATTTCGATCCTCGCATCCATCGATACTGGGAGCTCACCGGCGAGATCACCGCAACGACCACCGCGGGCGCCGCCCTACAGTGGCTACGACAAGCCCTGGGGCAGTCTCGGCCATCCGAACGGACCGACGGCGAGACCTGACCGCGAGACCGCACAGCCGCTCCAGCGGTGTTTCCGGGTCAGGCCCTGGCCGGTCGCCAATGCGAAGCACGGATGCACGGCGTGGTCAGTGGGAGTCCGGCCCGGGGATGCGGACCCCGGCGGAGCGCAGCTTGGTCTCGACCAGAGCGAGTGCCCGAGCGGCGGCAGATCCCTGCTGTTCGCCGTGGTGCGCGATCAGGTGGTAGCGCGTCCCGGCCTCGGTGCGGGCTTGCATACCGGTCACGATTTTCAGCTGTGCGGGGTTGGCGAGGTAATGCTCGGCCATGGCGGTGGCGAGTTCGTCGATGCGCGGGTCGTCCGGCTGCCAGGCCGCGGCCTCGGCCGCGCCTCGGATCAAGGCGACGTAGCGGGGGTCGTCCAGGGCGTGCTCGAGGTGCGCGAGGTAGTCCTCGAAACCTTCCGGGACCAAGGCTTTTGCCAGCACCCAGCCCTCCCTGGTGGCCGCCACCTCGTCGGCGGGGAAGCCGAGGCCGGGCATCCGCTCCAACAGCGCCACCGCGCGGTCGCCCAGCAGCGCACGGTCACCATCGGCGAGCATGTGCAGCATGTCGCGCCGCGCGATCAACTCCTCGATCCGCGCGGTGAGCTGCCGGTCGACGTCGGCGAGTGCGGCGGCGAACGAGGTGGTGTCGGCATCGAGCATCGGCCCGACCTCGGCCAGCGGCACCCCGGCGGCGGCCAGCGTCCGGACCCGCACCAGCCGCAACAGCTCGGCCGATCCGTACCGCCGGAAACCGGAGCTGTCACGTTCGGGCTCGGCGACCAGGCCGAGCTTGTGATAGTGCCGCACCGTCTTCACCGTGACGCCGACGAATGCCGCCGCCTGCCCGATCGTCACTCCGTTCCGCACCTACCCAGCCTTCCTCACGAACTTTGCGCGAACGTGGACACCGGCGGCGGACGCCGACGAAGTACTCAACCCACCGGCCTAGCCTGATCCGCCTGCCCGGCGCAGAACACCTTTTCGACGAGCTTGCGCTGAGCGTTCCGGAAGGCTGTTGCGATCGAAAGGTCGGCGTCGTCGACACAGTTGAGCGCGGCAGTCAGGGTCTTGCTGCCGTCGGGCGTGCTGTACATCAGCGCCGCGTACCCCGCGGCGGCGCCGTTGTGGCAGATGACGGTGCCACCCTCCGTGGTCAGCACGAAAACTCCCAGGCCGTAATCCATATCCGGGATGCCCGTCGGATGCGGAGTGCACATCTCGGCCAGCAACGGCGCGGGCAGGAGCTTGCCGCCCAACAGCGCGGAGATGAACCGGGCCAGATCCGCGGTGGTCGAGATCATGTCACCACCGGTGCAGACCCAGGAGGGATTCTGCCGGGTGATGTCGATCGTCTGCTGCCGATCGGCGTCCGCGTAGCGGTAGTAGGCGTGGGCGTGCGGCTCGGGGATCTCCGGTGAGGCGTCCGGCAGCACGGTGCCCGACAGACAGAGCGGCCCGATGATCCGCCGCTGCATCTCCTCGGCCAGCGAGCGGCCGGTGACCTTCTCGATCAACAGCCGGGCCAGCACATAGTTGGTGTTCGAATAGCTCCAGCCCGTCCCCGGCTCGAACCGCGCGGGCTCGGACAGCGCCGCCTTCACCAACTCCTCGGGACGGTAGGTGTGGAACCGGTTGTCCAGCCACTGCCTGCCCGTGGCGCCGTAGGGGACGGGGATCGCATGCACGATCGTCCCGTCCGCATCGACCTCGCCGGTGAAGTTGAAGACTCCGCTGGTGTGCTGCAACAACATTCGCACCGTGATCCGACGGTCCAACCCGAACTCGGGCAGATGATCGATCACGGGGGCGTCGAGGGCGATCCTGCCCTCGGCCACCAATTGCAGCACCAGGGTCGCGGTGAAGGTTTTCGTATTGCTGCTGATCCGGACGTGCCCGTCGGTCGGCGGCTTCTCGATACCGCCCAGCTCGGCTACTCCGGCGCTGCCGACCCATTCGCCGTGGTTGTCGCGCACACGCAACGTCACGCCGAGGAAACCGGAATCGACGATCTCCTCGATCGTCCGCAGAATGCGCTCGTCTTGCTCGGAATGGGAGACGGACATGGCGGTGTGCTCCTGAAAACTGTTGTGCCCGGTCGGCGTAGTGCCGCTCGCGACGAGCCTGCACCCTGACCCAGGGTCAACTTCAACAGTGACCTAGCACACAGCCATGGTCCGTCCGGTCCGGCATCGACCTGCTACAACACGTCGCTGATGTCGACGCCGTTCCTGGTCAGCCCCACTTCACCGCCACGTTCGGTGATCGCGCCGAGTACCGGCTCGATGGCTCCGATGAGTTGCCCGAACGCGGGTGCGAACTCTTCGGTCATGGCTGCGGGCACGGTGAAGCGGAGTACGTATTCGGTGGACTGCTCTGCATCGACCGGATCAGGGGACGTGCTCATGGTGCGTCCTCTCGTTCACGAACGGCGGATGTTGCATCGACAGACGGGTATAGCCGGATCGACCCCGAGTCGAAACCTCGGGCTCCGCACAATCCCGCCACACCGGCCGCCCGGCCGCGACATCTCGTCCCTCAATCACGGAGTCGAGTTTCGTGACCCGAGCCGCGGGAAGGTCGTCGGTGTGGGAAGGAGAAAGCCGTGGCCGATCCTCGAGAGACTGACGATCCTCCGCAGAATACCGGCGCACCGAATGCCGTGGAAGCCGATCCGGCGGCTCCGAACAGCGCCGATGCCCTCACCGCGCCGCAACCGGGCCGCACCGGCGCCGGACCGCGGTCACCGGAGCAGATCCGGTGACGTCGCCGCACACCGGCAACTCCCCGCCGCGCCCACTCCGGGCGGTGGCGCGACACCACAGCGGCAGGGCCACTGATCGCTCGACGTCTCAGGCGACCGTGACCGGGTGGTGAATATCGTTGTCCGAGACGATCTTGCGGGTCGGTCCGGTGCCCAGTGCGGTGGCGCGGGCGTCGATGGCGGGGGTTTCGTCGCCGCGGATGGCGCGTTCGCAGCGGCGGGCCAGATCGTGCCGGTCGTCGCCGGCGGATTCGGCTGGCAGCAGGGTGATCTCGGCGACCACGCCGCGGGCGTGCAGGACGCGGCCGACCGAGTCCAGGAAGGTGTCCACACCGACGAAGCCGGGCACGGTGGACAGCTCACCCGTGCGATCGAGGTACCGCACCCGAATCGGCTGTACGGCGGTTCCGGTGTCCACCGCGGCCTGGAACAGCGCCGGGCGCATCCGGCCGTGTGCGCGACCACACCAGGTGGTGCCCTCGGGGAACATCGCGACGCGCTCGCCCGCGGACAGCCGCGCGGCGATCGCGTCGATCACCTCCGGCAGCGCCCGCAACCGTTCCCGCTCGATCGGGATCACCCGCATCAGCCGCGCGAGCGCGCCGAGCACCGGCCAATCGATCAGATCCGCCCGAGCCACGAACCCCATCGGCTGCACCGCGGCCAGCGCAATCACATCGGTCCAACCGACATGCCCCGCCACGGTCAGCAGTGCTTCATCCTCGCCCTCCGCGTTCGCCGAGCCGGAATTCACACCGCGCTCGTCGACGACGCGCAATCCGATTCCGCAGCAACGCAATACGGCTCGGGCGTAGCCACGATGCAGTCCCTTGCGACGGCTGCGCGGAGTGACCAGGTTGACCACCGGGAAGGTGAACAGCAGGCCGAACGCACCCAGTACCCGACCGGCGACGCGCAGCGACCCGACCTCGGCCTCGGTCTCGACGCAACCGGGCACGCAGGGGCTCGACGGCATCCAGGCGTGCACGGCCGCAGCGGGCGGGCACGATAACGCTGCTGATCCCGGAGAAACGAACGCGGGCATCGACATTCACCGTCCATCCATGACCGAGGCCGCCGACTGTAAGCGCTCCAGATACCGGCGGTTGATGGTGTCCAGGCCGAGCAGGACGACGAAGTCCGCGACGGCGAAATCAGGATCGTGCGCAGGCTGACCGCAGATGTCCGCGCCCAGGCGCAGATATCCGCGCAACAGCGGCGGAAGTTTCGGCCGCGCGGGCGGTTCCAGCTCGTCCAGGGTGCGGCCGTCGACCACGACCGGGTTCAGCGGGCGCGCCCACCGCGCCGGATCTCCACCGTGCTTGGCCAGCACCATGTCTCGCACGCCGCGCACATTGACACCGACCGGATCGCCGGGCGCGTCCTGCATGGGCACCGACGCGCAGCCCATCACCCAGTCGTAACCGGTGAGCTGGATGTAGTGCAGGATGCCCGCCCACATCAGCGTCACCACCGAGCCGTTGCGGTGGTCGGGCACCACGCACGCCCGGCCCATCTCCACGATGCGCTGACCTTCGGGATTCATTGCGCTGAGGTCGAATTCGGTGGCGGTGTAGTAGCCGCCCGCGGCGGCGACCTTGTCCGGCGGCAGCATCCGGTAGCAGCCGACGAACTGATCGGTCAGCTCGTCGCGCACGAGCAGGTGGTCGCAGTGGTCGTCGAACGAGTCCGCGTCCAGGCCGTCGGCCCGCTCGGGAATGCGGAATCCGGGTTCCCCGGCGAAGACCTGGTAGCGCAACCGCTGTGCGGCGATGCGGTGCTCGGCGTCGGAGGACACCACCAGCGAGTACTGTGGGCGGCCGTCTCCGGCGGCCGCGCTGCGCACCGGCGCGGGCGAAACCGCGGCGGGTGCGGACTCGGGTGAGAGCAGGGCGGGATCTGACACTGCCTTTATCGCCATGATCCGATGAAGCCAGCCCGAATCGGCCCTGAAGCATCCGCCGAGTGTCGCCCCGATGCCAGTCCGGTGAACGAGACGAGCATCACACCCGACGTTCACCGCGAGGTCGTGTCCAGTTCGCCCAGATTACGAAGTGCGCCGCTACTCGAAACGAATCCGTCACTTCCGCAGGTGTTTCAACTCTCGATCGTATCCGCGAAGCCGGGCTCCCCGATCCGCCGGGTGTTGCTCCGGAGAATCTCCGTGACGCGCTCCACCCAGTCCGCGATCGCCGCCCACTCCTTCGCGCTGTACCGACCCGTCAGCCCGGCCATGTCCTGCCCGAAGGGCACGAACACCGCGGTGAGCAGTGCGTCGACACGAGCGTTCGGGATCAGCTCGACCAGCACCTTGCGACGATCCCCCGGATCGCGCGTGCGGCGCGCGTACCCGGCCTTCTCCAGGCGATCGACCAGTCCGGTGACCGCCCCGGTGGTCAGGCCGGTCCCAGGACCGACAGCGTATCCAGATGAGACGATCCGAAGGGGGGACCCGATCCATGTCCGAACCCGATAAACGCACCAAGGCGATCTGGCTGGCGGCCGCAGTGGCAAACCTCGCCGCGGACATGCTGCTGCCGACGCTGACCTGGCCCGCGGTTCGTTCTACCTCGTCGTCTTCGGGGTGATCGTGCTGGCCTCGACCTGGACCGACCGGCCGATGATGCAGGTGGCACTGAAGCCCGTTGCAACGCAAGGCGATCCACTGCGCACTGCGGCATACGACCGGCTCTGGGCGAGTTCGAAGCGATTCCGCGTGATCTACCGGACGGTCAACGGCTCGCTGGGAATGGTTCTGCTGGCCGACGCGGCCCTGCGAATCGTCGTGATCTACAGCTTCTCATCCGGGCAGATCGCGCAATCCGGACTCATTTCCCAGCTGCCGTTCGTGGTGCTGATCGCCGCGTGGTTCCTGATCAATCGGGGGCTGCTGGTATGGCGCGCCCGCCGCATGCTGGACGCGGAATGTGATGTGGCTCAGGGCACGGAAAAGAAACTGTTCCCACCGGCCGGCGATTCATATACTCGAATGTCGTCGGCCGTCCGGCCGACCGGGTAAAAAGGGACAAATACGAAATGAAACGTGTTTTCGTTGGCGCCGCAGTAACTCTCGCCCTCGTAGCGGGCGGCAGCACAGTCGCCGCGGCCACCGCGAGCGCGCAGACGGTACCGGCTCCGATCGCCAGCACCGGGTCCGCCAATGGAGCGGGGACGACCGGCATCCTGCAGACGCTGCTCGCGGGCAAGGTCGGCTGCTTGCTGGGCGGCCTGTTCGGGACCACTCTGCCCAACTGCTGATCTGCCCGAAAAACGATCGGGTACACCATGATTCGCGCCCGTCCGGCAACAGCCGGGCGGGCACGACGGTTATCCGGAAGCGCGAGGCTCACCAACGCCGCACGGTCGCCTGCGAATGCGAGCGGATCGCCTCGGACTCCTCCTCGGGCACGTAAACCGATTGCACCGCAACACGTCCCGGCCCGACCAGCCGCAACCAGATACTGCGATAACTGAAACTGCGCCACCAGCCCAGCCCGCGAGTATGCGGATACTCCAGGTGCAGATGCGCGGTCACCGACAGGTCCCGATACAGCAGCGCAGAAGGTTTGACCAACAGACTCTGCCCCGGCGCGAGATCCCGGATGAAGGTATTGCCCGGTGCGTGCAACAACAGCAGGCCGGGACCGCTCTGCGCGCTGAAGATATCGCCGAACATGCCGAGCGGATAATGCGTCTTGCGATCATCGCCGCTACCGGTGACGAACCAGACGTTGTTGTTGGACCAGTCGTAGGCGATATTGCCGCTGGCCACCAGGAATCGGTGCTCGCGCACCCACATCTGCTGATTGGGCGCCAGCGGCAGCACCACGACATCCCCGGCGTGCGTACCGGACAGCGCGATGTGGCCGGGCCCGCGGCCGGTCATCATGATCAGCGGCAGCCCGCCCATCATCCGCCGCCACGCGCCCTTGAGGCTCATCCGGTCCAACTGCGCGGCCGGATCGACCCAGAGCAGATTATGATGGGAGAAGTAGATCCAATCACCCTGTGCCAGAGCGAAATCCGCGGCCGGAACCAGCGTTCCCTCGATCTGGCAGCGGGATTGGCCGAACTGGATGCGGGTCATATCGCGGATCGCGGGCTGCTTGGTCCAGCCCGACGCGCTGACCGCAGCCCGGATATCCACCGGCGCACCGCAATTCGGGCAGGTGCTGGCGTTCGGATCGCTCGCCTGACGACAGAACAGGCAGGTGTACGCGTTCATCGCGGCCTACCCGGACCGGTGGTGGACGTACATCGACTGGATGCCGACCCGGCCCGGCCCGGTCATCTCGGCCAGATACATCCGGCCGAACAAACCGACCTTGATGTTCTGCGGCACCGCCTGCATCTGCACGGTCGCGTCCTTGTAGAGGAATCCGCCCGGTTCGACCAGGATCTTCTCCCCCGGACGCAGATTCCGCTCGAAGACGTTGCCGTACCCGTGCAACATCAGCAGCCCCGGATAGCCCTGGGTGATGAACCGGTCCATGTACATGCCGTTGCCGCCGTGCAGGATATTGGCCAGGCCCTTGATCCGCACGAACGAATAGTTGATGCTGCCCGAGGCGAGCAGGAACCCGTGCTCGCGCACATCGAGTTCCATCCCCGGATGCATCGGCAGCACCACCAGCTCGCCCGGCGAATCCCTGGAGAACGCGATACGCCCCGGCCCCTGGGACACCGTGACGACGTGCGGCATACCGGCCAGCGACCGTTTCATCCCGCCGCCGGTGTTGAGCGCGAAGATCGGGACGGCCTCGTCCTTCCACAACATCACGTGATGCTCGTAGTAGACCTGATCCCCTGGCCCGAGCGCGATCTCGGCCACCGGCACGAGCTCACCCTCGACCTGGCAGACGCTGTTGCCGAACCGGAATTCGGTCATGTCCCGCAGCCGCGGGGCCTCCCGCCAGCCCGAATCGCTGACCTTGTTCGCCTCGTCCAGCGGCGCACCGCAACTGGGGCAGGTATGCCCCGTACCGGGCGGCGTCTGCACCCCGCACCAGTCGCACTGCAGCTTGTCCACAGCCGAATCCTCCCCGTGCGCAACCGGTCCGCGACCGTCCATCGAAAACGAGTAGAACGTAGCACCCGGCCGCTGATCCTTCGAGTGCGTTACTCCGAGTTCGGATCCCGCTCCGGCAGCGGCCGTTCGACGACGACCGGACGTCCCATCGGATTGCGTACCCGGCGCTTGGCGGCCTGATAGACCAGGATCGTCTCGGCCGCAACCACATCCCAGGCGAAGTCGGCGGTGAGCCGCTCCCGCGCGGCGAACGCGCGGTCCTGCGCGGCGCGCGGATCGTCCAGCACCGCGCACGCCGCCTCGACCAGGCCGGACACGTCCGCGGGAGCGAAGGACGCACCCGTCACACCGTCCACGACCAACTCGCCGAGCCCGCCCGCATTCGAGGTGACCAGCGGGATACCCGCCGCGGCCGCCTCCAGCGCGACGATGCCGAAAGGCTCGTAGCGGCTGGGCAATACGACCGCGTCGGCGCCGTGCAGCCAGCCCAGCAGCTCCTCGTGATCGAGACGGCCGACGAAATTCACCGCCCGCGCCACCCGATGCACCCGGGCGCGCTCACGCAACCACTCGAACTGGGTGCCCACACCGGCGACGGTCAGCGTCGTGCCCGGATGCGCACGCCGGATCCGGGGCAGCGCCGCGATCGCGTCCTGCACGCCCTTCTCGTACTCCAACCGCCCGACGTACAGCAGCCGAGGCGGGCCCGAGCGCGGACCCCGAGCGCGAAAAGGCCAGGCCCCCACATCAATTCCGTTGCGGATCACCCGCAGCGGCACCCGCTCGGGGTGATAGAGCCGCTCCACCTCGTCCTGCATCGAGGCCGAACACGTGATGAGCGCATCGGATTCGTTGGCCAGCCACCACTCCACCGAGTGCACCTGCCGGTTGACCCGGCCGGACACCCAGCCGCTGTGCCGTCCGGCCTCGGTGGCGTGGATGGTGGAAACCAGTGGTACGTCGAAGTATTCGGCCAGGGCGATGGCCGGATGCGCGACCAGCCAGTCGTGCGCGTGCACCACGTCGGGCGTCCACCCCTCGGCGATGCCCGGCTTGCTCAGGGCCACGCCCGCGCGCACCATCGCATGCCCCATCGCCAGGGTCCAGGCGAGCATGTCCTCACCGAAGTCGAAGGCGGGAGGATCCTCCGCCACCGCGACGACCAGGACCCGGTCCTCGATATAGGTGTGCGTGGGGTGGGTGGAGGCATCGGTGCCCATCGGACGACGGGCCAGCACGACGACCTCGTGTCCGGCGACGGCCAATTCGGTGGCCAGGTGATGTACGTGGCGGCCCAGGCCGCCGACCACGACCGGTGGGTACTCCCACGACACCATCAAGATCTTCATGCTGGTCCTCTGTGTTCGATGTGGCCGCCCGCCGAGGGTGCCATCGATGCCGCAGGGCCCAGCCGCCGCGCGTCCAACGCGGGAAAGAGTCCGTCGGCCGCATACCATCCTGCCGCCAGATCACGCGCCTTGGCCAGTTGCCCGCCCAACACCGCCGCGGCGATCTCCCGCACCGCGTGCGCATGCCGATGCGCGCGATCGCGGGCATATCCGGCGGCGGAGTCCTTACTGACCATGAACGCCCAGTCGCTGGACACCGCCAGCACGACCTCGCGCAGCAGCTGATCGGCGACGCGATCGCGCACCTGCACACCGCCCGCTTCCGCGCGCATCTTGTCCAGCGTCTCCAGGGTGAAGCGCACGATCTCGGCATTGAGCTCGACCAGATCGCGCACCTTATCCCCGGCCCACACCCGCCAGTCCTTACCCGAACCCCAGGACGAGTCCGCGAGCTGAACCGGTTGTCCCACATAGCTGTTCGCGCGGGCGTCGGCCAGCGTGCCGACGGTGACGCCGGCCTCGGGCAGTGCACGCAGCACCTGTTCGAGCCACTGTGGACCCTCGTGCCACCAGTGCCCGAACAGCTCGGTGTCGAACGCGGCCACCACCAGCGCCGGACGTCCGATGCGCGCGGATTCGGCGATCAGGCGCTCGCGCACGGTCGCCACGAAGTCGGCCACGTCGCGCCGCACCGCCGCGGCCGCGAGTTCCGGATCGTACGGCGCCTTGTCCGGGCCTTCGACCTGTTTACCGGTCACCCTTGCGGGTTTGAGGCCGGTGGCGTGGTCGTAATGATGGAAGTCGCGGTACGCGCCGTGCCCCGGATATCCCGACTTCGGCGACCAGACGCGGTAACTCACCTGCAGGTCCCGGCCGAAGGCCAGCACATCCGAATCCCGCACCGGCCGACCGAGAGTCGTGTCACCGCGCAGGGCCGGGCCGTCGACCATGAAGTGCGTCACACCCGCGGCAGCGTATTCCGTTTCCATGCCCGGGGTGAATCCGCATTCGGGAGCCCAGATGCCCGCGGGGGTGTGCCCCCAGCGGTGCTGCGCGTCGGCCAGGCCCTCGGCGAGTTCGAAGGTGCGCAGCCGCGGATCCAGCAGCGGCTGGAACGGATGCGACAGCGGCCCGCCGAGCAGCTCGATCGTCCCGGCGGCGATCAGCTCCCGCCACACCGGCGAACCACCGTGCCGCCAGCGCTGTTCGAAATCGGCCAGCGCGGCCGCGGCGAGGCCGTGTTCGTGACGGCCGAGCGCGACGTTCCCGGCCATCGCGGCCTCGTCGGCACGCAACTGCCAGTTGCCGAGCCAGTGATGCATTCCGGCCAGGGCGTGCGGATCGTCCAGCTGAGCAGCCAGCACCGGCGTGATGCCCAGGCTCAGCAGATTCGAACGTCCCTCGGCGGCAAGGGTTCTCAACACTCGCGCCACGGGCAGATAGGACGCGGCCCAGGACTGGTACAGCCACTCCTCGCCCACCGGCCAGCGCCCGTGATGGGCCAGCCAGGGCAGATGTGAGTGCAACACCAGGGTGAACTGCCCCGGCACCGCCCGCGTCTCGGCGTCGGATACGCCGGTCACGGCTTCACCGCGATCGCGACCAGGTCCAGGCTCGCATCGATGCGCGGATCCCACACTCCGCCGAAACCTTCCGGCCCGCGGTCCGCCGGGGTGATGTCCAGGGCGAAATCCGCACTGCGGACCGCGGCGACGTCGGCGGCCAGATCGACGGGCCAGGGCTCACCGGCGAGCGCGCGCTCGATCTGCGCGTCGATGATCGATCCGCCCCACTTCCGGTCCAGCGCAACGATTTCGGGACCGTGGTGCACACCGGTCATCACCTCGAGCCGAAAACCCGCCTCCGCCAACAGTTCCGCCATCTCCGAGGCGGCGAGCTCGCGGGTGTGGAAGGGGTTCAGCGGCGTATCGCGTCCGGGCGAGAAGGTGATCCGATTCGGCGTGCTGATCAGCAGCTCACCGCCGGGACGCAGCACCCGCAGACATTCGCGCAGGAACTGCCCCTGATCCCAAAGGTGTTCGATCACCTGGAAATTCACCACCACGTCGACCGAATCGTCGTCGAGCGGCAGCTCGGCCAGATTCCCCTGGAGCATCTCCACCCGGGGATAGGCCGCGCGCACGTGCTCGACCGCGCTCGCGTCGTAGTCCAGGCCGATCACCCGCGCGGCGACACCGGCGATCATGTTCGCACCGTATCCCTCACCGGATCCGGCCTCGAGCACGGTGCGACCGACGCAGCGCGAAAGCACTCGCAGATAGGCGATCTCGTGACGACGGAACCAGTAGTTCTCCTCCGGAATGCCCGGCACGGTCCGTTCACCGGTCAGCGGTAACGGGTCCACCACACTGGCTTCCTCAGGGGAGAAAACGGCCTCACTCATTCAACAGACGTTAGCGGTTGCCTGTATCACACCGACGCTCGGAGGTGTCGATGCAGAACATCACACCGTAAGTTACCCATGAGTAACTTAACGTAGGGTAATGTCCCGAATCGAGCTACTTTCCGTGGACGTACGGCCCTCGTGCGACCCCACTTTCACGTGTCCACCAGAACAGGAGGTCGACGAAGACCAATGCCGAACATCGTCGTACTGATCAAGCAGGTTCCCGACACCTGGTCCGAGCGCAAGCTGACCGATGGTGACTACACCCTCGACCGGGAGGCCGCCGACGCCATCCTGGACGAGATCAACGAGCGTGCCGTCGAAGAGGCCCTGCTGATCAAGGAAGCGCAGGGCGGCGAGGTGACGGTCCTGGCCATGGGCCCCGAGCGTGCCACCGAGGCCATCCGCAAGGCGCTGTCCATGGGCGCCGACAAGGCGATTCACGTCAAGGACGACGCGATCCACGGCTCGGACGCCGTGCAGACCGCTTACGTTCTGGCCGCCGCGCTGGGGCAGGTCGAGGGTGTCGAGTTGGTCATCGCCGGTAACGAGGCCACCGACGGCCGCAGCGGCGCGGTGCCCGCGATCATCGCCGAGTACATCGGCATCCCGCAGCTGACGCACCTGCGCAAGCTGACCGTCGACGGCGAGAAGATCACCGGCGAGCGCGAGACCGACGAGGGCGTGTTCAAGCTCGAGGCCAGCCTGCCCGCCATCGTCTCGGTCACCGAGAAGATCAACGAGCCGCGCTTCCCCTCCTTCAAGGGCATCATGGCCGCGAAGAAGAAGGAAGTGCAGACCTTCACCCTGGCCGACCTGGGCGTGGATCCCGCCACCGTCGGCGTGGCCAACGCGGGCTCCGCGGTCACCGGTGTCACCCCCAAGCCGCCGCGCACGGCGGGCGAGAAGATCGTCGACGAGGGCGAGGGCGGTAACCAGATCTCCGCCTACCTGGTCGGCCAGAAGATCATCTGATACCGCCCCCGAGCAACTCCCAGGAGAAGAGAACAATGGCAGAAGTACTCGTGCTCGTGGAGCACGCCGACGGTGCGGTCAAGAAGGTCAGCACCGAACTCCTCACCGCCGCCCGCACACTGGGCACCCCGGCCGCGGTCGTGCTCGGCCCGGCCGGCACCGGTGACAAGCTCGCCGACGCGCTCGCCGCGGCCGGCGCCGAGAAGATCTACGTCGCCGAGTCCGACGACGTGGACGGCTTCCTGGTCACCCCGAAGGTCGACGTGCTGGCCGGTCTGAGCGAATCGGCCGCCCCGGCAGCCGTTCTGGTCGCCGCCTCCGCCGAGGGCAAGGAGGTGTCGGGGCGCCTGGCCGCCCGCATCGGTTCGGGCCTGCTCACCGACGTCATCGACGTGAAGTCGGACGGCACGGTCACGCACTCCATCTTCGGTGGCGCGTTCACCGTGGACGCCAAGGCCACCGGCGACGTGCCGGTGATCTCGGTGCGTCCGGGCGCGATCGAGGCCGCCCCGCAGGCCGGCGCCGGCGAGAAGGTGACCGTCGAGGTTCCCGCGCAGGAAGAGGGCGTCACCAAGGTGACCTCCCGCGAGCCCGTGGTCGGCGGCGACCGGCCGGAGCTCACCGAGGCCACCATCGTGGTCTCCGGTGGCCGCGGCGTCGGCAGCGAGGACAACTTCCACAAGGTCATCGAGCCGCTCGCCGATGCGCTCGGCGCGGCGGTGGGCGCCTCGCGCGCCGCGGTCGACTCGGGTTACTACCCGGGTCAGTTCCAGGTCGGCCAGACCGGTAAGACGGTCTCCCCGCAGCTGTACGTCGCGCTGGGCATTTCCGGCGCCATCCAGCACCGCGCGGGCATGCAGACCTCGAAGACCATCGTCGCGGTCAACAAGGACGAGGAAGCCCCGATCTTCGAGATCAGCGATTACGGCATCGTGGGCGACCTGTTCAATGTCGCCCCGCAGCTGACCGAAGCGGTCAAGACCCACAAGGGCTAGCCCGTTCGAACCTGCACTACTGTGGCCCCGGCTGGAAACAGCCGGGGCCACTGTTGTTTTCGATCACAAGAGTTTGTAACGGTTCGGTCGCTGTCATCCTGAAATGCTGCTAATGTTGGCCCGCGTCGGGTTACGGGAGTGGTCTGGTCCCGCATCGGCGTTGCCGTCGCGAGATCGCCTGTCCCGGCGGCATTTCGAGCATTCAAGGGCAGGCTTGCGCCTGCCCGGTTCCAGAAGTTGACAGGCATGATCCGGTCGCGGGCAAGACGCGACCGACGAGCTGAGGAAGGCGAGGCGGCCGGACACCCGGCAAGAGGAAACCTGATGAATCAATCTACTGCCGTGACGATTTCGTGGATCCTCGCCGTGGTGCTCCTCCTGGCCGTCTGCGCGGCGGTCTACGCGGTCTACTATGCGGCCCAGCAGCGCGCACGCGCCGAGACCGCTGCCCGCGAGGTCACCTCGCGCGAGGACGAGCTCGAGTATTTCGTCACCACGACGATGCCCTTCGCGGTCGAGTCCACAAGACATTCGGACAGCCAGGTGGAACTACCCACCGGCAACGAGCGCTTCCCCCGCCTGCTGCGCGGGCTGGCCGAGCGCTACATCTCGGATCTGCACATGGTGCAGGCCGAGACCCGCGACCGAACCCGTCATGAGACGGAATTCGAAGCGCAGCAAGCAATTTCGCAAGCCGAGACCGCCGGGCGGGCCGAGATCGAGGCCGCCCGCGCGGAAGCGGACAAGGTCCGCAACGACGTCCAGGCCGGTGCGCACGAGGCCACCAGTGCCGCGGTGCGCTCGTTCGGCACGTCGGTGGTGAGCCTGGGCGCCGACGTCGGCCAGGTGGTCAGCGACGCGCTGCGCCGCCACCGCGGCGACGAGGTCTACGAGACGCTCTCCCGCATCGACCACAACGTTCAGCAGATGATCCGTCAGGCGCAGTCCTACGTGATCGTCTGTGGTGGTCTGCCCGGTCGCCGCTGGCCCCAGCAGTCGCTGACCGACATCGTCGGCGGCGCCATCGGCCGTGTGCGTGACTACACCCGCGTCCGGCCCGGGCAGCTCGACCGGGTGGTGATCAGCCGTGCGGTCGAGCCGCTGGTGCACACCCTGGCCACCCTGCTGGACAACGCGCTGCGCTACTCGCCGCCGACCTCCTTCGTGGACGTCAGCTTCCAGGAAGGCCATCACGGCGTCACGATCATCATCGACGACGCCGGTGTGCGGATGAACGCCGAGCAGATGGAAGAGGCTCGGCAGATCCTGGCCGGAGAGCGCGCCGTGGACATCCACCAGCTCGGCCCCGCACCCCGAGTCGGTCTGCCCGGTATCGCCGCCCTGGCCCGACGCTACGGCTTCAGCGTCTACGTCGATGGCCCCAACGCGTACGGGGGTATGCGCGCCATGGTATTCGTTCCCGAAACCCTGCTCACCGAACGCAAGAGCACCGATCAGCCCGCCGTGGATCCGGCGGTGCCGACGGTGTCCGCCCCCGTACCCGTGGAACCCGTTGCGGCGCAACCGAATCCGCCGATGCCCGCACCCGCCCAGATCAGGGAGCCGGAGCCGGTGTCGATGCAGGATCCGGAGCCCGTCACCACCTCGACCGTGCACGAGATCACCCCGGGCGGCCTGCCGCGCCGCCGTCGCCGGACCGTTTCGGTCTCCAGCGTGGCGCGACTGGCCAGCGCCGAGGACGGCACCGTCTCCGAAACCACCGCGCTGCCCCGCCCCGAGATCGCGACCGCGTGGCACAGCGGTTCCCAGAGCGGCCGCGCCGCATTCGACGAACACAGCGAAGGGATGACATCCTGATGGGCACACCCGGTACAGCCGTCACAGACGGCAACAAACTGGCCTGGATGCTCGACGATCTCCACGTTCCCGGCGTTCGCTTCGCCGTCCTGCTCTCCGAAGACGGTCTGCGCATCGCCCACGTCGGCGCCATCAGCCTCGACGACGCCGAGCGTTTCGCCGCCGCGTCCTCCGGGCTACGTTCGCTGGGCAAGGCCCTGGGCGAATTCTGCGGTACGGCAAATGCGGTGCGGCAGAACATGACCGAGTACGACGACGGGATGATCTTCATCACCGCGGCCGGTGAGGGTGCCCTGATCGGCGTGTCGACCACCAGCGAGGTCGACGTCAGCATGGTTGCCCACAGGATGAACGAACTCGCCGGTCGGGTCGGCCGGGAGCTCGGTAGCCTTCCGCGCCAGCACTAGCGGCCGGTGACATGAGTAACCACCGGCGCGACCCGGATCTGGTGCGTTCGTATGTCCGTACAGGCGGTCGTCTGCGTCCCAGTCGAGAACTCGACCTGGTGACCCTCGTCGTCGCAGCTCAGGATCCAGCACCCGGCGCGAGCCCGGATGCCTTACGGGTCCTGGGTGTGTGCAACCGACGCCGCGTGCTCTCGCTGGCCGAGATCGCCGCCTACCTGGATCTACCACCCTCGGTGGTCAAGATCCTCGCATCCGACCTGCTGGACAGCGGCCACCTGGCCACACCGGCCCCGGCGAAATCCGTGCCGGAGCTTGCTCTGCTCGAGGAGGTACTCAATGGGCTCCGCGCTCTCGCCGTCTGAGTCTGCGGTTCCCGACCGCACCGTCGACTATGTGCCCGAGACCGTGACCCGGTCGGTGAAGCTACTGGTCGCCGGTAATTTCGGCGTCGGCAAGACGACGTTCGTGGGCAGCGTGTCCGAGATCCGGCCGCTGCGCACCGAGGAGACCATCACCGAGGCCAGCGTCGGCATCGACGATATGGCCGGCTTGCCCGGCAAGGTAACCACCACCGTGGCAATGGATTTCGGCCGCATCACGCTGAATCCGCAACTGGCGCTGTACCTGTTCGGCACGCCGGGCCAGCGACGGTTCATCCCGCTGTGGGAGGAACTGTCCCGCGGCGCGCTCGGCGCGCTGGTCCTGGTCGACACCCGGCGCATCGACAAGGCGGACGAGGTGCTCGCGGTCCTCGAGGAACGTGGCGTGCCGTATTCGGTGGCGGTCAACGAGTTCGAGGGTTCGCAGCGGTATCCGCTCAGCGAGATCCGCGACGCTCTGGACCTCGAGCCCGGCACACCGCTGACCGCCCTGGACGCGCGCGACCGCGGCACCTGTCTGCGTTCACTGATCACTCTGGTCGAACATCTCTTCCACCGCGTCGAGACCCGCGGCTAGAGCTCACGAGCTGTGCAGTGCGGCCAGCAACGTCACCAGAATCGGTGAGGGCCGCACATCACTGCGCACGACCGAGGACACCGGTATCCGCAGCGGGTTCCCGGCCAGATTCAGTCGGGCGATCCCCTCGACCGCGCTGTTCGCGTACAGGATGGTCCACGCGTCCGGGCGATTGATCAGTTCCATCGTGGCCGTGTGATCCGGCGGGATCGGCGGGCCGAAGGTGGGCCGAACCGGCAGATCCGCGAATGCGGAGCGCACCACGTTGTGCAGCAGCACCTGTTCCTGTTCCGGCGGCAGCAACAACGGGTAATTACCCAACTGGGTGAGTGTGACGTCCTCGCGTCCGGCGAGCGGATGCGATGTCGAGGCAGCCAACTCGAGGTCCTCCACCCACAGTTGTTCGACCGTCAGACCGGGCTGATCGACACTGCCACGGATGAGAGCAAGATCACAATCGCCATCTGCCACCGCGGCGATGCGCTGCCGGAACGGCTTGATCACGAACTCGATCTCCGCCCCCGGATGCGCGTCGCGCGCCCCAGCGATGGCCGACAGCGATCTTGTTGCGAAGGACATATTGGCGGCCAGGCGAATCCGCGGTCCCGATGCCCGCACAGCTGCGCGAATGGCCGATTCCAGACTCAGCATCTGTTTCGCAAGCGGAAGTAGCCGAGCGGTTGCGTCGGTCGGGACGACCGATCGCGTGGAGCGTTCGAAGAGCTGTACACCAAGATCATGTTCGAGTCTGGCGATCTGGTGACTGATAGCCGATTGCGATATGAAGCACCGCGAAGCCGCCCTACTGAAGCTGAGCTCCTCGCAGACGGCGACGAAGTACGAGAGCTGCCGTAGTTCCATCACGAACTCCATTCATGAAAGATCCAGATAAGAGTCATCTGAATTATGCGCCCTGACCCGTGGAACAGTCCCCTTCCGGATCGCGTTTACTAATGACAGAAGGAGGCTGTCATGCAGAACGTGGATGCGGGTATCGAAGCCGCGGATGTCGTCATCGTCGGATCGGGCTTCGGCGGGCTCGCCGCCGCGAAGCAATTGAACAAGTCGGGGGTTGATTACGTCCTCATCTCGAGTACGCCGGAGCATTTGTTCCAGCCGCTGCTGTACCAAGTAGCGACGGGTGTGCTCCCGGCCACAGACATCGCCCCGCCGATCGCGCAGGTGCTGCGTCGGCACAAGGGTGCGGATGTCCGGCTGGGCAAGGTCGTCGAGATCGACGCCGACGCCGCGGTACTCACCTACGAGACCGAGCAGGGCGCACGCAAGATCCGCTACGGGTCGCTGATCGCGGCCACCGGAGCCAACCAGTCCTATTTCGGCCGGGACGATTTCGCCGAGAAGACCTATTCGCTCAAGACCATCGACGATGCCCGTCGGCTGCGCGCGCAGATCGAGCGCGTCTTCGCCGAGGCCGCCGGGGCCGACCAGCAGACCCGGGAGCGGCTGCTGAGCTTCGTGGTCGTCGGCGCCGGGCCGACCGGTGTCGAGGTTGCCGGTCAGCTCAAGGAACTCGCGAAAAGATACTACCACCAGGAGATTTCGGTCGCCCTCGTGGAGGGCGCCGGCGCCGTGCTGCCCCCGTTCGGCGGCAGCCTGTCGGAATACGCGCGGGAGTCGTTGACCCGCAACGGTGTCGAGGTGCTGCTCGACACGTTCGTCACCGATATCGATGACGGCAAGGTGACGGTCAAGACCAAGGACGGCGTCGAGCGGGGCATCGCCGCCGAGACCGTGGTGTGGTCGGCGGGTGTGGCGGCCGGCGGTTTCGCCGGACTGCTGGCCGAGGCCACCGGCTGCGAGACCGACCGCGCCGGGCGACTGCTGATCAACCAGGACTGCACGGTCGGCGGCCACGCGGACATCTACGCCATCGGCGATATGACCTCGCTGAACGGCTATCCGGGCCAGTCGCCCACGGCGATGCAGGAGGGCCGCCACGTCGCGGACATCATCCGCCGCAAGAAGCAGCCCGGCACGCCGTTCGTCTACTGGGACAAGGGATCCATGGCGGTGATCAGCCGGTTCAGCGCGGTCACCAAGGTCAGCGACAAGCTGAAGTTCACCGGCGTCATCGCGTGGACCACCTGGCTCGCGGTGCACCTGTTCTACCTGGTCGGGTTCCGCAACCGGTTCATCGCGGTCGCGTCGTGGCTGGTGGCCTTCATCGGCACCGGTCGTCCGGGCTTCGCCGAGACCGAGAAGGTCACCGCCGAACCCGCGGCCGAACAACGACGAGCGGCCTAGGCACTCCCCCGAGACCCTCCGGTATCGACCGGAGGGTCTCGTCGTCTGCGACGGACTCTCACGCAGCGCGTTCCACCTCCGTATCGGTCGTCGCCATCTCGAACAACGCCTCGGCGAGCGCATCGGGCCCGACCCGCTCGACCTCGTTCGGCTCGACCGAGGCGAAATGCCCGGAGTCGTACAGCCGCTGCGCCGCACTCGTCTCGATGAGCCTGCTGATCTGCAGACTACCCACGCGCACCCCCGCCGGGCGGACCTGCTGAGCCGCCGAGCGCAGGTAGTTGAGCAGGCCGGACTGCGGAATCCCGACACTGGCCAGCGCGGGCTGCGGTTCATGCAGGGAACTGCCCTGCGCGACGAGTGCCGCGCCGGATCCGCGGCGCACCATCTCCGGCAACAGGGCGTGCAGGATGCGGACGGGGGTGGTCAGATTCAGCGGCAGCCAGGTTCGCAGGGTGTCCGCATCGAGGGCGAGCGCGTCCACCGGGAGGCGTTCGACGCCGCCCGGCGAATAGAGCAGCACATCCGGAATGCCATGGCGGGCACGCAGATTCGTCAGGGCGGTAGCCACCTGCGCGTCGTCGGTCAGATCCGCCAGCAGGATGTCGGCGGCGATGCCGTCGGCAGCAAGGCTCCGCCGCAGCGTGTCGAGTGTGTCGCCGTTGCGCGCGATCAGCGTCACCGAGTACCCGGCGCGGCCGAAGCGGCGCGCGGTGGACAGACCGAGAGCGGGACCTGCGCCGAACACTGCCAGATGAGGCATGGCGAGTTCCTTTCACTGAAGTTGAGAAGGCACTCAATTTGAGCACCCTCTCAACTTAGCTCGAAACCGAGAGGGCATTCAACTTGTTAGGCTGAAGTCATGGTGGACGCGGGCGAACGAGGAACTATCGCGAGCGCCGCGTCGACGCGTCCGCGCCGCCGGGATGCCCGCGACAATCGGGACAAGGTCGTCGCCGCGGCCCGCAACCGGTTCGGCACCGACGGACTGGACGCCTCGCTCAACGCGATCGCACGCGATGCCGGAGTCAGCATCGGAACGCTCTACAACCACTTCCCGACCCGCGAGGAATTGATCGGCGAAGCACTGTTGGAGCAGGTGCGGGAGTCGGTGCGCAGCGCCGAGGCGGCACTGCGGGCCGCCGATCCGTGGACGGGGCTGGTCGAACATCTGACCACGCTGGCCTCGTGGCAGGCCCGCGACCGCGGATTCACCGATATCTGCGTGCGTTCACTACCGCCCGACAGCCCCATCGAGATCGCGAAACATCAGGGCCACAGCCTGTTTCATCAACTGGTCACCCGGGTGCGGGATTCCGGTGCGCTGCGTGCGGACGTCGAGGTGGCCGATATCGGGTTGTTGCTGTGGTCGGCCGTGCGGGCGACCGAGAGGGTACGTGAGCAGGCGCCCGACGCTTGGCGGCGGCACCTCGGCATCCTGCTCGACGGATTGCGCAGCGAGGCCGCGCATCCCCTGCCGGGGCCGCCGCTGGACCAGGAAATCCTGCGCACGGCAATGCGATTCGGGTAGCCGGTCGGGTCAGGAACGGCGCAGCGACAGCACCGGAATCGTGCGGATGCCCGCGGTCTTCTCCGCGTACTCGGCGAAACCCGGATAGCGGCGGGCCTGCTCGTCGAAGATACGGTCCCGGTCCGCGCCGGTGACCTCGGCCACGGCGACCGGATAGGTCTCGGTGCCGCGCTCGATCTGCGTGGATCCCGCGGTGGTGAGGTTGTAGTACCAATCCGGGTTGGTCGGCGCGCCCGCCTTGGACGCGAAGACGTAGACCAGATCCGGATCCTGATCGTCGGCCATGTACATCGTCGGGGTCACCGACTCACGTCCGCTCTTGCGGCCGCGATGATGGAGCAGCAATACCGGCGCACCCTCGAACGGCCCGCCCACACGTCCCTCGTTGGCACGGAACTCCGCGATGATATTCGCATTCCAGTCGCTCATGCGAACCATCCTTCCCGATATCTCGCCAGGTGAGGCCGATATCGGGTCGGCGCGGCGACGATCGACCGGAGCGGGGGCCAACTACATACCGTTGACCTCGACGATCGGGGCCGGATATACCGAGTGCGGGATACCGGACCGCCACGGCGTATGCACCGAGGCGCCGGACAGCTGCGCCAGCTCGGGAAGCCAGCGGCGCACGTACTCCCCGTCCGGATCGTGGCGTTCGGCCTGACGGAGCGGATTGAGCACCCGATTCGGGCGGGTGTCGGTGCCGGTGCCCGCCGCCCACTGCCAGTTGAGCTGATTGTTGGCCACGTCCGCGTCGATCAGCCAGCGCCGGAAATGCGCGGCCCCGATACGCCAATCGATCCGCAGCGTCTTGGTCAGGAATGCGGCCACGATCAACCGGGCCCGGCCCGGCATCCAACCCTCGGCCACCAGCTGACGCATCGCGGCGTCGATCACCGGATATCCGGTGCGACCGCTACGCCATGCCTCGACGGCGTCCGGGTCGTCGCGCCATCCGGCGGGCGCGCGCCGGTAGTCGGTCCACCCGGCCTCCGGACGATCGGCCAACAGCTGGTGGTGGAAATCGCGCCAGGCCAACTGACGTACGAAGGCGTGGCCGCCGGGTGTCGAGGTATCGGTCCGATGCACCAACTCGGTCGCGGAGACACAGCCGAAATGCAGATACGGCGACAGATGCGAGGTCGCGTCGGATGCGAGGTCGTCGCTCATCGAGTCGTACTCGTGGATCGGGCCGGACAGCCACTGCTTCATGAGCTTGCGACCGCTGGTCTCGCCGCCCGCAGACATCTGCGGCGAGCCCGGTTCGGCACACAGCTCCTGCGGCCGGGGCAGTTCCGCACCGCGCAGCGGCGGCACCACGAACCGCGGCGGCGGCGCGAGCGGACGGCGTACGGGCGTCTCCATCCACCGCCGGAAATACGGTGTGAAAACGGCGAAATGGCCGCGACCGCTTGCGGGCGACGGGTCGCCGGGTTTGGCCACCGTCACCGAGTCGTCATGAGCGTGCAGCAGACAGTCCCGGCGCGCGAGCCGCTCGCGCAGCAGACGCTCGCGCTCGCGGCTGTACCAGCTCACGTCGGCGGCGATGTGCACGCTCTCGGCGTGCGTGTGCGCGACCACCTTGTCCACCTCGTCCAGGACATCTCCGCGCCGGATCACCAGGCGCCCGTCCAGTGCGTGCAGTTCGTCGTCCAGCTCGCTCAGGGCGGTCAGCAGGAATCGGATCCGGTTGGGCGACACCGGTTCCCGGGCGATGATCCGGTCGTCCAGGACGAACAGCGGGACGACCCCGGCACCCTCGTGACAGGCCGCACGCAACATCGGATTGTCGTGCACGCGCAGATCGCGGGTGAACAGCGCAACCGTGACCGTCATCGGCTCCCACCTCCGGAGCAGCTATCTCCGGATCGAGCGGTGGACAGGAAAATCTTTGACACACTTACCCTTTCGAGATCGCATCGGACATCCGGATACCCTCGACCCGCGCCGGTCAGACCGAGCACAGCGGAGCGATCGTGCCGAGCCCACCCGTCGTGGGCGAGGTCAGATAGATACAGCTGTTCTCGCCCGCCACGGTGATGGCGGCGCGGATCGCGGCCCAGTGCGCCGAGTCGAGCGCAGGCGTGCGGGAGAGCACGAAACCGGAAATCCGCGCGGGATCGGTCACCAGCGCCCAGTCGTAGTCGGCGCCGAGCGCGGTCACGATGTAATTGGTCGGGCCCTCGCGGCGGTCCTGGGTCGGCACCCCCGGAAAGCTCACGCGCAGTTGGGCATCGGTCGCCGGATCGGTCACGGTCGCGGTTCCCGCGATCTGGTTCAACGATCCGTTCCAGGTGGTGCAGCTGTTGTGCACCGATACGTCGCCGCGGGAGTCGAGGGCATAGACCGCTCGCGTATCGCGGGCGCAGACGAGATTGAAGTACTGCGGCACGGCGGCCAGCTGATACCAGGTGCCCAGATACCGCTGCAGGTCCAGGCGCGGGACCGGCGCGGGCGGGGCTGCGGACGCCGGCGCGGCCATGATCGCGAGGGCAGCCGCGGCGACGCCGAGCGCGCCGGCGAATCGGCCGAGCCACTGGGGTCGATCGGTGATCACACCGTTCTCCTTCGAATCGACTAGGTACCCACTGTAGCAATATTTCGATGCATAAACGATGCAAAAAAGGCAACCGATGTTGGCGATGCCTGCGCCGGTTGCGCTGTGGCCCCAAAAGGAATCCACGACCCTGGTCTCCTCGGCACGAGCTCGCCTCGATGTCGACTCGGCGGTCCGCTTTGGTGGGCCGAACTGAGCATCGGTCCGACTTCCTGCCGAAATCCATACCCTGATAGATCTGGCTACAGCTCTCACCGCGCTCAACTGACCGCTGCGTACCCACGTCGGACTACCCACATTATCGATGCGCAAACGATGCGTTCGACTCATCGGAGCCTTCGCGCCGTATGCACCATCGGGCCCGCCGAATCCGGCGACCGATCACGGTGCCCGCACCTCTGTCAGAACACGGCAGCCTGGGGATCTCCGCATTCGCCGCCTACGCCTGCTCCGACCGTCCGGCCTTCGACAAGTCTTCTGCCGCAGGATGATCGGTTGTCGCGAGCCTGGTTCGCGGTGGCGGCACACTACTTCGCGCTCGCCCGGGAAGTGGGACCGGCCGCTTGCGTCGACGGCGAGTGCCCACTCGACGGACGATCGGTTCGCCACCGCGGTCCGGGATCAGTCGTGAGTCTGGTTGTCGAGCGTGCGGCCGAGGATGTGACGCAGGGCGAAATCCAGTTCGGGAGTGCGGAATCGGTGTCCGGCGGCCTGCAATCGGGCAGGTTGCACGCGCTGGCTGGCGACGGCCAGTTCGCGGACGCCCTCGGTACCCAGGAGCAGGGCCGGGCCGAATGTGGGGACCGGGAGCAGCGCGGGCCGATGCAGCACGCGCGACAGGGTGCGGGCATAGTCGGCATTGGTGACCGGTTGGGGCGCAACGGCATTGACCGGCCCGGTCAGCTCCGTGTCCCACAGCGCCCGGTGGTAGATGTCGACGAGATCATCGATTCCGATCCAGGACAGCCATTGGCGGCCGTCACCGATGCGTCCGCCGAGTCCGGCCGCGAACAGCGGACGCTGTAGCCGCAGTGTGCCGCCACGCGGGGACTGGACGATCCCGGTGCGGACGGTGACCACCCGAATGCGATCTGCGGCGACCTCGGCGGCGGACTCCCATCGGGTGACCAGATCCGCGAGGAAACCCGTACCGCGCGAACTGTTCTCGGTCAGCTGCTCCGCACCCCGGTCGGCGCCGTACAGGCCGATCGCGGAGGCACTGACGAAGGTGCGCACCCCGGACCTTGCGGCCAGATCGGCGAGTCGCCGCGTTGGTTCGATCCGGCTGTCGGCGATGGCACGCTTGTGCGCGGCGGTGAACCGGCCGGCGATGGAGGCTCCCGCGAGATGCACCACCGCATCCACCCCCTCCAGCAGTGCCGGGTCCGGATCGGACGGATCCCACCGGCGCTCGCCGGGACCGGACGGTGCGCGGCGGACCAGCCGGATCACGGTATGACCGCCGGTGCTCAGCATCGCGGTGAGCGCAGCCCCGACCAGTCCGCGCGCACCGGTGACCGCGACGACCGACGGCGCCAGGCCGTGCTCGGCCGCACGTCGATGCGCCGCCAGATCATCGGACAGCTGCCGGGACCGGTAGGCGAACATCGGCCGCAGGGCGAACTCCGGCACCGGCGAATCGACGCGATCCACCACACGGGTGTGGTCCGCGTCCAGAGCCTCGAATTCGTGAGTGTGCCGCCACGGCAGCAGTCCCGCGGGCAGCGTGGTGAGCCCGTCGGTGACTACTTCGTCCACGAACCGATGCGGCGGATCGTAATCCCCCGAACGATGCTGTGCCACCCAGGACAGCCCGCCCGGAAGTCCCAGAATCGCACGCCCGTCGGCCAGCGACCGAGCCTCCGATCGCACCCTGACCGGCTGCCACGGCGGAGCCAGCCGAGTGAACGCCCCCGGACGCTCGAACCAGGCGAAAACCTCGTGACGAGGCACAGCGACGACACTCGACCATTCGATGCCCACGAACCGAGCCTAACCATGCGAGAGCAGAATCCAGCTCATTCACCCGCCCGGCCGGAAACGATCAGCTTGCCGCCGCCACACCTCCGATGCCGTCGCCACGTAGGACTCCCGACCCCAGCCGGGATCCGTACCTGCTCAATTCCTGGCCGGGAGCCGATCGAGAATCTCCCGCAACAGATCGCCATGCGCCCGCATCAACTCACCCTGTTCACGGAACATGGCGTCGTGCCGGTCCAGCCGAGCGTTCACCGCCCGGAACTCCGCTCGCATGGCATCGAGCTCTCCACGCACACCCGCGAGTTCTTCGTGCACAGCGGCGAACTGCCGATCCACATCAGCGAACTTCTCCCGCACACCGCCAAGCTCTTTGTGCACAGCAGCGAACTGCCGGTCCACGTCCTCGAACTTCGCACCCATACCAACGAGTTCCTCGTGTACAGCAGCGAACTCCTGACGCATCCCGGCCAGCTCACCATGTACAACGGTGAACTCCTGACGCATCCCCGCCAATTCACCGTGCACGACAGCGAACTCCTGGCGCATCTCTTGGAGGGTGCCGTGTACTCGGCCGAATTCTTCGAGCACCTTGTCGTGGTTGGCGGTTACGGTTACCTCGAGTTTGTCGAGGCGGCCGGTGGTGGCGACGGCGATGTGTTCCAAGTGGGTCACCCCGATCTCGAGCGGCGCGGTCACTGTGAGTCCTCTCAGGAGTGGGATGTTAGCAAGCCGGAGCGGGGCGACGCCGGCGATGAAGGAGGGCGGTCGACCCTCAGGCGCGGTCCTCGCGGAGGGGGATGCGGACCGCCTCGACGGCGGTGCGCACCTGCTGGCAATCGGTGTCGGTGAAGTCGGCGTCCTTCTCCAGGACGGCGTCGTGGCAAGCCGTGAGCAACGTGTTCGCCAGGGCGGGATAGTCGGCGCTGGAGTACAGCTCGGTCTGCACGGTCCAGTACAGGGCGGCAGCCTTCTCCAGGCCGATTCCCCGGATCTTCCGGCGGCCGAAGGTTCCCCCGTCGGTGATCAGGAAGGCCAGCTTGTTGCCGACGCCGCTGTTGATGTGCACACCGCCCAGATCGGGCACCCGATTGCGATCGGAGTACGTCGCCGGCGCCCACCCCGGCCCGCGGTAGGTCTCCGGCTGCGGATCGGCCGCGGTGGCCGGAGATTTCATATCCCGGATGACGCCCACCTGCGTCCCGTTGCCGATCTTCCAGCGATCCTCGGCGGAATGCTTTGCACGAGTGGTCAGTTCGGTGAATTCGCCGAATACGTCGGACAGTGATTCGTTGATCGCACCCGACTCGTTGAGGTAGTCCAGATCGCTGGTCTTCTCGGTGACGCCGTGGGTCAGCTCGTGTGCGACGACGTCCGGCCCGAGGACCGCGGTGCCCATCACGAACCCTTCGGCATCGGACCAGAACGCGTTCGCGTACGGGCACGAATCGGGACATACCCGGACGTGCGCGCGCAGCGCCTTGCCACGGCCGTCGTGCGCATCGATGCCGATCAGATCGGTGAGGCTGCCCAGATCGGTGTAGCGCGCGTAGAACCTCTCGGTATCGCCGATCCAGTCGTAGACCTTGTTCGCATCGTCGTTGCCGCGAACCCTGGCCTGCCCCTCGGCGCGCACGACCGGATACGATCCGTCGGCGCCGCACGGAGTGCCGAGTTCCGCCTCCGAACCATGGAAATTCGCATCGCACACCACCCGAGTCAGATTCGCGCCCGTCTGCCAGGCGTCCAGTACCGCGCCGGACGAATCTGCCGCGACGAATATCCGCCATCCGGTCCCTGCCGCGGTGACCTCGAACCGGTACGCGGGGACCGCGGTCTTGTCCGGACCGCTGCCCGTCAGCTCCGGATCGAACCAGACCGCCACCCCGGCCCGCACCCGCACCGCGCTCGCCGGGACACGAGCGAGTGCCGTGGCGGTGGTGATCGCGCGGTCCCGAGCACTCGCCGGGGGCGTCGTCCGACCGGCGGGGAAGTGGCCCGAGATGTGTTCGGCGAGTGCACCGCTCGCCGAGAGCAACGCCCCGTCCGGTTGCAGGGCCAGCGCGACGGCCGCACCGTAGACGGGCACCGCACCGATCGACTGCGTGAGCCGCACGGTACTGCCTCGACCGCGCCGAGAAACCTTCTGCACCAGGAGTTTCCCCGATGTGGTCGCACCGAAGAGGCGCTCGACGGCGGCGGCGTGCGCGAGAGCCGCGTCGGCATCACCGCCGGACGCACCCACTCGCGGGACGGGCCGATCCGGCACGACCTGACGCACAGATCCGGCCGCATCGCGGTGAATTCGCTTGGGCGCGGCCACGAGTGCTGGCGTGGCGGGCGGCTGAGCCGATGCGGGACCAGCCGCCGGAACGGATGCGAGTACCGCAACCGCACACAGGGCAGCGATCGAAACCCTCATGAATCCCCCTATTACTCGATGACGACGCAGAACCCCGGCATGCATCGAGCGATCCCCGACAACGGGTCACCACCGACGTACCGAGAGAAAACGTCTTCCGACAAATTCGTTTTTCTGCAATCCATTTCGATTGCGGTCCCCCGAGACGAATTCTCTCGGTATTCACATAATCAGTTCATCCACTGTGTGCACTCATCGGGATGATCCGGCATTCCCGATCCGCAAGAATCGCCGGAAAGGTATCGCCGAGCCCCTACAACTTGGCGAAAATCTTGTGCACCGTGGCCCAGGTACGAGTGGTGACCTGTTTGCCGAAGGTCTTGTCCAGCCAGACCATATGATTCGGCGTACCCGGCGTGCTGTTGTCCATCACCGCCAGAATCGCCCGGACCTGCTCGTCGTACCCGAGAATCTTCACCTGGTCGGCCAGATGCGGCGGCGGTTCGGCGCCCAGACCGGGATTGTCGGCATCCTTCAGAAACGTCACCATCAGATAGGTCTCCCGCGAATGCGTGAGACCCGAGAACGGATCGGATTCGATCAGAGCCTGCAACTCGCCGCGGGTGCGGATCAGCGTGCCGCCGCCTATACCGAGCTCGGTGGACAATCCCTGCTGAATCTGCGATTCCAGTGCGGCACAATCGGATTCCGCACTGCTGAACACGATGTTGCCACTGCCCAGCACCGAGCCGACCGATTCGAAACCCAAACCACTGAACACGCCGCGCAACTTCTCCCCGCGCATGGCGGGATTGCTCGGAGTTATTCCTCGCAACAGAGCGGCGTATCGGTTCATGGCTCAGACGCTACCGCCCGCCACCGACAGATTCACCCTCCTGCGGCCAGCCGCCCTACGACGCGCCGATACTGGAAGATTCCACTTGTGCGGCATCCCCGTCGGCCGCCTTCTTGCGCTCGATATCGGCCAGCGCGGCCGCGTGCGCAGCGCGCGCATCGGCGGCCGCATCCCAGGCGTCCTTACGGTTCTTGACCACCTTGGCGGGCGCGCCGACCGCGATGCTGTAGTCCGGGACGTCGCCCTTGACCACCGCGTGCGCGCCCAGGACACAGCCGCGGCCGACCCGGGTGCCGCGCAGAACGGTGACCTTCGCCGCGATCCAGGTGTCCGGGCCGATGCGCACCGGGCTCTTCACGATGCCCTGATCCTTGATCGGCATGGTGACGTCGTCCATCTTGTGGTCGAAGTCGCAGATGTAGCACCAGTCCGCCACCAGCGTGGACGCGCCGATCTCGATGTCGAGATAGGTGTTCACGACGTTGTCCTTGCCGAACACCACCTTGTCACCGATGCGCAGCGAACCCTCGTGGCAGCGGATCGCGTTGCCGTCGCCGATGTGCACCCAGCGGCCGATCTCCATGCGCCCCAACTCGGGCGTCGCATGCACCTCGACCCGGCGGCCCAGGAAGACCATGCCGCGCAACACGATGTGCGGATTGGCCAGGCGGAATTTCAACAACCGGTAGTACCGCACCAGGTACCAGGGGGTGTAGGCCCGATTGGCGAGTACCCAGCGCAGCGACGCCACGGTGAGGAAACGCGCCTGCTCCGGATCCCGGCGGCGCGAACCCCGCCAACGCGAGCGCAACGGTGCGCCCCACATGCTCGTCACGAAGTGCTCCTCGCGTCCATCGGGCGATCCTCTCGTCCCGCGGTGTCGTCGTCGAGCTACCAGGGTACTTTCGGTCGAAATCGACCGGATCCCCTACCCTGGCCGGGCGCGGAAATCCCCCGAAGCGGGCGCACTGCGTGAGGCGGCACACCACCCGCTCGCCGGGACGGTTAGTCTCGTGCAAGCCCGTACGAGCAGAGGGGAGACAAGGTCAGGTGCGTACCAGCATCCGGCGACCCGCGCACGTTCTCCGTACCATTGTGCGCCGCCCGGCATTTCGTGCCGCCGCGGCCCTCGGTGCGGTCGGCGTGCTGACCCTGAGCGGCTGCGGGGGGACGACGCTCGACGACATCACGGTGGGGCCCGGCCACGGCTGGCCCTCGGCCTTCCACGACGGGCGCAACAGCGGCACGACCACGGTCACCGGTTCGCGGCATCTGACGCTGAGCTGGTCCAGGCCGATCGGCGGGCCCGCTCTCACGCCCACCACGGTCGGACCGGACGGGCAACTGTTCGTCACCACCGGAATCGACAACGCCTGCGTCGGCGCTCCGGGCGCCGTCGGGGCACTGTTCTCGTTCCAGATGCCCACGGGCCGCAAACGATTCTGTAATCCGCTGGGCGTGAATGCGATCCACTCGGTGTCGGCGGTCGACGAACTGGCCAACGTCTACGTCGGCGATGACGGCGGGGTGAATTCGATCAACTCGCTGGGTGAGCCGCGCTGGCGCACGCCCGTGGCCGGTGTGCCGGTCTCGGTGCAGTTCACCGGTGACAGCAATGTGCTGACCATCACCCAGTCCGGCCAGGTCGACGTGCTGAACCGGCAGACCGGCGATCGCACGGTCCCCTCGTTCCAGCTCCTTGGCGAACCCGACTTCCTGGCCCACCCGAACCTGCCGCGCCCGGCCGACGGCGACGGTCTCGACGACTGCGGCTCGGGCGGTCCGCAATGTCCGGTGGCCAACGTCTCGGCCATCGATCCGAGTTCCGAGCGCTTCTACGTGACCGTGTGGCAGCGTGGGTCGGCGAACGCGTCACTCGTGGCACTGCGCTACGCGGACAAGCGAATTCAGCAGGACTGGAGCGCCGACATCCTGACCGACGGCAGCGCCACCAGCCCGACGCTGTCCCCCGACGGCAAGACCGTCTACGTCGGCGACAACAGCGGTCGCCTGATCGCCGTCGACGCCGAGAACGGGCACACCAAATGGGTGCAGCCACTGGGCTTCACGCCGCGCGGCGCGGTCTCCGACGACGACGGCCTGCTGATTCCCGGCGGTGACGACGGCCATCTGATCGCGTTGCACGACAACGGCGACAGCGTCCGGATCGCCTGGGAACGCAAGGATCTGCAGTTGCGCGGACGCCCCGCGCAGACCGCGGGCGAGACCGGATACGTGGTGTCCCCGATCGGTGACGCGCTGAATCTGGTCACCTTCGACACCCATACCGGCACCACCGTCGCCTCGGCCGTACTGCCCGGTGCTCAGGGCACCACCACCGGAACCTCGGTCGGCCAGAAGGGCGAGGTCGTGGTGACCTCCCGGGTCGGGCAGATCTACGTCTTCAAACCGGAGACGTAGCCACAGTCGGACAGGCCCCGATCAGCGCACGGGAGGCGTCCGGCAGAGGAATACCGTCGGTGTGCGGCCGATTCTGGTGATCACCAAGGTGAACGGAACGCTCCCTCGGGGTTTGATCCGTCCACGCAGGGCGTCAGGATCCAGATCCACTCCGCGGGTGAGGATTTCCAGCGGGCCGCAGTCCCGGCGGCGCAGTTCGGCGCGCAGGGTCTTCTCGCGCAGGTCCAAGCGGTCCAGGATGCGAAAACCGCGTATCCCCTCCGGGACGCGGTCGCCGGTGAGGTAGGCGATGCGGGGATCCAGCTGCCACAGGCCGTTCTCGGCGGCGTAGTGGCGCACCAGACCGGCGCGCACCACCGCGCCGTCCGGATCGATGATCCACTCCCCCGGCGGACGTTCGGGGATCTCGTCGGGTGCGGCGTCGGTGAGCGTCCAGTGGCCGCCGTCCGAACGCAGCACCGTCGCCCGGCGGGTGACGCCGGGTTCGGTCAGTCCGGGTGACCACAGGCACGCCTCGCGCACCGCTCCGTCGAGGGAGACCACCTCGGCTTCGCATTCGGTGAACTGGTCGAAATCCAGTCCGGGAGCGCATTTCACGGCGATGTCGCGGCCGCGGTAGGCATCGAGCAGATCCGGCAGCGGCGGTTGCAGCTTCGCCGGATCATGCGTGCGACGGCCGTCCGCGCGCCGGGCCGGATCGGCGATGACGACGGTCCCGGTACTGCACGGAACGAGCGCATCGGCCTGCGCCAGCAGGACGTTCCGGGCGTCGGCGAGATTGTGCGCGGCCATCGCGAGACGCACCTGGTCCAGGTCACTGCCAATCACCGCGGGACAAACCTGTTGCAGCGCAGCGAGTTCCGCACCGATCGAACAGGTCAGATCATGCACCGTGCGCCCGGCCAGCCGACGAGCCCGGTGCCGCGCGACCACACTCGGCGTGGCCTGCTGCAATGCCTCGTCGGTGAACAGCCAGTCCGGTGCGTCGGTCAGTTTCGCCGCGGCCCGGCGACGCAGACGCACCGTTTCCACCAGCGCGGCGGCGCGATCACCGTGATCGCGCCGCACCCGCTCGAGATCGCCGAGCAGACTCGCTGTGGTCAACGTCAGCCGATCCACCTCGGCGAGCGCCGCCCGACCGGCGGAGTCCCCGAGATACGCGACATCCGCACGGGTGAAGCGGTACGCCACTAGAGCACCCCGCCCGGTCGCATTACCTTCCCGCGCCGCCCGGCTTCACGCCGGTGATCATCGCGTTGTAGAAGAACTGCCGGGGCACGACGTGCCGCAGCACCTTCTCGTCCAGCTTGCTCAGGCCCAGCCACGCCCGGTACTGCGCCATGCGGTAACGCCAGGTCAGCTTCGCGTCGGGCACCGCGGCCTCGAAGGTGCGCACCGGCCAGCCCCACAGCGCCGCGGCGAACTCCTCGGTCTCGGCGTGCACCTCGGTCGCGCCCGCGCGACGGGCGATGCTCTCGAGCTCCGAGGGATCGAAGGTGTGCAGATCCACCACGGCCTCGAGGGCCGCCGCCCGGGAGGACTCGTCGAGCTCCTCCTGCGGCCGCCGCCAATCGGACAGGAACGGCAGCTTGGTGACCTCGGTGGTCACCTTCCAGGTGATCTGGCCCAGTTTGCGGGCGTAGAAGTTGCCGATCGTGGTCGGCTCACCGGCGAACACGAACCGGCCGCCGGGCTTGAGCACGCGCAGGCATTCCTTCAGCGCCAGCTCGACATCCGGAATGTGGTGCAGCACAGCGTGACCACAGACCAGATCGAAGGTGTCGTCGTCGTACGGGATGGTCTCGGCGTCGGCGACCCGGCCGTCGACGTCCAGGCCCAGGTTCTGGCCGTTGCGGGTGGCGACCTTGACCATGCCGGGCGACAGATCGGTCACCGAACCGGCCTTCGCGACCCCGGACTGCATCAGGTTCAGCAGGAAGAATCCCGTGCCGCAGCCGAGTTCGAGCGCACGCTCGTAGGGCAGCGGCGCGTCGGGGACCACGGCGTCGAAGCGACCGCGGGCATAGGCGATGCAGCGCTCGTCGTACGAGATCGACCACTTGTCGTCGTAGGTCTCGGCCTCCCAGTCGTGGTAGAGGACCTGAGCGAGCTTGTTGTCGGAAAGTGCGGCCTGGACCTGCGCTTCGGTCGCGTGCGGGTTCGGCGCGGGGTCGTCATGACGTGCGGTCATGATCGGAAAGGGTAGCCCAGCCTCACGTGCGCATTACCACCAGGCCCGTGGCGGACGGCTCGGTCGAACACCGGCGACCGCGGGCGGGATCGGCAGCCGATTCCCGCCCGGTGCGGTCAGCGGCCGACGAATTCGGCCGACCCTGGACCGGCGACCAAATAAGAACCTGTTCCTATCCTGCGATCTTCGGTCCCGAACAGCTCCGCCCACTCGCTCCGGGCCCGATCGTGGCCGTGCGTTCCGGCCTCGAAGACGGCCTTCGCGGCAGCCAGCGCACGAGCCGGGCCGGAGACGAACTGCCGGGCCCAGCGCATCGCGGCGAGGTAGACGTCATCGGGGGCGACCACCTCGTCGACCAAGCCGAGCGCGGCGGCCTCGCCGGGCTCCACGAAACGTCCCGTGTACACCAGATCCTTCGCCCGCGCAGCACCGATGAGCAGACTCAGCCGCCGGATCCCCGCGAGCGGGATCAGACCCGCGCGAATCTGCGGCAGCCCCAGACGCACGTTGTCGCCGATGATGCGCCGATCCGCGCCCAGGGCCAGTTCCAGCCCGGCACCGAGTGCGTAACCGCTGATCGCGGCAACCGTGGGTTGCGGCAGGCGGGCCAGGCAACCCAGCGCGGACTGCAGATCCCCGGCCCGCGCCGCGGCCTGCTCGGGGGTGAGGCGGTCCAGCTCGGCCAACTCGTCACCGGCGCAGAACACCCGTTCGTCGCCGTACACGAGCACCGCGCGCACCTCGGCGTCCGCGCCGATCCGCTCGGCCTCGGCGGCCAACTCGCGCGCCACCTGCAGATCGATCAGATTCATCGGCGGCCGCGCGAAGCGCAGCACGGCGATTCCCGCCTCGGGACGGTCAACGGTCACGAATTCGGCCACGGAGCAGGAGCCTACTGGTCGCTCGCTCGCGCACCGGCAGCGCGGCGGGCGAGACATTTCGGCCCCGGGTCGGCGGCACGCCATCCAAGGAACCTGATCCAGCTCTGCGGCACAGCGTCCGGCGCATCCGATCCAGCCCGGCAACTCGACTCCAGGCTCCCGCTCCAGACCCGCGACGCTGCGTCCGGACGCTCAGTCCGCGGGCTGTGATCCGCGCATGCGCGAACCTTCCGGGAAATCGGCGAAGTAGCGCTCGTTGTTCGGAAACTGCAGGCGCGGTTTGCCGTCGACGGTCGTCAGGACCGGCTGGATCGGCTCGAAATCCGGTGTGGCGGCGAAGATCTCCGCGGTCGAGGAATACTCGCCGAGCGCGATCAGCTGCGACCAGGTGGGCGGCAGCAGTACATCGGTCCCCGCCTTCCACCGCTCGATGGCCTCGGCGGGAGTGCTCCAGATGACGTGTTGAGCTTCGGAAGTGGCCCCATCGGCGCGCTGCCCCTCCGGAAGGACCGCGACGAAGAACCAGGTGTCGTATCGCCGCGACTCCACGGTGGGCGTGATCCAGTTGGCCCAGGGCCGCAACAGATCCGCGCGCAACACCAGATTCTCGGCGGCAAGGAACTGTCCGAGGGACAGCTCGCGACGCTCGAGGCGGGCGCGCGCAGCGCTGTACACGGACGTGTCGGAGACGACGGTGTCGGCAGTCGGCCCCGCCAGCAGGACTCCGCATTCCTCGAACGTCTCGCGCACCGCCGCGCACACCAGTGCCTGCGCTCGCGCCTCGTCGACGCCGAACCGCTCGGCCCACCAGGCGGGACCCGCTCCGGCCCAGATGATCTCGGCCTGCGCGTCGGAGGGGTCCACCCCGCCGCCCGGGAAGACCGTCATTCCGGCGGCGAATGCCATCGCCTTGACCCGCCGCTGCAGGAACACCTCGGGACCCGATGCACCCTCGCGCACCAGCATGACCGTTGACGCGTCCTTGGGCGCCACCGGCGCCGAATCGTTCACAGCTGCACCGTGCCGGTACTCGGGTTCGCGCGACGCCCGGCGCGCTGTGTCCTCGGTTCACTCACGGCAACAGTCTCGCTCACCCTTCGCACCCTAACGGGTGCTTGGCCCCGCTCATCGCGAGCCCCGGCTCCATACAATCGCGGACCCGCGACCCGGTGCACGCGCTCGACCGGGGTCCGCACGATCGAGTGGCGCGCGATCACGACGGAGCGCGTACTCACTCAGGCGCGGTGCCGCCCCAGCCGACGACTCCGACGCGCGAAATAACGCCCCTCGATGCGGTCCAGGGTGATCGACTGCCGGAACGCCTTGCTGAGGTTCTCCGCGGTGAGTACGTCCTCGAGCAACCCCTGGGCGACGACGCTGCCCTCGTTGAGCAGCAGGCCGTGCGAGAAGCCCGGCGGAATCTCCTCGACGTGGTGGGTGACCAGCACGGTGGCCGGCGAGTCCGGATTCGAGGCCAGATCGCCCAGGCGCTCCACCAATTCCTCCCGGCCGCCCAGATCCAGCCCGGCGCCGGGTTCGTCCAGCAGCAGCAGTTCCGGATCGGTCATCAGCGCCCGTGCGATCAGCACCCGCTTACGCTCCCCCTCGGACAGGGTGCCGTAGGCGCGATCGGAAAGATGTTCCGCGCCGAGGCTTTCCAGCATGTCCACCGCGCGGTCGGTGTCCTGGTCCTCGTATTCCTCCCGCCAGCGGCCCATCACCGCGTAGCCCGCCGACACCACGAGGTCACTGACCTTCTCGTCCAGCGGCACCCGGCTGGCCACCGCGGCCGAGGACAGGCCGATGCGCGGGCGCAGGTCGTTGATGTCGGTCCGGCCCAGCACCTCACCCAGCAGATGGGCGGTACCCGAGGTCGGATGCAGTTCGGCGGCGGCCATTCGGAGCAGGGAGGTCTTACCGGCGCCGTTGGGGCCGAGCACGACCCAGCGCTCGTCGAGCTCCACTTGCCAGCTGAGGGGACCTACGAGCGTATGTCCCGACCGCCGGACGGTCACCTGGTTGAAATCGATGAGTAGATCGGGATCGGGTTGCGACACGGGCTCCATCTTGGACCACGCACCCGAAACATTCCCAACATGGTCCGTTTGCACGTAGATGTCATATCCCGCCGTACGCCCGAAGTGGCCGCGAATTCACCATCACGCCGGTGAGATTCGACACTGTCACCTTCATGACAACCGGACGCTCGCGGCAGCCGTGGCCGCGGTCAGCCCGCAACGCCTGGCGGGACGGCGATCACCGTCATCGATCCGGGGGCGACCTCGGTGAATCCGGCGTCCCGCACCGCCGTCGCCGAACCCGCACGGACCAGGCGGGCCAGCTCGGGCCAGCGCGGACCGGCCTCGCGCACCGAACAGCGATAACCGTGCCCGGCCCATCGGAACGCCTGCTCCACCGACAACGCACCGGCCAACAGCATGCTCGCGTGGCCGACCTGGGCCGCGGCCTTGCCGACGGTCATCCCCAACTCCGAATCCACCCACAGCACAGGCAGTTCCGGATCGACCGGACCGGGATCGTCCGCTTCGAGATCGGTGCCGCCGATCTGCAGTCGACGAATTCGCTGATCGATGGCGCCGACCGGACCCGGCACCAGCGCCCGAGCCTGCGCGCCGTCGACCTGCACGGTGATCCCGTCGACCTCGTTCGCCGCCAGCCACTGCGCACCGCGAGCCCGCCGCGCCACCTTGCGAATCCGTGAGCGTTTCCAGGTCAGATACCGCTGCTCCCATTCGCCTCCGGGGCCGACCCGCGAATCCATGCACAACGCGACCGCCGCCGTCGCGGCAGCAGCCAACAGTGCACTGCGAGGCGGCGGATCCTGCTTCGGAATGTGCAGCACCATCTGCATCGCCTGAACCAGCGCCGGATCCTCCGGATCCCCGCCGCCCCCGTAACCCCGCGCCAATTCCGCGTGCCGCGCGACGAATCCGTCGTCGAGCTCCGACTCTACGAGCATCCCGGAGCTGCTCAGTTCAGCGGGACGCGACGCAGCAGACCGTCGCGAGCATCGGCGGCTTCGACCTCGTCACGGGTGACGCCGAGAATGAACAGGACCGCGTCCAGGTAGGGGTGCGACAGGGCGGCGTCGGCGATCTCGCGCAGTGCGGGTTTGGCATTGAAGGCGATACCCAGACCCGCCGCGTTGAGCATGTCGATATCGTTCGCACCGTCCCCCACCGCGACGGTCTGTTCCATCGGCACGCCGGCCTCGGCGGCGAAACGCCGCAGCGCCACGGCCTTCGCGGGCCGGTCCACGATCTCCCCGATCACCTTGCCGGTCAGGCGACCACCGACCACCTCGAGCGTGTTGGCCTGGACGAAATCGAGTTCCAGCTCATGCGCGAGCGGCTCGATGACCTGGCGGAAACCGCCGGAAACCACACCGCAGCGAAAACCCAGCCGACGCAGCGTGCGAATGGTCGTGCGCGCGCCGGGGGTCAGCGTGATCGCCTCGGCGACCTCGTCGATCACCGACTCCTGCAACCCGCTCAGCGTCGCCACCCGTTGCCGCAGCGATTCGGCGAAGTCCAGCTCCCCGCGCATGGCCGCCTCGGTCACCTTGCGGACCTCGTCCTCGACCCCGGCGTGTGCGGCGAGCATCTCGATCACCTCGCCCTGGATCAGCGTGGAGTCGACGTCGAAGACGATCAGCCGCTTGGCGCGCCGGGCCAGGCCCGCGCGCTCGACGGCGATATCGATGTTCTGCTTGGCCGCGACCTCGGCCAGGGTGGTGCGCAGCCGCGTCTCGGCGGATTCGGTCGCGGGAGCGGTCACGGTCAGTTCGAGACCCGTCACCGGATAGTCCGCGACACCGCGGATCGCGTCGATGTTGACGTCCTGTTCGGCCAGTTTGCGGGCGATGACGCTGAACGCCCGCGCGGTCACCGGACTGCCCAGCACGACGATCGCATGTGTGGACAGCCGTGCTCCGGCCGAAGGCTCCGCATCGATCTCGACCTCGACCTGCATGCCGACGGTGACCATCGCATCCTCGAGCTCATCCTGCAGGCCCTCCGGATCGCCCGGGCAGGACACCAGCACACCGAGGGTCAGGCGGCCGCGGATCACGACCTGCTCGACGTCCAGGAGGCTCACTCCGTTGCGCGCCAGCGCCGCCAGCAGAACCGAGGTGACACCGGGCCGATCGGGGCCGGTGACGGTGATCAGCACCGTCGTCCCCGCGGCAGCCTGTGCGGCCACGGACGGACCGTGGTTGCCGGGTTCAGGCTCGGACGTGCTCACGTTGTCTCCCTCTCGCGACATGCTCGGCCGCCGACGACGGCTCTTCATTGTCTCAGGCTGTTTCCGGCGTACCGGACACGGCCCACGGCACCGTGGCCGGAATCACTGCCGGAAAAGCCGAACGCGGCGGCCGTCTCGGAAGAGACGACCGCCGCGCCGGTCATAGCGAGGATCAGCCGATCAGTTCGGCACCTTCTCCAGCTCCTTGACGGCGTGCGACTTCCCGCCCCAGCCGACGTGGGCCTCGGCCCGCATCCGCTCCACCATGTGCGGGTAGTGCAGCTCGAACGCCGGCCGCTCGGACCGGATGCGCGGCAGCTCGTAGAAGTTGTGCCGCGGCGGCGGGCAGGAGGTGGCCCACTCCAGCGAGTTGCCGTAGCCCCACGGATCGTCCACGGTCACGACCTCGCCGTAGCGGTAGGACTTGAAGACGTTCCAGATGAACGGCAGCGTCGAGGCGCCCAGGATGAACGCGCCGATCGTGGAGATCGTGTTCAACGTGGTGAAACCGTCGGTGGGCAGGTAGTCCGCGTACCGACGCGGCATACCCTCGGCACCCAGCCAGTGCTGCACCAGGAAGGTGGTGTGGAAGCCGACCATGGTCGCCCAGAAGTGCCACTTGCCCAGGCGCTCGTCCATCATGCGGCCGGTCATCTTCGGGAACCAGAAGTAGATGCCCGCGAAGGTGGCGAACACGATGGTGCCGAAGAGCACGTAGTGGAAGTGCGCGACCACGAAGTAGGTGTCCGACACGTGGAAGTCCAGCGGCGGGCTGGCCAGGATGACACCGGACAGACCACCGAACAGGAAGGTGACCAGGAAGCCCACCGACCACAGCATCGGCGTCTCGAACGTCAGCTGACCGCGCCACATGGTGCCGATCCAGTTGAAGAACTTCACGCCGGTCGGGACAGCGATCAGGAAGGTCATGAAGGAGAAGTACGGCAGCAGCACCGCGCCGGTGGCGTACATGTGGTGCGCCCACACCGCGATGGACAGCGCCGCGATACCCAGGGTCGCGTAGACCAGCGTGGTGTAACCGAAGATCGGCTTACGGCTGAAGACCGGGAAGATCTCCGAGACGATGCCGAAGAACGGCAGCGCGATGATGTACACCTCGGGGTGGCCGAAGTACCAGAACAGGTGCTGGTACAGGATGGCGCCACCGTTGGCCGGGTCGTAGATGTGCCCGCCCAGGTGCCGGTCGTAGGCCAGGCCGAACAGCGCCGCGGTCAGCAGCGGGAACGCCAGCAGCACCAGCACGCTGGTGACCGCGATGTTCCAGGTGAAGATCGGCATGCGGAACAGCGTCATACCCGGGCAACGCAGGCAGACAACGGTGGTCAACATGTTGACGCCACCGAGGATGGTGCCCAGACCGGAGACGGCCAGACCCAGGATCCACAGGTCGGCGCCGACACCCGGGGAGTGCACGATGTCCGACAGCGGGGTGTAGGCGGTCCAGCCGAAGTCGGCCGCGCCACCGGGGGTGATGAAACCGGCGGTCGCCATGCTCGCGCCGAACAGATACAGCCAGTAGCTGAACGCGTTCAGACGCGGGAAGGCGACGTCGGGCGCGCCGATCTGCAGAGGCAACACGATATTCGCGAAACCGAACACGATCGCCGTCGCGTAGAACAGCAGCATGATCGTGCCATGCATGGTGAACAGCTGGTTGAACTGCTCGGGCGAGAGGAACTGCAGACCCGGACGAGCCAGCTCCGCACGCATCAGCAACGCCATCAGGCCGCCGATCATGAAGAACGACATGGCCGTCACCAGGTACATCACCCCGAGGACCTTCGGGTCGGTGGTGGTGACCAACTTGTAGATGAACGAACCCTTCGGCCCCAGACGTTGCGGGTACGGCCGAGTCGCTTCCAATTGGGGGACTGGCTGGGGCTCTACAGCAGTCACTGATCCTCCTGAAGGTTTGCCTTCTGGTCGTTGTCGTACGTCTGGCTCCGGCCCGGCGGACAGGCGCACGGCGAACGACGGTGGCTTTCGCTACTACGGATCGTAAACCGTGCTGCCGTAAGCATCACGCCCGGTCCTACTCTGTGTCGTAATTGGGTGCCACCCCCGGCATTTGCCTCGGGCCCGGAGGCCGCGGCTCGGGAATCACGCCGGGCCCGCAAATGCCGTCGAAGGCACCGCATGTGTACCCTTCCCCGCATGCCCGTGAGCCAGCGCAGCGAGCGAACCCCCGACCCGGCGAAGCGTTCGCGTGGCAGCGGTCTGCGCGAGGACCTCGATGCCCGACGTCGCACGCGCCGCGTGCGCGGTGGTTGCCTGATGCTTGCTGTGGCCGTGACGGCATTGACCGCCTGCAGCAACGGGTCCGGTGACGATGCCAGTTCGATCGTCCGCACCACCACCAATATCGCCGGTGCGGACGTGGTGGGTATCGAGCGCGACACCACCCGCGCCTGCCCGCTGCCGAGCGATCCGGATCAGCCCGCGGGCACCCGCGATGTGACCAGTCCCGCTGGGACAGCTCAGGTTTCGGCCGATCCGAAGCGGGTCGTCGTCCTGGACACCGCCGCGCTGGACGCGGCGTGCGCACTGGGCCTGTGGCAGCGCGTGGTCGGCGCGACGACGCTCGCCGGTCCCAGCCCGCAGCCGTCGTATCTGGGTTACGGCCTGCAGATCGTGCCGAGCGTGGGCGCCTCGGGCGCACCCGACGTCGCGAAAATCGCAGCGATGCACCCGGATCTGGTGCTCGGCACGGTGGGCGACGGTGATCTGAACGCGTTGCGCACGGCCGCGCCCACCGTGCTGATCGGCAAGGATCCCAGCTGGCAGGCATCGTTCAGCGCCTTCGCCGATGCCCTGGGACGCTCGAACGCCGGGGCGAAGGCGATCACCGACTACCACACCTATGCGCACGACACCGGTGTCTCGATCGCGGCCTCGTTGTCCCAGGCCTCGGTCCTGCGATTCGGGGCCTCCGATGCGCAGGTACAGGGTGCGGACACCTTTGCCGGACGAGTGCTGGCCGATGCCGGCGTACAACGTCCCGAAGCGCAGCGGGGTGCGTCCTACCAGGTGAACAGCCTGGGCAGTGAGCGGGACCGGGCCAAGGTCGAGGGCGACATCATCTACGCGATGTTCGACGGCAAGGACGGCGAGACCTACGGACAGAAGGTCATGCACGGCGACGACTGGAAGAAACTCGGCGCGGTCTCGGACAAGCGCGACTTCGTCGTCGACGACACCATCTGGCACGGTTCGGGCCTCACCGCCGCCCGCGCCCTGATCGATGATCTGCGCACCTCGCTCAACGCGTACGTGAACGACTAGTCGACAGCTCAGTAGATCCGCAACCCACGACGTCGCACGATGGCCAGGGCGATCGCGGTGCCGAGAATCCACACCAGCAGCCCGACCCCGGCGTTCCAGACGAAGCGCAGATTCCGATCCAGGTGCGGCAGCAGTCGCAGCAGCGGATCGTGCTGGGCGCCGTCGATCGGGGCGATGAGGTAGTACACGCCGTACGGCAACGCCAGATGACCGAGCCACAGCAACGTGGTCCGATCCCGCCGTTCGCGCCATCGCCGCACCAGCGTCCGGGTCTCCACGGCCAGCAGGACCGAGACGATATTCCCGACGCCGAGCCAGCACAGCAGCGGCAGCGTCACCACGAACAGGGTGCCCATGAGCGGCCCCGGCCGCATCGCATGGGCGAGGATCGCGGTCAACGCCAATGTCGGCAGGCCCACGATGACGAGCAGCGCAAGGTTTTTCGTCACCAGGATGCCGCGCATCGACATGCCTTCGGCCAGGCTCGCGCGCACCCGCGGTGCATCCAGGCCCAGCACGTTGGTCGTGGTGACGTCGGCCAGGATGAAGGTGGCGAAATAGGTTCCGACCAGCACCACCCAGCCGAACTGACGATGCGGGTGGACCAGCGGCGAGTAGAGCAGATAGAGCAGCGAGAGCACGACGTTCACCCCGACGCCCTCGAGCCAGTGCCGCGGCGGCGCGAACGACCAGCGCACCTCGTCGGCCACGCGCCGCAGCAGACCGTCTCCGGGGACCATCGGCGGGGGTGGTGCGGTGCGAACCTCATGTTCGCTCAGATATGCGCGCAGCCGTCCGCGCGCACCCGCGGAAACCTGCTCAGCCCACCGAATCGACAAATTCACCTATCTTCGCCGCGATGACATCCGGAATCCGCTGCGGCAGCAGATGTCCGCCTCCCGCGACCAGCTCCAGGCGGGATCGCGGAAACCGGTCGTGCAGCGCGCGTGCGGTCGAGATCGGGACGACTTTATCGGTCGGATCGGCGACGATCAACGCGGGCATATCGGTTGCGTCGAGGCGGTCGAGCCAGTGGTCCAGGCTGCGGAACAGTTCGCGTTGTTCGAGCAGGACGGTGCGCCACACCGGACCGTACTCGTGCTGGATGTCGCCGAACGCATGCCAGGACGCGACGGCGTCCGGGTGACGTGTGCGATGCCACCGGGCCAGCCGCGGCATCATCGACCACATCGCCAGCGCCAGCGCCGGTCCCGCGACGGGTGCGGCGAGCACCTCGTCCCATCTCGTGGCGCAGTCGGGCCCGATTCCGGCGATGGAGATCAGCCCGCGCACCCGTTCGGGCGCGATCGCGGCCGCGGCGAGTGCGACACCGCCGCCGTAGGAGTGCCCGGCCAGCACGGCATCGTGAATACCCGCGCGCTCCAACCGATCCAGCAACCAGACAGCATTTTCTTCGAGGGTGCCCGCGGGCCGCTCGTTGGCACCGTATCCGGGCCGATCCCACGCCATCGCCCGCACCGAGGACGGCAACTGCTCGAGCACACCGTTCCAAGCGGAATGATCCCCTGGCTGCCCGTGCAGCAGGACAACCGGCGCGGTCGTGGTCATCGCCCTCCCCCTCTGCGAGCCCGTCGAGTGCCCGAGCACCGCGGGAGCCGCCGGCCCGACGACCACGTCGGAAGTATTCGTCATGACCCGCTCCTGTCCAATTACTGTCCAGTTACCGACAGTAACGGCCGAAGCTGGCCCCCAGCCAGGTACTTTCTGTGCGCTTGCTGTGCACCCGATCCGAGCGGACGACTCGGCACGCCGTCACCCGACTGCTACTTCCGGGACCACCAGCGACAGTGCCGCTGGCAGCCTGCGAAGCGACGCTCACATTCCGATCGTGTTGGACAACTCCAGCCCGTATCCCTCGATTCGCGCAATGATCCGATCGCCGCGATCCAAGCGGAAACCGGCCTGGTAGCTGCCCTTGTCAGCGCCCAGGTAGAGGTAGTGGACCGTACCCGGACGGGTCAGTTCGGGATAGCCGAACAGCGTCGAGACCAGATCGTCCACCCGGTAGTGCAGCGCATCGGCGCCGGTGCGGAAGGCGCCCTGCCACGCGGGCGCGCCGTCCCGCTCGATGGTGACCGTCCCGGTGACCTCGGCGGGCGGCGGTTCGCGGAACAACCACGGCAGGATGGCCGGCTGGCAGAGTTTGGCGTAGGCCAGGTGCCCCGGCAGACGCTTGAAGTGGCCGATGTCGGTGAGGTCGTTGCCGAACGTGTATCCGACGTAGACCGGGGCGCCGGTCGGATCGATGACGTAGACCAGCACCACCTCGATCTCCTCGCACAACGCCTCGAAGGTGGCCGGGACGCGCAGCGGGCCGTCACCCACCGCCGATGCCGAGCCGAATCCTTTGAAGAACCAATTCGGCTGAGCCGGAACGTCATCGGCGGCATTCACATGATGGGTGCGCATGAAACCGCTGACCAGAGCCGCACCGGTGCGAGGCAGTAGCGGCGGCCGGAATACGACGTCGGCGGCCGCGACCCGGATCGGAGTCACGCCGGGACGCAGCGCCGTCGACGCATCGCCGGCGATCGAGGCCTCCGCGGAATCATCTGTGGCACAGGGGAACAGATCGATCAGTTCGGCCGCGCAACGCACTGCCAGGTGCTCCGCACCGCGGTACTCGCACTGGGCGACGGCGGCAATCTTGCGAGCAGCCATGATCAGACTCTCGGCTCACCAGGGTGAGCAGCTCCCGGATCGCGAGTTCGTACCCGTCGACGCGGAGCCCGCAGATGGTGCCGCGCGCCACCGCGGAGATGATCGAATGTCGCCGGAACTCTTCGCGGGCATGGATATTCGTCAGATGGACCTCGATCACCGGCACCGGGATGACGTCGATGACATCACGCAGCGAGAGCCCGTAGTGCGACAGCGGGCCGGGGTTGATGATCGCGCCGTCATAGGAATCGACCGCATCCTGCAACAGGGTCACCAGTTCGCCTTCGGAATTACGTTGCGCGGCAGTGAGTTCCACGCCGAGTCCGGTGGCGAATTCGATCAGGCGCTTTTCGACCACCGGCAGCGGTGTCGAGCCGTACAGGTGCGGGTCGCGAAGCCCGAGCAGGTTCAGGTTCGGATCGTTGAGCAGCAGAATCCGGGTGGTCATGGTTCATCCCTTCGCCGCCGCCGACGGCTTGGTCGTCACGCCGACCAAGGTCGGCTACATCCTGATCGCCACCGACGGCGCCGGGCTCGAGCGCAAGTTCGAGGCGAAGCAGCGCAACCGCGGCAAGCCGGGAGTGGTGCTGTGCGCATCCCTGGCGCAGCTGGCGGAATTGGCCGAGCTCAACGATGAGATCGCCGAGTTCTACCGCAAACATTGGGACTCCGTCGTGGTCTCGACATCGATCGGATCATGGAGAATCTGGGCGAGAGCTTCCCGTCCTGGGACTACCGTCACGGCGACTACTACTGAACAACCGAGCCCCGCACCGGCCACGACCGGTGCGGGGAGGTTCAGCGTCGGAGACGCGGGATCAGAACTCCCAGTCCTCGTCCTCGGTGTTGACCGCCTTGCCGATGACGTAGCTCGAGCCCGAACCGGAGAAGAAGTCGTGGTTCTCATCGGCATTGGGTGACAGTGCCGAGAGGATGGCCGGGTTGACCTCGGTCTCGTCCTTCGGGAACAAGCCCTCGTAGCCGAGGTTCATCAGGGCCTTGTTGGCGTTGTAGCGCAGGAACTTCTTGACATCTTCGGTCAGGCCGACCTCGTCGTACAGATCCTGGGTGTACTCGACCTCGTTCTCGTACAACTCGAACAGCAGCTCGAAGGTGTAGCTCTTGAGCTCCTCGCGTTCGGGCTCGGTGAGCTGCTCGAGGCCCTTCTGATACTTGTAGCCGATGTAGTAGCCGTGCACGGCCTCGTCGCGGATGATCAGGCGGATCAGGTCGGCGGTGTTGGTGAGCTTGGCCCGCGAGGACCAGTACATCGGCAGGTAGAACCCCGAGTAGAACAGGAAGCTCTCCAGCAGCGTGGAGGCCACCTTGCGCTTGAGCGGCTCGTCGCCCCGGTAGTAGTCCAGCACGATCTCGGCCTTGCGCTGCAGGTTGCGATTCTCCTCCGACCAGCGGAAGGCGTCATCGATATCGCGCGTCGAGCAGAGCGTGGAGAAGATCGAGCTGTAGCTCTTGGCGTGCACCGACTCCATGAACGCGATGTTGGTGTACACCGCCTCCTCATGCGGGGTGAGCGCATCCGGGATCAGGCTCACCGCGCCGACCGTGCCCTGAATCGTGTCCAGCAGCGTCAGACCGGTGAAAACCCGCATGGTGAGCTGCTTTTCATGCGCGGTCAACGTGTTCCACGAGGGAATGTCGTTGGACACCGGAACCTTCTCGGGCAACCAGAAGTTGCCGGTGAGCCTGTCCCAGACCTCGGCATCCTTCTCGTCGGGCACCCGATTCCAGTTGATCGCACTCACTCGATCGATCAGCTTCACGCCCACCTCACTCACCTTCTCGCTTCGCCGAATCGCGGGGATATCACTCACCTTGAACACTACTACTGGTGGCCGACATCCTTAAGTAGCACAACACCTTGTGTCTTTCGCCGCCTGCGAATATCGGTGCGAACGTGCGGTGATCCACACCGCCACCGCTGGTCGCGGCAGCATGCGGCCCGTCACACGAGTTCGCAGGGCGAATGACAGCCCCCGCGGAGGATCCGTTCGGGGCGCTCGCAGTTTGCCAGACGCCGACGCCACGACAGCGCCCAACCCCACCCATCCCCGGGCGCACTACGCCTCGCCGCTCCCGGCGATCGCGGCCTGCACATCGAGCCACGTCGGCACGGCGCGAACCCACTCCGGCGCAGGCGCGGACTGCGCACCGAACCAGAACAGCTGCGGCACCAGCCCCCGCAGCGCCTCGTGCACCTCGATCCGGTCATCGATCATGTGCGTGATCCCCAGTTCCGCACAGTGGATCGCCTTGTCCGCTCGCGCCCGGCAGAACCGCACGTTCTCGCCCGGAATCCCGGTACGCCGAAAGAAGTCGTGGTGAGCAAGCCACTGCCGAGTCCGCTGTTCGACCCGAGGACCACACTTCGAAATGACCCACACCCCCTCGAACAGCGGCACGATCCGCGCCAACACCTCGAAGGCATCCGCACTCGGCGGAGTCGACATCGCCTGCTCCACACCACCGGACAGAAAAACGGTGTCCGCCTCGCCGGGCTCGGTCGCGGCCCCCTGGATCACCCGCCCGAAATCGACCCCCAGTCGTTGTGCCGCAGTAGTTTCCGGCGACATGACACTCTCCCCCACTTCTTCGATGACCGCCCTCTCACGTTGAGCGTGCCGCCGCGATCCACTGGGGCGCAACCCGTTTACCACTGTTCGAGAGTTTCCCCTATTTCCATGGTTCCACCCGGCAACGACCAGTTGCCCGAGTCGCCGCGCTGCTGCATGAGCACACGGCCGGAATCGTCCACCACCAGCGCGGAAGCTCCCGACGTCAGGGAGTTGGGCTCGGGTGCGTTCGGATCCTTGTAGTAGTCCCGCCGTGAGCCCATGATTTCCCCTGTGTGATGCACTGGGTTTCGCAGTCCCTGTACCCGTCATTTAGAGTTTTTGCATACCGGTCGCTTCGCGAACCACTGAAGTCCCCGATCGCTCGCCGGTACGAAGATTGCGCCAATTGATCGTGAGCCATCGATGACCGATCTCACTGTTCCAGGGCAATGCCCCGCCTCAGATGCCCAGCACGAGCTTCGCGGTGGTGAAGTAGATGATCAAGCCGGTGGCGTCGACCAGGGTCGTGACCATCGGGGCGGAGATCACCGCCGGATCGATGCGCAACTTCTTGGCCAGCAACGGCATGGTGCCGCCGATGGTCGCCGCCCAGCCGCAGATGATCACCAGGGTGATGCCGACGACCACCGCGATCTGCGCACCGACGAACGCGGCTCCGATGACCATGCCGACCACCGCGAGCATCGAACCCAGCACCAGGCCGACCCGGCATTCGCGCCAGATGACCTTCAGCAGATCCGAGACCCGCACCTCGCCGACGGCCAGCGCTCGCACACAGGAGGTCGCCGCCTGCGCACCGGCATTACCGCCCGCACCGATCAGCAGCGGAATGAACAGCGCGAGATGCGCGGCCCGAGTCAGCGTCACCTCGAACGCATCGGTGACGGTCACCGTCAAAGTGGCCGCCACCAGGAGCAACAGCAACCACATCGCGCGGTAGCGGGCCAGCTGGAAAACCCCGGCGGCCATATAGTGACCGGCCCACGGGCTCGCCCCGGCCTGGCGCGCCACATCCTCACTGTCGGCGGCCTCGATGACCTCGACCGCGTCATCGATCGTCAACAAGCCGACCAGCCGATCCTCGCTGTCGACGACCGGCAGGTTGATCAGGTTGGTTTCGCGCATGAGCCGCGCCGCCTTCTCCGCGGCATCGGTGGCGCGCGCGAAAACCGGTGCGGTGACGACGAGTTCGGTCAGCGGGGTTCCGGGATCGCTGAGGACCAGTGCGCGCATCTCGACCACGCCGGTGAGCCGGCGGCCCCCGTCCACCACGGGCAGGGTGTACACGGTCTCCGCATGCGCACCCTTGGCGCGAACCACCCCCAGCGCCTGTTCGACCGTCAGATCACGGTGCAGCGCAACGACTTCCGGAGTCATATAGCGCCCGGCCGAGCCCTCGGAATAGCCGAGCAGCGCCGCGGTCATCCGACGCTCACGCGAACTCAGCCCGGCCAGCACCTTCTTGACGACCGTCGCGGGGGCCTCACGCAGCATCCGGGCCCGGTCGTCGGGGTCCATACCCTCGACCAGTTCGCGGAAGCTCTGGTCCCGCATACCGGCCAGGATCTGCTGCTGGTCGACGGGTTCGAGCTCCTCGAAAACCGCCAGCGCCCGATCCTTGTCCAACAGCCGGAACGCGATTCCCGCGTGCACGGCGTCCATGCGGGCGAGTTCGTCGGCGATCCGGTGCGGCGGGTGGTTCTCCAACCAGGTCGCAGCGGCATCGACGTGCCGGGCAGCAATGCTATCGCGCAGCGACGCGTCATCCGAATCTGCTTCGGCAGCAACGGATTCAGCGACAACGTCCCCGGCAGCCTCGGTTCGGGTGACCGCCGCCGCGTCGGCAGGACGGTCGTCACTCAGTGCATCGGAGCGTGCGGGGGCGACAAAGGACAGATCGGTCGACATGACAGAACCTCGGCATACGGCGAGTGGGTACGGGAATCACGGATTCACACCGCGAGGCACCGACCTCGCCACCGAAAGCTCTACCGGCAGAACAGGAGGACGGCGCCGCGCGGCGTTCGACTCGGGGGTTCGCTACGCATAGCCACCCACCTCCTCATCGCCGACACTGCACCGTCAGGAATTCATCTCGATGCCCCCTGGCACCGCACGACCTGCACCGTCGCAGATCACCAGCACGGAAAGACCGCGCCGTACGCAGGCTACACCTCCACACACCGCCACGCCGAACCTCAGCCTGCCGCAACCACGTGATGTGAGTCATCGGCGGCTTCACCCCGCCTTCGCACCGGCAAGTTGTGGCAAACCGAATGGCGACAGCCCACAACGAGTCTGCCGCCATTCCGATCAGAGCGCTCGGCTCCTATCGCCTACAGCATGCAGCTGACGCAACCCTCGACTTCGGTTCCCTCCAAAGCCATCTGGCGGATGCGGATGTAGTAGAGGGTCTTGATTCCCTTGCGCCAGGCGTAGATCTGCGCCCGGTTGACGTCGCGGGTGGTGGCGCTGTCCTTGAAGAACAGCGTCAGCGACAGTCCTTGGTCGACGTGCTGGGTGGCCGCGGCGTAGGTGTCGATGATCTTCTCGTAGCCGATGTCGTAGGCGTCGGCAAAATAATCGAGATTGTCGTTGGTCAGGTAGGGGGCCGGGTAGTAGACGCGGCCGATCTTGCCTTCCTTGCGGATCTCGATCTTCGAGGCCACCGGGTGGATCGAGCTGGTCGAGTGGTTGATGTAGGAGATCGAACCGGTCGGCGGGACGGCCTGCAGGTTCTGGTTGTAGATGCCGTGCGCCATGACCGAGGACTTCAGGTCGAGCCAGTCCTCCCGGGTCGGGATGTGCACCCCGGCCTCGGCGAAGATCTGGCGCACGCGTTCGGTTTTCGGCTCCCACGCCTGCTCGGTGTACTTGTCGAAGTACTCACCGCTGGCGTACTTGGACTCCGGGAATCCACCGAAGGCGGTGCCGCGTTCGACGGCGAGCTTGTTCGAGGCCCGCACCGCGTGATACGCGACGGTGTAGAAGTAGATGTTGGTGAAGTCGACACCCTCTTCGGATCCGTAGTGGACCCGCTCGCGCGCCAGATACCCGTGCAGATTCATCTGCCCCAGGCCGATCGCGTGCGAGGAGTTGTTGCCCTGTTCGATCGAGGGCACCGAGTAGATGTGGGTCTGATCCGAGACCGCGGTCAACGCCCGGATGGACACCTCGATGGTCTGCCCGAAATCCGGTGAGTCCATCGCCTTGGCGATGTTCAGCGAGCCGAGGTTGCACGAGATGTCCTTGCCCACAGTGGCATAGGACAGATCGTCGTTGAACACCGACGGCGTGGAGACCTGCAGGATCTCCGAGCACAGATTCGAGTGGGTGATCTTGCCCTTCACCGGATTGGCCCGGTTCACCGTGTCCTCGTACATGATGTACGGGTAGCCGGATTCGAACTGCAGCTCGGCGATGGTCTGGAAGAACTCGCGCGCGTTGATCTTCGACTTGCGGATGCGCCCGTCGTCGACCATCTCGTGGTACTTCTCGGTGACGTCGATGTCGGCGAACGGCACACCGTAGATCCGCTCGACGTCGTACGGCGAGAACAGGTACATGTCCTCGTTCTTCTTCGCCAGTTCGAAGGTGATGTCCGGGATCACCACACCCAGCGAGAGCGTCTTGATGCGGATCTTCTCGTCCGCGTTCTCCCGCTTGGTGTCCAGGAACCGGTAGATGTCCGGGTGGTGCGCGTGCAGGTACACCGCACCCGCCCCCTGCCGCGCGCCGAGCTGATTGGCGTAGGAGAACGAATCCTCCAGCAGCTTCATGATCGGGATGACACCCGAGGACTGGTTCTCGATCTTCTTGATCGGCGCACCGTGCTCACGAATGTTGCTGAGTAGCAGGGCAACCCCGCCACCCCGCTTGGACAGCTGCAACGCCGAGTTGATCGACCGCCCGATGGACTCCATGTTGTCCTCGATGCGCAGCAGGAAACAGCTGACCGGCTCGCCGCGCTGCTTCTTGCCCGAGTTGAGGAAGGTCGGGGTGGCGGGCTGGAAGCGGCCGTCGATGATCTCCTCGACCAGCTGCTTCGCGAGGATTTCGTCGCCGTCGGCGAGGGTGAGCGCGACCATGCAGACGCGGTCCTCGAAACGTTCGAGGTAGCGCTTTCCGTCGAAGGTCTTGAGGGTGTACGAGGTGTAGTACTTGAATGCGCCGAGGAAGGTCGGGAAGCGGAACTTCTTGGCGTAGGCCTGCTGGAACAGCTTCTTCACGAAAGCCCGGCTGTACTTGTCCAGTACCTCGGCCTCGTAGTAGTTCTCCTTCACCAGGTAGTCGAGCTTCTCGTCGAGGTTGTGGAAGAAGACGGTGTTCTGGTTGACATGTTGCAGGAAGTACTGGTTCGCGGCCTCGCGATCCTTGTCGAACTGGATCTCCCCGTTCGGACCGTAGAGATTCAGCATCGCGTTGAGGGCGTGGTAGTCCAGGCCCTCGGTCGATGCGGTATCCACGGTGACCGGTCGCTCTAGGCGGGCCGACTTACCGGCAGGTGCTGTTGTCGTTGCCAAAACAATCCCAATCCCTCTCGGACGCGCTCGACGTCCTCGGCAGTTCCCATGAGTTCGAAGCGATACAGGTACGGAACGCCGCATTTGCGCGAGATCACTTCTCCCGCATAGCAGTACGTATCGCCGAAGTTCGTGTTGCCGGCCGCGATGACGCCGCGCAACAGCGCACGGTTGTGCGGATCGTTCAGAAACTTGGCCACCTGGCGGGGCACGAATTCCTTCTCGGATCTGTTGCCGCCCAGAACGTGCCGACCACCCCCGTAGGTGGGGCAGATCAGCACGTAGGGCTCGTCGACGCGAAGCGAATCGGCAGTGTGGAGCGGAATGCGAACGGCGGGCAGGCCCAGCCGTTCGACGAAACGGTGCGTGTTCTCCGACGCACTCGAGAAGTAGACCAGGGGTGCGTTCCCGCGAGGCGCTTCCCCACGCTTGCGGGAATCAGGCGTTTCGGCCATCAGCACTCCCCTTCCTACTACCTCCCTCGCCGGCGAACTCGACCGGCGGATCAGGCCGCGGCGACCGCCAGGGACTTGATCCGATCCGGGCGGAATCCGGACCAGTGATCCTCACCGGCGACGACGACCGGGGCCTGCAGATAACCCAGGGCCATCACGTAGTCGCGGGCCTCCGGATTCTCCGAGATGTCAATTACTTCGTATTCGATACCGGCCTTGTCGAGGGCACGGTAGGTGGCGTTGCACTGGACGCAAGCGGGCTTGGTGTAGACGGTGATGGTCATGTGTCCCTCTCTGATCGGGCCTTGGAACCGAACCTGAACCTGAGCCTTGAATCCGTATGCAGTGCATGACCGAGTGCGATTCGCCTCACGTGCGCAAACCCCTGGAAGTGGGCTCGGCCCCCCAGGTCACACGACCCCGGACGACCTTGCGGCCGTACCGTCTTCCAGCTTCCAAGACACTACACCTAGTGGCCGACAGAATCCTAGAACACGAGATGTTGCGAGTCACAAAGGTGAAATTCGGTCGGTGTAAGTACCTGGACAGTCGATTCGCAACCCGACACGACTGTGCTACAGATCACGATTTCATCGCGTAGCTTCTTCCCAGCTAACACATTGTTCCCACAGGTAACAGATGCCCCTCCCGGCTCACAGCCCCCGAATACGACCTTCCCCGGACACGACGCGGCCCGCCCCGTCGAATCCGACGGGGCGGGCCCGGTGGTCACACCTCGGTCACATCAGGATCGGCCCTGCCGGGCCGTGCGTCAGGCGTTGACCGAATTCTCGACCGCCTCGACCAACTCGTGCACCGTGGCGGCGAGCTCGGTCAGAGCCTCGGCGTCGTCGCGGGGGTGCACCTCGCCGAAACGCTGCCCGATGACACCGAAGTGCAGATGCGCGCTCTCCACCACCGACGCGCCCGCCACGCCGAGCACCTTGACGGTGTCGCCGTGCGACCACTTGGCGGCGTTCTGGCTGATCGACGCGCTCACCACAGCGGCGGGCTTGCCCTTGATGGAACCCGCGCCGTAGGGACGCGAGGCCCAGTCGATGGCGTTCTTGAGCACGGCCGGGATCGAGCCGTTGTATTCGGGGACGAAGACCAGCAGACCGTCGGCGGCGGCGACGGCCTCGCGCAGCGCGGTCGCGGCGGCGGGAACGCTGCCGGGTACGTCGATGTCCTCGTTGTAGAACGGGATGTCGGCGAGGCCGGAGGCGATGCTGACCTCGACACCCTCCGCGGCGGTCTGCGCCGCGGCCTCGGCGAGCTGCCGGTTGATCGAGCCGTCGCGCAGGCTGCCGACGAGTGCGAGAAGACGAGTCCGAGACATGATCACTCCTTGATTTGCCGAGGCGGTCACCGCCGCCGTCACGGTAGAATAACCGGACCACGGTCCGCTTTCATTCCGTCCCTAGGGGGGCCACCCCGTGAACTACGACACAGCCGCCGACGACCCGTGCGCGCGAGAGTCCGGCGACGATCGTCCCACACGGCTGCCGATCGAGGCCGTCGCCATCCAGATGCCTCCCGAGGCACTCGCCCTGCTACCCGTCACGACCGCCGCGGCAGAGCGCAGCGACGCGGCCCGCAACCGGCAACTTCTCCTGGATGCTGCCGAGCAACTGGTGCGTGAGTTCGGCGCGGATGGCGTCACGATGGACGCGGTCGCCCGAAGTGCGGGCGTCGGCAAAGGTACCGTCTTCCGGCGTTTCGGCACCCGCTCGGGTCTGATGCTGGCCCTGCTCGACCAGTCCGAGCGAAAGCTGCAGGCCGCGTACATGTTCGGCCCGCCGCCGCTGGGACCGGGCGCACCACCCGCGCAACGGCTGATCGCCTTCGGCCGGGCGCGACTGGCCGGTATCGAGGTCGAGGGCGAGATGCGCCGGGCGGCGGACGATTCGAGCCGCTACTCCAGCCCGCCTTACAACATCACGAAATCCCATGTCTCACTGCTGCTCCGGGAGGCCGGTGCGGCCGGGGACATCGCACTGCTGGCCGACAGCCTGATCGCCGCCCTGGACGCCGCGCTGGTCCTGCACCAGATCCGGGTGCTCGGGTACACCACCGAACAGGTCGCCGACAACTGGGAACGCCTGGTCCGCTGGGTCCTGGCCGACGCCTCGGTAGAGTGACCGGCGTGGGTAATCTTCGCCAGGCCATCATCGCCGAATTGGGTGTTCAGCCGATCATCGAACCGAAGGTGGAGGTGCGCCGCCGCGTCGATTTCCTGAAGGCGTATCTGCGCTCCACTCCCGCAACGGGTTTCGTGCTCGGCATCAGCGGCGGCCAGGACTCCACACTGACCGGGCGGCTGTGTCAGCTGGCCGCGCAGGAATTGCGCGAGGAGGGGCACGAGGCCACCTTCGTGGCGGTGCGCCTGCCCTACGGCGTCCAGGCCGACGAGGACGATGCGCAGGTCGCGTTGCGTTTCATCCAGCCCGATCGCTCGATCGAGGTCAATGTCAAACCCGGCGCGGACGCGGTCGCCGCCGAAGCCGCACGCGGTCTGGGCGAGCTGTCCGCGAGCGGAACCGACGAACCCCGCCTGCGCGATTTCGTGCGCGGCAATATCAAGGCCCGCGAGCGCATGGTCATCCAGTACGCGATCGCCGGTCAGCTGAACATGCTGGTCGTGGGCACCGACCACGCGGCCGAGGCGCTCACCGGATTCTTCACCAAATACGGCGACGGCGGCGTCGACCTCACTCCCCTCACCGGCCTGTCCAAACGCCAGGGCGCGGCCCTGCTCCAGGAACTCGGCGCACCCCCGAGCGTCTGGGAGAAGGTCCCCACCGCCGATCTCGAAGACGACCGCCCCGCCCTCCCCGACGAGGTCGCACTCGGCGTGAAGTACGCCGACATCGACGACTACCTGGAAGGCCGCGACGTCACCCCCGAGGTAGCCGACCGCCTCGAATCCATCTTCCGCAACACCCGCCACAAGCGCACCGTCCCCGCCACCCCCTTCGACACCTGGTGGACGTGAACCGGGCACAACCGGACCCCGCGCATCGAATCGCTCGACCACAAACCGAAGTCAGTGCACGAATTGCGGCTCGGGCGACGGACATTGCCGTGAGCTATGGTGAGCACAAGTCGTCGGCAAAGAGGTGATCGTCGGTGAATTTCGCTGCTATTCGTCCACGTCCGGGCAACCTTCGCGTTGTCGCCGAGGAGATCGAGCAGAGAGCAGATCATCCGTAGGAACGGCTGGTACAGCGTCGCAGGCGTTCGCACCCTCCTGGTCCTGGATCCCCGGTTCGGGCCGATGGGAGCTGTACACCCACCCGGCGGGACGGGGACTATCACGGTCGGCTCGACGGCAAGTACGGAGATCCTATTCCGTTGCCGGAGCCGTTCGGGTTCACGGTGGAGACAGGCGAGCTGCCGCGCTACGCCCGGTGAGGTCTATCCCCCGGCGAAGGGGGGTAGGACGTCTACGCGGGGCGTGAGGGGGGTGGTGACGTCGCGGGTGAGTTCGTCGCCGATGAGGAAGGCGCAGACCTTCAGCATGGGGTCGAGGGTGGGGCCGTAGGTGCGCGAGAGGGTGTGGCGCAGGTCGGAGATGGTGGCCTCGGCGGGGAGGTCGAGGTGTTCGCTGGATTTACCGACCGCGTCCGCGATCGCGGCGAAATATCGGACCTCAACCACCGATCGCTCCCATCGTCCGTTCCGGCGGCACGAAACCGGCCGCATCGATGCCGTGTCCGGCCCATTTGTTCCACATCGCGCCGCGCCACAGCTCGGCCAGTTCGGTATCGGTCGCGCCCTCGCGCAACGGCGCCCGTAGGTCGTATTCCTCGTCGCTGAACAGGCAGGAGCGGATCTTGCCATCGGCGGTGAGACGGGTGCGATCGCAGGCCGAGCAGAACGTCCTGGTCACCGAGGCGATGATGCCGACGGTCGCCGGGCCGCCGTCGACCAGCCAGGTCTCGGCGGGTGCGGCCGGATCCTCGCGACCGGCGGCGGTCAGCGTGAAGCGTTCCCCCAGGACCTCGAGCAGTTCGGCGGCGGTCACCATATTCGCGCGGGCCCATTCGTGATCGGCGTCCAGCGGCATCTCCTCGATGAACCGCAACGCGCAGCCCTCGGCCAGACACCACTGCAGCAGATCCGGTGCCCCGGAAAGGTTTTCGCGCATCAGCACCGCATTCACCTTGACCGGGGCCAGGCCCGCGCGCTGGGCGGCGCGGATGCCGGCCAGTACCGAGGGGAGCCGGTCGCGGCGGGTCAGCCGGGCGAAGGCGGCGCGGTCGACGGTGTCGAGTGAGACGTTGACCCTGCTCAGGCCCGCGCGCACCAACGCATCCGCCCGATGTTCGAGCCCGACGGCGTTGGTGGTCATCGCCAGCGGCGTATCCGGTACGGCCGCGTGGCAGCCCGCGACGATCTCCTCCAGATCCCGGCGCATGAGCGGTTCGCCACCGGTGAAGCGCACCTCGCGCACACCCAGTTCGCGCACCGCGAGCGTGACCACACGCACGATCTCCCCGGCCGAGAGCAGCTCGTCGCGGGGGATGGCGGGCAGCCCCTCCTCGGGCATGCAGTAGGTACAGCGCAGCGAGCACTTCTCGGTGATGGATACCCGCAGGTCGCGGGCGATTCGCCCGAATTTGTCCACCAGGTGCGGCGTATCGGGCCGTCCCGCCGACGGGGGATGCCCGCGGCGCACGGCGGGAATCCCCATCACGACCACACTCACAGAATCCATTATTGCCGCACGATGCCACAGGTGCTTCGGAGGAACATACGAACTGTCCGGAACAGGGCCGCTACTACAGTGCCTTGTATGGCATTATCGCGCAGCGATTCGATGAGCGGCGGCGGGCGGACCGGCCCGGTCGCCGTCCCGGCCCGGTCGGTCGAGGAACACCTGCGCCGGGTCGAGGAACTGCTGCGGCCACTCGCGATCCGCGACGTCCAGGACGTGGCGATGGCCGAGACGCTGGGGCGGCGGCTGGCGCGCGACGTGCACGCGCCACTGGATCTGCCGGTGTTCCGCAACTCCGGGATGGACGGTTACGCCGTGCGCGCCGCCTCGGTGTCGGTGACGCCGGTCACCCTGCCGCTCGCGGGTGTCGTGGCGGCCGGACAGGCCGGGCAGGCGCCGCTGCCGCCCGGCGCAGCGATGAAGGTGATGACGGGTGCGCCGATCCCCAGCGGCGCGGACTGCGTGGTGCCGGTCGAGGACACCCACAACGACGGTCCTACGGTGACGATCGAACGTGGTCGCAAGACCGGGGATTTCGTGCGCGAACCGGGTGTCGACGTGCGTTCCGGGGAGCTGCTGGTGTCGGCGGGAACCGCGCTGGGTCCCCGGCACATCGCCGCCCTCGCCGCGGTCGGCCTCCCGAATCTGCCGGTGTTGCGCCGGGTGCGCGCCGCCGTGCTGACCACCGGTGACGAACTGATGCCCGCGGGAGTTCCGTTGCGCCCCGGGCAGATCTACAACTCCAATGGCATCGCACTCGCCGCGGCGCTGACCGCGAACGGGGTCGAGGTCGTCTCGGTGGAGCACAGCCGCGACGACCCGGCCGAGTTCGGTGACCGTCTCGCGGCGGCGACCGCCCGCGCGGACGTGGTGTTCACCTCCGGCGGAGTGTCCAAGGGCGACTTCGAGGTCGTCAAGGACGTATTGTCCACGCGAGGCGGAGAATTCGGCTCGGTCGCGGTGCAACCCGGCGGACCACAGGGGCTTTCGGTCTCCGACGGCGTCCCGGTGCTGAGCTTCCCCGGCAATCCGGTCAGCACGATGGTGTCCTTCGAGGTGTTCGCGCGGCCGATCCTGCGCGAACTCGCGGGCCTGCCGCCGGTGCCGACACACGATGTGACACTGCTGGATCCGGTGCGCTCCCCGGCCGGTCGACGGCAGTTCCTGCGCGGCCGCCTGGACGACGCGGGGGTGTGGCTGGCCTCGGGGCCCGGATCTCATCTGGTCGCCGCGATGGCCCATGCCGATGTGCTGATCGATATCGCCCCCGAGATCACCGAGCTGGCCGCGGGTTCGATCGTGAAGGTCCGGGAACTGTGAGCGAACACGAACTCTCGCACGTCGATTCGGAGGGCCGCGCGCGCATGGTCGACGTGAGCGCCAAGGCCGATACCGCCCGCATCGCCGTCGCCGCCGGTGAGCTGCGCACCACCGCCGAGGTGGTCACGCTGGTGCGCGCCGACGACATGCCCAAGGCCGATGTCCTGTCCACCGCCCGCCTGGCCGGAATCTCCGGCGCCAAGAAGACCTCCGAACTCATCCCGCTGTGTCATCAGCTGGCCCTGACCAAGGTCGACGTGCGGTTCGGATTCACCGCCGACACCATCACCATCGAGGCGACCGCCAAGACCACCGGCCCCACCGGCGTCGAGATGGAAGCGCTCACCGCGGTGGCCGTCGCGGGGCTGACCCTGCACGACATGGTCAAGGCCGTGGACCCCGCCGCGGTCCTGAACAACGTCCGCCTGCTCACCAAAGACGGTGGCAAGCACGGACATTGGGAACGTCCGGAGGCACAGGCCACGGCCGATTCGTCCACGCACACGCCACCCGAGGCGACCGCGCACGAGACCACCACAACGCATCGCGGACACGATTCGACGGCGTCCGGAACTGGAAAAGACACCGAGCCCACCGGATCCCGGACCGCGGTTGTCGTGGTGGCTTCGACCGGAGCGGCAGCAGGCACGCGGGTCGACAAGACCGGTCCGGTGCTGCGGGATTGGCTTGCGGGACTGGGTTTCTCGGTGCGCGGTCCACTGGTGTACGCCGATGCCGACATCGCGGCCGGGCTGGCGGACGCACTGGGCGGGCAGCCGGGTCTGGTGATCACCACGGGCGGAACCGGAGCCTCGCCGACCGACGCCACGCCCGAGGCGACGCGCGCGGTCCTGGATCGCGAACTGCCCGGGGTGGCCGAGCAGATCCGTCTGAAGGGAACCGCGACCTTCCCGCTGGCCGCGTTGAGTCGCGGCACCGCCGGTCTGGCCGGGCGCACCGTGCTGATCAATCTGCCCGGATCGCCGGGCGGGGTGCGCGACGGCATCGCCGTGCTCGAACCACTGCTGGACCATCTGCTGGCCCAGGTCGCCGGAGGAGGCAGCCATGACTGATCTGCAACCCGCCGTCCGCCTCGCCACGATCAGCGATCGGCCGCTCTCGCCCGAGGCGGTGGAGCAGGCGGTGACCGGACCCGAGTACGGCGCGGTCGTGGTGTTCACCGGCAAGGTGCGTAATCACGATGGCGGACAGTCGGTTTCGTCGCTGGAGTACTCCGCGCATCCGGATGCGGAGAAATTCCTGCACCGGATCTGCGCCGAGGTCGCGACCTCGACCGGCCTGCCGGTGGCCGCGATGCACCGCATCGGCGCACTGGGGATCGGTGATGCGGCCATCGTCGTGGCGGTCGCCGCAGCGCATCGCGCCGAGGCGTTCACCACCTGCGCCGACCTGGTGGATCGGATCAAGCACGAGGTCCCGATCTGGAAACGCCAGCTGTTCGCCGACGGCCTGTCCGAATGGGTCAACGCCTGCGGCTGAACGGAATTCGCGATCAGCCGTCGAGCGAGTCGGGTGTGAGATTGTGCCGGATCCGGTCCAGCGCCTGCACCACGGCCGCACGTTCGGCGTCGTCGAATCCGGCCAGCGCCCGATCGGTGAGACCGGCCATCTCGTCCTCGATGGTGGCCTCGAGATCACGGCCGCGTTCGGTCAGATGTAACCGGACCAGCCTTCGATCGGTGGGGTGCGGTTCGCGTCGCAGCAGGCCCGCGGCCTCCATCCGGGTGGTCGCCCGGGTGATCGTCGGGGTGGACAGACCGAGCCGTTTGGCCACCTCCCCCGGCGTCAGCCCGTCCTGCGACCACAGGCTGCGCAGGATGAACTGCTGCCCCTCGTAGACGCCGTGCCGCGCGTACGTGGCGGTCGCAGCCATCGTCACCGCGCGTTTGGTGGACCAGTACACGGTGAGGAAGTCTTCGGCGTCGGCGGTGGTCATGGTGCGTTCAGCGTAGGGTATTGAGTTCGTTAGCCGACTCACGATATGGTCGTTGTCCGGCTAATGATCCTATCGAAGGACCGCGATGAAACTTGGCATCGGCATCACCGACTTCTCCTGGCCCGTCCCCGCCGATCACCTCGGCCCGACCGTGACCGACCTCGCGCAGCAGGCCGACGAGTCGGGATTCGACAGCCTGTGGGTGATGGACCACTTCTTCCAGATCGGCCTGTCCGGGCAGCCGCCCGAATCCCCGATGCTGGAAGCCTATGCGGCGCTGGGTTTCCTGGCCGGCATCACGCACCGCATCACACTCGGCACCCTGGTCACCTCCGTGGCGTACCGTCACCCGGGCGTACTGCTCAAATCGCTCACCACGATCGACGTACTCAGCGGCGGCAGAACGTATTTCGGCATCGGCGCGGGAGCCGCGCTGAATCCCCGGACCCTCGACCGGATCTTCGAGACCGATGGCCTGGGCATCCCCTTCCCGTCGCTGGGGCAGCGCTTCGAGATGCTCGAGGAGACCCTGCAGATCGCCCATCGGATGTGGGACGGCGACGAAACACCTTTCCGCGGAATACATTACGAGCTGGCCCGGCCGCTCAACTCACCGAATTCGGTGCAGCGTCCACGTCCGCCGATCCTGATCGCGGGCAGCGGCGAGCGTAAGACGCTGCGGCTGGTGGCCCGATACGGCGACGCCTGCAGCCTGTTCGACATGCCCGGCGCGGGCTACGCGGACGACATCACCCACAAACTCGACGTGCTGCGCGCGCACTGCGACGAGGCCGGGCGCGATTTCGACGAGATCGAGAAGACGATCGGCACCCACCTGGACCCGAGTGACGAGAAGCACTTCATCGCCCATATGCGCGAACTGGCCGCCCTCGGCATCGACCACGTCCTGCTCGCCCCGCAGGGTCCCTGGGACGAGAAACGGCTGGCCGGGGTCGCGGCGATGCTGCCGGAGGTGCACGCGATGTGAGTCCGTTCCCGCGATCGGCCCGGTGGCCACTGTGCGCCGTTCGCGGAGTCCGCGCGCCGACGACATTGAGCTGAGCACGGCAAAAGGGCAGAATTGGTGTGTCGGAGTTCGGCGCATATGCGGTATTCCTGTCCGGCCCGGTCGACAACGGTTACTGTCGAGTGCCCCGCTCGGGTGGATTCAATGATTCGCCATCGGTGGATCCAGGGGGCATGTGCGTTCCCACCCGCAGGTGGCGGGTCCGGGAGAGGATCGGATCGCCCGGCCGCGCGGGTGGATCGAGAAAGGGGCGCAGCGTGCACTGGTGGGAGACCGCGCCTCCAGGAAGGGCATCCGTGCCGATCGCTGCCCGTTCCGCTGCCACAGCTGCCCGATTCGTCCTGTTTCCCGGTCCTGGCGGCACCCTGACGATCCCCATCGCGACGTCGGCCGATATCGCCACCGCGCGGCAGGCGGGGCGCGACTGCGCCATCGGGCTCGGCTTCTCCCCCACCGATGTCACCATGATCTCCACCGCCATCTCCGAGGTGGCCCGCAACATCACCAGCTATGCCGGACACGGCGAGATCCGCCTGACCATCGCCGACGTCCAGGCCCGCCGGGCACTGGTCGTGCACGCGCAGGATCAGGGCCCCGGCATTCCCGACACGGTCGCGGCCCTGGAACACGCGGCCGGTTCGGGCCGCAGACTCGGCCTGGGCCTGCCCGGCGCGCGCCGGTTGATGGACGGGCTCGTGCTCGAGTCCGAACTCGGCCAGGGCACGCTGGTGGAGATGTGGAAGTGGATCCCGGTGCGCGCACGGCGATGAGCCCGTGCGCTCTCGGTGAGGTGCACGCTGCTCGGTAGGGTGGGCGCGTGAGTCGGCGCATCCCTGTACTGATCGTGGCCGGATTTCTCGGAGCCGGAAAGACGACGCTGCTGAACCATCTGCTGCGGCAGCGGCAGGCGCGAATCGGAGTGGTGGTCAACGATTTCGGCGCGGTCAACATCGACGCGATGCTGGTGGCCGGACAGGTCGATGCGATGGTGTCGCTGGGCAACGGCTGCGTGTGCTGCGCGGTGGACGTCGGCGAACTGGACGAGATGTTCACCCGCCTGGCGCAGAGCAATCGCGTCGATGTGATCGTCGTGGAGGCCAGCGGGCTGGCCGAGCCGCGCAATCTGATCCGCATGGTGATCGCCAGCGACAATCCGCGCATCCGATACGGCGGGTTGATCGAGATCGTGGACGCCGAACATTTCCCGGACAGTCGCGCCCGGCATCCGGAATTGACGTCTCATCTGCGACTGGCGGATCTGGTCGTGGTGAACAAGGCCGACCGGGTGCCGTCCGGGGAACTCGAACGACTGCGGGGCGAGATCGGCGACATGGTGCGCGGTGTCCCGGTGCACGCGACCACACACGGACGGATCGATCCCACCCTGCTGTTCGATCCGCCCGAACAGACCACCGCCACCGTGGCCGAACAACTCAGCTTCGACGAACTGCTCGACGAGCACGACCACACCGCCGAGGATCACCACCACCTGCACGACGACTACCAGAGCGTATCGTTCACCAGCACAACCGATCTCGATCCGCGCAAGCTGGTAGCACTGCTGGAGGATCCACCGGCCGGACTGTTCCGCGCCAAGGGCTTCGTCGCCTTCGGCGTCGCGGACGACCGCCGAAAGTTCCTGCTGCACATGGTCGGACGGCACGTCGTGTTCGGACCGGCCAGCTGGTCGCGCGGTGAATCCCGCCGAACCGACCTCGTGCTGATCGGATCCGGCCTGGACACCGCCGCCGCCACGGCCGCCCTGCACGAGACCGTCCACGATGCACCCGAACCGCTGGAGGAACAGGCGCTACTCGGCGTCTGGCGGCACGTCCCGCGCGAACTCAGCGACGCCGAGCTCTGAGCCCGGCCCGGCGAGGCGGTCCAGCAGATCGGCGGCGGCGAGGCGAACCGGTGCCGGATCGAGGTTCCGGCCGAGCATGCGCAGCACCGTGTCCGGGATCAGATGATCCGCCTCGTCGGGTGCGGCGCCTCGATCGGACCGGATGTTGATCACGCTCTCGACCAAGCGGAACGGCAGTGTGTGCGCATCGACCGCCCAGGCCGTGGCCACCTCGGCGGCCAGACGCTCGTACCGCTCGCGCAATTCAGCGCGGCGCAGCCGGAATTGCGCGAAACGCTCCGAGCGCAGTTCGGGCAGGAGATACAGCGCACCGAGATTCCACCGCGCCGCGCACAGCTGACGCACGTCGAACCACGCCAGGGCATACAGCCGCACCTCGGGCGGTTCCTCGGTGCGATCCAGCAGCGCCGCCAGATCCAGTGGCGCGGAGATCGTTTCGGACAGCAGCGCGTCGAGGATGTCGTCCTTGGCGCCGAAATGGTGATAGAGCGATGCCTGCCGGATGCCGACCGCGTCGGCGATCGCCCGGGTCGAGGTGCTCGCGTACCCGCGCGTGGTGAACAGTTCGGCGGCGGCGTCGAGGATTTCCGCGCGCGGGGTCGTGCCCCGGCGTCGCCGGGCCTCGTGGCGGGGACGGCCGGGTCCGGGTTGCATCACACCTGCCATTCTGGACCATAACCCCGCTCGCAGGCCCGTCACCTGGGCGGAGAGATTTCTGTCATTTGACAGAAATTCAGGCAACACAAAAGTTACCGACGGTAGCGGACTGGATACATCACCGTCACCGACCGCGCGATCGGACTCGGAAAACTATCAGTCGATAGATATTGGCCACGACGCCGAAGGATCCCGCCCATGGCCACCACCCTGCCCGCACCCCCGTCCGACAGCGCCGACCTCGAGGCGTTCGGCTACCGGCCCGTCCTGCACCGCAAGCTCGGCCGCTACGCCTCGTTCGCGGCCGGATTCTCCTTCGTCTCCATCCTCACCACCATCTTCCAATTCTTCGGATTCGGTTACGGATTCGGCGGCGGAGCCTTCTTCTGGACCTGGCCGATCGTTTTCGCCGGACAGTTCCTGGTGGCGCTGAACTTCGCCGAACTCGCTGCGCGATACCCGATCTCGGGCTGTATCTACCAGTGGTCGCGCCGGCTGGCGGGTGAGGTCGTGGGCTGGTTCGCGGGCTGGATGATGATCATCGCCCAGATCGTCACCGCCGCCGCTGCGGCGATCGCCCTGCAGGTGGTGCTGCCCTCGATCTGGAGCGGATTCCAGCTGATCGGCCACGACACCGCGCTGACCTCGAAATCCGGTGCGGCGAACGCGGTTCTGCTGGGCAGCATTCTGCTGGTGCTGACCACCGTGGTCAACGTCGTCGGCATCGAACTGATGGCCCGGATCAACACCATCGGCGTGACGGTCGAGATCGTCGGGGTCCTGGCCACGATCGCGCTGTTCCTCACCCACACCCATCGCGGACCGCACGTCGTCGTGGAGCACAGCACCGCCGCACCCGGCGGATATTGGGCCGCATTCCTGGTGTCCGGGCTGATGGCCGCCTATGTGATGGTCGGATTCGATTCCGCCGGTGAACTTTCCGAGGAGACGCGCAATCCGCGGCGGGTCGCGCCGCGCACGATTCTGACCGCGTTGGCGGTCTCGGCGCTGGGTGGCGGGCTCATGCTGCTCGGCGCGCTCATGGCCGCACCGAGTCTGACCGACGGCAAGCTGTCGACCGACGGCCTGGCGTACGTCATCTCCGCGACCCTGGACAGCCCGGCGGGCAAGGTGCTGCTGTGCTGCGTGGCCATCGCGATCTCGGTGTGCACCTTGGCGATTCAGACGGCCGGTTCGCGCCTGATGTTCTCGATGGCCCGCGACGGGCGGCTGCCGTTCGCCCGGCGGCTGGCGACGGTGCATCCCCGCTTCGGCACGCCCGTGCTGCCGTCGGTGGTGATCGGCGCGCTCGCCGTCGCGCTGCTGGTGCTCAACCTCGGCAACGCGGCGATCTTCGCGACCCTGGCCAGCGTCTGCATCGTCATGCTGTACCTCGCCTACCTGCTGGTGACCGTACCGCTGCTGCTCCAGCGGCTGCGCGGCACCGCCCGACAGCCCGACGGCCTGTTCTCCCTGGGGCGCTGGGGAATTCCGGTGAACCTGCTGGCCGTGCTGTGGGGCATCGCGATGGCGGTGAATCTGGCCTGGCCCCGCCCGGCGGTCTACACGCCCAACGGCGGCAGCTGGTGGATGCTCTGGGCCGCACCGCTGTTCGTGCTGCTGACCATCGCCGTCGGAGTGGTGGTGCACCGACTCGCCGCTGCGCCGGACCGAACCTCCGCGCCCGCAGTGCAACCCGCATGATCCGCCGAGCCGGTGCCGGCCCCGCCGCCGCACAGCCGGGACTGCTGGGCCGCCCGGCCCTGGCTCTGCTCATCGCGGCCGCGATCGACCGAGCCGTGACCGCCGCACGCCATCGAAAGGACAAAACATGACCAGCACCGCATCCACGACCGAGGCACGCGCGCACGCTCGTTCACAGGCGGCGGACGCGCACGTCATCGGACCGGCGCTGCCCCCGGACGTGGACCCCGCGAACATCTGCTTCGCCCAACGGATTCCGGCGGGCGGATACGCGAATATCGTGCTCGACCGCGGCACCCGGATCCGACTGTCCGATCCCGCGGGCGCGGCATGCGCGCACATCATGCTGCTGCGCGCCGAATCACCTTGGGAGCGACTCAATGTCGCGGACACGGTGAAGGTGCCGTGGCAGGCGTATCTGGGGACCGGGCATCCGCTGCTCTCGGATCAGGGACGCATCCTGGCCACACTCCTGGCCGATTCGTCGCAGCGGCACGACGCACTGTGCGGTCCGGGGCCCGCCGCGCGCCGGGCGCTGCTGCTCGCCGCCGCGAAACACGGGCTGAGCCCGCGCGATATCGGCCCGACGGTATCGCTGTTCCGCGGTGTGCGGGTCGAGCCGGACGGCGAACTCGTGCCGACCGGCGGCGCCGGAGCCGGGCGCGCGGTCGACCTGATCACGCACCTGCCCGTCACGCTGCTGATCGCCGACGCCGAACATCCCCTCGACCCGACCCCGGTCACCGAACTGGACGTCATCGCGTGGCACGCACCGGAAGATCTCACGCGCATCCCCGGCGACGAGCCGGAATATCGACGGGCCGTCGAGAACACCGAACTGGCCCGGCGCGCCGCGCACGCGTGAACGCTCCGGCCCGCATCGACCGCAAGCCCCTCTCCCGGAACGGATTTCGAACATGACCACATCGGCGCACACCGTGACACTCGATCAGACCGTGCCCGCCCGCAGCCCCTGGTCGGCCGTCGTCCCCGCCGGAGCCCGGCTGGACATCATCGACCTGCACGGCAATCAGGCCGTCGACTGTCTGCTGTACTCGGCCGCCGACCACGCCGACCGCTACAGCGCCCAGGCCACGATCACCGCCCAGCGCAACATCTTCCTCACCACCGGCAGTGTCCTGCGCACCGACACCGGCACCGCCCTGATGACGGTGATCGCCGACGAGGTCGGCAATCACGACACCGTCGCCGGAGCCTGCTCGCAGGAGTCCAATACGCTGCGTTACGGCCACCACACCCGCCACCAGCACGCCTGCGTCGAGAATTTCCTGGCCGAAGGCATGAAATGGGGTCTGGGCAAACGGGATCTGGTGTCGAACATCAACTGGTTCATGAACGTCCCGGTGGAGGCCGACGGCACGCTGGGCATCGTCGACGGCCGATCGGCTCCCGGCAAGAGTCTGTCGCTGCGCGCCGAGATCGACACGCTCGTCCTGATCTCCAACTGTCCGCAGATCAACAACCCCTGCAACGGATTCGACCCCACCCCCGTACGGATGGTCGTCTCGCGTTGAGCCGGGCGCGACGTCCCGAATCCACCGCAGCACGGTCGCATTCGCTCAGGAGGTCCGAGTAATGACCGACACCGCACCACCCCTCTCGCCGATCGGACGCCCACCCACGGCCATCAACGGCGACACCGAATTCCGAACCGCGAGGGACAGTCTCGCGCCCACCTCACCTGACGTACCACCGCGGGACGCGCATACGGCGGGCGGTGCCGCGCCGACGGTGAGCACGCCGGGAGACATCGCCGCATCGTCGGCGCACGAATCGACGACACCTTCCGCTATCGAGGTGCTGCGCCCGGGAATGCTCACGACAGTGCAGGATTGGCCGGGGCGAGTGGGGTTCTGGCATGTCGGTGTACCACCGTCGGGGCCGATGGACGATCTGTCGTTCCGGCTGGGCAACCGGGCGCTCGGCAATGCCGAGGGCGCGGCGGGACTCGAGTGCACGCTGGGCGGTCCGGCACTGCGATTCGAGCGATCCGCACTGGTCTGCGTGACGGGAGCGCCCGCCAAGGTGACCGTGGACGGGGCACCGGCGCCACAGTGGCGCACGATCCGGGTTCCGGCGGGCGGCGTACTGGATGTGGGTCCGGTCTCCGGGCCCGGCATGCGGAGTTACATCCTGTTCGCGGGCGGACTGGACATTCCCGAATACCTCGGCAGTACAGCGACGTTCACCCTCGGCGGATTCGGCGGAAGCACCGGGGCGGCACTGCGTTCCGGAGACCGGTTGCCGCTCGGCCCGGCCATCGGCACGATCACCTCCGGCGTGCCCGCAGACGATCGCCCGATGCTCTCGCAACGCTGGGAACTGGCCGTCACCGAGGGGCCGCACGGTGCACCGGAGTTCTTCACGCGCGAGGACATCGACACCATCGTCGGGTCCGACTACGAGGTACATTTCAACTCCGATCGCACCGGCGTGCGACTCATCGGCCCCAAACCGCAGTGGGCGCGCACCGACGGCGGCGAGGCCGGATTACATCCGTCCAACATCCACGACACCGCGTATTCGGTTGGCGCACTGGACTTCACCGGTGATACGCCGATCCTGCTCGGACCGGACGGACCGAGCCTCGGTGGATTCGTCTGCCCGGTCACGGTGACCGCCGCGGATCGGTGGAAGCTCGGTCAGCTCGCCCCGGGCGATACCGTTCGATTCGTCCCGGTACGAGCCGATCGCGCCGCCTCACCACACGCTCTGGGGCCCGCCCGACGCGCAGGCTGGCCGTTCGTCCGCTCCACCGCCGGAGACGGCGACGACGGCATCCTGATCCGCACCGACGCCGACGACACCACCACGGTCACCTACCGCCGAGCGGGCGAGGACGGCATACTCGTCGAATACGGCGATATGACACTGGATCTCGAGCTGCGGGCACGCGTCCACGCACTGTACGAACATCTGCGCGAGCGCGGTGAACCGGGCATCACCGAACTGACGCCGGGCGTGCGCTCACTCCAGGTCCGTTTCGATCCGGAACGTCTCCCGACCGCGAAACTGCTCACGCTGCTGCGCGAAGCGGAGTCGCTACTGCCGTCCGCCGACGAACTCGTGGTACCCAGCCGGACCGTGCATCTGCCGCTGTCCTGGGACGATCCAGCCACCCGGGAGGCGATCACCCGATACATGCACGGCGTGCGCGCGGACGCGCCGTGGTGCCCGTGGAATATCGAGTTCATCCGTAGAATGAACGGATTGTGCTCCGTCGGTGAGGTTTTCGACACCGTCTTCGCCGCCGAATATCTGGTGCTCGGCCTCGGCGATGTCTACCTCGGCGCGCCCGTGGCCACCCCGACCGATCCACGACACCGGCTCGTCACCACGAAATACAATCCGGCACGCACCTGGACCCCGCAGAACGCGGTCGGCATCGGCGGCGCGTATCTGTGCATCTACGGTATGGAAGGTCCGGGCGGCTACCAGTTCGTCGGGCGAACCACCCAGGTATGGCGTCATCACTCCGCCGACGACGAATCCCCTTGGCTGCTGAGGTATTTCGATCGCATCCGGTGGTACCCCGTGGAGGCCGACGAATTACTGGACATGCGTGCGGAATTCGCCGCCGGTCGCGGTGAGCTGCGAGCCCAGGACGGCGAATTCCGGCTCGCGGACCACCGTCGCTTCCTCACGGCCAACGCCACCTCGATCGAACAGTTCCGCACCCGGCAGCAGGAAGCCTTCGCCGCCGAACGCCAATCCTGGCGCGCGGCAGGCGAACTCGCCGAATCCGCGGTATGAGCGGAGCAGCCAGCGATCCGCACGAACCACCACCTTCACGCACCGAGGAGACCAGACCATGACCGTGTGGATTCATCGGCCACCGGACGATTCGATCGCCGCGCAGCTCGCGAACGCCCGGGGCGAGCTGGCCGGGCTACGGCTGGCCGTGAAGGACAACGTCGACGTCGCCGAAATGCCCACGACCGCAGGCTGTCCGGAGTTCGCCTACACCCCCGAGCAGGATGCACCGGCGGTAGCGGCCCTGCGTGCGGCCGGAGCGGTCGTGGTGGGCAAGACGAATCTGGATCAGTTCGCGACCGGTCTGGTCGGCACCCGGTCGCCCTACGGCGCGGTGCGGGACCTGCGGCGGCCCGAATTCGTCTCGGGTGGTTCGAGTTCCGGTTCCGCGATCGCGGTGGCCAGCGGCGCGGCCGATATCGCGATCGGCACCGATACCGCTGGTTCCGGCCGGGTGCCCGCGGCGTTCCAGGGCATCGTCGGTATCAAACCGACCGTCGGGGTGGTGTCGACCGAGGGCGTCGTCCCGGCCTGCCGCTCCTACGACTGCGTGACGATCTTCGCTGCGGACGTGGATCTGGCGAATCGGGCCATGGGCGTACTCGCCGCGGACGCGGGTGCCCGCAGCTGGCCCGCCGACGTGCGGTTCGCCGCACCGCCGGAACCGGTCGTGGCGATATTCGACGCACTGCCCGATCTGGATCCGGTGTGGCACAGCGCCTTCGATCGGACGGTCGCGAGATTGCGCGAAGCGGGCGCACGAATCGTCACGGTGGATCCGGAACCGTTCCTGGCAGCGGCACGGCTGCTCTACGACGGCGCGCTGGTCGCCGAAAGATACGCCGCAGTAGGCGAATTCGTCGATGCGCGACCCGATGCGGTCGACCCCACGGTCGGGTCGATCATCCGCGCGGCCCGCGACATCCCGGCTCACCGGCTCGTCTCGGATCTGGCTGCGCTGCAGGCCCTTCGCGCTCGCGCACTGGCGAGCCTCGACGGCGCGGACGTACTGCTGACCCCGACCGCCCCCGCACAGCCGACGATCGCAGAGGTGACCGCCGACCCGATCGGCGTGAACTCCCGGGTCGGGGTCTACACGAATTTCTGCAATCTGTTCGACCTGTGCGCGGTGGCGGTTCCGGCCGGGACCGCGGGCGATGCACAGTTCGGCGTCACCGTGCTCGCCAGGCCCTTCGAAGATGCGGTCGCCCTCGATATCGCCGCCCGAATTTCCCATGGGGACAACGATTCCCGGCCGGACCTGCAGACGACCTGGCCGCTGCGCGCCGCCCCCGCGCACGAGCTGATCGTCTTCGGCGCGCATCTGCGCGATCAGCCGCTGGCGCATCAACTCACCGGCCCGGGGGCGAGGTGGATGGGCCCGGTGCGCACCGCGCCGCGATACCGGCTGGCCGTTCTGGACACCGAGCCGCCGAAACCGGCCGTCACCCGGCAGCCGGAGGATATCGCCGGAGTCGCCGTGGCCGGGGAGCGATGGATGCTCTCCCCCGCCGCTCTGGGCCGTTTCCTCGCGCAGCTGCCCGCCCCCATGCAACTGGGCGCGGTCGAACTGGACGACGGCACCTGGCACACCGCCTTCGGATGTGACGGCGCTGCCGCGTTGGCAGGCAAGGACATCAGCGAATACGGCGGCTGGAAGGCCGCACTCGCCGCTGGGGCGGTCGGCTGAGAAGTTCTCGCACGAAGCCGTGCGCCCTGCCGCACGTGACGGGCGGCAGGGCGCGAGCGGAGCGAGGCTTACTTGGTGGCGGTCGCCACCGCATTACCCGCGGCGCCGATCAACGTCGACACCAGGGTGTAGGCGAGATTGACCAGTTCCGAATTCGCCACATCACCCAGGCCCAGTGAAGTGGCCAAGGGTGCGAGCAACTGGATGGCCGCGGTGACCAGCATGCTCGCCGCCGAATTCGGATCGACGGACTTGGGCGCACCGGGCTGTGCCTGGGTGCCCGGGGTGGTCCCCGCCTGCGGCGTGGTTCCGGGCGTGGTCTGATTCTGCGGCAGCGTCCCGGGCGCGGTCTGATACTGCGGCGCGGTGCCGGGCGCGGACTGCGGCTGCGCGGCGCCCGGGGTGTAGGCATTGGGCGTACCCTGTTGCGGCGCAGCGGGCGTCGTGGTCTCTGGCGTGGAATTCACTGCCGGGGCGGCGTTCTGCGGAGCGCTGCCGTCGTTCCCCGCCGGAGCCGCGTTCGGCTGCGGAATCGGGGAGGCGGCAGGGCTGTCGGCCGATCCGGTGGACGCGGCCCCGAGCAGATAGGTCACCAGCCCGGTCGTGATGGCGATCGCGTGCTTGATCTGGCCCTCGTTGGAGACCAGCTGCGCCGCGTCGTTCTTGTTGGCGCCGTTGCCCATTTCGATGAACACATTGGGCACCTCGGTCAATGCGGGTCCGGCGATATCGGAACGGGTCTGCATACCGTCGACGGCCCCGGCATAGCCGGCCGCGGTGAACCCGGCCCGCTTGTAGGCGTCACGCACCGATTTGCTGGCGGCCATTCCGGCAGTGGCCTGTACCTCCGCGGCCCTGAGATCGGGGACGGGCAGTTTCGGGACGATCAGGTGGAATCCGTGATCCTGTGCGGGTGCGCTGTCGGCGTGAATGCTGATCGCGACATTCGCCCCGGAACGATTCGCCGCGGCGGCCCGCTCGTCCACGCAGCCGCCCCATCCGGTGTCGTCCTGACGGCTCAGCACCACCCGAGCGCCCAGCACCTCGAGCGACTGTTTGACGAGGTTGGCAACCTTCCAGTTGATGGTGTGCTCGGGTGTACCGTCCAAGGCCGTCATTCCGGTGGTCTGACACGCTTTGGTGCCGCCGTAGCCATTGTTGACCGGGCGATCGAGATTCTGCCCGGATCCCTGGTGGCCTGGATCGAGGAATACCGTCTTACCTGAGAGTTTGGTCGACAGATTGGACGGGGGCTGCGCGGGCGCGGCCGGGGCGGCCGAGGCTGTCGGCGCGAGTCCCGCACAGGTGGCAGCGGTCGTGACGACAAGGCACAGACCTGCCCGAACGATTTTCGGCTTGCGGTAGAACAGCTGGCGAGAGAACACAACGCCCTCCAAATCCGGTGCTGGTACCGGTCTCGCGGTGCCAATGAGCACAGCCGGGGCGGTGGACCGCCCTAGCTGTTACTGCTGTTGCGGTTGTTACGGGTGAGCATAGCCACAATCCCATCCGATGTCGCCTTCCGCCCCCCTTTCACAGCGATCCGCAACATTTCCGCATCCGAAATTCGCGGCGCTCTCGCCTCAGGCGCGCACGATATTGCCGTCCTGCACCTTCACCGGGTGCGAATCCAGCGGACGGGTCGCCGGACCATGCGCGACAGTCCCGTCGAGATGGAATGTACTTCCGTGACAGGGACATTCGATCAATCCGTTTTCGACCTTGTTGACCTTGCAACCGGCATGAGTGCAGGTGGTGGAGAAACCGGAGAAGTTGCCCGCGGTCGACTGGGTGACGACGGTGTCGCCGACGATCACCCCGCCACCCACGGGAACATCCGAGGTACTGGTCAGCGGAGCGGTCGCCTGAGCGCCCGTGGTTCCGGCGGCGGCCGCCGAGGACTTCCCCGACGAGGACGAGGACGAGGACGAATCATCCGAACTGCAGGCGGCGGCCAGGGTGAGCGCCGCTGCGGCCACACCGGCACCGGCCAGGGCCGTGCGACGGTCGAGCGGGTTGATGACCTGATCGTTCTGAGACATGGGCTGTTCTCCTCACCGGGGCGCGCGTACCAGCGCGATCCGCATCACCCCATCGGTGTTCGGGGCAAGATCGGTCGAGCCGAACGATACGGGCGCATCGTGGTGCAACACCACAAATTTCACCGATTCGATCAATTCGCCCTCGCGATTCTGATAAACACCCCGGGAAAGGTGCGGGGAACTCCCGCCGCCGTCCGAGTTCTCGGCGGCACAGATATGTTCGAGGAGGACCACCGTGCGTGCCAGCACGCTTGCGATCGCCGGGGCCGTGGCTTCGACGGCCACACTGCTCGCCTCGGGGACGGCCGCCGCCGCTCCGGCGAAGTCCATGCCCGGCGACGGGCTCTACCGCGTCGGCGTGGACATCACCCCCGGCATCTACCAGGCGGCCGGATCGACCGATCCGGTGCACGCGTGCTTCTGGGAGCGGCTGTGGAAGATTCCCGGCCCGAAGGACCACGGCGATCCGAATCAGTACATCATCGCCAGCGACCTCACCCACCAGACTCCGGTCCGGGTGATGATCAAGTCGACCGACGTCGCGTTCAAGGCGACCGGCTGCGGCGGCTGGGTGATGGCTCCCACCCCGCCGAGCACCGGCTCCTACGGTCCGGGTGGCCTGTTCGGCAGCGAATACTGACCCTGTCGCGAGAACGTTCAGGCATATCGCCGAATGTTCTCGTGCGGCCCTGATGTGAGCGCTCACAACTTCCCCGTGTACTGTCCGGACCGACTCTCACGTGTCCCGATCGGAGGTTGGCATGGCGCTCGTACCTGACCAGATGCGCACACCGCAGCGGGCCCGCCGGTGATCATCACCCGCCGCCGGCTCGCCGACGACCGCGAGATTCTCTACTTCGACCGGGCCCCGGTGGCTCGCACCGCCACCGACACCCGCGACCTGCCGCACACCACCACCCATTCGCAGACCCGATTCGATCCACTGCTCGGGGAATGGGTGGTCCTGGCCTCGCACCGGCAGACCCGTACCTTCCTGCCCCCGGCGGATCTGTGCCCGCTGTGCCCTTCGACTCCGGAGCGCGCCACCGAGGTTCCCGAATCCGACTACGAGATAGCGGTTTTCGAAAATCGCTTTCCCTCGCTGTCCACCGACCACACCGAATGGCCGGATACCGTGGACGGTTCGCCGCTCACCGCGCTGCGCGAAGGCTACGGACGTTGTGAAGTGGTGTGCTTCACCAGCGTTCACGACTCCTCCTTCGATCGGCTGGATCCGCAACGCGCGCGCATGGTGGTCGACGTCTGGGCTCATCGCACGGCCGAACTGGCCGAACTGGACGGCGTCGGTCAGGTGTTCTGCTTCGAGAATCACGGCGAGGAGATCGGGGTCACGCTCTCGCATCCGCACGGGCAGATCTACGCCTACCCGTTCGTCACGCCACGCGTGGCGAAGATTTCCGCCAACGTCGCCGAGTATCGGAAAGCCCACGGCGGCAACCTGTTCGGCGATCTGCTCGACGCCGAGCGCGCCGCCGGACTGCGGGTGGTCGCGGCCAACGAGGAGTGGACCGCCTTCGTCCCGCCGTTCGCCCGCTGGCCCTACGAGGTGCAGTTGTATCCGCACCGCCGGGTCGCCGACATCCCCGATCTCGATGACGCCCAGCGCGACGCGTTCGCCGAACTGTATCTGGACGTCCTGGGCCGCTTCGCCCGCCGCTTCGACACCCCGATGCCGTACATCGCCGCCTGGAATCAAGCACCGACACCGAAATCCGGTGCGCCCCGCGATGATTGGTGGCTGAACATGCAACTGTTCTCGATCCGCCGCGCCGCGGGCAAGCTGAAGTACCTGGCCGGATCCGAGTCCGGTATGAACGTCTTCATCAGCGACACCACTCCCGAGACCGTCGCGGCCGAACTGCGGGAGGTCGCCGCATCGTGAGTGGAGCGCAGCGGAGCGAACCATCGACACAGTGTGCCCCGCGCACGATGGAGGCGAGCGCCAGCGAGGTGGAATCGTGAGTGGAGCAGCGCGCGGCGTCTGGGTCGCCCCCGGACGGGTCAACATCATCGGCGAGCACACCGATTACAACGACGGCTATGCGCTGCCGATCGCGCTGCCGCATGTGGTGCGGTGTGCTGCGGAGGCCGAATCCGATGCGCAGGTGCGGGTTTCGTCGCGTCAACATCCCGGCGAGGTGATCGATGAGCCGATCGCCGGGCTCGCGGATTCCACGGTGCAGGGCTGGGCGCGATATCCGCTCGGCGTCGTCCACGAGTACGTCCGGCGCGGATACCCGATCCCGGGTGTCCGGCTCGAACTCGACGGCGCGGTGCCGGTCGGCGCGGGTCTGTCCTCCTCGGCGGCGGTGGAGTGCGCGGTGGCGGTCGCGCTGCGCGATCTGTTCGACCTGCCGATCTCCGATGCCGAGCTGATCGATATCGGCCGGGCCGCGGAGAACTCGTACGTCGGCGCGGCCACCGGCACCCTCGACCAGTCCGCGTCGGTGCTGTGCACGGCCGGGCACGCGTTGTTCCTGGACTTCGGCCGGGGCGAACACGCCCAGGTGCCCTTCGACCTGGCCGCGGCCGGTCTGGCGCTACTGGTCGCGGACACCAACACACCGCATCAGCACGCCGGTGGCGGATACGCCCAGCGCCGCCGCGAATGCGAGGAGGCCGCAGCCGCACTCGGGGTGCGCTCACTGCGCGAGATCACCGATATCGCCGAGGTCGAGCGGATCGCCGCGGACGCGCCGCGGCGACGCGCGCGCCACATCGCCTCGGAGAACGCCCGGGTGCTCGAGGTGGCACGGATGCTGCACAGCGGTCGCGATCCGCGTGAGATCGGCCCCATCCTGACCGCCGGGCACGCCTCGCTGCGGGACGATTTCGAGATCTCCACCCCGCAACTGGACGTCGCGGTCGACGCGGCATTGACAGCGGGTGCGCACGGCGCGCGCATGGTCGGCGGCGGATTCGGCGGCAGCATCATCGCCCTGGTCGACACCGACCGGCTCGACGCGACCGTGGCGGGTATCGAAACCCGTTTCCGCAAGGAGGATTTCGCGCAGCCGCGTACCTTCGTCGCGGTGCCGTCCGCCGGTGCGCGCCGGGAGTCGTGAGGACCCGGCCGGGCGATGACGCTGGGCCATTACCTCCGAGGTCATCGACGCACGGCCGAGGGTGCGGCAAGCTCACCGCATGATCGATTCCGAGGGAACCAAGCTGTTCCACACGACCATGCCGTTCACCGAGAAACTCGGCGTCGAGGTGCTCGAACACGGGCCCGAGCTCGTGCGCAGCCGCCTGGCGTGGCAGGAGGATCTGTGCACGCTGGGCGGTGTGCTGCATGGCGGTGTGCTGATGTCGCTGGCCGACGCCACCGCGGCGGTGTCCGCATTCCTGAATCTGCCCGAGGGTGCGCAGGGCACGACGACGGTGGAATCGAAGACGAACTTCCTGCGCGCGATCCGCTCGGGCTACGCGTCGGCGACCGCGCGACCGCTGCACACCGGACGTCGCTTCATCGTCGTGGAGACCGAAATCCATGACGACGCAGGCAAACTCGTCGGCAAGACCACCCAGACCCAGGCGGTTCTCTAGGCTCTGCGCTCCGCCGCGCCACCCCGATCCCCCTCGATCTCATCCACCCACGCCTGTAGTCCGGCGAGGAAGCCGTGCTGCTCCTCGGGCGTGAGCCGACCCATCGCGCGGAACAGCCCCGCACTGCGCCGGGCGAGAAATTCCTCGAAGGCCGCACGGTACTCCGGCGCGGCCGAGAGCAGTGTGCGGCGATGATCGGCCGGATCGTTGCGCCGCTGTAGTAGTCCGGCGCGGGTGAGTTCCCCGCTGAGCTGGCTGGCATTGGTGAGCCCGAGTCCCAGTTGCCGGGCCACCTCACTCACACTCGCCGGACCCGAGGACACCACTAAACCCAGTACCGCGCCGTGCCGCGCACCCAGTCCCGCCTGCTCGAACACCTTCCGGATCACCGGCGGCATATCGTTCCGGGCGCGCCGAAGGTAGGCGGAGACCATCGGCACGAGCATCGTCAGCCGACGCCGTTGTTCCGCACTCACAGTCGATGTCACATCCGCGCCGTCGGCCGATGCCTCTTCCACTACGCCTCCCGATCCCTCTTGACAGCACCAAGCATACAAGTTCAGAATTCTGAACCGTTCGGAAATCTGAACTATCAAGGGGATCATCGTGACGCCACCGTCCACCAACCCGGCCGAATATTTCGACGCCTTCTATCGGACCCGACCCGCCGACGGAACCGATGTCCGGTCCGCCGGATGGGATATCGGACAGCCCGGCGCCGAGGCCCGAACGCCCATTCCCGCTTGGCTTTTCAGCGCACGGCGGCAGGGGTGACGCCGCGGGCGTGGCAGCGGCTGCTCCGTACGATCGCGACCCTGGTCACCCTGGACGGCTTCGCTCAGGCCATGTTCGCCGGACGTCTGATGGCCGGAAGTTACGACGGGCTCGACGCGCATTCGCTCAACGGTCCGATCATGGCGGCCGGAATGCTGGTCATGACCCTGTGTTTCGCCGCGGCATGGCGATTCGGGCAGACCACGGGACGCAGCGTGCTCCAGTGCGCGGCGATGACCGCCGGCACCGGAGTCGAGATCGGGCTGGGACATCGAGAGATCCTGGCCGTACACGTCCCGCTCGGCGTCGCACTCGTCGCGGGTCTGGCCGCGGTGCTGGTCCAGGTGTGGACGAAACCCACGATCGAGGCCGAGGTCGCGGCGCGATGAATCCTGTGCTGTCGCGCCGCTCCCTGTTCCGCATCGCGGCGGCGGTCGGCGTCGCCGGCGCGGCCGGAGCCTGGCAATTGGCCGCCGACTCCCCGGACGACCGGCTGCATCTGACCAGTTCGGCCCGGCTGCCCGAACCGTTCACGCTGCCACTGCGAGTACCGCGAGCACTCGCCCCGATCCGCCGCGATGCGACCACCGATTACCATCGGATCGTCCAGCGGCGCGCGAATGCCGTTATCCTGCCCGGCTATTCGACGCCGATCTGGGGATACCAGGGCATATTTCCGGGACCGCTGCTGGTGTCCTCGCGCAGTCGCCGCACGGTGGTCTCGCATCGCAACGAGCTGCCCGTCCCGGTGGTGGTCCACCTGCACGGCGGACATGTTCCCGAGGCGTCGGACGGATATCCGACCGATCTGCTGCTTCCGGTCGACGCGACGAGCGCACACGAGCACATGATGGACTCGGATCCGCTGGCGCACACCATGATCGGTGAGCGCGACTACATCTATCCGGCCGGGCAGCCCGCCGCGACGCTCTGGTATCACGACCATCGGATGGATTTCACCGGGCCGTCGGTCTGGCGCGGGCTGGCCGGGGTGCACCTGGTCGTCGACGAGGCCGAGCAGCGACTCGGACTGCCCTCGGGCGAGCGGGATCTGCCGTTGCTGATCACCGACCGAGCCTTCGATGCGACCGGGGCATTCCTTTATCCGGCGATGGACCCCACGGCCCTGCACACGCCCGGAGTGACCGGGAAATTCGGCCGCGGCGTGCTGGGTGATGTGATTCTGGTGAACGGTGTGCCGTGGCCGGTGCACCGGGCGAGCACGGCCCGGTACAGGTTGCGGCTGATCAACGGATCCAATGCCCGCGTCTATCGACTGCGGGTCGAAATGCCGCTCGGTGACGGGCATTTCGTGCAGATCGGCTCGGACGGCGGCCTGCTGGACCGCCCGCGGCGAGTGGACGCGTTGACGATCGCACCCGGCGAGCGATACGAGGTGATCCTGGATCTGTCCGGATGCGCGGTCGGTGACCGGGTGACGATTCACAACGATCTCGGCGACGGAATCACCACGCGCGTCATGCGTTTCGAGGTCACCGAGCGCATCGCGGACAGCTCGAGAGTGCCCGATCGTCTGAACGAGATCACGCCGCTGGACCGGCGAGCGGCCGTCACCACGCGCCGATTCGATTTCCGCCGTGGGGATTCCGGCTCGATGAGCGGCTGGCTGATCAACGGACACCCCTACGATCCGCGCGAACCGATCGCCCGGCCGCGCCTCGGCGATGTGGAGATCTGGCAGCTGTCCACCGATCTGGATCATCCGATCCACCTGCACCTCGAGCAGTTCCAGGTGCTGTCCCGCAATGGCGGGCAGCCGCTGGCTACGGATGCGGGCTGGAAGGACACCGTCTATCTGGGAGCCAGTGAACTCGCCGAGATCGCCGTCCGGTTCACCGACTACCCGGGGCGGTATGTGCTGCACTGCCACAATCTCGAGCACGAGGACATGGCGATGATGGCCACCTTCACCACGCACGACCGAAGCAGTTCGGACGGTATCGCCGCCGGCTGAGCAGATGCGGACCGTGCGATCCCGTTCGGGCGCGCTTGTGACGAATTCCTTACGAGCGGCGTCGTCACGCGCCCGCGCGGCGTCGCGGAGGCGAGGATCGGTGGATGACTTCCACACGACCGAACCCGGCCTGAGACGATGCGGGTGCTGCTCACCGGCGCGGCCGGTTTCATCGGATCCCATATTCGCGAGGCGCTCACCGCCGCGGGCGACGAGGTGATCGCCGCCGACCTCATGCTGGCGGCCGCGCACGGCGTCGACGCGGCCCCGCCGGACGGGGTGCACCGGGTGGACGTGCGCGACCCCGAGGCGGTGACCGCACTGCTGCGCGACATCGATGCGGTGTGTCATCAGGCAGCCGTGGTGGGCGCGGGGGTCAGCGCCGCCGACGCACCGGCCTATGCCAGTCACAACGATCTCGGCACCGCGGTCCTGCTGGCCGCGATGGCCGAGACCGGGGTGCGGCGGCTGGTGCTGGCCTCCTCGATGGTCGTCTACGGCGAAGGGCGCTATCGCACTGCCGAGGGGGCAGCGGCGATTCCGACGCAACGTCAGCGTGCCGATCTGGATCGCGGGCAATTCGACCATCTCGATCCGCGGACCGGAGAACCGTTGCGCTGGAGCGTGATCGACGAGGACAGCCCGCTGTGCCCGCGCAGCCTGTACGCGGCGAGCAAAGTGGCGCAGGAGAATTACGCGAGCGCCTGGGCCGCGGCGACCGGCGGCACGGTCACCGCCCTGCGATACCACAACGTCTATGGCGACGATATGCCCAGGGACACACCGTATTCCGGGGTGGCGGCCATCTTCCGCTCGGCACTCGAGGCGGGCGAATCACCGCGCGTCTTCGAGGACGGCGCGCAGATGCGCGATTTCGTACACGTCCGCGATATCGCCGCCGCCAACCTCGCCGCCCTGCACCACCCGCTCCCCGGCTTCGTTCCGCTGAACATCGCCTCCGGCACCCCCATCAGCATCCGCGAGGTCGCCGATCTGCTCGCCCGTGCCCACGACGGCAAACCTCCTGCCGTCACCGGTGAATACCGCCCCGGGGATGTTCGTCACATCGTGGCAAGCCCCGAAAGAGCGCGAGCCCTACTGGATTTCACCGCCACGATCTCCCCCGCCGACGGGCTCACCGAATTCGCCACCGCCCCCTTGCGCCCGGTCTCTGCCGCGGGTGCGCCCGAGTGGCGCTGAAAATTCCTGCTGCAGAACCACACTCAACACGACCGTGTCGGAATGGTCCATCCGCCGGACAAACCGTTGCCCCCACCGCCATGAGGGCGGCGGGGGCAACCGGCGGCAGTTACGGCCAGCACCAGTTCAAAGTGGCCGATCCGGGCGTCGGGATACTCGACCTCGGCCGGGCAACGCTACCGAGACCTCGCCGAAGCCGTCCTCGGCCCGCTGTTCTCCAAGCACCCAGCAGCGCGAAGTCACGACGAGGCGAGGGAGGCCGCCGAAGTCTCGGGAAGGCGCAGGGGCAGGCGGATTTCGAAGCGGCAGCCGACCTCCTGATTGTGGGCGCTGATCTCGCCGTGATGTGCCTGGATCAGGCCCGACGCGATGGCCAGGCCCATACCGCTGTTGCTGCCGATGTCGGTCGCGGAACGGGCAGCGGTGCCGCGGTAGGCGACCTCGAAGATGCGGGGCAGATCCTCCGGGGCGATACCGGGACCGGTGTCGGTGACATGGGTCCATGCCTGGCCGTCGCGAGTGCCGGAGCAGATGTCGATGTGGCCGCCGGGTGGGGTGTGCTCGATGGCGTTGGCCACCAGATTGGTCAGCACCCGCGTCAGCGCGCGATCGCTGGCGGTCACCATGATCGCCGAATCCGGTTGGTGCGCGGTGAGACTCACTCCGGCGCGTTCGGCGGTGGGCTGATTGGCCGCGGCGACCTCGTCGACGAGTTCGCGCAGATCCACCGGTTCGAGTTGCAGCCGCAGGGCACCGGAGTTGATCTTCGACATCTCGAACAGGTCGTCCACCATCGTCGAGAGCCGATTCGTTTCCAGGACAATGCGATTCGCATAGCGTTCGACGGTTTCGGGCCGATCGATCACGCCGTCGACGAGCGCCTCGCCCATGGCCCGGATACCGGCCAGCGGGGTACGCAGATCGTGGCTGACCCAGGCGACCAGTTCTCGGCGGGAACGTTCGGCTGCGCGCTCCTGTTCGCGCATCTGCCTCTCCCACACCGTCTTTCGGGCCTGAGCCCGGCCCAGTACGACGGCCGCGGGCACCGCGACGATGGTGACCACGGCCAGCACCACCAGGATGCGGCGCAGTTCGTCGGTGAACATCATCCCGCTGACCGCGACAACGCCGACCAGGGTGGCCAGCGTCGGAATCAGCACCAGCAGAACCATGCTGCTGGTGAGGCTGCGATTGTGGGTCAGGCGCATGGCGAGCGCGCCCAGCGCGGTCACCGGGAGCGATCCGGCCAGGGCGTACCCGATCAGTCCGAGAATATCGGTGGGCATCAGTGCTCTCCGTCCTCGTCCCCGGGGCGACCCCAGGCGTAACCACGGCCCCAGACGGTCTCGATGCGATGTGCGGCACCGAGTTTCGCACGCAGGCGTTTGATGTGCACGGTGACGGTGGACTGATCGCCGAAGCTCCAGCCCCACACCTGTTCGAGCAGATCCGCCCGCCCGAACACCTGCTGCGGATGAGCGAGCAGGAAGGCCAGCAGATCGAATTCCCGGGCGGTCAGATCCACCCGGCGGCCCTCGACCAGCACCGCCTGCGAATCCGGCCGCAACTCGACCGCACCGCTGCGCAACGCGGGCTGTTCGGCCGGGGCCGGGGTCCGCTGGGCGCGCCGCAGCACCGAGGCCACCCGCAAGGTCAATTCCCTGGGGCTGAACGGCTTCACGATGTAGTCGTCCGCGCCGGACTGCAGTCCCAGAACGCGATCCTCCTCCTCGCCGAGTGCGGTCAGCAGAATGATCGGCATATCCGGATGCGGTCCGGCGCGCACCGACCGGCACAGCTCGATTCCGTCCGGCGGCGGCATCATCACGTCCAGGATGGCCAGCGCGATCTCGTTGCGCGCCAGCACTTCCGCGGTCGCCGGACCGTCGGCAGTCTCCACCACCGTGAATCCGTCCCGTTCGAGGTAGCGGCGCACCACCTCGCGGACCACGGCATCGTCATCGGCCACCAGAATGCGCATCGAATCACCAGTTCGTCATCAGCAGATGGTTGAGGGCCAGCGCCGCGACGGCCTGCAGCGCCAGCCAGATCCGGGCGCTGCGCTGCGGCAGCAATGCCGTCCCGGCGAGCACCCACATATCGAACGGCAACCAGATCCGCTCGGTCTCGGCCTTGCTCAGCCCACTCAGATCAGCGGCCACGATGGCCACCACTCCCGCCGCGGCCAGCAGCGCCGCAGGGTCAACACTCTCTCGCCATCCGACCAGGCGTTCCACCCACGCCCGTCGTGTCCTGCCGCTGCCGTGCATCGGCGCCTCGCGACCCCACGACAGTCCGTCGCGCGCGGCACGACGCGGGCTCTGCTCATCGTCCGCCTGGTGCGATGCCTGCACACCTTCGCTCGCGGGCGAGCCGAACCCGGCCAGCACGCCACGCGCCACGCGATGCAGGGCCGCTGCGCCGGCCAACCCGACGGCACAAACGGTGGCCGCGAGGTTGCCCCAGATCCAGTAGGAGTACGGACGTTCGGAGGCGATGCCCTGGTAATAGCGTTGCACCACAAGGTGATAGCCGTCGAACCACCAGAATCCGGCGGCGGCGAAGGCCACCACGACCAGCACGACGCCCAGGAGCGTGACGACCGCGGGCATGGCAGCGCGCACCCCTCGTGCGCACAGGACCGCGGCGGCCGGGATCACCATCAGCGTCAGGCCGTAGTTCAGGAACAGCCCGTAGCCGAACAGCAGACCGGATGCCAGGGCGATACCCGGCCATCCCGGGCCGCGACGGGTCGCGATCGCCAGCAGGGCCACCGCCCACGCGGTCACCCCGGCGAACAGCGCGTCGGCCGAAACCCCGAGCCACACCGCGGCGGGCGCGAGGACCAGATAGGGCACCGCGGCCCTGGCCCGGCCCTGCGCACCCAGCGCACGCAGAGTTACCGCCACCGCCACCACCGCACCGGCCCCGGCCAGCACCACCAGCCAGGCCGCCCACGCCCCGCCGCGCAGACCGATCCGGTCCATCAGCACGAAGGTCAGCAGCGCACCGGCCGGATGCCCCGAGACGTGGGTGGCCCACGAGTCGGGCTGGAAATCCAGTATGCGGCCGGAGAATCCGCGCAACATGCCGCCGATGTCGGTGACCCGCCCGGCCTCGTACAGGTACTCCTCGTGTCGTGTCAGCCGCCCGGCGAAGCCGGTGCGCCAGCCGTCGATCATGGCCAGCGAGAAGATCCACGCGATCGAGGTCACCCAGGCCAGCAGCAGCATCGGCCGCCACGGCAACCGGCGAGCGAGTCCGGGGCCGGTCAGGACGACCAGAACGGCGATGAGGATCGCCGGGCCGGTCCCCCAGCCGATGTGTGGCCCCCAGATCCCGAAGATCGGCGCGGCGGCGGCATACAGATGCCGCGACCACTGCTGACCGCGGATCTGCGGTACGGCGAAGGCCACGACCACCAGCACCGCGGCCACCAGGGCACAGGCGACGTCGGCGCGCACGCCCGAGACACGCCGGACCTGGGCGGGAATTACCTGCTGCACGCCGTTCACCCTAGGCCGCGCCACCCACCGAACTCGGGCACATCACCGCCCCGGCCGGGTCCCGTCACACTTTCGTCACCGGTTCCTTGGGACGAAATCAGTGGTCACGGGCATACGGTGCCAGATGTGAGCGATGCACTCAGCGCGCGAGACGTCACCGTCGTCATCCCGTGCCACAACGAGGCCGGGGCGCTACCCGGTGTGCTGGCGGCCGTGCCGGACGGGTACCGGGTGATCGTGGTCGACAACGCCTCCACCGACGACACCGCCGCGGTGGCGCGGGCCGGTGGCGCGAATGTCGTCAGCGAGCCCGTGCCCGGATACGGTTCGGCGGTCAACGCGGGCGTACACGCGGCCGATACCCCATTGGTCGCGGTGCTCGACGGTGACGGATCCATGGACGCAGCCGAATTACCTTGTCTGCTGGGTGAATTCGATACCGACGTGGATATGGTGGTGGGACGCCGTCGACCGGTGCAAGCGGGCGCGTGGCCCTGGCATGCCCGGCTCGGCAATCTGCTTGTCGCCGGACTGCTCCGGCGACGGCACGGTCTGCCGGTGCACGACATCGCCGCCATGCGGGTGGCCCGTCGCGACCGCCTGCTGGCATTGGGTCCGCTGCATCCGCGCTCGGGATATCCACTGGCACTGCTGATCCGCGCGAGCGGGGCGGGCTGGCGGATCGTCGAACGCGATATCAGTTATCGACCGAGAACCCATGGCGTATCCAAGGTTTCGGGTTCGGTCCGCGGGACCGTGCGCGCCGTCGCGGACTTCTGGAGTGTGCGATGACCACATCCGCCGCATCGCAGGGCATCCCCGCCACACTGCTGGTGATCGCCAAGGCTCCCATCGCCGGGTTCGCGAAAACCCGTCTCACACCGGACTTCTCACCGCGAGAGGCGGCGCAGATCGCCGCCGCCGCACTTCTGGACACGCTCCGGGCCGTGCGGCACAGCGGAGTGCGGCACCGCATGGTCGCCTGGACCGGTGATCTCACCCGAGCCGAACTGTCCGACGAATTATCCACGGCCCTGGGCGAATTCGACCTCATTCCACAACGTGGCACTACCTTCGGGCAGCGTCTGGCCAACGCCCACGCCGATGCCTCCCGACTGGGCCTGCCAGTACTCCAGATCGGTATGGACACCCCACAGGCGGGCCCCGCACTGCTCGCGGTCTCGGCGACGCTGCTGCTCGAATGCGGAGACACCGTCCTGGGCCCCGCCTCCGACGGCGGCTGGTGGGCCCTGGGCCTGACCGATCCTCGCCCGGCCCGAACCCTCGCCGAAGTCCCCATGTCGACCGACCGAACCGGCGAACTGACCCGAGAAGCCTTGAGCCGCTGCGGATGCCGAATCCGCCGCCTCCCCATCCTCACCGACGTCGACACCGCCGCGGACGCCCTCGCCGTAGCCGAAGAACACCGCGGCCACTTCTCCAGAACCGTCGAACAGTTACGTCACCACGCACCCGCATGACAATCGCCCCCACCACGGCTTTTCCCGGCGAGATCGAGCCTATCCCGACCGGCCCTCGTCGCCTCCGGCTCCATCAGCGGGCGCACTATCCGCATCGTGATTCACGTGCCCACTGTGACCAGCATGCCCACCGCCACCGGCGTGCCCGGCGTCATCGGCGTGCCCGGGGTGATCAACATGCCGACCATGACCTGCGTGCCCACGATGATCAGCCTCGTGATCGACCTGCCCACTATGCCCGGCATGATCGGCATGCTCACCATGACCAGCATGCTCAGCGTGACCGGAGGCCGAGTGGTCATGCTCGGCATCGGGTGAGCCACCCATCATGCGCAGCATGGGAATTCCGCCGGTGCGGACGAAGCGGATCAGCAGAACCGCTGCGAGCAACAGGAATACGATGTTCAGCCAGGTGGTGTAGTTCCAGCGGATGCCCTCTTCCATGACCATGGCGTTGCGCTGTCCGGGCACGAGTCCCGTTGCGCCGAAGAGGATTTCGACCAGATATCCGGCGCCGACCATGGCGACGTAGAACACGCCCAGCACGGTCAGCATCATGCGGGTGCCGTAGTACTTGCGGTAGATGTTCAGGATCGGCAGGATCAGCAGGTCGGCGAAGATGAACGCGGTCACGCCGCCGAAGCTGATGCCGCCGTTCCACAGCACCGCGGCCAGCGGCACATTGCCGATCGAGCAGACGAACGAGGCGATCGCGACCAGCGGCCCGACGATCGGTCCCCAGATCGCCGACAGCAGTGGATGATCGCTCAGGAAGAAGTGCTGCCAGAAGGTATCCGGCACCCACGCGCCGATCGCACCGGCGATCAGCAGTCCGATGATCAGATCGCGCAGGATCGCGGCCCACTCCATCACGAAGACGTGCGATACCGAGGTCAGCCCGCGCGGGGACAGCAGCCGCCGCGCGAACGAGCCGGTGCCCGCGACCGACATGTCCATGGCCGCATGGCCTTCCATCGATCCGGCCAGGCCGCGCTCGGACTGTGTCCGGGCCGCCTCCACCAGCCGGGACCGCACGAACAGCCGGAACAGCACCGCCACCAGCACGATCATGATCGGCCCACCGATGAATTCGGCCGCGGTGAACTGCCACCCCAGCAGCAACGCCAGGATGATGCCGAGTTCGACGACGAGGTTGGTCGACCCGATCTCGAACGCCATCGCGGCGGTGAAGTTCGCCCCCTTGCGGAACAGCGACCGCGCCAGCGCGACCGCCGCGTACGAACACGAGGACGAAGCCGCACCCAACACCGACGCGACGGCCAGCGTGCGCGGCCGATCGTCACCGAGCAACCGCACGATCGTGGATTTGCGCACCACCGCCTGCACCACGGCCGACAGCGCGAACCCGAGAATCAACGCCCACAGAATCTCCCAGGTCATCGACCCGGTCAACGCCAGCGCGTGCCCTATCGCATGCATCAGCCACCTCGCCTCCGCCATGGGCGCGGCACGGATGTGCCGCGCTCCGCACAGAAACCTATACCCCCTATGGGTATATGGTCAACAGCCGCGCGCGACCCCGACCAGCGCAACTGGCTCCGTTCACACCATGCCCTCGGATGCACGCACGACACACCCCGAAACGCACCGATGCCATGCCCACCGGTCAATCCCGGTAGACACGGCATCGGCAACGCACACACCCCGCCCCGAATTCACCCGGGCCCCGCGGCAGCACCGCGACTGCCGGGTCGGCGGAGCGAATCGGAGCCCGAGGACGCCGCCACCCCGCAGGAGCGGAGCCGAGGCCCGATTACCGCATGGAGTTCAGGCGCTCGATGACGGCCGCAGCCTTCTCGGTGTATTCGATCGGATCACCGTCGGGCATCACATCGATCTGCGTAATCCCCAGGGCCGCATAGCGTTCCGCCTCGGCCAGGAAGGCATCCGGATCGCCGACCGGGGAGGTGAAGGAGGTGAGCGTCTTGCGGATGGAGCCGTAATCGCGGCCCTCGGCCTCGCAGTGCCCGCGCAGCACCTCCAGCTTGTGCGTGACGTCGTCGATGCCGGTGCCGAACAGATTGCACGCGTCGGCGTACCGGGCCACCTGCAGCAGCGTCTTCTTCTCGCCGCCACCACCGATCAGGATCGGCGGCCGGGGCCGGGTCAGCGGCGCGGGCACGCACAGCGTCTCGGCGAGTTCGTAGTGCGCACCCTTGTAGGGGCCGTTGTTGTCGCTCCACATCTGCAGGCAGATCTGCAGCGTCTCCTCCATCCGCTCGAACCGTTCGGCCACCGGCACCACCGGCACGCCCAGTCCGAGCTGCTCACGCTCGTACCAGGACGCGCCGATACCCAGCTGCGCGCGGCCGCCGGACAGTACGTCCAGGGTGGACACGATCTTGGCGAGCAGGCCCGGGTACCGGTACATCACACCGGTCACCAGCACGGCAAGCCGCATGCGCTCGGTCAGCGCCGCGACATACCCCAGGGTTGTGTACGCCTCGAGCATGGGCTCGTCGGCGGTGCCGCGCAGCTCCATCTGGAAGTAGTGGTCCATCACCGTGAATTCCGCGAAACCGGCCTGCTCGGCGATCTGCGCGGTACGGGCGAGGGTGGGCGCGATCCGCGCCGGATCCGACGGCGTCGAGAAGTTCCAGTAGTGCAGACTCAGATCCATTACTGTCGTTTCCTTCGCACTAGGCGGGAGTGAAAGGACGGGTATCCGTCGATTCCCACCCTATCCCCGCCTCGGACCGGCAGGCCCGACCGACCGCCGCCCGGCCCGGTCAGCGAAGCCGAATACTGTGCGCGACAACAGCTTTCTACGAACCCACTGGAACAGGCTCGGCGGGCCGCCCGGACGTGAGGCGCCCGCCGACGAGCGCGTCGGCGCGCGGCTGGACGTGCCCCGCCTCGACCAGCACCCGCAAGGCCGCGGCCTTGCGCGGGCAGGACGCCGCGGCGCAGTCCAGATGCTCCTGCATGGCGCGATGCGCCTCGGACACCCCGAGCGGATGATCGGGCGCACCGTGCCCGGCCAGCAGTTCCAGAATCGGCCCGGCGGCCTCGGCGTCCAAGCGTGCCCGGATCTCCGCCACGCTGCGACCGGGCGTCATCCGCCGCGGCGGGCGCACGATCAGCAACAACAGGGCCAGCGCGGCGGCCGTGGACATGGTGACCGCGAAAATCTGCCAGCTACCCATCATTTCACCTCCCCGGATGCGAAATACGCGCAGCCGCAGGCACAACCATGGGGAGTATTCATCTCTCTCTTCCGTTTCTCCGAATTACCTTTTCTCGAATTTCCTTGCAGAACAACGTGTTACAGGCGGAATGCGGTGGCCAGATGCACCGAGACCTCGTTGATCGCGATCCGCGCGGCGGTCAGCCGGCCGGCCACATCGTCGGCGGCGGCATCGTCGGAGGTCCACACGCTCGTGCACGGCGCGAACGGATCGTTGGCCAGGGCGACCGCCTGTTCCACATCGGCGACGCGGACCACCGGCAGAACCGGTCCGAGCGTCTGCTGCCGCAGCACCGCCATCGCCGGATCGACGTCCGCGAGCACGGTCGGCTGCACGGTGTGTCCGTGGCCGTTCCCACCGACGCGCACCCGCGCACCCTTGGCGAGGGCGTCGGCGATCTGCTGCCGCACACACTCCACATGCGCGGCGGAGGTCATGACCTCCACGGTGGCGTCGTCCGGATCGTGCGAGCCGAACGCGATGACCTCCTCGACCAGCCGGTCGAGAAACGCGTCGTAGATCGCCGATTCGACGAACACCCGCTCGATACTCGCGCAACTCTGCCCCGATCCCGCGAGCCCGCCCAGCGCGATTCCGGTGGCGGCGCGCCCGATATCGGCCCCGGCCAATACGATCGCCGCCGACTTCCCGCCGATGTCGAGTCGGCACGGGACGAGCCGGGCCGCCGCGCGCAGGGCGACCACCTTGCCGGTCTCCGGCGACCCGCCGAAGTGGACGGCGTCGACGACGTCGACGATCGCCGCTCCGGCCTCATATCCGGCGGCGAATTCGAAGACCGGCGGCGCACCCAGATCGAGCCAGCCGGTGACCAGCGCACGCATCGTCAGCGGCGTCACCGAGGACGGCTTGACCACCACCGCGGATCCGGCCAGCAGCGCCGGAATCACATCCAGCAGCGGCGCGGCCATCGGAGCGGTCCAACTGGAGATCACCCCGACGACAGCGCACGGGCGATGGGCGACGGCCAGCCGCAACGCCGTGCCCGGCACCCGGCCGCCGCGCGTGCGCGGCGGGGTCAGGAAGTCCGCACCGCGGGTGCGGTGATAGTCGAGCGCATCGATGCTGAGCCGGAACTCCCGGTGCGCCGCGGTCGCCGAACGCCCCGTCTCGGCCGCGAGCAGTCCGGCGATCGGATCCTCGTTGTCCAGTAACCAGTCCCGGAACGTGGTCAGCCAGTGCGCCCGGCCCACGACACCCATCGCACGCCACTCGCTCTGCGCCTCGCGCAGACGGGCCACGTTCGCATGCACTCGGTCGGGCGTGTGCATCGGCAACGTACCCAGAATTCGTCCGTCGGCGGGTGCGGTCACGGTAATCCAGGAGTCCCTGGCGGCATTCGAGGGAATCGACAACATTCGTGGTTCACTCCGGTCGCGATGGGATGGGTTACCGCACCGCGAACGCACAGCTCACAGACCGATAGAGCAAACGACCGGGTCGAAAGGGTTGCCCGAGCGCGGCACGGCATATGAGAAACCGTATGGCTATCGAGAACGTTCAACCAGCGCGGATTGGGCCAGGAACCACCGAATATGGGACGCCGCCAGCAAACTTACCGGCGAGTAAAGTGTACGGGCGCACCGCATTTCGCCACGAATCGCCGCCGATTCTGCGAGGATTCGCAGGTGAACGATGCGAGAACGTCGGAGGAGTCCGGCCGCTTGCGGTCCATCAGCGGTGCGGCGTTGCTGGTGGAATACGCCGTATCGCGCGGTCTGCCGGTGGCGTCCCTGTTGTCCGGAAGCGGCATATCCGAGAACCAGTTGCAGGATCCCGGCACCGAGATCACTCTCGCGCAGGAGATCGCGCTGACTCGCAACGTCGTCGGCGCACTCGACGACGAGCCGGGCATGGGCCTGATGGCCGGACTCGCCTGCCACGCACCGAACTTCGGCGTCCTCGGCTTCGCCGCGATGAGCAGCCCGACGCTGCGCAGAGCCGCGGAGATCGTACTGCAGTACGCCGATCTGTCGTTCACCTTCGCCCACCACATCCTCGAGGATCACGGCCAGGAGTTCTGGTTCATCCGCGATGACAGCGCCGTCCCGGCCGACCTGCACCGGTTCGTTCTCGAGCGCGACCTCGCGGCCATCGCGACCGTGGTCCAGGACGTGCTGGGCTCCCGGCTGCCCATGGTCCGGGCGGAGATCGCAGTGGAACCGCATCCGATCTACGAGATGTTCGGCACCCTGCTCGGGGTCGACAAGATCGTGTTCGGCACCGAACGATCGGTCCTGATCGGCAATTCCAGCGCCCTCGATCAGCCTATGCCGCAATCGAATCCGGTCACCGCACGCTACTACGAGCGGCAGTGCTCGGACCTGATCCAGCAGCGCCGCAACCGCACCGGCCTGAGCGGTCGGGTGCGCGAGTTGCTGATCCGGCACGGCGGTGTCGCCGATCAGGCGCACATCGCCGCGGATCTGGACGTCAGCGTGCGCACCCTGCGTCGGCGGCTGGCGAGCGAGGGCACCACGTTCCGCGAGGTCAGCAACGAGACCGTCGGACTGCTCGCGGAGGAGATGCTGATCGCCGGGCTCACCGTCGAGCACGCCGCGGAACGTCTGGGGTACTCCAGCGTCTCCGCGTTCACCTCGGCCTTCCGGTCCTGGCGGGGCCAGTCGCCGGGGCAGTTCGCCCGCGCCCACCGGGGCCGGGCCACCGTGCGCGTCTAAGCGAATCGCGCACTCGATCAGACATTCGTAACCTATTCGAGTTCAGCTAATGGTCCGCTAGTCACTGAACCCGATTTATCCTGCCCAAATGACAACCAGCAAAGAAGGAGTAACCGAGGGGCCACTGCATCTACTGGCCCGCGGCGCGTGGCAGTCGCTGCTGGTCATCGGCATCCTGTCGGTGGTCATCGGCCTCATGATCCTGATCTGGCCGGGGCCGACACTTGTCGTGGCCGGCATCCTGTTCGGTGTGTACCTGCTGATCTCTGGGATATTGCAGCTCGTTGCGGCGATGGGACCGCACGTGGGCGCGGGCTGGCGGGTGCTGTCGATCGTCAGCGGCATCCTGTCGTTCATCCTGGCCGTATTCTGCTTCCGGCACATCGGCGATTCGCTGGTGCTGCTGGCGCTGTGGATCGCGATCAGCTGGCTGTTCCGCGGTATGTCGGTGCTGATCGGCGGCGCCGAGACGCCCGCGGGCACGCCGGGGAAGGGCTGGACGATCGTCTTCGGCATCCTGCTGCTGATCGGCGGTGTGGTCATCGTGGTGTGGCCGATCCACTCGATCGCCGCACTGACCATCCTGACCGGCTGGTGGCTGCTGTTCATGGGCATCATGGAGATCGTGGAGGCGTTCCAGGTGCGCAGCGCGGCCAAGCACACGCCCGCCGCGGTGTAGCTGCTCACTGCGAGACGGCCGTCAGCGAATCTGTGGTTCCGGCAACGGATCCGCATGATCCGCGGGCGGCCGTTGCGGCATCCGGTAGGACGACGGCAGGCCCAGGGTGTGCTCGCCGATGTAGTTGAGCACCATCTCCCGGCTCACCGGCGCGGTGCGCATGAGCCGCGCGGTGAACCACATCTCGGCCAGGCCGTACTCCGGAGTGAGCCCGTTCCCGCCGTGCACCTGGATGGCCTGGTCCAACGCCCGCAGCGACGCTTCGGCTGCGGCGAATTTGGCCATATTCGCCGCGGCGGCCGCATCGTGACCGGAATCGAACTGTTGTGCGGCCGCCCGGGTGGCCAACCGGGCCATTTCGACCTCTATGTGACATTCGGCCAGCGGATGCGAGATGCCCTGATGCGCGCCGATCGGCACCGACCACACCCGACGCTCCTTGGCGTAGTCCACGGCCTTGGCTACCGCGTAGCGGCCGATGCCGCAGCTGATCGCGGAGGCCAGAATGCGTTCGGGATTCAGCCCGGCGAACACCTGCGGCAATCCCTTGCCGGGCAGGCCGATCAACGCCTCGGGCGGCAGCGCGACCTCGTCCAGGAAGACCGTGAACTGCCGATCCGGGGAAACCACCGCGGTCGGCAGCGGTTGCAGCGTAACGCCTTTCGCGTCGGCGGGAACGACGAACAGCGACAACGGGTTTCGCCGCTCGTCGGGCACATCGATCGCGCGGGCGACGACCAGCAACGCATCGGCCTCGTTCGCGGCGGAGATGAAACACTTTCCGCCCGAGACGATCCAGCCCGGCCCGTCGGCGCGGGCGAAGGTGCGCACGGCATGGCTGTTGGATCCGGAATCGGGTTCGGTGAGCGCGAAGGCCATCTTCCGGATGCCGTCGGCCAGGCCGGGCAGCCATTCGGCCTTCAGCTCCGGTGAGCCGTGCGCGGCCAGGATGGATCCGCAGATGGCCGGGGAGATGACCGTCAGCAGCAGCGGGATACCGTGCGCGGCAAGCTCTTCCACGACGATCGACAATTCGGTCAGACCGGCGCCGCCACCACCGTATTCGACCGGCAGATGCACACCCAGCATGCCCGCGGACCCCAGATCGGCCCATAGTTCATCGAGCTTCGCACCGGCGCGCGAGCGCTCCAGAAAGTATTCCGCACCATATTTCGACGCGATCTGCGCGATGCTGTCGCGAAGCAGGCGCTGATCGGAGCTGTCGACGAGAAGACCCTGCACGGTTGCCCCACTCTCCCTCGGCTCAACCGTACCCGACACGTCAGGTCCGACGGTCCGAATCGCCCTACGCCCGTTCGAGTCTTGCTACCTTGAGAGCACCCGTCCAGTAGTTCGCTGAGGAGTACGACATCATGAGCATCGTCTGGATGATCATCATCGGCCTCATTGCCGGCGCCATCGCCCGTCTGCTCGTTCCGGGCAAGGAGAACTTCGGCTGGATAGGCACCATCGTGCTGGGCATCGTCGGCGGATTCGTCGGCGGCACCCTGGGGAGCCTGGTATTCGCTCCGCACAAATTCAGCTTCCGCCAGCCGATCGAACACACCTTCATCGGCGCGATCGTCGGTGCGGTCATCGTCCTGGTCATCTACAAGTTCGTGCGCGCACGCACCTAGACCGCATCGCGCGCGCGGCAACACTGGCATACTCGGAGCGAACCGTCGGCGTCGCGTCGGCGGTCCGAGTTGTCGGAGGTGTGAGGCCATGAGCGGCACAGACGACGAGAACATTCCAGCCCCGCAGGGCAAGGCCCTGGGCATGCCCTTCGACTGGCGCCGCCCGACCACGGCACGAGCGCGCGCACGATTGTGGAATCCGGACGACGCGCGCCTGTTCACGCCCAAATCGTTCGGCTGGGGTTACACCCTGAACTTTTATCGCCTGTTTCATCGGCGCAAACCCCACTGAATACCCGGCGCCGCGAATAACCGCTGTTCGGGACTCGAAGCACCCTAGACTGTCGGCATTTCATGCAGTAGGCCATCGGACGCGAACCGATAGGAGAACCTCATGACCACCGGCACCTCCAACGCCTTGGCCGCGGGAACCTGGGTCATCGACCCGGCGCATTCCAATCTCGGCTTCACCGTGCGACATCTGATGGTGAGCAAGGTCCGCGGGCGTTTCAGCGACTTCTCCGGCCGATTGGTCGTCGGCGAGGACGGCACCGCCCGCGCCGAGGCGCAGATCCAGGTCTCCTCGGTGACCACCGACAACGAACAACGCGATGCTCACCTGCGCACGGCCGATTTCTTCAAGGCCGAGGAATTCCCGGTCGCGACGTTCAGCACCGCCCCGTTCCGGATCGAGAAGGGGGAATTCGACGTCGACGGCGAATTCACCATTCGCGGCGTCACCAAACCGATCACGCTCGAGGTCGAATTCCTCGGCAGCAATCCGGGTATGGGCGCGGGGCCGGTCGCCGGTTTCGAGGCCAAGACGGTGATCAACCGGCGCGATTTCGACATCACCATCGATATGCCGCTGCCCGAGGGCGGCGCGGTGATCGGCGACAAGATCACCCTCACTCTGGAGATCGAGGCCGGCCTGCAGGGCTGAGCGCACCCTGAGCCGAACCGGTCCCACCCGATCGGTCCGGCTCAGGGGCGGCACACCGCCGAATGGGAGTTGCCGCCGATCTGGGTCAGAATTCCGCGCGGCAGCAGAATGCCGTAGAGCGAGATGTCCAGGCTGCACACATAGGCCGACACGGACGCACTGTCCTGGCTGGCGCCACCGGCATCGGACAGCAGTGCGGGCAGATCCACCGCAGCCTGATCCAGTTGCGCACCGTGCGAGAGCAACATCGTCAGCGCGTCGTGGGCGGAATCCTGTGCCAGTGCGATCTGCGGCTGAATCCGCGTCACCAGCTGTTCCAGCGAATTCGTCGCGCCCGCGATCTGCTCGGTCGAGGACAGCAGCGACTTGCCCTGCTGATACAGGCCACCGACCAGGGCGCGCGTCTGGGTGATCAGCGTTTCCAGCTGATCACCGCGCGCGGCCAGACTCTTCATCACCGCCGACAGATTGCCGATGATGTCGGTGAGGATCGCATCGCGCCGCTGGAAATCCCCCGCCAGACCCGCGGCCTGGGTGATGAACGCGCTCAGCGAGACGTCGTTGCCCTGCAACGCCTGGATCAACGTACTGGTCAGATCATTGACCTGAGCGGGGTCCAGCGTTTCGAACAACGGCTCGAAACCGTTGAGCAGTGTGGAGATGTCGAAGGACGGTTCGGTCTGCGCCAGCGGGATCGAACCCCCGGGCAGGAGCAGCGTGGGTGCGCCCTTGGTCCCGGGCTCCAGCGCGACGTATCGCTGGCCGATCAAATTCTGGTATCGCACAAGGGCTTTGGTGTCGTGGTACAGGTGCTGATCGCGCTGCACCCGGAAATGCACCGACGCCACATATTTGCGACTCGCGGGATCGCGCACCGCGGCGATCGTATCGACCTTGCCGACCCGGACCCCGGCCATGCGCACATCGTCACCGGGCCGCAGCCCGAGCACATCGGTGAAGGTCGCGGAATAGCTGTCGGTCGCGCCGGAGATGGTGCGGGAGAGCGTATTCCACATCATCACCGTCACCAGCAGGGCCGCGAGTCCGAAGACGGTGAAGCCGATCGCGGCCCGGCGCTCCTTCATCCGCATGTCGGCAGTCCGTCCGCAGCTACCCACCCGAGCACAGCACGCCTCCTCGAACCTTGCGGTGGAACCGGACTACTGGCAAAGACGTCGCCGATGAAGCAAATCATGGCTACGACGCGGCAAATGCGAGCACTGTAGCGAATACGAGTCGGTCGCGGACCTCGCCACGCCGCGAACCCGCGCGCCGCATTGCACCGCGACTCGTTGTCGCCCATTATTTGCTGGTTGCCGTCTCCGGGCATTCGCACGCACCGGGCGAGACATCGCCCGGTCCGGACCGCCGTCGCCCGGCGCTCCCATCCGATCGCTCATCCAGCAACGTCCTCGCCGGTCTGCTTAGCTGGGAACCACCACGCGGAGGTCAGCACAGTCATGTCGAACAGCGGTCAGGGTCCTGCAGCCGAACGACGAGCGGCGCATCGGGCGCGCAGACGCCCGCTCGTGCCGCGTCTCGCCTCGGCCGCGGCCTGGGTGCTGTGCGTCGTGGTGATCGTCTGCGGCGTGATCTTCTTCGCGCCCAGGATTCCGGTCCGGCCGATCCAGGAGGTGGTGGGCGCCGCCGGTTTGGCGCTGTCGATGGGAACGCTGTGGTTCGCGGTGGCCTGCTTCCTGTGCGTGGTGATCGCCATCGTGTCCTGGCACAGCCGCAAACACTGGCGGTTGGCGGCCGGGGTGATCGCGGCGGCAGTGGCGCTCACGGTCGTGCTGGTCCCCTGGCTGACCGCGTGGCGCACCGCGAGCGCGCACGGTTCCTCGGTGTCGTGGTTCTCCTTCTCCGATCAGGGACCACGCCGATCCCCCACGCAGACAAAGACTTTCGCCACCATCGACGGACAACCGCTACAGCTCGACGCCTACCGCCCGCCCCAGCCCGCAGCGGGCGGGCCCGCGATCGTGTTCGTGCACGGCGGCGGATTCATCAACGGTGATCGCGGCGCGAGCAACAGCTGGTTCAGCTGGCTGGCGACCCAGGGGGTCACCGTCTTCTCGGTCGACTACCGGCTCGCGCCACCGGCCCGCTGGCAGCAGGCCACCGGCGACGTCAAATGCGCGCTCGGCTGGGTCCGGCGGCATGCCGCGGAATTCGGGGTCGCACGGTCCAACATCTCGGTCGCGGGCGATTCGGCGGGCGGGAATCTCGCACTCATGGCCGCGTACACGATGGGCGATCCGCAGTTCCCGCCGACCTGCGATGTGCCCGAAGTGCCGGTACGTTCGGTGATCGCACTCTATCCCCTGACGAATCTTCCTGCGGCACTGGATGATACGCGAATGCCGTACGCGATACGCACCATGCTCGACCGCTACACCGGCGGCAGTGTCGACGAACACCGCGACCGCTACCTCGCCGCCTCGCCGACCGAACACGTCACGCCGGGCCTGCCGCCCACTCTGCTGGTGCACGGCGGCAGCGATCATCTGGTTCCGGCGAACCAGTCCACACATCTGGCCACCGCGCTCGATGCCGCCGGGAATCCGGTGCAGACTCTCGAGCTGCCGTGGGTGGACCACGGGTTCATCAGCCAGTGGGGCGGTTGGGGATCACAGCTGCTGCGACCGCAGCTGACCGAATTCATCCAGCGGCATCTGATCGCCGCCGGGTGAGCGTCAGGCCGCGGCGGCCCTGGTCAGCTGTCGGCACACCGTCTCGGGATCGGCGACGTCCAGAACCAGCCGGGTGAAATCATTGCCGGCCAGCTCGATGCGCACCCCGCGCCCGTCGAACAGCGTGTCCCAGAATTCCTTGCGGTGCTTCCCGCGGAAGATCCCGGCCGCGATGACACCGGGGAAGAAGGTGCCCGGCGCACGCACCCACGGGGGCCGCAGATCGACCTCGGCGGGTCCGACCTCGGTGATATTCGACAGATCGAAGGTGACCTGCTCGCGCAGCGACAGGAACCGGTGCGCGCCGCGTACGTGGACCGTCACCGTCGTCCCCGTGACCTCGATTTCGACCATCGCGCACCTCGCCCTCGCCGGTTCCGTCTACTCGAACCAGAATGCGCCGCGCGCCTGACCGGATCCTGTGGCTTTCCTTTGTTTTCTCTCAGATTCGGCACGGGCAGCCGGGTTCGCCATGCGTATGCTGTGACCCATGCGACTCAGCACACGCAATCAGCTCGACGGAACGGTCGCCTCGATCACGCTGGGCGAGGCGATGGCGGTCGTGAAGATCCGGCTCGGCGGCGGAGACGTCGTCACCTCCTCGATCACTCGTGATGCGGTGGAGGATCTCGGCCTGGCCGAGGGCTCGTCGGTCAAGGTGTTGATCAAGTCGACCGAGGTCGCTCTGGGCATCGAATAGGACAACCCGATAGCCGAAACATAGCCATCCGATCGCCCGAGTGAAGATCACCACAACGTGCCGGATGGTCCGTCGAGCCCGGTTAGTCTGTACCGACGTGGCGGTGGGGCTCGCCACTTCCGCTAGCGGGAACAACCGCGGTCTCGCACCGCCAACAGTCCCTACTTGACCAGAGCTTTCATGTTCGAGTAGGAGTCTGCCGTGAGCGAAGTGCGTCTTTCCGGCGGTGTCGCCGCCGAAGCCGGTGCGACCAGCCCGCGCCCCAGTTGGTTTCGAGAACACGGGTCGGTGCTGCTCGTCGTGGCCGTCGGCGGCGGGATCGGCGCGGAAGCCCGTTACGGGGTGTCCCGGCTGCTGCCGACCCGGCCCGGCCAATTCCCCTGGGGGACCTTCCTGACGAATGTGGTCGGCTGTTTCGCCATCGGTGTTCTGATGGTGCTGATCACCGAGGTCTGGACCGGGCATCGGCTGGTGCGGCCCTTTCTCGGCGTGGGCTTCCTGGGCGGATTCACCACCTTCTCCACCTATGCCGTGGAAACCCGCAATCTCCTGGAACCCGGGACCGTGTACGTGGCCTTCGGCTATCTGGCCGGAACCCTGATCGCGGCCATGCTCGCGGTTCTCGCGGCCGTGACGCTGACACGAACAATATTGTTGCGCAAGGAGATTCACCAGGACACCGACGAGGAACAGGGCTGAACCCGTGACACCGATCCTGATCTTCCTCGGCGCCCTGTTGGGCGCACCAGCGCGCTACCTCACCGATCGCGCGATCGGCGCACGCCACGACAGCCCGTTTCCGTGGGGCACCCTCACCGTCAATCTGACCGGCTGCCTGATCCTGGGGGCGCTGACCGGCGCGGCCGCGGACCTTCCGGTGGTGGCCCTGCTCGGCACCGGTTTCTGCGGTGCGCTGACCACGTACAGCACGTTCAGCTTCGAGACGTTGCGGCTGCTCGAACAGCGCGCGTACTTCTACGCGACGGCGAACGTCCTGGTCAGTGTGATTTCCGGGTTGGGCGCGGCACTACTCGGCTTCACCGTCGCGCACACCCTGCTCGGTTGAGCGGGGCCGCGCGGGGGCGGACAAGCGCACCACACCGCCGTCCAGGTCCAGTTCGAGACGTGGCCGGTGCGGCTGGCCGTTGCTGTCCTCGCTGCCCTCGTCGGTCAGCTTCCTACCCGGGAACATTTCGCCGATGACGCCCATATCCCCACGATAACCTCGTCGGCGGCGCTACACCGTCAGTGGTTCGCGTTCCCGGTATCGGCATTGCTCAGTTCGTCGGCGGCCTCGCGCTGGCCGGAGGCGAAGGTGCCGAACGTGGTGGCCAGATCGTTGATGCCGTCGAGCAGGTTCTTGCTGACCGCGACGTACCCCTTCTCCCCGTTGGCGAATTTCTTGCCGAACGAGTCGTTGCCCCAGGGCGCCTGTTTGGCGTCGACGGCGGTCTGCAGAGACTTCATGGCGGTCAGGATGGCGCTGTGGATCCGATCGCAATCCGATGCGGCGGTACGCAGCTGTTCGGGATTGATCTCGACACTGGTCATCGTTCCGTCCTCAGTGGTCCGTATCGGTGATCAACGGTCGTCGTTCGTCGCCGTCCTCGACGGTGCCCCGCAGATGCGGCGGCTCCGTCGAAGGCGGTGGCGCGGGCGGCAGGATGTCTTCCAGATCCGGTGCGCCCTCGATGATCTCGGATAATTTCGGCAATCGGGATTTGCGCTCGATCAGCGGTTGCATGAGTTCGCGGCTGCGGTTCTGCACACCCTGCATCGCCGCCTGGGCGGCCGCGGTCACGTACTCGGCGAGCTCCTCGTAGCTCAGATCCGAGACCTCGCTGCCGAACTTGGTTTCCACCACCATGCCGTCGGCATTGACCGTCACCTGAACGCGGTCCTCCCCGATCGACGCCGTAGCCGTCAACTCGGAACGTCGCTGCTGCAGGTCGGCGATATCGCGCATCTGGCCCTGCAGTCCCTCGAGCATCGTGGCCACGTTGGCCGCCAACCGCTCGTTGACCATGTCACCTCCACCGTAGGATCTGCCAACCAAGCTCATCGCACGACGGTGAATACGACATGTCCCACAAGGAAATCCGATACGACGCCAACACGATCTTCGATCGTCACTAGAGGGTGAAGGCCTTGTCCACATTCGACGGGCCGGACGATCCACTCCCGCCGGGGTCCGTTCCGAAGGGATTGTCCCCGAACGGATTGTCACCGAAGGGATTGTCGCCGAACGGATTGTCACCGAACGGATTGTCGCCGGAGCCGGACGCACCGGATCCCGTCGCGCCCGAACCGGTAGCGCCCGAACCTGTCGCCCCGGCACCGGTTGCACCCGAACCCGTCGCACCTGGGCCCGACGCGCCGGGACCGGTAGCGCCTCCCGGGCCCGTCGCACCGGAGGGACCACTCGCCCCGTCCAGCCAGTCGTCGGCGCTCGGCGCGGTCGGAGCCTCGTAGGGCCCCGGCAGCTCCCGCCATTCGGGCTCCCGCTTCGGACGAGTCTTGGCCTTCATATCCGTCGACTTGCCCAGGAAGGAGTCGTCCCGGGGCGGCGCGGCCGGAGGGGGCGGAGCCAGACGCGCCGGATTCCGCGGCGGAACCGGCGGCGGGGGCGGCGGAGCCAGACGCGCCGGGTTGCGCGGAGGGACCGGGGGTGCCGGACGATTCGGATTCCGCGGCGGAACCACCGGAGCCGTATCGTCCCCACCTCTCCTCGGCGGCGGGTAGAGCGATTCGTCACCGCCGCCGAAGCGACCGCGCATACTTCCCGAGGAGAAGAGCAAATCCTCCTCGCCCCTGCCGGTCCGAAAATTCGGCCCCCGGAAGAACCCGCCCTCATGGCCATCACGCCCGAAGCCGCCGGTCCGGAAGAGGGAACCACCGCCATCCTCATAGGACCCGAAGCGACCCGGCCGGTAGCCGAGGTCGCTGCCGTCGTCGTCGAACCCGAATCGACCCGGGTGGTAGCCGAGATCGTCCTCGTTTCCACCGAACCGGAAATTGCCACCCGGACGGGGGTACACCAGGCTGTCGTCGTCACTACTTCCGAAGCTCGGCATCCTGAGCGGCCCGGGACGCGACGGCCTCGGCGGAAGCGCACTGGTCATGTAGTTCCCGGACTCGTCATCCGAACCACCACCCCGGAACGACCGCGGTACGCCCTGCTCGTTGCCGCCGCCCAGTCGGCCGGGAGACGACCGGATGCTCAGGTTGTCGCCACCGCCACCGCGCACCACACCGCCGGTGCCGAAGGGGTGCGGGTTGTCCTCGACGTCGGAGCCGCCTGAGCGCGCCGGCGGCGGGCCGTAATACATCCGACCGTCGTCCCCGCGGTACAGCGCGAAATCCTCGTAGCCCCGGCCGTTGGGCCGGATCAACACCTCGTAGTCGGAGATCTGGTCGAGGTCGCCGCGCCTGCCCGTGTACCCCGAGAACTCGTCGCCACCACCACGGGAGCCCCGGTAATCCGACAGGTAGTCGTAGAAGTCCGACTCGTCGTCCGAACCGCGGCGCGACACCGGGCCGCCGCGCAGGTTCGAACCACCTTGCTGGGGACCGCTGCGCAACGGCGACGCGGGCTTGAATCCGCCGTCCACCGAGGACTCCCACGAGGTCGGCGGCTTCTTCGGCATCTGCTCCGACTCGTTGCTCGGGCCCGTCCGCGGCGGCACCGGAGTCTGCTGCTCGTTCGGCCGGAATATCTGATCGTCGCCGCCACGCAGCGACCCGGGCGCGGACCCGCCGAGGAACCCTCGGCGGAACCCGGTGTCGACCGGGCCGATCACCTCGTTGTCGCGGCCACCGCCCAACGAGGCGGGCGCGGATCCGCCGCCGGGGAACAGCGTCTCGTCGAAGTTCGGCCGGAAACCGTAACTCTCGTTGTCCGACCCGATCGACTCGTCGTCACGATTACCGCGGACCGACGGCGTGACCTCATGGCTTCCGCCGGTGCCGGGCTGAATCTGCGAATCGTCACCGGTGCGGAACAGGTCGCCTTCCGGACCCATCCGGAACATGCCGCCCTCTTCGCTGTCCGAGTTGATCGACTCGGAGCGGGGAGGACGCATCAGATCGTCGTCCGGCACCATGCGCAGGAACTCGTTGAGCGAGGACTGATTGGACCGGGTGTTGCCCGAGCCGTGCTCGCTCTCCTCGAGCGGCCGGATGGTGGGATTGGTCTGGCGGAGCTGCGGAGGTGCGGACAGCGACCGGCCGCCGTTGCCCCCGGTTCCGGTCGACCTGCCGCGCATGCCGGTGTTGTTCGCGGACCCGTCCCCGAGCAGGCCCGCGCGCCCGGTCGTCCGGCCGCCGAGCGGATTGGACGACTCGCCGAGTCCGAGCCCGGACCTCCCGCCACCGAGTTGCGAGTTCGGACCGGTCTTCCCGCCGACCGGACCGGGGGTCGACTCGGACTTGCCGGTACCCAGGCCGGAAGTCTGGTTCGACCTGCCGCCCATCAGCGACGACTCGCCCACCTGCGTCGACGCGGTCGGGCGGATCATGCCCGAGGTGTAGCGCCCGTCGCCGAGCGGCCCCTGACCACGGCCGTAGACCACGTTGCTGCGCTGCAGACCGGTGTTCCCGTGCCGGCCCGAGCTCCCGCCCAGTTGTGAACTGTTCGCGTTCGGCCGGATCATCGTCGACGTACCGTCCCGCGGTCCCCCGGTCCCCTGTGTCCCCGATGACGAAGCGAGTTGTGAATTGCCGGTGCGGCCCGACCTGACGGGCTGCATCTGAATGTCCTCCGGACCGCTGCCGGTTCTCGAATTACTCTGCGGTACGGGGCGATTGGTCGTTCTAGTGGCGACGATCTGGTTGGTGTTGCCGGTCGTCGTGCTGGTCTGCGGTCCGGTGTTCCGGGTGGTGTTGGTGTTGCCGGGCGTATTGGTGTTGCCGGTCGTGCGAGTGTTGCCGTTCGTGGTCGTATTGCCGGTGGTGTTGGTATCGTTCGTCGTCTCCGTCGGACGATCGAACCGCTTGACCTTGTTCGTCGCCTGGTTCTTCGCCCACACCGAGTACCGCAGATCGTCCGTGGTCGGTACGGTCCGCTTGACGAACGTGCCACGAGCCGCGCCGACGATCGCGCCGCGCGAGATGCCACCGACCCAGCCCATCGGCGAACCGAACGCGCCCGGTCCGTAGGCGGCGGCCGCGACCATATTTCCGAACAGCGTGCTGGTCGCACCCGAGACCGCGCCGATGCTCGCACCGCGCAACACCGACCCCGCCGGGTAGGCGATACCTTTGCCGAGCGGGATGTTCATCTTGGCCAGCGAACTGCCCAGATACTTGTCCATCCCGAAACCCAGGTAGCGCGCGGCTTCACGACCCGGGATCGAACCCGCGGCCGAGGCCGCCATCGAGACCCCGAATTCCTTCCAGTCGAAGCTGTGCCGCTTACCCGCGGCCAGCTGACCTGCCTGCACCGCGCCGTCCATCAGCGCCGAGGTCGCCGCGCCCTCGAGGATCTTGACCGAATACACGCCGAATCCCTTGGCGCTCGGCATGATCAGCTTGCCGCCGCTGAGCAGTTCCTTGAAGAAGTACCGCTCCTTGTACGCCGAGGCGCCCAGCCGCTGAGCCAGCCGCTCGATGAAGTTCTGGATGTAGTCCTCGACGATCTTCAGAATCGAACGAGTGGTCGCGATGGCGCCGGCCTCCACGGCCGGGGCGGTCGGCGGGAACATCCACGCCCAGGTGATCTCGGCCGCCAGCCAGGCCAGCGACAGGATGATGGTCAGCTTGGTCGCCTGCAACTGGGTGCCCATGTCGAAGGTTGAATCGGACACTTCCTGCAACATCTCGGCGAGCGTCTTGACCGAATGGTCGCCGTTGATCAGGTCGTCGAACTTCGCGCCCATGCTGTCCGCGCCCTCACCGGCGGGATAGGCCCTCTCGGTATCGGATTTGGCCGTTTCCACGTCCGGTTCCAGCGCGGACAGTGCCTGCGAGGCGGCCTTCCACGCGTCCGAGAGGGCCCACATGGCGTCCTCGTCGCCGTCGGGCCAGGCGGTACCGGCGATCCAGCCGAGCCAACGCAATTCGGGCGGCATCTCGAGCGTCATTGAGTCACCTCCCCCACGCTCCCCCTCCGCCGCCGAGTCCTACCTATCAGGACATCGGACCGCGGTGAATCCCCGGTGGCGCACAAGGAAACTCGACAAGTCGAACGGTCCTCGCCCGAACCACCCACGCGACTCGTCCGCAAACCGCCGGTGAACCGTGCTCGCCGGAACCACCGCGATATCGCATGATGGGCAGGTGAATCGGATTCTGCTCTGGCTGCGCCCCTCGCGATGGGGTGTGCGGATCCGTTCGGCCGTGACGGCCGCACTGGTGGTCGGCGTGGTGCTGCTGATCGCGGCCGGGGCGATGCTCGGACTGCTGCGCCGATCGCTGACCCACCAGCTGGATACCGCCGCCGACACCCGGACCACGCAGATCGCCGACGAACTGCGGCACAGCGACGGTCACCGAATCCCGGAGGGGCTGCTCGCCGTAGAGGGCCAGGTGGTGGCGGTCCAGGTGATCGCCCCGGATGGGCAGATCGCCTGGCGGTCGGCCGGGAAACTCAGTGCACCCCTGACCGACCCGCGTTCGGTCGGCACCCAGGCCGTCGGCCTGCCCCCGACCGGCGGTTACGACGACGACCTGCGCGTCGCGGCACGCACCGCGAACACCTCGCGCGGGGACTACACGATCCTGGTGGCGGCGAACACCGAATCGGTCGAACATGCGATGACCGAGGTCGCCGTACTCCTGGCGATGGGCGGACCACTGGTCGTCCTCGCCGCGGCGGCGGCGACATATCTACTGGTCGGACGCTCACTGCGCTCGGTCGAGGCGATCCGGTCACAGGTCGCGCGGATCGGGGCCACGGCCCTGTCGCAGCGGGTGCCGGTGCCGGTGGCCCGCGACGAGATCGCCCGCCTGGCCGACACGATGAACGAGATGCTCGCCCGGGTCGAGGCCGGGCATCGAGCCCAGCAACGCTTCGTCGGCGACGCCTCGCACGAGTTGCGCAGCCCGCTGGCGACCATCACCGCGGCCCTGGAACTGGCCCGGGATCGCCCACAGGCACTGGACCGCGACCTGATCGAGGGCGCACTGCTGCCGGAGACCGAGCGGATGCGGCAGCTGGTGGAGAATCTGCTGACCCTGGCCGCCGCCGACGAGCACGGCCTGGAACTACGCACCGGCGAGGTGGATCTGGACGATCTGGCCGCCGCCGAGGCGGCCACGTTGCGGCTGCGCGGCGATGTGTGGGTGCACACCGCGATCGTGCCGGTCCGGGTGATCGGCGACCGGCCGAGGCTGGCTCGGGTGCTGCGCAATATCGCCGACAACGCCGCCGCGCACGCCAGGGCCCGAGTTTCGATCGAGCTGGAGGGCGACGACACGTGTGCCCGCATCGTCGTCGACGACGACGGCCCCGGCATCGCGCCCGCCGACCGCGAGCGGGTGTTCGGGCGTTTCGTGCGCCTGGACGACGACCGGGCCCGCAGCAGCGGCGGATCCGGGCTCGGACTGGCCATCGTCTCGGAAATCGTGGCGGCACACGGCGGTTCGGTCACCGTCGGCGAATCACCCTGGGGTGGTGCCCGCTTCGTGCTCGAGCTGCCCGTGGCCGGTCCCGTCGGGGTCGAGCATCCGGTAGCCGACCCCGCGTAGGGTCTCGATACTGCTGCGGCCGAAGGGCGTATCGATCTTCTTGCGCAGATATCCCACGTAGACCTCGACCACGTTCTCCGGGCCGTCGTAGTGCACATCCCAGACGTTTTGCAGGATTTCGGCCTTGGTCAGCACATTTCCCTTGTGCCGCAACAGGAATTCCAGCAGCCCGAACTCTCGTGGGGTGAGGGTCAGCACGGCGTCGCCGCGGTGTACCGAGCGCCGGGACGGATCGAGCACCAGATCCCCCGCCCGCAACTGTGTGGGCTGCTGCGGAGCGCGCCGCCGCAGCAGCGCGCGCAACCGGGCGATCAGCACGACGAACGAGAACGGTTTGGTCAAGTAGTCGTCCGCGCCCAGATCCAGGGCGTCGACCTGGTCGTAGTCGCCGTCCTTGGCGGTGAGCATCAGCACCGGAGTCCGCACGTCCTGCGCGCGCACCCGCCGCAGCACCTCGTACCCGCTCATCCCGGGCAGCATGATATCCAGCACGACGACGTCGAAGTCGTGCTCGGTGGCCCACCAGAGGCCGTCGGTGCCGGTCGCGGCCAGTTGGACCAGAAAACCCTCCAACTCGAGACCGCGACGCAACGTCTGCGCCAAACGTGGTTCGTCCTCGACGACCAGCACCCGCATCGCCCCAGCATGCAACACCCGCGAATGCGACCCGGCGGCACACCCCCGATTCGGCGTGTCCCGAGCCGATCGGCGCGCGCTACCGGACCGTGGTCAGGCGCTGCCGGGGTGCCGCGCCTGGTCGTACCACCGGTGCGGGATCGACCAGTCCCACTCCGGCTCGGGTCGGGCGGACCGATGTTGTTCGCGCAGGTACTCGCCGTAGACCTCGGCCGCGCCGAGGGTGCCCCCAAGCATGATCAGTCCGGACATGATGTGTTGCCACACATCGGCTTTCGAGATGCGTCGTCGCATCGGTACCTCCTGTACGCCCGGCTCGCAACGGTGCGAAAGCGCCGCCGTGCCCGCGGGTGGGTTCACCCGGGACGGCCCGTCACGCCGTGTCGATCCTGACGTACGGACGCCTCCGGGCGGGGCGCTTCGATGGAAATTACCCCCGCGCGCGACGCTCACACCTCCGATGCGCGACGGGCCACGTCGATCTCGGCCATATGGTCCTGCGCCCAGGCACGCAGCGCGGACAGCGGCACCTCGAGCGATGCGCCCAGTTCGGTCAGCCGGTAGTGCACCCGGGGTGGCACGGTGGGCTCGACCCGCCGCGCGACCAGGCCGTCGCGGGTCAGATCGCGCAGGGTCACCGACAGCATCTTCTGTGAGACGCCGGGCATACGCCGTCGCAGCTCGGCGAATCGGACCTCTTCGGGCGCGGCCTCGGCGAGCAGTTTGACCACCATCGACACCCATTTGGTGCCCAGTCGATCCAGTAACCGCCGGGTCGGGCAGCCGGGGTCGAACAGATCGCCGCGCGAACCGGTCGGGGCAGTCACCTGGAGCTCACCACCTGTGTCGAAAGTGCCTTCTTGGCCGGACCTCCGATCCTACCTATGGTCACTTGGTAACCATTAGTGACCAGGAGGCCAGGGTGTCCGCAGCGCAGTCCGATATCGCCATACGACAGGTCGCGGCCAATGGCATCGAGATCTCCGTCGCCCTCGCCGGCGACGGGCCCGCGGTGCTGCTGCTGCACGGATTCCCGCACACCTGGCAGCTGTGGCGCGCGGTGATCGGCCCACTGGCACAACGACATCGGGTGATCGCACCGGATCTGCGCGGTCTCGGCGGCAGCACCCGCGCCACCGACGGCTACGACGCGCGGGCACTGGCCGACGACGCGGCCGCACTCCTGACCGCTCTCGGCGAGCCGCGCGCCACGGTGGTCGCGATCGACGCCGCGGTCCCCGCGGCCTTCCTGCTGGCTCTGCGCCGCCCGGGCCCGGTCGACCGGCTGGTGCTGATGGAATCGCTGCTGGGCACGCTGCCGGGCGCCGAAACCTTCCTGGCCGGTGGCCCGCCCTGGTGGTTCGGCTTCCACGCGGTCCCCGGCCTGGCCGAACGAGTGCTGGCCGGGAACGAACCCGCGTACCTCGACTGGTTCCTGCGCATCGGAACCCTGGGCCGCGGTGTCCCCGAAGCGATCCGGGACGCGTTCGTCGCGGCGTACACCGGAGTCGAATCGCTGCGGTGCGCGTTCTCCTACTATCGCGCGATGCCCGAGACCGCCGAGCAGATCCGCGCGGCCGTCACCGCGACCCGGCTGACGGTGCCGACCCTGGCGATCGGCGCACATCCGGTCGGCGATGCGCTGGCGAGCCAACTCCGGCCGGTCGCCGACGATCTGAGATCCCACCTGATCCCGGACAGCGGCCACATCATCCCGCTGGACCGACCCGACGCACTGCTCCCACTGCTGACCGAATTCATCGACTCCGACAACAGATGAAAATTGTTGCCGTCACTTTCGCCCGGCGGCGCGTCCGCGGAGCCGGAACCAGCTGGGCACACTGCTCCGGCCGCTCGCCGGATTCAGCGCCCCCAGCGGCGAGTGAGGTTGTCGTCCAGATACTTTCGGGTGGACACCGTGAGCGAATGGTCGGGGCCCAGCACGTGGGTCCGCGCCGCGAGAGTCTGTTCGAGGATCTGCACGGCCTGCTCGCGGTCGCCGTACAGGTGGTAGGCGACGCCGAGGTTGTACTGGGTGTTGAGTGTGTTCGGATGTTCCGCGCCCAGCACGCGTTGCCTGGAGACCAGGGTTTTCCCGATCACATCGATGCCCTCGGTGAAGCGCCGGGCATTGGTGTAGGCGGCGCCCAGGTAGTGGCGGCTGGTGAGCGTATCGGGATGCTCCGGGCCCAGCAGCCGTTCGCGGATCTCGGTATTGCGCGTGTGCAGCTCGAGCGCCTCCTCGTATCGGCGCACACCGCTGTAGGCGACGGCGAGATTGCCCCGGCAGCTCACGGTGTCGGGATGTTCGGGGCCCAGCACGCGTTCGCGGGCGGGCAGCGTCTGTTCGAACAGCATGATGGCCAGATCCTTCTGGCCCGTCGACTGATAGGCGTCGGCCAGATTGTTCCGGGAGATGAGCGTGTCGGGATGGTCGGGTCCGAGGGTGCGCTCCCGGGCGGCCAGGATGCTCTCGTGCATCGTCACCGCCTCCCGCAGGCGCCCGGCCTGCCCGAGGGCGAAGGCCAGATTATTGCGGACGGTGAGGGTCAGTTGATGATCGGGCCCCCAGGTCCGTTCCCGCCGGACCACGAGGGTTTCGTTCAGCGCCAGAGCATCGGTGTTGCGGCCGGACTCGGCATAGGCGTGGGCGAGCATCTGCCCGGCCGTCAGGGTGTTGGCGTGGTCGGTGCCGTACCGACGTTCGCGCAACGAGAAGAAGCGTTGCAGCAACGGGATGGATTCCTCGTGCCGGTCGGCCTTGCGATAGGCGGCGCCCAGGAACAGGCGGACGGTGTCGACATCGTCGTGGTCGGAACCCAGGCGAGCCTCCCGATCGGTCAGCACGCGCACCAGGACCGGAATCGCCGCCTCGTACCGATCCACCCCGGACAGGCTCGCCCCCAACAGCATTCGGATTTCGTCGGTTTCGATGTGACTCCCGCCGAGCCGGTCCGCCCGTTCGGCGAGCGCGCGTTCGAGCGGCGCGATCGAGTCGCCGTACCGGTCGACTGCTCGATAGCTGCGCGCAAGGGCCAGGCACACGTTGGCGATCTGCTCCTCCCGATCGGGCAGGCAGCGCTGGTACGTGGCGAGGAGTTGTTCGAGCAGCGGGATCGCCGCCGCGTGCCGTTCGGCCTTCACATGCGCGTGGACCAGCTCCCAGCGCAGCTTGGCCGCCTCGAGATCGTCCGGGCCGCTGCGGTTTTCCCGTTCCGCGAGCATATCCGTCAACAGCGCGACACCCTCCGCCGCACGATCGCCGACGCCGATGTACGACTGCGCGAGACGTTTTCGGCATTCGCGGGTCTGCTCGCCGTCCGCGCCGCGCGCACGCTCGTTCAGCAGCAGGGCACGTTCACCCAGCGGTATCGCCGCCGCGTACTGCCCGAGGTTGACCAGCGAGAAAGCGAGCAGGCTACAGGCGTCCGCGATTTCGCCGTGGTCGAGGTCGGGTGTGCGTTCGGCCGCGGCCAGGGTCTGTTCGAGCAGCGGCAGCGATTCCTCGTACCGTCGCGCCTCCTGGTACATCCGCCCGAGGTCCGCACGGTGTAGATACAGGTCCCGGCCGTCGGGCTCGAGCAGCTTCTCCCACGCGACCAGCAGGCCCTCCAGAAGCAGCAGGGCGGTGTCGTGGTCGCCGATGTGATGGTGCGCCCGAGCCAACTGCTCGCAGGCATTCAGCGCCAGCGGATCCGTGTCGCCGAGGAGTCGCAACCGATCGTCGGCGATGCCTTCGAACAGTGTCAGCGCCGGTTCACGCCGACCTGCCTGCAAGTAGGTCGTGGCGAGAAACTCACGGGCCGTGAGAGTTTCGGAGTCATCAGGGCCCGCGAGACGCTCCTGATCGGCTACCGCGCGCTCGAGCTGAACGACGGCCTCCGCGTGCCGGCCCGCGCCCCGGTAGGCACGGGCCAGACCTCGACGGGCGCCGATCGTCTCGGAATGTTCTTCGCCCAGTTCACTTTCCGCAACGCTCAGTGTGCTCTCGTAGAGCCGGACCGCCGAATCATGATTCCCGGCAAGGTGATACGCCACCGCGAGGTTGTTGCGCGCAGCGGCGGTCTCGGGATGCAGTTCACCCAGCATGGCCGAACGCTCGGTCAGCGTGCGCAGCAGCGCAGCGACATCGGTCGCCGCGGGATCGGCCGAATCGTCCGGACCGGCGAGCGCTCGAACGGTCTCGATCGCCGAGTCCAGCGCCCCGCTCTCACCCAGCCGTCCCCGGATCACCCGGGCCGCGCGGGGATGCATCAGTACCGTGCGGCGATCGATCGAATAGACCAGCAGCGCACCGCGCAGACAGTCGTCGATCGCCATCTCGACCACATCGCGACCGGCGTCGTCGCCGTCGACCAGGCCGTACAGCGCGGACAGCGGGGCCCGCCGGCCGGGCAGCACGGCCACCGCCTCGAGCAGTCGTCGCAGCAGCCCGGACTCGTCGTCCAGCAGGACGCTCTCGACCGCGATCGCCAGCGCGGCGTCGACGCCGCCGGACCCGAGCAGTTCGAGATATCCGGAGTAGTTCAGGCGCTGCGACGGATGGCGGCGACGCAGGCGAATCGCGCTGGCCGCCACCGCAAGACCCAACGGCAGATCGCCCAGCGCCTGGGCCACCGCATCGGCTCCGGCGTCGTCGTCCACTTGGGCCCGACGGAGCAGATACGCCACCGACTCCGCGCGAGCGAACGGCTCGACGAGCACCTGTTCACCCAATTCTGCTGCGGCACTGAATGTTCCGCTGACCAGCACGCGCACCGACGGTCCGGCCGGGAGATAGGGCCGCACCATCTCCGGATCGCTCACGGTATGGAAGATCAGCAGATTCGCGCCCGGCCGTTGCGACAGGGCCGCGACCAAGCGGCGCGCGGACCCCACCGCATCGCCCGGTTCGGCGACCCCGAGCCCCTCGGCGACGGCGAGCAGATCGGTGAGCAGTTCGGATTCGGTTGCGGCACAGACCCACCCGACCACGCCCTCGGCAGCGGCGAGCGCCGCCCGCGCACAGGCGGCGGCGACCTGCGTGCGCCCCACCCCGACCCGGTCGTCCGGCGCGACCAGCACCACGACCGGACTGCGCCCGAGCGCCTCGCGCACCCGCCCGACGACCTCGCGATCGACGAAACCCATCGGCTCGTCCGGTATCTCACCGATCGCCGGTACATGGACGATCGACTCCCCGATCGACATCGTCGGCCCCCGAAACTTCTACTCCGAGCAAAACAACGAAAACTCAGCGCCGGACCCGCCCCGACACCCCGGCCAAGTTAACACTGCTCCGCCTCCGAGTGAACACCACTCCGCACCACATTTCCGGGCGGCAAGAATCCGAATAGCCCTGGATTCACAACAAATCCGACAATTCCGATCAGGATCAGCCTGCGGTCGCGGCGATAGTGGCGCCGGTGAGTTCGACCGAGCGAATGCGGTCCGCGATATCGGTGGCGTGGTGGGCGAGGATGAGTTCGTCCGCACCGATGGAGTCGGCGAATTCGGTCAGGTAGGCGCGGACGTCCTCGGGCAGGCCGACGGCGGTGTACTTGGTCATCTCCGAGAGGTGACGGCCGTTGGGGGTGGCGAGGAAGGCGTCGATCTCCTCGTCGGTGAACGGGAGATCGCCCGCGCCGCGCCGGATCATCATCCGCGCGCGGGCCCGGTAGGCGACCGCGCGCTGTTGCGCCGCGTCCTCGTAGGTGTCGGCGGCGAAGACGTTCGCTCCGGCCATGACATACGGTTCGGCGAGCTGTTCCGAAGGCCGGAAGTGTTCGCGATAGACCTCGACGGCGCGGTGCAGTGCGTCGGGGGCGAAGTGGGAGGCGAAGGCGTACGGCAGCCCCAGTTGTGCGGCCAACTGCGCGCCGAACAGCGAGGAGCCCAGGATGTACAGCGGCACAACGCCTTCCGCACGGGGCACCGCCTGCACGCCCGGAATGCGCGAATCCCCGGTCAGATATCCCTGCAATTCGAGCACGTCCTGCGGAAAGGTATCGGCCGAGGAGTGATCGCGGCGCAGCGCGAACATGGTCTTCTGGTCACTGCCCGGCGCGCGGCCCAGCCCGAGGTCGATCCGACCCGGATACAGCGTCTCGAGGGTGCCGAACTGTTCGGCGATCACCAGCGGCGAGTGATTGGGCAGCATGATCCCGCCCGCGCCGAGCCGGATGCTCTCGGTCTGCCCCGCGACGTGCCCGATCAGCACACTCGTCGCACTCGACGCGATCGACCCCATGTTGTGATGCTCGGCATACCAGACCCGGCGATATCCGCTGCGCTCGGCGGCCTGGGCCAGGGCCACGCTGTTGTCGAAGCTGTCCCGCGCGGTCCCACCGGGTGCGATGGACGCGAGATCGAGGATGGACAGGGCGAGGGGCATACGTCGCCGCCTTTCGAAGATCGGTAGCCCGGTGGGATTCTTGAAGTGCAACGCTCCGGAGCCCGCCGCGCATTCCGCGCCCCGGCTCACCCGATGATCACCCGGTGCGGGTGAGCGCTATCGCCCCAACGCCGCGAGCACGGCACGGGCCTGGTGGTCGGCTCCGAGCTGGTCGGGGTGGAACGGGACCACCAGCCCGGCCGGGTCGGTGGAGAACGGGATCAGGCCCTCGACCCAGCGAGTGCCGGGCGGCTGACAGGCATCGTGGCCGGCACTGCCCCGATAGGTATCGACGAACCGCGCGCCGGACTCGGCGGCAGCGCGAGCCAGCATGGCGTCGAGTTCGATCAGCTTGCGGCCCACCCAGACCGCATCGGTGTCCGAGATCGGGATCCGCGGGAAGCAGCCGCCGGAGATGCCGATGCCCTCCAGATAGTCCACCAGCAGGATTCGCGCATGCGGCGACCGTTCGCGGATATCCCGCACGGCCGCAACGATTGTCGGCTCGTATGCGGTGATCTGCGCCGAGATCCGGTCCACGCCGCCGGGCACCCACTTCGCCTGGCAGGGCGACACCGCCGGATTCAGGGTCAGGCAATCCTGTACCGCGGGAGCCAATCCCGTGTCGTTGCCGCCGATTTCGAGCGTCACCAGATCGGTCGAGGGGGTGAGGCGATCGAACTGCGGTGCGTTGACGCCGCCGGTGACCTCCTGCGGCCGCGTCAGGTCGTGCACGGTCGCACCACCGCAGGTCGCATCGCGGAAATTCGGAATCGCCAGTGCGGCCGCCACCTGCTTGGCGTAATCGCGCGCACTCTGCGCGCAACCCAGCGGGACGAATTCGGTACTCGGGGTGGTCACGGTGGCATCGGCCGCCCACGAATCCCCCAGTGCGACATACTCGCCGAACCCGGGCGCGGCCGAAGCGGGCCCGGCGCCCGGCCATCCGGCCACCACCGCCACACCGGCGATCAGCAGTGCTGAGATCTTGCGCATCGCGTCTCCTCACCCGACCCCGAGCAGATTTGATGGACGAACGTCCAGTAGCCCGAAGATAGCACCGCGCAATCACTTTCGGACGGAAAGGTCATGGAGTGTCGACGGATGCCACCTCCCGTGACGCCCGGCCACCGGACCGCAGATACCCGGCCGCGGCCGCGATCAGCACGAGAGTGAGCCAGATGTAGGCGTTGTGATACAGCGTCGAATGCTGGTGATAATCGAAGACGCTGCTCGCTCGCACATCCAGCAGCGGCAACACCCCACCCGACGCGATCACCGCCGTCACCACCGCGATCGGCGCCGTCACCACACCCGGCCGCCGGATCGCCAGATCGGCCAGGACGATCAGCGCCGGGAAGAGAAACACCCAGTGATGCACCCAGCTGTACGGGGAGACCGTCGTCATGGTCAGCCCGCACAGTGCGACGGCGGCCAGTTCGTCCCCTGCTCGCGACAGCCGCCGGGCCAGCATCAGGCAGATCCCCGCGACCGCCAGCGCCGCGATCAGCCACAGCACCTGATGAATTCCCGCGACGCCGATGGTGCGGGCGAGCAATCCGCGCAACGACTCGTTGGAGTTGTTCTGCGGCACGCCGACCCGCGCGGGATCGGCGAACGCACCACTCCAGAACGTCAGCGAATCGCGCGGCATGATCAGCGCACCCACCAGCACCGTCGCGGCGAATCCGCCGACGGCCATCCCCGCCGCCCGATACCGCTTGGTGGCCAGCAGATACAGCACGAAGAACGCGGGCGTCAGCTTGATGCCCGCCGCGACGCCGGTCAGCACGCCTTTGCATCGCGCCGAATCCGGCAGCGCCATATCCACCACCACGAGCATCAGCAGCAGAATGTTGACCTGACCGAATGCCATGGTCTGCCGAATCGGCTCACACCACAGGGCCAGACCGGCGATCGGCACGCCCAGCAGCACCGTCCGCAGATCCCGCCGATACCCCAGCATGGACAACCCCGCCCACGCCGAGACGACGACCATCGCGACATTGCCCAGCCCCGCGACGCAGTATCGCGCCACACCGGCGAGTCCGGCCAACGGCACGAACAGCAGGGCCGCGAACGGCGTGTAGACGAACTCCATCACCCCGCGGGCATGCCCGAGCAGCGGCGTGTCGTAGAGCGAGACCCCTTGGGACACACGATGTCCCGCGATCTGATACACCCCGAGATCGGTGAGGTGCAGCATGAACCGCGGTTCGCGCAGCACCAGATCGAGGTAGTACCCGCCCGCGATCACACCCACCACCGCGACGATGCAGCAGACCGGAAGGGGAATCGCGCGACGCGGCGGCGCAGGGCCGACCGCGGACGGAACTGTCGGTTTCTCGATCGTCGGCAACGACACATCCACTCCAGCATTCGACGCCCGTGCGCCCAACACCGTAGCCCCCGGCCGGCGACCTCACCCGGCCGCCGCGCCCCTCACTCGAGGTGCGGCTCCCATTCGCCGGGCTGACCGTCCACCGACGGGTCGTAGAGCACGACGAACCGCAACTGCCGCGGGGCCGAGAGCGGGAACGGCCCGACGCTCAACTCCTCGCAGGTGTACCGGTCGCTGCTCATCGTGCGTACCCAGGTCGGCGGCCCGCCCTGCTGATCGAGCCACTTCTGAAAGACCGATCGTGCCGGTTTGGCGGCCATGATGACCGACATCAACGGTAATGCGTCGAGTTCACCGGCAGTGGAGACGAACCGAAGACTCTCACTCATGCAGGGATCTTCTCACCTACCGGCCGGAACGAGGCTCAACCGCGACCGTGGCTGCGTTCGTAGGCGTCACGTTCGAGCGCTGCCCGGCTGCGCGCGGCCACATCGGCGAGCGCCGGATCCAGACCGTGCTTGGCCAGCCGGTAGCGGCGGTAGACGTAGGTCAGCGCGATCGCGAAGAACATCAGCGGCAGGAAGATCAGCGCCATCATCGCCCCGCCCATCCACAGCGGGCCCGGTACCAGCAGGAACAGACTCAACACCACCAGCAGCGGAATCATCAGCCGCAGCAGGTAGCGCCGGGCCGCGCCCGGACCGGTGAGATCGTTCAGCACCCACCCGGACATCGACTCGGGCAGGGTGCCGCCGCAGATGTAGCGCAACCGCTGTAGCGGGTTCGGCGTCCGGTCGCTCATCGCCCTCTCCTTCGCGTACCAAAAGTTCGTGCACTAACTATTAACACAAAAATACTACCGACACATCCTCACGGAAGGAATCATCAGCGCATTTGAACTGTGATTATGGTTGCACCACCGGTTCCGCACACCTACGATTCGTGTACTAATGGTTAGTGCAGTTGCCCCACTCGACGAGAGGCGGAGTTGTGACATCCCGCATCGATGATCCGCTGCGCCTGGACCGTCAGGTCTGCTTCGCGCTGGCACTGGCGAACCGCGCGGTGCTGAGCATCTACCGCCCCTTACTCGAGCCGATGGGCCTGACCCACCCGCAGTATCTGGTCATGCTCGCCCTGTGGGGTGAGGCGCCGCTCTCGGTCAAGGAGATCGGCGAACTGGTCCAACTCGATTCGCCGACGCTGTCACCGCTGCTCAAACGTCTCGAATCCGCCGGATACATCAGCCGCCGCCGCGATACCCACAACGAGCGCGCCCTGGTCATCGATCTGACCGCGGCAGGTCGTGCGCTGCGCGCCCGCGCGGAGCAGATTCCGCCCGCCGTCGTGGAACGTCTCGGCGTGACGCTCGAAGACCTCGAGGAGTTGCACTCGGTCCTGGGACGGGTCAACGCCGCTGCCCGGCGTGCCGCGGCGGCCGAATAGCCCCTCGCCGCGACCGGTCCCCCACCCGGACAGGGGAATTGATCATCACGGATGCGGCACGACTCGGTGCCGAACGTCCCCAAACCCCCGGCCGAGCGGGCGCGCGCGCCTACCATGGAGATGCCGCCATGGTCAGCGTCGCAAGGGGAACATCATGGCCGAGATGAGCATCGCCGAATTACTCGCAGTCTTCAGAAGTATGACGCTGCTGGAACTTTCGGAATTCACCCGTGCGTTCGAGGAGGAGTTCGGTGTCTCCGCCGCCGCGCAGATACTCGCCCCGGCAGGGCCCGACGCGCCCGCGTCCGCGGAGGTCGCCGAGGAACCCGACGAGTTCGACGTGATCTTGGAATCCTTCGGGGACAAGAAGATTCAGGTGATCAAGGCCGTCCGGGAGATCATCACCGGGTTGGGCCTGAAGGAGGCCAAGGATCTCGTGGAGTCCGCGCCGACGCCGATCGCCGAACGGCTGGACCGGGGTTCGGCCGAAACGGCCAAGAGCAAGCTGGAAGCCGCGGGCGCTCGGGTCGCACTGCGCTGAATCCTCATGCGCCGCATCGTGGTAGCGGTATCTCCGACAGCAGGCCCGGTTATGGTCTCGCTGCTGTGGATGCGTTCGCGATCGAGCAGTACGCTGCGGGACAGCCGCATTCAGCCGATCGTGAACGTCGCACTACGTCCGCGCGCGTCCAGACGGCCGTCTCCCCAACTCGCCCCGGCATAGGCGTCGATCTCGATCGCATACTCCCCCGCGATCAACTCCGCGGGCAGTCGCACCGACGCGAATGCCTGCCGGTCGACGATGTCCAGATACCGGCGCGCGTCCCCCGGCTCCACCAGGAAGACCCGTGCGTACCCGAATGTCTTGTGCGAGGCGGATTCCGAGGCAGGCGACCACCGCACGTCCAGCACATCCGGATCAGCGGCGTCGACGACGACCCGCAGCGTCTCCCGCCTCCCGACCCGGTCTCTCACGACGTCCTCCTCGCGCGCCTGCGGCCGTGCGCACCGCTGCATCCTCGCGATCCAGGCTGGCACGCACCGACCGGCACGGCAACGCGGATCAGGGAACTCCCTGCCACAGATGCGACATCATCACCGGATAGCGGACCGGCCGGAAATCGGTGAACGTCAGATCCCCCGGTCGATCATCAGACCGCGACGCTAGTCGCTCGATCTCGATCCGCATATGCCCCGCGATGCACGACTCCCGTCATTCGTCGGAACTCAGGCGGTCCAGCCATTCGGTCAGCAGGTGCTGCTCGGCAGCGCTCAGCGAGGTGTGTTCGGGGAGTGTGGCGCGCAGGGCGCGAGCCGTCCCGGACAGTGACGAATCCTGAACTGCCGGTTGCTGATTCGTCACGGCGGTGACCATCGACTCGCGCAGCACACGCAGCAGCGCCGGATCGCGTCGATCCGGGGACAGGGACAGCCAGGTGAGCACCGCCCCGAGCGCCGAGGAATGGATGACCATGACCGCGAGTTCCTCGTTGACGCGCAGCCATCCACCCACGGCCAGACGACCGACGCGACCCCGCAGAATTTCCATTCCGGCCCGGAGGGCAGGCGAGTCGCTGCGCTGCGGCTCGCTGTACATCAGCGTGTAGAGGGCCGGATTGGCCAGGCCGAATTCGACCGCCAGATCCCACCCGTCCCGCAGATCCGCGATCGGGTCGGCGGGGTCAGGATCCACGTGTTTGGCCGCGAGGAAGGTGGCGAAGCCGTGTTCGGCCACCGCGTCGAGCAGTCCGTCCTTGTCGCCGAAGAGGCGATAGATGGCCGGGGGCTGCATGCCCGCGGCCACCGCGACCGCCCGGGTGGTGACCGCGTCTCGGCCCTCACGCTCGAGCAGATCGATCGCGGCCTCGATGACCCGCTGCCGGGACTGCTCCTGACCGGCGGTTCCGGTACGAGGTTCGGCCGGGATGTGCCCGGCGGCTGGACGTGAGGGCATGTATCAACGATAGCGTCTTGCCGATTCCATCGTTAATATCAGTGATACTCTGATTCTGATATCACCGGAAGCACAGGAGCGCATGATGATCATCGTGACCGGAGCCACCGGACAACTCGGCCGCCGAATCGTCGAGCGGCTGCTCACGCGAGTGCCCGCCGAGCGGATCGGGGTCACCGCCCGCGATCCGGGCCGGGCACGAGCGTTCGCCGAACGCGGAATCCGGGTCCGCCCAGCCGATTTCGCCGATCCAGCGAGCCTCGCGCATGCCTTCGAGGGCGCAACCCGGGTGCTCGTCGTCTCGGTCGACAAACTGGGCGAGGACGCGGTGCGGCAGCATCGCGCCGCGATCGAGGGCGCGGTCGCCGCGGGCGCGCAGCGCATCCTGTACACCAGCCACGCGGGCGCGAATCCGCACTCCCATTTCGAGCCCTGCCGCAACCACGCGGCCACCGAGGAGATCCTGCGCACCTGCGGCGTGCCGTACACCGCCCTGCGCAACGGCTTCTACATATCCAGCGCGCTGCGATTCTTCGAGCACGCAACGGAATCCGGCCGAATCACAGTCCCCGCGGACGGCCCGGTCGCCTGGACCGCACACGACGACCTGGCCGAAGCCGCCGCCGCCATTCTCGCCGGGGAAGGCTCCTTCGACGGCCCCACCCCACCCCTGACCGCCGCGCACACCCTGACCTTCGAGGATCTGGCCGCCCGCGCCGGCACTCTCCTGGGCCGCGATATCGAACGGATCACCATGTCCGACAACGAATTCCGCGGCCAGCTGACGAACGTCGGCGTCCCGGCCGAACTACCGGACCTGTTCCTCGGCATGTTCACCGCCGCCCGCGCAGGCGAATTCGCGACTGTCGATCCGACCTTGCAGAACCTGATCGGTCGCGATCCCCTCGGCATCGACGCGATGCTGCGCGACCAGCTACGCCTGAGCAGCCGCATCGATATCGGCTGCGGCGCACCGTGAATCGGTGAGAGCGGCGACTCCGGCCGCACGGCCGGTTGCGGCTCGACGTGAACGCCACGCCGAGCCGCTCGCCGCATGCGGGTCGGTCAGGCGAGGACGCCGCTGTCGTCGATGACGATCTTCTTGGCCGTGCTGCCCGAGCGGCTGCCCAGGGCCTCGACCGCCTTGACGACGTCCGAGCCCTCGACGACCTCGCCGAAGACGACGTGCTTGCCGTCCAGCCACGGCGTGACGACCGTGGTGATGAAGAACTGGGAACCGTTGCTGCCCGGTCCGGCGTTCGCCATGCTCAGCAGGAACGGCTTGTCGTGCTTGATCTGGAAGTTCTCGTCGGCGAACTTCTCGCCGTAGATGCTCTTGCCACCGGTGCCGTTGCCGTTGGTGAAGTCACCGCCCTGCAGCATGAACTCGGGGATCACGCGGTGGAAGGGCGCACCCTTGTAGCCGAATCCGTTCTGGCCCGTGGCCAGCTCACGGAAGTTGCGCGCGGTCTTGGGCACGACATCGTCGAACAGCCGGAACACGATCCGGCCGAGCTTCTCGCCATCGGCCGAAATCTCGAAATACACGTTTTCGCTCATGGCCAATATTCTTAACATCGGCCCCCGCAGCCCCGAATCACTGCGGTACCCGCCGAGCAGTCCGGCATTGTTGTCACACCCCTATGCGAACATATGTTCGTGTCACGGTCAGGTGGTTCGGACGGTTCGGCGGCCTCGTCGCGGGGTGCTGCTGCGCGGGCGTCGATCCTGCATGCGGACCTGGATTCGTTCTATGCCTCGGTCGAGCAGCGGGATGATCCGCGGCTGCGCGGCAAGCCCGTGATCGTGGGTGGCGGGGTGGTGCTGGCGGCCAGTTACGAGGCGAAGGCGCACGGGATTCGCACGCCGATGAACGGGCGGCAGGCGTTGCGGCTGTGTCCACATGCGATCGTGGTGCCGCCGCGGATGTCCGCGTACGCGCGGGCGAGCCGGGCGGTGTTCGAGATCTTCCGGGACACCACGCCCGAGGTGGAGGGCATCTCGATCGATGAGGCGTTCCTGGACGTCGGCGGGTTGCTGCGGATCGCCGGGAGTCCGGTCGAGATCGCCCGCACCCTGCGCGAGCGGGTGCGCACGGAGGTCGGTCTGCCGATCTCGGTGGGCGTGGCGGGCACCAAATTCCTCGCCAAGGTCGCCAGCGCGGTCTCCAAACCGGATGGGCTGCTGGAGGTGCCGCCCGGTGGCGAGCTGGACTTCCTGCATCCGCTGCCGGTCGAAAGACTCTGGGGCGTAGGCGAAGTCACCGCCCGCACGCTGCACGAGCACGGGATCACCCGGATCGGCCAGCTCGCCGAACTCGGCGAGAAGGGCCTGTCCGGGCTGCTCGGTCCCGCGGCGGGCCGCCACCTGTACGCGCTGTCGTGGGCCCGCGATCCCCGTCGCGTCGACACCGGCCGCCGACGCCGCTCCATCGGCGCACAACGAGCCCTGGGCCGACGCACCCGCACCCCCGAGGAGATCGAGGCCTACCTGTCCGGCCTCGCCGACCGTCTCGGCCACCGCCTGCGCGCCGCCGATCGAGTGTGCCGAACAGTGGTGCTGCGCTTACGGTTCGACGATTTCACCCGAGCCACCCGCTCCCATTCCCTGCCCGCGGCCACCGACCACGGCCGCGTCATCGATCAGGCCGCGCACACCCTGCTCACCGCGGCCATGCCGATGATCCGCGAACGCGGCCTCACCCTGATCGGCCTGTCCCTGACCAACCTCGACGACGCCCACACCATGCAACTCACCCTCCCCTTCGAACCCCGCCCCGACTCCACCCTGGACACTACCCTCGACCAGCTCCGCGACCGCTTCGGCGCGGGCACGGTCACCCGCGCCGCCCTGCTACACCGGGGCGAAGGACTCTCGGTCCCGCTACTGCCCGATTGACCAGCCGTCGCGAGGAACCCGCCGAGACCACATCGATCGAGGTCACCGTCGGTCTCGGTGCGCGCGGCGACATTCAGGACCTCATCGCCTCGGTCAGTGAGCTGACCGGGGTGCTCGACGTGGACAGCGGCGACGAGACATATCGAATTCCCCTGCCGCGGAACCGATCACGCGGGCACGACGCCGTGTGCCCGGATCAGCGGCAGATCGTTGTAGGTGGCGATGCCCGAATCGGCGGCCACGACCGCGGGCACCGCGTTGATCACCGGCATGGCGGTCATGATGTGGCCCAATTCCATGAAATCGGCCAGCGTCTCGCCCTGGAAATCGGGCGGCGGCAGAAAGGTGACGACGTTCTTCACCGTCGGGCGTCCGTCCACCTGGAGTACCCAGCCCATGTCGTCGATGGTCCAATTCGGTTCCAGCGTCTGACCTTTGCGCCACCGGACGTTCACATCGATCAGCGTCCGACCGCCGACGATGCCCTTCCAGCTGGCGAACACACCGGCGACGCACCCGGCCGGGATGGTCCAGGAGTCCATCACGAGATCGGTTGTGGTTCGGGCATATTCGGGGTCGCAGCGCACTTCGTCGAGTTCCACGCCGAGCGCGTCGGCGATCATCCGCACCGCCTCGCCGAAGACGCCGGTGCCCTGCGCGGTCATCGCGGGCAGATCCGGATTGTCGATCGGCTGGCCGAATCCGACCGGACGCTCGGTGGCGGGCGAATCGTAGAAGGTGGTGTCGGCGGCCTCGCTGACGGTCACCTTGTCCACGCGATCGCAGATGCCCGCCGAGACGATCGCCAGCAGATTCACGAAACCGGGGCTGATGCCGGAACCGAACATCGTCGCACCGCCGCTGCGGCACGCCTCGATGATCCGGTCCCGGCCCCCGCCCTGATTGTGGCCGGTGATGAACGACGCGGTCGCGACGACGTTCACCCCGGCGGACAGGATGCGGACCAGTTCGTCCACGTCGATCCACATCGGGTTGTAGATCACGCAGTCCGGTTTCAGCGCCAGCAGGGCGTCGACGTCGTTGGTCGCGGTAACGCCGAGCGGGTCGATCCCGCACAGCTCACCGACGTCGCGTCCGGCCTTGTCCGGCGACCACGCGTAGCAGCCGACCAGTTCCAGCGTCGGATTCGCGGCGATCGCCCGGACCGAAGCCTTACCGACATTGCCGGTCGTCCACTGGACGACCCGATACCGCGCATTCTCAACCACGAGCCCAGTCTAGAGACCCGTTACCTAATTCAGCATCGGTATTCTCAAATATGAGAACTGTAATCTCACCCCGCGGGGATCTCCGACGGACGGCACGCGTCCATGACGGCGGTGATGGATTCCTCGCCCGGCCGAGCAGCCACCACCCGGACGATCGCGGTGTCCAAACCCCTTGCCAGACGGCCGAATCCGGCCGCTGCCCCCGAGGCCGGCCCGAAATACCCCACCTGCCGGGCGAGCTCCACCGGGAACGCCTCGATCAGCTCGTCCAGCGAGGACCCGCGATCGCGACGTTCCTCCAACTCGGTCAGCGCCTCGTCGAAGCCCATCCGGCCGAAGTGACCGCGATAGCCGAGAGATTTGTTCGCCCCGGGCGCGGCCAGCGCGTATCCGATCAGGGCCCGCACCAGACCCCGGCGGGCCAGATCCTCGTCCTCGTCCACGCAGATGCGGATGTACTCGATCATGGACACCTCGCCCGGATCGCGACCGGCCGCCCGGGCACCTTGCGCGACGATCTCCCGATTGGCGGCGACCTGGTCGGCGGTGCACCAGTTCAACGCCGCGGCGTCGGCGGCCTCCCCGGCCAGGGCGAGCATCTTGGGCCCCAGAGCGCCCAGCGCCACAGGCACTTTCGGCGGCGTCGAGCCGAGCGCGACACCGTGCAACTGCACCGCCCGGCCCTCGTGCTCGACCGTCTCACCGGCCAGCAGCGCGCGCAACGTCACGAGCCATTCACGCATCGTGCCCAGTGGCCGCAGATCATCGGCCAGCCCCAGCGACCGCCGGAATTCCGGCGAGTGCAGCGCGCCGGAGCCGATCCCGAGCACGAATCTGCCGCCGCTGATCTCGCCGACCGTCGCCGCGCACGACGCCAGCGCGGGCACCGACCAGTAACCGATCGGCACGACCGAGATGCCGGTGCCGATGCCGCCGGGCACCAGATCCGCGGTCGCGGCCGACCACTGCGCGCAGATATGTGTCGCCTCGCGACCGATCGAGGCGTTGGTCCAGACACTCCGATACCCCTGTCGGGCAGCATGTCTGCCCAGCTCACGATACTGATCCCAGGACAATCCCAGGCCTCGATCAAGACCGACACCAATCTCCATGACACACCTTCCGTCGTTTCTCGCACCACCCGCATCCAGATTCGGACGATAACCTTCATGGCGTGTTCGGGGCGCGACGACAGGGCCGGAAGTTCTGGTCCCAGCCCTCGGGCCTTCGAGAAGGTGGCAAATGAGCGGTCGGTCACGCGGTGCGAGCAGGGCGCGTAGGCGGCAACCCCTCACCTGCCGTGAAGGAGACACAGTATGACCACGCTGCGGCAACGGCTCATCCGCGCGGTGGACGCGCTTGCACGAGGAGGCGTCGAACTCGGCGCACACGAGATCGACACCATCCGGGATCTGCGGGTGCCGATGCCCGATGGCGTCGAACTGCTCGGCGATCTGTATCGGCCCACCGATGCGGACACGTCGCTGCCGACGATCGTGATCCGCGGGCCGTACGGGCGACGCGGCGTCATGGGCGGCGCGGCGCGCGCGCTGGCCTACGACGGATTCACCGTCTTCTTCCAGAGTTGCCGTGGCACTTGGGGTTCCCAGGGCCGGTTCACCCCGCAGCACGACGAGCAGCGCGACGGTACGGCCACGCACCGCTGGGTGCGCAAGCAGCCGTGGTTCACCGGACATCTCGCGACGTTCGGCGAGAGCTACATGGGTTACACGCAGTGGGCCGTCGCGGGCCGGATGCAGCGCGAGGATCCGGACAACGCCCCCGAGGCCCTGGTCCTGCAGATCACCATGCCGGATTTCGGTGAAATCACCTGGGACAACGGCGCTTTCTCCCTGCGCAATGCCCTGGGCTGGAGCCGCATGATGGATCTGATGGACCGCGGCGGACTGGCACTGCTGGGCATCGTCCTGCCGGATCGCAAGCTGGACAAGGCATTCGACGTACTGCCGCTGAGCCGAGGCGACAGCGCAGCCGTGGGACATCCGATCCACTGGTATCAGGACTGGGTCCGGCACGAGCGGCTCACCGACGAGTACTGGACGTCCCAGTCACACACCGCCTCGGTGCCCGATGTGACCGCGCCGGTGCTGATGGTGACGGGGTGGTACGACATCTTCCTGCCGTGGCAGCTGCGCAACTACCGGCAGTTGGTCGAGGCGGGTAATCCGCCGCGCCTGACGGTCGGTCCGTGGGGACACATGTCGCGCGGCAAAGCCGGTCCGGCACACCGGGATACGATCGAATTCCTGCGCGAGATGTTCACCGGCGAGGAGTCCGGGCGCGCTCCGGTGCGGATGTTCGAGACCGGCGCGCAGACCTGGCACGAGTTCGAGGTGTGGCCGCCCGAAGGCGTCGCCGCGCAGAACTGGCTGCTGCACGCGGGCGGCGGACTGTCCACCGAGGCCGCAGCGGGCGGCGCGACCCGCTACACCTACGATCCGCAACACCCGACTCCGGCGGTGGGCGGCCCGAGCCTCGCACCGGACAACCGGCCCGCGGACAACGCCGAACACGAGCGTCGCGCGGATGTCGTGACCTTCCGCTCCGAACCGCTCACGACCGCGCTGGAACTCGCCGGGGAGCCGGTCGCGAACATCCGGATCCGTTCGAGCGCAAGGAGTTACGACGTATTCGTGCGCATCACCGATGTGCACCCCGACGGGCGGGCGATCACCGTCTGCGACGGCATCCGCCGGATCGGCTCGGTCGGCACCGCCGCCACCGATCCCGCACCGGACGCCGACGGATTCCGCGATGTTCCGGTGCATCTGTGGCATACGTTCCACAGCTTCGCGGCCGGACATCGCGTCGGGATCCAGGTGAGTTCCGGCGCGCACCCGCGCTACGCCCGCAATCCCGGGACCGGGGAACCCGCCTTCGACGCCACCACGACAGTCGTTGCGCACCAGGAGATCTCCCATTCCGGCCCGACCGCGTCGGGAATCTCGCTGCCGGTGTGGACGCGATGACGGTCCCACCGGTTCCCGCCCTCGAGTGGGCGTTCGAGGTCGAGGCCGAGCTGGGTCCGCTCGAGGATCACGGGCAGACGCGGGCCGGGCATCGGCGAGTCGTTCCGGTCGTCGGCGGGACGATCCGCGGCGCGTTCGAGGGCACGATCCTGCCCGGCGGCGCGGACTGGCAACTCGTGCGCCCCGACGGCGCGATCGAGATCGACGGCCGCTACTCCGCACGGGCCGCCGACGGCGACCTGTTGTACCTGCACGCCGTCGGCGTCCGCAGTGGCCCGCCGGAGGTCCTGGACGCACTGTTGCGCGGTGAGCCGGTCGATCCCGCTGATTACTATTTCCGGGCCGCGATCACCATCGAATCCGCCACCCGCCCCGAATTCGAGCGATCGCTGTTCGTCGCCTCCTATGTGCGCGAGGCGCACCGCGTGCGCTACGTCGCCTACCGCGTGACCTGATCCCCCTCGGCGAGTTCGCAGCGGGCTCCCAGCCCGCACATGTCCCACGTCCAGGTCGGCCGATGAGAGTGGACTCATCGGCACCCGGACCGACCGGGTGTACCGCTCGGTGTGGAGGTGTGCGGATGAGTCGAGTCCTCACGGCGTCCCGCGCCGGGTTACCACGGAGCACCTCCGGTGAGCACTCCCGATCGGGCGAGCACCCCCACCCCGACAGCTTGCCGACCACACGCGAAACTACCGGCAGCGCAAAGAGATCAGCCGACCGCCGCACTGCGTCGACGACATCGGATCCAACGACTTCGACTGCCCGCGAGAACGATCGGGCCGTTGAAATCCCGGTCTCCACGCGGGGATTCGTCTTTCTCGTCGGTGTAGCGGCGCTGGTTCCCTGTGTGCTGTCCTCGCTCGGCGAGGTGGATCACGGAGTGGCCGATCTGCTGGGGTTCGGGCTGTTCCTGGTGTTGTCGCGAGTGTTCCTGCTGGTCGCGGGGATCGGGCTGCTGGCGAACGGGGTCGTGGTGGTACGCCGGGAAGGGATGCGGGTGGCGACCGCGCTGGTCGGGGTGGTCGGACTGGGTCTGCTGGTGCTGTCGATGGCGGTGCGGGACATGGTCGATCCCGATGCGGGGTGGTTGTCCACCGTGGCCGGGGTGATCGTGGTGCTGGGCGCATTTCTCGTCGTGCAACTGGTGGGGTACACCGGTTACGCGGTGCTGTATGCGCGGCGGTCGCGGGCGGTCGGCGGAGAGGTTCTCGTCGTCCTCGGCTGCGGGTTGGACGGCGCCCGCGTGACGCCCCTGCTGGCCTCGCGGTTGGACCGTGCGGTTCGGGCCTACCGGTCAGCGGTCGCGGCGGGCGCGGATCCGATCGTGATCACCTCCGGTGGGCGCGGCCCTGACGAGAGCGTTTGCGAGGCCGATGCGATGGCCGATTACCTTGTGGAGCAGGGGCTTGCGGAGAGCCGGATCGTCCGCGAGCGCGAATCACGGACGACCGAGCAGAATCTGCGCTACTCGGCAGCGGCGGCGCGCGAACGCGGCCTCCTGCGCGAGGGGCGCCGAATGGTCGTCGTCACCAGCGATTTCCACGTGTTGCGGGCCGCGATGCTGAGTCGTCGTCTCGGTCTGCGCGCCCGGGTGATCGGCGGCCGGACCGCACGCTACTTCGTCCTCACGGCCTTCCTGCGGGAGTTCGCCGCCTTCGTGGCCCTGCATCTGCGCACCAATATCGCCCTCGGCGTGCTACTGATCCTGCCCGCGGTACTCGGCTCGATCGCCGTGCTGCCCTAGCGAACCCGGCAGCTCACCAGCCGCTCAGCTGGCCATATCCTCGGCCCGCACGAGCGCCCTGAGCTTGGTCAGCGCCCGATGCTGTGCCACCCGCACCGCCCCCGGGGTACTGCCCACCGTCGTCGCGGTCTCCTCCGCGGACAGACCGACCACCAGACGCAGCACCAGAATCTCGCGAGTGCGCTCCGGAAGCGTCGCCAGCAGAGCGTGCACTCGCCGCGTGTCCTCGGATTCGATGGCACGCTGTTCCGGTCCGTAATCGGTGCAGACGACCTCGGGGACGTCATCGGTCGCATACGACTTGTCCCGGGCGATGTTTCGGCGCGCATCGGCCACCTTGTGCGCGGCGATCCCGTAGACGAAGGCCATGAACGGCCGCCCCAGATCCTGGTAACGCGGCAGAGCCGTCATCACGGCCAGGCAGACCTCCTGCGCGACGTCGTCCGCGGACACCTGCCGCTGCTCCGCGTAGCCGATCCGCGCCCGGCAATAACGCACCACCGGCGGCCGGACGATCTCCAGCACCCGGACGAGAGCCGACCGATCCCCCTGCGTCGCGGCGCCGACGAGGGCGTCCAACTCGTCGCCGATCGGGAACGGTTGTGGCTGCGCCGCGCTGTCGAACCGTCGAACCTGTTCGTGCGCAACGCCGAATACCTCCGACACCTCCCCGGCCGACCCCGGCACCAACCGCACCTCGCCCTCGACTCGCCGAACCTGTTCCGGCACAACGCCGGCTACCTCCGACGCCTCCGCGGCCCCCGACTCGACAGACACCGGCAGCGTCGACGAACCCGCCGCGGAGACGGTCACCGAATCGATGACGTCGCGCAGTTCACACAATGCGTAAGCCACAACCAGAACCCCACTGTTCGAGCGCCTCGAACCGGGAGGCGCGCCCCGGCCCGAAGCCGGAAACCAGCCCTGGCGAAGCTGAAAGATCTAACGGTGGAACGTGTTTCACACTGTGCTGGCACGACCGCCGCAGTCGAGTATGCCCATCGTTTACTGGTGCGAGAGGGTGCGACGCGCACCTGATGGTCTTCGTCCCTCGGATAGAGGACTTTCGGCCTCTCCGGCCCGAGGTGCGGCAAACCTCAACTGGGACTTGGTGACATGGTCGGCGTCGTCACCCCAGATTCAGTCGGGGTGACGGCGGGAAGGTGACCGGCAGTGCCGCCATCGCGCGGTGGAAAGGTCCCGGGCGCCAGCTGATCTCGCTCGGATCGACCGCCAGGGTGATCTCGGGCAGAGTGTCGAGCAGCTGATCGATGGCGTCCTGCACCACCAGATAGGCGACGGTGCGGGCCGGGCACGCATGCGGGCCCGCACCCCAGGCCAGATGCGACCGGTTACCGGTGCGGTCACCGCCGGCGATCAGCGGATCGTTGTTACAGGCCGCCAGGCTGACCACCACCGGCTGATGGGCGGGCAGCCAGGTGTTCTCGATCAGAATCGGCTGGCGCGGATAGGTTATGGAGAAGTTGGCCATCGGCGGATCCTTGAACAACACCTCGTCCAGCGCGTCGCGGGTGGACAGGCTGCCGCCGAGCATGTCACCACCGAAACGACTGTCGGTGATCATCAGCAGCAGAGTGTTGGAGATCAGATTCTGCTGCGGTTCGATACCCCCGCCGTAGAAGACGATCAGGTTGTAGAGCATCTCCTCGTCGGTGAGCCGGGCCGCGTGGTGCGCGATCCGGGAGGTGAAATCGTCGCCGGGTACCGCGCGCCGCAGCTGGACCAACTCCATCAGCGCCCGGCTCAGATGTTCCAAACCCCAGGCGGCGTTCACGGTGTCGAACAGTGCCGCCATCCCGCTGGCCACGCGCGCACCCAGCTCCGCCGAACACCCGACCATCTGATTGAGCACCTCGAAGACGAGCGGAAATGCGTACTGGGACACCAGATCCGCCGACCCGGATTCACAGAATTCGTTGATCAGCGGGATGGCGATCCGCTCTACCGTCGCATGCAATCTGTGCAGGTCGACCCCATTGAAGCCCGCCGTGAACGCCTGCCGGTAACGCTGGTGCACATCGCCGGTGTTGCGTATGACATTCGGATACCACTGCATGATCGGGCGCACCGGGCAATCTTCGGGAACGGTCACCTGCCATGCCCGTGGGTCGGCCGGGAAGTGGTCGGGATCGTTGAGGATTCGCAGCGCGGTGTGATAGCCGATGACCAGCGTCGCAGGTACACCCGGTGACAGCTCGATCGGCACCAGCGACCCGTGCCGATCGCGCATCTCCTGATAGGCGCGGTGCGGGTCGGCGACGAATTCCGGTGTGTCCAGCAAGATTCGGGGGCCTTCGGGGTCGACCGGGGAGCCGGTGTGCGCGACCGGGCAACCGGTCGCGGCGGCGGGGACTCCGAACAGATCCGAATGTGATGTGGTCAAAGGGGTAACTCCAGAGAATGAACCGTGAAACGCGGCAGAGGTTCCGCTGTCGGCCGATGGCTAACAGTGTTGCCTCATGTCCGTACTGGGAGGCAGGGCTTCAGCAGCCTACCGGCTAGCTTCTTCGCTGAACGGACTTTTCGGCACGGATGCGAAGAAACGGGCGGCTCGCAGGAAGGACGTGGCCGTTTATCCGTGAATGTCCGGCAATTTATCCATGAATGTCCGGCAATGGTCTGGTGGTCGAGCGTTACCATCGGCTCCGAGCGCGCTGTGCGACGCGCCGCAGGATGGGTGCCGACGTCCCGAATCATCAGTGCAGAAAGGTGCTCGCCATGGTGTCCTGGGATGGGTCACAGGGGAATGACGCGGCGGAGGAGCCGACCATCTCCGCGGAGCAGGAGCGGCGGGAGCGGGAGTTGATCGAGCGGGTGGTGGACTCGTTCGAAGGAACGCCGGATCCGCGGTTGCGAGTGGTGATGCAGGCGTTGACGCGGCATCTGCACGCGTTCATCCGGGAGGTGCGGTTGAGCGAGCAGGAGTGGCAGGCCGGTATCGAATTCCTCACTCGCGCCGGGCATATCACCGATGATCGGCGGCAGGAGTTCATTCTGCTGTCCGATGTGCTGGGTACGTCCATGCAGACCATCGCGGTGGCCAATCCGGCGCAGGGGGCGGCGACCGAGGCGACCGTGTTCGGACCGTTCTTCGTCGAGGGTTCACCGCACATCGCGCTGGGCGGCCGCATCGCGCACGCGGCGGCGGGCGAGCCGTGCTGGGTGAGCGGGACGGTCAGCGGAACCGACGGCACACCGGTCGCCGGGGCGCGGATCGAGGTGTGGCAGGCCGACGCCGAGGGCTTCTACGACGTGCAGTACCCGGGCGAACATCTGGACGGGCGCGGCCACATGTTCACCGATTCCGAAGGCGCGTACCGCTTCTGGGGCCTGACTCCCACCCCGTACCCCATCCCGCACGACGGTCCGGTCGGGGATCTGCTCGAGGCGACCGGACGCTCGCCCGTCCGCGCGGCCCATCTGCACTTCATGGTCACCGCGCCCGGCCACCGCACCCTCGTGACCCACATCTTCGACGCCGACGATCCGCAACTCGCGTTGGGCGACTGCGTATTCGGCGTCAAGGATTCACTGATCGAGCGATTCGACCGCCAGCCCGCCGGAACTCCCACCCCCGATGGCCGCGATCTCGGCGACAACACCTGGAGCCGAGTCCACTTCGACATCGTCCTGGCGGCGGAGCATCTCTGAATCGCAGAGAATCCAGAACCTGCACTCCCGCAGTGGATTCCAGGAATGACAAGGCCCCGCTCGCGCGGCAGCACCCGTAACCGAAATTGCCCGTACAGGGCAACGGTATACGCCCGGAACCGAACCCACTCGATACGGTCGTACCAGTAAGCGACGATCCCGTCGGCGGCGGCGACCTGGAGTGCATCCGAGAGGTAGCGGATCGCCAGTACCGCACCAGGATTCGCACAACGTCGCACCCGGGACGTACCGCGACGCACATCCCATGCCGAGAACCCCCGCGAACAGCAGAACCACGAGCACCAGGATCACGACGAACGTCGCGCTCCGCGTGCAGCCAACTCCCACAATGAGGATCCAGTGTCACTGCGGCAGAAGGCGACTGACGAACCCTGCCTCCACGAGCCTGGAGTAGGCGGCCTCGACATCGGCCGGCACATCCCGCTCGACCGCCCATCCTTTGGCCGGATAGACCCAAGTTCGGTGGGTGTCTCCAACGAGCATGTTGATGACACGATCGACATCGCCGATGCTTTCGATGTACTCATCCAGCGGCAGCGGCAACGAACCACACACGATTTCCACACCGGGCCAACGCTTTCGAGCGATCGCACAGCTGCGGCGCTGGCAGGTTCGGCGGATCAGGTCGACATCCGCACCGGCGCGCCCTGGAAACCTTGCGCGACCTCGACGGACCTGTCGATCTGATGCTCAACGACGGCTTCCCGGACGCGGTCCTGGACGTGTTGCGCCTCGTCGCACCGCACCTGCGCACGGGCGCGGTGGTGATCACCGACAACGTCGGGGTGATGCGCGGCGGCTACGCCGACTACGTGTCGTGGGTGCGGGATCCGGCCAATGGCTTCGTGTCGGTTCGGGTGCCGTACAAGGGTGGCACCGAGGTCTCGATCCGCGTGGCCTGACCGCGCGTCCATCGAGATCCGCGCAGGTACCGAGTCACCATGTCCACCAACTCGTTCTCCACCGGCTCGATCGTGGTGGTGCGTGGATCGGCCATGAACTTGTGCGTGTTGATCTCCACCGTCAACACGATCAGCTCCGCGGCAGTGTCGAGGTCGCGCACGCCGACATCCGGGTGCCGGGCGAGCAGCTCACGCACCTGACCGACGCGCAGCTTCCCGTGCCGGGCGATCGTATCGCGCAGATCCTGCGACATCGGCGCCTGCTCGATCATGATCCGTAGCAGCTGCGGGTCGTCGCGGTGGTTGTCGATGGCGTCGCGGACCAGTGCTCGCCGATGGAGATCTCGGCGTGTTCGACGATGCGGTTCGTGGTGCCCGCGTCGTAGCCGTGCTCGACGAAAATGTGCGCAGCGGCGTCGAGGATGCGTTCGCGGGTGAGCTCGGCGCGCACCTGGGGGGGCTTGCGACGTGGGTCGAGGCGGCGACCGGCCGATGGCATTCGGATCCTCCCGCAGGACGCGACGAGCGAACAGTCGAAAAGCTGAGCAGATGTTCACGACAGCGGCCGGGGCCTCCGCGAAAACCTGTTGGCGAAGCCCGGCGGCCACTGCTACCTTTCCGGGGACCGTGCGAGAGAACGAGGAGGTGGTACCCGTGAACGCAGTATCGACATGGGTGCTCCCCTCCGAGGTCACGGTCGGGCGATAGGTCGTCCGGGAGCGCCGCTCGTGAGCACTCCCGAAAGGCACGACCATGCAATTCACTTCCGAACAGCGCCTCGACGACGGGGTCCTGGAACGCGAATTCACCCTCGGCGAGATCCCCGGCATCCTGTGGACGCCCGGATCCGCATCCGCACCGACACCGTTGATCCTGCTGGGCCACCCCGGCGGACTGCACAAGATGTACCCCCGGCTGGTGGCTCGGGCACAGCGCGCCGCCGCGCAGGGCTTCGCCGCGGCCACCATCGAGTTGCCCGAGAGCGGGGAACGGCCTCGCTCAGCTGCCGCCGAGCAGGCCCGCGCTGACCTGCGCGGGGCGCTGGCGACCGGTGAGCCGGTCGACGACGAGATCGTCGAGCGGCTCATCCTCCCGCTGGTGGACCAGGCGGTCCCGGAATGGCGGGCCACCCTGGACGCCCTGCTCGAGCTGCCCGAGATCGGCGGCCCGGTCGGGTTCGCGGGAGGGGTGATCTCGATCGCCCTCCGGCTGGCGGTGGTCGAGCCGCGCATCTCGGCCGCGGTCCTGTTCGCCGGAAGTTTCGTGCCCCGCACCATGTTCGAGGAGGCCCGGCAGGTCAGCATTCCGCTGCTGGTCCTGCTGCAGTGGGACGACGAAGGCAACGACCGGCAACTGGCCCTGGACCTGTTCGACGCCTTCGGCTCCGCGGAGAAGACGCTGCACGCCAATATGGGCGGGCACACCGGCGTCCCGCAGTTCGAAGGGGACGCCGGGGACCGGTTCTTCGCGCGGCATCTGAAGTGAAGCCGACCGTCGAGCTGATCGCAAACGATTAGAGCTGTCGGCGATCAAGCCGCGCATCGGGGACAGGTTCCGGCCCTCCCGGTGCGCGGTGGCCGGGCCGCACCATTCCCGCTGAACGAGGGTTGGTCGACTACCCAAAATGCCTGTCGGACATCGTCATACAGCGCGGTGGCCGAACTCCGGGGCCGAAGGTTCGGGATTGGGCCGCTGTGACCGGCTGGTAGCCTCGCCTCATGCCTGTGATCGTTGCCACCATTACTCCGAAGCCCGACAAAGTCGACGAGGTCGCGGAGGTCCTCACCCGCCTCATCCCGGAAGTCCACAACGAGGACGGCTGTGAGGTGTACGCCCTGCACAAGGGCAAGGACCGTTTCGTGTTCGTCGAGAAGTGGCGGGACATGGCAGCCCTGGGCGTCCACGGCGGCGCACCGAGCATCAAAGCCTTGAACGAAGGACTCAAAGGTCTGGTGACCGGGCCGCCGGACATCCAGATCCTCGAAGCCCTCCCCGCGGGCGACCCGGCGAAGGGCGCCCTCTAGCCACTTTCTTCGCCGAGCACGCAGTCGAGGATCCGACTCCCGGGGAATGCACCACCACCGTCCCGTCGAGCAAGATCAGAGCCCGACGCTCGAGCTCGCGCAGCCCCCGACGACCTGCCGGACGATTACCGTTGCGCTTACGATATAGCCGTCCACATTCCGGTCCGGATCGTCCCGATCCGCAATCTCGCGGGCGGCGCGTTCCGGGCCGGGCCACGCGGGTCCGATCCAGGTCGCGACCCGAGAACTGCAGGAGGGCATGTGAGCGGCCGACTGAACGGCAAGGTGGCTTTCATCACCGGAGCCGCACGAGGACAGGGACGAGCGCACGCGGTGCGGCTGGCGAGCGAGGGAGCCGACATCATCGCCGTCGACCTGGCCGGCCCCCTCCCACAGGTGCAGTACGAGTCCGCCACCCCGGACGACCTCGCCGAAACCGCCCGCCTGGTCGAACAGACCGGCCGGGGCATCGTCACCGCACAGACCGACACCCGGGATCTGGACGGCCTGCGCAAGGCCGTGCAGGAGGGCGTGGAGACCTTCGGGCGACTCGATGCCATCGTGGCCAATGCGGGGATCTGCGTCCCCGAGACCTGGGACGAGATCACCCCGGAGTCCTTCCGGGACGTCATGGACATCAACGTCACCGGCACGTGGAATACCGTCGTCGCGGGTGCGCAGCAGATCATCGACGGCGGCCGCGGCGGGTCGATCGTGCTGATCAGCTCCGCGGCCGGACTCAAGCCGCAGCCGTTCATGGTTCACTACACGGCCAGCAAGCATGCGGTGACCGGGATGGCCCGCGCCCTGGCCGCCGAATTCGGCAAACACTCCGTCCGGGTCAACAGCGTGCATCCCGGCGCGGTAGACACGCCGATGGGCGGCGGCGACATGGTGAACGGACTGCGCCGCGTCTTCGCGACGAATCCGCAACTGACGCAGATGAATGCGCCGTTCCTGCCGGAGGGACATGCCGAGCCGGAGGACATCGCCGCGACGGTGTCCTGGCTGATCAGCGACGACGCGCGGTTCGTCACCGGCGCACAGATCGCGGTCGATCTCGGATCCACCCAGTACTGACCGAACACCCGGCAGCCTGATCCCTTCGGAATCTCGAACCAGATACTGTCGCATTAACAGTAGTGTTCGCAGTACGATATCCGGGAGCGACCGCAGCTACGCCGGAGAGGACCGACGCCGATGACCGCGGACAACACCCCGACCGAGACCCCGCCGATGTCGCGTGCACAGCAGATGCGCGCCATGGTCACCGTGATCGGATCCGGTGGCCTGAAGCCGATGGCCCGCTACGCCCTGACCCAGTTGTGGGCCTCGGTGCGCAAGGCCCTGCATCGCTAGCCCGCGACCATCGAAAGAGGACTCATGGCCGATATCGACATGTCCAAGGTCACCGTGATCCCGTACGTCTCGATGGCGGACGCCTCGGTGCACGACCACTCCACGCGCGACAAGCAGTTCCCCGGACTGCACAACGATCTGCTGTTCCTGTGGGCGATGGCCGATACCGCGGACGGGAAGCGCTACGAACTGGTTCGAACGTTGTCCGCCAGTGCCACATACGATTTCACGGTGCACGAATGCTCCACCGAGCTGTGGTCCGATCCGCGCAACGTCTGGTTCCCGGGTGAGAACGATCTGTACTGGGGCCCGATCCTGTGGATCGAGCGCGAGGGCGAGCAGACCCTCTTCCCGGCGAATCTGGATATGCGCGCGAAACATCCGATCCGGGTGTCCCTGGGCCCCGAGCGGTATGTGTGGAAGGAACACCGCGACGGCGTCGACATCGTGCTGACGCCGTTACCGATGAACGTCACCACCATCTACGTGCCCGGCCCGCCCGACGACGTCGGCTACACCAGCTCGGGCTGCTCGGTGTCCGGCAGTATCCAGGGCTCACCGATCGTCGGCGGCTACGGCGGACTCGACCGCATGTACTGCCTGCCCGGGATGAGCGCCCAGGTCTCCAAGATCGCTGAGCTGGAACACTATTGGTTCGTCTGGGGAGCGGTGTTCGCCGACGGGCACTGGGAGACCGGCAACGCCATGCTGGGCGCGGGCGACTACGCCACCGCCACCTTCCACCGCCAGGGTGCGGACCCGATCGTCGCCACCAACCGCGAGGTCGGCTCCAAGGTGGTCTGGGAGACGAAAGGCGATGTGCGCCAACCTGTGCACGCGAGACTGGAATTCGGCGGACGCACCTTCACCTTCGACGCCACGCACAATGCCGCGGCGGCCGCGGTCTCCATGGGCATCGCCTGGATGCACGGAAACGTCCGGGAGCAGGGCGCCCCCGAACCCGTCCAGTGCTGGTCGACGATGGAGGTCATCAAGATCCGCGCCACCCCGCGGGACTGAGATCCTCGCCCGGCTACGGCTCAGTGGCGGAGAGCGCGGGCGACGAAACTCTCCGCATCCTGCAGTGACGCCCCGACGGTGCCGCGGTGATCCGCGCCCTGATATTCGCGGTAATCGAGGGTATTGCCGTTGTCCCGCAACGTCTTCACCAGCAGATCGGTCGATGCCTTCGATACCACCGCGTCGCCCGCGCTCTGCGCGAGCATCGTGGGGACCGACAGGTGCAGCTTGCCCGGATCCTGCTGGGCGAGATACGTGGTCAGCGGCCCGAGGTCGGCGTCGGTCCGGAATATCCGGTCCGCGGGCACCGGCGTGACCTTCCGCAGCGCATCGATGCAGTCCACCTTCCCCGCCGACAGCAGCGGCTGCGCGTCCGGGGTGACCCAGCGGGACGGATCGAGGGCCGGGTCCGCGGCCTGGGCGCCGAGCAGGATCAGCGGCAGGAACGGTTCGGCGACCTCGGCCCCGGGGGTGCCCGCGGCGAAGTACCGCACGACCTGATCGAAGCCGCTGCCCGGCGCGACGGCCACCGCACCGGCGAGATGCAGCTCCGGCGCGTGCTTCGGCCCCTGCGCGGCGGTGAACAGCGCGGCCTGCCCGCCCTGACTGTGGCCGATCGCGAACCATGTCGAGCCGACCGAGGAATCTGCGTGCCGGACGGCCCGGACGATATCGGTGACCGCATTGGCCTCGGTGACGCCGTTGATGTACGGATGGATTCCGGGCGTGCCCAGTCCCTCGTAGTCGGTGCTCGCCACGACGTACCCCTTGGCCACCCAGTCGTTCAGGGAGGTGTCCATCTCCGCGACGTAGTCGTGCGTCGGACCGCCCGGGAAGTCCGCCGAGGGTGCGCACCCGTCCGCGACGCCGGTCGTCCCGTGTGCCCAGCTGATCACCGGATACCCGCCCGACGGCGGCGGCGTGCGGGGAATCGCCACGGTCCCCGAGACCACGACCGGCTTGCCCGCGGCGTCCTGCGAGACATACGTGACGAGTTCGGTGCGCGCGGCGCTCGGCAGTGCCACACTGCCGTCGACGGTCCGGGAGGTCAGCAACTCTCCCGGGCGCAGCTCGGCTGCACCGGCGGCGTCATCGGATTTCGATGTGCTGCAGGCTGTTCCCGCGATAAGGACGGCGAGAGCCAGAACTCCGGCATGGATCGATTTCATGAAATGGTCTCCCGCGGTTCGGATTCGGTCACGAAGACATCGGCCTCACGGCTCGCGCGGGAGGTCGATGTGGACCCAGAGTGCCTACGCGCCAAGGCGTTCGGTGTGCAGGTCCCGCTCACCGAGATTCCGAATACAGCGCATCGGTCACCGCACGAGCCGCGGTGAGCACGAGCGGGGCGATCCGTTCGAGTCGGACGCTGCGCACATCGCCACACAGCGACACCGCGGCCACCGGACCGTCGGGACCACGGACCGCGACGCCGACGCAGCCGATCCCGGAGACCGCCTCACCCCGCTCGTAGGCGATACCGTGCCGCTGCCTGATCCGGTTCAGATCCTGGTGCAGCAGTGGCAGTTCGGTGATCGTCCGGTCGGTGCTACCGACCAGATGCCTGCCGCACAGCCGATCCACCTGCTCCGGATCGATCCACGCGAGCATCGCCTTGCCGCCGGCGGTGGTGTGCGCGGGCACCCGGCCGCCGACCCGCGAGGGCAGCGTCGTGGCCAGGCGACCGCCCATCTTGTCCAGGTAGACGCTCTCGTCGCGCTCCAGAACCGCAAGGTGCACAACCAATCCCGTCTGCATGTGCAGTTCGTGCAGCAGCGGCGCCGCGGCCGCGCGGATCAGGCCGTGCCGGTTGTCGCTGCCGCCGAGCCGCCGGGCGCGCCGGCCCAGGCAGTACCCCAGATCGAGGTGATCGACCCAGCCGAGCCGAACCAGCTGATCGAGTATCCGGTGCACCGTGGAGCGCGGCAGATGAGTCCGCCGCGCGACCTCCTGGAGAGTCAGCCGCGAGTCGGGCCCATCGATGGCATCCAGGATCAGGGTCATCCGCTCCACCATCGATGGCGGCAGATCCTGCTTCCCGGTGACCGCCGACGGTGCGTCACACGAATCGACGAGCGTCATCGACACCTCCAAATGCCCTGGTCGAAGACCTGCATCTTGACAAAACTGAAATTAATTCTTGAAATACTAGCAGCGGGCACCCCGGCCCGGAAGTGAATCGGACATCGGGTTCGCGGTGGTGGACGCCGACACCCGGTTCGTTGCTAGCCTGGACGAACCGGCGGTCCCGCGATGTCCTCCGGGCCATCGACGACCGCCGAGCCGGGCCTCGGGCCAATGGCGCCGAACCGGTCCGCTACGACCGGATTCGTCGCCGTGGCAGGACCGAAGGGATGAGAGTGCCGAGAATCGCCGAAGCGCGCGACGCCGCCGAGCCGAGTTCGCAGGAGCAGCGCGCACGCCACGTCCGCATGCTCACCGCCGCCGCCGAACTGGCCTCGGAGAAGGAACTGGCCCGCGTGCAGATGCACGAGGTGGCCAAACGCGCCGGTGTCGCGATCGGCACGCTGTATCGGTATTTCCCTTCCAAGACACACCTGTTCGCGGCAGTCATGGTCGATCAGCTCGAACGACTGGCCAGCAGGTCCGCCCGCAAACCCGCGTACGACGCACCGCAGGACGCGATGCGCGCCGTACTGGTCCGGGCCACCCGCGGGCTGCTGCGCCGGCCCGCGCTGTCCACCGCGATGGTCATGTCGACCTCCACCGCCAATCACGACCTCGTGCCCGACGCGGCCCGGGTGGACCGGATGTTCCGGCAGATGCTGCTGGACGCGGCGGGTATCGCGCAGCCGACCGAGGTGGAGGTGACCTCGGTGCGACTGCTGATCCAGCTGTGGTTCGGCGTGGTGCAGTCCTGCCTCAACGGGCAGATCTCGCTGACCCAGGCGGAATCGGATATCCGCCGGGCGTGTGAGCTGCTGCTGGTCGACCTGCGCGATCCGCGCCGGAACGGATCGGGCGATGCGAACGGCGTCGCTCCGGCCCCGTAGTACCGCTCAGACCTCGATGCCGCGGCGGATCAGTTTGCCGGTTGCGTTGCGCGGCAACGGTTCCCCGGTGAAACGCCAGCGGCTGGGCACCTTGAAATACGACAGCCGCTCGGCCGCGTAACCGCGCAGATCCTCCGAGGTCACCACACTGCCGGGTTGAACGACCACGACCGCGGAGACCTCCTCGCCGAGATCCTCGTGCGGGGTGCCGATCACCACGCATTCCAGGACGTCGGGATGTTCGTCCAGGCATTGTTCGATCTCGGTGGGATAGACGTTCTCACCGCCGCGCAGGATCAGATCCGAACGTCGGCCGACCAGACGCAGCAGACCGTTCTCGACGATGCCGAAATCGCCTGTCCGAAGCCATCGTTCGGGCGTGATCGCCGCATCGGTGGCCGCCTGATCCTCCCAGTAGCCGAGCATCACGTAGGGACTCCGCACGCAGACCTCGCCCTCGACACCCTCGGGCGCCCGATTCCCGTCCGGGTCACGGATTTCCAGATTCACGCCGATGATCGGACGGCCCAGGGTCCCCGGAAACTGCTCGAGCTCAGCGGGAGTCGCGACCGCGACCGCCGTACTGCATTCGGTCAGGCCGTAACTGTCCACCAGCGCCGCACGAGCGAACGGAACCCGTTCTCGCAGACGCTCTTTGAAGGCGATCGAGGACGGCGCGGAGGCCAGGGCGAAGGCGGTGAGCGAGGACAGATCGTAGGCGTCGAACTCGCCGTATTCGACCAGGCGTGCGGCCATCGAGGGCACCGCACCCCAGCTCGTGACCCGCTCACGTTCGACCAGACGCAGCACCGCCGCCACGTCGAACGCGCCCTGATGCATCACGACCGCGCTGCCGGTGACCAGACGCGGCACCACCAGATTATGCAGGCTCGCGATGTGGAACAACGGCGAGGTGAGCAGATAGCGCGATGAACTCGGCGCATCCGGGTCGTAGGGCTGTCCGGTGAACGCGCCGAGTGCGGCGTCGTTGAACCGGTGGTAGTCGGCGACGGCCAGGATGTTCCGCTGCGAGTGCAGCGCACCCTTGGGCCGTCCGCTGGTACCGCTGGTGTACACGATGGCCGCCGGGTCGTCCTCGTCGACCTCGGTGTGCGGCAACGGAACTCCCGCGTTGCGCGCGAAGATCGCGGGCAGGTCCTCGGCCATCGTGAGCACCCGGACGCCGGTATCGGCCGCGGCGAGCACAGCGGCCCGCTTGGCGTCGGCGATCACCACCGTGGGACGGCTGTGCTCGATGCCGAAGGTGACCTCCCGCGGCACCCACCAGCCGTTCATGCATACGGTGATCGCGCCGAGCATCTGCGTGGCCCAGAACGCGATCACCCATTCGGGCGTATTGGCCGCGTAGATCGCGACCCGGTCGCCCTTCCCGACGCCGAAGTCGTCGCGCAGGGCAACCGCCAGCGCCGCGACCGCCGCCGCGTGCTCGGTGAAGGAGATCCTGCGGTCCGCGGTCACGAGATAGTCCCGCTCACCCCACCGCAACGACTCGGTCAGCAACTCCCCCACCGCACGACGCCGATGTCGCATCACCGGCATCCGCGCACCGAGCACCGTCTCCTCGACGAGTTCGAACGGTCCCCCGGGCCCCATCAGCGCGGCTATCGCCAGATTCGGGTCCCGCGCTGAATCCGTTCGCCCACTCATCGTGCCGACCTTTCGTCCCTGCCACTCGTACCAGGCACACAATGGCACCTACCAGCGCCACCGGCCCGTCTCGGTACCGCTCAGCGAGACCCGCACCATCCGGTTGCGTCGGGCCCGCCTCCAGCCGCTCCTGCACTCATCCCATGCCGATTCCGTTGCAGCACAGCGGTAGGGGAGCTGACGGGACGGTCAGCAGCAGGTACGCGGCCGGTACCATCGAGGTCAGTTCGCGGGCCGGGGGCAGGGTAGTGAGCGCGGGAGTCCGAACCACGGTAGGACGGTGTTGTCGAACCGGGTCATGGCGCTGATCCGGTCGCCGGAGAGGGTGAGTTCGTAGAGTCCGGTGCCGTGGCCGATGCCGCTCGGGTCGCGCAGGTACGCGCCGAAGGCCGGTTGACCGTTGGCCCGGGTGGGCACCAGGTCGAATCTTCTTCCCGCGCCGAATATCTCGGCGCAGAAGCAGGCGACGAGATCTCGACCCTGGTACTCGAACGGTATCGGCGGCATGGCGATGAAGGCGTCGTCGGTGAGCAGATCGATCAGCGCGTCCAGGTTCGCGGACTCCCAGGCGTGCACGAACTTCGCCACGATCGCGTCCTCGGCGCTCGAATGGGGTGCGGGCGGTCGATCACCCGTCGGCCGGGGCAGCGACGCGCGGGCCCGCTTGAGCGCACTGGTCACCGAATCGACTGTGGTGTCCAGCATTTCGGCCACCTCGACGGCATGGAAGCCCAGCACGTCACGCAGCAGCAAGACGGCGACCTGGCGGGGCGGCAGCGCCTGCACGGCGGTGATGAACGCCAGGGATATCGCCTCCCGGCGTTCGTAGCGCGCCTCGGGTCCCGCCTCGCCCGTGTCCGCGAGCAGCGCGTCGGGATAGGGCTGCAGCCAGACGATCTCGCCGAGGCGGGTCGGCTCGGGCGGCACGACGCCGGGCACATCCCACTCCCGTGCCCGGCGTCGGCTCGTCGCGCGGCGCGCGTTGAGGCACCGGTTGGTGGCGATCCGGTAGAGCCAGGTGCGGATCGAGGACCGTCCGGCGAATCCGCCCATCCCCTGCCAGGCGGCCAGCATCGTGTCCTGCAGGGCGTCCTCCGCGTCCTGGAACGATCCCAGCATCCGATAGCAGTGCACCTGCAATTCCGCGCGATAGGGCTCGGTCACCGCGCGAAACGCCGCCGCGTCCCCCGCCCGCGCCAGCGATACCTGGTCACCAGTCACCATCGGTGGTGTCACCCTCCTCGGTCGTATGCCGTTTCGAATATCGACACCGCATCGCGCCCGAACTGGTCGCTCGCCGACCGACCGGTTATCCGATGCCGCGGGTTCTACCTCAGTGATAGCCCGCCCGCCGACAAGGAGCATCGAAATGGGAAAGATCGTCGTGTTCGAGAACATCACCCTCGACGGGGTCGTCCAGGATCCGACCGGTGCGGAGGGCTTCTCCGCAACGGACTGGCGCACGGACCTCACCGTGCGCGACCGCGAAGCGTGGAACCGGCTGATCCTCGACGACGCCCGCACCGCCCAGGCACTACTGCTGGGCCGCCGCGCCTACGAGTTCTTCGCCGCCCGCTACCCCTCCCGGACCGGTCCCCTCGCCGACGCGATGAACAACCTGCCCAAGTACATCGTCACCAGCACGCTCACCGACCCCAGCTGGAACAATTCGACAATCCTGAAAGGCGAAGTCCTGGAATCCATTACACGACTGATCGACACGATCGACGGCGAGATCCGCGTCTACGCGAGCTCGCTGCTGGTACATACCCTGATCGAGCGGAACCTCGTCGACGAACTCCGCCTGGCGGTTTTCCCGCTGATGATGGGCGCGGGTAACCGCCTGTTGGATCGAACAGATGAACCCGGTCCGCTGACCCCGGCGCGCCTGCACCTCGCCGAGGCCCGCACGATCGGTGACAACCTCATCCACCTCACCTACCGCCGCTCGGTGACAGTGAACGGCGCCCCCGCCGAGGCGCGAGCAGACTCGAAACCTCAACAGGGGCCGATGAGTTCGCGTCAGCGCGCGACGCGGACCAGTTTCCGGTTCACGAATTCGGCGATGCCGAGCTCGGAGAGTTCCCGGCCGAAACCGGAGTTCTCGACGCCGCCGAAGGGCAGGCTCGGGGAGTCGGCGAAGCAGGAGTTGATGTAGACCATTCCGGCCTCCAGACGCGCGGCCACCTGCCGGGCGTGGTCGACGTCGGCGTCGAACACGTAACTGCCCAGGCCGAATCTGGTGGCGTTGGCCAGCCGGATCGCCTCGTCCTCGGTGTCCACGACGTAGAACGACAGGACCGGGCCGAACGCCTCCTGTTGGTAGAGCGGGTTGTCCTCGGCGATACCGGTGACGATCGTGGGTTCCAGGTAGAATCCGGGACGGTCGATCCGATTGCCGCCGTGGACGATTCGCACACCCGCGGCCTCAGCATCCGCGATCTGCCCGAGCAGGCCGTCCAGGGCGCGATTCGAACAGGGCAACGCGCGCAACGTCTCTCGTGAGGTGCTGGACGCGATCGCCCGCGCGCTGTTGCTGTCCGAGGCCGAGCACGCCCATCTGCTGCGCCTGGCACAGCTCGGGCGAAGGCAACGTCAGCCCGAGCCGCCGCGTCCCCAGGTGCGCCCCGCGGTCCGGGAGCTGTTGACGGCGATGGAGGGCGTCCCGGCGTACGTCTGGGGCCCGCGCGCCGACGTACTGGCCTGGAATCAGACCGCATCCGCCGTCTTCGGCGACTGGGCCGCGCGCGAACCGCGTGACCGCAACTGGGCACGGATCACCTTCCTCGATCCGGCATCGCGAAAGTTGTTCTCGGACTGGGAATCCAAGGCGTACGACGTGGTCGGGCAGTTACGTCTGGGCGCGGGCCGGCACGCGGGCGACCCGCTACTCGCCGCACTGATCGGTGAGCTGTCCCTGAAGAGTGCGGACTTCCGCAGGCTGTGGGCCGCACACGACGTCAAGAAGAAGACGCACGGCGCGATGACGCTGGCACATCCGTTGGTGGGCGAACTGACCCTGCACTACGAGACGTTCGCACTCGTCGGCGATGAGGAGCAGTCGCTGTCGACCTATCACGCCGAAGCCGGGTCGGCATCCCAGGAGGCGCTGCGGCTGCTGGCGAGCTGGGGTGCGGATGCGTCGCGACCTGCCGATCTCCCCGCAGGCGAGCGGCCTGACAATCTGCGCTGATCAGACTGTGCGACAACCATATTCGCTCATATGCCATCGACCCGATCGACAACCCGGCGTTGATATTCGACAGTGCCGGGCGCAAGATCGACCGCATGCCCCGACTGCGGCAGCACATACACCGCAGCCGAGACGACGGCGAGAAATATTGCGCTTCAACAGCTCTCAATGATTCGGAGGAGGCGCGCACGCCCACGCAGCGCACAGCCGATCCACGCTGCCGTTCACCAGCATCACCGGTGCGGTGATCCGTTTCGTCCTCGCCGGTGCGACGGTTACGAAATCCACTCCGTCGAACACGGTCTCGCACGGTAGTCCTCATCGGGTTGCCGCCCAGAACATTCGGCCCGAGGTTGGCCGAAATATGGTGTAGATCAAGCAGATCGGCAAGGTTTCAGTGCGTCGGCGGGATCGCGACGTCGCCGGGCAACCGCAGATCACTGCTGCGCGGGTTGTAATCGGCCTGCACCTTGTAGTACCGGCCGTCGGGTTTGTAGGCGGCGTAGAAGGTGAAGGCGTGCGCACCGTCGCCGACCAGCGGTGCGCTCCGGACGAAACGCTCCAGCACCGGATCCAGATGCACCGGAAAGGTTTCCCGGGAGAACCTGCGCGGGAAGCAGATTCGCCGCACACCCGGATCGGACCAGGAGAACGTGCGGTAGATCGTGTAGGCGTGCGCACCGAGCGCGGCCAGCTCGGCATCGCTCGCCGGAGCGAAGTCGAGTTCGCGCAGGATCGCGGCGATGTCCTCGGGCGGCAGCTGGCCGGGAGTCAGCAACTGCGAGTACAGATTCATGGTCCGGCCGACGAAATCCACTGCCACCAGCAGGAATTTCCCGCCACCCCACCGGGTGAGATGCTCGGCATTGGCCCGCACCGCCTCGGGTATCCCCGGTAGGGCCGAAATCTGCTGCAAATCCAGCATTTCGCCGAGCGCGAGCCAGACCTTCTGCACGCCGGACCCCACCGCGACGTCGACGCCGAACTGCACCGGCACCGCCTCGGCCACCGCGGCCAGCACCTGTTCGAGTGGATGCCCGGTGAACTCGAGCAGGCCCGCCTCCCGCAGCGCCACCGTCGGATCGGCCGTGAAATTCATGAACCGCACGTTGACTTCACGCTCGCCGACCGGCTCGGTCGTGGTACGCACCGCCATCAGCGCGTCGGGCGCGATATCGGCCAGCACATCGAGTACCGGCTCCACCCGCGATACGTCATATGACGCATCGGCCAGTCGGGCGTACTCCCGCAGATCGTCTCGCAGACGTTGAGTCACAGCAGATGTCGGCATCGGACCAGTTCACCTCGCGGACAGAGTGTGTATGTCGAGTCTCCGCACAGGATATCGCCGCCTTGCCGATCATCGGCAAGTATCGAGCATTCCGGCATGCCACGCCGCACTCGATCGGTCGCCGCCGATGACCAGGCGCCTCGCTGTCACTGTTGCGGATTCCCGCACGCGGACAACAGATTCGGCAATCACGCCCCGCCGTACCGGACAGCGGCCACGGCCCCGCCGTCGACCAGGAGGTCGGTTCCGGTGATGAAGGAGGCATCGGGGCCGAGCAGGAATGCCGCGGCCGCCGCGATATCGCCCGCGGTGCCCTGCCGCCCGGTTCCCGACGCCTCGACCATCGCACGCATCCCGACGCCGGACTCCCCCGCCAGCTCGCGACGTCCCATCACGGTGCTGATGACGCCCGGACTGACGCTGTTGACCCGGGCACCACGCTGCCCCCAGGCCAGGCTCGCCGCCTGCACCCGGACCTGATTCGCGCGTTTGGCAACGCTGTAGGCCGCGCCCGGATTCGGCAGGCCGGCCAGGAAGGGCAGGTCGAGCAGGTCGTCCGCGGCGGTCGTCGCCAGCGCGGCCTCGGCCTCGGCGGGCAGTTGCCCGATCGCGAACGCCCCGGCCATGCTCGCGATCACCACACCGGCCCCACCCGGTGCGACGACCTTCGCGAACTCCTCGAGCACGAGGGCCACACCGACCATGTCCACCGCCAGGATGGCCGCGGTCGACGCCTGCGCCGGAGAGAGCCCGGCGGTGTGCGCCAGCGCCGTCACCGAGCCCAGTGCGGCGGCCTGTTCTGCCAGCGAGGACACCGAATCACGCTGGGATACATCGACTTTCCGAGCGTGCACCCGATATCCGTCACCGTCCAGCGCGGCGGCGACCCGGTCGAGAACCTCCGCGTCGAAATCGGCCAGCAGCACCTGCCGCCCCGACCCGAGGCGACGCGCGACGGCCTCACCCATACCGCCGGCCCCGATCACCACCAGAACCTCGCTCATCGCACTCCCTACTTAAATACAATACGAATCGTCTCGCTTTCAGCGGAGAGTACACGCCTCGTACGCTGACGGCCATGACCCAGTCCCGCCGCGGCCCCAAACGCAACGAGGCGTCCCGTCGGGCAATCCTCGAAGCGACCCGCGACATCCTGCGCACCGACAGCTACGACCGACTCTCGCTGGACGGCATCGCCCGACGGGCCGGGGTCGGCAAACAGACGATCTACCGCTGGTGGTCCTCGAAGGCCGCCGTCGTGGTCGACGCGGTCCTGGACGGTTTCATCCCCACCCCGCCCCTGCCCGAACCGAGCGGATCCGATATCGCCGAGGCGCTGCGCGAATGGCTTCTGGCATTCCGCGAGCAGATCGCCTCCCCCGTAGGCCGCACCCTCTCCCGGGCCCTCACCGGCGCGGCTGCCGTGGACGACACCGCCGCCACACGCCTGTACACCCATTTCACCGGACCGCTGCGGGAACATCTGCGCGAACGACTCGCCTCCGACGCCGAACTACGCCCCGACGCGGACCACCTCGCCGCCGCCGACGCACTGATCGGCACCCTGATCTTCCTCACCCTCTCCCGGCAGCCCGTCGAATCCGATCACCTCGACGGACTGCTCGACGTCGTCCTCAACGGCCTGCGCGGACCATCGGACGATTCCGCCGAGTAGATCCCCACGGCGCGTGGGGAATTCACCTCCGCGCCGGACGCTTCCCGGTACCCCTATCACGAATTGTTCACGAGCTTCTCGTCACACTTTTCACATCGATTTCACTTGGGAAATCCGGCGGTTCCCCATTTCTCCCACACGAGCCACAGCGCGGATCGATAGCAGATACGCATCGATCCGACCGCGGATCGCGGGCGAACGGTTGCTGCACGACGGCGAACGAGGCGGTTGCGCACGGCGGAAACCGCTTCCACCACACCAGCGCTCGCGCGAACGTCCACTCCGCGAACTCCGGCAACCCGCCCGGGCACATGCGGTGACCTGCGCCCGAGCGACCGCAGCCGAATCGAATTCGCCCGATGGCGAACGCCTGTCACCGTTCGCCGTGAGTCGTAAGAAAATTTGTGGCACAATACAATTCGTGACTCAGTCGGTCGAAAGCTACTCTGCGGCAAAGGCAATGCCCCCTGCCCGCACGATCGACATTTCCGCTCGCCATCGCCTGTGCGTTGTCGCGCGACCGGTCGAAACAGACCGCTCGCCCGGTCGGCGAGGACAGAACGAGCAACCGCGGCTTCGAGAGTTCGCCCCGGTGTCCATGCGATTGCCCGAGAGCTGGGAACAGTGCGCATTCGGCGCGCGCAGCCCGGCGGCCGGGTAGGAGCGCGGGGTGTACGTGAAGGTGTGTGATGCATCGAGCTTCTGACATGTGATCGCCCGGCTCCCGCCACCGGTCCCCCGCATCGTCCACGCAAATATGCGGTGAACTCCGGCGCGTCGAGACACGGCGGCGCGTACCTCGGTATGCCCAGCGGTGGCGAGCTACCGCTCGATAGGAAATCAGCAGGAGGTCATCATTGCCTGGAGTCCCCCACGAAGTCCCCGCAGGTTCGTGCTGCGAGCAAAGTTGCCGAAGGCTATGATGGGATCGTTTGATCGCACCCAGATATATTGCGGTCGAACAACTTTCGCGTGTCGAAGGTTGGTCGAACAGGAGTTGCAGGACATGTCGCGCAGATCGGCCCGTACCGGCAGAACCGCTACGCCTCGACCACAGAGCGAACCGACCGGTCCGGAATGGTTCCGATCGCACCGCCCCACTGTAGATCCCTTCGCCATCGTCGTCCATTATTAGGTCATCCGAGGAGCATTTTCACCGTGAATTCCCCACAGCCCACCAAATTTCAGCGGCCGGATGCGTCCTCGGCGGTAGATATTGGCGCTGTCGAGGAACGCGTGCCGATGCACACCCAGGAATTCGCGCAGAATCCGCACGGCTACTTCCAGTTCATGCGCGACTATTATGGCGATCTACCACTGATCCCGGTGTGGATAGCCGAGGGAATACCGGCGACGCTGGTGATCAAATACGAGACGGCGAGACGAATCCTACACGATCCCGCCCATTTCTCCGCCGACCCACGTACCTGGCAGACCAAACTCCCCACCGATCGGCGGCTGGATTTCCTGCCGATGGTGGAATGGCGGTCCAACGCACTGCGCAGCAATGGTGACAGCCCGGAGCACAAACGCTACCGCGAGGCGACGCAATACGCGCTCTCGAAAGTCAACCAGTTCGCGTTGCTGGACCAGTTGGAGTACGAGGCACACAATCTGATCAATGCGTTCTGCGCCGAGGGCGCCACGCAGGATCAACCGCTCGATCTGATCCAGCACTACGTCGCTCCGCTGACCTTCACCATGCTGAATTACATGGTCGGCTCGCCGCCGGAGATCATGGCGCGCATCGCCAAGGCGAGCGCCGATCTGTTCGAGGGACAGGACACCGTCGAGACCAACGCCCAATTCGCCTCGGCGTTGTTGGATCTGATCACACTCCGGCGCACCGAGCCCGGCGACGACATCACCACCCGGCTGATCGCGCACGAGAGCGAACTGACCGACGAGGAGATCGCCCAGCAGTTGGTGACCTGCCTGTCGGCCGGTACCCAGGGCCCCGCTGATCTCGCGGCCAGCACGATCAAGCTGCTGCTGACCACGCCGGTACACGAGCGGCCGCTGACCAAGACCGCGCTGAACCAGACCCTGGCCACCGACCCTCCGATGGCGAACTACCAGATCACCTATCCGCGACAGCCGATCGCGATCGACGGCGTGTGGCTGCCCGCCGACGAACCGGTGATCGTCAGCCTCATGGCCTGCTGCACCGATCCGATGATCAACAACGGCGATTACCACAGCGACGGCTGGCACGCCGGTTTCGGCTTCGGTCCGCACGAATGCCCCAACGACGCGAAGAGCATCTCTCTCCAGATCGTTCACGGACTCATCGACTGGCTTTTCGATATTCTGCCGGAAATACAGCTCGCCGTTCCGGCCGAATCACTGGTGTGGCGTCCGGGACCGTTTGCCCACGGACTCCTGACACTGCCCGTCACATTCCCCAGAACTCCACAGATGATGCCCACGAGGCGTCCCCCGACTTCTCAGTACTCGGGCTGAGAAGAATGACGCCTCTTGAAACTACATGGAGAATATATGAGATGACCATGAATGTTTGATCGAAAGAACGCCGGGGCCACACCAGGATATGACCCCGGATGCTGGACATTCCGCGCGGGGGGTTTTGCTGTGCCATAACTCCATGGCCTGGGCGCGGAATATAATCCGTTACCAGAGTGGGTGTGCTATGACAACAACAGATCTTCCCCGTCCCGCCGGTTCTGTCAATGAAACCCCTCCTCCCGTTCACGATCCACGTCTCACCGCCGAATCCGCACCCACAGTGGCCGCACTGCGCCGGGTGATCTTCGGCGAGCAGTGGCCCCTCCAGCGTCGATTCAGGGATGTCATCGCCGGACTGGGCGACGGCCCACGGACTGGACTCATTCACTCGGACGAAGCCCTCATCGGGCCAGAACTGTTGCGACTCGCACTGTTCCGGCTGGGCCACCCCGCCCGGGAGATCGCCGCCGACCACCAACTCCGCGGCGCGCTGTGCGGTAACGCTCTCGTGGCCGCGCCGCACATGGCGCCCATCCTGACCGGACACTTCTCGTTGTCCGCCAGCGCAATCAACCGGCTGGGCAACGGATCTCGCTATCAGCAGGAGTGCCTGACCGAACTGGACTCCGCGCAGGCGATCGGTCTGCTGTGCCTGACCGAACTCGGCGGAACCAACGGCAACGACCACAAGACCATCGCGGAGTGGGACGCCGAAACCGGTGGTTTCCGGATTTCCTCGCCCAGCGCCGAAGCCTGGAAGTTCATGCCGAACGCGGCCTCGCCGGTACCCAAGACCGCGGTCGTCACCGCGCGGCTGCTCGTCGACGGTGAAGACCAGGGCGTGCTGCCGTTCCTGTTCCGGTTACGCACATCCGAGGGTCTGGCGAAGGGGGTCGATGCGGTCACCCTGCCGGACAAATCCTCGACAGCGATGGACCACGGCATCTTCCGATTCACCGGATTATGGGTGCCGCGTGATGCGCTGCTCGGCGGCGACTGGGCCGTGATGACTCCGGACGGACGGTTCGAATGCGATGTGCCACTGCGTCATCGGTTCCACCGCGCGATCGGCGTCCTGGGCGACGGCCGGCTGGACCTGGCCAACTGCATCATCGCGGCGGCGCGGGCGGGGCTGGCCGGACTGGTCAACTATTCGCTGCAACGTCGGCCCGGCGAGGGGATGCTGATGGCCGACCGTGACAATGTGCAACTCGACCAGGTCTCCGCACTCGCCGCGGTCTACGCCACGAGCGTGCTGGGTCGCCGCATCCGCGACCTGCGCAGCGGACCCGATGCGGATGATCATCCGCACGCGGTGTGGTCGATGATCGCCAAACCTCTGCTCACCTACACCGGGCTCGAGGTCCTGACGATGTGCGAACAGCGGGCCGGCGCCCAGGGGGCATTGCGTTCCAACCTCCTGGCCGACTGGATCGGCGGCACCAAGGGCGCCATCACCGCAGAGGGTGAGAACAGAATCCTGCAGGTCAAGGTCGGACGTCCCGATATCGAGTTCCTGCGACTCCCGGGCACGCCCGACCGACTGCCGTGGTACCTGGAAATGCTGATCCACCGCGAACATCGGATCGCGACGAGTCTGCGCAACGGCTCACCCGACCCGGCCAGCTGTGCACTCGGTCCCGAATCGGCCGCGGTCGAGATGGCCGACGCGACAAGTCAACGACTCGCCGCCACAGCGCTGTATCTGGAATGGGTCAACGGGTCGGACCCGACCGCCTGCAGACTGGCCGAGTCCGCGGCGGCGGCGTACGCATTGGAATGCATTCACTCGAACGCCGCATGGTTCATCGGTCACGAGCACATGCCGAAGGTGGCCAACGAGCTCCGCGGGTACCGCACGGTTCTGCTCGATCACCTGACAACCATGGTCGACGGGTTCGCGCTGCCCGACCTGTCGTTCGCGCCCATCTTCTCGGAGAACTACATCGAGGCGTACCGAGAATTCACCGGTTGGAAGGATGCCGCCGCAGCCTGAGCGCCCATCACCGCCGCCAACGTCGTCGGCGATTGATCCCCGACCCTCGTCAGGGTCGCGCCCATGCATGCGTTCTGACAGCGAAAGGTGCTCCGAGCCAAGCGGATTCGGCAGTCGTCGGTCGAATCACAACGGCCAGGGCACCTTTCGTCATGCATCTCACCATTTCACCATCGGGAGTGGATGTCTCGGATGCCGTACCGCATGGGATCCGATGTTCCGCAGCAGAAATGCATGGAAACCCCGGTACGGCAGTTCGGCCACAATATCGCGTACGTCCCGAATGCCCACTCCGGAACGAACCAAACCACCACTGACATCTATTCGGTCGGCTATTCGGAATGTTTCATTCAACTCGTCGGTCGAACGACGTAAGCGGTGGTGGTCCAGTACCAGTGTGCGCACCGTCTCGATGTCATCGATCCCGTAGTCGGCGGCCAACTGCTCGGCGAGGTCCGCGGACGGGCCCAGATAATCGACCGTCCCGGCCGTCCAGATCCCCAGATCGTGGATCGCCCAGGCCAGTGCCGCGGTCTCGGGCGGATCGGCCCGCAGCAGCAGACGGTGATAGTTGACGCAGCGCAGCACATGGTTGCGGTACATCTGCCCGTGCGAGCCCAGCACATCCGAGTACCGCCGCAGCACACCGTCGATCAGGCGGTGCGAGGTGATCACACCCGAACCGTGCACCGAGGATTCCTCCCACGAAATGGCAACGCACCAAGTGATTCGATGCCCAGACTACCGGCATCGACCTCGCCATTCGAGAGCAATTCCGACAAATCCGACCCATCGCATTCGCGCCGCGATTCGATCCGCGTTCCGGACGGCGAACCCGAGATGCGCCGGTTCACCGATCCCGTCGAAATATCCGGGATATCGCGTTTGCTGATCCCACGCACTCCACAGATATTCGACATATTCACTGTGTTTCAACAGCTTTCGCGCTACAGTGCGTAATTGTGGACTCCTCGGAGCTCGACCCCCAACTCGCGCACACCGCGCGAGTCTATGACTACTGGCTCGGTGGACACGACAACTACGAGGCCGATCGTCGTGCCGGTGAACGTTCCGAACAGGTCCATCCGTATGTGCGGGTGACTGCCCGACAGAATCGCAGTTTCATGTTGCGCGCCGCGGAATTCTGCGCGGGACAGGGCATTCGGCAGTTCCTGGATATCGGCACCGGCATTCCCACCGAACCCAACCTGCATCAGGCCGTCCAGAAGGTCGACCCCACGTCGCGAGTGGTCTACGTCGACAACGACCCCATGGTCCTCGCCCACGCCCGCGCCCTGATGACCAGCACTCCCCAGGGCTGCACCACCTACGTACACGCCGACGTCCGGAATCCGGACTCGATCCTGACCGCCCCCGAACTACTCGAAACCCTCGACCCCACCCTGCCGACCGCACTGTCACTGATCGCCGTGATGCATTTCGTGGAAGACGAACACTCCCCCTACGAAATCGTCGAACACCTCCTCGCCGCACTCGCCCCCGGCTCATATCTGCTGATGACCCACGCCACACCCGATTTCGGCCCGGAGATGGCAGAAGTGGAACGCGTCTACCACGAATCCGGAATGCCCGGCCAGATCCGTACCCGAGACCAATTCGCCCGATTCTTCACCGGCCTGGAATGGGTAGCCCCCGCCCTCACCACCCCACACAAATGGCGTCCGGCGATCACACCACCCAACAGAATGGACAACAAGGTCCAGTTCTACGCGGGAGTCGCCCGCAAAATGTGAACCGCCGCAAGCAGTTCGAGGTTTACCCCGCAAGATGCGAACCGGCCGATCGCCGAGCCGCCACAACAGGTTCGAGATCTACCCCGGCCGGTGGGCGCAGGCGACGCAACGTCCCGTCGAACCCGGTGACATACAGCGCCCACCGCTCACCGTCCGGACCGATCCGCACCGAACTCGGCCCGGTCCAACCGCCCGACAGTCCCGAGGCACCGGCGACCAGGCAGGCCCAACCGCTCCGGTCGCGGCCGAATAGCGAGTGATCCCGTTCGACGGCCCTCCTTCGGTGCCCACCCACGCGGTCAACAGATCGCCATCGGGTTCCGGGGATCGATGCAGAAGCGGACGTGTCGGGTTCCGGCGGGTGCGGCTGCTTTGGCAGAGTGGGGGCCGTGAACTCCTCCCCCGGATCGACGTATCAGCCGCGACCGATGTCCAGCCGCACTGCCTACCTCCTCGGCGGTGTCGCACTCGTGGTCATCGTGCTGATCGTGGTGTACGTGATGCATTCGAGCAGCAGCAAGAGTCTGAAGGTCCAGGAAGACGGGTACGGTCCGGTGCACGACTCGGCGGTGAGCGCACTGCTGGATTCGGACGGCGCGATCGTGCTCGGTAAAACCAATGCCGCCAAGACGATCGATCTGTACGAGGATCCGCTGTGCCCGGATTGCGGATCGCTCGAGCACTATTACGGGCAGCAGATCGCCAAGAATGTCGATGCGGGCAAGCTCATCGTGCGGTACCGGTTCGTGAACTTCCTGGATTCGAAGTCGGGCACGAAGGATTACTCGACCCGCGCGATCGCGGCCAGTGATTGCGTCGCCTCGGCCGGTGACGGCCCGACCTTCTCGAAATTCCATCAGGCGCTGTTCACCACCAAACAGCCCAGCGAGGAAGGCGGCAGCCTCAGCAACGCCGAGCTGGCCGCGATCGCCAAGGATGCCGGCGCCTCGCAGGACGTGCAGCAGTGCATTGCCAAGGGCGACCGCGTCGACGAGGCACGCGACCACGCGCAGGCCGCGATGACGGCCCTCAAAGACGCTGCGGGGCAGGTACAGACCCCGACGGTGCTGGACGGCGGCAAGAACGTCGACACCGAGGACTCGACCTGGGTGACCAAGCTCGCGGGATAGCCGCGCTCGGCCTCGAACCGCCCGGACGGCAACCCCAGCCGTCCGGGCGGTGTCCATCAACCCCCGTGGATATGCGCCGGATCAGGGGTCCTCATCGATCAGCGCCTCGTAGACGCGATTGCGCGCATCGGCGATGGCGTTGACGGTGTCGCGCAGTTGTCCGGCCATCGCGGCATAGCCGGATCCGGCAGGGGTCCGGTCGAGTTCGGATTCCAGGCGACTGCGAAGTTTGTCGAGCGCTGCGATTCGTTCGCGTTCCACGGCGACGTCGATGACGGTCGGCGCCGGCGGGCGGTCCGGGTGCGACATGTGCTGTGTCCTGTGGATCGCTACCGGACGGACGTCCGGCTGCAGAGCGAGCATCAGTGAATCCCCCTCAGCGACTTGGGTTTTCGACAACAAGGTGGCCGGGCGGCTCGTTCTCGGGCGTCATCGAGACCAGCTCCGGATGGACGAACGCGCCGTGCTCGATCGGGTAGGTCAGGTCGACGGTGGACGGGTGCGGTGGTGCGGAAACACTTGCAGGGGAGGGCCATATGGCATGGAACGCCTCGATATCGGTGTGTGGGAACAGATATCGCTCACCCTCGCGGAGGGTGGTGCGCTCATCGCCGGTGGGACTCCTCCAGCGTAGCCGATCGGCATCGACGCGGTCGATCCGCCACGACGTCTCCCCTCGCCCGGCCGCAGCTTTCAAGCGAAGATGACGTGTACACAACACGGCGAGGTTCGCCAGAACCGTCCCCCGACGCACCGTATCGAACGGAACACTGTGGTCCAGTAGCGATTCCGAAGAGGGCATGGTGCACCCGGGAAAACGGCACATGCCGTCGAGCGCGCGAACATCCCGATCCTGCCATTGCGCCGGGTCGGGCCGCGCCGCCTCCTCCGAACTGGTCGGATCCTCGATTCGTTCCGGAATCAGTTGGAACCGAGCGTATTCCGCGATCCGATGCACGACCGCCGCATCGATCGGACCGTAGCCCGCCAGATGAGCCGGCGCATCGCTCTCACCCAGGAACGTCTCGGCGGGCACACCGATCTGAATCAACGGCCGCCTCGACGGCTCGGATTCCTTTGCAGTGCAGCGTTTTCCGCGGTTGCACGTACAACGCAGATGTCGTGCCCCGTCGGCCAGCGCCACCAGCGCATCGGCTCGCCGCTGCGTCATCGTGCGCGGATCGGACCGGCACACCTGCAGACTCATCTCCCGCAAACGCATCGCGACCGTCTGCGCGCCCACCGCGGGCACCAAACCGTCGAACACCGCCATACCGTCCTGCACGGCCTTGATGCGCACATCCCGATCGCCCTCGCGCCGCTCGCGACGACGACTCTCACCCGCAGGATCGAGCCTGGCCACCCAGCGCCGCACCGTCTGCCGCAGCCGCGCAGGCGGCAGCCGCTCCGCCACATCGATCAGCGTCGGTTCGACATCGGCGAGCAACTCCTCCGGCAGATCCCGCACGTTCTCCACCAGGACCTGTGTCCGCGCCAGGTCGATCCGCCCGGAAGCGAACGCCTCGCGAATCCGCGGCAGCCGATCGAGCCCGATCCCGATATCGATCAGCCCCGCCGCCACCGTCTCGGAGATCTGCACCGCCATCGACGCCTCGGCCGCGGCGAACTCCGCCCCCCGCTCCGTCGCCCCCCGTCGCCGATACAACTCCCGCACGGCAAGCACCTCGGCAGCCTGCGCGAACGCCGCCGCCCCATGCGCCCGCCGCACCGCGTCGAGCAGCCCCTCATCGGTCATCCCCTGAAGCTCTCCGCTATCGAACATGTGTTCGATCCTACCTTTCGAACACCCGTTCCACCACCCCGTTGTCCAGGCGATTTGGCGGCAAATACCCACGTGGTGTAACTTCGTTCAAGCCGAAGGGGAACACCCCGGAGGCAAGTTCCACGGGGCTATGGCGCAGCTGGTAGCGCACCACACTGGCAGTGTGGGGGTCAGGGGTTCGAGTCCCCTTAGCTCCACCAGGGAAAACAGTCGTTTTCCATCGTTTCGAGTCGGCCGATTGACGACACATTTGACGACAACTCACAGCGCAGTGTCGTCGGCCGACGAATCGAACAGCGTCCCCATTGAGTCCAAGGCGTCCCGCTTCACCGACTCGATCACCTCCATGTAGATGTCCGTCGTCACGGTGATCGAGGAATGGCGCAGGATGCGCTGCACGGTCGCAGCCTCGACACGTTGCGTGAACAGCAGCGTCGCGCACGAATGCCGCAGGTCATGCACCCGGACCTCTGGCACCCCCGCCTTTTTGCACAGCGCATGGAACATCCGGTTGACGTTCCGCGGCTCGATCGGCTTGCCGAACTTCGTGGTGAACACCAAGCCGGATTCCGTCCAATCCCTACCGGCCGCGAATCGTTCCTCCATCTGCTGTTTCCTATGATTCCGGAGAACGGCGACGAGCGGACGAGGCAGCGGAAGCGTGGCGTTCGAACCTTCGGTCTTCACCTCCTCGAGACGCAACTTGCCGTCGACACGATGCAGAGCTTGCCGAACCACCAGCCGCCCGCCGGACAGGTCGACATCGGACCACTTCAAGCCCAGAGCCTCACCGCGCCGTAACCCCATCGACAACGCCACCGCCCACAGGGCATGCAACCGATGCGATTCCGCTGTCCGCAAGAGTTGCTTGGCCTCCACCACCGTGAACGCCCGAACTTTGTACTCACCCGCGCCGCCGACCTTCACCGTCCGAGCCACATTCCGACTGATCAGCTCTTCCTCCACGGCATCTTGCAGCGCAGCCCGAAGCACCCGGAGTACATGCTGAATCGAGCTGATCGACAAGACGTCGTGGCAGCACGCTGCAGGCGACTTCGCGCAGCATCGAGGCTTGACCCGACCAGCATCCTTGCCCTGGGCGCAGCACTGGCACTTGGTACGCAGCCCTGCAATGAACGCCCGAACCTGTCGACTGCCCAACGCCTTGAGCTTGTGGCGGCCCAGGCCCGGAACGATATGCAGCCGAACATCGCCCTCGTAGGTAGCGAAGGTGGTCCGCCTGATCTTCGGTTCGGCGATATCGCGTAGCCAGTACTCCATGTATTGCCGAACCGTCATGGTCGTCACATCGACGGGAATTCCCTTGCGCTGCAACTCCTTCAGCCGCGTACGCTCAGCGTCCGCCTCATCCCAGGTGCGGCCGTAGACACTGACCCGCTTGCGCTTGCCGTCCGGGGTATCCACGAACAATTTCAGCTCGAATCGGCCGTCTTGACGCTGACCGATAGTGCCCGAGCCGTTCGGGTTGCGCTTCTGCCGCTTCTTCTCAGCCATCACGCGGCACTCTCGATCAGACCGGAGATATACGCATCAAAGGACTGCCGAACGATCCGCCGACACCGACCGACCTTGATCGATTGCACCTGCCCATCCCACAGCAGCCGGTATATCGACCATGTGCTGACCATGAGTTCGTCGGCCGCTTCCTGCACGGTCATGAACTTGCCGCCCATCCTCATCCCCTCCTATGCCGCATCCGGGTTTGCCGAATCTTGTTGCCCTGCAACGGTTTCACGTGAATCATGATCTTGCTCAGCCTGAGCCAGCCGCGCTATGTCGTACTGTGAGCGTTGCCGGATCTTCTCCGCGACCATGGACATGATCAGGTACTCGCGCGGGGGCACGTCCGGGTCTCCTGGCTCGGCCGGAGCGATCCGGAACCGCGACACGTCCTCCTTGCTGATGCCCGCCTCAGCGAGACGTTGCCGGACGAACTCCACCCGGTCCGCCTTGTGATCGGTCAGGTTCTTCCCGGTCCACTTGCGCGACACCAGCACTCGACGGCCCCGCAGTCCGAGGGTGTCCCGCCGATGCGCCTTACCCTTGCAGCGGCCAGGAACGGTCTTCTCATTCGCCCCCTTCGGGACCACGCCGTAACGCAGCCAGATCCCGCAGCGAGGCGAGCAGGGCGTCTTGCACAGCTCCTCATGCAACCGGTCGTAATGCCGTGCGGCGCGGTCGGACTGGGGTTCGATCACCTCGGAGATGGACTTGGTGAGGTACTTGGTCAGGTAGCCGATATGGCGGCCTGCCTCTTCGGTGCCGCCGAGGATGCCCTTGACGTCGACCTGCTGTCCGAACCGGACCACGTGTGCAGGCTCGATGTCGTCCATCTCATCCATCAGGTCCATCACCTGATCCCACGTCGGCACCGGCACCGGGTCACCGGTTTCCGGATCCACCTCATCCGGGTCCACCCACGCCGCCATGGTGTAATTCCAGACCGGCATCCGGTCGGGGGTGTAGACGTCCTGGTCGAAGTGCGGCCAGTGCACCTGGTGATACGTCGCCGCGGTGAGTTGCCGGATCATGGCCCGAGGATCGGAGCCGCGGACACCGGCATGGATGTGCGGAGCTCCCCGACGCTGGGGTTCGACGGTGGCGAAGTACTGGACATCGCGGCCTGAAGCGCGCCGGTAGTTCTGGACGAACCGATCGAACAGGGCCGGGAAGTGGATGATGTCGCGGGCCGCTTGGCGGTAGTCGTAGCTGTCCGGGTCGATCGGGGCCCCGTCCGGACCGACTTTGCCGTAGGAGGGCAGGGTCAGGGTCAGGAACATGGACGGCCGGTACTTGCCCGCGTACTCCCGCCCGACCGTCGACCGCGACACCTTCTGCCGTGGCAGGTCCGGGGACTCCTGGCGCCGACGAGTGGACCGCTTGCGGACAGACTTGGATTCCGGGTCCAGCGGCGGGAACGGTCCGCGCACCCCCGACTCCCGCAGCTCCGCGTCGAGGTCCGCGACGACTTCCCGGATACCGTCCATGACGTCCTGGTCGCCCGCCTCCTTGGCCTGCTCGTACTCCTCCTGCAAGCTCGCGCGAGCAAGCACAATCGCCCGCTCCGCCTCGGTCGGTTCGCGCTTGTCGTCCACTGGTTCCTCCTCGATGTGCCAGCCCTCGCGGCACTGTTGAATCCGCAGGGCTCGAGCCCGTGCAGCACACGCCGGACACACGCATTCGAGGGTCGATTTGCACGGTGCGCCAACGTATTTCATCTCCCCCGACGCCTGATCGAACGACCGCATCGGCAACGGCCGCGTACACACCCCGTGCTGATCGGCCAAATCCTGGGCGATCTCGGGCATGTTCGGGATAGCGCGTTGCTCCGCCGCCGTCCGACGACGCGAATCCAGGTCAGTCACCAGCGATCCGCTCATGCAGCCACCACGCAATCCAGGTCAATCGGCTTACCGGGAACTGTCGAGACCGCCCACTCCACGGACGACATCAGCACGAGCTCCGCAGCACGATCCGTGGCCCGAGGAAGGAACGCGTCCCACTCCTCCGCGTAGGCCGATCCGATCAAGCCGCAGGCAGTCCACCGAGCACACATCGCATTGAACTGCGCGAAGCTCAGACCCGAGACATCCTGGAAGGCAATCGACATCCGCTCCGGACGCTGGACCAGCCACGCCAGCAGCCACCGCTCACGCACCGGCAGCGCATCCAACCCGAGCAGCAGCACCTTGGCCTCGAACTCGTTCACGCCGGACGCCCCTCTCCCTCACGAACATCGAACAGGCTCAACTGCCCCGCACAGGGCGCAGACAGATCACGTACGGTCTTGCACCGACGCCGATTCCCACGAAGGGCAGCGGCCGAACTCTCCTGCTGCCCTTGGGGTTTCCTCGCCTTCCCCGCCATCGGTCACAGCCCCCAGCCGCGAACGTGCGCCATACCGGCAGCCGGACGGTAATCCGGGTCCACCAGCTTCGGACCCTCCTGGTAGCTCCGCGCACCGCTGACCGACTTCGGGCAGCCCGCCGCGTAATCCCACTCATCCACCCAGACCCGAGGCACCAGACCTGCAGCCTCGTACTCCTCCCGGGTGTTCACCCCGTGCAGCCGGGCCCGAGTCGCCGCCTCCTGCTCAGCCACACGACGCGCCTCCGGATCAACCGCGTACCAGCCGGACTCGTCCTCCGGGACATCCGGAACCACGGACAGGCTCGGAGAAATCGGGGTCACATCCGTCAGGCCACCCACGCAGTTCAAGCACCGCTCAGCGGTCGCCAAATCCGACGACTCCGAACCCTCGCACTCCGGGCACACCTCCCACACCGAGCGAGCATGCAACTCGATGCAGCGCGACTTCGAGCAATCCCGCTCCATGCACCACATGCACCACCCCACATAGTTCAACCGCGCCGGGCGAAGAACCTCCACCGCTGAAACCCGCTCCGCCTGCATGATGACCTCCGGTTACCCGTCGTGTTCGCTCCGTATTCGTATACTAGCACGCAAACTCATCGCGTACTAGTACACGCCTGCAAACGATATTCAATAAGATCAAATCCGCAGGTGATAGACTTGAATGCCAGCTAGTACGCGTACCTGCCAGGAGGTTGTTTCCTATGTCGCCGACCGTGAATCGGCCCGTTCCCGCCTACCTCCAAATCGCTGAGCACTTCCGTACCAAGATCAAGAACGGTGACCTAACCGAAGGTGCCAAGCTCCCCTCAGTCCAGGAAATCGCCAGAGGATGGGAGGTAGCAACCGCTACCGCCGCCAAGGCTCTCAGCCAACTACGGGTCGAAGGCTATGTTCGGAGCACAAACCAGGGCACATTCGTGTCAATCGCACACAAACAGACGACTGGCCCCGATCGTCTTGCGATGTTCCGCGCGACCGGAAACGGTTTCCGCCCAGGCGAATCCGTCGAAGTCGTTAGCTCCGGTATTGCCGACGCCCCCTCCGATGCTGCCGCAGCACTCGATGTCGCAGAAGGTTCGCCGGTAGTTCGCCGACGACGAATCTACCGCGACGACTTGGGAGTCGTAACGGTCTCTACCTCCTGGCTCCCAAGCGAATTCGCGGAGGCGGCACCCGAGTTGCTATCGACCGACGCACTCCCCAAGATGACCTTCGGACTCATCGAAGAACGCACAGGACGACGAGCCGTCAGCCGTCGGGACGTGATCGCACTCCGCACCGCCCCCGAGGACGTCGCCTCTTCGCTCGGTGTGACGAACGAGACCCAGTGCCTCACCATGACGAATCTCTACTGGGACCAGGACGGCAACCCGACCGAGTACGCAATCGACTACCTTGGACCGGGTCGCGAACTCAGCGCCGAATTCGCGTTCGACTAAGCCCCCGTTGACCGCCGCGAAACGGCCGGACCTCTCCGCATCATCCGCCTTGGAGAGGTCCGGCCGTTTCCATATCCTCGCACGTCGCCCACCGCTCGTAGTCGTTCTCTGCCGAATTTGGCTATATAGGATCAAGGGCGGCGCTGGCGCGCCGCCGCGCGGGGCCGCCGCGCGGCACCGCACAACCCGCCGGCCTCCGCTTCGCTCCGGCAGGCGGGGAGCGTTGGGCACGTCGGCCCCGCTCTGGCGACGTGGTAGCACCGCTGACTTTTCCTATCTGACCACGTAATTCAACGACCGAGCAGTGTGGGCACGACGAGAGCCGTACCCGACTGACCTCCCGCACCCGATCACGGATTCGCCGACAACCAGCCCGGTCGACCGGCTGTGGTTCCGATCCCGCATCGAATTCGTGCACGAAACCGGAATTTCCCCAGGTCAAGCCGTGGTTACGCAAGAATCCCCCACCCTCCTCATTGCCTGATTGTCTCGCTTCAGACAACCGCGTCAAGGGAAAACCCGCCCTTGACACGGCCGCCTTCCGCTGAGAGCGGCAAGTATGAGGATGATGGGGGAAGAGCAGTCAATGACGGATAGACGACCTATCCGTGAGACGGACATGACGACACCCCCGACGACAACGACGACGACAGTCGAGCATCGGGGGCACCTGGGCACCATGCAATTGAGCGATCGATTTTCCCTGGTCAGGGCTTCCGCGCACTCCTGGCAGTGTGGGGGTCAGGGGTTCGAGTCCCCTTAGCTCCACTTCGTATGCAGGTCAGAGCCGCTTTTCATCTCTAACGAGACCAAGAAAAGCGGCTGATCTTCCCACTAACTCCCGCGATGCTTCAACATCCGTGCGATCCCCTTCGAAGCAGGCGGCGCGATTGCGAGCCTCAACTCGGCCACGTTCCACCTGCTGGACTTCGAAAGCGCCCGCCTGCCCACCGTGGGATGGGTCGAATCGGCCGGCTACGGCGAACTCGCCGAGGATCCCGAACGATTCACCACCTGCGTCGAGGTCACCACACCCGTAACGCCGTACTCATCCGTGACAGCGAATACAGCGGCCCGCTCACATCCAGCCGATCATCTTCGTTCCGGCCGAACACTGGCGAGCGGTCCTCACCCTCGCCCTGAACCAGGAATCCGGCACGCTGAACAACGTGCCGGCCCTCACCGTCAGTACCGACGGAAGCGCCACACTCACCTCCCCCGCGGCGAGCAGCTTGCCTACAACGCCGACGAGTGCGACGCCTTCACCAAAGGGATCGCGAACGGACGGTTCGACCGTCGCCGACCGAGTCTCTCGCTTCGTGTAGGTTCTCGAAACTCGCGGCGGAATCTCACCGATGGCTCACCTGGGCGCCCGCTGTGTGCGGGACTCAGGAGAGTGCGAAGACGGGGAAACCCGGTGCGATCTCGGCCAATTCGGCGTCGGTGGCGTTTTTGGTGACGCCCTCGAAGAAGCGGCCGACCTCCCAGCCCCAGCGATCGAGGTATTCGCGCAGCACCGGAATCTTGTCGGCGTCGGGGACCTCGGTGGCGGTGAAGGCTTCGGACTTGCGGCCCAGACGAAGTTCGCCGGCGCCGGAGACGCGCAGGTTGCGGACCCACTGAGTGTGGCCGCGCGGGGCCACCAGGTAGCGGCGGCCGTCGGCGGCGGTGAGGACATTGACCAGAGTGGTGCGCCACTGGCCGCTCTTGCGGCCGCGCACGGCCAGCAGGCGAGAACCGGCGAGGCTGATGCCCAGCTTGGGCAGCAGGTTGAAGAAGCGATTCACGATCGGGTCGAGGCCGGACGGGCCGATGTAGCGGGTGGTGGCGTCCATGGGGGTTCCTTCGGGAGTTCAATTCGAGAGCGGTGCTCTCTGTACGAGAACAGTGTGCGCGCTCCACCTGAGCGAGTCAAGAGCGGTGCTCTCGAAACATTCCGACGCTCCGAAACGTGGCATACTGTCTTAATGAGCGTGCCCAGAACCGCCCGCGCCCGAGCCCGAGCCGAGATCACCCGTGAGATCGCGGATGCCGCGCGCCGCCAACTCGCCGAATCCGGGGCCGCCGCTCTGTCCCTGCGTGCCATCGCCCGAGAACTCGGCATGGTTTCCTCGGCGCTCTACCGCTACTTCCCGAGCCGCGACGACCTGCTCACCACGCTGATCGTCGAGGCGTACACCGCCGTGGGCAACGAAGTCGACGAGGCCATCGACGCAGTCACGGCCCCGCGTGCGCAGTGGCGCGCCGCGGCAACGGCGGTGCGGCGCTGGGCCATTGCGCATCCGCACGAGTACGCGCTGCTGTACGGCTCACCCGTGCCCGGCTATCAAGCCCCGCAGGCCACCATCGCCCCTGGTTCGCGAATTCCCATCGCAGTGCTCGGTATTGTCGGAAGGGCTTGGGGGAGCGGTACTCTCGCGACTCCCGGCGACGAGCTCAGCCCGGTACTGAGCGCACAGCTCGCAGTGATCGCCGAGCAGCTCGCTCCCGGCGTACCGGAGGCGATCCTGGCGCGGGCGGTCATCGCCTGGACCCAGCTGTTCGGGGTCGTGGGCTTCGAGCTGACCGGCCAATACGTCGGCAGCGTCGATCCCACCGAGGCGTTCTTCGACTATTCGGTCGAGACCATGGCAGACCTGATCGGCCTGCGCCACTGACCTTCCGGAAAGATCTGCGCCTCAGCGAAGTCGTCCGGTGACGGCGTCGCCGAGTCCGGTGCCGTCGAAACTCTTCGGCAGAGCCAGGGAGAGGATCTGGAAGGGCTTGGTGGTCAGGTCCGTCGGATTGCCGAACAGCTGGGTGCGCTCGGTTTGTGGCGCGGGGACGTACAGGCGGCGATCGCTGCCGATGAAGCCGCCGTCCGGGCTGAGCAGCCGAGGATCCGATGCCATCGTGACCAGCTTTCCCGAAGGCTGTAGTAGCAGGATGCGGTGGTTGTCGATGTCCGAGATGTACAGGTTTCCCGCGGTGTCCATGGCGCACCCGCCCGAGAGCGGTATGTTCGCCAGTTGCTCGACGTGAGCGGCGAGCTCGTCGTCGGACAGGTTCGCGTCGCGCAGGATGTCCGTCCTGATGCGACGGAACGGCCCCGTGGGAGCCGCCCAGTAGAGCCAGACTCCGTCGGCGGTCACCTCGATCAGGTCGCTTTTCGGCGTCTTGTGCCGATTGCGGCACCGAGGACAGCAACGACGCGCGCAGCAGCGGGAGCACGCTCCGACCTGATCCAGTACGTGTTGCTCCCGATGGTCGCCCCGTTCCACCGTCGGCAGCCGCACGTCTCGGCACGGGTGCGTCAGTCGGTCGATCGCGCCGAGATCGTCAACATGCTCACCTCCGGCAAGGTGGATCTCGCCTTCGACCGCTCTCCGACACACCCCTCGCTGACCACCCTCGCCCGCATGAACGAGCACCTGTACCTGGTCGCGCCGAGCGACCACGAACTGCTGAAGCTCCCGCCCAGGGACCGTCCGGCGGCCATCGCGGACCATCCCTTCGTGACCTACGCACCCGGTATGCGCACCTGGAATCTCACCCAGCGCTGGGCCGCCAAGGTCGGCGCCACCATCGTGCCCACCATCGAGACCCGCAACGTCACCCTCATGAAGCACGCGATTCAGCAGTACGGCGCGTTGAGCATCCTGCCCGGCGTCGCCGTGTCACAGGAGATCCAGGACGGCGGCATGGTCGCCGTGGAAATCGCGGACATGCCGCTGACCCGCACCACCGCAATCGCCGCACGTCCCGGCGGGGAGCGAACACCTGCCATCCACAGCTTCGTCGAGGAACTGGTCGCCGCCTACGCGAAACGTTCGGACACAACGGCCGCCGAAATACGCTGGGTCGCAACCCAACCGGAGTCAACCCCGAGCTGAGGCCGTCACCAGCCAGGTGTCGAAGTCCAGGAGTCTCGGGGTGGCGGCGGCGCAGCGTCGCGATGTCGGCGTTCCAGCCGCCACCTGCCCTGAACCGGCTCGCAGCGGCCGAGATCAGGGCGTTGCGGTGGTGGCGTGGGGGTCGAATCCGCCGGGGATCTCGTAGACGACTCCGCCGAAGGTCGCGGCGAACAGGCGGCCGGCGGAGAAGCCGGTGGAGCCGCGGCCGTAGCTGACGACGCTGGTCGTCGGGCCGGCGGTGCCGAGTTCGCAGTAGTGGCCGGGGGCGTCGACTCGCACGATTCGGCCGGATGGGTTGAACGGGAGTACCGGGCGGTTCTGGGAATCCAGGGTGAGGCCGTCGGGGGCGGCGGTGATGTCGGGTCCGGTCAGGTCGAGCAGTGATTGGGAGGCGCCGGGGTTGCCGATCGGGATTCGGCTGACGCCGGGGTTGCTGAAAGTGCGTGAGACGTAGAGGAATTGGCCGGCGGGATCGAGTACCGCGCCGTTGGCGCTGGGAAAGCGGGCCCAGTCCGCCTGCACCGCGCCGCCGGGGCGGATGCGGCCGACCAGGGTGGCGAAATCGTTGGTGGCATAAGCGGTTCCGTCGTGTCCGACGGCGAGGCCGCTGGCAGCGCTGACGCCCGCGGCATACCGGGTGAGCGCGCCGGTGGCGGGGTCGAATTCGTCGATACCGGCCGCGCGCACGGCGTCTCCGACGAGCACGCTCGGATTCGATCCGTAGCCGATCAACAGCTTCCCGTCGGGGGTCCAGGCCAGTCCGCCCGCGCCGGGCACCGTCGCGACGGGGACTGCGGCCGCTCCGGGAGCATCGATGCGGAACACCCGGCCCGAGCTCAGGTCGGTGACGTAGGCGCGGCCGCGCGGGTCGACGGTGAGGCCCTCGAAGGCGGCGCCGGACACGGATCCGGCCCGAACACTCGCCTGCCCGGCACCCGGGCAGATCGCCGCGGCCTGCGCGGCAGGTGCGACGGCGGCGGTCAGGGCGGCGAGAGCCGATGCGGCCATCGTCGCGGCGGCAGCGCGCAGAATGTTCATGACCTACCTTTTCTGTTCGGGGCGACAAGGGCGCCGCCACGTGGGGTGGCCGCCTCGGCAGGCGTCGCCGCGGGTCCGGGTGACGATCCGCCCAGCGACGATACCGGCGCGAGGAAGATCTTCCGTGTCGCTACACGATGCGGGAAGGCTCGAGGTTCACCGGCTCTCGTACCGGCTTACCGGGTGACGCCGGGGAGTGCGTGTCCGCGCCGATACGGCTGACCAAGGTCGCCGATGTGGATGACCAACATATCTATCTCCTTATCAGGGCATTTGCCACCGTTGAGCTAGTCGACGAGGTCGGACGACCGAAAGTGAACCGCGAGCCGGTTCGCCACACGGATCAGGCAGAGACACAGACAGGTGAACACAGCCGCCAACCACATGACAGGGAGGCCGCCGTGGCCAGGCTAGCCCCGTTCTATCAGGACGTGCAGTCGCACTATGACGTCTCCGACGACTTCTACCGGCTGTTCCTCGATCCGTCCATGACCTACAGCTGCGCCTATTTCCAACGCCCGGACATGTCGCTGGAGCAGGCTCAACTGGCCAAGATCGACCTGTCCCTCGGCAAGCTCGACCTGCGACCGGGCCAGACTCTGCTCGATGTCGGATGTGGTTGGGGCGCGATGATGTTCCGGGCGGCCAGCCAGTTCGACGTGCGCGTCATCGGCCTGACGTTGAGCGGCAATCAGTTCGACCACGTCCGGCGGGAGATTGCGCGGCAGGGCACGACCGATGTCGAAGTGCGGCTACAGGGCTGGGAGGAATTCGACAGGCCGGTCGACCGCATCGTGAGCGTCGGCGCATTCGAACATTTCCGCCGTGAACGGTACGAGGAATTCTTCCGCCGCTGCCACCACAACCTGCCTGCGGACGGGCGGATGGTGCTGCACACCATCATCGGGCACACCCTCGCCGATCTGCGCCGCCTCGGCATTCCGGTCACCCGCGAGGACGCCCGCTTCCACATCTTCATCCGGCGCGAGATCTTCCCCGGCGGGCAACTGCCGCAGCCGGCTGTGATCACCAGGCTCGCGGGACGATCCGGATTGGGCACCGAGCAGATCCAATCCTTGCGACCGCACTACGCCCACACCCTGGACCTGTGGGCTCGCGCTCTACAGGACAACCGCGCCGAGGCGGAGCGGATCACCTCGCCGGAAACCTACGCACGCTACCTGCGATACCTCACCGGAAGTGCGGACCACTTCCGCAGCGGACACCTCGACGTCATGCAGTTCACCCTCACCAAGTGAACCGAAAACGCCTCGCCGGTACCGGAGTACGGGTCGGGCCGAATTCAGGGTGCGAATCGGGGGGTTCCCGGAGGCGGCACGCGGAGTCTGTTCGTAGGTTCGTACCGTTGCCTACTTCGACGAAGGGTGGTCGGCGTGACTACCGCGACAGTGGAACGGGACGGTGAGCTGCGGGATGTCGAGGGGTCGGCCCGCGCTCGGTGGAATCCGTTCACCCGCATCGCATTTCGGTTCTGCTTTCTGTACTTCGGGTTGTTCTGCGTGCTGTATCCGCAGTTGCTGTTCGCATTCCTGGGATGGTTCGGATCCCCTCGGTGGCTGCCCGACGACGCGGTCGTCTGGCAGGTGCGGGTGCTCGAACCGGTCTATCGGTGGGTGGGACGCACTGTTTTCGGTGTCGATGCGGAACTGAACAGCAGTGGCAGTGGGGATCTGGCACTGCTGTGGGTGCTGGTGTTCTGCGTGCTGGTGGTGGCCTTGGTCGGCACACTGCTCTGGTCGACAGCGGATCGGCGGCGACCCGGGTACCGCCGGCTGGCAGGGTGGTTCCTGCTGTTCATCCGGTTGTGTGTGGCCGGGCAGATGCTGACCTACGGCATGGCCAAGTTCATTCCGACGCAGATGGCACAGCCGGGGCTGACCACACTCCTGCAACGCTACGGCGACTTCTCGCCGATGGCGGTGCTGTGGAGTCAGGTGGGCGCCTCGCCGACGTACGAAATACTGCTCGGCACAGCCGAACTCGTCGGCGGGATCCTGTTGTTCATCCCGCGCACCGCGACACTCGGCGCGATGCTCGCCCTGGTCGACATGTCCCTGGTGTTCGTCATGGACATGACCTTCGACGTCCCGGTGAAGATCCTGTCCGGGCATCTGATGCTCATGTCGCTGATCCTGTTGGCGCCGCAAGCGCGGCGACTGTTCGACGTGCTGGTGCTCGATCGCCCCAGCGCACCCTCGAACGCACCCTATCCGTTCCATACCCGCAGGTCCCGCACGATCGCAGCGCTGATCCAGATCGCCTGCATCCCTTGGATCCTCGTGCCGCTGGCCGACTCCAGCTGGAAGAACTATCACGAAGCGGGCGACGGCCGCCCACATCCGCCGCTGTACGGCATCTGGTCGGTCACCGATTTCACCCGGGACGGGCAGCTGGTTCCCCCGCTGCTCACCGATGAGAACCGTTGGCAAGGAATTGTTTTCGATATACCGGGAGTGATGAGCTATCAACGGATGGACGGCCGGGTGGTCGATGCGGCACTGACACTCGACGCCCGGACCCGGCACATCGAACTGGCAGGCGGGCAGCGACACGTCATCGAGAGTGAGAGGCAGACCGACACCGCACCGAAGTCCGCGGCCGAGTTCACATTCCAGCAATCGGCACCCGACCGACTGCGCCTGGACGGCCGACTCGACGCACATCCGGTGACCATCGAGTTGAACCGCGTCGACCTGAACAGCTTGCGACTGCGTAGCGGCGGATTCCATTGGGTTCAGGACAACCCGTCATTCTGACCCGTCCGCACCCGGTACGGTTTCTGCGCGAATATCTTCACGCATGCAGAGGGGTGGTGACCGTGGTGGCGCACGGCACGGATGTCGGCTGGCATTACGGGGTTCTCGAGGTGTCCCTCGGCGCGGAACTGCCCACGGTCGACCGGATCGACATGTGGCACGAGCACGTCGGCCACAACCACGGCCCGGTGCACACCCGGATCGAGTGGCCGGAGGGGTTCTCGGGCAGGACCTGGACACAACGGGCGCTGACCACCCGCGGCGGCACCGATTCGGGCATGCTCCAGCTGGTCGAATTCGCTTCCAGTGCAATCGACTACACCCGCAGCAACGAGGTCGCGAGGAACGCCGGAGACGACAGCGCCAGGCTGATCATCCCGATCGACGGGCGGATACTTCTCGCCCAATCCGACCATGCCGTCTGCGTCGAGCCGGGTCGGATGGGCATTCTCCGGTGGAATCAGGACATGGCCATGTCCCACGGCGACGACTTTCGCGCCTACATCCTCAACATCCCCGCGTACGCTCTGCCACCGGCTCGGGATCCTCGGGGGGCGTTGGGGATTCAGCCCAAGAACTTCATCCTGAACAACATCCGGCGCATGGTCGACAGTCTGGCGGCCGATCGCCGATCGGTGACCGCACCGGAGTTCGTGGAGTTCAGCCGGGCGATCGTCGATCTGGTCGCGGGAACCCTGGACGATCGACGCGCCCCGGAACTGGACGCACACGCCAGACTGGTGGCTGACGCCCGGCGACGCATCCACCTGTACAGCAACGACTCGGATCTGACCGTGCGCACTCTGGCGGAAAGTCTCGGAATCTCACGACGGCAGCTCGAGACGGCGATGAAGAAGGTTGCCGGACGCACGCCCGGTCAGGTGTTGCGCGAAACCCGCCTGCGCCGAGCCTACGATCTGCTCGCCGACCCGGACGCCACCGAGGACGTCGTCGACGTGGCGACCGCGTGCGGATACAGCTCTCTGAGCGGCTTCAGAACCTCGTTCGTCGACAGGTTCGGCATTCTGCCCGGAGAGGTGAAACATCGGGCTCGGTCGTCGCAGCGACCAGCGCCGCGACCGGAGAAACGCGCACAACTCCCGCATTTCTCGTGAATCCGCTCCCGGCGCACACGTGTGCCGACCGTCGAGCTACTCGGATTTCTCTGGGCTGAGGCAGTCCCCACCACGGCCTCAGCCCGACACGACCGATCGCTTCCCAACACCGGTCGCACCGAAAATTGTAGTCGGCGTGGATGTTTCGGCGGGACCGAATTTGCGCAGGCGTTTTTGCACGGTGCCTGCCCGATACCGCCACCGGACTCCGCGAACGGTCGGACCGCGCGGCGATGAATTCATCGCACGCGCCTCGTCCT
>NZ_BAGB01000053.1 GCF_000308615.1 Nocardia jiangxiensis NBRC 101359
AACTGGTCAATTCCCGACGCGCACCCACATATTCCGCACACGCACCACCCGAGATCGAATCCATCGACGGGCAACCCACGACACCACCACCACGACAACAAGACTCCTACGACCACCCGGACAACACAGCGTTCGACAACCACCTCCGCAACAACCACTCCCACGACAACCCCCTCCGCGACAACCACTTCCGGGACGACCTCGGCGGCGACCATCTCTCCGACGACGAAACAGTGCCGCGGCCCCGCGCGGGCGCAGCACAGATCGACGACACGAACATCCACAACCCGTTCGCCGCTCGCGGACCGCACTCCCACCGAACACACCCGAACCAGAACACCAACCCCACCGCAAACACAACACATCACGACACCGACACCGACACCGACACCGACACCGACACCGACGAGGCCACCGACGAGGCCACCAACCCGAACGAAACTCAAAGCAACACAACAACTCCCACAAAGAACCGCCCGACAGCCCCCACCACCCACACCTCGGACGGCAGTACACCGCACCGCCCCATCTCGAACGACTCCCCCGCAACCGCCGACGCTCTCGACAACGCCCGCATCGGCATGACCGGCAGCACACACGCCGCCGGATACGACGCTGCCGGACACACCTCATCGACAAACGATTCCCGCGACAACCGATGGGTCGAAGGCGGCCTCTACTCCCCCGCGCGACCGAGCCTGCCGCCGACCGGACAGGATCCCGACAGGTCCCGCGCGGACACCGCACGGAACGTACCGGACATCTTCGACCGGCCGCGCACACTGGACGAGCTGTACACCTCGATCACGCCGCTACAGCCGGACATCTCCTTCGACGACCTGCAACAGCTACGGGAACAGTCCTATCTGCGCAACGGGATCACCCCGGCGTCGTCCTCGCGGGAGGGCCTGGACGCATTCCTACGAGGCGTCTGGGACGCCCGCGAGTTCGTCCGCACCGACGAGGACGTCTACTACCTGTACTCCGACCGGGGAGCGGACGATCCGGTCGAAGATCCGCACGAGTACCTGCACGATCTGGTACAGATCCTCACCGAACGCGCGCCCGGCCCCGCACAACAAGCCGATGTGCAGCACGCGGTCGCGGAACTCGACGGGGTACTCACCGCGGACAGCGCCGATGACTGGATGCCCGAGGACATCTCGTTCCTGCAGTACACCAGGACGCACCCGGCCGACGAAACGCGCTCACAGGACGTCGGATTCAAGGTCTATGTGAACACCCTCGCCCCGGCGCGCCCCCTGATCGCCGCTCGCGTGGTGCACGAAGTCGTCGACGATCCGGTCCGATTCCCGGGAATCTATGCCGCCAAGGCCGCCGGGCCCGCCACTCGGCGGGTGGACGGCATCGTGATCTACGCACGAGACCAGGCCGCGGCGGACCGGGTCACCCGATGGCTGCGGACCGTGCAAGCCGACCACGGCGATCTGTTCCTCTGGGACGTGCCCCCTGGATCCGAACAGGTCCTGGCCGGTGTCGGCATCGGCGCCGAACTGCCCTGGGCGAGTTTCGGCGCCCTCCGATCCCAGCTGACCGCCTCGGCGCTGAACCTGCATCGAGACGGCACCTTCGAGGACTTCCACACCGAGGTACTCACCCAGTTCCGCGCCAACGGCATCGCTCCCGACCGGGTGCACCTCAACCTGGCCACGCCCCCGGCCGCACCGGACAACAATTGCGCACCCCTGGTCCTCGCCGAAATCCGCAGTCGCACCAACAGTCCCGTCATCAGCGCCATCGACCCACCCACCCCCGCCGGAATCACCCGCGCACAACTGGAAAACGCCGCCGGCGCCGCACTCCAGCCGTTCGGCGACCACACCGATATCGCGGAGACCCTGCGTCGACTCGGCCACGGCCATCTCGCTCTGGTCGTCGACGCCTACACCAGCACCGACACGCACGGCATCGGCGCACACGCCTACCTGCTGGCCAACGAGCACGGCGACATCAAAGTCGTCGACCCGGGATTCGGTCTGCTGCACGGCTTCCCGCCGATACCGCGCCGCGAACTCTCCGGCAGCTACGCGATCACCTACACGCCGCAGGGCTATCCGGTCACCCCGGCGCCACACACCGTCATTCCCGCCGCCATGCCCGCCACCAGCCTCATCGGCTCATCCGAACAGACCGCATCGGATACGGACGATATCTCCGAACCGGACCACACCCCCGCGTCCGAACTCGCGACGCAGGACAGCTCACACACGGCCGCACCCCACCGCTATCCAGGAACCGCGCCCGTCGATACCGGGCACGGCGATCGGGGCCGGATCGGCGACGACGGCATCCGCCGATTCGACACGTCCGAGGCCGGTGCCGCGTTCGCCACCCATCACCTGCGGATCTGGGACGAGCTGCCCGACGAGGAGCGCTCCGCACTGCACAGATACGAGTCGGACACCGCGTTGATCGGCTGGGTGCTGCGGCGCTTCTCGGACGAGGACCTCGCCGGGGACTGGATCGAGCTGCTCCGCGACAGCGTGCGAACCAGGGACATCCTGCTCGGAAATCACGGCATCGCCGGAATGACGAAGCGGCGAAACGCATTGCTGGACAGCGCTACTCCCCCACACACCGACGACATCGACGCCGAACTACGGGCACTGAATCAGGTCCTGGACGATCCGAGACCCTTCGCCGCGTGGGATCGGATCGAGGAGGACGCCCGGCTGTACACCAAGCTGGCCAAACGCTTCTCCACCTACACCGACCCCGACGCCGTCCGGGACTACATCGCCCGACTCGATCGTGCGACCGGTCGCCCGCTGCCGTTGAGCGAGCCGATCGTCGTCGTGCGCGGCCTCGACGACCTCGACTTCCTGGCGATCGACGAGCACGGCGCCACGCTGGGCAGTCTCGGTCAGTACGCGCCGGATCTCGACCGGATCGTCAATGTCCCGCAGCGCGATCGCAGTTACCTGTCCACCTCGGTCCGACCCGATACCCCTTGGCCGACGGAATACCGTCTCGAACTGGTGATTCCGCCGGGCACCCGGGGCGTCTACTTCGGCAATGACGCCAATTTCCCTATCCAGCAGGAACTCCTGCTCGCGCGCAACACCCCGTACCGCATCACCGGAATCACGGTGGACGACGACGATGTCACCGTGCTGCATGCCGTGGTCGAGCCCGGTCCGGTGACGCCCGCGCGCCCCACACGCACCGAACCGACCTCGAGCAAGCCGCCCCGCGCCCGCCTCGCACCCGCCCCGTCGAAACTCCAACCGGGCCGTGCCAGGGCGAGCCTCGGCTTCACCCTCCCCGACGGAACCATCGTCGAGATATCCGACGGCAGCAGCACCCACCGCGCACCCGGCACATCGGACGAGCGCGACACCACCACACCGGGTTCCAGCACTGCCGCACGCGCATCCGCCCCGATCCACACCTCCGCCGAGCAGACCGCCCGCTGCGGCCCGCTCACCCTCGACGAACTCCGCCGTCGGACGAACAGTCCCGTCGTCCGCCCCATCACCGGTCACCCGGGTCCGGCCGGGATCACCCGGCAGGACCTCGAGCACGCCGCCGGGGCCTGGCTGCGGCCCTTCGACGACCACGCCCACATCGCCCGTCAGCTACTGAGTCTGGGCCCCGGGCACATCGCCCTGGTCGTGGACGACTACGCCACCGTCGAGAACGGCATCGGAGCACACGCTTACCTGCTCACCAACGACAACGGCGTCATCACCGTCGTCGACCCCGGATTCGATGTGACACACGAGTTCCCGCCGCAACCTCGGCGGGAACTCGCCGCCACGCGCGCCATCCTCTACACCCCCACCGGCCACCCGACCCACGCCCTGCCGAACCCTGGCGCGCCGACCACCCACCCCGACCACCCCCTGGCCCGGTTGGAGCCGCCCACCACCGTCGGCGACGGACCGCTCATCGGTCTCAGCGGCCTGTCCGAGGAGTCGCCGCACATGGAGCCGGCGGACCCGGACGAGGAAGAGGCCGTCGATGATCTTGCGGGCGAACGGTTCCCGCAACTCCACCTCGACGACCTCGGCGTGTTCGACGCGGAATCCCACGCCCTGGACATCGATCGGCTCCCGCAGTTCGAATTCGGCGGCGCGAACCTGTCCGACTCGGATTACGAGGACCAGATTTTCGGCGAGGGTTTCGGCGACGCGGACGATCCCGATTGGGAGATCGACGACGACGGCGTCCTCGGATTCGCCACCGACGCAGCCGGTTCCGAGTACGGGCACCGCATCCTGCGCATCTGGGACGAGGTGCCCGAGGACGAGCGCACGGCCATCCACACCTACGAGCACGTCTCGGTGATCAACGATGTGCTCAAGGGCGATCTGCTGGGCGACGAACTTCCCGGCTGGATCGATGCCCTCCGCGAGACCGCCGCGGTCCACACCCTGCTGACCGCGCCCCACGACACCGATCCGGATCTCACCGCACTGCGCGCCCGGCACACCGATCTGCTCGCCCGCGACACCCGAACCCCCGATGAACAGCGCGAATCGGAGGAGCTGACCAAGATCCTCACCGATCCGCGCCCCGCGGCGCGATGGGAGCAGATGCAGACCGAGGCCGACAGATATCAGCTCTGGGACGACGCCTACCGCGAGCACTTCGACGAGGGGCTCACACCGCAGATCCTGCGGCGGCATCTGACGGACCTGGATCGAGCCACCGCCCGCGTGATCCCGCTGACCAGGCCGATCCGGGTCATCCGCGGTATGCAGGACGCGTACATCAGCGCCCTGGCGATCGACGCGCACGGCACCCCATTGGGTGATCGCGACCCACGCCTGCTGGTCGGCGTTCCGCAACGCGAACGCGGCCTGATGTCCACCTCGGTCAGTTCCGGGGCCATCGAATTCGCCGCCGACCGGAAATACCGCCTGGAACTCACGGTGCCGCCCGGCACGCACGGCATCTACATCGGACTCGACGGTTATGCCCCGACACAGCAGGAACTTCTGCTGGCGCGCGGCACCGACTACCGAATCACCGACGTCGACTACGACAGCGACGAAGGTATCTTCATACTGCGCGCGGCGGTGGACCTCACGCCGGAATCCACTGCGACGCACCCGATCCCGATCCACGACTCCGCGCACGACAGCTACGTCGAGGAGGGCGTGCGCCGGTTCCCCACCGGGATCTCCGGCGACCGCTTCGGCGTCGAAACCCTGGGCTCGGTGAGTTCGCTGCCCGAGGACGAGCGGACCGCGGTGCGCGCGCACGCGAAACTTCCGCTGATCAATACCGTGCTGCGGGAGACGGCCTCGGACGGCGATATCGCCACCCGCATAGGCGAATACGTCCACAACGCCGACCTGGCCGACGCGCTGTCGCACCGCTTCGGCACTCGCGCCGCCATGACCGCCCGACGAGACGAGCTGGACAGCCAGGACCACCGCACCGCGGCCCAGGAACGGGAAAGGCAAGCGCTGCAAGAGATCCTGTCCGACGACTCGCCCGAGGAACGCTGGGCGCGCGTGGACGCCGACTCCTGGACGCATCAGGATCTGGTCACGCTCTACGACGAGCACCTGCACCAGGATTTCACCCCGAGCGCCGTCGGGGACTACCTCGCCCGGCTCGACCGGGCGACCGGACGCGAACTGCCGCTGACCGAGCCGATTCGCGTCGTCACCGGCCTCGACGACATCGGCGACCTGACGATCGACGACGGCACTCGACTGGGCGACGGCGAACCCGAAAATCTGGTCGGCGCACTGCAACGCGAGCGCGGCTATCTGTCCACCGCACTGCGGCCCGATCCGGACGGTGACGCCGAATACCGTCTGGAACTGCTGATTCCGCCGGGCACGCGAGGCGTCTACGTCGGCAGGGAGGGTTCGCACCCGTTCCGGAACGAACTGCTGCTGGCCCGCGACACCGCCTACCGGATCACCGGAGTGCAACACGACCCTTACGGCGTCACCACCCTGTACGCGAGGGTGGAACCGGCGACCGAACCCGCCCACGAGCAGGCGCCCGCCGAACTTCCCACGACCACACCGGCATTCGAGCCCGGAGACGGCGAGACCTACTTCGGTGACGACCTGCTCGATCAGCTGCACCGGCCCGAAAACGGCGTCACCGACATCCCGCGATGGCGGATCGACCCGGTAGGACTCGAACCGCCGCTCCTGCCCGCCGACGAGCTGCTGGAGAACCTCGATGCGGCTGCCCGGGAGAAATTACTGCCCGTCATCGGCGTCCCGCTCGAGGTCCCGCACGCCACCGAGCCCGGCGGGGAGAACAGACTCACCCTCGTCGATCACCGCGGGCAGGTGACTCCGCTGCCGGGAGTCGCGTCGGTTCGCGCGACGTATCGCCCCGAGACGCCCGGGTGGCCCGCGGGCTACACGTTCCTGCGCAACGGGTATTCGCGATTCGTCCACATCGACATGGCGGACGGTTTCGATTTCGAGGCCGACGCTCCCGGCAGCAACTCCGGCATGCTGCGGTGGAACTTCCCGGACGGCGGACTGCGATTCCTCGGCCGCAACCGCGACGGCAACATCGAATCCTCGCACGTGCCACTCGGATACAACCTCGTGGCGAAGGCCGCTGCCTGGCCGCGCCGGATGGTGAAACTCGCCGGGACCGACAGCTGGTTCGAGGTCGAGATTCCGCACAGCGTCCTGCCGAGACTGCCGGTGCTCGCCGACCGTCGCAGAAACCAGCTGTTCGGGATGGACGGGCTGCCGAAACCGGAGGACGTGCGTCAGGGAGCTGCCGGCGATTGCGCGCTGCTCGCGCATCTCAAGGCCAGGGCGGCCCACGATCCGGAATCGATCGTCGAGATGATGAACGACAATCGCGACGGCACCGTCTCGGTTCGATTCACCGTCCGCGACCAGGACCAGCAGTCCGCCCGATTCGAATGGGTCCGCGTCACCAAGGACATCTATGTGACCCGGGGTTCGGGAATCGGGCACTTCGTCGCCCACCGGCGCGGAGAACCCTTGTGGGCCGGCATGATCGAGAAGGCGTTCGCACACCGTTTCGGCAAGGGTGACGGGTACCGCGCCTTGATGGACGGTGCGCACGCGGGCTACGTCACGAAGTTCCTCGACAAGGGCTTCTACCAGGCCGATCCGGATGCACGGCAGCAGCCGGTCCGCAGCCTCACCGCCACCGACATCATGAACCCGCTCGGGTTCGACGTCGACACGCTCTACGACCTGGTGGACGACTTCATGCCCAGCGGCCGTCCCGACCTGGAGTTCGTGCGCGCGATCGCCGACACCTACCGCCAGTGGTACCGGGAACGGCTGGACGTGCCGGATTACCGGACGCCCGAGGGCTTCCGGAACTATCTCGACATACACTTCCCCGACGCCTGGGATGCCGAGAAGAACGCGCTGACGAGCTATTTCCGCGAAGCGTACGGCGGCGAGCCCGAAAATCTGCTGCTGTCCACTCGCTCCGAAGTGGCCGCGCGAGCGGTCGGCTCCCAGATCGACTGGGCGCTGCGGCGCGGGACCAAGATCACCATCGGCACCCGTGCCTTCGGCGACAGCAGCGAAAACACCACGGCCGTACCGGGTTTGGTCGGAAATCACGGGTATGCGGTGCACGGGATCGAACGGGACGACGACGACAATCCGATCCGGATCCTGCTGGAGAATCCACACGACGACGAAGGCCGGTACCCCTCCCCCGCCGCGGGCATCATCTACCGACTGGATCCGGGCGGAACCGGCTATCGCGAACGCGAGGACGGCGGCATCTATCGCCGGGAGCCGAGCCACAGCACCTCGGATCACGACTGGGATGTCGAATACGGCATATACGCCGGCGGCACCCGGTACCGGCGATACCAGGACGGGGTCGAGTACGGCATCACCGCCTCGCAGATCCGGTACCGCAAGGACAGCGACGGCACCACCTACCGGGTCCACCCCGACAGCTCCAGATACCGCCAGGACCACACCGGGCTCGAGTATCTGACCGAGGCGGACGGTACGAAGCTGCGCCGGGATCCCGGGTCCGATTGGCAGCCCGACCCGAACCGGGTAGATCCCGTGCGGGACATGACAATTCCGCCTCGCGGTCTCATCGTCGCGGTCGACCTGACCCATCTGCCCAAGTTCGGCACGTTCGGGATGAGCGGGCCCGGTGCGCACGCCATGTACCCGGCCGACCACCCCGAACCGAAGGCTTCGGGCACCCTCGCCGCACCCCCGGCGCAACGACCGCTCGCCGACACCACAACGCAATTCGAGCCCGAGGACGGCGACACCTACTTCGGCGAGGATCTGCTGGAGAAACTGCAGACCGCTCTCCCCGGCACCACCGATGTCACCCGCCCCCGCCTGGACCACCCCGGACTCGCCCGCCCCACTCTGGCCGACAACGAACGACTGGACAGGCTCGACCCACGGCAGAAGCAGACGCTGCTGCCCGCCCCGGGCGTCAAGGTCGAGATGCCCCGGGCCACCATGCCCGACGGCAGCGACGCTCTGATCCTGGTCGACGCCCGAGGACAGGTGCACCGCCTACCGGCCAGCGGTGCGATCGAAGCGACCCGCACCATCGCACCGGACGGCCGCCCCTACTTCACCATCACCCATCCGGACGGAACGACCGAAGATATCGACCGCGACCTCGCCCGCGGTTTCCGCTACCGTCCGGGCGTCGACGGACGCCCCGGGACGCTGCGCTGGAATATCGCCGGAGGCGGGGTCCGCTTCCTGGGCACCGATCACACCGGACGAACCGGCACGATCGACCTGCCGAACGGGGCCACGCTCGTCGCGCGTCCGGGAGGTTCGACGGCGCGGTGGATCAAACACCCCGACAGCACGGACTGGGGCGCGGTCGAGGCGCCACACAGCGTCCTGCCGGAGCTGCCCACCCTCGCCACGCGACACGACACCCCCTTGTTCGGACCGGGCGGACTGCCCAGACCGCAGGAGGCCCGCCAGGGCTTGGCCGACAGCTGCTCCCTGGTCGCGGCGATGAAACATCTGGCGGAGAAGGATCCGGTCTCGCTCACCGAGGCGTTGGCCGATCACGGCGACGGGACCGTCAGCGTCCGGTTCATGATCGACGGCACTCCCGAATGGGTCCGCGTCGAGAAGTCGATCTACGTGGCACCAGGCACCGATCAGGGGCAATTCGTCGGCCACAGCCCTGGAGAACCGTTGTGGGCCAGCATGATCGACAAGGCCTACGCGGTCCGCTTCGGTAAGGGCAACGGCTATCACGGCATCACCGGCGGACAGCGCGCCGGTCGGACGGCCGGGCTCCTGGGCAAGGGCTTCGGCCAGGTGCACGAGCGGGCGATACATCAGCCGATCCGCAACGTCGACACCGCGCATCTGCTGAACCCGTTGCGGTTCGACCCCGACACACTGCACGCCGTGGTCAGCGCCGCACTGCCGCAGGGGCGCGTGGCCGACACCGCGTTCTCGGACGAGTTCGCCGAGACCATGGACGACTGGGAGCGCGAACTCGAGCAGCGGTACCACTCGACCTGGCAACGACTGCATGCCGATCACCCGGACGACCCGTCCACCAGGGACGCCCGCTGGCAGGAGTTCCTGCGCACCGAGCATCTGGCCTCGGCCGAGGGCTTCCGCACCTACCTGAACACCCTGCACCCGGGGCGCTGGCAAACCGAAAAAAACGCTCTCGCAGAGTATTACCGGGAGATACACCTCGCGCAGCCGGAGAATCGTCTGCTGCCCGACCGCTACCGGGCCGGGGCCGAACTGCTCGCCACCCAGATCGATTACGCCCTGCGGCGAAACACCACGGTGCTCCTGGCGACCGACCGCTTCTCGGACGCGCGCAGCGTTGCGGGTCTGTTCGACAACCACACCTACTCCGTCCTCGGGGTCGAATACGACAGCGGGACAGGAAAACCCGCGCGGCTGCTGCTGGAGAACCCGTGGGACGACCACGACGGCTATCCGGTGCCGCAACCCGGTATCGAATACCGCCTGATGCCCGCCCGGGACGACTTCGTCATCGATCGGACCGACGGGCGCGGCCGGTTCGTGCGGGCAGCGGACGGAACCGAATACGTCATCCATCCCGACGGCGCCCAGCATCGCCGCGATCCGAAGCCGTATCCGGGCGCCCCCGGCCGCCGCGCGGTATACGGCCTCACTCCTCGGGGCGAGCGGTACTACCGCGATCCGGACGGCACGGAATACCGGGCATACCCGGACGGCACGACGACCCTGCGCACCCCCGAGGGCGCCGAATACAAAACGTCCAGCGACGGCAGCGCATTCGCCCGGCGGGACAGCAGTGCCGAGTGGTCGCCGCTGCCGGATCCCCTCGACCTGTGGGCCCCCGTACCGCCCCGCGGCGGCCTGCTCGCCGTCGACCTCGCCCATCTGCCGAAATTCACGAGCGTCGGGATGAGCGGCCCCGGCGCGTACGGCCTGTTCGGGCCCGAGCACTCCGCACCGGCCCATCCGCTGTCCGCCGTGCCGCGTCCCGGCAGCGGCACACACGCCCCGGCCGCCGCGCGCCCGTTCGACCAGCCCCCGGCCGACCACACCGCCTCACTGCTCGACGGCCCGGAAGATGCTGTGCTGCACGGGCTTTTCGACGAGCACGACGATCAGGACACTCGCCCCGTACCGGCGAACTGGGAGCCGGTGCACGACGATCGCGATCCGTTGTTCGCCGCCCTCGCAAAAGTGTGGCGGCTGAAGGGGACCCCGGAGGTCGGGGAACTGGTCGAGGCCTTCTTGGACAAGCGCTATCGAGACGAACGTCGACGCCGCACCATCGCCGACCACGATCGCGGGCGGGGCGGAACCGATGACGCGCAGTGGCGAGCCGAGCAGCGACTGCGCCTCGAATTCGACCGTGGGCTGAGGCGAGAACGGCGGCTGCTGCGGCCCCGCGACCCGGGCGCGCCCCCGGCCGCACACGATCCCGGCGTCGAGGCGGCGCTGCTACGCCTGACCAGCGAAGCAGTCGGCAGAAATGTGATCGGACTGAGCTCGAACGGGCGCAGGTTCGAAGCCATCGGCAACCCGGACAAACCGCTGGTGTTCGTGCGCCGCGCACCCGAGGGACATTACGAGGTCGGTCTCACTCCCACCGGTGGCCTGTTCATGGCGTCGACCGGTGATCGGCGCATGCCCGACTACCTCAGCTCCGCACTCGCGCGAGTGCGGAGCGAGGAAATCCCGCCGCCACTCGATCGGATGCTGGCCTCGCCGCAGATCCCGCTGTTCGCCGGTGCGGCGAAAGTCCGGAGATATATCGGTGACGACGCACCCATCGCAGTCGGATCCACGCTCGATCCCGTCCCGAATCCGAGGAAATTCGGCCGTCCGGGGAGGATGAACCCGGTCCGGCACATGGACGCCGAGGAACTGGAGGCACACCGGGTGTTCATCGGCTCGGACCGCAGGCTGTACCGCGCTGTCGACGGCCGGCTGTTCGACACCCGGGCCATCACCTCCAGCCGGAGGGGCGGCGACGGCCTGGCCATGTTCGTGATGGACGAATTCGGCAACATGTACGCCGCCGACCAGGAGCGCGACGGGCTGCATCACACCTCGTTCCTCGGCGGGCGCACCGTCAGCGCGGCCGGTGAGATCGAGGTCCGCGACGGCGTCCTGGTCACGATGACCGACGGCAGCGGGCACTATCTGCCGCGTCCGGAGGTCAACGACTACGCGCTGGATTGGCTACGGCGGCAAGGACTCACGGTCTCCCACAACTTCGTCCGGCGCGACTTCGCCGGGCGACCGCGCGACCGGTTCGGCGAACTGGACCGTCAGCGCACCGAGGTCGCGCACCGGCAGATTCTGCTCGATGCCGAGCAGGAGGCGCTGACCCGCAAGGAGCACATCCGCACCGAATCCGGCACGCCGAACTCCACGCTGCCCACCATGCGCGAAGATCTCGCCCGGAAACAATCCGCGCTGGACCAGTGGCGTGCGAAACTCGCCAGCGGCGTCATCGACGAGGCGTTGCAGAACCAGATTTTCGCGCATCCCGCGCCTTCGGGCCCGCTCGACCGTCTCATCCCGCCGGAATCCCCACGCGGCTTCGCCGAATCCTCGGTGCCGGACCGGGCCACCTGGTGGCGTCGGCACGGCAGCGACTGGTGGGACGCGCTGCAGTTCCAGGACCTGGCGCCGGCCTATCAACTGGGACTGCTCACCGATCACCCCGGCCTGCGCAACGGCGAAGGCATCCCCGCCACGGTGCGAGACACCTTGAACCGCAAGTATCTTCAGCTCGAGATCGCCCGGCTCAGCGCGCCGGGTGATCCCGAAACACTGCGGCCCGGCCCACAGCGCCAGCTGCGGAATCTACGGTCGATGCTGACCGATCTGTATGCCGCGGACCTGGATTCCGCGCTCGCCGCGCCGGAGTCTCACAGCGGCACACCGGTGATCCACCTACTGTCCTTCGACCAGGACGGCCTAGGACAACGTGCCACCGCGACCATCGCGTTCGGTCCCGTGGACACCGCGTCGACCGTGCACTGGCACGCCCCGGCGAATGCCTCGATCGGATCGATGAGCGACGCGATCACCACCGTGACGCGGCAGCATGCGAAACCGACTGGGGTGCAACAGGACAACGCGACTGTCATCTGGGTCGGCCAGGACGCGGCCTCGGCTACGTTCCTACCGTCACAGCTGCTCTACGGCTGGTTCTCCCGCCCGGACCGGCTCGGTACGGCCGTCTCGGCATTCGTCGACGCGCACCGCACCGGGACCACCGGCGGCGCACTGCGACACCTGCATCTGCACACATCCGAGAATGCAGCGAAAGACGCTGCCCAGCAACTTGATTCATACATCGTCACCGTGCACAGCCCTGTTGCCAAGCGGAGTACGATACCGCTCGACGGATCACGCCCCCGCACCCGGCCGCCCGGCCTGATGCCACGGCGAGCCGCGACCACCGGCGCGATCAGCCGACCGGACATCTCCAACACCACGGTGTTCTCCCGACCGGATTTCCCGGCCCGGCACGACACTACGGCCGGGACCACGCGCCCCGACCCGGTATCCGACGGCAGCGCGGCGCGCACCCGCGCCACCGACCAGGGGCCACTCCCGGAGTCCGGTGAATCCGCAACGGCCACAACACGTATCGGTACGACTCCGCACGACGTCGCCGACGTTTCGCAGTTCCGCCCGGAATCCGACCGCCGGGAATCGGCCGAACCCGTCAACGACTGCGCCCGGTCGGCCATCGCTGAGCTGCTGGAACGCACGAACAGTCCCGTCGTCACACGCCTGGCGGCGCCGGAGGGGATGTCCGGGACCGCACGTGGCGATCTGGAGTTCGCCGCGGGCACCCGGCTCACATCGTTCGAGGACCACACGGCGATCGCGGACAACCTGCGCGAGCTCGGCGACGGCGCGGTGGCGCTGGTGGTCGACAGCTACGCCACCGTCGACCGGAACGGTATCGGCGCCCACGCCTATCTGCTGGTCAACGACAACGGCGACATCATCGTCGTCGACCGCGGACTCGGCGCCGAGCACGGCTTCCCACCGATACCGCGCCGGGAACTGTCCGGCACCGAGGCGATTCTGTATACGGCACAGGGCATTCCACGCGATTTCGTGCAGCACGCCTACGGACCCGTGCACGATCCCGCGAACCAGGGCCACGTCGGCGAGGACAACGTGCGCCGGTTCGATTCCGATGCCGCGGGTGACAGTTTCGGCTTCCACCGGCTCAACGTCTGGCACGACCTGCCCGAACAGGTGCGCAACGCACTGCATTCCTACGAGGAGACCCAGGTCGTCAACTTCGCGCTCCGCAGAACAACCACGGACGACGAACTCGACCGGTGGATCGAGCACCTGCGGCGCAATACCGAGACCGCGCGCCTCGCCGGTCGCCCGCGCGGCACGCTGCCGAAATTCGCCGCGCTGAACGATCGACGAAATGTCCTGTCCGGCAAGCAGAACCGGAATCAAGCCGACGACGAGCAACTGCGACTGCTGGACGATATCCTGTCCGACCCGCGCCCCGAAGCCCGGTGGGACCGGATCGTCGGCGACGCCCGGCTCGCCCGGGTCCTGAGCATGCACTACGAGCTGCACTACGACCGAGAGTTCGACCGCGAAGCCGTCCGGCACGAGATCGCCCTGCTCGACCGGGCCGCCCGGCGTCGGCTGCGCCTGACCGAGCCGGTCCGCATCATCCGCGCTCTCGACGGCATCGGCTTCATGACGATCGACGAGCACGGCACCCCGCTGGGCGACGCGGATCCCCGGCTACTGCTCAACGTCGTCCAGCAGGACCACGGCTACATGTCCACCTCGGTCTCCGCCGCCATGGTCCACCTGGCGAAGGGATCCACCCACCGCATGGAACTGGTCGTCCCGCCCGGCGCCCACGGCGTCTACCTCGGCAACGACGCCACCAATCCGGAACAGCACGAACTCGTGCTCGCCCGCGACACCCGTTATCGGATCACCGGCATCGGCTCCGATGGCGACATCACCGTGCTGTACGCGGAGGTACTGCCGCCACCACCGTCGGACGAACCGGCCCGCGACGAATCACGGATCGGTCAGGGCGAACCGTAGGCATCACCCCGACGGATCGGCCGAGGCGCGCCAATTCGGCTACCTCGCCGAGAACGCCCGGAATATCCCGAGCGCCCTCGAATCCTTCAGCGCCCCGCGGAGTTTCAGTTCTTGGGGAACTTCAGCTTGGACAGATCGATGCCGTCCAGGCCCGGGGGCAGCTGGTCGAGTCCGCCCGGCATCCCGGACAGGTCCGGCATCCCGGGCGGCATGGCGGGCATCCCCGGCATCCCCGGGAAACCGCCGCGCACCTTGGGCGGAGTGGGACCGCGCCCACCCTTCTTGCCCTTCTTGCCCTTCTTGGTGTTGCGCCGGTTGCCGGCACCGGGCATACCCATCTGACGGCCCATCTGAGCCATCATCTTGCGCGCCTCGAAGAAGCGGTCGACCAGCTGGTTCACATCGGTGACCGTGACACCCGAGCCGTTGGCGATGCGCAGACGGCGGGAGGCGTTGATGATCTTCGGATTGGCCCGCTCCCCCGGTGTCATACCGCGGATGATGGCCTGCACCCGGTCCAACTGCTTGTCGTCGACGGCCGCGAGGGCGTCCTTCATCTGACCCGCGCCGGGCAGCATGCCCAGCAGGTTGCCGATCGGGCCCATCTTGCGGATGGCCAGCATCTGATCGAGGAAATCCTCGAGGGTGAGCTCACCGCTGCCGATCTTGCGCGCGGCCTCCTCCGCCTGCTGCGCGTCGTAGACCTGTTCGGCCTGCTCGATCAGGGTGAGCAGATCGCCCATGCCCAGGATGCGGCTGGACATGCGATCGGGGTGGAAGACGTCGAAATCCTCGAGCTTCTCACCGGTGGAGGCGAACAGGATCGGCTGACCGGTCACCTCGCGCACCGACAGCGCCGCACCACCGCGGGCGTCACCGTCGAGCTTGGTGAGCACCACGCCGGTGAAGCCGACGCCGTCGCGGAACGCCTCGGCGGTGGTGACCGCGTCCTGGCCGATCATCGCGTCGAGCACGAACAGGATCTCGTCGGGCTGCACCGCGTCGCGGATGCCCGCGGCCTGCGCCATCAGCTCCTCGTCGATGCCGAGGCGGCCCGCGGTGTCGACGATGACGACGTCGTACTGCTTGCCGCGGGCCTCGGCGATACCCTGCTGCGCGACCGCGACCGGGTCGGCCGCGGTGATGCCCAGCGGGTTGTCGCCGCCACCGATCGAGGTGCCCGGATGCGGTGCGAAGACCGGCACCTCGGCCCGCTCACCGACGACCTGCAACTGCGTCACCGCGCCCGGACGCTGCAGATCGCAGGCCACCAGCAACGGCGTATGCCCTTGGCCCTTCAGCCATTTCGCGAGCTTTCCGGCCAGGGTGGTCTTACCGGCGCCCTGCAGACCCGCGAGCATGACCACCGTCGGCGGGGTCTTGGCGAACTGCAGCCGCCGCGTCTCCCCGCCGAGGATCGCGATCAATTCCTCGTTGACGATCTTGACGACCTGCTGCGCCGGATTCAGCGCGGCGGAGACCTCCGCGCCCTTGGCGCGCTCCTTGACCCGGGTGATGAATCCGCGCACCACCGGCAGCGCGACATCGGCCTCGAGCAGGGCCAGGCGAATCTCCCGGGCGGTAGCGTCGATATCCGCCGGTGACAGCCGCCCCTTGCCGCGCAGATCGCTCAGTACACCGGTCAACCGGTCGGAAAGGGATTCGAACACCGATCGCGCTCCTGATCTCGAGGGACGTCACTCGACATACCAGGGTAATGCGCGCATGCCGATCGAAGGATTCAGCCTAGTCGTTCGTGGTTTCGGTGTTCGCGGCACCGGTGCCTCCCGCGCTCGCGCAGCGGTTCGCGGAAACTATTCCAGCATGCGCCGCCGCGGCCGCGGAGCCTGGCGGATATCGCGATCCTCACTGGCGACCATGCCGAGCGCCTCACGGGCGGTCAGACCCAGTTCCAGGGCCATGGAATCGAGCATCGTCCATTCGGCCTCGGTGGGTGTCCGGCCGTTCACCGTGGAGGCGATCGTCATCGCGGTCACCGCCTGCTGCCCGGACAGGGTCCGCCCGGGAAGCCAGGACACCACCCAGCGATCTCCACCGACGCACCGGGCGATGTGCTGGGTCAGGTCACTGGTCATTGTCGATGCGGAAACGACTTCAATTGCCACCGGCTCGCTCCTCATGCTCGAAAAGCTCGGACAAGCCTCGAACAACACCCGGCATGCGGGCCGACATCGCCGTCGACCCCTGCGCACACCGCCTCCGCCATGTGACTGCACAGATCCGGTCTGATCCTAGAGCGGCTCACCCCAGTAAAGCTCTAGCTTGCAGCAAATCTCACGCAACAATCCGATCACCGGGCAAACGTCCAGTTTGCCCGGAAAGTAGCAGGCAGAACGGCCGACCCCGAATCGCCGCGGAAATCCGGGCGGATGTCCGTTTCGGCCCGCACATTCGATTCCGAATCGAAATCCCGCCCGAGTCCGGCTTATTCGGCGGCCTGCTCCGGTGGCGGCGCGGGCGTCTGCGGCGGAACCACAGCCAGCACCGCGGCCGCGATCTCGTCCCGCCGGGCCGGACTGTCGGTATCCCCCAGATCCAGGCAGAACGCGTCCACAACCGCTGTGCCCCGGGTGATCACCTTCGCCCACCGCACATCCGCACCCGTGCTCGCGAGCGCACCGGCGAGCCGGCTGAGCAGTCCGATCCGGTCCTCCGCACGCAGTTCCAGCAACACCTGACCGGGAATCCCGGTGTCGGCCCAGAGAATGCGCGGCTCGGCCTGCGCGTACTGGCTGATCGGCAGACCCGCCTCACGCTCCTTGCGTTCGAGCACCGCCGCCAGATCCAGGTCACCGCTCACCGCCCGGATCAGATCCTGGCGCAGCAGTCCGGCATCGGGCGGATCGCCGAATTTCGGTGCCACACGGAAGATATCGATCGCCGAATCCCCCTCCGACCCCAGCGAGGCCGACAACACCCGCAGCGAATGCAGGGCCAGCACCCCGGCCGCGTCGGACAGCAATCCGGGCGTATCGGGCGCGACGACGGTCACCACATGACTGAAACGCCCTTCACCGGGCGACAATTCGACGTGCACACCACCGGATTTCGCCTTGACCAGCAGATCCGGATCGATCGGATCGGGCTCGGGCGCCCGTTCCCCGGCCATCGCCAACCGGGAGCGACGCACCAACTCCCCGATCAACGAGGCTTTCCAATCCCCCCACACACCCGGACCGGTGGCCAGCGAATCGGCCTCGGCCAGGGCATGCAGCAGCTCGAGCAGCTGCGAATCACCGCCCAGCGCGGTCACCACCGCCTCGGCGGTCGCCGGATCGGCCAGATCGCGGCGCGTGGCGGTATCGGGCAGCAGCAGGTGATACCGGACGATCGCGCTGAGCGTGCGCACATCCGAGGGCCACAGCCCGAGCCGACGGCCGATCTGGGTGGCCAGCTCCGCACCGACGATGCTGTGATCCTCGGTGCGGCCCTTACCCAGATCGTGCAGCAGCGCGCCGAGCAGCAGCAGATCCGGCCGCGCGACCCGGGTACTCAGCGCACCGGCGTACGCGACGGTCTCCACCAGATGCCGATCCACCGTCCAGGTGTGCACCGCATCGCGCGGAGGCAGATCGCGCACCGCACCCCATTCCGGAAACAGCCTGCCCCACAAGCCCGTTCGATCCAGCGCCTCGACCGCACCGATGGCGGCGCGGCCGGTGCCCAGCAGCACCAGCAGATCGTTGAGCGCCTCGCGCGGCCAGGGCTCCCGCAATTCGGGCGCGTCCTCGGACAGCCGGTTCAACGTGGTCGCCGACATCGGCAACCCGTTCTGCGCCGAGGCCGCGGCCACCCGCAGGATCAGGCCCGGATCCCGTTGCGGGCGAGCGTCGCGAGCCAGCACCACCTCACCGGCGTGTTCGACCACCCCCTCATCGAGTGGTCGACGCACCGGCATGCGGCGAAGCCTGGCCAGCCCGCGACGCGGCAGGGCGTTACCCGCCGTGCGCAACCCGACGTCGACCGAATACCCCACCGTGCGGGCGGCATCACTCAACGTGCGGGCCAGATCGAAACGGTCGCCGATGCGCAACGCCGCGCCGATCTCGTCGGCATCCTGTGCGCGCAACTGGTCGCGGGAGCGTCCGGCCACGCGATGCAGTTCGGTGCGCACATCCAGCAGGCGACGATGTGCGTGTTTCAGGCCGCCGCCCGGGACGTCGGGTCCCAGGCCGGGCATGGCGTCGGTCAGCTGGGCGATGGCGAGCGCGTCGAGCAACTGGATGTCGCGCAGACCGCCGCGCCCGTTCTTCAGATCGGGTTCGGCGCGATGCGCGATCTCGCCGCTGCGCCGCCACCGGGTCTGCGCCTGCTCCACCAATTCGCCGAAGCGGGAACGGATTCCGGTGCGCCACTCGCGACGCACGCCGCCGATGAGCAGATTGCTCAACTCGGCGTCGCCGACGATGTGCCTGGCGTCCAGCATGCCCAGCGCGGCGGTGAGATCATCGGCGGCCACCCGCAGCGCCTGCGGGACGGTGCGCACACTGTGATCGAGTTTGATGTGCGCGTCCCACAGCGGATACCACAGCCGATCGGCCACCTCGGCCACCCGCTCCGGATCGACGTCGTCGTGCAGCAGCACCAGATCCAGATCCGAATACGGCAGCATCTCGCGTCGTCCCAGCCCGCCGACGGCGACCACGGCCAGACCGCTGTCGGCGGTGATCCCCAGTTCGGCGCCCTTACCCGTGAGCCACAGATCGTGCAGGTCCACCAGCGCCTGCCGCAACGCATGGGCGTCCAGTCGCGGACGGCGAACCTGGCCACCTTCCAGGAGCTGATCCCGGGCCCGTACCAGATCCGTTGCACCGCTCGGCGTGTCGCTTTTCACCTGCACCACCCAACCCTCGTGCGGGCGGCCTCGCCCCTACCGTCGTCCGGTGAGAGCGAGGCCGCCGATCGACCCGCTGACCTCTAGAGATGCACGCGCTAGAGCGCGTCGCCGCCACGCTCTCCGGTCCGAACCCGGATCACGGCCTCCACCGGCGTCACCCAGACCTTGCCGTCACCGATCTTCCCGGTACGCGCGGCCTCGACGATCACCTCCACGACCTTCTCGACCGAGGCGTCGTCCACGACGACCTCGACCCGTACCTTCGGCACGAAATCGACCGAGTACTCCGCACCGCGGTAGACCTCCGTGTGGCCCTTCTGCCGTCCATAGCCCTGTACCTCGCTGACGGTCATCCCGAGCACACCCGCCTGCTCCAGACCGCTCTTGACATCCTCGAGCGTGAATGGTTTGACGATTGCAGTGATCAGTTTCATATCGGTCATGCCTCCTTGACGGCGGTACGTGCCGTGCCACCCACAGCAGCGAAATCGTATGCCGTTTCCGCATGCTCCGATTCGTCCATACCCGCGACCTCCTCCTCATCGGTGGCCCGCAACCCGATGGTGAATTTGATGATGTACGCCAGGACGAGCGACACGATGAAGGAGAAAGCCAGCACCGCCGCCGCGCCGACGGCCTGCTTTCCGAGCTGCGTGAAACCGCCGCCGTAGAACAGGCCCTTGGCGCCGTTCAGGCTCGCCGAGGCGCCCGATTCGGGGGCCAGGAACAGTCCGACCATCAGAGTGCCGATCACACCGCCGACCAGGTGAACACCGACCACGTCGAGCGAATCGTCGAAACCGAGTTTGTACTTCAGGCCGACCGCCAGCGCACACGCGATTCCGGCGACCGCGCCGATGGCCAGTGCGCCCAGAACGTTGACCGAGGAGCAGGACGGGGTGATCGCGACCAGACCGGCGACCAGACCCGAGGCCGCACCGAGGCTGGTGGGTTTGCCGTCGCGGATCTTCTCCACCAGCAACCAGCCCAACATCGCCGCACAGGTGGCGAAGGTGGTGGTGAGGAACGTCGAACCGGCCAGTCCGTTCGAGCTCACCGCGGAACCGGCGTTGAAGCCGAACCAGCCGAACCACAGCAGACCGGCGCCGAGCATGACGAAGGTCAGGTTGTGCGGGCGCATCGGCGACTTCGGCCAGCCCTTGCGCCTGCCGAGCACGATGCACAGCGCCAGACCCGCGGCGCCCGCGTTGATGTGCACCGCAGTACCACCGGCGAAGTCGATGGCCTGCAGTTTGTTGGCGATCCAGCCGCCGTGGTGGACGATGTTGCCCGCGGCGTCGGAGACGTTGAAGTCGAACACCCAGTGCGCGACCGGGAAGTACACGACCGTGGCCCAGACCGCGGCGAAGATCAGCCAGGCGCGGAACTTCAGGCGATCGGCCACCGCACCGGAGATCAGCGCGACGGTGATGATCGCGAACATCAGCTGGAATGCGACGAAGACCGTCATCGGGATGGTGCCCGCGAGCGGAATGTCCGCACCGTGCACCGCCGCGGCACCGGTCGCGGGGTCGGCGGGCGAGGCCTTGACGCCGTTCGTCCCGATCAGCCCTTTCAGCCCCAAGAACTGGGCCGGATTGCCGATCACGCCGAATTTGTTGTCCCCGAACGCTTCCGAGAAGCCGTAGATCGACCAGAGCACGCCCACGATGCCCATCGCGCTGACGCTCATCATGATCATGTTCAGGACGTTCTTACTACGGACCATGCCGCCGTAGAAGAACGCCAAGCCCGGTGTCATCAGTAGGACGAGTGCCGAGCTCGCCAGCATCCATGCGGTATCGCCGGTGTCCGGCACACCGACCAAGGGGTACGCCACCTTGTTCCTCCTCATCTCGGGCCCGGCCTGAAATACGGCAAACGAGCCTGCACAGAAGGTTCGCTATTCGGTGTTTCATCTGTGCCGCCCCCGTGTTTCACATGAGTGAACGGATGCGCTTCCCGTGTTGCTACCACGTTTCGTTTCCTACACAGTCGTTTCCGGATCGCTGTGAGGTTCGTGTCGCGCTGCGGAACTCATCGATGAATACGCAGTTCAGCCGATATGCGGGCGAAACTCCGATCGGAAGTGAAGATCACCGTCCGATACAGAGCCCGAAATCAGAACCAACGCCCAGTGAACACCTCGGCTACCCCACCGATCCCGCACACCTGGTTCTGATACCCCGGTCAACGCCGACACCGAAGTTCGCGGCCCGTCTCGCCGCTCGGACGCGTGGCGGGTGCGAGGAACGAGTGCCCGACACGGGGCCGAGCGGTGAGACTCCGGGGGCCGCGAACCCGCCGGAGCGAAGCGGAGGCCAACAACACAGCTACCCCAAAAGAGCGTCGACGAATGCGCCGGGTTCGAAGGGGGCCAGATCGTCCGCGCCCTCACCGAGGCCGACGAGTTTGACCGGGACGCCGAGTTCGTGTTGGACCTGGAACACGATGCCGCCCTTGGCGGTGCCGTCGAGTTTGGTGAGCACGACGCCGGTGATATCGACCACATCGGCGAATACGCGTGCCTGGGTCAGGCCGTTCTGGCCGACGGTGGAGTCCAGCACCAGCAGCACCTCGTCCACGGCGGCCTTCTTCTCCACCACACGCTTGACCTTGCCCAACTCGTCCATCAGGCCGGTCTTGGTGTGCAGGCGGCCCGCGGTGTCGACCAGGACGACGTCCACGCCGTCATCGATGCCGGCGCTGACCGCGTCGAAGGCGACCGAGGCCGGATCCGCGCCCTCACGCCCGCGCACGGTCTGCGCGCCGACGCGCTCACCCCAGGTCTGCAACTGATCGGCGGCCGCGGCGCGGAAGGTGTCCGCCGCGCCCAGCAGCACCCGGCGGCCGTCCGCGACCAGAACGCGTGCGAGCTTGCCCGTGGTGGTGGTCTTACCGGTGCCGTTGACGCCGACCACCAGCAGGATGGAGGGGTGGTCGTCGTGCGGCAGCGCGCGGATCGAGCGATTCAGCTCCGGGCGTAACGCCTCGACCAGAACCGAGCGCAGCGCGGCGCGGGCCTCGTCGGCGGTGCGGACGCTGCGGGAGGCCAGTTCGCTGCGTAAGCGTTCGACGATGATCGCGGTGACGGCCGTTCCGAGGTCGGCCATGACCAGCGTGTCCTCGATCTCCTCCCAGGAGTCCTCGTCCAGGTCGCCGCCGCCGAGCAGGCCGAGAAGGCTCTTGCCGACGGCGTTCTGGGAGCGGGCCAGACGCCCGCGCAGCCTGGTCAGACGCCCCGCGGTGGGTTCGATCTCCTCGAGTTGCGGTGCGGGAGCGGCGGTTTCGGCGGGCGCCGGAGCCGCGTCGACGACTGCGGCCTGCTCGGGCTCCGCTTCGGGTTCGGCCGTCGGAGCCGCCTCGACCGATGCTTCGGCGCCGGGCTGTCCTTCGGCTGCCGCGGGCTTCGCTTCGACCTCGGGCGCTTCGACCTCGGCGACCTCGGGCGCTTCGACCTGCGCCTCGGCCGTCTCGGCCGCTTCGACCTCGGGTTCCGGCAGCCGGACATCGGTGATTCCGCGACGTACCGAATCGCGCGGAATCGCCGCGTCGTCGCCGATATGCGGTTGTCCCTCGTCATCGGTGCGCTCGATCGGCACCGGTTCGGGCTCCGGCGGAGCCAGCGTGCCCGTGCCCGCGCCGCCCTGACTGAAACTGAATCCGCCGGACGCGGTGTACCCACCAGAACGGTCGGTCACCTCCTTGTCCGGTGTCGCGGGAGCCAGCGTCACCCGGCCGCGCTTGTACCGGACGAATCCAGCGACGACGAGCGCCACCACCAGGACGGCGGCGATCACGGCGATCAGAATCCAAGCTTGCGCAGTCACGCCCCCATCCTTACAGAACGTCGGCTACGAACCCGCAGGGCCGCGCGACGGGCGGGAAATCCAAAACTCTCGACCTGAGGTTTCGACTCGGCGCGATCGTCACGAGCCACATCGGCGCGGGCCGGTAACACACGGATCGACAAACGCCGGGACGACACGCCGGAATTGCCACACATGCGCGGTTCGCCTACCGACCGGTCTGCTCGTCTCGGTGTCACGGCGCAGAAGCAGGGGCGAATCCAACACAGAGACAATAGGATCGGCGATGTGACCGATCGAAATGTGCTTGGGGGACCGCTGGAGGAGTGCGGCACCGATCCTCTCACCGGCTTCTACCGGGACGGCTGCTGCAGCACCGGCCCCGAAGACCTGGGCAGTCATACGGTGTGCACTGTCGTTACCGCGGAGTTCCTGGAGCACCAGAAGTCGATCGGCAACGATCTGAGCACCCCGCGGCCGGAGAACAACTTCCCGGGACTGCAACCAGGTGATCGCTGGTGCGTGGTCGCGGTGCGCTGGCTGCACGCCCACGAAGACGGTGTCGCCGCCCCGGTGATCCTGGCCGCGACTCACGAGAACGCGCTCGAGGTCGTCCCGATGGACACACTGCGCAAGTACGCCGTGGACGTCCCGGACGACGTCAGCGACCTGCTCTGAGCCCCGCTCCGGAACTTCAGTGTGTCGTCGGGTGAGTCGGGGCCTGCTTTTCGGGCCTCGTTGGGCTGCAACGGGTGTCGCAGATGGTGAGAAGTTGGTTGTCGGCCGGTGATTGCGGGGGTGGTCGGCACGAGTGTGATGAGTCACACATCGGGTCTCGGATAGCCGACGTCGGGCGTCGGTGACGCGCTCGCTGGCACTGGTACACCGTCCGAGTGGCGCAGATGAGCCATCGGGACGGGTTGATCGATGTGCTCTCCCCGCAGGTTGTTCACGAGTCGGTCGGTACGGATGAGGCCGGGATGACCGTGGATTCCTCGGGCAGCTCACGATTTTCCACTGCCGAGTCGATTCGCTTGTTCGTGTACAGGCTCATTCCGATCAGTACTTCGCAGGCGCCGAACAGGATCAGCAATGTCGCCGGACATTCGGCAGCACTTCCCGGACAACGAGATACCGGTGAATTCCTGTTCGGATTCGAATTCACCGATGGGTGATCGCGGCCCGCTCCGTGCCCGAATTTCTCCTGCGGTGCGCCTTCTGGCGACAGGCGGCCGAACAGTAGCGCGCGGGGCGGCCCAGGCCGGTCGCCTTCAGGACGGAACCGCACATCGGACAACGCGGCGCGGACCCGGTTTCGTTATTACTTTCGTTACGAATCGGATCGTCGTGGCCGGGTTTCGTCACGGCGAGCGCCACCGGGGAACGCAGTGCGTCCAGGGCGATTCGGGCGGCCTTCACGAGTTCCTGATCGGATCCCGAAATGCGCTGTATCGCAACACATCCGGTGAACATTGCGGAGACGTCGGCGACGGTGATGTCGGAGCGGGCCGCACCGCATCGCTGTGCTTCGGTGAGTAGCGCGTGCAGGGCCTGGTGGAATCGGTCGCCCGCACCGCGCATGAGGGTGCGGGGCCAGCCGTCGTCGGCGGTGATCAGGTCGCAGACCGCCCGGCTGCGCGGCGAGGTGAGCACGATCTCGGCGCAGAAGGCGAAGAACGCCTCGCCCACGTCGGGTGCGGCCAGACACGCCGCCGCCCGCGCTGTCATCCGCTCGATACGCTGCTGCATCACCGCTTCGAGCAGATCGGTCTTGGTCGGGAAGTGCCGATACACGGTGCCCGCGCCGACACCGGCGCGACGGGCGATCTCGGCCAGGGAGACCGAGGTGCCGTGATCGGCGAAGGCGCGCTGTGCGGCGGTCAGCACCAGGGCCCGGTTGCGCCGGGCATCGGCGCGCGCCGCGAGCCCGGAACTCTGCGGTACGACGGTCATTTCGTTACGGCACCCCTCTGCGCGGACCTGGCGAACCGGGTCGGGGCACTCGTATCGTCCGAAATACGGGTTGCCCAACCCGTATTCTACCGACAAGAGACAGGTGACCATGTCCTCGCAGCACGATCGGATTCTCGTCACGGGCGCCACCGGCAAACAGGGCGGCGCGACAGCACGCACATTGCTCGCCGACGGCATCCCCGTCCGCGCCCTGGTGCGCGATCCGCATGCTCCGGCCGCACGCGCGCTGGCCGAACTCGGCGCCGAGTTGGCGATCGGCGATTTCGACGCACCGGACACCATCGCCGCCGCGGTGACCGATGTGCGCGCGGTATTTGGTGTGCCACCGGCCGCTTTCGGGCCGGATGGCTGGAATATCGAGGCGGAGACGACCCGCGGCGAGGCGCTCGTCGCAGCCTCCCGCGCGGCGGGAGTCGAACAGTTCGTCTTCACCGGTGTCGCCTCCTTCGCCCGTGACAAGCAATGGGGCACCAACGGAAAACGCCGGATCGAACAGGCCGTCGCCGAGAGCGGTATGCGCTACACCCTGCTGCGGCCGGTGCGATTCATGGAGAACTATCTGGCTCAGGGACTCCCGGTCGACGGCATCCACGACGGCGTGCACCGACACCTGTTCCCGGCGGACCTCCCGGTCCAGATGATCGCCGTCGACGACATCGCCGCCGTCGCGGCCCTGGCCTTCGCCGATCCGGACCGCCTGCAGGGCCGGACCCTGGACCTGGCGGGCGATCAGCTCACCATGCGCGTAGCCGCCGCGAGGATCACCGAGGCCACCGGAATTCCGGTGCGCTACGAGGAGGTTCCCGAATCGGAGGCCGCCGAGCGAGGCCCGCAGATCCACAACGTCTGGCGACTCACCCGCGAGGGCGACAGCTGGAACGCAGACATCCCCGCCCTCCGCGAAATCCACCCCGCCCTACGCACTTTCGACACCTGGCTCACCGAAACCGGTACAGCCCAACTGAAGTCCCTGCTCGCCGGATAGACCCACGACACCCGACGGCGGCATCGGTATCCGCGTCGAGGGCCTCAGCCGTTGGCGCCCACCAGGTTCTCTCCCCGCAGCCGCTGGGAGATGACCTGGGTGATGCCGTCGCCTCGCATGCTCACGCCGTAGAGGGCGTCGGCGATCTCCATGGTGGGCTTCTGGTGGGTGATGACGATCAGCTGGGATTTCTCGCGCAGCTGCTCGAACAGGCCGATCAGGCGGCGCAGGTTGGTGTCGTCGAGAGCCGCCTCGACCTCGTCCATGACGTAGAACGGGGAGGGGCGGGCGCGGAAGATGGCGACCAGCAGGGCGACCGCGGTCAGGGATTTCTCGCCGCCGGACAGCAGCGACAGGCGCTTGACCTTCTTGCCCGGCGGACGCGCCTCCACCTCGATGCCGGTGGTGAGCATATCCGTCGGGTCGGTGAGCAGGAGCCGTCCCTCGCCGCCGGGGAACAGTTTGGCGAAGACGCCGACGAATTCCTGCTCCACGTCCTCCCACGCCTCGGTGAACACCTGCAGGATCCGCGCGTCCACCTCGGCGACCACGTCGAGCAGATCCTGACGCGCCTTGGTGACGTCGTCGAGCTGGGTGGACAGGAAGTTGTAGCGCTCCTCGAGCGCCGCGAACTCTTCCAGCGCAAGGGGATTCACCTTGCCGAGAGTGGTGAGGTCCTTCTCGGCGCGTTTGGCGCGGCGCTGCTGGGTGGCCCGGTCGTACGGCATCGGCTGGGGTTCGCTGACCGACTCGCCGCGCTCCTTGGCCTGCTCGTACTCCTGCCACTCCAGCGCCGAGGGCGGGGTGGGCACATCCGGGCCGTATTCGCCGATCAGCGCATCCAGGGCCATGCCGAACTGTTCGCCGATGGTCGCTTCCAACTGTTCGATGCGCAGCGCGGCCTCGGCGCGGGCGACCTCGTCGCGGTGCACCGCATCGGTCAGCTGGGTCAGCTGGGTGGTCAGCGCGCGGGAGCGCTCCTTGATCTGGTCGACCTGCCCGGCGCATTCGGTGCGACGGCGCACGAGTTCGTCACGGCGCGCGGAGGCTTCGGCGACAACGGATTCCAACTCGGCGGCAACGCGTTCCGCGGATTCGGCGACCACCGAGGCGACCGCGGCCGCCTGCCGACGCGCGGCCTGGGCCCGTTCGGCGCGCGCCCGGGTCTCGCGTTCGGAGCGAGCCGCGCGACGCAGTGAATCCGCTTTGCCCCGAACCGATTCCGCACGTTCCTCGGCAGTGCGCACGGACAGGCGCGCTTCCACCTCCATCGCACGGGCCTCGGCGAGTGCGGCGGCGGCCTCCTCGCGATGCAGGCCGGCGGTCTCGGTTCCCGCGTCGGAGTCCGAATCCAGGCCGGACTGTTCGGATTCCACGCGCCGCAGGCGATCCTCCAGTTCGGCCAGTTTCTCGGAGTTCTCGTCGCGCGCGGTCTCGGCGTCGTCCCGCTGGGTCAGCAGGCGCTCGCATTCGCGCTGCGCATGCCGGGCCGCCTCACCCAACCGGCCCAGCCGATCGTAGATCGCGACCAGCGCCTGATCGGATTCGTGCAGTGCCAGCAGCGCCTGATCGACGGCCTCCTTGCGATCGGTCTGCTCGGCCAGCGCGCCCGACAACGCCGCCTCGAGTTCCTCGGCCCGGCGCTGCCAGGACGTGAGTTCCGCGGCGGCCGCGTCGATATCGGCCTGGATCTCGAGCTGACTGGGCGCGCGATCCGACCCGCCGAGCAGCCAGCCCGAACCGGTCAGATCGCCGTCGCGGGTGACCACCCGCAATTCCGGTCGCGCGGAGAGCAATTCGGCCGCGGCGGGCAGATCCTGCACGACCACGGTGCCCGCGGTCAACGCCACGACCGCGCCGCGCATATTCTCCGGGCAGTCCACCACGTCGATCAGCCGCCGCGCCCCGGCGGGCAGCTCGGTCGGGGCCGAATTCGACAGTGCCGCACCGCCGTACACCACCGCGGCCCGACCGCCGTCGGCCTCCTTCAACGCCCGCAGCGCCGCGTGTGCCGCGCCACCGGAGTCGGCGGTGACCGCGTCGGCGAGCGGTCCCAGCGCGGCGGCGACCGCGGCCTCGAATCCGTTGTGCACCTGCAGAATTCCCGACAGCGGCCCGAGCAGCCCGTCGGCTCGGTGCTCGATGAGCCAGGCAGCGCCGTCGCGGCGGGCCAGCCCCATGGTCAGCGCCTCGATCCGGGCGCCGAGCGAGGCGACCTTCTTGCTCGCCTCCCGATCGCGCTCACGCAGTTCGGTGACGCGCTCCTCGGCCTGCGCGAGCGCCTGGGCGGCATGCTCGTAGGCCGCGTCCAGCCCCTCCTCGCCCGCATCGAGCTCGCTCAATTCGCTTTGCACACGCTCGAATTCGTCCCCGGCGGCCTCGCCCCGGGCGCGCGCCTCGGTCAACGAGGTCGAGAGCCGGGCGATCTCGCCCTCGGCGGACTGCGCCCGCGACCGCAGCGTGTCCACTTGCCCGGACAACCGCGCCAGCCCCTCGCGACGATCGGCGATGGCGCGCACCGCGGCCAGATGCGCCTGTTCGGCGGCCTTGGCGGCCTGTTCGCGCTCGTGCAGCTGATCGCGGGCGGCCTCGAGCGTCTCGGTGGCGATCTCGACCGCCTCGAGCAGTTCGGCCTCCTGCGCCTCCACCCGCGCGGCCTCGGCCTCGAGCTGTTCGGGATCGCGCCCGGTGCCGGTGGGCTGCTCGATGGTCAGGTTGCGGGCGCGGTCGCGGGCGATGCGAATGGTCGCGTTGACCCGCTCCACCAGCGCCGAGAGCTGAAACCAGGTCTGCGCGGCGGCCTCCGCGCCCGGCGTCAGCCGGGAGAGCTGGAATTCCTGTTGTGCGAGTGCGGCATTCGCGGCATCGAGTTCGGCCTGCACGTTGATCTGCTGTTCGCGGGCGTACGCCTGTTTACTCTGCTGACTCTCCAGATCGCGACGACGGGCGACCAGATCGTCGGCCGCCAGGCGCAGCCGCGCATCGCGCAGATCCGCCTGCACGGTGGCCGCGCGCCGCGCCACCTCGGCCTGCCGGCCCAACGGCTTGAGCTGGCGGCGCAACTCGGTGGTCAGGTCGGTCAGCCGCGCCAGATTGGCCTGCATGGCCTCGAGCTTGCGGACCGCCTTCTCCTTGCGCTTGCGGTGTTTGAGCACACCGGCGGCCTCCTCGATGAAGGCCCGGCGATCCTCGGGACGCGATTCCAGGATCGCCGAGAGCTGCCCCTGCCCGACGATGACGTGCATTTCCCGGCCGATACCCGAGTCGCTCAGCAGCTCCTGCACGTCCATCAGACGACACGAGCTGCCGTTGATCTCGTACTCCCCCGCGCCGTCGCGGAACATGCGGCGGGTGATGGACACCTCGGAGTAGTCGATCGGCAGCGCGCCGTCGGAATTGTCGATGGTCAGCGTGACCTCGGCGCGGCCCAGTGGCGCGCGACCAGCGGTTCCGGCGAAGATGACGTCCTGCATCTTGCCCCCGCGCAGCGCCTTGGCGCCCTGCTCGCCCATCACCCAGGTGAGCGCGTCGACCACATTCGACTTACCCGAGCCGTTGGGACCGACCACACAGGTGATCCCCGGCTCGAGGCGAAGTGTCGTCGCGGACGCGAAGGATTTGAACCCCTTCAGCGTCAGGCTCTTCAGGTGCACAGCACGCCAATCTACCTGCTGCCGTGCGATAGCCGCGGGTACGCCGGGCAGATGTGCTGCTCATCGACCCGACTCACCCGGCGAGACCGCGCTTGTGGCAGCCGCGCGCCTCCCACCCGGTCAGCGCCCGGAACGCCAGCGCGACACCCCACGGCCCGATCACCCACATCGGCCACGGATAGCTGAACCGGCCCACCCCGAGGCAGATCAGACCCCAGATGACCAGGCACAGCACGCTCACCCCGAGCCAGGCCGCACCTTCGATGCGCTGCCAGATGGGGATGCGCGCCCCCTGGTTCCCGGGCGCTCTGCCCGCGGGCCGCTCGGCCGCCAGATTCGGCAGATCCGACAGTACGAGTTGCAGATCCTCGCGCGTCGCGGTGGCCCACACCTGCGCGACCCGCTGGTCGTATTCGGTCAGATCGATGCGTCCCGCGCCCAGGTGCCGGGCCAGCAGATCGGCGACCTGCTGCCGCTCGGCGTCGTCGGCGCGGGTTCCGGACGTGATGTCCATCAGCTGTCCCTCTCGGCGATATCAATATTCCAAAGTGGAATGTTTGATATCAGGATCCTACCTCCACAGTGGAATGTCAATGGCAATTCGCTAAGTTAACGACCATTTGCGTTCGATGGCCGACAAATGAGAAGGTAGAGCTCCACTTATCGACCAAGGAGTTCTTCGTGGATCTGGACTTCTCACCCGCCGATCTGGCGTTTCGCGACGAGGTACGAGACTTCCTCGACGAGCATCTGACCCCCGAAACTCGCCGCGCCGGGCGCCTGGCGACGAGCGTGTACCCCGACCACGAGGCCAGCATGCAGTGGCAGCACATCCTGCACGCCCGCGGTTGGGCCGCCCCGGCCTGGCCGGTGGAGCACGGCGGGTGCCCGTGGAGCCTGACCCAGCACTACATCTTCGAGCGCGAGGCGACCCTCGCGGGTGCTCCGCTGCTCTCGCCCATGGGCATCCGGATGGTCTCGCACGCCATCATCGCCTTCGGCACCGAGGAGCAGAAGAACTACTTCCTGCCCGGCATCCTGACCGGCGAGGTGTTCTTCTGCCAGGGCTACTCCGAGCCCGAGTCCGGTTCGGATCTGGCCTCGCTGAGCATGGCCGCGGTGTCCGACGGCGACGATCTGATCGTCACCGGCAGCAAGATCTGGACCACCCACGCCACCGAGGCGAACTGGATCTTCGCCCTGGTCCGCACCTCGAAGCTGGAACGCAAACAGCAGGGCATCACCTTCCTGCTGATCGATATGAACACCCCCGGCATCCAGGTTCGCCCACTGGTCATGACCTCCGGCGAGCAGGTGCAGAACCAGGTGTTCTTCGACGCGGTGCGGGTGCCCAAGGCCAACGTGCTGGGCCGCATCGACGACGGCTGGACCGTGGCCAAATATCTGCTCAACTTCGAACGCGGCGGCGCGATGGGCCCGGCCCTGCAGGTGATGGCCGAATCCCTTGCCGCCCATGCGGTCTCCCAGCCCGGCCCGAACGGCGATGCGCTACTGGATGATCCGGCGTTCGCGGCCAAGCTGGCCGATATCCGCATTCGCGCGGACGTGCTGGAGATCCTGGAATACCGCACCATGTCGGCGATTTCGCGCGGCAAGGACCCGGGCCCGGCCGCATCGACGCTGAAGGTGCTGGGCACCGAACTGAGCCAGCAGCTCACCGAGCTGATTCTCGAGGCAGCCGGTCCGCGCGGGCGCGCCTATCAGCCGCACGCGGCGATGCCCGGCGGTCCGGTGGCCGATTTCGTCCCGCCCGCCGACGGCTACCTCAGCGGCCACGAGTGGCAGGCGGCCGCACCGCTGCGCTACTTCAACGACCGTGCCGGATCGATCTACGCCGGTAGCAACGAAATTCAGCGCAACATCATCGCCAAGGCCGGCCTGGGCCTGTGACGGACGGGATCTGATCATGGACTTCGAATACACCGCAGAACAGCAGTTGCTGCGCGATACCGTCACCGAATTCCTGGCGGCGCGTTACGACCTGGAGAAGAGTCGTGCCGCAGCGCGGATCGGGATCGGCTGGCAGCCGGAGATCTGGCACGCCTTCGCCACCGAGGTCGGCATTCTCGGCGCGGCGCTGCCCGAACAGGTCGGCGGCTTCGACGGCGGACCGATCGAGACGCTCATCATCGCCGAGGCGTTCGGCGGCGCGCTGGTCGTGGAACCCTATGTCGACACCGTCGTGGTCGGCGCGGGTCTGCTGCGGCGCGCGGGCGGGGCGCGTGCGGAGGAGTTGTTGCGCGGCATCGTCTCCGGCGAGGTGATCACCGCGCTGGCCGCCCTGGAAGCCGATTCGGGGTACAACCTCGCGAAGGTCTCGACCACCGCCCGCCGCGACGGCGACGACTGGGTTCTCGACGGCGCCAAGACCGTCGTGACCAGCGCTCCGCTGGCCACCCACCTGCTGGTGACCGCACGCACCCCCGATGCGGACGGTGTGTCGCTGTTCCTGGTGGAGGCCGGTACGGCCGGGCTCACCCTGCACTCCTATCGCACCATCGACGAGCGTCGCGCGGCGGACATCACCCTGGACGGCGTGCGCATTCCGGCCGACGCACTGCTGGGATCGGAAGGGGCAGCGGACGATTCGCTGGCCACGGCCGCCGACGAGGCGATCGCGGCGATCTCCGCAGAGGCGATCGGCGCGATGCGCCGCGTGCTTGCCGACACGGTCGACTACGCCAAGCAGCGCCGTCAGTTCGGTGTGCCGATCGCGAGCTTCCAGGTGCTCCAGCACCGCATGGTCGATATGTACTTCGAACTCGAACAAGCCGTCGCCGCAACATATCTGGTGACGTTGAAGCTCGGTGCGCCGAAGCAGGAACGTGCCCGCGCCGCCGCGGCGGCCAAGGCCACGATCGGCCGCGCTGCCCGCTTCCTCGGACAGTCCGCGGTGCAGTTGCACGGCGCGATGGGGATGACCGAGGAACTCGCGATCGGTCATTTCTTCAAGCGGCTCACCGCGATTCAGTTCGAGTGGGGCACCACCGACCAGCACATCGCGCGCTACGCCGCGCTCACTCGCCCCTGAACCAGACCCCGCCGGGCTCAGGGCGGGGCTGACGCCGCCCGATCCGGCCCGCCCGCCGGATTCGGCGTCGGCGCCGGCATTGGCTAACGTCGGGGGATGCGATTGTCCGTGGGATGTGCGCAGTGGACGCATACCGCCTGGCAGGAGCAGCAGCCCGATCCGCGGGAACGTTTGCGCGGCTACGCCGGTTGGTGCACCGCCGTGGAGACCAACACCACCTTCTATGCGATTCCGGCGCGCAAGACCGTGGAATCCTGGGCGCGGCAGACCCCGCCCGAGTTCCGATTCGTGGTGAAACTGTCGAAGATCATCACCCACGAACGCCGGATGAGCGGCGCGGAGCACGAGCTGAACGCGTTCCTCACCGCGATCGAACCACTCGGCCCGCGGGTGCACGCGCTGTGGGTGCAGCTACCGGCCTCGTTCGGGCCCACCGATCTCGGTGTGCTGGCCGGATTCCTGCGCCAACTCCCCCGCGAGTACCGCAGCGCCGTGGAGGTCCGCCACCCTGCCTTCTTCACCGACGAGCGGGCCGCGGGACAACTGGAGTACGTGCTGAACCGCGTCGGCGCGGAATGGATACCCTTCGACACCACAACGCTTTTCGCCGCCCGCCCGATCACCGCGGGTGAGCGCGAGGCGTGGGGCAAGAAGCCGCGCCTGCCCCGCCGCGATCGGGCGCTCACCGAGTTCCCGATCGTGCGGTACCACGGCCGCGACGACGCCGAGACCACCATCGCGGGCTGGCAGCCGTGGACCGAGGTGGTGGCCGACTGGCTGCGAGAAGGCCGCTCCCCCACGGTCTTCGTGCACACCCCCGACAATGCCGAGTCGCTGACCCTGGCCCGGCGCTTCCACGAGCAGATGCGCACGCTGGTACCCGAACTCGAACCGCTGCCCCGGCCGCCGGAGACCTCCCCGATGACGTTGTTCTGAACCGGTACGCGGCGAATCGTGATGCCCCCGAACAGCCGAAAGCCCCGCTCGCCCGAGATATCCAGGGCGACGGGGCATTCGAGGGACGAGATCAGCGAACGGGATCGAATTCCCGTGCCGCGATGTACGTCGGCCGTGACGCCGGCGCGGAATACGGTGCCACGAGCTCGTTCTCGACGCTGTTGAACACCAGGAAGATGTTCGAGCGCGGGAACGGAGTGATGTTGCTGGCCGAACCGTGCATGATGTTCGAATCGAACAGCAACGCCGAGCCACGCGCACCGGTGAACTGGGCGATGCCGCACTTCTCGGCCATCTCGGTGATGTGCTCGTGCGAGGGCACACCGATCCACTGCTCCTGCAACGATTCCCGGTAATAGTCGGTCGGTGTGGCGCCCTGACACGGCACGAACGTGCGGTGTGAACCGGGCATCAGCATCAGACTGCCGTTGAACGGGTAGTTGTCGGTCAGTGCGATGGACAGGCTCACCGCCCGCGGCGCGGGCATCCCGTCCTCCGCATGCCAGGTTTCGAAGTCCGAATGCCAATAGAATCCGGTGCCCTCGAAACCCGGCATGTAGTTGACCCGGCTCTGGTGGATGTACACATCCGAACCCAGAACGTGCCGTGCCAGCTCGATGACCCGGGGATCGTGCACCAGATCGGCCACCATGGGGCTGATCCGGTGCACCTCGAAGATCGACCGCACGCGGTTCGACTTCTTCTCGACGATCACCCGTTCATCCAGTCGCAACTCCGGATCACTTGCGAGCCGGTCGATCTCGGCGGAAAAGTCCGCGACCTCAGCGGTCGTGAGCAGTTCGTCGATGATCGCGTACCCGTCCGATTCGAAGCTCGCCAACGATTCGAGCGCCCCCGACTCCGGCTCGCCCCACACCGTGGGGTCGAGCCGGTCCAGCATCGCCTGCGGCGACGGGGTCCGTGTCGGGTAGCGATCGATTCTGCTGTCGGCCAACGTCATCCGGCAGATTCCTCCTTACAGATCCGGAACGGCCACCAACGGGTAGACACCGTTCTCGTCGTGCACCTCCTGGCCCGTTACCGGCGGGTTGAACACACACAGCATCCGCATCTGCGTACGGGTCTCGACGCGATGACGTTCGTGCCCGTTGAGCAGATACATGGTGCCGGGGGCCAAGTCGTAGGTCTTGTCGTTCGTGAGGTCGTGGAGCGTGCCCTCGCCCTCGACGAGCCAGACCGCCTCCACATGGTTCTGATAGTGGAATTCGTGCACGGTGCCGGCCTGGATCGTGGTCTCGTGGAACGAGAATCCGACCCGGTCACCGCCCAGGACGATGCGCTTGCTGCGCCACTGTTCCTGACCGACATCGCGGCTGGTACCGGTGATTTCAGCAGTGGTACGAACGATCATTTTCAGCGACCTTCCCGAATGGTGTGCACGGCGTCGGTGAGGATGCTCAAACCGTGCGAGAGCTCGTCATCGGTGATGGTCAGCGGCGGCAGCAGCTTGACCACCTGGTCCTCGGCGCCGGATGTTTCCACGATCAGCCCCTTCTCGAAGCCGATGCGGCAGACCTTACTCGCCTGCGACGCATCTTCGAAGACAAGACCCTGGACCATGCCGCGACCGCGGGTGGAGATTCCCTTGTACTCGCTGCTGAGCGCCTCGAAGGACTTTCGGATCTGCTCGCCCTTCGCCAGGGTGCTCTCCTCGAGCTTTCGATCGCTCCAGAAGTGCTCCAGCGACACCTTCGCGGTCACGAAGGCCGGGTTGTTGCCGCGGAAGGTGCCGTTGTGCTCACCGGGCGCCCACTGGTCGAGCTCGGGACGCATCAGCACCAGCGCCATCGGCATGCCGTAACCGCTGATGGACTTGGACAGCGTCACGATGTCGGGGGTGATGCCCGCGGTCTCGAAGGAGAAGAACGGCCCGGTGCGTCCGCAGCCCATCTGCACGTCGTCGACGATGAGCAGGATGCCGCGCGCGGCGCACAGGTCGGCCAGCGCACGCAGCCATTCGTGCCGCGCGACGTTCACGCCGCCCTCGCCCTGCACCGTCTCGACGATGACCGCGGCCGGCTTCTCCACGCCCGAGGAGTTGTCATCCAGCACGCGCTCCATCCAGGTGAAGTCCGCGCCCTCGACATAGCCGTCGTACGGCATCGGATTCACATGCACCAGAGGCACTCCCGCGCCCGCGCGCTTGGCGGCGTTACCGGTCACCGACAACGCGCCGAGGGTCATGCCGTGAAATGCGTTGGTGAAGTTGAGAATTGTGGTGCGGCCGGTGATCTTACGCGCCAGTTTCAGCGCGGACTCGACGGCGTTCGCGCCGGTGGGCCCGGGGAACTGCACCTTGTACTCCAAGCCGCGCGGGCTCAGCAGAACCTGCTCCATCGTCTCGAGCAGTTCACGCTTGGCAACGGTGGACATATCCAGTCCGTGCGTAATTCCATCACGCGCGATGTAATCCAGCAGCGCCGATTTGAGGACCGGGTTGTTGTGCCCGTAGTTCAGCGCGCCCGCGCCCGCGAAGAAGTCCAGATAATCCCGGCCACTCGCGTCGCGCAGCCACGCGCCCTGAGCGGTGTCGAACAATGTCGGCCACGCCCGGCAGTATCCGCGAACGTTCGATTCCATCGACTCGAAAATTGTCAGTTCGGCGGTGGTCATCGGTGATCCTCCGTGATGTGATCGCCACTGTGTTGCAGCGGCGAGATCCGGTACAGGTCTTCGGGTTCGTGCCCGTCCGGAAAGTCTTCGGGTGCGAACAACGACTCGCGACTCATTTCCGCGCCGCGTCGGCGCGCAAGTGAGGCGAACATCGCCACTGATGCCTCGTTGTCCGGGGAGACCGTTGTCTCCAGTGTCGAAATACCTTGTTCTGCTGCAGCATTGACCAGGTGATCGAGCATTGCCACGCCTACTCCGCGTCCGCGGAAGGCGTGGTTCACCGCCACCTGCCAAACAAAAACCACCTCCGGTGCTTCAGGACGCAGATATCCGGTGACGAAACCCGCAATGTCGCCGTCGATTTCGGCGACAACCGATGTGGATCCGAAGTCCCGGCACCACAGGAGATACGCATAGCTCGAATTGGCGTCCAGCACTTGGGAATCCACTGCGATCTGCCACATCGCGGCACCGTCGCCGATTCGCGGGGAACGGATCACCACCGAGGAATCGGTGGGGGCTCGGCGGCTGCTGCCATCATCGGAATGCGAGGAACTCAAAGTGGTGCTCCGCGTTCGTGTCTGCATCACCTCTATAGGCTTCCCACCCAACGTTGAGGGAACCCGGTCCGTTACTTTACGGTCGTGTTACAGGTTTGTTTTCAGTGAGTTTCGTCACTTAACGGCATAGTGACGACGAAGCGCGCGCCGCCGCCCGGTCGATCACTGCAAACGACGTTTCCGCCATGTGCGGCAATGGTTTCCGCAACCAGCGCCAAACCGATCCCGGTTCCGCTTCCTGAGCGGCGAGTTCGGCGGACCGTGACGAAACGATCGAATATGCGTTCACGATCCTCCGGTGCGACACCCGGCCCGGCATCGTCGACCGTAATGACAACGTCATCTCCCACCGGTCCCGCAGTGATCGCGACCGCGCCACCGCCGTGCCGTTCGGCATTCTCCAGCAGATTCGCCAGAGCGCGTTCGAGTTCGATTTTGCGGCCGATGACGGTGGCATCGGCCGAGACGGTCAACAAATCGGGTTGATAGTGCAACTCCTTCAGGGTGTGGGTCAGCAATTCGCGCACCGATAACGGTTCGGCATCCGCGCGGTGAATCCGGGCCTCGGCGCGAGCCAGCGCCAGCAGGTCGTCCAGCAACCTGCGCAGATGATCGAGTTCGGCCCGCACCAGCCCCAGCGCCCGGCGGGAGCGCTCGGGCAGTTCGTCCTCGTGCCGGACCATCACCCCGACGCTGGTGGTCAACGTGGTCAACGGGGTGCGCAGTTCGTGGCTGACGTCGCCGACCAGCCGATGTTCGCGATCGATGCGACGTTGCAGCGAATCCACCATGGCGTTGAAGGCGTCCACCGTCGGCGCGAGGTCGGGATCGTCGGTATCGGGCAGGCGGGTGCCCAGCTCACCCGAGGCGATCTTGGCCGCGGTGCGGGTGACCCGCTGCAACGGTTCGAGCAACCGGCGACTCAGCCACAATCCGACGATCGCGCCGATCGCGGTGCCGAACACCGCGCAGGCGATCAACGTCATCCACACGCCGCGGTCCACCACCGTCACCGCGACCGCGAGCACCGAGGAGACCAGGCCCGCGGTCAGCGCGAAGGCGATGACCGCGCGTCCGCGCAGACTCTGGCGACGCGGTAGGACCCGCCGACGACGCGGCGGCAGTTCGGCAGTGGTTCGAGTCAGCTCAGCGCTGCACATCGAGTCGGTAGCCGAGCCCGCGCACGGTCACCACGATGACGGGATCGGACGGATCGCGCTCGATCTTGGTGCGCAACCGGCGCACATGCACGTCCACTATCCGCTCGTCACCGAAAAACCCGCGGTCCCAGACTCTTTCGAGCAGGACGCTGCGCGAGAGCACCCGGCCCGGCGTCTCGGCCAGCTCGCACAGCAACCGGAATTCGGTGAGGGTGAGATGCAACTCCTCCTCGCCGCGGTGCACGGTGCCGGCCTCGGGCGAGAGGATCAGCGGAACCTCGGGATCCGAATCGAGCACCAGTTCCTGGGGAGCCTGCGGCTCGACCACCTGATTCGCCCGCCGTCGCAGCGCCCGCATCCGGGCGGTGATCTCCTTGATCTCGAAGGGCTTGGTCACGAAATCGTCGGCGCCGGCCTCCAGGGCGGCCACCACATCGTGGGTATCGTCACGCGCGCTGACCACTATGATCGGCACGTCGTGGTCCCGGCGGATCTCCCGGATACAGGTGAATCCGTCCATGTTGCCGAGCATCAGATCGACGATCATCACATCGGGCGCACCGTTGTCGCGCAGGTGTTCGAGGGCGTCCTCGGCCTCCTCGGCCTCGGCTACGTCGTAGCCCTCGTCCTCCATGGCCAGTCGCAGTGCGTCGCGGACCCGGTCGTCGTCCTCCACGATCATCAGGTTCGCTGTCATATTCCAATCCCTGCTAGCACGCGGCGAGGGCACCCTCGGGCACGGCATCCTCTTCGGGCAACGGTCATCTGAATACCCACGACCACGCTGAAGTAAACGTAGGGCAATCGGGTCGAGGGCATCAACCGGCCGGTCGAGACGAACCCGGTCTGCGAAACCGTTATCGGCCTGTTACATTGACGTTTGCCACCGAACGAACACGACGTGATTAATGCCACAGTGGGTCACAGGCACGACGTGGGAGGACCGAACCGACCGACACTCCAGCCCCGTGTCACCGAGCGTGCGCTCAAAGGTAACGGGGTACCCCACAACTGCACCCGGAAACATTCGGCAATCACCGCGATGTGCCGCCGCTCTCGCGCGCCCCGTAAGCTGGTCGCGAACAGTTCGGCGATGGTGCGCAGCGGGGGCGAAGGCCCGGCGCGCGCACGGGCAAGCGCAGGAGACACACCATGTCAGGTCGCCCAGTATGGAGCGACAGCCTCACAGGCGTGCGGTATCAGGGCGGGGCTCGTAACAAACTCATCCGATTCGGCATGGGCAAGGGCGGTGTCGCGCTGTGCCTTGCGCTGACGGCAGCGCTGCTCGCCGCATGCTCCTCCTCGGCGAGTTCGTCCTCCAACGGGAGTCCGGCGTCCAGTGCGCCCGCGGCCAAGATCTCGGTAACCCCGGGTGGCGGCGACAAAGTCGACCCGCTGGGCAAGATCGAGGTCAGCACCTCACAGGGACAGCTGACCTCGGTCACGATGACCAACGAGGACGGCAAGCAGATCGACGGGATCTACACCCCGGACAAGACGGCGTGGAAGCCCTCCGAGCCGCTGGGCTACAACCACACCTATTCGGTCGCCGCCCAGGGCGTCACGGTGACCGGTCCGATCCCCGCTGCCAAGACCTCGTTCACCACGCTCACCCCGAGCAATCAGACCAAGGCGTATCTGACCACCACCGGTGGTAAGGAGATCGACGGCGGGACCTACGGCGTCGGGACGGTCATCGTCGCGCACTTCGACGAGTCGATCCCGGACAAGGCCGCCGCGGAGAAGAAGCTGTCGGTCACGACCAACCCACCGGTGCAGGGCTCCTGGTACTGGCTCGACGACCGCAACGCGCACTGGCGGCCCGAGAAGTACTGGGCGCCGGGCACCAAGGTGACGGTGCAGGCCAACATCTTCGGCGCGCAACTGGGCGACGGCCTGTACGGGCAGGAGAACTCCAAGGCCGCCTTCACCATCGGCCCCTCGCACGTGTCGATCGCCGACGACAACACCCATCAGGTGCAGGTGTTCGAGAACGGCAAACTGATCCGCACCATGCCGACCTCGATGGGTATGGGCGGCACACAGGTCGTCGACGGCAAGACCATCTACTTCTGGACCATGCCCGGCAACTACACGGTGATGGGCAGAGGCAATCCGGTGATCATGGACTCCTCCACCTTCGGCCTGCCGGTCAACTCCCGGCTCGGCTACAAGGAGGCGATCAACTGGGCCACCCAGATCAGCGCCGACGGGATCTACCTGCACCAGCTGGATTCGACCGTCTCGGCCCAGGGTGTCCGGAACACCTCGCACGGCTGTCTGAATCTCAACGAAACCAACGCCCAGTGGTTCTACAACTACTCCGTCCTGGGCGACGTGGTCGAGGTGCACAACACCGGCGGCCCGGCGCTGCAGGTGTGGGACAACGGCGACTGGACCCTGCCGTGGAACCAGTGGCTGCAGGGCAGCGCACTGAGCAAGTAGTTCGAGCGCGAAGTAGCCGGGCCGCCTTCATCGTTCGATGAAGGCGGCCCGGCTGCTTCGGGTGAGTTTTCAGCCCCGGAAGGGGTATTTTCCGTCCAGGTCCAGGTTGAGCTGCAGGACGTTGACCCGGGGCTCGCCCAGGAAGCCGAGATCACGGCCCTGGGTGTGCGCCGCGACCAGGGCTCGCACCTGGTCCTGGGAGATGCCGCGGGCCTTGGCCACGCGCGCGACCTGGATGTTCGCGTAGGCCGGGGAGATGTTCGGGTCCAGGCCCGAGGCCGAGGCGGTGACCGCGTCGGTGGGCACGGGGGTGTCGGCCGTCGCATTGCCCCGGATCGGCACGATCTGCCCGGCCGAGTAGTCCTGCTCCGGCTTGGCCGATTGCACCGCAACACCCTCGTAGAACGCCAGGAACGGGGTTTTCGTGGTGCGCGAATCCTCGTTCACGCTGATCACCGCGGTCGGATTGATCACGGTTCCGTGTGAATCGCGCGGGCCCATCACCGCCAGCACCGCACCGACGCCGCCGGAGGTGCAGAACGGGCGAGCACCGTCCACGCCCTCCAACGCGCCCACGGCCTGACTGCGCGAGCACACCGTGGACAGCAGCGACAGCTTGTTCTTCTTCGGATCCTTCGGGTCCAGGGTGTCCACGATGCTCTCCGGGCCCATATTGCCGAAGGTGGAACTGGCCGGGTCGTAGCCGTCCGGGATGGCGCCGACGCCGGTGGCCGGATCGGCCGCGGGCGCGGCGTTGGACGGGCGGGTCTGGAAGTACTGCACCTTCGCAGCGCCCTTGCCGTCGGTGAACGCCTGGCCGATCAGGCTGCTGCCCACCACCTTTCCGTTCTGCTCGACCAGCGAGCCCTCCGCCCTGTCGTGCAGGCCGGGCAGCTGGGCGACCACGAAAACCAGTAGCGGATAGGCGATTCCGAGAATCACCGTCATGACCAGCAACGCGCGTAGTGCCGCGAGATGCTGTCTGATCCAGGTCGAAATACGCATTAGGACATCCCGGGGAAGAATTGGATGATCAGGTCGATCACCTTGATGCCGATGAACGGGGCGACGATGCCGCCCAGGCCGTAGAGGGAAAGGTTGCGGCTCAACAACTTCGACGCACTCGACGGCCGGTAGTTCACCCCGCGCAGCGCCAGCGGGATCAGCGCGACGATGACCAGCGCGTTGAAGATGACCGCGGACAGGATCGCGGACTGCGGACTGTGCAGGCGCATGATGTTGAGCACGTCCAGACCCGGGAACAGCGAGACGAACATCGCCGGGATGATCGCGAAGTACTTGGCGATGTCGTTCGCGATCGAGAACGTGGTGAGCGCACCGCGGGTGATCAGCAACTGCTTACCGATCTCGACGATCTCGATCAGCTTGGTCGGATCCGAATCCAGATCGACCATGTTCCCGGCTTCCTTGGCCGCGGAGGTGCCGGTGTTCATGGCGACGCCGACGTCGGCCTGGGCCAGTGCGGGCGCGTCGTTGGTGCCGTCACCGGTCATGGCGACCATCCGGCCGCCCTCCTGCTCCCGCCGGATCAGCGCGAGTTTGTCCTCGGGCGTGGCCTCGGCGAGGAAGTCGTCCACCCCGGCCTCGTCGGCGATCGCCTTGGCGGTCAGGGGATTGTCGCCGGTGATCATGACCGTGCGGATGCCCATCCGGCGCATCTCGTCGAAACGTTCGCGCATGCCCTGTTTGACGACGTCCTTGAGGTGGATGACGCCGAGCAGTCGCGCCGCGCCGTCCTGCACCTCACCCACGACCAGGGGCGTGCCGCCGGAGGCGGAGATACCGTCGACGGTCTGTCCCAGTTCCGGTGGAATCCGCCCGCCCTGCGAGCGCACCCATTCGGTGACCGCGCTGGCCGCACCCTTGCGCAGTTGATGCCCGTCGGACAGGTCCACCCCCGACATGCGGGTCTGCGCGGTGAACTCCACCCAGGTCGCACCGGTCAGCTCGCCGGCGGTGCGTTCGCGCTTGCCGAACGCCTCCTTGGCGTACACCACGATCGAACGCCCTTCGGGCGTCTCGTCCGCGAGGCTGGAAAGCTGTGCGGCATCGGCCAATTCGTCCGCGGACAGACCCGGCATCGGCACGAAGTCCGACGCCTGGCGATTGCCGAGGGTGATGGTGCCGGTCTTGTCCAGCAGCAGGGTGTTCACATCGCCCGCGGCCTCGACCGCACGTCCGGACATGGCCAGCACGTTGCGCTGCACGAGGCGGTCCATCCCGGCGATGCCGATCGCGGACAGCAGTGCGCCGATCGTCGTCGGGATCAGGCACACCAACAGGGAGACCATGACGATTCCGGTGACGCCGTCGGCATCGAGCGTCTGATTGTCCGCGACGCCGGGATTGTTCGCCTTCGAGAAGATCGCCAGCGGCTGCAGCGTCGCGACGGCGAAGACGAAGATGATCGTCAACGCGGCCAGCAGGATGTTCAGCGCGATCTCGTTCGGCGTCTTCTGCCTGCTCGCACCCTCGACCAGCGCGATCATCTTGTCGATGAACGAGCCGCCGGGTTCCTGGGTGATCCGCACGACGATCCGGTCCGAGAGCACCGTGGTGCCGCCGGTCACCGCGGAACGATCGCCGCCGGATTCCCGGATCACCGGTGCGGATTCACCGGTGATGGCCGATTCGTCCACGGACGCAATGCCTTCCACGACATCGCCGTCACCCGGAATGACCTGGCCGGCCTCGACCACGACATGATCGCCGCGCTGCAGTTCCGGCGCCGGGACGCTCTCCTCGATCACCCGGCCGCCCGGTGACCAGTTCACCAGCCGCCGGGCGACGGTGTCGGTCTTGGCTTTTCGCAACGTGTCGGCCTGCGCCTTGCCGCGCCCCTCCGCGACCGCCTCGGCAAGGTTGGCGAAAAGCACTGTGAGCCACAGCCATACGACGATCGCCCAGGCGAAGAACGTCGGATGGACCAGGGCCAGCACCGTGGTCCAGACCGCGCCGATCTCGACGATCAACATGACCGGATTTCGCCACAGCGTGCGCGGATCCAGTTTCCGCAACGCGTCGGGCAGCGATTTCACCAGCATCTTCGGATCGAACAGACCCGCCGAGACCCGGCCCTTGTGCGCCTGCGCGGCCTCCTGCGGCGTGATCGCCGGACTCTGATCAATGGTGGGAGTGGTCATCAGTGGATTCCTTCGGCGAGCGGCCCGAGCGCCAGCGCGGGCAGGAAGGTGAGGGCGACCAGGATGATCGTCACCCCGGCGACCATGCCGACGAAAAGCGGCCGGTGGGTGGGCAGCGTGCCGTCCGAGGCGGGCGTACGGCCCTGTGCAGCAAGGGATCCGGCCAGTGCCAGCACGAAGATGATCGGCACGAAGCGGCCGAACACCATGGCCAGGCCCAGCGCGGTGTTCCACCACGGAGTGTTCGCGCTCAGGCCCGCGAAGGCCGAGCCGTTGTTGTTCGCCGCGGATGTGAAGGCGTACAACACTTCCGAGAGGCCGTGCGGACCGGTATTGGCCATCGAGGCGCGTTCACCCGGCAGCGCCATCGCCGCGGCGGTGCCGGTCAGCACGATCAGCGGTGTGACCAGGAAATAGGCTGCGGCCAGCTTGATCTCGCGCGGGGTGATCTTCTTGCCGAGGTACTCCGGGGTCCGGCCGACCATCAGGCCGGCGACGAAGACCGTGATCACCGCCAGGATCAGCATGCCGTACAGACCCGAGCCGGTACCGCCCGGCGCGACCTCACCGAGTTGCATGTTGAACATCGCCATCATGCCGCCGGTACTGGTCATCGAATCGTGTGCGGAGTCCACCGCACCGGTCGAGGTCAGCGTCGTCGCACTCGCGAACGTCGCGGAATCCGCTACGCCGAAACGGGTTTCGACGCCCTCCATGGCCGCCCCCACCGCGGTCGGCACGGTGCCGTGGTGATGCAGCTGGAAGAAATTGGTCAGGATCGTGCTGAACAGCGCCAGCGTGCCCATCACCGCGACGATCGCGAATCCGTGCTTCTTGCTGCCGACCATGCGCCCGAAGGTGCGCGGCAGCGAGAAACTGATCACCAGCAGCAGGAAGATCTCCACGAAATTCGTCCAGGCCGTGGGGTTTTCGAACGGATGCGCGGAGTTCACGTTGAAGAATCCGCCGCCGTTGGTGCCCAGCAGCTTGATGACCTCCTGGCTGGCCACCGGACCGCCCGGCAGCGTCTGGGAGCCGGTGTTGGCGACCGTGCTCGCGGTCTGCGAGAACAGGTGGAAGTTCTCGATCACCCCGCCGCAGATCAGCACGATCGCGAAGACGAACGCCATGGGCAGCAGAATCCGGATGGTCCCCCTCACGAGATCAACCCAGAAGTTGCCCAGATCGCCGGTGCGGTGCCGGGCGAAGCCGCGGACCAGGGCGATCGCCACGGCGATACCGACGGCGGCGGAGACGAAGTTCTGCACCGCCAGACCGCACATCTGCACGATGTGCCCCATCGTGGACTCACCGGCATAGCTCTGCCAGTTGGTGTTCGTCACGAAGCTGATCGCGGTGTTCCAGGCCAGATCTCCGGTCATCGGAGTACCCGGATCGTGCAGATGCAGCGGCAGCCTGCCCTGCAGCAGTTGCAGGAAGAACAGGAACAGCACGCCGACCGCCGAGAACGCCAGCACGCTGCGGGCGTAGACCCCCCACGTCTGCTCGACCCCCGGTTGCACGCCGATGAGCCGGTAGATGACGCGTTCGGCGCGAGAGTGCTTCTCCCGAGCGAAGACCCGATACATGTAGTCGCCGAGTGGTACGTGGACCACGGCGAGCGCGATGACGAGGGCCGCCACGAAGACGATCCCCGCAGTGGTCGTGTTCACCTAGAACCTTTCCGGGTACAGCAGGGCCGCGACCAGGTAGATCGCGATTCCGACGGCGAGGACGAGACCGATGATGTTCTGCGTCACAGCCGTTCGACTCCCCGTTGGATGAGCCCGAGCAGGGCGAAGATCGCCACGGTCAGAACCGTGAACACCACGACAGACATGGATCGAACCTTTCTTGGACCAGCGGCGCACACGAGTGCGCCGTTGTGAGTCAAGCGTCCGAATGGTGTCTTTACGAGGGTCCTTGACGCCTTCTTAGCGCCCGGGGCGACGGCTTTGACGGGTCACTTACGGGCGGGTCCGGACGGGCCGCTCGAAGGGCGTAAAGGTCCAGGTCCGGGCCGTCAAGAAACCGTCAATTCCCCGGTCGATCGGTGTGGCGACGGTAGACAGGTAGGGCCCGGCCGCACATTCTCCCGGCCGTTCCTTTACACCGCCTCAGGAGACGTGCATGCCGGACCACGCCGCGACAGCGCCCCACCAGCCACGATGGTTCCCACGCGAGATGATGGACGCGTGAAACGCGGTCAGCTACGCATCTACCTAGGCGCCGCGCCTGGCGTGGGCAAGACCTTCGCGATGCTCGGTGAGGCACATCGGCGGCTGGATCGCGGTCGTGACGTGGTCGCCGCGGTGGTCGAGACGCACAACCGGAGCAAGACCGCCGCACTGCTCGAGGGCATCGAGCGCATCCCGGTCAAGACGATGACCTATCGCGGCGCGACGCTGACCGAACTCGACGTCGAGGCCGTCCTGCGCCGCGCACCCGCGGTGGTGCTGGTCGACGAACTCGCGCACACGAACGTGCCCGGGTCGAAGAACGACAAGCGCTGGCAGGACGTGCACGAACTGCTCGCCGCCGGGATCGATGTGATCTCCACGGTCAACGTGCAGCATCTGGAGAGCCTGAACGACGTGGTCGAGCAGATCACCGGCGTCGTCCAGCGAGAAACCGTGCCGGACTGGGTGGTTCGCGGGGCGGACCAGGTCGAGCTGGTCGACATCACCCCGGAAGCGTTGCGGCGCAGACTCTCCCACGGGAACGTCTACGCAGCGGACAAGGTCGACGCCGCGCTGCGCAACTACTTCCGTCCCGGAAACCTCACCGCGCTACGGGAATTGGCGCTGCTGTGGCTGGCCGACCAGGTCGACGCGGCACTGGCGAAATACCGCGAGGACCATCGGATCACCGACACCTGGGAGGCACGCGAGCGCGTCATCGTCGCGGTCACCGGCGGGCCCGAATCGGAGACCATCGTGCGCCGGGCCAGCCGGATCGCCGCCAAGTCCAGCGCCGATCTGATCGTCGTGCACGTGGTGCGCGGTGACGGCCTGGCCGGGGTGTCCACCCAGCGGCTGAACCGGTTGCGCGAGCTGGCCACCGGACTGGGCGCGAGCCTGCACACCGTGACCGGCGAGGACGTGCCCACCGCACTGCTGGATTTCGCCCGCGGGGTCAATGCCACCCAACTGGTGCTGGGCACCTCCCGGCGCTCGCGCTGGGCGCGGATGCTCGACGAGGGGATCGGCTCGACCGTTGTGCAACTGTCGGGCAAGATCGATGTCCACATGGTCACCCACGAGGAGTCCAATCGGGGATTTCGCTGGTCGTCGCTGATGCCGCCGGAACGCAAGCTCTCCTCCTGGCTCGCGGCGCTGCTGGTGCCCGCGCTGATCACCGCGATCTGCTACTACTTCCTGGACTCGCGCCTGGATCTGGCCGGGGAGAGCGCGCTGTTCTTCATCGGCGTGATCGCGGTGGCCCTGCTGGGCGGCGTCGCACCGGCCTCGCTGTCCGCGGTCCTGGGCGGACTGCTGCTGAACTGGTTCTTCGTCTCCCCGCGCTACAGCCTGACCATCGCCGAGCTGAACAACTTCCTCACCATCGTGGTGATGGCGATGGTCGCCGTCGCCGTGGCCGCCCTGGTCGACATCTCCAAACGACGGGCCAGCGAGGCGCGCACGGCGTCGCGTCAGGCGGAACTGCTGACCCTGTTCGCGGGTGCGGTGCTGCACGGCGCGGATCTGCCCGATCTGCTCGAACACGCCCGCGAGACCTACGGACAGCGCGCGGTCGCCCTGTACACCGACGGCGAGGTGATCGCCTGTGTCGGTACGGATCCCGCGCGCCGGGTGAGCGACGCGGACACCGCCATCGAGGCCGGGGACGATCAGCACTGGCTCCTGCTCAACGGCCGCTCGCTCACCGCCGCCGATCGCGTCGTGCTCGGCGCGGTGGCCAATCAGGCGGCCGGGCTGGTCCGTCAGCGCCGCCTCGCCGACGAGGCGCAGGCCGCGGCCGGAGTGATGGAGGCCGACCGGCTGCGCCGTGCGCTGCTCTCGGCGGTGAGTCACGATCTGCGCACTCCGCTCGCGGCGGCCAAGGCCGCGGTGTCCAGTCTGCGCAGCGACGACGTGGAGTTCTCCCCCGAGGACACCGCCGAACTGCTGGAAACCGTCGAGGAATCGGTCGATCAGCTGACCGGACTGGTCGGCAACCTGCTCGATTCCTCGCGACTGGCTGTCGGGGTGGTCACCCCGCGGCTCAAGCCGGTGTATCTGGAGGAGGTCGTGAACCGCGCGGTGGTCGGCGTGGGCATGGGCACGCGCGGATTGCGCCGCGCGGTGCACGACCGGGTGAAAGTGGAGGTCGGCGATGTCGAGGTGCTCGCCGACAGTGGTCTGCTGGACCGCGTACTGGCCAATCTGATCGATAATGCGCTGCGCTACTCCCCGCCCGATACGCCCATCCGGGTCACCGCCGAGCACACCGGAGACCGGGTCTCGCTCACCGTCGTCGACTACGGTCCCGGGGTGCCGACCGGGCTGGAGGACCAGCTGTTCGAACCGTTCCAGCGGCTCGGCGACCGGGACAACTCCACCGGCGTCGGCCTGGGCCTGTCGGTGGTGCGCGGATTCGTCGAGGCGATGGGCGGCAGTGTGCACGCCGAACCGACGCCGGGCGGAGGTCTGACCGTGGTGATCGATCTACCGGCCGTTCGACAGGAAGAACAGGAGGAACTCGGGTGACGACACCGGCGAGCACGAACGACGGGGAACGCGCCACGCGCCCCCAGAGCGGATCGCGCGACCGCGATCAGACCAGCGCAGCAGCGACGAAAGTCCTTGTGGTGGACGATGAACCGCAGATCCTGCGCGCGCTGCGAATCAACCTGTCGGTGCGCGGCTACGAGGTGATCACCGCCGCCACCGGTGCGGCGGCGCTGCGGGCGGCGGCGGAGAAACACCCCGACGTGGTGGTGCTCGATCTCGGCCTGCCCGATATGGACGGTATCGATGTGCTGGCCGGTCTGCGCGGGTGGAGTACCTCCCCGGTGATCGTGCTGTCCGCGCGCACCGACTCCGCGGACAAGGTCGAGGCGCTGGACGCCGGAGCCGACGACTACGTCACCAAACCCTTCGGCATGGACGAGTTGCTGGCCCGCCTGCGTGCCGCGGTCCGGCGCGGCGCGACCGCCACCGAGGGGATCGATCCGATCGTGGAGACGTCCTCGTTCACCGTGGACCTGTCGGCCAAGAAGGTCGTCAAACACGGCGGCGACGTCCACCTGACGCCCACCGAATGGGGTGTGCTGGAAATGCTCGTGCGCAATCAGGGCAAACTCGTCGGTCGCCGCGAACTGCTGCGCGAGGTCTGGGGGCCGTCCTATGCCACCGAAACCCATTATCTGCGTGTGTATCTCGCCCAACTGCGCCGCAAACTCGAGGACGACCCGTCGCATCCGAAACACCTGATCACCGAGGCAGGCATGGGTTACCGCTTCGCGCTCTAGTCGTGCATCGTCCGGCCGAGCGAAGCGGGGGCAATCGAACACATGGCAGGATCGTCGTATGGGTGAACAGAGCTCGACCAGTACTGCCGCGGCTTCCTCGGGCGCGGGTGGCAAGACGCCGACCTCGCTGTGGGTGGAGCGCACCGGGACGCGGCGGTACACCGGTCGCAGTTCGCGCGGAGCCGAGGTGCTGGTCGGCTCGGACGGGGTGGAGGGTGTGTTCACTCCCGGTGAGCTGCTGAAGATCGCACTGGCCGCGTGCACGGGGATGAGTTCGGACTTCCCGCTGTCGAATCGGCTCGGCGAGAACTACGACGTCACCATCCGGGTTTCCGGCGACGCCGACCGCGAGAGCGAGGTGTATCCGGAGCTGAACGAGATCGTCGAACTCGATCTGTCCGAACTGGACGAGGCCGGGCGCGAACGTCTGCTGGTGACCGTGCAGCGGGCCATCGACAAGGTGTGCACCGTCGGCCGCACGTTGAAGGCCGGATCGCAGGTGAATCTCTCCTTCCAGGTGGATGCGTGAGCGAGGCTCGGTCGTGAGCGATGACGTCCGGCTGAGCGCCTGGGTGCACGGCCTGGTGCAGGGTGTCGGTTTTCGCTGGTGGACCCGCGCCCGCGCACTCGAACTGGGTCTGACCGGATCCGCGCGGAACACCTCCGACAGCCGGGTGCACGTCATCGCGGAGGGTTCGCGGGCGGATTGCGAGAAGCTGCTGGGACTGCTGCGGTCGGGAACAACCCCGGGTCGAGTGGATCTGGTTGTGGAAGACTGGGGTCCCGCCCAGGGCGAGTTCTCGGGCTTCGTGGAGCGGTAACCGGTGGGGAACAGGGAGTAGATCGGTGGCAACGGAACATCCGGGCATGGGGCGCTACAACCCCGACCCCGGCGAAACAGGCAACACACACCCCACCGAGGATTCCGGGCCCACCGAACGCATGAATCTGCCCGGACAGCAGGGCCCCGGCTTCGCCGAACCCCAGCCGACGCACCCACTGCCGGGAATGCCGAATCCGACCCTGCCCATGCCCGGCCTCGGCAGCGAATTTCCGCTCGCGAGCGCGTCCGGCGCCGGCGAACCGGACGCGACGCCGACCACACCCGGACTCGGCATCCCCGACGAGACGAAGGTCGGCTCCCAACCCTCGGACCCCGACGTCGGCGGTGCGGTCCATCCCCCGCCCGACGATCCGCCGCACGGCCGGATCGAACGTCAGGAAGCGGGCGTCACCCAACCCCGCCCGCCGACGGTCGCCGAGGCGCGCGCCCGGGACAAGGCGCGCAAGCGGGCCGAGGAGGCCGAACGCGCGGCGGCGGTCGCCCTGGAGACCAAACAGCGCAACCGCAAGCGGATGCTCATCGGCGGCGCGGCGATCGTCGGCGTGGCCGCGGTGGTCGGCGCGGGCTATCTGGCCTGCCAGCCGTCCGAACCCGATGTCACCGCCTACTGCACCACCGATACCAACGGCCAGCAGACCGTCGTCGACGACAACGACTGTGTCGCCGCGCAGAACTACGCCACCAGCACCGGCGCGTACCACAGCGGACTGCCCGCGGTGTTCTTCTTCAACGGTCACCAGTACCGGTACTACTACGGCGGCGCGAACAACACCGTCGGCCGTCCACCGGTCGGCGGTAGTTTCAGCGCACCGTCCAATGCACACGTCAGCACCAAGAGCGGCACCGTGATTCGCGGTGGCCTGGGTTCCAGCAGCGGTGGAAAGTCGGGAGGTTCATAGATGCGCCGGGTGCGCGAGCGGCCACGGGCCGGCTGGCAGCGGATCATCGCCGATCAGGGTCTGGTATTCGGTTCCCCCGGCCGCGACGCGAACGGGCAGCCCCGCCCCTACTGGGACGAATCGGTGCACTACGCCTTCGATCTGGACGAGATCCTCGCGATGGAAGCGCAGGTCGAGGTGTTGCACACCATGTGCCTGCACGCCGCCGAACAGGTCGTGCTGACCGAGCGGTTCGCCGATTTCGGTCTGCCCGAATGGAGTTGGGGCCCGATCGCCGAATCCTGGCGTCGCTCGGACCCTTTCGTCTACGGCCGCTTCGATCTGCGCTACGACGGCCGCGGTCCGGCGAAACTGCTGGAGTACAACGCCGATACGCCGACCTCACTGCTGGAGGCGGCGATCGTGCAGTGGCACTGGCTCACCGACGTGCACGAAGGTGACGACCAGTGGAATTCGTTGCACGAGAAACTCGTCGAGCGCTGGGGCGAGCTGCGCCCGCAACTCCCCAAGGGCGCACTGCACTTCACCTGGTCCTCGGCCGACGGCAGCGGTGAGGACAACGTCACCACCGCCTATATGCAGGAGACCGCCGCCGAAGCCGGATTCGACACGGTCGCACTGCCGATCGAGGAGATCGGCTGGGACAGCGAACTGGAACGTTTCGTGGATCTGGCCGAAGCGCCGATCGAATCCATCTTCAAGCTGTATCCGTGGGAATGGGCCCTGGACGACGACTTCGGCAAACGCGTGGTCGACTCACTCCCGGAGACCATGTGGGTCGAACCGCTGTGGAAGGCGCTGCTGTCCAACAAGGCGCTGCTCGCGGTGCTGTGGGAGATGTACCCCGGCCACCCGAATCTGTTGCCCGCCTATATCGATGAGCCGCACGAACTCACCGAATACATCCGCAAACCCAAACTCGGCCGCGAGGGCGCGAACATGACCATCGTCGGCGGCGGTATGGAAACCTCCACCGGCGGCGTCTACGGCGAAGAAGGCTACGTCTACCAATTGCTGGATCCGCTACCGGATTTCGACGGTATGCGCCCGGTCCTGGGCGCATGGATCGTCGGCGACGAGGCCGCGGGCCTGGGCATTCGCGAAACCCCGGGCCTGATCACCGACGACTCCTCGACGTTCGTCCCCCACCTCATCCCCACGAAGAAATAGGAACGCTCAGCCGCGACGTTCGGCGATCCGGGCCAGCAGACGCTTGTGCACGCTCGGCGGGAGCATGTCGGTGACGTCGCCGCCGAAGGTGGCGACCTCCTTCACCAGAGAGCTGGACAGGAAGCTGTAGAGCGGATTGGTCGCGATGAAGAAGGTGTCGACGCCGGAGAGCTTCTTGTTCATCTGCGCCATCTGCAGCTCGTAGCCGAAGTCGGTGGCATCGCGCAGACCCTTGACGATGGCGGTGATGCCCTGTTCCCGGGCGAAGTCGACCGTCAGGCCGTACCAGGAATCCACCCGGACGTTCGGCAGATCGGCAGTGACCTCGCGCAACATCTCGACGCGCTCGTCCACATCGAACATGCCCTGCTTCTTCTTGTTGATCGTCACCGTCACGACGACCTCGTCGAATTGCGCTGCCGCGCGGGCGAAGACGTCCAGATGTCCATACGTCACCGGATCGAACGATCCGGGGCACATTGCTCCAGCCATGGTTGAACGCTAACAGGATGTGAGCATCGGGTGAGCGTCAGAAGACCCACAGTCGCAAGCTGAGGAAACGCAGGGTCCCCACTGCCGCGGTGATCACGATGACGGCGATCGCCTCGGCGATATCGCCCATCCCGGGAGCCACCACGTCCAGCAGGGCCAGCGCCGCCGACGTGATCGCCAGCCCGGCCAGAGCCAGACCGCCCCCCTCTATCTGGGCGGTCAGCCAGCCGACGCGGTCGGCGGCGTGGAAGGTCAGGCGACGATGCAGTTCGTTGGCGATCGCGGTACTCACGACCGACCCGATCAGATTGGCCAGCTGCGGTCCACTGCCGTAGCAGGCCGTGAACAGCAGGAAGTAGCCGATATTGCTGAATCCACCGACCAGAGCGAAACGGATCAGCTGAGCCAGCCATCGGTCACTACGCAGATAGTCCCCGATCAGGCCGAACGCACCCCGAAGCCGGGTCGTCACGGTCTGCTCGGGTTCGGTGGATGCGGCGGACTCGGGCTCAGGGGTCATCCCCATGCCCGGATCTGCTGGATACACCACAGCCATCGTTCATTCCGATCGAGACATCGCCGGACCCAGGCCCGGCTGATCTACCGCTCGGTAAGAATTTAGCACCAACCGGAGAGAATTCCTCCACTTGATTGTGTGGGATAGGAAACACCCAGCCGACACACCGCCGTCGAACCCGGTTGACGCCGCCGATCAGAGGCACACTGGGCTACGACGGCAGAGATGTTCGCCATCGCAGGTTCGGCAGGAGAGTGGGGTCAGCAGATGTACCGCGTATTCGAGGCACTCGACGAACTCGTCGCGATCGTCGAAGAGGCACGCGGGATCCCTCCCACGCGCAACTGCATCATCCCCCGCGGTGACGTACTCGAACTCCTGGACGACGTGCGCGAGGCATTTCCCGGCGAACTGGACGACGCCCAGGACGTGCTCGATCACCGCGACAAGATCGTCAACGACGCCACCGATTCCGCCGAGAACACCGTCACCAGCGCCAACGCCCAGGCCGATCAGACCGTGTCCGCCGCCCGCGAGGAGGCCGACCGGATTCTCGCCGACGCCAAGGCACACGCCGACCGCATGGTCGCCGAGGCCCGCGCGCACGCCGATCACATGGTCGCCACCGCCACCGGCGAGGCCGACCGGGTCGTCGCCGAAGGCAAAGCCGAATTCGAGGCCGTCACCGGGCGCGCGCGAGTGGAGTCCGAGCGGATGATCGCCGCCGGTCAGTCCTCCTACGAACGTTCGGTCGCCGAGGGCCAGGCCGAACAGGATCGCCTGGTCCAGCAGACCGAGGTGGTGCGGGCCGCGCACGCCGAGTCCGCGCGGCTGATCGATTCGGCGCAGGCCGAGGCGGACCGGTTGCGCGGGGAGTGCGACCAGTACGTCGACGGCAAGCTCGCCGATTTCGAGGAGATCCTGCATGGCACGATGCGCATCGTGGACCGCGGTCGGCATCAGCTGCGCACCGGCACCGGCATCCCGGATTACGCCGGCGACTTCCGCCGCTGACGCCGCAGGCACCGGCCGTATCCGCGCGATTTCGGTTCGGCCATACGTATTCGGTATCGTGAACTGGCTATCCATCCATGCCTACAGGTGAAGTGAGTTCGTGATGCCCGCCGACTCCGGTTCCGGTTCGCGTCGTCGTCCCAGCGACGCGGGTTTCGTGCTGGATACACGCAGCCTCGGCCGCAAACCGGGCTCGATGAAGACACTGCAGCGTTCGATGACCGTGCCGGATCAGATCGGGCTCGACCTGATCGGCGTCCCGGCCGGGGCCGAGGTGAACTTGGATATGACGCTGCAATCGGTGTCCGAGGGTGTGCTGGTCACCGGTTCGGTGACCGCGCCGATCGCCGGGGAGTGCTCACGCTGCCTGGAATCGTTCACCGACGAGATCGTCCTGCAGGTGACCGAGCTGTTCGCGTATCCGGACAGCGTCACCGAGCAGACCACCGAGGAGGACGAGATCTACCGCCTCGTGGACGACATGATCGACCTCGAACCGGTGGTCACGGATATGGTCGGCCTGGAACTTCCGCTGCAACCACTGTGCGAACCGGACTGCCCCGGATTGTGCGCCGAATGCGGTGTGCGGATGGCGATTGCGGGTTCGGACCATCGGCATGAGATACTGGATCCTCGCTGGGCGGGGCTCGCCAAATTCACGGCCGAATCCCCCGGCACCGGCGGCACCGCCGCCGACCTCAATTAGACGTAGACGGATTTCCTGCGGCCCGGACCGGTCCGGCAGGAGAGACTTTAAGGAGAAGCAGTCGTGGCCGTTCCGAAGCGCCGGATGTCCCGTTCCAACACCCGCTCCCGGCGCAGCCAGTGGAAGGCCACCGCGCCGACCCTGATCACCTGCCCGAACCGGGCCTGCGGCGAGAAGACCCTGCCGCACATCGCGTGCCCGAACTGCGGCACCTACAAGGGCCGCCAGGTCGCGTCGGCGGTTTGATCGCACCGGCAGCGCAGAAGTGACCGCCAGTAAGGACCGCGCGGACGCCCCCGCCGTGGGTAAGTCCGCCGATCATGCGAGCCTGCTCGAAGCACTCGGCGTCGACCTGCGCGAGGATCTGCTGCGCCTGGCCCTCACCCATCGTTCCTACGCGTACGAGAACGGTGGGCTGCCGACCAACGAGCGCCTGGAATTCCTGGGCGATTCGGTGCTCGGCCTGAGCATCACCGAGCGGCTGTATCTCGAGCACCCGGACAAGTCCGAGGGCGAACTCGCGAAGTTGCGCGCCAGCGTGGTGAACATGCACGCGCTGGCCGAGGTCGCTCGCGGGTTGGGCGAAGGCGGCCTGGGTCGGCATCTGCTGCTGGGCAAGGGCGAGGAGATGACCGGCGGTCGCGACAAGCCGAGCATTCTCGCCGACGGGATGGAATCGCTGCTGGGCGCGGTCCACCTCGATCACGGTATCGAGGTGGCGCGTGAAGTGGTGCTGCGGCTGTTCGCCGAACTGCTCGAGCGTGGTCCTCGCATGGGCGCGGGTCTGGATTGGAAAACCAGCCTGCAGGAGCTGACCGCCGAGCGCGGTATCGGCGTGCCCGCGTACGAGATCACCTCGACCGGCCCGGATCACGACAAGGAGTTCACCGCGACCGCGGTGATCGGTGGTCAGGCGTACGGTTCGGGTGTCGGCCGGTCCAAGAAGGAAGCCGAACAGAAGGCCGCCGGGGCTGCCTGGCAGTCCCTGAACGAGGGGTAGATGCCCGAACTTCCCGAGGTCGAGGTCGTTCGACGTGGCCTCGCCGATCATGTGGTCGGTCATATCGTCGAATCCGTCACGGTGAAACATCCCCGCTCGGTGCGCAGACATGTGCTCGGCGGGGATGATCTGTCGGCGCGGATGTCCGGTCTGCGGGTCGAATCCGCCCAGCGCCGCGGCAAATTCCTCTGGCTGACCTTCGACGACCCGGAAACCGCGCTGGTGGTGCATCTCGGAATGAGCGGGCAGATGCTGGTGCAGCCCGCCGACGCTCCCCTGGAGAAGCACGCGCACATCGTGGCCACCCTCGATTCGGGTGCGCAGCTGCGGTTCGTGGATCAGCGCACCTTCGGCGGCTGGGCGCTGCACCCGCTGGTCGAGGTCGACGGCACGTCGTTGCCCGAGGCGGTCGCGCACATCGCCCGCGATCCACTGGACCCGCTGTTCGACGCCGACGCGGTGGTGCGCGCGATGCGCGCCAAACACTCCGACGTGAAACGGGTGCTGCTGGATCAGACCGTGGTGTCCGGCATCGGCAACATCTACGCCGACGAGGCGCTGTGGCGGGCGAGCATCCACGGTGAGCGCATCGCGAGCAAACTCACCCGTCCCGCGGTGCACGGGCTGCTCACCGAGGTGCAGACGGTGATGTCCGAGGCGTTGCGCGCGGGTGGCACCTCCTTCGACGCGCTGTACGTCAACGTGAACGGGCAGTCCGGCTACTTCGAACGCTCCCTTGCCGCCTACGGGCGCGAGGACGAGCCGTGCCGCCGGTGCGGTGCGCCGATCCGGCGGGAGAAATTCATGAACCGGTCCTCCTACTCCTGCCCGCGCTGTCAGCCCCGCCCGCGACGC
>NZ_BAGB01000052.1 GCF_000308615.1 Nocardia jiangxiensis NBRC 101359
GAATCGTCCACGGCCTTGTGCACGTCGTGGGTCCAGCGGCGCAGATCGTGCACGCCGAGTTCGACCAGCCCCTTGTCGATGGCCTTGCCCAGCAACGCCGTTCGCATCGGCTCGAGATATTCGGGGAAGATCGTCACGACATCGATGCGCAGTGCTGCGGAGGATTCCCCGACGCCCTCGGGCATTGCTCTACTCCTTGTCGAGCAGTCCCTCGGGCGGATCGATCACGATCAGGCCCTCGGCGACCGATACGGTGGGCACGATCGCGGTGACGAACGGAATCAGAATCTCCCGGCCCGGCTCGGCGGCGGACTCCACGCCGTCGAAACTCGCGGCCGCACGGACCGAAAGCAGTTCTCCCGCAGCCGAATGCAGGACCTCGTCCACGGTGCCGACCACGGTGCCGTCGGCCAGCTGCACCGACAGTCCTTCGAGCTCGTGGTCGTAGAACTCGTCGGGATCCTGCGAGGGCGGCAGATCGTCGGTGTCGACCAGAAAGAGCATGCCGCGCAACGCATCCGCCTCGGAGCGATCCGCGACGCCCTGCACCCGGACCAGAAGCCGACCCGAATGTTCCCGAGCCGATTCGACCGTGTACTCCCGCACTGCCGTCGCCCGCGGCAGCCGCCCCTTCAGGACGGCGCCGTGGACGAAACGCAGCTCGGGTTCGTCGGTGCGGACCTCCACGACGAGTTCACCGCGCACACCGTGCGATTTGGCGACCCGCCCGACTACCAGTTCCATGGGATCATCCCCGCTCACGCGGGGCGCGGGTATCAGCCCGCATCGGTGTCGACGACGTCGACCCGGATGCCCCGGCCGCCGATCCCGGACACGAGCGTGCGCAGCGCGGTCGCCGTGCGGCCGCCGCGCCCGATCACCTTGCCCAGATCGTCCGGGTGCACGTGCACCTCGACGGTGCGGCCGCGACGGCTGGTGATCAGCTCGACGCGGACGTCGTCGGGATTGGCGACGATGCCGCGAACCAGATGTTCCACGGCATCGGCAACAACGGCACTCATTTACTCGGCCTCGGCCTCGGCCGGAGCCTCCGCCTCGGCGTCCTTCTTCGCGGCCTTCTTCTTCGGCGTCACGGCCTCGGCAACCGGCTCGCTGTCGGCGGCGGCCAGCGCGGCGTTGAACAGATCCAGCTTCGACGGCTTCTCCGCCTTGGTCTTCAGCGTGCCCTCGGCGCCCGGCAGGCCCTTGAACTTCTGCCAGTCACCGGTGATCTCCAGCAGGCGCTGCACGGGCTCGGTGGGCTGCGCGCCGACGCTCAGCCAGTACTGCACGCGCTCGGAGTTCACCTCGATCAGCGAGGGCTCCTCCTTCGGGTGGTACTTGCCGACGTTCTCGATGGCGCGGCCGTCGCGGCGGGTGCGCGCATCGGCGACGATGATGCGGTACTGGGGGTTGCGGATCTTGCCGAGCCGGGTGAGCTTGATCTTGACAGCCATGGGCTATCGCCTTTCGATGACGGCCGCCCGCAGGCAGCCTGAGTGGTCACGGCGCAATTCAGCGACCCGCACGGAACGCGGGCCCGGTTTTGCGTTTGAGTGTGTGACCGCCGCGCGGTACGTAACCGGAGACGGGCTGACACCTGTCCTCGATGAGGACGATCGACAATTGTGCCAGAACGGCCCCGACGTCTCGAAATCGGCCCGCGATCAGCGCAGCCGCGCCGTCGGAATCTCGACCGGGACCGGCGCGGGCGCAACGACAACCTCACCGGCATCGGCATCGCGGCCCTGCCCTGGTATCAGCTGCCACCGTGGCCCCGGAGCAGGCAACACCCGACGGTCGACGACTGCGGAATGCCTCGGACGGGTCAGCGGTGGCCCGTGACAGGGTCTCGGCGTTTGTGGACCCTGCCGCGCAGGACCACGTGGGCGGGTGTGGCGAGGATCTGTCCCGACGTGCGGGGGTCCTGGTCGTACACGACCAGGTCCGCCGGGGCACCGTGTTCGATGCCGGGGCGGCCGAGCCATTCGCGGGCGTTCCAGGAGGCCGCGCCCAGGGCGTCGTGGCGGGACAGGCCCGCACCTGCGAGGGCGTCGATCTCGTCGGCGATGCGGCCGTGGCGGATCGAACCGCCCGCGTCGGTGCCGGTGTAGATGGGCACGCCCGCGGCGTGGGCGTGCGCGACGGTGTCGCGGACGCGGCGGTGCAGGTCGCGCATGTGGGCGGCGTAGACGGGGAATTTCGTTGCGCTGTCGGCGATTTCGGGGAACGTGTCGATATTGATCAGGGTCGGGACCAGGGCGGTGCCGTGGTGGGCCATCATCTCGACGGTTTCGCCGGTCAGGCCGGTGCCGTGTTCGAGGCAGTCGATGCCCGCGCTGATCAGGCCGGGTAGCGCGTCCTCGCCGAAGACGTGCGCGGTGACCCGGGCGCCCTCGCGGTGGGCGGCGTCGATGGCCTCCTTCAGGACCGCATCGCTCCACAGCGGGCGCAGATCGCCCACCGAACGATCGATCCAGTCGCCGACGATCTTCACCCAGCCGTCGCCGCGACGAGCCTGCTCGGCGACGATCTGCGGTAGATCGCGCTCGTCGTCCAGTTCGATGCCCAACTCGCGGATATAGCGTTTGGGCCGGGCGATGTGGCGACCCGCGCGGATGATCTTCGGCAGATCCTCGCGCTCGTCGACGAAGCGGGTATCGATCGGTGAACCGGCGTCGCGCAGCAGCAGCGCCCCGGCATCGCGTTCGGTCTCGGCCTGGGCGATCGCCCCCGCGTCGTCCTCGTGCCCGCCGCCGTAGCGGATGCCGACGTGGCAGTGCGCATCCACCAGTCCCGGCACGATCCAGCCTGCGGCACAGAGGGTTTCGGCGTCGGCGATCGGCTCGAAGGAGATCAGTCCGTCGCGGATCCACAGATCGCGCACATCCTCGTCCGGAAGAACCACTCCCCGTAGATGCAATCGCATACCGCCTCCTGCTCACGTCGACGTTCTCCATCACAAACTACTGCCCGCTCGCATATCGGTCGCGGTCCGCACCGGGGCCGGACACGGCGTACACCACGTCGCGCACATCGATGGGTCGTGTCGTGATCGCCGGTCGGCTTCACCGTTCGGGTCGAAATGATTGCCCTGTGGAAGTATTCTGACCTCGGCGGTCTGTGCCCAGCCGCGAACATCGAATAGTGCTGAGCAGCGGGAGAACTCGACGTGATCGCCGACCGGTTGCGAACCGACATCTGGGAGTTGTCTGATGCCGCCGGTCCATACGCACGCTCGATCCCGCATTTATCCTCGGCCTCCGTCGCATCTCGGTGACGCATATGGTCCGGCGGCAGAGGCACTGAGCGATGAGTATCGAGATGCCTGCCGGGCTGCAGTGGTTGTCGTATCTGGCGGGATCCTCGTGGCCGAAGGGGGATGAGGATGCCCTGTTCGCGTTGAGTCAGGACTGGACCGATGCGGCGAATGCGTTGAACGCGGTCATCGCTCCGTTGCGTGCCGCGTGTGATACCGCGACGGGTAACTACAGCGGTAGTGGTGCGGATCAGATGAAGTCGCAGTTCGAGCAGTTCTTCTCGGGGGATTCCTCGGTGGAGAAGATTGTGGAGGGGCTCGAGCAGTTGGCGGATTCGGTGTTCGATTGTGGGCAGCAGACCGAGTACGCGAAGTTGCAGATCATCATCACTTTGGCGGTGATGGCCGCGGAGATCGCGTATGCGCTGGCCACGTTGTGGGGGGCGTGGGCGGTGCCGTTGATCGAGGCCGAGGGTGCGGGGATCATGCGGTTGATCGCGTCGCGGTTGGCGGGGGCGTTGGCTGCGCGGGCGTCGCGGTTGGCGGCGACGCCGTTGTGGAAGTTGACCGCGATTCAGGTGTTGAAGCAGGGTGCGATCGGGTTGGGGACCGATGCGCTGGCGCAGGGGATCGAGTTGAGTGAGGGGCATAGTAAGGGTTTCAACGTCAAGCAGATGTTCATTACCGGGGCTGTGGGTGCGGTGTCCGGTGGTGTGGCTACGCCGATCGGTCATTTCGGTGGCAAGTATTTGGGGGGTTGGGTTGCCAAGAACGGTGGGATGAACTGGTGGAAGGCCGGTTTGGTGGCGGTGGGGTCCGGTATTCCCGCGGGTGTGGTGGGTGCGGGTGCGGGCATCGTGACCTATGGGGCGTTGACGGGGAATTGGGAGTTCGATCCGGCGGCGCTGCTGGGTGGTGTGGGTGGTGGTCTGGTCGGTGGCGTACACGGCGTGCTGGGACATTTCCAGGGCACGTTCACTGCTGGTGGGGGTGGATACCACCCGCTCACCACCGACTTCAGCGAGGACAAGCCACCGGCATACAGCGACGGCGACTCCTTCAACGACGGCAGCTCGTTCCTTTCCGATGCGAAATACGGCGACTCCCACACCAAAACTTCTGGCAGTAAAGGGGATTCGCGGTCCCAGGATTCTCCGGCCACTTCGCCGTCGGGGCAACGCCGAGGCGTCCCGGCAACCAATGGGACGCAGCGTTCAACTCCGTTGCAGGACAACAGGAACGACGGGGCTCGTAACGAGGTTCCGGAGAATGTCACGAAGACGCATTCGACTGCGGCGCAGGGGCAGAACGCGCGCGACACTCGTGCCGAGTCGAATTCGACGACGCCGCAGTCTGTTCGAGAGCGGACTACCGATCCGTTCCAGCGGAAGGATGGCCCGCGATCGAGTGTGCGGGATGAGAAGACGAACCCGGTCGCTCGGGACGATGAGCCGCGGTCGAGCGTGCAGGGCTCGAATGAGCGGAGTTCGAAGACGAACCCGTTCCGGCAGGGTGAGCGACCCCGGTCGCATGGCTCGGATTCCGAATCCGCGCACCGGGCCGATACTCCGGTGGACAACCCGGACCGCAGCCGATATCGAGTCACCGTCGAAGATGTCACCGATGAATCGGAGTTGGTGTCCAGCTCGACCCGGACATCCATGGACGACGCGTCACGGCCGAGGGCCCCGATTTCACAGGATTCGACGGGCAAGTCCTCGCGAATTCCGCAGTCCGATATGCCAGTTCGGGAGCAGGCACAGGATCCGTCCCGCGAGACCAGCGGCAGGTCCGACACCTCGAACCGGACCTCGAACCCCGGACGCCCGAGTCTGTCGCGGATCGACGACGGGTCACGTCCGGCGTCGCGGTTGGCCGCCGGACACAAGGCCGAACCGGCAGCCAAATCGTCTGCGATACAGCCTCTTTCGAACCAAACGCGGCTGCGTTCGGGCTCGTCTGCCCCGGAGCGTTCCGAGACGATCGAGGCGGTGCCCCGGCACGCGACACCGGCTTCGTCCAGCTCCCGCAGCGCGGCCACTTCCCGCACGACCGAATCACCGATCTCCCGCGAGGAGAATGGCTCACACACGATCGATTCTCCGATCTCGGCGACGGACGAGGTTCGATCCCCGCTGCGCGATTCACAGACCGATGCGGGTGAGGTACGCGGGTTCGAATCACTCTCGCACGCTGGCGATTTCGCTGCCGACCGGCTGAACACCCGAGACGATCTGCCGATTGCCGAAAGGGACGTTCTGGACGGCAATCGGGATATCGCCATGGTCAACGATCTGCTACGGAACCTCCCGCCCGAGGAAATCGGTAACCGGTACGCCGAATTCAGCGGCGATCACGACACCGCGCGTGTGCTGACCGGTCCGGACCGGGTCGCCGCGAATATTCCCGCATTGCGTGATCTGTCGATCGAGGGATTGCATGAGCGGCAGAACATGTTGCGGGAGAACAGGAACCGCACTCCGGACGATGATCGGGAGTTGGCGGCGCTGGACGAGATCCTGTCCCGGGAGGATCCCGAGCAGCTGTGGAACAAGCTGCGGGACCGTGCGGCGTTGTATCGCTTGTGGTCCGATTATTTCGAGCAGAATCTGCATCAGCCGTTCGAACCCGGCGCCATCGGCCGCAACATCGAGTTGCTGGACAGTGCGACCGGGCACGAATTGCCACTGCCGCAGGCGATTCGCATCGACCGAGCCCTCACCGACCCGGGCGTCCTGGTCGACAAGAACGGTAATCCGTTCACGGGCCGCAACACTCAGGACCTGGTAGACACCGTTCAGCGTGAGTCCGGGTATATGTCGCTGCCGCTGCGTGACCAACCAGCCTCGGCGACCGGCGGTTCCTACCGCATGCAACTGGAGATCCCGCGTGGCACACGAGGTGTGTACGTCGGAGAGGATCACCTCGACACGCATCATCTGCTGCTGGCCCGGGACACCACCTACCGGATCACCGGAGTCAGCTACGAAGACGGTGCGACGGTCATCGCGGCCCGGGTCGAGCCCCGGCCCGAGGATCCGATCATTAAGGCGCGCAGGGATATTGCCGAGTCGGAGGCGCGCGCGGCACGGTTGCGCCGAGAGCAGACCGACCGGATCACCGATTCTCGTGAACGCCTCGAGGATGCACGGAAGCGTCTCGATACCGCCCGAGCCGACGAGCATGCCGCCACCGGCGAGCACCCCGTCGATGGCGAGCAGGCAGCTGCTCACGCTGCCTATGAGCAGGCCGCGGCGGAACATCTACGGACGGTTGAGGATGCGTTGGACAAGCTCGTCGCTTCGTCGCGGGAGGCGGGGTCGGTGCGGTGGGATGCGTTCTTGTCGGGGCGGATCGGTCGTGGAGAGACTTTCGAGGCGGTGGCCAGGGAGCGGGTGGTGGCGGCGAGGGCTGCGGCGGATGCGCGGCAGGAGTATTACGAGGTGTTGGCGGGTCCGGGCAAGCCGTCGGAGAAGTCGGGTCCGTTGACCCGGTTGAGTGATGGGGAGTTGAACGAGCGGATTCTGCGTGGGTCGGAGCACGAGAAGAATGCGGCGTTGAACGAGTTGAGT
>NZ_BAGB01000051.1 GCF_000308615.1 Nocardia jiangxiensis NBRC 101359
CGGCCGGCCGATGAACGTCACCACCAACGCCGCGATCACCGCCGCGATCACGATCAGAATCGGCAACTCCTGCCAGAACGGCCGCTGCTTCTTCTGCTTCTTCCCCCGCGATCGCCGACGGCGCGGCACCGGCGCGCTCGCACCGTCGTCGTCCACCTCGGTCGACGCCCTCGAGTCGAATTCGTCTGCCACGCCGAACAGGTTATCCCGCCCACACCTGCGGCGGTGACCGGGATGTCGACAAGTGCCGCAACGCGTTCGACGCGACCCGATCAGTTCGTCTGCGGATTCTGCGATCGCACCGGGCCGATCCTGTTGAGCGGCCAGATCTTGAACACCGCCTTACCGCGCACATCCGTCACCGGCACGGTGCCGGTGTACTGATCGTCGATATGTCCGCGCGAGTCGAGCGAATTGTTGCGGTTGTCGCCCATCACCCACAGATTGCCCTCGGGCACCTTGATCGGCCCGAACTCCCGCCCGGTCGGGTTCGTCGAAACGCCCATCGCGGTCTTGACCGCGAACGGCAGTCCCGGCTGATACGGAAACATGTAGTGGGCGTACGGCTCGTCGAGCGGCTTGCCGTCGACCAGCACACGACCTTGCGCATCACAGCACTGCACGGTCTGACCGCCCACCGCGATCACCCGCTTGACCAGATCGTTCTCATCCGGCGGCACCAGACCGAAGAAGGAGAAGAAGTTCTGGATCCCCCGGACGACGCCGTTGCTCGATCGCGTCGAGTGGTAGCCCTCGTCCCAGGAACTGCTCGGCGATTTGAACACCACCACGTCGCCCGGCTGCGGATCGCCGAAGTCGTAACTGAGCTTCTCGACGTAGATCCGGTCCTCGGTGCAACCGGTACAGCCGTGCAACGTCGGCTCCATCGAGCCGGACGGAATCTGATACGGCCGGCCGACGAACGTCACCACCAACGCCGCGATCACCGCCGCGATCACGATCAGAATCGGCAACTCCTGCCAGAGCGGCCGCTGTTTCTTGCGCTTGTTCCCGCGCGACGAATCCACCCGTGACCGGCGCGGCGTGAATCCGCCCGCGCGCACGTCGTCGGATTCGCGCACCGTCTCACTGTCCCGCGTCACGACGAACAACCTAGCCGCACTTCGCATTCGCGGGCGGATCGATGACCTGAGAAAATGACCTGAGAATACGAAAAGCCTCCGGCCCGACGGCCGGAGGCTTTCGAACAACGCATTCCCGTCAACGGGATGTGTTCAGCGCTTTTCCTTGATCTTGGCGGCCTTGCCGCGCAGATCGCGCAGGTAGTACAGCTTGGCCCGGCGGACATCACCGCGGGTCACCACATCGATGTGATCGATGTTGGGGCTGTGCACCGGGAAGGTGCGCTCGACACCGACACCGAAGGAAACCTTGCGGACCGTGAAGGTCTCGCGGATGCCGCCACCCTGACGCCGGATCACGGCGCCCTTGAAGACCTGGATGCGCTCCTTGTTACCTTCGATGACCTTCACGTGCACATTGATGGTGTCACCCGGCCGGAAGTCGGGGACGTCGCTGCGCAGCGACTTTTCATCGACGAAGTCGAGGGTGTTCATTTCCGTCCTTGTGGAGTTCGCGTGAACAGAGGAACCTGGCGGCGCGCACTGGGCACTCGACCGGTTCGTGCTCCGGATATGGGCGGTGCGCTGGGCAGATCTGCCCAAGGCAACCCGATTATTGTGCCAGAGGTCCGCACGCGACCGTTAATCGGCCCCGGTCCGGCGGCTGTGACCGGGAATTCTCGGCAGGGATTGTCCGATCGGATGCGGCGGCGCGGGTGCGGGCACCACCGTGCGGGCCAACTCCTCCTCGGCCGCCACCCGCATGTGCGCGACGGCGTCGGGCTTCCCTGCGATCAGATCCTGGACGAAGATCTTCGCACGGATCACCGGGCGCCGGTAACGGCGTTCGCGCCGGATCGCGCGTTGCATCAGCCGCGGCCGGGCGGCATACCGCCAGCGTGCCCACGGTGCGCCGGGCCGGCTCAGCCGCAGTGCGCCGACGAACAGCAGGGGCAGGAAGAACATCCCGAACAATCCGGTCCAGATCTTGCCCTTGACGATGACGATCGCCGCCAGCAGCAGATTCACCAGGGCGAACAGGCTCAGGAAGGTCCGGCCCGTGGGGCTGCGGTCGTGCCGGATATCCCCGACGTCCAGCAGCCACAGCGGATGAAAGCCCAGTAGGAGCAGTCCGGTCACCGCCAGGGCGACGAAGACCGCGTCGACCGAGGTCCGGCCCTGCTCTTCCCAGTAGACGTCGCGTAGGTAGTAGATGAGGGCGAACTCGTCCAGGACCAGGGCCGCGCCGAGACCGAATACCGAGGCCAGCGCGCTGACCGTGCCTACCCCGTCGTTGTAGAGGGTGACCAGGCCGATCCCGGACAGCAACACCAGCACCACGCCGAACACCATGTGGTGGATGTGCACGTCGCCCGCGCGCAGATTGCCGGGCCACCAGCGCACCCGTTTGCGGATCAATCGAACACTGAGCCTGATCAGCAGGAACCCGACGATGAAGCCGAGCAGGAAGCACAGCAGCGGCAGACGGCCGTGCGCGACCACGGTCTCGTCCAGCCACCGTCGCATATCTGCCATGTCCCGTCATCTCCGCGACCCGGGCGCACGAGCTGCCGGGCCCGGGCCCGCATCACCCGCCCAGCCACATTGTGCAGCACCACCGGCCCCGGCAGGGCGCATCCTGTCCGGGATGCGGACCACCGGGCCCGGACCGCCGCGTACTGCGACGAGCCTACTTACCGAATCCGGCACGGCGCAGCGCATCGGCCATCGCACCGGTCGGCTCGGATGCGTTGCGGCGCTGCTGGTTCCGCCCTTGCTGGTTACGGCCCTGGCCCTGCTGACCACGACCCTGCCCGCCCTGCTGATTGCGGCCCTGCCCACCCTGTTGACGCGGATTGCCGCCACCGCGCTGGCCGCCCTGCTGCCGCGGACGCGAATCGCCGCGCTCCGGCTTGCCCGCACCGGGCTCGTCGTCCAGACGCAGTGACAGGCCGATTCGCTGCCGGGCCACGTCGACCTCGAGCACCTTGACCCGCACCACGTCACCGGACTTCACGATCTCGCGCGGATCCTTGACGAAGTTGTGCGACATAGCCGAGACGTGCACCAGACCGTCCTGGTGGACACCGATGTCGATGAAGGCGCCGAAGGCCGCGACATTGGTGACCACACCCTCGAGCACCATGCCCGGTTGCAGATCGGCGACCTTCTCGATTCCGGCGGCGAATTCGGCGGTCTTGAACTCCGGGCGCGGGTCGCGACCGGGCTTCTCCAGTTCGGAGATGATATCGGTGACGGTGGGCACACCGAAGCGCTCGTCGGTGAATTCACCGGGGCGCAACGCGCGCAGCACGGTGGTGTTGCCGATCAGCCCGGCCACATCGCGACCGGTGGACTCGAGCATGCGCCGCACGACCGGATACGCCTCCGGGTGCACCGCGGAGGTGTCCAGCGGGTCGTCACCTTCGCGGATGCGCAGGAAGCCCGCGCACTGCTCGAATGCCTTGGGGCCAAGCCGCGGCACCTTCAGCAGGGAGTTGCGGTTGCGGAACGGGCCGTTCTGATCACGATGCGCGACAATGGATTCCGCCACCGACGACGCGATGCCCGACACCCGCGACAGCAGCGGCACCGAGGCGGTGTTCACATCGACGCCGACCGCGTTCACCGCATCCTCGACCACCGCACCCAGCGAGCGGGCCAGCAGCGTCTCGGAAACGTCGTGCTGGTACTGGCCGACGCCGATGGACTTGGGGTCGATCTTCACCAGCTCGGCCAGCGGATCCTGCAGGCGGCGGGCGATGGAGACCGCACCACGCAGCGAGACATCCATATCCGGCAGTTCCTGCGACGCATAGGCCGATGCCGAGTAGACCGACGCGCCCGCCTCGGAGACCACGATCTTGGTGGGCTTGTTCTCCGGGATACGCGAGATCAGTTGCACGGCAAGGGCGTCGGTCTCGCGCGAGGCGGTGCCGTTGCCGATGGCGATGAGTTCCACATCGAACCGGGCGACGAGTGCGCCCAGTACGGCCAGGGATTTCTCGGTCTGCCCCTGCGGCTTGTGCGGGTAGATGACCTCGGTGGCCACCACCTTGCCGGTGCCGTCGACCACCGCCACCTTGACGCCGGTGCGATAGCCCGGATCCAGGCCCATCGTGGCGCGGGTGCCCGCGGGGGCGGCCAGCAGCAGATCGCGCAGGTTGTTGGCGAAGACGTCGACCGCGTCCTTCTCGGCGGACTGCCGCAACCGCATCCGGATATCGATGCCGAGGCTGACCTGCAGCTTGGTCCGCCACGCCCAGCGCACGGTGTCCAGCAGCCAGGTGTCCGCCGCGCGCCCCTGTTCGGCGATGCCGAACTTCAGCGCGATCCGGCCCTCGAAGATGGTGCGCTCACCCTCTTCGGGCTCCTCGGCGTCGGGCTGGAGGTGCAGGGTGAGCACCTCTTCCTTCTCCCCGCGCAGCAGCGCCAGGATGCGGTGCGAGGGCAACGTGTCGAACGGTTCGCTGAATTCGAAGTAGTCGGCGAATTTCGCACCCGCCTCCTGTTTGCCCGCGCGCACCTGGGAGCTGACCTGACCGCGGCTCCACATCAGCTCGCGCAACTCGCCGACGAGGTCGGCGTCCTCGGCGAAACGCTCCACCAGGATCGCGCGGGCGCCGTCGAGTTGTTCGGCGGTGTACTGGGCCGGATCGGTGGCCGGATCACCGATCAGGGCGTCGGCCACCGGTTCGTGACCGGCCTCGCGAGCGATCTGGGCCTTGGTGCGACGCTTGGGCTTGTAGGGCAGGTAGATGTCCTCGAGCCGGGCCTTGGTCTCGGCGAGCATGATCTGCTGCTCCAGCGCGGCGTCGAGTTTGCCCTGGCCGCGAATGGATTCCAGGATCGAGGTGCGCCGCTCGTCCAGCTCGCGCAGGTAATGCAGCCGCTCCTCGAGCTGGCGCAGCTGCGCGTCGTCCAGACCGCCGGTGACCTCCTTGCGGTAACGGGCGATGAACGGCACGGTGGATCCGCCGTCGAGTAGCTCGACCGCGGCGCGCACCTGCTCGTCCCGCACATTCAACTCGTCGGCGAGGCGACGGCCGACGCTGGCCAGATGGACCGGCGCGGTCGCATCCGGCGCGGTATCGCCGCCCGCGGCGGTCGTGTTGACGGCATCGTTGCTGCCGGATTCGCTGCTGACGGTTTCGGAGGCTGTCGTCACGCCCGCAGACACTACCGCCGCACCCCGACAGGTAGCCACAGCCCCGCGCCGAATCGGCCGCAGCCGCACCCTTTTCGAATGGCCGCACCCGTTGCGCAGGGCCGATCCGGGACGCGCAACGCCCGCCCGAAGTCGGGTTCAGCGGGTCGAGGAACCCAGGTAGACCAGCAGGTCATCGATCAGATCCGCGGGCGCGGCCCGCCCCTTGCCGTCCGCGGCGAGATGTCCCGCGGCGGCCAGATCCGCCGCACCGTGTGCGAGCGCGCGCAGCAACGCCGCCATCCGCTCCGGATCACCCCCGGGCAGTGCGTGATCGGACTGCGCCTGAGCGACCAGCGCTGTGAGCGCCTGCTGCGCGTTGTGCGCGACCTCGGCCAGCTCCGGGGATTCGTTGGTCCAGCGACCGAAGACCAGTTTGAAGCGCGCCGGATGCTCGTCAGCCCAGGCGATGTACCCGTGCAGCACCGTGCGAACCTGCTGCACCGGATCCGGCTGCTGCGCCACCAGTTGCGCGAATTCCATTGCCCGTGCGGACAACTCGCGCGCGGCGACCGCCGCGAGCAACGCCTCCTTGTTGGCGAAATGTTTATAGGGCGCGTTGTGTGACACTCCGGCCCCGATACCGACCTCACGCAGCGTCACCGCCTCCACTCCGCCGAAGTCCAGCAGACGAAGGGCGGAATCGAGGAGAACATCGCGAGTGCTCGACGGCATCCGAACATCCTAATCCGAGGTTGACAACGTCAACCCCGCCACTTAGGTTGACGTTGTCAACCTCATCTGACCGGGGAGAAATCATGAACACAGCACAATCCGCAGTGGTCACCGGCGCGACCGGCGGCATCGGAGAGGCCATCGCCCGCCGACTGGCCGCGACGGGCCGGAGCGTCGTGCTGGTCGGCCGCGATGCCGCACGCCTGTCCGCGGTGCTGCGGCGAATCCGGGACGTGGTCCCCGACGCCGACCTGCGAGCCGAACTGGCCGATCTGTCGCTGCTGCGCCAGGTGCGCGCGCTCGCCGATCGGCTCGACCCCACCGGGATCGACATCGTGATCAGCAACGCCGCGGTGGTCGCACCGCTCGCCGATCACACCTCCGAAGGAATCCAGCGCACCGTGGCGACGAACCATCTCGCGCCCTATCTGCTGCTGCGCTCGCTCGGCGAATCCCTGGCCGCCACAGGACGATCCGCGCGACTGGTCGTGGTCGGAGCCTCACCCGCCGCATTGCGCCGGCTGCCCGTGAACCTGGACGATCCGGGCCTGGCCGATGAAGCGCGTATCGGGGTCCCGCCGAGTTTCCGGCCCTTCGTCGCCTACGGCCGCACCAAGAATATGAACGCCATGTTCGTCTACAGCCTGGCGCGACGACTGGCAGGCAGCGGCGTCACCGTGAACGGCGCACATCCGGGAATCATCCGCAACACCGGCCTGGGCCGGGAATCCGCCCGAGGACTGTTGCGGGCCTTCGCCTGGACGCAGTGGGTGAATCCGTTGCTACCCGGCCCCGAGGCGGGCGCGGACACCCCCGTCTGGCTCGCCACCTCCCCCGAACCGGACGGGGTCACCGGACGATTCTTCGTGCGCCGCAGGGAAGTCCGAACCGCACCGCACACCACCGATCCGGCCCGGCTGGACCGTCTCTGGGACATCAGCGCCGCGCTGACCGGTCTCCCGGCGTGAGCGGTGAATCGGAACTTATTGCGGCGGTAGCAGATCCGGGCGGCGCTCGCGCGTGCGGGCCAACGACTGCTCATGCCGCCAGGCATCGATCCGCGCGTGATTACCGGACAGCAGGATCTCCGGGACGTCCAGTCCGCGCCAGCTGACCGGGCGGGTGTAGCTGGGGCCCTCGAGCAGTCCGTCGGAGAACGAATCCTGTTCGTGCGACTGCTGATTGCCCAGCACACCGGGACGCAGGCGTACCACGGCCTCGGTCATCACCAGGACCGCCGCCTCACCGCCGATCAGCACGTAATCGCCGATGCTGACCTCCTCGACGCGCACGCGCCGGGCCGCATCGTCGAAGACACGCTGGTCGATACCCTCGTAGCGACCGCAGGCGAACACCAGATGGCGTTCGTCGGACCAGCGGTGCGCGGTGGCCTGCGTGAACGGAACACCCGCCGGGGTGGGCACCACCAGCAGCGCGTCGTCGGGGCAGACCTCGTCGAGCGCATCACCCCACACCGTGGGTTTCATGACCATGCCGGGGCCGCCGCCGTAGGGC
>NZ_BAGB01000050.1 GCF_000308615.1 Nocardia jiangxiensis NBRC 101359
CCCGATCTCGGCGCACTCGTCCAGGAACAGCACGCCGCGGTGGGCGCAGCTCACCGCGCCCGGCCGCGCCGAGCCCGACCCCCCGCCGACCATCGCGCTCACCGAGGTCGAATGGTGTGGTGCCACGAACGGCGGGACGGTGATCAGCGGATGATCGCCCGGCAGGATGCCCGCCACCGAATGAATCGCGGTCACCTCCAGGGCCTCCCGTTCGGTCAACATCGGCAGCAGGCTCGGAAGACGTTGCGCCAACATGGTTTTGCCGATCCCGGGCGGTCCGGTCAGCAGAACGTGATGCCCGCCCGCTGCGGCGACCTCCAGTGCCCAGCGCGCCTCGTCCTGACCGATCACCTCGTTGAGATCGCCGCAGGGACGCTCGGACGAGGGCAGCGCGCCCTCGGGCGGACGCAACTCCCCGTCATCGCGCAACCAGTCGATCAATTCGCGCAGGGTGGCCGCACCGAGCACCGTGATCCCGTCGACCAACCCCGCTTCGGCGAGCGCCGATTCGGGGACCACCACCGTGGTGCGGCCCGCCGCCCGCGCAGCCAGCACCGCGGGCAACACCCCTCTCGCCCGCCGCACCCGCCCGTCCAACGCCAGCTCCCCCAGCAACACCGAACCCGCCAGCCGCACGGAGGGAACCGCATCCCCCGCATCCAGCACCGCCGCGGCCAGCGCCAAGTCGTAGACGCTGCCGCCCTTGGGCAGAGTGGCGGGTGACAGCGCCAGGATGACACGCCCGTCCGGCCACTTCTCCCCGGAGTTCTGTACCGCGGCTCGCACCCGGTCCCGGGATTCGTTCAGGGTGGTATCGGGCAACCCGACCAGATGAATCGACGGCAGCCCCTGGCCGATATCGGCCTCGATCTCCACCAACTGCCCGTCCACACCGGTCACCGCGACGGAGAACGCCCGGCCCAGCGCCATCAGAACACCGCTTTCAGATGTTCGATGACCGGCTCGGATCGGGGTTTGACCAGCACCGACACCACATCGAAGCGGATCTGCCGCCACGGCCCCTGCTGCTCGTTGAGCCACAGCAGCGCCAATCGTCTGATGCGTTGCTGCTTGGTGAAGGTCACCGCCTCGGCCGGAATGCCGAATCTCAGGCCCGAACGCGTCTTCACCTCGACGAATGCGGTCACCTCCGCATCGCGCGCGATCAGATCCAGCTCGCCGTACCGGCAGCGCCAGTTCTGCTCGACGATATCCATCCCGGCCGCACGCAGATACTGTGCCGCCAGTTCCTCCCCGTGTGCGCCGAGCGCCAGATTATGTGCCACCCGATCAGGATCACCGCTCCACGCTCCCGCCCCGAACCCCTGAACTGGGGAAACAGAAATCCTGTGGACAACCCCCGAATGTGGACAACACGCTGCCGACCCGCCGGACGCGGTATCGGCCGACGGCCGTTATTCGGGCAGGCGCAGGTCCGGCTTCTCCAGCTCCTCGATGTTCACGTCCTTGAAGGTGATCACGCGAACATGTTTGACGAAGCGGGCCGGACGGTACATGTCCCACACCCAGGCATCGGACATGCGCACTTCGAAATACACCTCGCCATCGGCGTTCTGCGGGCGTAGTTCGACGGAATTGGCCAGGTAGAAGCGGCGTTCGGTCTCCACCACGTACGAGAACTGGCCGACGATGTCCTTGTACTCGCGGTACAGCGAGAGTTCCATCTCGGTTTCGTACTTCTCGAGGTCCTCGGCACTCATCTGGTGGAAAGTCCTCCTATTTCACGACGCCGCCCCCGCCGGGCTCGCCATCCTGCGTGTTCTGACATCATCTCGCATGCGCGGCGTCGGTAGCCAACCGCCTCGCTCCGGACCCGGCGCGGCGGACCGGCTCGGCCTCGGCCCCGCCGACCAGCCGCACATTGCGCCAGCTCCTGCGGTGCTCACTGCTGGGGCCGAGACGATCCAGCGCCGCGGTGTGCTCCGGCGTGTTGTATCCCTTGTGCGCCGCGAAACCGTAGCCGGGCAGTCGCCCGTCCAGCTCGACCATCATCCGGTCGCGGGTCACCTTGGCCAGGATGCTGGCCGCGGCGATACATGCCGCCGTCGCATCGCCGCCGATCACCGGAAGCGATGGCGCCGAGATGCCGGGCACCTTGAAACCGTCGGTGAGCACGTAGCCGGGCCGCTGGTCCAGTCCGGCCACCGCCCGCCGCATCCCCTCGATATTGGCGACGTGGATGCCGATCGCATCGATCTCCCAGGCCGGAATCACCACCACCCGCCAGGCCAGGGCCCGGCGCTCGATGATCGGGAACAGCTCCTCGCGGGCGGCCTCGGTGAGTTTCTTGGAATCGTCCAGGCCGGCGAGGGAATCGTAGGCCTTCGGCGCGAGCAGGCAGGCCGCCACCACGAGCGGACCCGCGCAACATCCTCGCCCCGCCTCGTCGACCCCGGCAACCGGCCCCAGACCACTGCGAATGAGCGCCGCCTCGAGCGTGCGCAGACCACCGGCCCTGCGCATCACCACTCGCGGCGGCCAGTCCCCGGCTCGTTGGCCGTTGCGCGCCACTGCACCCACCGTTCGATTATCCGTTCGCTCTCGCAGCCGCATCCGCCGGATCCCCCCGCACGCCCGGCGCGGCGATCAGTTCTGCTGGGGATCCTGGGATCGCACCGGACCGATCCGACCCGGCGGCCAGATCTTGAACACCGCTTTACCGCGTACATCCTTCACCGGAACGGTGCCGGAGAATTCGTCGTCCTGATGCGCACGCGAATCGGCGGATTCGTTGCGGTTGTCGCCCATCACCCACAGATTGCCCTCGGGCACCTTCACCGGGCCGAACTCCCGCCCGATCGGGTTGATCGACAACCCCATCGGCGTCTTGACCGCGAACGGCAGACCCGGCTGATACGGGTACAGGTACCGAGCGTAGGGCTCGTCGAGCGGCTTGCCGTCGACCATCACACGACCTTGGGCATCGCAGCACTGCACGGTCTGACCGCCCACCGCGATCACCCGCTTGACCAGATCGTTCTCATCCGGCGGCACCAGACCGAAGAAGGAGAAGAAGTTCTG
>NZ_BAGB01000049.1 GCF_000308615.1 Nocardia jiangxiensis NBRC 101359
TTACCGCGAGATTCAATAGGAACCCCGACCGCTCCCGGCCGGGAGGACATCACCCGACGGTGACGACCGGCTCGCCCGTACCGGACCCTTCGCCCATCTCCTCGGCGATGCGCATGGCCTCCTCGATGAGGGTTTCCACGATCTGATGTTCCGGGACGGTCTTGATGACCTGGCCCTTCACGAAGATCTGGCCCTTGCCGTTACCCGAGGCGACGCCCAGGTCGGCCTCACGAGCCTCACCCGGACCGTTGACGACACAACCCATCACGGCCACGCGCAACGGCACCTCGAGTCCGTCGAGTCCGGCGGTGACCTCGTTGGCCAGGGTGTAGACGTCGACCTGCGCGCGCCCGCAGGACGGGCAGGACACGATCTCGAGTTTGCGCGGACGCAGATTCAGCGACTGCAGAATCTGATCGCCGACCTTGACCTCCTCGGCGGGCGGCGCGGACAGCGAGACGCGGATGGTGTCGCCGATCCCCTCGCTCAACAGCGCGCCGAACGCCACCGCCGACTTGATGGTGCCCTGGAAGGCCGGACCCGCCTCGGTGACGCCCAGGTGCAGCGGATAGTCGCTCTGCGCGGCCAACTGCCGGTACGCCTCGACCATGACCACCGGATCGTTGTGCTTGACCGAGATCTTGATATCGCCGAAGCCGTGCTCCTCGAACAGCGAGGCTTCCCACAGCGCCGATTCGACCAGCGCTTCGGGGGTGGCCTTGCCGTACTTCTCCAGCATCCGCTTGTCGAGCGAACCGGCGTTGACGCCGATGCGGATCGGGATACCCGCGGCGCCGGCCGCCTTGGCGACCTCCCCGACGCGGCCGTCGAATTCCTTGATGTTGCCCGGATTCACCCGCACCGCAGCACATCCCGCGTCGATGGCGGCGAAGATGTAGCGCGGCTGGAAGTGGATGTCGGCGATCACCGGGATCTTGGATTTGCTGGCGATGGTGGCCAGCGCGTCGGCATCTTCCTGCCGGGGGCACGCCACGCGCACGATATCGCAGCCCGAAGCGGTGAGCTGCGCGATCTGCTGGAGGGTGGCGTTGATGTCGTGGGTTTTGGTGGTGGTCATGGACTGCACCGAGATGGGGTGATCGCTCCCCACCCCCACAGTGCCGACCATCAGCTGGCGCGTTTTGCGTCGCGGTGACAGGACCGCCGCTGGTGCGGCGGGCATACCCAATGCGATGGCACTGGTCACGTTCGGCTGCCTACTTTCCATATCTGCTCCACCGGATCTTTCGCCGAGTCTAGTGCTGCCGGATTGGCGGGCGCTGTGTGAGCCTCGATGCAGGGCAGGCTGGAAGGGCCCGCGGCAGGGATTGAGCCGTACAGGAAGGTATTCGGTGCGCTGCGACGCTTGGTTCTGTGCAACAGGTTTCACATCAGACGCGCCAGCGGGCCCGATTCGGGCCGCGGCGGCGGTGTGACCGATAACACACCCCAGCGCTCGACGGCGGTTCAGCCCAGATGGTGGAACGCTGCCCCGGTAGGGATCAGCAGGTGGGGTGCCCCTACCGGTCGAACCCACCCTCCGCGAGGCGATCGGTGAACACATCCCACTCCGCCGAACCGAAGATCAGTGCTGGACCGGCGGGATTCTTCGAGTCTCGGACGCCGACCTTGCCGCCGTTCAAATGGGCCACCTCGACGCATTCTCCGCCGCTCACGCTTCGGCTGCTCTTGAACCACCGCGCACCCGATAGATCGACGATCATGATCCGTACTCCTTCTGTCTCGCCTCGATGAGACTGCGAGTGTCGTTCTCGCTCAAGGCTACTCGCTCGATATCGGCCCGAGTGGCGCGATATATTTCGATCTCGGCAGGCTTGTCCAGGTAGAGCGCACCAGCAGAGTTCTCGATATAGATGACCGGCGACTCCGTGAGAGCAGGATTCGGATGCTCCGGAAATTCCAGGAAGACAAAGTCTTTGCTGTGCAGACCGAGGTGCACCGGAGCACTGAATGGAACGGTTCTGACTGAAACATTCGGGAGCCGAGCGATCTCGAGGAGATGTCGCATCTGCTGGACCATGACATCTTTGCCGCCGACGTTTTGACGCAGCGCCGATTCGTTCACGAGGGCTTTCAAGGTAAAGCTCGGATCGGCAACCCTTTCCTGCCGTTTCGCGAGTAGCCCGAGTTCACTCTCGATGTCCACCGGCTGCCCCTGCAGTTCCCACAGCGCTCGCCGGTACTCCGGAATCTGAAGCAACCCAGGCAGAATCGCCGACTGCCAGGTCGAATAACTGCAGGCTTCGGCCTCGAGACCGATATACAGCTCTACCCAGGCCGTAAACCCGCCCGCGAAGGACTGCCACCACCCATCCTTGCGCGACTCCGTCGCCAACCACAGCAGAATCCGTCGATCCTCATCGACGACCCCGTACAGGTCACACAGCAGATTGACGGTCACACGCTTGATCTCGCTACTGCGGCCGGTTTCCAACCGCCACAACGTCTGCGAGCCCATCTCGCATGCTCGGGCAGCGTGGGTCCGGCTCATCTTCCGCTCTTCGCGGAACTCACGCAGACGACGGCCGAGCACGCGGCGCGGCAGGGTGCTGTTGCTCAATCGAACGGACACTGGGAAACACCAACCTTTCATTTGCGGGACCACCGTCGTACGCGACGTACAGATTCATTCCATTTCAAATGGAATGCTCCGAACGTTCCAAACCATGTGGAGTGATTTCGTTCCCGGGCGAAATCCAACGGCGGCTCCCAACCGTACCCGTTCGGTGATTTACTGGCATACGTACGCGGCCATCGGATCTCACCGCTCAGTGGTCTATTTCGCCGATGCCACAACGTTTTTCCGCATTGCGCTTTTCCGCACCGACACCCGATCCATCGAGCAAAGAAACGGAAGATGCTGCACTACACCAGAACCGGCGACACCATCGTCATCCCGTCGCAAGTGCGCGAACACGCCGGACCCGACCTCGCACACGACCGGACGCAGCGCCACCTGGTCCACCGAATCAACCGGCGTCTCGCCCGAAAGTCGCACGGCCAGGGTGATGCCCGATGAACCCGATGTCCGCCTGGGACGAACTGTCGAGCATCGTCACCGTCCTCACCGGCTGCGCGGTGGCCCTGCTCGCCCTCGGCTGCCTGTGGCCGAACCCCCGCCCCACCCTGCAACCCCGTCGCCCACGCCACCCCCACGGCCCTACCCCACGACCTCGTCACCCACACCAACCCCACGGCCCCACCCCGTCGTCCTGCAGCCCACCCCCGAAACCGTTCACCCTCACCACCGCCCACCGCGACATGCAACTCCACCGCGACCACACCTGCGCCCGCAAACGCGCCGCCTTCGCCGCCCTGGTGGCCGCCGGCCACATCACCCCCGACTCCTACCGCCCCTGGCGCCACCCATGACCAACCGAGACGAACCACCGACCACCCCAACACAATTCCCCCCACTCCTGATCCGAGCAATCGCCCTCACCGCCCGAGCCACCACCCAGGGGTACCGCCTCGTCCGCCAAAACCCCACCCCCTACAAATGGCAACTACTCGACATCACCGACAACACTCCCATCCACACCGCAGATACCCTCGAGGAGATCGAAACCTGGCTCGACACATAGCCATCGCCGAACCGCAACCGCCGATGGATCTGTCGATCACGTCAGGTGCTCTGCCTGCTCGGGTCGTCGATCACCCAGGCGGCGATCTGCACGCGGGAGTTGAATCCGAGCTTGGCGAGAATGTGTTCGACGTGGCCCTGCGCTGTGCGTTGGGATATCACGAGTTTCGCGGCGATCTGCTTGTTGCTCAGGCCCTGAGCGACCAGGTCGGCGACCTGTCGCTCCCGATTGGTCAGGAGCTCGGAGGGGCGAGAGGTCGCGGTGGCGCTGTCTTTTCCGACCGCGAAGGCGAGTGCGGCATCCATGCCCATCGACTGACCGCGCCGAAACGCACCGGCGAATTTCCGATTGCCGAGCGCGCGACGTGCTGTCTCCCCGCATTCCCGGTGAAGAGGCGACATATCCGGAGAGATGATCGTGGCGCTGTTCCCCGCCGGCCAGATGGTGTCGGTGGCGCCCATCAGCACCGCGGCCCGTTCGGGATCGATATCCGCCACGATCCATGCCAAGGATTGAAGCACGAAAGAGGCACTGACCGGGCTGTTCAACTCGTTGCACAGACCCAGTGCGGTCTGGATCAATTGCTGTGCGCGGTCCCGATCGCCCTGCTGCCACGCTGCTACACCCATTCCGCGCAGCGCGGCACAGCGATAGGCCAGCTCGCCGGACGCTTCGGTGACAGCGAGTAGTTGTCGGGAGAATTCCTCCGCCCGTTCCCGGTCACCGTGCACCTCAGAGGCCCATCCGAGGTAGGTCAAGGCGCTGATGAACAGTCCGGATTCCTGGTGCGAGCGCATTCGCCGCACCGCGCTTTCGAGCGACGAGCATGCGCTGGCGGCGTCGCCGCTCAGGAGTGCGAAGGTGCCCTCGGCGTGATCGAGGTAAGCCTGGATCACGGGACTCCGGTCCCGTTCCGCGAGCGACTGCACCTCCGCCAGAGAAGCTTCAGCGGTACGGAAATCCCCGTGCGCGGCGGCGAGTTGGAGGTCGACCCAGAGCGCCGGTACACGATCGGGTATCGACCGGGCCTCGGGACACGCCAGCGCACGCTCGATCCACGATCGGCCTTCGCCGTACAGCCCACCGAAGAACCAGAACCCGTGCAGTGCGGCAGCAATCTGCAGGGCCGCGTGCGCCGACTCCGTGGTCCGATCGCCGATGAAGAATTCGAGTGCTTCGCGAAGGCTCGGCTTCTCCCTGCCGAGGCGGGCGAGCCAGTACGGTTGCCGGCTGCTGAGCCACTCGGCTTCGGCCTCCAGGGCGAGCTCTCGATACCATTCCGCGTGCCGTCGCCGCAGCTCCTGGTATTCACCGGATTCCTGCAACTTCTCCCGACCGTATTCGCGCAGGGTTTCGAGCATCCGGAAACGTACTGCGGTACCGACCTCCTCCCGGACCAGAATCGACTTGTCCACCAGCGACGACAGCACATCGAGCACGTCCTCCGGTGTCAGCGCGGCGCCGGACACCTGCGTGGCTGCGGTGAGTCCGAAAGACCCGGCGAAGATCGTCAGACGGGCCCACAGCTGTTGCTCCGCCGCCGTACACAGGTCGTAACTCCAGTCGATACAGGACCGCAGAGCCTGCTGCCGCGTGGGCGCGGCCCGGCTTCCGTGGGTCAGCAACGAGTAGCGGTCATCGAGGTGCCGCAGGATCTGCGTCGGCGACATCGAACGCAGGCGAGCCGCCGCCAGCTCGATCGCGAGCGGTAAACCGTCGAGTCGGGCACAGATCTGCGCTATCGCCGACTGGTTTCGCTCGTCGAGCTGGAATCCCGGCAGGGCTGCGACGGCGCGGTCGGTGAACAGAGTCACGGCGTCGAAACGGGGTATCCGCTGGGGAGTATGTTCCCGGTCCTGGTCCGGAATCGTCAATGGCGGCACCTGGACCACCGATTCTCCGGCGATGTTCAGCGCCTCGCGGCTCGTGGCGAGGATCCGCAGATCCGGGCAACTGCGCAGCAGGGTGTCGGCCAGTTTCGCTGTCGCATCCACCAGGTGCTCGCAATTGTCCAAGATCAGCAGCGTCTCGCGAGTGGCCAAGAACCGCATCACCACCTGGAGCAGCGATGCTCCCGGGACATCTCGGAGGCCGAGCACGGCTGCGATCGCGTCGACCAGGAGTGCCGGGTCGGATAGCTCGGCGAGTTCCACCAGCCATGTTCCATCGGCGAAGTCGCGTTGTTGGGCCGAGGCGGCCCGCAACGCCAAACGTGTCTTCCCGACACCCCCGATGCCGGTCAGTGTCACCAGCCTGGACGACGACAGGAGGTTCTTGACCTCTGCCATCTCGCTGCGCCGATTGATGAAACTGGTCAACTCCGACGGCAGATTGCCGCGGCCCCGGCCGCTTCCCGGCTCGCCCGGGGTCGCCGGATACTGCGACGGAACGGGAGTTTCCCGAACGTCGGCCTTCCGGCCCGGCTCGGTGGGCAGCGCCATGGCATCCACCGGGAATCCGTGACGCTGCTGAATCCGGCGCAGGGCGCTGCCGAAGGCGGTGGCGGTCGGGCGGGCGGTGCGGTCGCGGCTCATCGCCGCCGCCACGAGTGACACCACGTCATCGGTCAGGCCGCTGACCCGCAGATCCGGTACCGGCTCGGTGGTGATCCGCAAGAACTGCGTCATCACGTTCTCGCCCTCGCGGCGCTCGAACGGCGCGTGGCCGGTCAAGGCGCTGAACAGCGTCGCGCCCAGCCCGTACACATCCGAGGCAGGGCCCGGTGTGTCACCTTCGAGAACCTCCGGGGCGGTGTACGCCGGTGATCCCGTCAGGGTGCCCGCGGCTGTGCGGAAACCGCCGGTGATGTGCGCGATGCCGAAGTCCGTCAGGGCCGGTTCGCCGTATTCGGTGAGCAGGATATTCCCCGGCTTGACGTCACGGTGCACGATGCCGAGACGGTGAGCGCTCTCGAGCGCTCCGGCGATCTTGACCCCGATCGACAGCGTTCGCTCCAAGGAGAGCGGTCCGTGCTCACGGAGCCACACCTCCAAGGAGTCCGCCGAGTGGAACGGCATGACCAGGTACGGTCTGCCGCCGGCGGTGGTGCCGACCTCGAGGACCGTCACGATGTTCGGATGCCCGGTCAAGCGACCCATTGCCCGTTGTTCGCGCAGGAAGCGCGCTCTGCTGTCGGGGTCCAGGTCATCGGTCGACACCTTCACCGCGACCGTCCGGTCCAGCGCCGCCTGCCAGCAGCGGTACACCACGCCGAATCCGCCGCGGCCGACCTCCACCGCGTCCTCGAAACCTGCAGCTTCCAACTCCGCCGTGAGAGGTGTGACAACCTCACGACGGGTATGGAGAGAGTCGTCGTCACTCATCGGCCACTGGGACATCCGGCGGGTTCGTAGACAGTGGGCATCCTTTGCTGATCGTTCGCCGTGTCCACTTTATCGCCTGAAATCGGGGTTTCGGCCCGGATCGCGTGATCGTGCTGAACCGCGGATGCCGCGCTGCCGAGCACCAGGCAGGTGCTGTGCGCGCGCATTGTCACAGCCGTGGTCGTGCCGGACACGTTCACGCATCGCCCGGCAGTCCGCACGCAACGCGGAGTCTGCGGACCTTCCTGCATTCAGGCTTCGAAAGTCGTTGTCGTACAAGGGAATCATCCGTTCCGTCGGTGTCCGTAGGATGGCGAGGTGGACGTCTACCGTGCGGTGCAGACCAGACAGTCGATTCAGGCATTCACCGAGGAGCCGGTGGATCGGGCGGTCCTGGAGCGGGTGCTCGGGGCGGCGGCTCGGTCACCATCCGGGGGCAACCTGCAGCCGTGGCACATCTATGTGCTCAGCGGTGATCCGTTGGCGGAGTTGAAGAAACGGGTCGGCCGGCGGATCGCGGCGGGTGATTCCGGGGACGAGCGGGAGTTCGCGGTCTACCCGCCCGATCTGGCCTCGCCGTATCGGGAGCGCATTGCCGACATGGGTGCGCGCCGGTACGGCGCGATCGGCATCGCCCGCGACGACGCCGCCGGACGCGCCCGTGTCAGAGCCGAGAACTGGAACTGCTTCGGCGCATCCACCGCCCTGTTCTGCTACCTGGACCGCGACATGCCCGCCCCGCAATGGGCCGACGCGGGCATGTACCTGCAGACTGTGATGCTGCTACTGCGTCAGGAGGGGCTGCACAGCTGCGCCCAGATCGCCTGGTCCGAATACCACCGCGCCGTGGCCGAGACGATCGCGCCGCCACCGCAGCGAATCCTGTTCTGCGGCATGTCCATCGGCCATCCCGACCCCGAAGTCCCGCACCCGCACAGCATCCGGGCCCCGCTCTCCGAAACCGTGACGTTCCTCGACTGAGCGTCGGGTGATCCGCAATTGTTCCGAGAGGAGGGTGGCGGCGCTGCCCTCGGTCGGCTGATCAGCATCCTGGAGCCTCGACTCGGCGCCGACCGCATCCGTCTCATCGTCTGGTCCGACAACTGACGCGTGGTCGACGAACACCCCGACCAGGTAATTCACGGCTGAAATCTGGGTGAGTAGAACCCTTCTGAGCGCCCCCGGCGAAATCTACTGTGGCTGACCGAGTCGACGCTGGAGCAGAAGAGGATCACCCATGTCGTTGCTGGAATCCGCGTCGGTGCACGAAGGCGCGGTGGAAGATGACCGACATCTGACGGTCACCGAAACCCGGACCGCGATCGCGGCGAGCCTGATCGGGACCACCGTCGAGTGGTACGACTTCTTCCTGTACTCCACTGCCGCCGGAATCGTGTTCGGCAAGTTGTTCTTCCCGCATACGAGCAGTTTCGTCGGGACGATGCTGTCGTTCGCGACGTTCGCGGTCGGATTCCTGATGCGGCCCATCGGCGGACTCGTCTTCGGGCACATCGGCGATCGGATCGGGCGCAAACGGACACTCGCGCTGACGATGGCGCTGATGGGCGTGTCCACCGCGCTGATGGGCGTACTGCCCACTGCTAGCGCGATCGGGATCGCCGCGCCGATTCTGTTGCTGCTGTTGCGAATTCTGCAGGGGTTCGCACTCGGCGGGGAATGGGCCGGGGCGGTGCTGCTGGCGGTGGAATACAGTCCGCGACGCAAGGTCGGGATCTTCGGCAGTTATCCGCAGATCGGCCTGGCGCTGGGTCTGGCCCTGGGCACCGGAGTGTTCGCACTGCTGCGCTCGACGCTGAGCGAGCCCGCCTTCCTGAGCTACGGGTGGCGCATCGCGTTCGGTGCGAGCGTGGTGCTGGTCGTGATCGGCCTGATCGTGCGACTGCGGATCGACGAGACGCCCGCGTTCCGGGAGATCGACCGGCTCAACCGGATCTCCAAGGTGCCCGTGGTCGAACTGTTCCGCAACGTGCGCAACCGGCGCAATACGTTCCTCGGCCTGCTCTCGCGCTGGGGTGAGGGCGCGGCATTCAACACGTGGGGCGTCTTCGCGATCACCTTCGCCACCGGCCACCTGGGTTTGCGTCAGGTCCCGGTGCTCGTCTCGGTCACCATCGCGGCCGTGGTGATGGCCGCGCTGATCCCGATCTCGGGACTGCTCACCGACCGGTTCGGCCCGCGCCGGGTCTACATCGCGGGCATCGCCGCGTATGGGCTGTTGGTGTATCCGGTGTTCGCGGTGTTCGAGACCAAGAACATCGTGCTGTTCGCCGTGGCCATCATCGTGGTGTTCGGCGGCGCGCACGCGTTGTTCTACGGCGCGCAGGGCACGCTGTACGCGGGCCTGTATCCGCCCGAGGTGCGGTACACCGGGCTGTCTTTCGTCTATCAGTTCTCGGGGATCTACGCCTCGGGCATCACGCCGATGATCGTCACCGCACTGATCGCGGTGACACACGGTTCACCGTGGCTGGCCTGCGGATATCTCGTGGCGACCGCGGTGGTGAGCGTCATCGCGACGCGGTTCATCGACGAGGACGACCGGCTCACCGCCTGAGCATCCGGCCCGGAACCGGTTCCGGGCCGGATGCAACAGCATCATCCCAGGGTAGCCACCTTGGCCGTACCCTTCACGACGGTGTCGTTGCGGTCCACCAGTGCGGCGCGGACCTGAACACGCTGCCCTCTCGCCATCGGCGTGCCCTGCAGGATCACCACAGCCGAGTGCTGCGCCCCGTCGCAGGTGAACCGGTTCTGTGAACCGGTCGCGGACGGATGATCGGCATCCGGCGCACCTGCCATCACCTTCAGCGCGGTTACCCCGGCAGAGGGATCGCAGCTGTAGTTCACCATGACATTGGTGGGTCCGATGCCCGTGACATCGATGCCGTTGGCCGCGAACGCGGTGCCCGCGGCCAACGCCACGACCGCACCCACCCCACCTGCGACGGTGGTCAACCGAGCGGTATGCCGGAACTTGCCGAGAATCGACATGGTCATTCCTCCTGTGTAGCGGACATGGATCGCTGGACACACTCAGAACGCATTGCGGCGCCATACCGCGCGCCGCACGACCATGGTCCCGCACATCACCCCGCCGGCCACCACCCGGCCCCGGCCGATCAGCCCGCGACAGGCCGCATACAACCGCGCAACGAGTCGATATAGGCGGTCATGGCGTCGCGATTGCGCGTGAGCAGCTCGACGCGATCGGTCAGGCGATCACGCTGGGATTCCAGGACGGCCATGATCTCCGGCGTCGCCTCGGCGAAGTGGATATCGCTCGGATCGTGCAAGCACGGCAGGATCTGCTTGATGATTCGCGTCGGCAGGCCCGCGTCGAGCAGGCCGCGGATGTGCACCACCTGATCGACGAGTCGTTCGTCGTAGTCGCGGTATCCGTTGGCGCTGCGGCCGACGCGGATGAGCCCCTGCTCCTCGTAGTAGCGCAGCAGCCGTGGCGAGGTCTGCGTGCGCTCCGCCAATTCCCCGATCCGCATATGCCGCTCCTCACAACGACTTCCGGTTGACTCTCACATATGTGTGAGAGTTCGAGCATAGCGATATGAGCACAGACATCACCCTGTTCGACTACAGTCCGATCGTCGATCGCGCGCCGATCCAGTGGCCCGGCGGCAAGCGGGTGGCCTTCTACGTCGGACTCAATATCGAGCACTTCTACGTCGATCTGCCCGGTACCGCGATCTATCCGGGCACCACCGCACTGACACCGGACTCGCTCAACTACGGCTGGCGGGACTACGGCCCGCGGGTGGGCATCTGGCGGTTGATCGACACCCTGGACAAGTACGGCATCCGGGCCAGCGCACTGCTGAATTCCGATGTGGGCGAACGGTATCCGCAGATCATCCGCGCGGGCGTGGACCGCGACTGGGCATGGCTGGCGCACGGCAGCAGCAACAGCCACATGCACACCGGGCTGTCCCCGGAGCAGGAGCGAATCGCGTTGCGCGACATCGTCACCGATATCGAACGCAGCACCGGGCAGCGCCCGCGCGGCTGGATGGGGCCGGGCCTGACCGAAACCTTCGAAACGCCCCGGCTGCTCGCCGAACTGGGCCTCGACTACATCCTGGACTGGACCAACGACGATCAGCCCTATCCGCTGAACGTCCCGGGCATGCTCAGCGTCCCGTACTCGGTGGAGCTCAACGACATCGGCATCTTCGTCAGCAAGGGACTCACCGGACCCGATTTCGTCAGGATGGTCGTCGATCAACTCGACCAGCTCTACGAGGACTCGGCCGACAGCGGACGCGTACTGCCCCTGGCACTGCATCCGTTCGTCACCGGCCAGGCGTTCCGCCGCCGGTATCTGGACGAGGCTCTGGAGTACGTCACCAATCATCCGGGCGTCTGGGTCACCACCAGCGACGAAATCGCGGCGCACTACCGGAAAACCGCCGTGACCAGAGGATAGCCGCCGATGCCCGGGACCGCGATCACACATGCAGCCCGAGCACCCCCACGCCACCGACGTGCGGATCCGTGCTGCTCACCCGGTCACATCCGGCGTACCGCTGGATTCGGCGCATACGAAGGGCGACTCGGCGGAACTTCCAGACGACGCCAACCACCCGGTCACATCCGCCGGACTGCTGAATTCGGAGGATACGGTTGCGGCTGACTCCAACTTCCGGCCGACCCCGACCAGCGGCTCCGCACCGCTCGCTCAGCCGAATGCACGGGACCGCTAGATTGAGGACATGCGGCTGGCGATGACGGCGGAACTCCCGGACGATCCGGATGCGGCTGTGGCGCTACAGAATCGGCTGCGTGAGCAGGTGGACCGAAGCGATCCGCGGCCGCCACGGTTCGAGACGGTGGCGGGGCTGGATTCGGCATACGACGAACAGGGGAATGTCGTTGCGGCCGTGGTGGTTCTGGATGCCGCGACGCTCGAGCCGGTCGACACGGCCACCGCTCGGGGGACGACCGAATTCCCTTATATCCCTGGGCTGCTCGCGTTCCGGGAGTTGCCAACCGTCATCGCCGCGCTCGAAAAGCTCGGCACCACACCGGATCTGCTGATCTGCGACGGCCAGGGGCTGGCGCATCCACGCCGCTTCGGGCTGGCGTGTCATCTCGGGTTGCTGACCGGGGTGCCCACCATGGGCGTCGCGAAATCGGTGTGGGGCAACGCTTCCGAACCCCGCGACCAACGCGGCTCGGTCAGCGACATCCTCCTGGACGACGAGGTGGTCGGCCGGGCTGTCCGCACCCAGCCCGGCGTCAAACCCGTGTTCGTCTCGGTCGGACATCGGATCTCGCTGGATACCGCCTGCGAGACCACACTCGCCCTCGCGCCGCGCTACCGCCAACCCGAGACAACCCGCCGCGCCGACCATCTGTGCCGAACCCTGTTGCGCGAGAACGCCTGAGGCATGCCCCGATTGCTCGACTCACCGTATGCCGGGCCGACCCGCGTGCGGCGAAAAGCCTGTCTCAGAAGAGTTTGATCGGATTCACGATGTCCGCGACGAGCACCAGGATCATGTACGCCCCGCCGATCACCACGACGACATAGGTGGCCGGTAGGAGTTTCATGTAGTCGACCGGGCCGCCCGCCGCCAGACCGCGCCGACCCCGCAGCACATTGCGGATCTTCTCGTAGAGCACCACCGCGATGTGCCCGCCGTCCAGCGGCAGCAGCGGCAGGATGTTGAACGCGCCCAGGAAGAAGTTCAGGCTCGCCAGCACCAGGATGAACACGTTCCACAGGCCGTGCTCGACGGTCTCGCCGCCGATCTTGCTGGCCCCGTACACGCTGACCGGAGTATTGGGGTCGCGGGTGCCGCCGGTGACCGCATGCCACAGGTTCACGACCTTGGTGGGCATCTGCGCCAGCGATTCGAAGGTCTTGCCGAACATCTCGCCGGTGAACCCGATCGAGGCCGGGATCGCGGTGAGGACGTTGTAGTGCGAGGTGTCGTAGTAGTCCTGCGAGACGCCGATCTTGCTCGCCGTCACCGGGGTCGCGGCGGGCTTGTTCGTCTTCGAATCGACCGGGTAGGTGTTCACTCGCACCGGATCGACCGTGATGTGCAGCGTCTTGCCGTCCCGCTCGACCGTGTAGTCGATCGGTCCGGTGCGGTCCTTGGTCTCGGACGCGATCTGCTGGATGGTCTGCACCGCGACGCCGCCCACCGCGACGATCTTGTCGCCGCGCCGCATACCCGCCAGCTGGGCCGGACCCTCGCCGCTGCACTTCTGGTGCGTGCCGTCGGCATTGTCCGCGCCCACGCAGGCGACCGCGATCTGATTGTCCGGCGGCGAATCCAGCCGCGGCAGACCCCAGCCGACGGCCAGGATCACGATCAGGATGAAGCCCAGCACGAAGTTCATCACGATGCCGCCGACCATCACGACCAGGCGTTTCCAGGTCTTCTGCCGGTACATCGCCCGATCCAGATCCGCCGGATCGATCTCGTCCAGCGCGGTCATCCCGGCGATATCGCAGAAACCACCCAGCGGCAGGGCCTTGAGGCCGTACTCGGTCTCACCGCGGCGGAAGGAGAACACCTTCGGGCCGAATCCGATGAAATAGCGGCGCACCTTCATACCGGTGGCCTGGGCGGCCCACATATGCCCACACTCGTGCAGCGCCACAGACGCCGTGATACCGAGGGCGAACAGCACGAACCCGAACACGAACCCCATGCGGTGTCGAACCCTCCTGCATCAGTTGCCTACGTACTTGCGCGCACGCTGTCTCGCCCACGCGTCCGCCGCGAGCACCTCGTCCAAGGTACTGGGTTCCACGCGCCACTGGTCGGCCGACTCGACCACAGCCGCGACCGTCCGCACGATACCGGGGAAACCGATCAGCCCGTCGAGGAACGCCTGCACCGCGATCTCGTTGGCCGCGTTGTAGACCGCGGTCACGGTTCCGCCCGCCTGCCCCGCCTGCCGGGCCAGTTCGACCGCCGGGAAGACCTCGCTGTCGACCGGTTCGAACTCCCAGGTGTGCGACCGCGTGAAATCCAACGGCGCCAGGACGCCCGGCACCCGGTCCGGCCAGCCCAGAGCCAGGGCGATCGGCAGTTTCATATCCGGCGGGCTGGCCTGCGCGATCGTCGAGCCGTCGGCGAAGGTGACCATGGAGTGCACGATCGACTGGGGGTGCACGGTGACGTCGATGCGGTCGTAGGGGATGCCGAACAGCATGTGCGCCTCGATCAGTTCGAGGCCCTTGTTGATCAGGGTGGCCGAGTTCAGCGTGTTCATCAGGCCCATCGACCAGGTCGGATGCGCTTTGGCCTCGTCCGGGTTCACCGATTCGAGCATCTCGGTGGTCCAGCCGCGGAACGGGCCGCCCGAGGCGGTGAGCACGAAACGGTCCACCTCCTCGGCCCGCCCGCCGCGCAGGCATTGCGCCATCGCCGAATGTTCCGAGTCCACCGGGACGATCTGACCGGGCTTGGCCGCCCGCGTCACCAGCGAACCGCCGGCGACCAGCGACTCCTTGTTCGCCAGCGCCAGGCGGCGACCCGATTCCAGGGTGGCCAGGGTCGGTTCGAGTCCGAGCGAGCCGACCAGCGCGTTGAGTACGACGTCCGCGTCCGTGCGGCGCACGAGTTCGGTGACCGCGTCCGGACCGGCAAGGGACACACCGAGTTTCGCGGCGGCAGCGGGATCGGCGACGGCGACCTCCGTGGTGCCGGTGGCCCGGATCTGCTGCGCCAGCAGGTCGGTGTTGCCGCCCCGGGCGGCCAGCCCCACCACCTGGAAGCGGTCCGGGTTCTCGGCGATCACCTCGAGCGCTTGCGTACCAATGGAACCGGTGCTGCCCAGGAGCAGGACTCTCACTATGTCGGACACCACTTCATTGTTCCGCACTACGGAGCCCAACACCTGCTCACCCCACTGGCTACGACGGGCAGTCGTATGTAACGATGATGTCCGACAGTTCTACCTGTAACCGATGGGAGCGAGCAGTGGCCGGCACAGAAATGGAGCGCGCCGAGAGCGGCGGCGTCGTCACCAAGGTCGACCCCGCCGAGGTTCCCTCCGCCGCCTTCGGCTGGAGCGGTGAATCCCGACGCACCTTCAAGGTCGCGGCCGTGGTCGTGGCCCTCATCCTGCTCGCCATGCTGTACGAGAACCAGCAGGGCGCCTCCACCGGTTGGACCGGCTACATCTATCTGATCCTGTTCGCCGCGACCATCGTGGGCATCCTGGTCCGCGATTTCGTCACGCGGAACAAGCCCAAGTAGAGCTTGGTAATCAGCCGCCCGGAGCCCTGCGAGGCACGACGAGGAATCGTCACCGGGCGGCTTTCTGTTCTCCGGAGAAGTTTCCGAGGCCGCCCCGGTCCGCAGCAAGCCCAGCTGTGTCATCGCCGTCCGCGCGTTCCCCGGCTCTTCGCAGCGCCTGCCTTCACATTCGTCTTCCCGCCACCGGACTTCCCCGTCGAGGTCTTCCCTCCAGCAGACTTACCGCCTCCGGAACGCGCTCGCCCGGACTGTGCTCCCCTGCCGTCGTTTGCGCCGTCCTTGCCGTCGGCAGTTTTACTCTTGCCGCTCGACGGCGCGTCCTGCTGCCGGCCGCGGGTGCTGCGGGCGGTGCGGCCGCGGACGACGCCGATGAAATCCTCCACAGCCGGATTGTCGAGGTCGATCGGCCACGCCAGGGCTATCTCGGTCGGCGGGAGGTCGGTGACCGTCCGGTAGACGAGATCCTTGCGGTGGTGCAGGCGGGCCAGGGAATGCGGCATGATCGCCGCGCCGCCGACCGCCGCGACGAGTTCGAGCGTGCCGGCCAGCGCATCGAGATCGTCGGCTTCCTGCATCCGCTCGTCGGTGAGATCGGTGGTGGCGACCTCCTCGAACAGCGCGATCGGGTGGTCCTTCGGCACCACGACGACGGGCAGTTCGCGGTACAGCGGGATCGCGTGCAAACCCTCGCGGTCGATGGGCAGACGGACGAAGCACATGTCGACCTGACCGTCGCGCAGCGCGGACTCCTGCTGCGACTGCGGGATGCCGATCACGGCCAGTGAATCGTCCGCGAACCGCTCCGACCAGATCCGGGCCCACTTGGCGACGGTCACGCCCGGCACGTATCCGACCCGCAGCGCATCGGGAGCACACTCGTTCACCCGACCAAGGGTATGGGATACCTATCCGCGCCACCCAGAACGCGGGCACACCCATCGCAGATCCACCGTGGACGGGGCGGCCCTCGAGCGCCAGGGCGGTCTGCTCGGCGAGGTAGCCGCTGTACAGCGGACGCCACGGCATCCAGGTGTCGTATGACATCACCGCCAGCTGATCGACCCGGCGTGCGACATCGGCGAAATACCCTCGGGACCAATACTTTCCGTTCCCGGTCAGCAGTGCCTGACCCCAGGTTCCGGAGTCTGTGCCCTCACCGGGAAGGGGTCACCGACGGTCGGCTTGGTTGCGCGTGGAAGCTTCGGGCGGCGGCGTCCGGCCGGGTTCGGATTCTTCTCACCTGTCGCGTGCTCGGGAGTCCGGATCGATCTTGTCGGCGCGTTCGAAATCCTGCTTCAGCTCGTCGCGAGAGGCGACGGCTTCGCCGCGGTGAGCCGCTGCTCGTTCTTGCATGCCTGCCGCCTGCGCTGCCTTGATATCGGCCTCGGCCTGAGCGGCTCGAGCCTTGGCCGCGGTCTCGTCGGCGAGCGCTTCACGCTGGCCGGCCTCGTGGGACTGTTCGGTTGCCTTCTCGCGGATGCCCGCGGCTTCGACGCGGCGGTGTTCCTTGCGCTTGTTCAACACCACCCAGGTGAGCGCGGCGACGATCAGAATTGCCGCGATCACGACAACGACGATGATGACGATCGAGGTGGTAGTCATGTCAGCTCCGGGAAACTTGGTTCAGCGTGGTCCATGTGGTTGGCACCGGCCTCAGAAGTAGTGGCGTCGCCCGCCGACTGCGCGGCCCATCGACCCCAAAGCCAGGAGCACCAGACCGATGATGAGGACCACGATCCCGATGGTCCAGAGGATCTGGATCTTCAGCAGGAAACCGACGACGAGAAGAATGATTCCGAGAATGATCATGGTCGATACCAAGTTTCGGTGGGGGAGTGATGGGGCGGTGGACCACACTGGTGGTCGCGCGTGGCGTCAGTGTTTGAAGGCGTCCTTCATCTTCGCTCCGGCCTGCTTGGTATCGCCTTTGGCCTGATCGGTGCGTCCCTCGGTCCGCAGGCGAGTGTTGCCGGTGCCCCGGCCGACCAGTTTCTTGGCGGCCCCCTTGGCGGCTTCGGCCTTGTGCGCGATCTTCTTACCGATGCTCATGGTGGTGGTCTCTCTCGTGTTGTGCCGTCGCCGCGGATGTGGCGAACGTCTGTGCGAGTGCCGTCGGCCGCGCCCCGAGTGCGGGTCGGCAGGGGTGTCGGTCCCTGGATCGGTTGCCGAATCCGAAAAAGTGAAATCGGTCGGGACGCGAAGCACTGGATCTACGTCGTACTTACTCAACCACCGCATACCCATGGTGTCAACAGTGTAGAGCTACACTTTATGACTGCAGTGTAGATGCGGGGCTGACCTGTGTTGGTCCTGAAAAGGAAGGCGCGGCGCCGATGACCGAATCGCCGAGCGGTCGGACGGCCGCAATCCTGGCGAGCGGAAATGCGGCACCTGCGAGGGGAGAACACCCATACTGACAACGAGCGATCAAGATCTCCATCACCGCCCGCTTCAGCGGGGCACCTGGCGAGGACCGTCGCGTCGGTAGTGCTCGTCGGTAGATCACGCGGATTTGGAGGGAACCGGGATGACGGTGTCCGACAGTGTGCGAGACCTTGGCTATGCGGCAGGGTGGCGGATGGTGCGCGCGCTGCCGCACCCGTGGGCGGTGCGGTTGTTCGATGCCTGCGCCGATCATGCCGCCCGCCGCAACGGCGGCCCGGTGCAGTTGCGCCGCAACCTGGCCCGCGTGCTGGGCATGGCACCCGATCATGTCCCCGACGAGCTGATCCGTGACAGCCTGCGCTCGTATGCACGATATTGGCGCGAAGCATTCCGGCTGCCGACGATGGATCCGACAACGCTGGCCGACGAAGTCGAGGCCGCAGCGACCGGTATCGAACACGCCGCAGCGGCCATGGAACTCGGTCGCGGGGCGATTCTCGCCTTGCCGCACAGCGGCAACTGGGACATGGCCGGCGTGTGGGCGGCACAGCGGTTGGCCACCCCGACCGTGGTCGCCGAACGGCTCCGGCCCGAAGCGTTGTTTCAGCGGTTCGTCCGCTACCGCGAACGCCTCGGATTCGAGATCATCCCCCTCGCCGGCGGTGACCAACCGCCATTCGAGGGATTGGTCGAGCGGTTGCGGCAGGGACGGGTCGTGGGCCTGCTCGGTGAGCGCGACCTTACCGGCCACGGTGTGCCCGTCAGCTTTTTCGGCGAACCGACCCGGATGCCGGCCGGTCCCGCCCGACTCGCCATCGACACCGGGGCGCCACTGCTGCCGGTGCACTGCTGGTTCACCCCCAACGGGTGGGGATTCAGCGTCGAGCAGCCGCTGGACACCTCCGACGGCATCGTTGCGACCACCCAGCGCCTCGCCGACCGGTTCGCCGCCAACATCGCCTCCCATCCCGCCGACTGGCACATGCTGCAACCAGTGTGGCCCAACGGGTGAGGTCACCCAGGCGGTGATCACGGCCAACGCGTTGTGGACCGAACACGGATCGACTACGGCCGCCCGTGAGCGCGGTCAGCATGGCAGCGTACGGCGACCGGAATCAGAAGCGCCAACGCGATCCAGGGGGTCATTAGTAATGGCGTCGGGCGCCGACCGCGCGGCCCATCGCCCCCAACAGCAGTAACACTAGCCCGATGACCAGGACCACGATCCCGATCGTCCAGAGGATGGGGATACTGAATATGAATCCAACGATAAGAAGGATGACCCCGAGAACGATCACTACGCCCATCCCGACCACGGGAAGAACGAAGCCACGACGAGCAACCCGATGGCCGGCACATTCCAGTGGCCACCCAGGACCAGGGATATACACCTCTGTTTATCGAAGTCGCAGCTCGACAGTGTCACGGCGTTGCGCAAGCCGGCAGGGGAAATCAGAAGAGGGCGCACCGACTATTGCGCAACCCCGTGGATCCACGCCATGAACGAAGAGGACGACCAAGGACCAACCGAGGAGCGCCACACGCCGGACGGGGCTGAGCAGGGCCATGGTGACCTGGTCGGGCAACCCCACACCATCGACGAAGGCGGACCGATCGTCACCGCGGAAGCGGCGGCGGCGCAGGCCAGCACGACGCAGAACCCGCTGGGCAAGCACGGGCGGCGATTCGATCCGCGATCGCCGTTCATGGTCGGCATGGCAGGCGCGGCCGGAGTCGCGGTGACCTACGGCGCGATCCAAGCAGTGATCGCCGCCAGTCAGGTGCTGGTCTTGATCACCATCGCGCTGTTCCTGGCAATAGGTCTGGAACCTGTCGTGTCGTGGCTGGTGCGGCCGTGGTTTCCGCGATGGGCCGCCGTGACCGCGGTATTCGTGGTCGCGATCGGCTTGCTGGCCGGGTTCCTCGCGGCCGCGATACCTCCGCTGGTCACCCAAGGCAGCGCGCTGGTGCACAACGCTCCGGACTACCTCGACCATCTTGCGCACCGGTATCCCCTCATCGATGTGCTCAACACTCGTTTCCATCTCCGGGACCGAGTCCGGCAGGGGGTCGGGGCCGATTCCTCGAAGCTGGCCGGTGGTGTGCTGGGCGCGGGCCGGCTCGTGTTCAGCATCGTCAGCGGCACGGTGATCGTCGCTGTGCTGACCGGCTACTTCATGGCCAATTTCGCACAGGTTCGTGCCTCGATCTACCGGCTGTTTCCGCGTTCACGCCGACCGCGGGCGATACTGATCGGCGACGAGATCTTCGTGAAGGTCGGCGGCTACATCCTCGGGAATGTGGTCATTTCGGTGATAACCGCGGTGTTGACCTTCATCTGGCTGCTGATCTTCGACGTGCCCTACCCGCTGTTGCTGGCCGTCCTGGTCGCCGTCCTGGACCTGATCCCGGTGGTGGGTTCCACCATCGCCGGGATCATCGTGGCCGTGGTCGCACTCACCGTATCGGTGCCCGTCACAGTGGCCACCGTCGTCTTCTTCATCGTCCTGCGGTTGTTCGAGGACTACATACTCGTGCCCAGAATCATCGGCAGAACGGTCCGGGTGCCGGCGATTGTGACAGTGGTGTCGGTTCTGCTCGGCGGGGCGTTGCTCGGGATCGTCGGTGCCCTGCTCGCCATCCCGGTCGCCGCCGCGGTGCTGCTGATCATCAGCGAGACGGTGTTGCCGTCTCTGGACGAGCGCTAGGTTCCGCTGAACGAGGCGTGCGGGCCTTGCCGGTACGAGAGAACATAATCGAACGTTGGCGATGGACCTCGGCAATCGGCCGGGCCGCGTTCCGTCTGCTTCCATTCACGGTGACCGACAACGAAATCCGGGATGTGGTGATCGAAAGCCTCACCCGGTAGGCCGAACTGTCGGACGGCGAGGATGACCGCAACACCGCCGGGGAGGTCCGATCGGTGCTGCGACGGCTCGTCGGTTGAGATGAGGCGGCCCTGATTGTCATCGCGGATGGTGCGGGAGGACGTCGGCGGGGTGGCCGGTGTCGTCGAGGGCGTTGGTCAGGCCCTGTGGGAGCGGGGTGCCGTAGGGGGACGGGTCGCCCGGATCGGTCGGGGTTCGCAGGGTTGCGGCGATGTCGGTGAGGGTTGCGGCTAGGCGGGGGGCGTTGTGGCGGTGGATGTTCGGGTGGGGGGCGCCGTGGAAATCGTGCGGCATCCAGATGTCGTGGAAGGTCTCGGCGGTGACCGTGGCGTCGGGTCGGGCGAGATCGATGTCCAGCAACAGGATGTCGTCCTCGGTGTGCGGAATTGCGTTCTCGTCCAACCATGTTCCCGGGCCGGTGAGGACCAGGTCGCAGATCGTGGCAGCCGGATCCAGGTCGGAGGGACGAGCCTCGAGCAATGCCTCGGCGGTGGCGGGATCGTCCAAGCGGTGGTCCAGGGTGATCGTGGTCAGTACCCTGGGAACGATCCTGCCTGCCACACACCATTGGCAACGCAGCCGGTCGGGCCGCAGCAGTCCGTGCCGGGCGGTGATGTCGGCGAGCCGGGCGGCCACCTCGAACTGCGCCGCGGGACCGTCGGCAACCTCGGTGGGCCACCACGTCCAGGTGAGGCTGAAATGCGGGGCGCGCAACAGCGTCCGATCAGACATCGCTCACCTCACCCGCCAGGGAATACCGATCCGTCTCCGGGAATGGTACGGGTGGCGCCATCGGAAAATCGAAGGTAGTAGGTGAGACCACCGCGCTGAGCCGACTGCGCCAGACTCTGCGCGGTCGCATCGCTCAGTTGCGAGGCCGGGAAGGGCACGTCGAGGATGCCGACCTTGTGATCGGCGGGTGCGTTGACCAGTTGCCGCACAACGCTGTTCGAGGCGTTGCGCGGATTTCCGGTCTCCTTGAGCTGATAGCCGTACAGCAGGTGACCATCGGAGCCCTTCACCCCCACATCGATGTCGTAGACCCCGTCGACCTTCCGCTCGAAGACCAGATTTCGCTGACCGCGGCGATACAGCTCGTCACCGAAACGCAACTGCTGCGCCGCGGCGCTGCGCCCGGTGGCACTGGATTGGGCCAGCGCCGAGACCTGGTCGGCATAGCCCTCCATATCCTTCAGATGCTCCGAGCCAATGATCTCGGCGACCTCCGCACCCGCGGGCGTGCGATCACCGGCCCGCAGATTCGCCAGAATCTTGGCCCGGTCGCCCTGCTTGACCGACAGGCGATCCAGCGCCGCGGACACCGCCTCCTCCTGCTCGGACCGCATCCCGCCGGTGCCGGGCGCCCGTGAGGAGATCCGGTTGTACTCCCGGGTCCACTGCTGCTGCGGAATCGGACTGCCCGAATCGGTATGGCGTTGCGCGGCGTCGGCGGCGTCCTCGGGCTCGTCGGGATTCAGCGCCGGAACCTTCTGACCATTGCCGGTGACCTGCTTGCGCACCGCGTCGACCTGGGCGTTCCCCATCGCCCGAACGTGGCAGACGACCCTGGCCTCGATCGGGAAGGTCTCCCCCTCGTACGACGCCACCGGCGGGACGTAGGTCGCGGTGCAGGTCAACGTCTTCGAACCATTGGCGGGCATGACGGCCTCGCCCTGACACTCCGGCCCGAGATTCATCGCGACCTCGGCCGACATCGTGACCTGATAGGTGAAATCGACCGATTCGATGGTGATTCCGGGACCGGCCGTGACGGTGTTGGACACATCGAATTCCACGGTGCAGACGCCGTCGCACGGAGTCTGCAGGAAGTGTCCGGTGACGGTGCCGTTCAACTGAACTCGCGAATCGATGGCATCGGACAGGGTGTTCACCTGATCCGGCATCGCGTCGTAGAGATCCTCGGTCCTGTCGCCGTCCGCCGAACTGGTGTTCAGGTCCATCTGCGGCAACTGCGGCTCGCCCGGTGCACTCGCGCCCGCGTCGACCACGATCCGGTCGATATCGGGCACCGGGTCGCCGGACTCATTCGCAGACGGCTCGTCGGAACTCGGCACTCCGGAGGGAGCAGGACCGCGATGCGCCGGGGTGTACCGCGCGGGTACCACGGCCGACGATGATGACGAAAGCCTCAGGGACACAGGACCGGACGTCTGCGAGGGCGGTATCGCGACCGACGACGTGGCCCTCGACCGCACCTCGGGATACTGCGTCCGAGCCAATGTTGTTGCGACCGACTGCGTCCCCGGAGAGGGCTGCCGCGCGGGCGCCGACAGCGTCCCCGGCGACGACATTGCGGGCACCGACACCCCTGAAGGCGACACTGCAGGCGACGGCGCCCCCGGCGACATTGCGATCGTCGCTGCCACAGCCGACTGCGTCCCCGGGAACGACATGCCCACAGGTCGCGTCCCGGGCGACGGTGTCGCAGGCGGCGGCGCGACCGACGACGCCGCGGGCGGTTGCGGCGCGGGCGACGGTGTTGCAGGCGGTTGCGGCGCGGGCGTCGGTGTCGCGGGCGCGGGCAACACCGGAGTGGGGGTTGTGGGTGCCGGTGGCGGCGGTGACGCAGCCGACGTCGCAGTGCCCTGTGGTGCGGACGAAGTAGTCGGGGACGGCGTGGACCTCTGCGCGGTGTGCCGAACCGGATCGCTCAGGTAAACAGTGACATTCCCACTGGTCACCGGTGTCGAACGATGGCCGGCGATAGTCACCGGCGTGCCGATGCGCAGCGGTTTGTCATGTGCCGCAGCGGGATCCAGGGCGACGGCGAGATTGATCGGCGCCAGGACCGTGGCCGGGTCGGCGGTGAACAGGCTGGGCGGAATCAGCACCTTGTGTCCGGCGTAGTTCGCGGCGGTGTCGGCCGGGACGCCGAACGCGGTCCAGGCATCCGCCGCGCCCTCGAGGAAGGACTTCCCGCCCGTGGCGAAGTAGTTCAGCGACGCGCCCGAGGAGGTGCCGACCGTCCCGGTCGCCTCGCCGACGTTGGTCACCATCAGATCCACCTGCAACCACTGCGACGACGAACTCACGCCCCCGAGCATCCTGCCGGTGAAATGCACAGCAGGAGTGCGGGTCAGCCGCAACTGCGCCGTCGCCAGGTTCTCCCGCGCGACCTGCTGCCGCTGGGCGGTGGTGTCGGAGACCTGCCCGATCCGCACCACCGTGAACACCACCAGCCCGACGATCAGCAGGACGGACAGCACCGAGAGAACGATCGGCAAACCCCGGGAACGACGTTGCGGCCCGGGAGAATTCGACGGCGGAAATCCCGGCGCGTTCGACGGCTGCGGAACACCGAACGAATGACCCGGCGGCACCGGATATCCCGGCCTCGAAGCGTCGGTCACGGCCCCTCCTCGCGAGTCGGTCACCCCTCGCGCCGACCAGGACAATCGTACGACGGGGCACCGACAGGTACCAGGAAGTTTCGGTGCTGCAACGGGATCGAGCGACACGTCGACAGCGGATCGAAACTCCCGGCGCAGCCACCGAGAACTCCCGGCGACCGCGGCAACCGGCGGCCGTGCACTCGCCGACCGCGGCAGGGTCTTCGAGCCGCCGTCAGCCCGAAGACAACGACCCGTAGCCTCCGCCGCGGTCGAAGGGCTACCGGCAATGCGCAGTTCCGAGATTCCGGACCGGAAGGCCGATCGCTACGCGCTACAGTCCGTGCGCGCGTTCACCACCGGCCGCCGCGGCGACCTGAGCCTCCATCGCCGCGGAGAACGGCGATTCGTAGGCGGCCACGGCCTGCGCAGTCTCCTCGAGGATCAGGTCGGCGTTGATCTGCGCACCCGCCGTGGCTCCGGCCGCGGCGGCCGCGCCGACCTGTGCGAAGGGGTCGGTGACGTTGCCCGCCAACCAGACTCCCTCGACCTCGGCGCGCCCGACGGGATCGGACGGGATGTGATCGCCTGCGCCGCTGGGATGTTCGACCGGGTGCAGGTCGATTCCGGCGAGGAAGCCGGCGCGGGCGGCCAGCCGGGAGGCGACGGCCACGGCCGATCGCGGAACCAGCGTGCCGTCGGCCAGGCGCACACCGGTGATGTGCTTGTCGGTCACCTCCACCGCGGTCACCGTGCCCTCCACCACGCGGATACCGCGCGCGGCGAGCTGCACCGCCTGCTCGGTGGACAACGCGGGCGCGGTGTGCGCGAAGTAGACCACGTCATCGCTGAGCTGCCGGAACAGCTGCGCCTGGTGGATCGACATGGGCCCGGTGCCGAGCACCCCGATGGCCTGATCGCGGACCTCCCAGCCGTGGCAGTACGGGCAGTGCACCACATCGCGGCCCCACTGCTCCCACAGTCCCGGAATATCGGGCAGTTCGTCGACCACACCGGTCGTGACCAGCAGCCGCCGCGCCCGCACCGACCTGCCGTCGCCCAGACTCACCACGAATCCGTCCGCGTCCCGCCCGAGCGCGGTGACCTCACCGGTCACCACGATCCCGCCGTATCCGGCGACCTCCGCGCGACCGCGGGCCAGCAACTCACCGGGCGGGGTGCCCTCGCGGGCCAGCAGCCCGTGCACCCCGTCGGCGGACGCGTTGCGCGGTGCGCCGGAATCGATCACCGCCACCGATCGCCGCGACCGGCCGAGCATCAGCGCCCCGTTCAGCCCGGCCGCACCGCCACCCACCACGACCACGTCGTATCCGTCCTGCAATTGCTCGGTCACCATGACCACCTCCTCGACACACCACACTCCGGACGGCATCCAATTCCGGCAAGTAGTTTTGCTGAATCAGCAAAATGCGGCCGGACATCACCCCGCGCACATTGCCGGACGCGCACACCCCGTACCGATATGCCACCGTGGTGCGCGACCCGGTGAGCGCGCCGGGCGTGACCGGCGGGAGGCAGCGTGGTTCGCAGAGGCCGATGGGCCGGTCTACTCGGCAGCCTCGTCGCGACGATATGCCTGCTGCCTCTGCCGTCCGCGGCGGCAGCACCCGCCGCAGCGGGCCCGCCGATGGGCTGGAACTCCTGGAACTCCGGAATCGCGTTGTCGGAGAAGAATATCGAGACGACGATCGATGCGATGGTCGCCTCCGGCATGCGCGACGCCGGATACCGCTACGTCGATCTGGATGCGGGCTGGGCCGCCCTCGATCGCGACGCACAGGGCGATCTGCAAGCCGATCCGGAGAAGTTCCCGCACGGGATGGCAGCCCTGGCCCGCTACGCGCACCAGCGCGGCATGCTGCTGGGCCTGTATTCCAGCCCGTACAACGAGACCTGCGGGCAGAGCCTGCAGAATGCGAGCGCCGGGCACGAGGTGCAGGACGCGCGGACCTTCGCGGCCTGGGGCGTGGACTACCTCAAATACGACTGGTGCCGCGCGAGCAGCGACCTGAGCGATCAGGTGCGCAAGTTCACCGCCATGCGAGATGCGTTGCGCGCCAGCGGACGTCACATCGTCTACAGCATCAACCCGAACAGCTCGGATCGGGACACCGCTGCCGACTACGACTGGTCGCGCATCTCCGATGTCACCCGCAACGCGCACGATCTGTTCCCGTTCTGGCGCAACGCATTACCGCCGATCTCGATCAACCAGTTCGCCTCGCAGCAGTTCCTCGGCGTGGTCGATCAGGTGCGCGCCGCCGCGCCGCTGGCCGGGCGCAGCCATCCGGGGCACTGGAACGATCCGGACATGCTCGTGGTGGGCACCCAGCTCGCGGAATTCCTCGGCACCCATGTGGGCACGCTGCCCGGCACTCTGCTGAAGGTGTTTCCGCTGACCCAGGATCAGCAGCGGGCCGGGCGCACGGCGGTCGAACAACTCTCCGGAATGGTCACCCTGAGCCCGGAACAGATTGCCGCCCTGCGTAATCCGCAATACAGCCTGACCCCGGCCGAACAGCGCGCGCACTTCACGCTGTGGGCGATGCTGGCCGCGCCGCTGATCGCGGGCAACGATGTGCGCACCATGTCCGCGCAGACCCGGGCCGTGCTGACCGATCGCGACGTCATCGCGGTCGATCAGGATCCCGGGTCGGTACAGGGCGCGTTCCTGCCGACCGACGATCGGGTCATGACCAAAAGCCTGTCCGACGGGTCGACGGCCGTGGTGCTGCTCAACCGCGCCGATACCGCCGCCGACGTCGCCACCAGCGCCCACGCCGCGGGCCTGGCCCCGGCATCCTGTTACACCGTGCGAGACCTGTGGTCGCACGCCACGGCCACCACGACCGGCGCACTCACCGCGAAGACCTTGGCGCCGCACGACGCCGCACTGCTGCGGGTGACCCCGCACTGCGACTGAGCAGCGGGTCCTCGCTTTCGCCGCGGTGGCGCGTGGGAGACTCTTGCGCGTACCGATTCCGACTCACCGGAGGTGGCAGCACCGATGAAGAGCACCCGGATCGTCCTGGCCTCGCGCCCGGTCGGCATGCCCGAACCCGAGAATTTCCGGACCGAGACCGTCGAGCTGCCCGAACCCGATACGGGGCAGGCGCTGCTCGAGACGCTCTACCTCTCGCTCGACCCGTACATGCGCGGGCGGATGAGCGATGCGCCGTCCTACGCGCCCCCGGTGCAGCTCGGGCAGACCATGGTCGGCGCGACGGTCTCGCGCGTCCTCGAATCCCGTGATCCCGCACTGCGATCCGGTGACATCGCGCTGGGTTACGGCGGCTGGCAGACCCATTCGGTGGAGCAGGTGCGCTATCTGCGCCGCCTCGACCCGGCCGCCGCGCCGGTGAGCACGGCGCTGGGCGTACTCGGAATGCCGGGATTCACCGCGTATTCCGGTCTGCTCACCATCGGCCGGCCGCAGCCCGGTGAGACGGTGGTCGTCGCGGCGGCCACCGGGCCGGTCGGATCCGCGGTCGGGCAGATCGCGCAGATCCATGGCGCTCGGGCGGTCGGCATCGCGGGTGGTCCGCAGAAGGTCGCGCTGCTGCGGGAACGTTTCGGTTTCGACGCCGCACTCGACCATCGCGCACCGGATTTCGCCGAACAGCTCGCCGCCGCGGTGCCGGACGGTATCGACGTCTACTTCGAGAACGTCGGCGGCGCGGTCTTCGACGCGGTGTTCCCGCGGCTCAACTCCTTCGCGCGAATTCCGTTGTGCGGCTTGATCGCCGACTACAACGCCACCGGCCTGCCCGAGGGGCCGGACCGGCTGCCGATGCTCATGTCGGCGGTGCTGCGCAAGAGCCTGACCATCCGCGGCTTCATCCAGACCGAATTCGCCGGTGAGCAGATGCCCGCCTTCCTCGAGCAGATGTCGCAGTGGATCGCGCGGGACCGGGTGCACTACCTGGAGGACATGGTCGAAGGCTTCGACGGGACCATCGAGGCGTTCCGCGGACTGCTGGTCGGCAAGAACCTCGGCAAACTCGTTGTGCACGTAGCGGACTGAGCGGTCTGTGCTGCGGGCCGCGCGCCGATCGACGGCCGCGGCCCGTCGCGGCGGGGCCACGAAGTGACTTACCACCGGATGTGAAACATGCGCCCCGCGACGGCGATACCAGTCATGTGAGCACCATGTCATTACCCCTCGCGCCTACCGAGCGGCGTGCTGCGGTGCGACGGCTCGTCGCCATCTTCGGCTCGGTGAACGATCTGATCGATCTCCTCGACACAGATCCGCTCGACCCCGCCCTGGCCCGCGCCCGCGCCACCCGCGACATGATCGGCGAACTCGTCGTCGATCTGGCCGGAACCGCCATCCGCACCTCGGCCTGATTCGTCGCGGGCTCTCGTCTCGCACCCGCGGCGTCAACCGAGCCGGAACACCCTGGCCGTGCACGCCGTGCTGCACAGCGGAGTACACAGGCGGTTCCGCCACGACTTTCAGGCAATTCACAAAATTCGGCGCCGAACGATTGGACCTGGCATATAGGTATGCCTTACCTTTGGCAGTGTGAACTGGGCTGAGGCTGTACCGAACTTGCTGATCTGCCTTCGGGAAGGTCTCGAGGCCGGTCTCGTCGTAACGATCCTACTGGCGGCTGTGCGCAAGGCAGCGACCGCGGAACGTCCCGTCTCCACCGCACCGATCTGGCTCGGCCTGCTCGGCGCTATCTCGGTGGCGGGCAGTTTCGCAGCGGTGCTGACCTATTCGACCAGCGTGCTGTCCAGTTCGGCCCAGCAGGCGGTCGGCGGCATCCTCAGCGTGCTGGCCGTGATCATGGTGACCGCGATGATCTTCTGGATGCGGCGCACGGCGGCGACGCTGTCCAAACAGTTGCGCGGCGAGGTCGTGCGCGCCGCGGCCCTGGGCGCGGGCGCACTGGCGCTGACCGCATTCCTGGCGGTCGGCCGGGAGGGGCTGGAGACCACGCTGTTCGTCTGGACCGCGGTCAAGGCCTCCGGCGCCACGGTGGCCCCCCTGATCGGTGCAGCACTGGGCCTGCTCATCGCCGTCGCACTGTGCTGGCTGCTGTATCGGCAGAGCGTGCGGTTCAACCTCGGGGTGTTCTTCAACCGGACCGCGGTGCTGCTGATCGTCATCGCGGCCGGTGTGCTCGCGTACGGTCTGGGCGATCTGCAGGACGCGGGGTGGCTGCCCGGCGTGAACTGGATCGCCTTCGATATCAGCGCGCACGCGGACCCGAACTCGTGGTGGGTCGCGATCGTCTCCGGCATCACCGAACTCACGCCCAAGATGCGGGTGCTGCAGGTTGTCGCATGGGTGGGGTACCTGGCCGTGGTGATCCCGCTGTTCGTGCGGGCGGGCCGTCCGGCCGAGGCGCCTGCCGCCGCAACGACAGCGGCAGCCACCGCGCCCGGCACCGAAACCGCCGAGACCGCAACCGCATCCGCGACCGCTCCGGCCACGCAGGACGCCGAGCCCACGCCGGACTGGTGGGAGCGCGTCGCCGGGCCACGCCTGCCGCTCGTCGCCACCGCACTGGTCGTGGTCCCCGTCGTGGCCGCGGGCATCGCGATCGCACTGCTGCCCTCCAGCAGCAACGGTTCGGTCCAGGCCGTGTCGATCAGCGACAGCTCCTGCGCACCCGAGTGGAAGTCCGGCAAGTCCGGCACGCAGACCTTCGCGATCCAGAACAAGACGAGCAAGGCGGGCGAGATCAACCTGCTCGACGCGGGCGGCGCGATCGTCGGCGAGATCGAGACCATCGGCCCGGCCACCACCGCGGACATGACCGCGACGCTGGGCAACGGCAGTTACACCATCACCTGCCTGATGTCCGGCAAGCCCAAGACCACCTCACCGACGGTGCAGGTCAGCGGCGCGTCCGGGGATGCCCCGCCCGCGGTCAAACCGGTCACCGCGGATGATCTGACCCCCGCCAACAACGCCTACCAGGCAGCCGCCGACCAGGCGCTGAGCCGGCTCGCCGGCGCGGTCACCGCGATCGGCAACGACGTGCAGGCCGACAACATCCCTGCCGCGCAAGCGGATTGGCTCAACGCGCAGATGGAATGGGAACGTGTCGGCGCGTCCTACAACAGCTTCGGCGAAGCGGGCACGGCCGTGGACGGGCTGCCCGACGGCCTGCCCGGCGGCACCTCCGACGAGGGTTTCACCGGCCTGCACCGCATCGAATACGGCCTCTGGCACGGTCAGGGCCCCGATCAGCTGATGCCGGTGATCGATCGGCTCGGCGGCGACATCGCGAACATCCAGAAGAATCTGGGCAGCGACGATCTGGCGGGCGATCCGACCAACCTGCCGATCCGCGCGCACGAGATCCTCGAGGACGCCCTGCGCGATCACCTGTTCGGCAACGACGACGAGGGCTCCGGATCGGCCTACCCGCTGACCGACGCCGATATCGACATCACCCGCACGGTGCTCGACGAACTCGGTCCCCTGCTGGATGCCCGATCCCCCGGCCTGCGCACGGAATTGTCCGCCCACCTGGACACCCTGCACGCGGCGCTGCTGGCCACTCAGGACAACGGCAAGTGGCGCGCGCCCGCGCAGACGCCGCAGGCCCAGCAGCAGGCCGTGCGAGCCGCGCTCGGCGCGGCCCTGGAAGACCTCGCCCGGGTGCCACGGTTGCTCGAAGTTCCACTCGCGCACTGAGCTTCGGCCCCACACTCCACCCCCGACACAGTAAGTAGGACCTCACGATGGATGTCAGTCGCCGCCGATTCTTCTCGGGCGCCGTCGCGGGTGCGGCCGGAACCGCGTTGACCGCCGGAGTACTCGCCGAGGGCGCCCGCGTGGACGCGGCCGCGGCCGGTACCGGACAGAGCACGATGGCGTCGTCGTACCCGTTCCACGGCACCCATCAGGCCGGGATCCTGACCCCGGGGCCCTCGGGCAAGCAGAATGCGGCCTGCTTCGCCGCGTTCGACGTCACCACCGCGAACCGAGCCGAGCTGGTCGATCTGTTCAAGACGCTCACCGGCCGCGCGCGCTTCCTGACCGCCGGTGGCGCGGCGCCGGATCTCGGTGTGGGAGAACCGCCTTCGGACAGTGCGGTGCTGGGTGGGGATATCCCCGCCGACGGCCTGACCGTCACCACCGGCGTCGGCGCGAGCCTGTTCGACGACCGGTTCGGACTGGCGAAACTCAAGCCCGCCAAGCTGACCCCGATGCGCACCTTCCCCAACGACGCCCCCGATCCGGCGTGGATGCACGGCGATCTGCTGGTGCAGCTGTGTGCGAACCATCCCGATACGGTGCACCACACGATTCGCGACATCACCCGCCAGACCCGTGGTGCGCTCCAGTTGCGCTGGAAGATCGAGGGTTACAACTCCCCGCCGCGTCCGTCGGGCACCGGCCGAAATCTGCTGGGCTTCAAGGACGGCACCGCCAACCCGACCGGCTCGGAAGCCGAATCGCTGATCTGGACCGACGGCGCGGACGAGCCCGCCTGGACCCGCGGCGGCACCTATCACGTGGTGCGCCTGATCCGCATGCTGGTGGAGTTCTGGGACCGCGTCTCGATCACCGAGCAGGAGAACATGTTCGGCCGCCGCCGCGATTCGGGTGCGCCGCTGGACGGCAACCAGGAATTCGACACCCCGAACTACGCGGCGGACCCCAAGGGATCGGTCATCCCGATGGATTCGCATATCCGCCTTGCCAATCCGCGCACCCCCGACACCGCGCGACAGCAGTTGGTCCGCCGGTCCTACAACTACGACCTGGGCGTGGACCCGAACGGCAACCTCGCCACGGGCCACATCTTCTCCTGCTACCAGCAGGATGTGAAGCGTCAGTTCGAGGCCATCCAGACCCGTCTGATCGACGAACCGCTCACCGACTACGTCCAGCCCTTCGGCGGCGGATACTTCTTCGCCCTGCCCGGCGTCGCGGACAAGGACGACTGGTACGGCCGCGGGATGCTCGCCTGACCGAACATCCACCGGATCCCCGACCGGCGGTCAGTCCAACCCCAGATCGAGCTGATTCCAATCGATGCCGCGGGCCCATCGTCCTGGACCATCCGCACGATCCAGTAGGACGGAATGCCGAGACGGGCGTACTCGGCGCGCTTCCCGACCAGATCGGCCGTCACCGTATTCGGCGATACGACCTCGACCACCAGTAGGTGTCCGCAGCGGTCGGTTTGGTTTTCCATCGGGGTTGCGGCACCGATGTTCGCACCGCCCTGCGGTGTGGTCGGATCGCGGAGGCGATTGACCGGCGTGTCGCAGGTTTCGTATGGTTGTCTCAGCGGCGATTCGAGGAATCCGGTGTAACTCCGGAACGGTCGCGCCACTGTGAGCATCCGAACGGATGTGAGTCAGACCCCGTGCGCCGCTGGTTCCATCATCGATGGGGACGCGAGATCCCCCGAAGGCAAGGAGTTGCCGTGGCCACGTCGTACGTGCCGCGCACCGATACCGGTGCGATTCCTCTTTCCATTCCCACCACCGCGCTGTGGCTCGTCGGCACGACGGTGCTCGCGCTGCTCGCCTACTACTTCATCGGCGTGGACCAGGGCGCTGTGTCGATCTTCGGCAGCGATATGCACGTGCACGAATTCGTGCACGACGCCCGGCACTTCCTCGGGTTCCCCTGCCACTAGGCGCGGGAATCGAGTAGCACAATGGAAAAGCGAATCATCGGCCGAGGTGCGCTGGTCGGCGCACTCGGCGGATTACTGGCGTTCCTGTTCGCGCGCCTGCTGGCCGAACCCGTCATCGAGCGGGCGATCGACTACGAGAGCGGCCGGGACGAGGCCCAGCAGGCGCTGGACAAGGCCGCGGGACTCCCGCTGCCCGCGGACGGTCCGGACCTGTTCAGCCGGTCGGTGCAGTCCAGCGTCGGTGTCGGATTCGGCATGATCGTGTTCGGTATCGCGATGGGCGCGCTGTTCGCGGTCGTGTACTGCCTGTGCGTGGGCCGGGTCGGGCGGATCACGCCGCGGAATCTGGCGCTGCTGGTGGCCGGGGGAATGTTCCTGGTCCTGTACGCGGTGCCGTTCCTGAAGTATCCGGCGAATCCACCGTCGATCGGGCATCCCGAGTCGATCGAGGAACGCACCGCGCTGTACCTGCTGATGGTGGTGATCAGCGCGGTCGTGCTGGTGGCCGCGATCTGGCTGGGCCGCAAACTCCAGGCGCGCCTGGGCAATTGGAATTCGGCGCTGGTCTCCGCACTGGCTTTCGTCGTGGTCGTGGCCGTGGCCATCGTCCTGCTGCCCTCGCTGGGACATCTGTCGGTGAATCACGCCTACGGTGACTACGCCACCGAGACGCCACAACCGCTGAAGGATGCCGCCGGACATATCGTCTTCCCCGGATTCCCGGCCGACGATCTGTATCTGTTCCGGCTGTATTCCTTTGCGGCACAACTACTGTTGTGGACCGTGATCGGCGTCGGATTCGCCTCGCTGGCTCCGCGTCTGTTCGGCCGGGACACCGGGACCGCGAACTCGGACGCCACGACCGCCGCGCCGATCGTATGAATTCACCCACGCGGCTGACCCTGGTGACGCACGCGATCACCGACGCCGTACGGACAGCGCGCTTCCCGCTCGACGAACCGCTCGACGTCCGGGCGGTCGAGCGGGACGGCGAACTGCCCGAACCTCTCCGGGCCGATCTGGTGCTGATCGGCCCGGAGGTGCGGACCGCGCAGACCGCTGCCCTGTTCGGATTGGACGGCGTCACCGAACCCGCTCTGGCAGACCTGAATTCCGGTTCCTGGGCGGGCGCGAGCATGGACGCGATTCCCGGCGCCCAGCTGATGGGCTGGCTGACCGATCCCGAATTCCGTTCGCACGGCGGCGAATCCGTCACCGACCTGCTGGCGCGCACCAAGACGTGGCTGTCCGAGGTGGCGACGCGGCAGAGCCGGGTGGTGGCGTTCACCCATCCCGGTGTCGTACGGGCCTGCATTCTGCTCGCCCTCGACGCACCGCCGATCTCCTTCTGGCGCTTGGACATTCCGCCATCGAGCGCGACCACACTGCATTTCCGCGGGGGTTCGTGGACCGTGCGCGGCACCGCCCGGCCACTCTGAGGCGATCGCGTCGCGCGACCGGGATGCACGTCCACGGCACGGCGTCGTATGCTGGACGGTGCAGCTGGTTCGCCGCGGTGTAGCTGAGGAGCCCCGAACTCACCCTCCGGCGTCGAAGCCCGGTCGCCGACGGTCTCGTACCCCGGCTCCGGGTGAGAGGGAACCCGGTGAGAATCCGGGACTGTCCCGCAGCGGTGAACGGGAACGACTGCCGTCAGAGGCACTGGGTACGAGACCTGGGAAGCGACGGCCGCTAGGACCAGCCCGGCAGCACTGCCTGCCGTGGTCGATTCACACGAATCGGCGCCCGTGAGTCCGAAGACCTGCCGTCTGTGCCGGATACGCCGTATCCGGCGGTCGTCGCCCCGTGGACAGGGTGTGCGCCGAGTGGAACCAGGCACGGTGATCATGCTGTGAGGGCTCCGTCAGCGCACGTTCGATGGGTGGCGACCGTCCACTGTCGACCAGGAGCACAACCGTGCCTGATACGAACACCACATTCACCGCGACGGTGCTGGGCGCACCGCGCATCGGCCCGAACCGGGAACTCAAACGGGCCGTCGAAGCCTATTGGGGCGGGCGCATCGACGCCGCCGAACTGCATCGCGTCGCCGCCGACCTGCGCACCGCGCAGCTGACCTCGATGCACGCGGCCGGATTGGATTCGGTGCCGGTGGGCACCTTCTCCTACTACGACCACGTCCTGGACACCGCGGTGCTGCTGGGTGCGCTGCCCGAACGCGTGCAGGGCATCGAGGACGAGTTGGACCGGTATTTCGCCGCGGCCCGCGGCACCGATACCGTCGCGCCGCTGGAAATGACCAAGTGGTTCGACACCAACTATCACTATCTGGTGCCGGAAATCGCTGCGGGGACACAGTTCTCGCTGCATCCGGACAAGCCGCTGGCCGAATTGCGCGAGGCGCAGGCGCTGGGGATCCCGGCTCGTCCGGTGGTGGTCGGCCCGATCACCTTCCTGAAGCTGGCCAAGGCGATCGACGGCGCCGATCTGCTGGATCGGCTGGAGAATCTGCTTCCGCTCTACGAGCAGTTGCTCACCCTGTTCGCCGAGGCGCGCGCGGACTGGGTGCAGATGGACGAGCCGTCGCTGGTCACCGACCTCAGCGCGGCCGAACTGGCCGCCATCGACACGGTGTACCGCCGTCTCGCCACGTCGTCCTCGCGACCGAAGATCCTGGTCGCCACCTATTTCGGCCGTCTCGGCGAGGCGCTGGAACCGTTGGCGCGCACCGGCGTGGACGCCGTCGCGGTGGATCTGGTGGCCGGTGGGACGGCCGATCTGCCGGTCGCCCGCACGCTGACCGAGACGTTGATCGTGGCCGGTGTGGTCGACGGGCACAACGTGTGGCGAACCGATCCGGATGCGGCCTTGGCCGCGCTCGCCGAGCTGTCCGACGGCGGCGCATCGGTGGCGGTATCCAGCTCCTGCTCGCTGCTGCACGTGCCGTATTCGCTCGAGGCGGAGACCGACCTGGAGCCGCGCCTGGCCTCGTGGCTGGCATTCGGCGCGGAGAAGGTCGCGGAGATCGTCACCCTGGCCACGGCCGTCCAGCAGGGGCCTGCCGCGGTGGCCGACCGGCTCGAGATCGCGCGCACGGCGCTGCGGGACCGCCGCGCGGATCCGCGTCTGCGCGTGGAGCCGATTCGCACCCGGCTGACCGCGCTCGAGGCCGCCGACACCCGACGGGCTCCGGCCGATCAGCGACGCGAACTCCAGCAGGCACGCCTGGGCCTGCCGCAGCTGCCGACCACCACCATCGGCTCGTATCCGCAGACCGGCCGGATCCGGCTGGCGCGCGCCGCGTTGCGCCGCGGTGAGATCGACGGCGCCGAATACGACGCCCGGATGCGTGCGGAGATCGCCGAAGTCGTTGCGCTGCAAGAGGACATCGGCCTGGACGTGTTGGTGCACGGCGAGCCGGAACGCAACGACATGGTGCAGTATTTCGCCGAGCAGCTGGACGGATTCGCCGCGACGAGCAACGGTTGGGTGCAGTCCTACGGCACCCGCTGCGTACGGCCGCCGATCATCTACGGCGACGTCGCCCGGCCCGCCGCGATGACCGTCGAGTGGATCTCGTACGCGCAGTCCTTGACCGGCAAACCGGTCAAGGGCATGCTGACCGGCCCGGTGACCATCCTGGCCTGGTCGTTCGTGCGCGACGATCAGCCGGAGTCCGACACCGCGCGGCAGATCGCGCTGGCCATCCGGGACGAGACGATCGATCTGGAAGCCGCGGGCACCGCGATCATCCAGGTGGACGAGCCCGCCCTGCGCGAGTTGCTCCCGCTGCGCCGGGCCGATCAGCCCGACTACCTCGCGTGGGCGGTGGCCGCGTTCCGCCTGGCAACCTCCGGGGTGGCCGATACGACCCAGGTGCACACCCACCTGTGCTATTCGGAATTCGGCGAAATCATCGGCGCCATAGCCGAACTCGACGCCGACGTGACCTCCGTCGAGGCGGCGCGCTCGCACATGGAAGTACTCGACGATCTCAACGCCGCAGGCTTCGACCTCGGTGTGGGCCCGGGTGTGTACGACATCCACTCCCCCCGCGTCCCCGCCGCGGAGGAGATCACCGAGTCCCTGAGTCGGGCACTGAAAGCGGTTCCCGCCCAACGTCTCTGGGTCAATCCGGACTGCGGCCTGAAAACCCGGGGCACCGACGAGGTCGTCGCCTCACTCCGCAACATGGTCACCGCCGCCACGGCGCTACGCCAAGCATGACCCACCCCGCCGGTCGGCGTCCCTCGACGCCGAACGGCGGGATCGGCCCCGGGGCGAGCTGATTCCGATGTCACGGTCGGGATCTACTGCACACCGCCGCCACGTGGCCACGCCGGTGCCGAATCATGTTGCGGCACCGGCGATCGAGGGCTCGTCAGTCCATGTGTTCGATCTGGCGGATCTTGTTCATGGCATCCAGCGCGGCGACCTTGTAGCACTCGGCCAGGGTCGGATAGTTGAACACCGCGTCGACCAGATAGTCGACGGTGCCGCCGCAGCCCATCACGGCCTGGCCGATGTGAACGAGTTCGGTTGCGCCGGTGCCGAACACGTGGACGCCGAGCAGTTCACGGGTCTCGCTGCAGACCAGGAGTTTCAGCACGCCGTAGGAGTCGCCGATGATCTGGCCGCGAGCCAGTTCGCGGTAACGGGAGATGCCCACCTCGTACGGTTTGCGTGCGGCGGTCAGCTCGTCCTCGGTCCGGCCGATGAAACTGATCTCCGGAATGGTGTAGATGCCGATCGGCTGCAACGAGGACAGCGCCTGCACCGGTTCGCCGCAGGCGTGATGGGCGGCCAGGCGGCCCTGCTCCATCGACGTCGCGGCCAGCGCCGGGAAACCGATGACGTCGCCGACCGCGTAGATGTTCGGCACCTCGGTGCGGAAGTACTCGTCCACCGAGACACGTCCGCGCTTGTCCGCGCTCAGACCGGCCTTCTCCAGGCGCAGCGTCTCGGTCATGCCCTGCCGTCCGGCCGAGTACATCACCACCTCGGCGGGAATTCGCTTGCCGCTCTCCATGACTGCGATCGCACCGCGCGGATGCCGCTCGACCGCGGCGACCGTCTCCCGGAATCGGAAGGTCACCGCCAGATCGCGCAGGTGGTACTTGAGCGCCTCGACCACCTCGATATCGCAGAAGTCCAGCATCCGCTCGCGCGACTCCACCACGGTCACCTTGCAGCCCAGCGCGGCGAACATGGACGCGTACTCGATGCCGATGACACCCGCACCGACCACGATCATCGACTGCGGCACCCGCTCGAGCTGCAGGATTCCGTCCGAATCGATGATGGTCTTCCCGTCGAAGTCCACCGTTTCCGGCCGCGCGGGCTGGGTTCCGGTGGCGATGACGATGTTCTCGGCGGTCACCCGGGTCTCCCGGCCGGTGCCGTCCATCACCTCGATCGTGTGCTCGTCCAGGAACGACCCCATCCCGGGCAGCACCGTGACGTGGTTGCGGGACAACTGATTCCGGATCACATCGACCTCACGGCCGATCACGTGCTGCGCCCGGGAGAGCAGATCGGTGACGGTGATGTCCTCCTTCACCCGATAACTCTGCCCGTACATCTCGCGCTGGCTCAGGCCGGTCAGATACAGCACCGCCTCGCGCAAGGTCTTGGACGGGATCGTGCCGGTGTTGATGCACACCCCGCCGATCATGTCCCGCCGTTCCACCACGGCGGCTCGTTTACCCAGTTTCGCGGTCGCGATCGCCGCCTTCTGACCGCCGGGACCTGATCCGAGAACCAGAACGTCGTAGTCGTACATGCGGCCAGTGTGACAGCGAAAGGTGAAATCCACAGGTGCAACAGCGGGTCCGGATCGATCGGGCCCGGCGCTACGCCCCGGAACCGCTCTCCACCGGGACCGCTCCCGACCGCAACACCTCGAGCAGTTCGATCGGCAGATATCCCTGTTCGGCCAGTCGGGCCAGAACTCCGCCGCTGGCCAGGATTTCCAGAATCAGCGGCGGCAGCGGGGTGGTGCGGCCGGTCGTGGTCGTGGTGTCGTTGCGGTACTCGCCGGTGGCGATGTCGACGGTGACCTCCTCGCCGTCGCGGAAGACGGTCCGCGCGCCGGGCACGGTCAACGCCGGCAGACCGGCGTTGACGGCGTTGCGGAAGAACAGTGAGTTGAAATCCTCGGCCAGCAGGGCGGCGACGCCGAGCGTGCGGAACAGGGTGGCGACCGGGCGCGAGGATCCTACGCCGAAATTCCTTCCCGCGACGACGATGTCACCGGGCCGGACCTGATCGGTCCACCCCGGCCGGAGTTGGTGGAACACGTGCCGGGCGGCTTCGGGGACATCCATCTTCATGGCGAACGCGGGATACATCGCGTCGGTGTCGATCGAGTCGCCGAAGACCCAGACCCGGCCCGAGATGACGGTCGACGGCACGGTCATGCGGTCACGCTCCGGGGATCGGTGATGCGGCCGGTGATCGCCGAGGCGGCGACCGTGGCCGGGGAGGCCATGTAGATCTCGGCCTCGGTGCTGCCCATGCGGCCGGTGAAGTTGCGGGTGCTCGAGGTCAGGCAGACCTCGCCGGGCCCGAGCACGCCCATGTGGTAGCCGAAGCACGCACCGCAGGTCGAATTCGTCACCACGGCACCGGAATCCGCGATGTCCTGTAGGTAGCCCAGGCGCATCGCGTCCCGGTAGACCTGCTGTGAGGCGGGCGTGACCAGCAATCGCACGCCCGCCGCGACGCTGCGGCCGCGCAGGATGTCCGCCGCGATACGCAGATCCTCGAGTTGCCCGTTGGCACACGAGCCGATGAACGCCTGATCGATCCGGCGCTGCTCGATCCGCGAGACGGGAATTCCGTTGCGGCTCACCGTTCCCGGCCGCGCGACGTACGGTTCGAGCGCGCCGAGATCGATGGTGCGCACCTGTGCGTACTCGGCGTCCGGATCGGCGACGGCGGGTTCGTAGTCGTGCACGCCACGTTCGGCCAGGAAGTCCGCGAGCACCTCGTCCACCGCGAAAGTGGCGAAGTCGGCGGAGATCTCGGCGGCCTGCGTGGCGATCGTGCGGCGGTCGTTGAGCGGCACACTGGCCAGACCCGGCCCGCCGAATTCGAGATTCTGGTTGGTGGCGTCGCCGTAGGTCGCGGCCAGCGCGAGAAAGACGTCCTTACCACTGATTTCGCGCGGCAATGTACCGATCAGTTCGTAGCGGACGGTCGGCGCGATCTGATACCAGGTCGAACCGGTACACATGATGGAGTAGACCTCCGCCGGGCCCAGTCCGCGCGCGGCGGTGTTGTACGCGCCACCCGCGCAGGTGTGTGAATCGGTGCAGGCCAGCACTTCTCCGGGCCGGGCCAGGCCGTTCTCGGCGATGACCTGATGGCAGATGCCGTGCCGGCCGACGTCGAAGAACTTCTCGATCCCGAAGTCGGCCACGAACTTTCGCGCCCGCGGACCGCCTGCCGCGTCCTTCGGCGTCGGCGCCGGAACCGCGTGATCCATCACTACCGCGATCTTGTCCGGGTCGTGGATCCGATTCGGTGTCAGCCACTGCGTGGCGAACTGCAGGTCGATCATGACGCACATGTCGACCTCGACGGTGACGATATCCCCGGGCCGGACGCGCCCGACGCCGCCCTTGCGCGCGAGCAGGTTCTCGATCATGGTCATGCCCATGGCTGGGGTGCTCCTGTGCGGTAGTGCTCGCCGAGTGCGGACCATTCGGCCAGACCGACGAGTTCGAAGAATCCCATGGGTCCGGACGGCAGTAGGTCGGCCACCTCGCGACCGGCCAGTTCACCGAGGCCGGTGAGCATGGCGTAAGCGCCCGCGGCCAGCGGCAGCGTGGGATGAATCGCGATCGCATACCCGAGTTCGGCCAGGCGCGCAGTGGATTCGATCGGAGTCAGACCACCGGCCACCAGGTTGATCAGCAGCGGAGCGGAGACCTCGGCACTGATCCGCTCGATCTCCTCGATGCTGCGCGGGGCCTCCACGAAGATCACGTCGGCACCCGCGTCCGCGTACGCGTTGGCGCGTTCGATCGCTGCGTCCAGACCCAGCGGACCCCGCGCGTCGGTCCGCGCGATGACCACCAGACCCGGATCGGTGCGGGCCTCGAGCGCGGCGGTCAACCGGGTGCGGAATTCCTCGGTATCGATGAGTTCCTTGTCCGGCAGATGCCCGCACTTCTTCGGAAAAGCCTGATCCTCCAACTGAATTGCGGCCACCCCGGCGGCCTCGTATTCGCGCACGGTGCGAATCACGTTGAGCGTCGCGCCGTATCCGGTGTCGGCGTCGGCGATCAGTGGGATGTCGCCGAGTACGCGGGTGATCATCCGGCCGCGTTCGGCCATCTCGGTCTGGGTGACCAGTCCGATATCCGGCAGCCCGAATCCCGAGGCCGCGACGCCCGCGCCGGTCAGATAGGCGGCGGAGAATCCCAGGCGCGCGACGAGCGAGGCCGAGATTCCGTCGAAAACCCCTGGTGCAGTGAGCAGTTCACCGGAGTCGAGCGCAGCTCGGAGTCTGCGGCGGGCATCGTGGGCGGTCATCGATCGCCCTCCTTTCCATCCAGCGCACCGGCCACGGGTGCGGCCAGCAACTCGGTCAGCTCGCGGATATCGGACAGCTCGTCGATGCCGAGCACGGCCCGCTGGATCGCGTCGAGCCGGGCGGCGGGCAGTAGCGGCCCGGCCAGCGAGCGGTACTTGGCGACCAGTTCGGCATCGGTGACCGGATCCGAGGGGCCACCGTGCGGCTCGATGACGCGCCTGTGCAGTACGGTGCCGTCGTCCAGGGTGAGGGTGAGTTCGGTGGCGAATCGCTCACGCGCGGAGGCATTCTCGATCGCCTCGTCCAGGACCACCTCGACCCGGCCGAGCAGATCCCACACGTCGTCCGCGTCCAGGCGCTCGGGCGTGAACTGCGGCGGCAGGACCTGTCCGTCCAGCAGGGCGACCGCGGCGGCGTAGCCCAGATTCATCTGTGCGCCGATACTGGTCAGTGGACGTTCGGGCGTCCACCAGCCATGGTGGTAGATCGCGTGGCCGACTCGAATCTCGATGCGGGACACCGTCTTCGGATCGATCGCGAATTCGTTGCGCAGTGCCAGCGCGGCCTGGATGACGCCGTGCAGCCCGCCCTGGGCGGCATAGGACTTCACCATGATCACCTCGGTCTGCCAATCCCGGCCCAGTCCGGCGACCACCTGCGCCGGATCCGGATCGTGCCCCTCGCCGAACACCGCCAGGTAGCCGCCGTACGGGCGGTCGAAGACCTGTTTGATCCCGGTGTACCCCGCCGCGGCCAGCCCCGCGGCGTAATAGCCGTTCCGAGCGGCGAATCCGTGCTGCATACGTTTGGACATCGCCTCGTACTGGGCGGCCATCAACCCGGCCGATTGCGTGCCCGCCATGCCGACCGCGTCCTCCAGCCGATCCGCGTCCAGTCCGAGCAACTTCCCGGCGACCACCGCGGCGGTGTGCGTGCCGAAGACCGGGCCGCTGTGCCAGCCGCGCGAGAGCATCTGCGCACCGTGCAGCGCCGCGCCCACTCGCGGACCGACCTCGAATCCGGCGACCGCGGCCGTCAGGGCGTCCAGGCCGGATACGCCGCCGAGGTGGTGCGCGGTCGCCAGCAGCACCGGCAGCACCAGCGAATTGCTGTGCAGCGGAGCCAGCGGATGGAAGTCGTCGAGTTCGAAACCCTGCACGAACGTGCTGTTGAGCAACACCGCCGCGGGCGCGCTGGTGGTGCGGCCGGTGCCGATCACCGCCACATCGCCGGCGCCTTCCAGGTCGAGCACCGCCCGGGTGGCGACCCGGGACCACGGCAGTTGCGCGCCGACCAGTCCGCAGGCCACACCGTCGAGCAGCAGGTGCCGGGCCCGGGAGAGCACCGCGTCAGGGATCTGTTCCGGGGTGAGCTGTTCGACCCAGCGCACCAGCGGAACGGTCACGCCCGAAGTCGTCGATTCCGTCATGCGTCTCAGTGAACGCCCGGCCCAGCCCGGCCCGGCAAAATCGCCGGAAATACGGCCACAATCGAATACCTATGTCGGAACTCGACGAGATGATCCGACATAGTGCAGGTATTCGCAGCACACAACCGATACCGATCGAGAAGGAACATGCCCCCGCAACCGCCGGACCCCCCGGCCTCTCGCGCGTTCGACGAGACCGACATCCAACTGCTCGACGCCCTGCACGCCAATCCCCGGGCCAGCTTCGAACGGCTCGGACCGGCGCTGGACATCTCCGCGGTCACCGCGGCCCGGCGCTGGCAGCGTCTGGTCGAATCCGGGCGCGCCTGGGTCTCCTCGGTGCCGGGACCGCAGTTGGCCCTGGCGGGGGCGTCGCTCGAGATCCGGGCACAGCCGGGACGCGCCCTCGAGGTCGCCCGCGCGCTGGCGATGGTCCCGCAGGTGATGAGCGTCTACGCCACCGACGGCGCGTTCGATCTGCAAGCCTTGGTGATCACCGACACTGTGGCATCGCTCAGCCGTCTGCTGCTCGAACATCTCACCGGCATCCCCGAGATCGCCACCGCGCAGAGCCAGGTGTGCCTGGAGTGGTACAGCGGCACCCGGTGGCGACTCGGCGCGATCGACACGACCCAGCAACATTCGGTCACCGACGGCTCGGGCAACCGGCCCCCTTCGGTCGGTAAGCAACTCGCCTTCCGGAATCGGACACTCACCCCCGAGGACCGCGCGCTGTTCCTGGCCCTACAGCACGACGGCCGCGCCCGGTACCGGGACCTCGCGACGCAACTGGGCATGACCGAACAGCAGGTGCGGCGACGTCTGGACACTCTGGTGCGACACGGCGTACTCGGCTTCCGCACCGATTTCACCCGTTCGGAGGGCGGCTGGCCCACCGAATACGCGTTGCGGATCTCGGTGCCGCACCACGCCCTCGCCGAAGTCGGCACGGAAATCGGCCGATGGCCGCAGACACGCATCTGCACGGCCACGACGGGCCCGGCGAACCTGCTGGTCATGGCGCAGGTCCATCACACGAGCGACCTCACCGGCCTGTTCGACCGCATCCGATCCGGCACACCCGTGGCCCAGGTCCTCGATCATCGGCTCGTCCTGCGTGCGGTCAAGTCCTGGGGTCGGCTGCTGGACGAAAACGGACACTCGAGCGGCATCGTCCCGGTCGATCCCTGGGCGTCATGGCATTCGGCGACCGCGCCGCAGCCCGATCGCCGGTCATCCGCACCGGCTCGCAGCTAACCTGAGGCGATTGTCGGAGCGGCGAGGAGAAGTAACGGTGGCGCGGTCCATGCTCGATGTGAACGAGATTCGCACACTGCGACACCGAATTCGGACCTCCCGCTTCCTTCCGGCTACCGCGCTGCTGTTCATTCTGGCGATTGCGGCCTCGTTGTTCGCCGGGTCGTACACCTACGTACTGGCCGCGCCGACGCCGCACCACATTCCGGTGGCGGTGGTCGATTCCGGCTCCGATCAACGCACCGAGACGGTCGTGGCCGCGATGAACCAGAAGCTCGGAAACACGCTCTCGGTCCGTCGCGTCGACGCGACGCAGGCGCGCGAATCACTGTTGCAGCAGCAGATTTTCGCGATCATCTCCACACGACAGGACCATGTGGCGGTCGATACGGCCGGAGCCGCGGGCGAATCGCTCGCCGAGACCCTCTCCACCACCGCGACGGCCGTCGCCGCCACGACGCACGTGCCGGTGACGACCACCGACCTGGTGCCGCTACAACACGGCGATCCGCGCGGACTCGGCCTGTTCTACATCACACTGGCCGCGGTGATCGTCGGATTCGTCGGCGCGATCCAGCTCAACGTCAACGCCGCGGCTCTGCGACATGTCGAACGCATCCTGTTCACCGCCGCATACTCCCTGCTCGGCGGGTTCGGCATCGCCGTGACCGTGGACTGGATCCTGGACGCGATCCGGCTGCCGTTCGTCGAATCCTGGCTCATCCTGGCCTTGACCATGTTCACCTCGGGCATGGTGTGCTCCATGTTCACCGCGCTGCTGGGCCGCTGGGCCATGGTGCCGACCTGGGTGGTCATGGTGCTGGTGGGCAATCCGTCCTCCGGCGGGGCGGTGTCCTGGCCGATGTTGCCGAAACTGCTGGGCCTCATCGGCCGCTGGCTGCCGCCCGGCGCCTCGGTGTCGGCACAGCACACCGCCGTGTATTTCCGTTCGTACCAGCATATTTCGCCGTTCCTGGTGCTGGCCGGATGGGCACTGGCAGCCATGATCGTGTACTGGATCTTCCGCGACCGCCAGCAGACGCGCGCCGATGCCAAGGCCGCCGCCTCCTGACTCGCGGACTTCGCGGCCCCGAACCATTTGCCCAGGTGAGGGTGCGAATGTCGGGAAATATGTTTCGGGATCGATCGCGCGGTTACTCGGGGGAGAACGCTGACACAGTGGTCGGCGTCGAAAGGGTTCGACAGCTGGCCCACGCAATCGAAGACCGGTCACACCCGTGACCGTCCGTCCCGACAGCGGAAGGAACCAGACACATGCTCATGCTCACCCCCACAGCCATCGAGGCCGTTCGCACGATCACCTCCGGTGACGGCTCCCCCGCGGAGGCCGGGCTGCGGATCTTCTCCGCAACCGAGAATGCACAGGCCCTCCAGCTAGCGGTCGCCGCGGCCCCGGCGGAACAGGATCAGGTACTCAGCGCCGACGGCTCGCGCATCTTCCTCGATGAGAAAGCTGCCGCGTTCCTGGACGACAAGATCCTCGACACCGGCGTGGACGACGAGGGTCAGAGCACATTCGTGGTCGCACCGCAGGGCCAGAACCAGCCGGGTCAGGACGCGCCGCAGGGGTAGTCCCCCGGCGCGGTCCTGCCACACCGAACACCAGCCGCACCGCGTACGACGGTGCGGACCGGTGCGGACCGGTGCTGCGCGGTCAGCCGCGGGCGAAATCGTGGCCGTGCTGCTGGGTTCCCGGCGAAATCGACGCGAGAAAGTCCTGCACGACGGTGTCGAACGCGCCGGGCTTCTCCATACTGGGCGTGTGACCGGCCTCGGGGAGGATCGCGAGCCGAGCGTCCGGAATCAGCTCGGCCAGTTCGTCGGCCAGCACGCCGCGATCGAACGCATCCTCCGCACCGGCCAGCACGAGGACCGGAATATCCAGTCCCCGTGCGGTTTCGGTGTAGTCCGGTCGTGCCGCGCGCCCGCGCAGCGCGGCCGCGGCGGTCACCGGATGAGCGGCGGTCATCATCTCCCGGGCGTGCGCGACGACCGCCGGACGCTCGCGCATACTGCGTTCGCTCAACACCAGCGGCAGGAACTCCTCGGCGTAGTCGTGCACGCCCTCGGCTTCGAGCCGATCGGCCAGAGCCAGGCGCGCCGCGCCCGCCCCGGGAGTGTCCAGACCGGCGAAGGTGTCGGAGAAGACTGCGGCACTTGCCCTTTCGGGATGCCGATCGAGCAGATCGAGCACCACCTGTCCACCCATCGAATATCCGACCAGCACCGCCTCGTCGATTCCGCGATCGTCCAGGACGGCCAGTACCGCCCGGGACTGCGCGGCCATCGTGATGACGCCGCAGGCCGCGGCGCTGCCACCGAATCCGACCAGATCGACGCAGATCACCCGGTAGCCGATCGCCACGAAGGAGTCGATCTGTGGCTGCCACATGCGTTTGTCGAACAGGAATCCGTGGACGAGGACCAGCGCCGGTCCGGTCCCGTGATCGGTGTATCCGACGGGACCGAATTCGGTGGCGAGTATCGACACGATCGGCTCCGCTCAGATCTTGGACGGATGGGTGGCCAGTGGTGTCACCGTGATGCTCATATACTCGAAAAGCGGTAGCCCGGAGAGCAATTCGTGCAGTTCGTCGGTGGACTCCACATCGAAGATCGAGAAGTTGGCGTACTCGCCGACGATGCGCCACAGCTGCGGCCACTTGCCCGCCCGCTGCAACTCCTGGCTGTATGCCTTCTCCCGGGCCACGATCTGCGCGCGGGCCTCGGGCTCGAGATCACGCGGCAGCCGGACATCCATCCGCACGTGGAACAGCATGTAATCCTCCTGGACTCGAAAGGTGTTCGGACCGGGCCCGCTCAGGCGCGGTCGAGCACGAAATCGTAGGTGATGGCGTCGCCGCCGTCCGGGCGCGGCTGCGGGTCGAGGATGAGCTCGGGCTTGACCGCGGAGGCGATGTCGTCGTCGTTGTGCTGATCGTTCGGGAAATACAGCTGCGCGGTGAGCAATTCGTGCCCCGGCGCGGAGACCTTCACGTGCAGGTGCGCCGGGCGCCAGGCGTGCCAACCCGCCGCGGCGATCAGCTTGCCACATGCGCCGTCGGTCGGGATCTGATATGGCGCGGGACGCATGGTGTGGATTTCGAAGCGGCCCTCGGCGTCGGTGCGGAACGCGGCGCGCAGATTCCACTCCGGAATGCCGGGCGCGAACTGCGAGTACAGGCCGTCGGAGTCGGCGTGCCAGAGTTCGATCGTGGCGTCGCCCACGGCGGCGCCGTCGGTCGAGGTGACCCGGCCGGTCCACACCAGCGGGCGGCCGGATTCGTCCTCGCGCATGGGAACCGAGTCGCCCACACCGCGTTCGGGGGCGCCGGGCACATAGTAGGGGCCCTCGATGGTGCCCTTGTTGCCGTGCCGGTGCTCGGTGGCGACCTCCTCCACCACGTGCTCCACCCAGACGTCCAGGAACAGCGGCCATTCGCCGTCCTGCCCGACGTTGATCAGCCACGCCTTGAGCGCGTTGTACTCGGCGTAGGTGAGCTTGTGCCGCCGGATGGTGCCGGCCACCGCGTCGAGTACCTCGCGGGCGAGCAGATCCACCCGCTCGGGCGGGGTGTTCGCGACGTTCATCTTGTCGGCGGCGAAACGTTCGGTGGCACGGGCGCCGGAATCGGCGGCGGTCGCGGCCGGGTTGATCGCGGTCATCGGATCCTCCTTGATTACTGACCTGTATTCGGTTGTCGGGCTGCTGTTTTCGGAAGGTAGCGTCAGATGTCCTGGCGGTACCGGGCGAGTTTGTCCGGATCCAGGTCGACGCCCAGACCGCCGCCGGGCCGGATGGTGAGTTCGCCGCCGCGGATCTCCAGGGGTTCGGTGAGCAGGTCGTCGCTCATATCCAGGAAGTTGGACAACTCCCCGGCGCGTCGCGAGGTGAGCCGGTAGGCCGAGCCGAAGACCACCGAGCACATCGAACCGAGCTGGCCGTCGATCTGGTTGCCCATCACGACCTCGAGGCCGAGCCCTTCGGCGAGGTGGTGCACGCGCTGCGATCCGGTGAATCCGGTGCGCGCGGTCTTGATGCTGATCGCGGTGGCCGAGCCGCCGAGCACCTCCCGGGTCACATCGGCCGGGGTGGGCACCGATTCGTCGGCGATGAACGGGATGTCGATACGCGAGACCAGCCAGCGCCGCCCCAGCACGTCATCGGCGGGGCAGAGTTCCTCGGCGAACAGCAGATTCAGATCGGCCATCTGCTTCATGGCCGCGGCCGATTCCGACGCGGTCCAGCCGCGGTTGCCGTCGATGTAGAGTTCCACGCTCTCGCCCAGCGCCGTACGCAGCGCACGCACCACCGCGACGTCCAGCTCGACCGGACGTCGACCGACCTTGACCTTGAAGGTGTTGATGCCGTGGCGATCTCGCATCTTCTCCGCCTCGGCGACCATCGCGGCGGGGTCGTCGAAGCCGAGCATGTGCGAGACCCGCATGCGGTCGGTGTAACCACCGAGCAGTTCGGTGACCTGGATGTCCAGGGTGCGGCCCAGCGCGTCCCAGACGGCCATATCGATCGCGGCCTTGGCCACCGGATTGCCGACCGTGCGCGCGAGCCGGGCGTGAATCGTCTCGCGCTGCAACAGATTCAGCCCGATCACCTGCGGGGCGAAGATCTTCCGGATCACCGCCACCACGCCGTCCTGCGTCTCACCGTAGGTGAACGGGCGCGGCGGGGCCTCGGCGATGCCGATCACACCGTCGTCGGTGTGCACCCGAACCAGGACGTGTTCGGCGACCTGCACCTCCCCGGAGGCGAACGTCAGTGGTTTGCGATAGGGAATGGCGAACGGAATCGCCTCCACGGCTGTAATTTTCATCGTCCGGCCTCCGCGGGCTCGTCGTGCTGTGTCGGGGGTGGGATATCCGGTCGCTCACGGGCGGCAGAGCCGGCGCGAGCGCGTCGAGTACGGAATGCACTACCGGGGAATCGATGTCGCGCCGCCAGGCCAGGGCCAGCTCGACTGTCTCGGCGTCGGCCAGTTCCCGGAACACGACCCCGGCCAGCGGCAGCGCGCGAGCCGAAGCGGGCAGCACCGCGACGCCCAATCCCCCGGCGACCAGCGCCAGCAGCACTCCGGTTCCACTCGCCTCGTGGGCGATCTGCGGACCGAATCCCGCTGCGCGGCAACTACGGACGACCGCGGCGTTGACCACCGAATCGCGACCCGAATAACAGACGAAACTCTCCGCGCGCAGATCGGCCATGGCGATGACCGGTTCGACGGCGAGGCGATGGTCCGCGGGAATGGCCAGGATCAGCGGTTCCACTTCCAGCACACGCAGTTCCAGATCGTCGCCCCGCAGCGGCGGCCGCAGCACGCCCAGGTCCAGACTGCCCGCGCGCAGCCGGTCGCACTGTTCGGAGGTGAGCAGGTCGGAGTGGATCTGCAGGGCGACGTCGGGCAGTTCGTACTGCAACCGGCGGGCCATCCGGGGCAGATGCGAGAGGGTGGCGGTCCCGGTGAAACCCATCCGGACCTGCCCGAGCCGCCCGTCGGAAATCCTGCGGACCCCGCGCACACTGTCCTCGACGGTGTCCAGGACGCGCTGCGCCTCGCCGAGCAGGAATTCCCCGGCCGGGGTGAGCGCGACCTGCCGGGTGGTGCGGGTGAACAGCGGCGCGCCGAGTTCGGCCTCGAGTTGCCGGATCGACTGCGACAGGGCGGGCTGGGCCATGCGCAGGCGTTCGGCGGCCCGGCCGAAGTGTCTGGTGTCCGCGACGGTCGCGAAGTACCGCAGGTGACGAAGTTCCATCTCCGGGTCTCCTTCCGATGCACCGCGACGCCTCGATGTGTATTGAGTCACGGTAGATATGAATATTGAGTCAGGACAAATACTATTTTCGGTCCGATTGATATGCCAGATTTATCAATAGCGCCCTAGGTCAGGACTGGGCATTCACCTGGGGTGATCGGGGTCACATGCTGCCACGATCGGGACACAGGCCACTGCGGCGACGCATCGTCCCCGGCACGAGGACTCCGCCGCAGGCCGTTCCCGACGCGGTTGGAGGACCCCATGACCAGTACGTTCGAACACCTGACACAGGTGCTCGCCGATGCGATCGTCGACGATCGGGAGGCCGGGGTCTTCCGCACGAATCGCCGGATCTTCACCGACGAGGAAGTCTTCGAACTCGAGATGAAATACATCTTCGAAGGCAACTGGATCTACCTGGCGCACGAGAGCCAGATCCCGAATCCGGGCGACTACTTCACCACCTACATCGGCCGCCAGCCGGTGGTGATCACCCGCGACCGGGACGGTGAGCTGCACTGCTTGATCAACGCCTGCGCGCACCGCGGCGCGATGATCTGTCGCCGCAAGACCGACAACCGCACCACCCTGACCTGCCCGTTCCACGGCTGGACATTCCGCAACGACGGCACCCTGCTCAAGGTCAAGGACCCCGACGGCGCCGGTTATCCGGACACGTTCGACAAGAACGGCTCGCACAACATGACCCGCGTCGCCCGCTTCGAGAGTTACCGCGGATTCCTGTTCGGCAGCCTGAACCCGGACGTGCTGACGCTGCGCGAACATCTCGGCGACACCACCGCCGTGATCGATATGCTCGTCGACCAGTCCCCGGACGGTCTCGAGGTGCTGCGCGGATCCTCCACCTACACCTATGACGGCAACTGGAAGGTGCAGGCGGAGAACGGCGCGGACGGCTATCACGTCACCGCGACGCACTGGAACTACGCGGCCACCACCTCCCGCCGCGACACCGGCGCGTCCAAGAACGACACCAAGACGCTGGACGCGGGCAAATGGGGTAAGGCCGGCGGCGGCTACTGGTCGTTCCCGCACGGGCACCTGTGCCTGTGGACCTGGGCGCCCAACCCGCAGGACCGGCCGCTGTGGCCGCGGATCGAGGAACTCAAACGCGAATACGGCGAGGCCCGAGGCGAATTCATGGTCAAGGGCTCGCGCAACCTGTGCCTGTATCCGAACGTGTATCTGATGGACCAGTTCAGCACGCAGATCCGGCACTTCCGCCCGATCGCGCCGGACAAGACCGAGGTCACCATCTACTGCATCGCTCCCAAAGGCGAGAGCCCCGACGCGCGAGCCTGGCGAATCCGGCAGTACGAGGACTTCTTCAACGCCTCCGGTATGGCGACTCCCGACGATCTGGAGGAATTCCGTTCCTGCCAACTGACTTTCCGCGCTGAGGCGGCCCCCTGGAACGATATGAGCCGCGGCGCCGAGCACTGGCTCACCGGACCCGATCCGGTCGCCGAATCCCTCGGTATGCACGGTGTGGTCTCGGCCGGAGTGAAGAACGAGGACGAGGGCCTGTTCCCGATCCAGCACGGCTACTGGCTGTCCCGGATGCGAGAGAGCCTGTCGCACGAGCGATCTCGATCGGCCGGGGAATCCGGAACCGATCGCGTCGAGGTCTGAGGAGATTACGATGATCATCACCACCGACACCCCCGCGGGCTCGAAACTCATCACCCACAACGACATCGAGCAGTTCCTGTATCGCGAGGCTCGCTACCTCGACGATCGGGAATTCGAGAACTGGCTGGACTGCTACGCCGACGACGTCGTGTACTGGATGCCCGCCTGGGGCGACGACGATCTGCTGACCGAGGACCCGCAGACCCAGATCTCGCTGATCTACTACTCGAACAAGGGCGGCCTGGAGGATCGGGTCTTCCGCATTCGCACCGAAAGGTCTTCGGCCACATCACTTCCCGAGCCGCGCACCAGCCACAACATCAGCAATGTGGAGGTGATCGAACGTCGCGGTGATCTGGTGGACATCCGATTCAACTGGCACACCATGTATTTCCGGTACAAGACCGTCGATCCGTACTACGGGACCTCGTTCTACACGATCGACTTCTCCGGGCCCGCGCCCCTGATCCGGCGCAAAACCGTGGTGCTCAAGAACGACTACATCCACCACGTCGTCGACGTGTACCACTGCTGAGCCGCGAAAGAGCCCGTCATGAACCACCGGATCGCGCTGTCGTTCGAGGACGGCGTCACGCGCTTCATCACCTGCGCCGCGGATCAGACCGTGGCCGACGCCTCGTACCGGGCGCGCATCAACATTCCGCTGGACTGCCGCGACGGCGCGTGCGGCACCTGCAAGGCGTTCTGCGAGTCCGGTGACTACGACGGCGGGACCTACATCGACGACGCGCTCAGCGCCGACGAAGCCGCGAACGGCTACGTGCTGCCGTGCAGTATGAAGCCGAAATCCGATCTGGTACTGCAGATTCGGAGTTCCTCGGCGGTGGCCAAGACCCAGCCGACCAGGTACACCGCGACGATCACCGCCCTGGATCGGCTCTCCCCGACCACGGTCGCGCTGACCGCGGAGATCGCCGACCGCGACAAGCTGGCCTTCCTGCCCGGCCAGTATGTCAATATCGCGGTGCCGGGGACCGATCAGAGCCGGTCGTACTCGTTCAGCAACGGACCGACCGACAAGAGCCTGACCTTTCTGATCAAGCTCACCCCGGGCGGGGTGATGTCGCAATACCTCACCGAACGCGCGGCGGTGTCGGACGAACTCACCCTCCTCGGCCCCAACGGCAGCTTCTTCCTGCGGGAGACCGAACGTCCGGTGTTGCTGCTGGCCGGCGGCACCGGGCTGGCTCCGGTGCTGTCGATTCTGCGGGCGATGCGGGCGGCGGGCACGAGCCGTCCGGCCCATCTGATCTACGGCGTGAGCACCGACGACGATCTGGTGGAGCTGGACACGCTCGCGGAGCTGGAGCTGGATGGATTCACTTGGGACTATTGCGTTTCCGCGCCGGGGAGCGCCGCGCCGAACAAGGGATACGTCACGAGTCTGATCCGCGACGAGCACCTCTACGACGGCGACGTCGCGGTATATCTGTGCGGACCGCCCGCGATGGTGGAATCGGTGCGCAAGGAATTCGCCACGCGCGGAATCGAACCCACCGGATTCTATTACGAGAAGTTCGCGCTCTCGGGCACCGCGACATCGCCATCGCCGAGCCGGGCCGACGCGACGCCGGACGAAGTTGCCGATGATGCGGCCGTCGCTGAGCCGCAACCGGTCCACGTCCCGGCAGACGAACCGAAAATCACTGCGCAGCAACCTGGTTCGACGTCGACACAGTGCGATGAATCCGTCTCCGCCACACTGGCTTCCGGCGGACGCGCGATCGCAGGTCAGGAGATCTTCACCGCGGCCTCCCTGGCTCCGCTCGAGGTGGCGAATCAGGTGCCGGACGATTCGGTCACGTTGCGCTCGATCGCCGGTCACGCCGTATGGCCCGGCACCGGCGGTTCCCGTGCACTCGATCCCGGCGATCCGCTGCTGACGACCGAATCTGCGCGCAATATCGCCGGGCAGCAGATACTTCCCGCCGACCAGGCCCTCGCACCGCTGGTCGCGCCGAGCGAGACCACCGGCGGATACGAGATCGGTGAGGAGCATCCCTCGATCCACGAATCCGATGCGGTGTTCGAGGCCCGCGAAGCCCTCGAACTGGGCGCACTCGAACTCACCATCGGCCGCCTGGACACCCGGCACCTGGCCGGATACCGGCTGCTGGCCGAATCCACGCTGCCGTACGTGGACGGCGACCGGTTCGTCGACGCGGCGGCGTACACCGAGGCCAATGCCGCATTCCACGACTATCTGTTCACCCTCACCGGCAACGAACATCTGCTGCATGCCTATCGCGCACTGGGAGTGCAGGGCCGGATGGAAGAGACGCTGCGCAATGCGACGTGGTGTCATCCGCGCTGCGCCCAGGATCACGTCGATATCGTCGCCGCCTTCGAATCGGGTGATCGGCAGACCGCGCGGCAACTGATCGTGGAACACGCCGAACGGTCCAAGACCACCATGCGCCGCGCGATGACCGACGCGGCCGCGCAGAAGCGTCCGGCGTTCATCTCCCCCGGCCGGTTCGACGGCAAGGTCGTCGTGGTGACGGGTGCGGCACAGGGCATCGGCGAGCGCACCGCCCGGCGGATCAGCGCCGAGGGTGGGTCGGTCGTCCTGGTCGACCGATCCGAACTGGTGAATCAGGTGGCCGGTGAGCTGCCTCGATCGAGTGCGGTCACCGCCGACCTGGAGACCTGGGCGGGCGCCGAGCAGATGATCACCCGGTCGCTGGCCCGGCACGGGCGGATCGACGTGCTGATCAACAATGTCGGCGGGGCCATCTGGTTCAAACCGTTCACCGAATTCACCCCCGCGCAGATCCAGGCCGAGATCACCCGCTCGCTCATGACGACGCTGCTGGCCTGTCGCGCGGTCCTGCCGGGCATGGCCGAACGCGGCAGGGGCGTCATCGTGAACGTCTCTTCCGCGGCCACGCGCGGTATCCACCGCATCCCGTATTCGGCGGCCAAGGGCGGGATCAACGCGCTGACCGCCTCGCTCGCACTGGAATACGCCGATGCCGGAATCCGCGTCGTCGCCACCGCGCCCGGCGGCACCGACGCCCCGCCCCGCCGTATCTCGCGCGGCGGATCGGCGCTGGAGAGCGAGCAGGAGCAGAAGTGGTTCCAGGCGCACATCGATCAGACGATCGACTCCAGCCCGATGAAACGCTACGGAACGCTCGACGAGCAGGCCGCGGCGATCACCTTCCTGGCCTCCGACGAGGCGTCCTACATCACCGGCACGGTCCTGCCGGTCGCGGGCGGAGATCTGGGCTGAGCCGAGCACGCGCCACGTCCCCGCGATCGCGTTCCCGCGCCGGGCGCGGGGATTACCGTGAGGGTGTGACTGGAACGGACCCGTCGGGCGCGGTACATCCGGCCGCCCTCGCGGCCCTGGTCACCCGGCTGCGCGAAGTCCACGACCGAGGCCCCGGCCTCATCCTGCTCACCGGACGTCCCGGCGACGGCCGCACCACAGTGCTGCGCGAACTGGCCGCCCACCACGACGGGCCGGTCCGCTGGTCCACCGCCGCATCCTGGGAAACCGGTTACCCCTTCGGCGTCATCGGCCAACTCTTCCCCGAACTCGCCTGCGCCACCCAACCCCGCAGCGCCACAACGGCTCTCGCAACAGCTGCGGACCCAGGCCACGGCGCAGCGACGAATCCCATTGCCGCAGTGGCGGAATCCGCAGCATCCGAGCACCCGGACCCGGCCGCTGCGGTTCCAGAGGAAACAGCCGGTGCCGGTCCGGCCGCGACGATCTCGGATCACGGTGGGGGCCGAGGGCCCGTCGAGGTCGCGGCGATGATCGCGGAACGGATCGGTACTGCGGAGACGGTTCTGGCGGTGGTGGATGACGCGCAGTGGGCCGATGTCGTTTCGTTGCAGGCGTTGGCCTCGGTGGTGCGCCACTATCGCGATGCTCGGCTGCTGATCGTCGCGGCGACGGTCGTCGGGGATGCGGACGTCGCACCGGGCGCGGTCGAGCTGTTGCCGCGGATCGCCACGGGCACAGTGCGAATCGCGCCGCTCACCGTCGCGGAGGTCGGGCAGGTCGCGGCGCACCGCGGGCTCGCGCTACATCCCTCGATGGCCGAGCGGCTGTGCACGCATACCGGCGGAGTGGTGCGCGATGTCGAACGGTTGCTGACCGAGGTTCCGCCGCAGGTGTGGGCGGGCTTCGATCCGGACCTTCCCGCTCCGGCCGCGATCACCGCGAAAACACGTGCAGCACTGGGTGACTGCACAGCGTCGGCGCGGCGGTTGATCGAGGCGACGGCCGTGCTCGGGCCCGGCACCGCGGTGGGTGATGCGGCGGCGCTGGCGGGTATCGACGGCGATCTGCTCACGGTGCTGGACGAAGCAGCCCGGACCGGCTTGGTGCGACTGGGCCCGCAGGGGCTCACCGAGATCGGCCCGGCCGACCCGATGCTGCGGGCCGCGGTACTCGCGGATATGGGTCCGGCGGCGACGGCCGAACTGCGTTGTCGTGCAGCGGAATCGACCGAGGATCCGGTGCGGCGGCTACGACTGCTGGTCGCGGCCACGCCGGTTCCGGACGCCGGTCTGGCGGACCGGCTGGACGCACTGGCCGACGAGCAGGCGGCACGCGGCGCGTGGGGAACCGCGGCCTCACTGCTGCGAGATGCCGGCCGCCTCACCGTCGACCGGCTCACCCGCGAAGGGCGATTGACCCGGGCGGTGGACGCACTGGTCGGCGCGGGTGACATCTTCGCCGCCACGGCCCTGATTCCCGAGGTGGAAAGTCTGCGGGAGACGCCGCTGCGCAATGCGGTCCTGGGCTATCTGGCGATGGTGCGAGGGCGGCCCGCCGAGGCGGAGATCCGGCTGGCCCGAGCCTGGGATCTGGTGAACGCCGAACGGGAACCCGAGGTGGCGGCACTGATCTGCCAGCGTTACGTGTTGCATGCGCTGTGCCGTTGTCGGCCGACGGATCTGGTGGACTGGGCGGATCGAGCGATCACGCTGGTCGGTTCCGATGATCCGGCGGCGGTCGAGGCGGCCGCGATTCGCGGACTCGGCCTGGTCTACGGGCATACCGCCGCGGCCCGGCGATCGTATTCCGAAATTTCCCAACAGATCCGGACCGGGGCTCAGGTGCAGCGCATCACCATGGGGCGCGGCTGGCTGAATCTCATCACCGACGAATTCGACGACGCCCGCTCGGATCTGGAAAGCTCCGTCCCGACAACCTATCTCGGCGGTTCCACGCGAATCTCGCTGTGGGCCAGGGCATGGCTGGCCCGCGTCCAGTTCCTCACCGGCGACTGGGACGACGCGCTACACACCGTCGCCGAGGCTGCCGAACTGGTGGAGCACACCGGCATCGTGCTCTCGGCCCCGCTGCTGCACTGGACCGCGACGTCCGTGCACTGCCTGCGCGGCGACTGGACCGCGGCGCAGATCTCCCTCCAGCATGCGACGACGGGACCGCAGGACTACGAAATCATGCGGGTGCCTTCCTATCTGGCCCGCGCCCAGTGGGCCGAGGCGCGAGCGGACTCGGCCGGAGTGCTGCGCGCACTGCATCCGATGACCCAGGCGTGGGCATGGAACGGCCCCGACGATCCGGGCCAGTGGCCGTGGGCCGACATGTACGCACACGCGCTGATCGCCGAGAGCAGATACGACGAGGCCGAGGCATTCCTGGCTCGGCACGAGCGGCACGCCGCGGAGTTGGCTCGCCCCTCGGCCCAGGCCCGCCTGCGCGCGGTGCGCGGCCAATTGTCCGGGGTGCGAGGCGATCTCGACGGTGCCCGCGCGGCCTTCGCCGAGGCCCTCGAACAACTCGACGGTATGCCGCTGCGATACGACCGCGCCCGGATGAGCCTGAGCTACGGGCAGATGCTGCGTCGCGCCGGTAAACGGCGCGAGGCCGACGCCGAACTGTCCACCGCCCGCGACCTTTTCGCCGCCCTGGATGCACGCACCTATGTGACTCGCTGCGACCGCGAACTCAAGGCCGGAGGGGTACGAGCCCAGCGCGCGGGCCGGACCGGCGACCAGCTGACTCCACAGGAGAACGCCGTCGCGACCCTGGTCGCCCGCGGACTGCCCAATCGGGAGGTCGCGGCCGAGCTGTACATCACCACGAAAACCGTTCAGTACCACCTGACTCGGATCTACACCAAGCTCGGCATCCGCTCCCGAGCCGAGCTGGCAGCCCTGCGCGAGAACACCTGACCCCGCGAAATCGGCTGTCGGGCTGGGCCTGTTGTCCGACGCTCACGCACCCTTCCCGTACCGGGCGGTACCTAGCGAACAATGCCCGCACCCCGACGGATATCCCTCGTAACGCGCCGACTCGCAAAACGCGATCCTGGAATCGCCGATCCGTACATAAGCATTTGCTGGCTAGTGACTAATTCTCCGACTTCGGGTATGTTCTGAAGGGTGGCGGATGCTAGAGAGTTGCTCACCTATCAGGTGACGATCTCGCGGCCCGACAACTACGGAGAGCCGTGGTGGCGGGTCGGTAATGCGGGCACCCCTGCTCAAGCCGCCGCCGCACTGTCCGAACTGGCCGTTCGATGCGCCCTGGAAGCGACCTCGCCCACCGGCCGCTGCTGGTTCGTCTGTGATGTCCGTTTCGCCGATGATGTGCAGGTCGACTACTTCGTAGGCTCCATCAGCACCACCCATCTGGGTGAGCAGCTGCACGGTGCGGCAGACCGCATCCGCGAGGTGACCGATGCAGCCTCCCGCGTCACCCACCCGACGCTCCGACCTCGCGGTTCACGCTGAGCGACCTCGCACACAGCAACACCGAGCGAATACACATTCGACTCACAGCTAACTCTTAGCAATATCAACACGACCCCGGTGGGTCGTACGCCGCCCGACCCCCAGCATCGATCACCGATGAGCAAACCGGCTCGCGATACCCAGTGGATCGACGAAAATGCTTGCCGCACCGAGTGATACAGGACACATACCTGGCCCTGCCGAACTCACAGCGACCGTTCGCAAACAACCCGACAATGCGTAACCCGGAGGCAACCGAGGGGCAACTGATCGGTCGAACGGGGCTTTTACGGTACCAACCGTCAGGTACTCAGCGGTGAGTGCTCCGCACCGATTCGCCGAGGTCGGGAAGCACTTCCGACCCAGTATTGCACCGGATTCTCCGTAGAAAGCACGAGAAAATGCGCGAATACATTCTGGATGTCGCCCGGGATCTCTGCACTGCCCGCACCGACGCCACCCTCGATGAGATCGCTGCCACGGCCGGTCTGGACTCGTCTCAGATCCACGACTACTTCCGCGGCGTGAACGATGTGCGCGATGCCCTCACCCCAGGCATGGCCGTTGCGGTCCGGACGGCCTGACGATCATGAACCTCAGGCCCACCAACACAGGTTCCGCCCGATGGCGACTGTCCCCCAACGGATTCCGACGATCACGCAACACGCCGACGCTGGCCCGGGTCGGCGACGAACGCGACGCCAGCTACAGCACCGGTCCGCAGGATTGCGTCCAAGCTGCGGGCCCCGGCCCGGAATGGTCGAACAAGCCGCCGGTCGTGGCCTCGTACGCGGTCATCCGACTGTGCGAGGAACTGTGCATGGTCGCACTTCTCGAGACGATGCCGGAAGGCTTCTGCTCCCTCGGCACCCGCCAGCACCTCGGCCATCTCGGCCCGATCGCGGTCGGCGCGCAGATCACCATCACCGCCCGGTGCGTCCGCGCCCGCGGCCGCTTCAGCAGTTGGCAAGTGACGGTGCGTGATTCACACGAGACAGTCGGCGAGGGCCGGATGGACTTCGTCGCGGTGCACCGCCCGCATTACGAGGCCCGCCGCCTCGAACCGAAACGCGCCGCCCTGTCCTCGGCCCTCAGCACGGCCTGAGAGCCCGAATCCCACACGAGCGCAGGCGAAGTCGGAGGGTCTGCGACAGTGGCCGAAGCCTCCCTCTGCCGGATTGCAGAGGGAGGCTTCGGCATTCCGGGAGTCTGCTCGACGACGGCCGGGCCGGGCGTTCCGCTCGACGATCGGCTTCTCCCGGACCACGAGTCTCACCGATCCCGCCCCAGCCGTCCGTGCGACCATGGTGAACGCCGAACCAGCCGAGTCGCAGCCGCCGAACTCCGTGGCCGGTCAGCTCACCACCACCGGCGGGCAGCGTCCCGCCGTCGAACAGACAGGAGCTGTCCCATGAGTTCCGCCCAGGCCGTCATCACCGCCGTCCTGTTCGTCTGGCTCGGCATGGTGCTGGCGATCTCGTTCCTGGAAGCGCCGTTGAAATTCCGCGCGCCGCAGGTGACCCTGCCGATCGGACTCGGCATCGGCCGCTTGGTGTTTCGCGCACTCAACACCGTCGAGGTCGGCTTCGCCGCGATCACGGTGGTGGCTCTGCTGTTCGCATCGTTCGGCGGCGTCGCGGTCGCGGCGGTGATCGCGGTGGTGATACTCGCGGCTCAACTCCTGTTCGTCCGACCCGGGCTCACCCGCCGCAGCGATGCCGTCCTCGCGGGTGAGGACGCTCCCCGCTCGAACGCCCACTTCGCCTACATCGCCCTGGAGGTCATCAAGGCGATCGCCCTGCTGGTCGGCGGAATCCTGGCCCTGCTCGACGCCGTCGCCTGAGCCCGGAACCCACCGCACTCGGCACCGCTCGTCACTGCGACGACACGTCGGCTTCTGCTGGTAGCGGAAACACCGCCGTCCGCTTCCGCTGAACGGCAAGCTTTTCATCGCACCCATCACACCGGCCTGCCGGAAAGCGCTGAGCCAGTTCAGCAGTCGAAACGACGTATCGGAGGAAGTCGTGACCATCGCTATCGTCGGAGCCGGGCCGGGCGGTCTGACCCTTGCTCGGATGCTGCACCTGAACGGCATCGATGCCGTTGTGTACGAACGGGATTCATCGCGCGATGCGCGCGGTCAGGGCGGCATGCTCGATATTCATTCCGGGCAGCGAGCGTTGCGCGAGGCCGGTCTGATCGATCGGTTCCACGCGATCGCCCGCGGCGAAGGCCAGGACATGCGTCTGCTGGAGCCGGACGGCACCCTGCTGTTGCAGGAGGACACGCCCGACGACGCGCCGCTCCTTCGCCCTGAGGTCGACCGCGCCGATCTGCGCGATCTGCTGCTGGATTCGCTCCCCGAAGACGCGGTGCTGTGGGGACGCACATTCGAATCCGCCGACGACGGCGTACTGCATTTCGCCGACGGCAGCAGTGCGACGTACGACCTGCTGGTCGGCGCGGACGGTGCGCAGTCCCGGGTTCGCACGCTGCTCACCGACGCCCGGCCGGTACATATCGGCCAGAACGTCGTCGAGGTGAGCATTGCGGACATCGACCGCAGGCATCCCGACCTCGCCGCGATGGTCGGGCGCGGCAGCTACTGGGTGTTCGGCGACGGACTGTCCCTGGCGGCGCAGCGCAACGGCGACGGCTGCGTTCGCATCGGCCTGAACTTCTACAACACCCCCGAGGACTGGTTCGCCACCAGCGGGATCCCGTTCGACGACCCGGCCGCCGCCCGCGCGCGGCTGATCGACCTGCTGCCCGGCTGGGACGCGCGGTTCACCGCGCTGATCGCGGCCTGCGACGACACGATCGTGCCGCGGTCGATCACCACTCTGTCGCTCGGCCTGACCTGGCCGTCGTCACCCAGCGTCACGCTGCTCGGCGATGCCGCGCACCTGATGCCGCCGGTGGGCGAGGGCGCCAATATGGCGCTGCTCGACGGCGCCCTGCTCGGTCTCGCACTGGCCGCGCATCCGGACGACTTCCCCACTGCCGTCGAGGAATACGAGCGCGAGATGTTCGAGCGCACCGGCGCCGCCGCCCGAATGTCCGCGCAGATGCAGGAGTTGCTGAACGCGCCGGACGCCGCCCAGCGATTGCTCGCCTTCTTCCAACCGGCCCCAGGGACAACCTGATACGACCGGGCAGCCATCGAAGACCGGACTGTCGCGGCGCGCCCGACGCTCCTCCTGCACGTCCGGCCGGTCACTCACCTACGCGGGCGTCGTCGCGTCGGATCGGCAGGATCGGAAAGTGGCACCTAAGCTGAGGCTCCGAACGTCCGGCGAACGGGGGAACCTGAGATGAGCATCAATCCCGGCAACTGGTCGCCGCCGCCGAAACCGACGGCGAATCGGAAATACCTCGCTGTCGTGATTCCCGTCGTGGTGGTGCTGGCCGTCGCTCTCGCGACCGGCGTCGGGCTGCTGGCCCGTAATGCGTTCGCGACGGAGATTCGGGGCACCGCCGTCGCGACGCCCGGAGCCTCGTCGGCCGAGCATGTGCTGGCCGACGGCGCGGTCCGGATCGGTGATCCGCATGCGAAGGTGACGGTTCGGGTCGTCATGGATCTGCAGTGCCCGTACTGCAAGATGTTCGAGGCGAACAACGGATCGGTGCTCGAGGGTGCGGTGCGCGACCACACCGCCGCGGTCGAGTACAGCGTCATCACCTTCCTCGACCGCGCGAGCACCACGCAGTACTCCTCCCGTGCGGGCAATGCCTCGTTCTGTGTCGCGAACTCGGGCCTCGAGCACTACCAGTCGTGGCTGGCCGCGATGTTCGCCCAACAGCCCGAAGAAGGCAGCGACGGCCTCACCGACGATCAGCTGATCCGCATCGCCAAGACGGCCGGTTACGCCGAAGACGCTGTGGCGCAATGCATCATCAACCGCAGCTACGACACATACCTCCGCGCCAAGACCAAAGCGGTACTCGCCGGCGGTGTGAACTCGACCCCCACGGTCACCGTCAACGGCAAGCAGATCACCTCCAGCAGCGCCCTGATGACGCCGGGCGGCCTCGCCCCGCTGATCGCGGCGGGCTGAGCCGCCGGGTCACCAGGACGGCAGTCCGATGCGTCGGTCACGCCACCCCGGAATTCGGTCGCCGCGCCGGGAACCGTTGCGGGAGTAACGAATCCGAGGGGAGCCCCTGCTAATTCAGCAAGCCCTGTTCGCGCAGGCTGCGACAGGTGGCGATGAGAGCCTCTTCCGGGGCCTCGACGAATTCCTCAGCGGGGCCGCCCTCAGCGCGATCAAACTGACCCGGCATCGGCGACTCGGACTGGAAGAGGCCAGCGCCGCCGCCAGCCTGTTCCTCGACGGCAGCCGCGGGGACGCCTCGCGCCGCTCGACCACGTCATGTCCCGACCGCGACGTGGACCATGTAGACGGCGGACGCCAGCGCGAACAACAGGTAGAGGCCCGGAAACGCGAGGTTGTAGAAGACGCGCGCTCTGATGTGTGCGACGACCGCGCCGACGAAGAACAGGATCAGACCGACACCGGCCGCCACGCCGAGCCAGGGCAACCAGATCAGCCCGGCGACGAGCCCGAGCGCCCCCGCCAGTTTCAACGTCGCGAGGTAGGGCACAGCCCATGCGGGAACGTGCACCTCGGCGGAATTCTTCAGCACGAACCCGGCCGGGACATAGTCGGCGAGCGCGATAGCCGCATTCGCCACGATGCACACGATCGTGACGACGAACAGGGCGATCATGCGCCGCACCCGGTCTGCGCTCGGTCACGATCGGCGATCGCGGGGATCTGTCGGGATATGGTCCGGGCCCGGACTTTCGATACGCTCATCAGCAGGTTGCTTCCTCGAGTAGTGGTGAACTTCGGATCCGAGATGGTGGTCTCGTTCGTCCCGACGTCGCGCGCCTCGGAAAGGTGACACCTGGTGGTACCGATTGCGGAATTCGAAGCGGCCCGCCCGCAACTGTTCGCGGTGGCATTCCGATTGCTCGGATCCGTGCACGACGCCGAGGACGCCGTGCAGACCACCTGGATCAAGGCATCGACCGCCGACGCGGTCGATGTCCGCAACCCGGCGGCGTGGTTGACCACGGTGCTCACCCACGTCTGCCTCGACCAGTTGCGAACGCGGCGCAGGCGCGGCGAGGAGCCCCTGCTCGCGGACCTGATCCCGGCCGAGGCCCGCACCGCGGACGAGCACTGTCTGCGGCGTGAGAACATCTCCCGGGCCCTGATGGTGGTCCTGGACCGCCTGACTCCACCGCAACGCGTCGCCTACGTCCTGCACGATCTGTTCGACGTCCCGTTCCGAGAGGTCGCGCACACTCTCGGCACCAGTTCCGACAACGCGAAGAAGCACGCCAGCCGCGCACGCCGACGGATCGAGCAGGCCGATCCCGCATTCGCAACCACCGCCGAGGAGCGCGCGGTCGTCGACGCCTTCCTCGACGCGGCCGCCGGCGGTGACATCGACCGCATGCTCGCCCTGATGACCGACGACTGCGTGCGCGCCGCCGATCCCGCACTCGTGCCGTCCGGTACGCCGCCGGTCGTCAGCGGCGCCCGCGCGGTCGCCGAGGAGACGAGGCTGTTCGCCGACCGAATCCGCGCCGCCGTCCCGATGACGGTCGCCGGACGGCCCGCGCACGTCATCGCCCCCGGCGGTCACCTGCTCGCGGTCGTCGAGGTCACCCTCCGGAACGGTCGCGTCAGCCGGATCGACATCGTTCGTCCCCACCCGGACACCGCCATCTCGATGCCCGCAGTCGGCTCGCCACAACCCACCTTGGACCCGCGTTCGAACTGACCATCGTCACCAGATCTCCCCCCACCCGGACACCGCGCCTTGACAGCAAATAGGCAGCGAACAATCGTGGAAAACAATGGAACCCGGAACCGTTTCAGACCGCCTGCAGTCCATGTCGCCCGAACCGCTCGGCGAGATCATTCGCGGCACCGTGGAGCGGCTGCTCGATGCGCAACAGCCACGCGAACTCGATTGCACGGCAGCCGATCTGCTCCGTGCGGCCATGGGCGCCGACATCGAACACCATCGACCGAAGGGGAATCTCATGAAGATCTCGGTTATCGGCACCGGACTCATCGGCGCACAGGTGGTCGGCGATCTGACCGCGGCCGGGCACGAGGCGAGCGGGCACTCCCGCTCGACCGGCGTCGATCTGCTCACAGGCGACGGACTCGACGACGCGCTGCGCGGTGCGCAGGTCGCGGTGAACCTGACCAACTCACCCACGTTCGACGACGACTCGCTCGACTTCTTCCGCACATCGGTGACCAATCTGCTGGCCGCGGCGCAAGCGGCAGGCGTCGGGCACCTCGTGACGCTGTCGATCGTCGGCGTCGACCAGGTGCCCGACATGGCCTATTACCGGGCGAAGACGTTGCAGGAGAAGCTGGTCGAGGCGGGGCCGATCCCGTACTCGATCGTGCGCGCCACCCAGTTCATGGAGTTCATCGCGCCGACGATGGAATCGACCACCGACGGCGAGGTCGTACGCCTGCCCGCCACCCCGATCCAGCCGATCAGCTCCGCCGAGGTCGCTGCCGCGGTCGCCGAGGTCGCCATGGGTTCTCCACTGCACGGTATCCGGAACATCGCCGGTCCCGATGTCTTCACCCTCGACGAATTGGGCCGAATCACGCTGGAAGCCAAGGGGAATCACCGACACGTCGTCACCGACCCGACCGCCGGACTGTTCGCCGTCGTCAAGGGCGACGTGCTCACCGCACCACAGGGCGCACGACTGTTCGGCACCCACTACCGCGACTGGCTACGATCGCACTGACCCGGCGCCCACTACACCTCCATCCGCCGAACACACTCGCGCTCAACAAGTTTCGGCGAATTATCACCCCTGCCACACAGCACGATGGCAGGTCCGCTCCCGGCCTCCGGACCACCGACACCCGAGGCCGACACAGAGGCGGGCGCGGACAGCTACCATCGGCTCTACCTCTCGTCACTCTCCTCGCCAGCGCGGCGGTCGCTTCTCGGCGAAGGCGCGGGCGCCTTCCTGCGCGTCGGCCGAGGCGAACACCGGGCCCGTGATCGCCCGCTGCCGTTCGAACATCGCGTCCGGCGGCCACTGCACGCTCTCGTGGATGATCCGCTTCGAAGCCCGCACAGCAAGCGGCCCGTTCGCCGCGACCGAACGGGCCAACTCGATCGCGGTGTCGAGTGCATTCCCTTCGTCGGCAAGACGATTGACCAGGCCGAGAGCGAAAGCTCGCTCGGCTCCGATCAGGTCGCCCGTCAGCGCCAGTTCCATCGCCACGGCCGGCGGGATCCGCCGAGGCAACCGCATCAGCCCACCGGCCGCGGCCACCAGCCCACGTTTGACCTCGGGTATGCCGAATGTCGCTGTGCGCGAAGCCACCACGAGATCCGCGGCGAGAACGGCCTCGCAGCCGCCTGCCAGTGCGAATCCCTCCACGGCGGCGATCAGCGGTTTCTCCGGCGGAGCCTCCACCAGGCCGAGGAATCCCCGTCCCGGGATCACCGGTGATTCCCCGCACACGAACGCCTTCAGATCCATCCCGGCGCAGAACGTGCCGCCCGCGCCGGTGAGTACGCCGACCGTGAGATCCGCGCGGGCATCGAGTTCGGTCATCGCCGCGGCAACCGCCTCGGCGACAGCGAGATTCACCGCATTGCGCGCCGCGGGCCGGTTGAGCGTGACCACGAGGACGCCGTCCTGGACATCGACCAGCACCTCATCACTCATCGCGACACCGCCGAGTCCGCGATGCCGAATCGGCGGCAGTGCCGGGTGCCGAGCACGTGTTCTCGTTCGAGGTTCATCTCCGTCTTTCTGGCTGGGCGCCGTATCATCCGGCGCGAGAAGTGTTGCCGCACAGGAAGAGCCGGATCACCGTGCGGTGAGGCCACCGTCCGCTGCGACGACCGAACCGGTCATGTACGACGATTCCGCCGACAGCAGGAAGGCGATCACGGCCGCCATCTCCTCAGGGTCGGCGCGACGAGCCAGCGGAGTCGCGGCGACCGCATTGCTCGTCACGCCCTCCACCTCCCGGGCACGGCGCGCCAGCGGGGTGTCCACCACTCCGGGGCACAGGCAGTTCGCACGCACGCCGCGATCGGCATAGCCGACCGCGATCGACCGCGTCAGCCCGAGCACGCCGCTCTTGGACGCGTCGTAGCTGGGGGTATTGGTGTTCGCGGACACCAGCGAGGCGACCGATCCGATGGTCACCACACTCGACGCGCCCGCTTCCAGCAGGTACGGCAACGCGGCGCGGATCGCGAGGAACGTCCCGTTGAGATTGACCGCGATCACCGAAAACCAGTCGTCCAAGGCCATTTCGTGCGGCAGGCCCGAGCGGGCGATGCCCGCGCAGGTCAGCACGCCGTCCAGTCCGCCGAGTTCCCTCGCCGCGGCCGTCACCGCGGTGTCGAGCGATTGTTCCTGCGTGACATCGCATTCGAACGACGTCGCGTCGCCCAGCTCGGATGCCAGCTGCCGCGCCGCATCGGCGTCGGTGTCCAGGATCGCGACCGCGGCTCCTTCGGCGGACAGTCGTCTCGCCGCCGCGGCGCCGATCCCGCCCGCTCCGCCGGTGATCAGGATTCGCCTGTCGCTCAGTCGTTTTCCGTAGTCCATCGCCCTCTCCGTTCAGCCGATCCGGCGGCCGCAGTCCACCGGCAGGGATACGCCGGTCACGAATCGCGCCTCCTCGGAGGCGAGGTACAGCACGGCGTTGCTGATATCCACCGCTTCGACCCAGCCCTGTCCGAGAACGTCTCCGGTGCGGGCACGGTCGCGCAGATCGTCGGGTGTCGGATTCGCCAGATCCGGGCAGAAGACCCGGAGCGTGGAATCGCTGAACAGCATGTCGGTGGCGACGTTGCCGGGATGCACCGCGTTGACGCGGATCCCGTGCTTACCCAGTTCCTCCGACAGGGTTTTCATCAGCCCGACCACACCACTCTTGGACGCGTTGTAGTGCGCGACGTTCGCGGCGCCGACGAAGGTCACCACCGAGCTGGTCAGAACCACCGAACCGCCACGACCGGCCGAGATCATGTGCGGTACAGCGGCTTTCACCGTGCGCCACACTCCGGTCAGATTGATGTCGAGCATGTCCTGCCATTCGGTGTCGGACAGGTCGAACGTCGGGCGGCAGCCGCAGACGCCCGCATTGGCGCTCACGATGTCGATGCCGCCCAGGGTTTCGACCGCGTCGGCGGCCACCTGGTCGAGACCGGCCTGATCGCGCACGTCGACCTGGCGGGCCAGCACCCGGCGACCCAGATCGCGCACCAGCTTCTCGGTTTCGCGCAGGTCGTCCACCGTGGCCATCGGGTACTCCAGCGACGGCACGTCCGAACAGGAGTCGACCGCGACGATATCCGCCCCCTCCTGTGCGAGCCGCACCGCGTGCGCTCTGCCCTGTCCGCGTGCCGCGCCGGTGATGAACGCGACCTTCCCGGCAACCCGTCCCATCCGCTTTACCTCCATGTCCTCAGTCCAAGCTCAACAGCCGCGCCGGAACCGTGCCGGCCATCAGCCGCAGGTCGTGCTCGTCGACGCCTTCGTCCCACAGGGCGTTCACGTACCCCTGCAAACCCACCGCCGGGTGCGGCAGAGTGTCGGTCCAGCCGTAGTCGGTGGACACGATCGCCCGTTCCGGGCCGATCCGGCCGATAGCGGCAATGACCTGGGCGAACGTCGACGGCTTTCCCATGCAGGTGTGCGCGGCGAACTCGATCACGGCGCCCAGATCGGCCAGCTCCACGACCTGATCGATGGACAGCCCCGGCCCCGCGCTCGCATGCATCGCATGGGTGACGACCAGGTTCCCGCGCCCGCAGAACGCACGAGCCACCGCGTAGTGCTCGTCGGTCGTGATGTGCCCGGTGGCCAGCACCGCGCCGCTCGCGGTGACGAGATCCATGATCTCGCGCACCTCGGGCACCAGCGCACCGTCCGGACGCAGCACCGGAATCCCCTGCGGCACACCGAATGCCGCCTCGACCGCACGCGGGCTGTTCGAGGCCGAGGACAACGTCGGCAACCAGATCACCCGCGCGCCCGCGCGCAACGCGGTCTCCACCGCCTGCGGGTTCAGCCCGCCGACCGGGTGGTCACAGCACATTCCCGCGATCGACAGGACGTCCGGTACGGCCTTGTTCGCCAGGTCGGCCACCGCGGTCGAGGGGAACTCGTGCGCCTTCAGCACGATCGCGCGCATCCCACCGGCCGCCGCCTCCCGGGCGGCCTGGATCGGGTCCACCGCGTGCGGATGCTTCGCGAGTTTCTCGACCAGCGGTTCCGGGCCGAAGTGGCAGTGCATATCGATGGCGCCGTCGAAAAGGATAGGGGCCCGGCCGGATTCGCGTGTCATTCGGCGGTGACACCCCCGTCGGCGAGGATCGCCTGGCCGGTGACGTACGAGGCGTCCGAGGACGCGAGGAATGCGACCACCGCGGCGATCTCCTCCGGTTCGCCGTACCGGCCCAGCGGCACGTTCAGCGGCTTGGAGGGGTTGCGCACCGTACCGGCGGTCGGGACGATCGCCGCGGTATTGCTGCTCAGGTTCGTCTTGACCGCACCCGGGCAGACGCTGTTGACCCGGATGCCGTGCGACGCATATTCGACCGCGAGCGTCTGGGTGAGCATCTTGACCCCGCCCTTGGACGCCCGGTACGGCGCGAGGCCGCCCTGGGTCGCGATGAAGGAGGACGTGGAACCGCAGGTGACGATCGAGCCGCCGCCGCGACGCAGCATCGATGGCAGCGCGGCCTGGATGGTGAAGAACGTACCGCTCAGGTTGATGTCGAGCACACCGCGCCAATCCTGTTCGGACAGCTCGTGACTGTCGATCCGCGCGCCCGAGACCCCGGCTCCGGTGAACACCACGCCGACGTCGCCGAACCGCGTGACGATCTCGGCCACGACCTCCTGCATCCGCGACCGGTCCCGCACGTCGGCCTCGAAGGCGGCCGCGAGCCCACCGGCCCGCCGGATGTCGTCGGCCGTTTCCTGCGCGGCGGCGGAATGCAGATCGACGACGGCCACGGCCGCCCCTTCCGCGGCCAGCCGCCGCGCGGACGCGGCTCCGATCCCCGAACCTCCGCCGGTCACCACTGCGGTGGTGTCCTCGAGCCTGCGCATGCCCGGCCTCCTGTAGTCGTCCGATTTCATCCGAATCATGCACATCATTAGATTGGATGTCAATCGTTGACGTAGGTCATATTCATGCTAATAATTCGCAGTGACCGTAGGACCCGATGAGGAGATGCCATGACCGAGGTGGCCGATAATTCCGCCGGCGTACGCGATCTCGGCGGATGTCCGGTGTTCCACACCGACTACCGCGTGGAACGTCCCGCGCTGGAGACGCACCGACTGCTCAATGCCGACCGCGAAGCCGCGCGATTCGCCTGGAACGACTCCACCGAGGAGGGTTTCTGGGTCCTGAACCGGTTCGACGACGTGCGCGAAGCGCTGCAACGGGACGCCGACTTCAGCAACGACCAGGTCAGCTCCCTGCACCGGTCACCGCCGGGAATTCTGTTGCCGGAGAACCTGAACCAGCCCCAGCACGCCGAGATGCGGCGGATCCTCAACCCGTTCTTCGCGCCCAAGCTGGTCCGGCGCATCGCGGATCGGGCGCAGGAGCGCGCCGTCGCACTGGTCGAACAGATCGCACCGCGCAAGTCCGAGGATATGGCGACCGGATTCGGCATGACCTACCCGACCGAGCTGTTCCTGGCGCTGCTCGGCCTGCCCGTCGAGGACGGGCCGACATTCCAGCCCTGGATGGAGGGCCAGTTCACCGGATTCTTCGACAAGTCCCCGCAGGCACAGCAGATCGCCGCGCAGACCCGCCGGGAACTGGACGCATACTTCGCCGCGGCGATCGCCGACCGCCGGGCGAATCCGGGCGATCCCACGACCGACCTGGTGACCCGGCTGGTCACGGCCGAATACCAGGGCGCCCCGATCCCCGACGAGATGATCCTGACCATCTGCATGACGATCATGGCGGCCGGGCTCGACACCACCCGCAGTGCCCTGGGCTACACGTTCCTGCACATGGCCACCCATCCGCAGGACCGGCAGCGGCTGCTCGACGAGCCCGAGTTGTGGCCGAATGCGATCGAGGAGATCATCCGGCTCTACGGCCTGATCATCCAGGACGGCCGGGAAGCCGCACACGACATCGATTTCCACGGCCTGCCGATCCGCAAGGGCGATCTGGTGTGGCTGGGCCTGGCGGCGGCCAACCAGGACCCGCGGGTGTTCGAGGACCCGCACCTCTTCGACCCGGACCGGCCGAACCTGCAGCAGCACCTCGGATTCGGCGCCGGATACCACCGCTGCCTCGGGATGCATCTGGCGCGTGCGGAACTCGTCGTCGCACTGACCGAGTGGCACGAACGGATCCCGCACTATCGGATCGCCGAGGGCGCGCAGCTGCGCGAGCGCGGCAGCCAGCTGCGACTGCAGCATGTCCCCCTGGTCTGGGACTGACTGCGGCGCAACCGGATTCACATCAGCACACCGACCGGCGGCCCGGCATCCTTCACGAGGATGCCGGGCCGTGGTGTTTCCCGGAGCGTTCCGGGGAACCGCGGGAATTACGAATCGCGTACCGCGATGGCCGATTCCGGGCACGCGTGCGCCGCCGACTCGGCCTCGGAGGTCAACCCCTCCGGGACTTCCCAGCTGCGGCCGCGCTCGGCCACGAATCCCTCGTCGTCGTCGGTCAGCAGCCGTTCGGCCATCGCATAGCACCGGCCGTGCCCCATGCAGCGGGCCCCATCGATCGAAATGAACATCGTCGTCCTACCTGTCGGTCACGTTCTCGCGTCGGGTCGTCGTACCGGCTCCGATCGGCCGGGCGTCCACGCTGATCAGGACGCCCGACCGATCACAACCGACTACCTCGGCCACCACGCCGAGGAGACAGGGCCCCGCATCCGGCTGGATGCGGGGCCCTGCCCGGAGTCATCAGGCCGACTCGGCCACAACGGACTTGGGAGCCCGGATGAGCGCGACGAGCAGCAGGCCGACCACCGAGAGCACTGCGCCGATCACCCAGCCCAGCTGGAAGCTGTGCTCGGTCGGAACCGCCTTGTGCCCCACCTTGATCACCTGCGATGTCAGCACCGCGGTGATCGCCGCACTGCCGATCGCGCCGCCGAGCGGGGCACTGATCTGCCCGATGCTCGCCGCCGTGGCCACCTCGTCGGGGTGCAGCGCCTGGATGAACGTCAGGTACGCACTGGCCGAGGAGAGCCCGTAGGACAGGCCGACGATGATCGGCCACATCCACAGGTGCCATTCGGACCCGTGCACGAACGCGATGAGCAGCATGCCGATCGCCAACCCGGTGAACGCCAGCAGGCACATCACCCGGGCCGGGACGAAGCGGCTCAGCGGACCGGCCGACGCGCTGCCGACCACGATGCCGCAGCAGAACATCAGCATCAGCAGACCACTGGTCAGTTCGTCGTATCCGAAGCCGAATCCGGCCGAGGTGGGCGTCTCGGTGAACGTCGGCAGGGTGAAGTTGACGATCCAGGCGAGCATGCCGGCCAGGAAGAACACCAGCCATCCGCGTAGGAAGTTCATGTTCCGCAGCGCCCGGGTGTTCGCCAGCGGTGCGGGCACCCGCTCCTCGACGATCCACCAGACCGCCGCCACGATGACACCGGCCACCAGCGGCACGAGCGTCCCGGGCGAGGCCCAGCCCCACTTCGAACCCATGCTGAGCGGCACCAGGATCAGTGCGAGGGCGGCGGCCAGCAGCAGGCCGCCGACCCAGTCGACCCGGCCGCGCCCCGGCCCCTGCCGACCCGGAATCACGGCGAGTGAACCGAGGACCCCGATGATCCCGAGCAGGGCGAGGACGCCGAACACCACGCGCCAGTTCACGTGCACGGTGTCGGTCAGCAGGCCGCCGATGGCGAACGAGAGACCGGCGGCGATCCCTTCCGCGGCGGCGATCCAGGACAGCACCGTTCGGAGTGTCCGGCCGGTCAGGTTGGACCGTGCGATCGCCAGCGCCAAGGCGATGCCGCCGAGGGTGAATCCGCTGATGAACCGGCCGACCAGCAGCACCGTCATATTCGGGGCGAAGGCTCCGAGGATGCTGCCGAGGGTCAGCAGCCCCATCGTGACGAGCGCGATCCGTTGCTGTCCGAACAGCGATGCGAGCGGTGGGAGCAGGGCGGTACCGATCGCGCCGCTGAGCGAACCGATGATCACCACCCAGTTGAGCAGGCTGCCGGACGCGCCGAGGGCGGGTCCGATCTGGCCGAGCAGTTTGAGCGGGATGGTGATCACCAGGGTGGCCAGGATGACGAAATAGCCGATCATCAGGACCAGGCCGCGTGGCATCGCGGCCGACACCTCACTGCCGTTCGAATCCGTTGCAGTAGTTGTCATCTTGCCTCTTCGTTGAGTTGATGGAGATGCCCGGTGGTCCGGGCGGTCGGGGAAAGTCGTGTGTCGACACCGCCCCGCGGGGCGGCGCTCGATGGTCCTAGGGGCGGTAGCCCAGCTGGACGAGTTCGGGCAGGACCGCGGTTTCGAACAGGCGCAGGCTGCGCCAGCCCGCGTCCAGCGGCAGTCCGCCCATCAGGGGCTGGAAGACCAGTTCGGCGTCGGGTCCGAGCGTCCGGCACAGCTCGACGCACTCCTGCGGGGTCACCACCCGGATATTCGGGTCGGTCTGCAACTCGGCCAGTCCCGCGGCGGACCGGTAGGCAGTGGTGCCCACCCCACGCTCGCGGGCCCAGTTCGCGTTGGCGTTCGTCGTGTACAGCACGTGCGGCGCGACGATCTCCCAGTCGCGCGCCGGATCATCGGACACGAACAGGAACAGCGGACCGAGCACCGGGGCACGCGGCGGAACCGGCTCACCGAGCCGTTCGCGCTCGGCGGCGTAGATCTCGTACAGCCGGTCCTTCTCGGATCCGGCCGGGCGGTACCCGTCACCGATCCTGGCGGCCCGGATCGCCGACGCCTCGGCCGAGCCGCCGATGTAGAGCGGCGCTCCCGCCGGGCGCGCGGGACGGGGACGGACCTTGACCGGTTCCCCGCGGAAGTCGAACTCTTCGCCGGTCCAAGCCTGTCGCAGCACTTCGACGATCTCTTCGAGGGTCTGCACACGCCGACGACGTTCGATACCGAACATCCGGTATTCCGAGTCACGGTATCCCAGGCCGAGCGTGACCTCGACCCGGCCCCCACCGACCAGGTCGAGCGCGGCGAGGTCCTCGGCCAGCCGCAGCGGATGGTGCAGCACCGCGACGAGCGCGGACAGATGCACCGTCATCCAGCGGGTCCGGCCGAGCATCGCCGAACCGAGGATCATCGGAGCGGCACAGTAGCCGTCGTCGGCGCCGTGGTGTTCGGCGAGATATACCGTCTCGAACCCGAGTTCGTCCGCCCACGCGACGTGCTCGAGCGCGGCGGCGTACTGATCGGGACTGCCGACCCCGATTCCTGGGGCGCGCATGTCATAGCGCAGAGCCAGTTTCACGGTCGTCCGGTTACCGCCGGTGGCGGCCGTTCCGGAGTCTTCGGCCATGGGTTCCACACCTCACCTCACGTGTTCCAGGTCACTCGCAAATTCAGTAGAACCATAGCAACCATGCGCATGAATGTGTAGGGTCCCGTTCGAAGAAAATCACCCCCCGGAAAGGACGACCATGACCGTCACCGAACCAGGAGCCCTGACCGGGATGCGCATCGTCGACTTCAGTCGCGTACTCGCGGGGCCCTACGCGACGATGCTGCTGTCGGACTTCGGCGCGGAAGTGATCCGACTGGAACGTCCCGGCGTCGGCGATGACACTCGCGGCTGGGGACCGCCCTGGTACGAGGGCGAGTCCACCTACTTCCTGGGGCTCAACCGGAACAAGACCTCCGTCGCGTTCGACCTGACGAGCGAGACGGATCGCGCGATGGCCCGGGAGTTGATCAGCGGCGCGGACGTCGTGGTGGAGAATTTCAAGCCCGGCACGCTGGAGCGGTACGGATTCGGCTACGAGCAGCTCGCCGCCGAGCATCCCGCGCTGGTGTACTGCTCGGTGACCGGATTCGGCTCCGGCAAGGGCGCGCACCTGCCCGGCTACGACCTGATCGCGCAGGCCACCGGTGGGCTGATGAGCATCACCGGCCATCCGGAGACCGGTCCGGCCAAGGTCGGCGTCGCGATGGTCGATGCCATCACCGGTCTGCACGCCGCGCTCGGCATCCAGACCGCGCTGATCCACCGGCTGCGCACCGGGCAGGGACAGCGGGTCGAGGTGAATCTGCTGTCCTCGGTGCTGGCCTCGCTGACGAACCAAGTCTCCGGGCACATCCTCACCGGCAACGTGCCGAAGCTGATGGGCAACGCGCACCCCAGCGTCGCCCCGTATCAGCCGGTGGCCACCGCCGACCGGCCACTGGCCATCGCGGCCGCGAACGACAAACAGTTCATCGCCCTGTGCCGCGCGCTCGGCCGTCCCGAACTTGCCGAGGATCCGCGGTATCGCAGCAACACCGACCGCGTGACCCACCGCGAGGCGCTGATCGAGGATCTGGAGAACGTCTTCCGCACCCGCGACGCGGACCACTGGTTCACCGTCCTGGTCGACGCGGGCGTCCCCGCCGGTCCGATCAACGACATCGGCCAGGCCGTCGCCCTCGCGGAAAGCCTCGGTCTCGAGCCGGTGGTCCTGCCCGACGACGAACCCGAAGGCCGGGGAATCGCCCAGGTGCGCAACCCGATCCGGTTGTCCCGGACACCGGCGACGTACCGGACCAACCCGCCGAAACTCCCGGTTCGCTGAACTCGAATCGAACGGCGCGGGGCGGCATCGCTCGTCCCCGCGCCGCTTCGGCGATCACCCGCTCGGCGGGTATGAGCATCGGCTACTGCACCACAGCGCCGATCCTCATGCGCGCCAACGATTCCCCGTCCACGCAATACGTATCAACCGGATGCCGGCTCGGGAATTCGATTGCCCGGCAACCTGATCCACGCCGGGCTCAGCGAACTTCGGAATCGTGCGGCCATCCGGCGACCAGATCGGTGCTCACCTCGATCACCATGTGTTTCTCGGTGAATCGCGGCTGCGGACCGCTGACGTCCACGATGTCGTCATAACTCCCCCACCCGACGACGGAACGATCGGTTCCGCGACCGGTGAACAAGACCTGAGCCTGCACGCGCACGCGGGAGTCGCCGAGCCAGGTCGTGCGCGCGTTGGTGATGAAATGCCGTTTGATCGAGGCGTCGGCTCGGAACGCCCATTCGTAGAATTCCCGGATCTCCGCACGGCCGTTCGCCTTTCGCGACGGCGTGGTGAGTACGGCGGCGGGCGCGAACAGCGCCGTCACCGTTTCCGGCCGCGGATCGTCGAGGATCCGCGCATAGGCGTGCAGGTGCTCGCGGGCGATCTCGGCCGCTTCCAGCCGACGTACCCGTTCGCGCAGTTCGGCCAATTCCTCGCCACTCATCGACGGTCCTCCCGATCGCGATTCGGTTGCGGCACAACGCTCAATCGATCGCGACCACGTCGTGCACGCCGCGCCAGGCCATCGTCCCGCCGTCGACCGGAACGGCGACGCCGGTCAGGAACGATGCCTCGTCGCTCGCCAGGAAGCACGCCGTTCGCGCCACCTCGACCGGCAGGCCGAGCCGGGGAATCAAGTGCGTTCCGTACATCGATCGCGCTCGGGCGAATTTGTCCGTCGCGGCAGCCAGATGCGCGTCACTCATCGGCGTGCGAATCGCCCCCGGGCAATAGCAGTTCACCCGGACGTGCGGGGCCAGGTTCACCGCCGCCACCTTGGTCAGCTGGATCACCGCGGCCTTCGACACTCCGTAGGCGGGCATGTGTGTACCCGCCAGACCCGCGACCGATGCGGCATTGACCACCGAAGGCCCTCGCTCGGAGGCGCGCAGATGCGGAGCCGCGAACTTGATCGCCGACCACATCGCCTTGAGATTGATGTCCATCACCGCGTCCCACGCCTCTTCCTCGAGCGTTTCCAGCCCGGTCCGGTCCGCGTCGGTGAACATGTGATCCAGCACGCCCGCATTGTTGAACAGCGTGTCCAGACCACCGGCCCAACCGGCGAAGTCCGCCACCACGTCCCGGATCTCGGACGTCGAACGCAGGTCCGCGCGCAGGTGCCGGACCTGTGCGCCCGATTCGGCGACGAGCGAGGCCGTCACCGCCAGCTCGGCGTCGTCGACATCGGTGATACCGATTCGGCTCGCGCCCTGCCTGGCCGCCTCGAGCGCGAGCTCGCGGCCCATTCCCCGGGCCGCTCCGGTGACGAGAATTCGCTTGTCGCCCAGCATGCTTCCTACTTTCATCCGGGGGAGAAACCGAGCGTCCGACGGACGAGGACCCGGGACGTGACACGCGGAGAATTCCACGCCAATCTATACACATGAATAGCATTGAATGTAGGGTGTGAGAGCTGCAAGCACAAGAGCGCCACCCAGGGGAGAACGATTATGACCGCTTTGGAACGACCGAAGAAGACCGCGCTGCTCGTGGCACAGCGCATCGTCGAGGACATCAACGCCCGAGGGAACCAGGTCGGAGACCGGCTGCCCCCGGAGAAAGCGATGCTCGAGGACTACGACGTCGGGCGCGGGACGCTGCGAGAATCGTTGCGGTTTCTCGAATTGCAGGGCGTCATCACGCTCAAGCCCGGCCCCAGCGGCGGACCGATCGTGCAGCAACCGGACAGCTCCGCACTGGCCACCTCGCTGAGCCTGCTGTTGCAGTTCCAGCAAGCGCCCTTCCAGACCGTGATCGAGACCCGCGCCGCGCTGGAACCGCATATGGCCCGGCTCGCCGCCCAACGGATGAGCGAGGAGGATGTCGCGAAACTGTTCGAGATCGTCGAACTCGAACGACAGAACCTCGACGACCACGCGGGATTCCTGAGCCAGACGCGGCGCTTCCACGCCACCGTGGCCGAAGGCTCCGGCAACCTCATCTTCGCGGCGCTGTTCAATGCGCTGTTCGACATTCTCGACGGGGCCGCGGTCGGCATCGAGTACCCGCCGAAGCAGCGGCGGCTGACCGTCGACATCCAGTCCGAGATCGCCACCGCGATCTCCGAACACGATGCCGACCGCGCCGAGGAACTGATGGCCACGCAGATGCAGGCGCTGGCCGCCTACACCCAGAAGAACTACGCCAAAGTGCTTGCCGCACCAGTGATGTGGAAGATGTGAGATGACAACGGCCAGCCGCCCGATCCCCTTCCCCGACGATGTGACCGAGGGATTCTGGGACAGCGTCCGGGCGCGCACGCTCAGTATTCAGCGCTGCGCCGCCTGTTCGCGTTTCAACCACGCGCCGAGCCTGACCTGTCCCGCCTGCGGCGGCGCGGAACTGGCCTACGAGCCGGTCTCGGGCCGCGGCGTCGTGTACAGCTACACGGTGCTGGACGAGGCGCCCGGCCCCGGGTTCGCCGGGCTGGTGCCGCTCGTGGTCGTCGTGGTGGAACTGGTGGAACAACCCGGACTGCTGATGGTGGCCAACCTGCTCGGCGCAGGACCGGACGACGTGCGGATCGGCGCCGTCGTCGACGTGGAATTCGAAGAGATCTCCCAGGACTGCGTACTCCCGCAGTTCCGGCTGGCGGAAGTGTGAAAGATATGTGGGAGCTGCGGGACAAGGTCGCCGTCGCAGGGGTCGGATACAGCGAACTCGGCCGGCGGTTGCCTCGCACGCTCGCGGCGCTCACCGTCGAGGCGTGCGATCGCGCACTCGCCGACGCGGGCCTCACCCGCGCCGATGTGGACGGGATCGCCACCTCCCCGTCGATGCCGCGCTACGGCGGGACGAAGGGCACCGGCGAGGGCATCGACGTCGTCACGCCGTACTACCTGCCGGAACTGCTCGGCCTCGAGTCGCAGATCACCTGGACCGGATCCACCAACGGCATGGTGACGCAGAGCCTGATGGACGCCGCGATGGCGATCCACTCCGGGGTGTGCACGCACGCGATCGTCTACCGTTCGCTGCATGTGCCCACAGGGCGATACATCAACTACGACAACACGATCGCCGCGGGACCGGACCAGTTCCAGGCCCCGTTCGGCTTCAGCATGCCGCCCGCGTGGGCCGCGACCGTGCTGCGCCGATACCTCGATCTGAACGGCCTGACCCGCGCGGACCTGAGTCCGTTCATCGTGGCCAACCGCGACAACGCGCAGAAGAACCCGAATGCGTACTGGCGCGGGAAGCCCCTGACCACCTCGGACTATCTGAACGCCCGGATGATCGCCGACCCGATGTCCATCCTGGACTGCGACCTGCCCGTCGACGGTGCGGTGGCGCTCCTGCTCACCTCCACGGAGCGGGCCCGGGATCTGCGGCAGCCACCGGCACTGCTCACCGGATTCGCCGCGGGAACGCACGCCGCGCCGACCGGTGCGGTGATGACGCTGGAAGATCTCCTCGAGGGCTCGGAGCAGATCGCACGGACGCTGTGGCGCACCAGCGGCCTCGGCCCGGCGGATATCGACAACGCCCAGTTGTACGACGGCTTCAGCGTTTTCGTGTACACCTGGCTGGAGGGGATGGGTTTCGTCGACCGCGGCGAGGCCGTGCCGTTCGCGCGCGACGGACACACCGCGTTGACCGGCAAGCTGCCGGTCAACACCGGCGGCGGCGCGCTCGGTGAGGGCCGCCTGCACGGTATGACCCATCTCGCCGAGGCGGTCCTACAGGTGACCGGACGGGGCGGAGAACGCCAGGTGCCCAACGCATCCCGGGCTCTGGTGACCGTCTCCAACGGACTGGCGAAATCGACCGCGTTCGTGTTCAGCCGGGACCACTGAGCCCCGGCCGCACGTCCTCAGTGCCCGGCGAACTTTCCCTTGGCGAAGCTCGCCGGGCCCGGGGCGTTGGTATAGCCCGCATCGGCGAACAGCTCACTGCCGGTGACGAATGCGGAGTCCGCACTCGCCAGGAACGAGACCGCTCCGGCCACGTCCCCGGGAGCGCCCGGCCGCCCGACCAGGGGGCTGGGCGCCATCGCCCGCGCCGCCGCGTCGAGATCGGCGGGGTCGTCGGCGAGCACGGCCGCGGTCATCGGTGAGACGATCGCCCCGGGCACAACGGAATTGACGCGAATGCCGTACTCGCGCACCTCGGCGGCGACCGACCGCACGAGCCCGGCGACACCGGCCTTGGTCGCGCTGTAGACGTGCGGGCCGACTCCGCCGACGATCCCGCCAGGACTGGCCGTGACGATGATCGACCCCCGCCCGCGCGGCCGCATGACGCGCACCGCGTGCTTGAGGCACAGCAACGTCCCGCGCAGGTTGACCGCGATCGTGCGATCCGCGTCGTCGGCGACGGTCTGCTCGATCGGCCCCAGCGCGCCGAAAACACCTGCGTTGGCGAAGAATACGTCGAGCGATCCGGCGCGGTCGACCAACGCCTCGATATCGTCCTCGCGGGTCACATCGGTGCGTACGAACTCGCCGCCGATCCGCTGAGCGACCATCCGTCCGAGCTCGTCCTGCACATCCGCGACCAGCACACGGAACCCGTCGGCGGCCAGCCGCTCGGCACATGCGGCCCCGATCCCGCTCGCACCGCCGGTGACGATCGCACTACGGTCAGCCATGGACGACCGCCCGCGCGAATTGCTCTGTCCTCATGCCCTTCTCCCAACTCGCCGCAATACCGACGGCCGACCGGGTGATGCCTCAGACCGAGGTGATCGCGGCGGCCATGCCCTGACCGCCGCCGATGCACATCGTCAGCAGTGCGCGACCGCCGCCGCGGCGCTGCAACTCGTACAACGCCGTGGTCAGCATGCGCACACCGGTCGCGCCGATCGGGTGGCCGAGCGAGATTCCGGAACCGTTGACGTTCAACCTGTCCCGGTCGTCCCAGCCCCAGCCGCGCAGCACGCCGAGCACCTGGCAGGCGAATGCCTCGTTCAGCTCGACCAATTCGAAGTCGTCGAAGCCGTATCCGTTGCGCGCGAACAGTTTCTCCACGGCGGCCACCGGTCCGAGGCCCATCAGCGCCGGATCGCATCCGGCGGCGGTCCAGCCGTCGAGGAAGCCGATCGGCTCGAGTCCCAGCTCGTCCAGGCGGTCCTCGGCGACGACGAGCACCGCTGCCGCGGCATCGTTCTGCTGGCTCGCATTGCCCGCGGTCACCACTCCGCCGGGCGTGACCGCTCGCAGCTTCGCGAGCGATTCGGGGGTGGTGTCCGGCCGGATCCCTTCGTCGCGAACGAATTTCGTCACGTTACCCTTGCGGTCGGTGACCTCGACGGGAACGACCTCGGCATCGAATCGTCCTGTCTCCCATGCCTCGTGGGCGCGGCGGTGACTTTCCGCGGCGAGGATGTCGGACTCCGCGCGAGTGATCTCGTAACGGGCAGCGACGTTCTCGGCGGTTTCGATCATTCCGCTGATCGGGCCGAAACGCCATTCCGGCTGCGAACGTTCCCGCCCACGATCGAGGCGGTCGAACAGTTGCAGACCACCGGCACGCGTACCCCAGCGAGCCCCGGTCGTGTAGTGCTCGATACTGCTCATCGACTCCACGCCACCGGCCACGACGACATCCGCGGCCCCGGTCTGCACCATCATCGCGGCGGTCACCACCGCCTGTAGTCCGGTCCCGCAGCGGCGGTCGGTCTGCAATCCGGCCACCGAGATGGGCAGGCCCGCGTCCAGGGCCGCCCACCGGCCGATACAGGGGGCCTCCGAATTCGCGTAGGACTGCCCCATCGCGACGTCGTCGATCCGCTCGGGATCGATTCCCGAACGCGAGACCGTCTCGGCCAGAACCGTTTTCGCCAGAGTTGCCGCGGGCACATCCTTCAGCGCGCCACCGAAGCGTCCGACCGCGGTGCGGACGGGGGCCACCAGCGCTGCACGTGTCGAGGTACCCATCGCGATCACAGACCTCCCATCGCGCCGGACAGCGGCATCCGGCCGCGCTCGCGCACCGTCCCCACCAGGAGAGTCTCTTCGTCGTTCAGGTAGTAGCTCACGCCCGATGCCCTCGTCATGTCGCGGGCTCACCGAGCCCGTAAGGATTGGTACGGCCATCGTCAGCCAGGTGAAAGAAAATGTCAATCATGATAAACATTTATAGAGACTTTGCCACCTGATTCCATCACTGTCGAGAGGTAGCACCATGAGCACCAACGGACGTCTGGCCGACAAGGTCGCCTTGATCACCGGCGCGGGATCGGGCCTCGGTCTGGCCTCGGCGGTTCGCTTCGCGAGCGAGGGAGCGGCCGTCGCCGTCGTCGACCTCGACAGCGCGGCGGCGACCTCGGCCGCCGAGCAGATCGTCGCGGCGGGCGGGCGCGCGCTGCCTGTCACCGCGAACATCACCGCCGACGCCGACGCACAGCGGATGATCGCCGAAGTTCTGGCGGAGTTCGGTCAGCTCGACGTCGTATTCGCGAACGCCGGGATCAACGGCGCCGGCAACGCCGCGGACACCACCGAGCAGGAGTGGGACCGGGTCATCGCGGTCAACCTCAAGGGCGTCTGGCTCACCTCGAAATACGCACTGCCCCATCTGATCGAACGCCGGACCGGATCGATCATCAACCAGGCCAGCATGGGCGGGCTGATCGGACTGCCCGCGATCTTCCCCTACGCCGCGGCCAAGGGCGGAGTCATCGCGATGACCAAGCAGATGGCCGTCACGTACGGACCGGACAACGTGCGCGTCAACGCGATCTGCCCCGGCACCATCCCGACCCCGCTGGTGTATCAGTCGCGCGTCGACCGCGGCGCGGCCGCACCGGATGCGGACCAGGCCGCCCTCGACGCCGATGCCGCCGCACGCTTTCCGCTGCGTCGCCTGGGCACCCCGGAGGATCTGGCCTCGATCGCGCTGTTCCTGGCCAGCGACGAGGCCGACTGGGTCACCGGCGGCATCTACACCGTCGACGGCGGCCGCAGCGCCTTCTGACCCGACATCTCCGGATAATTCCTGCGCATGATTATTAGCACCGTGTAGGATCGGCGGGGTGTCCGGCGCCTCGGGAGATCTGTCGCATCGCGTGCGCGACTGGGCCGAGAGCGGTGTGCCGCTGCTGACCGGACACGCCGACGGTCCACCGCTGATTCCTCCCGGCTCAGCGGCGACCGTCGCGCGGCGGCAGACCGACCGGATCGCCGCGGCGACCGGCGGCCGGGTCCGGCTCGACGGGGCCCGGTTGCTCTCCGAACGCGCCGCGTTCACCGGCTTCGGACGCGGCGGGAGCACCTCGGCGGGCGGGCACTGCCGCCTGCTGCCCACCGCCGACGGCTGGGCCGCGGTCAGCTGCGCCCGCCCCGATGATCCCGTCCTGCTCGGCGCACTCGTCTGCCGGGAAGTCGGCGACGATCCATCGCCCGATGTGTCGAGCTGGCTGCGCACGCACACCGGGGCCGAATTGGCCGAGCGGGCAGAACTTCTCGGAGTGGCCGCAGGGCCCGTTGCCCCGGTGGAGACAACCACGCCACAACCGCTACAGCCGCGCCCGGTGAACGGGCTGCGAGTGGTCGACTTCAGTGCGCTGTGGGCGGGACCGCTGTGTGCACACATCCTCGGTCTGGCGGGAGCGCACGTCATCAAGGTCGAGACGCCCACGCGACCCGACGGTGCGCGTCGCGGGAATCCGGACTTCTATCGCCTGCTGCACGCGGGTCACGAATCGGTCGTCCTGGATCCCGGCGACCGCGAACGGCGCAGCGCACTCGCCGACCTCGTCGCCTCCGCGGATATCGTGATCGAGGCCTCGCGCCCCCGGGCACTCGCCGGATTCGGGCTCGACGCAGAGGGTTTCGCCGAGTCCGGCGGAACCTGGATCTCGATCACGGCGCACGGCCGGGCATCCAACCGTATCGGATTCGGCGACGACATCGCCGCCTGCGCCGGACTCGTCGCCCACACCGATGACGGCACACCGGTTTTCGTGGGCGACGCGATCGCCGACCCCCTGACCGGACTGACCGCGGCGGTCCTGGCGATGTCGGCCCCCGCCGACGGCTCCGGCAAGCTGTGGGATGTCGCGATGTCCTCGGTCGTGGCCGCGACGCTGGATCCCGCGTCGGTCACCGAGCCGATCGACGAAGCGCGGATCCTCGCGCCGAGCCGCCGGGAGACGACCGGCGAGGCGCCGCCCAGCGGCCGCGACACCGACGCGGTGCTGGCCCGGCTGCGCAGGCAATCGGTATGACGGAGTTGCTGATTCGCGATGCCGAGGTTTCCGGGACGCGCACCGACGTACTGGTCCGGGACGGGCTCATCGCCGCGGTCGGAACGGCACCGGCGACACCCGGGATCCGCGTTCTCGACGCCGACGGCGGAGCGCTCCTGCCGGGCCTGCACGATCACCATCTGCATCTGCACGCGATGGCCGCCGACGCGAACTCCGTCCGCTGCGGTCCACCCCGAGTCCACACGGCCGGCGAACTCACCGAGGCGCTGGCCGCGGCCCCGGGTGACGGTTGGATCCGCGGGGTCGGCTACGTCGAGACCGTCGCCGGGATGCTCGATTCGACGACACTCGATGCGCTGCAACGCGAACGGCCGGTTCGCATTCAACATCGCAGCGGCGCGATGTGGACGCTCAACTCGGCCGCGGCCCGCCTCGTCGACCTGGATTCGGCGACGGAACACGGGGTGGAGCGCGATGCCGACGGTCGCGCCACCGGCCGCATCTGGCGGGCGGACACCTGGCTCCGAACGCGATTGCCCGACACCGGACCGCCCGATCTCACGCCGGTGGGTATGCGGCTGGCCCGGTTCGGGATCACCGGAATCACCGATGCCACACCGGATCTGAGCGCGGAATCGCTCACCGGCCTGATCGACGCGGCGGCCTCGGGGGCGATTCCGCAGCGGCTGAGCCTGCTGGGCGTTCCGCTCGGTCACCCCGGCGATCCCGCCGTCACGACCGGGCCGTACAAGATCGTCATCGCCGATTCCGACCTGCCCGATATCGAAACCCTGGAAGCCACTGTCCGGCAAGCACATTCGCTGCGCCGCCCGGTCGCGGTGCACTGCGTCAGCCGGGAGGCGCTGCTCATCCTGCTCGCCGTATTCGATGCCACCGGGTCGATCCCGGGCGATCGGATCGAACACGGTGCGCTGATTCCGGCGGAGTCCATCGAGGTGCTGCGACGCCTCGGAATCACCGTGGTGACCCAGCCCGGTTTCATCGCCGACCGCGGCGACGACTATCTGCGCCGGGTCGAGTCCCGCGATCTGCCGGATCTCTACCGCTGCCGGAGTCTGTGCGATGCCGGTGTGGGCCTTGCCCTTTCGAGCGATGCCCCCTACGGGCCCGCCGATCCCTGGCAGGTGATCGCCGCGGCCACCGTGCGTCGCGCTCCCGACGGCGTCCTGGTCGGGGCCGGGGAGACACTGCGGGCATCCGAGGCTCTCGGGTGCTACCTTGCGCCGCTGTTCGATCCGGGTGGCCGGGCGCGCACCGTCGTACCCGGCGCGGCGGCCGATCTGGTACTCATGGACCGGCCGATCGCGGAGGTGTATTCGCAGCCGAGTAGTGACGCGGTCCGCTGCACGCTCATCGGTGGACGAGTCGTCCACGAGCGGTAGCCGGACCGCGCCCCCGGTCAGATTCCGACGAGTTCGGCCAGCAGTTCGGTGTGATGCGCGTTGTTGCCGAGGATCGGTTCGGTCGCCTTCGCGCGACGGAAGTACAGATGCGGTTCCGCCTCCCAGGTGAACCCGATCCCGCCGTGCACCTGAATGTTCTGTGCCGCACAGAGAGTCAGGCATTCCGACGCCTGCGCCTTGGCCATCACCGCGACCCGGGGGAATTCGTCGTTGTCCTCGTTCGCGCACATCGAGGCGTACATGACCGTCGCCTGCGCGGAATCGATCGCGATGGCCATATCGGCGCACTTGTGCTTGATCGCCTGGAAGGATCCGATCGGACGGTTGAACTGGACGCGCTGCTTCGCGTAGTTCACGGCCATCTCGAGCACGGCCTCGCTGGCCCCGAGCGCCTCGTTCGCGAGCAGGGTGCGCACGAGGTTCACCACGCGGCCGATCGCGTCCGGGTCGGCTCCCAGGATCCGGGCCTGCGCGTCGGCAAGTTCGACCGTCGCCACCGGACGAGTCGGATCCAAAGATGTTCGCGCCGTGATGCTTACACCGCTCGCGCGCGCGTCGAGCACATACAGCGCCACCTCGTCACCGGCCGGGACCAGCGCCGGAACCACCAGCAGATCGGCCACATGCCCGAAGGCGACGTAGTCGAGTCGGCCCGTCAGCGTGGGAGCCGATCGATCACCCGTCGCGCGCACCCGCACGGAGCCGACCGCGGTGTCGTCCGATCCGCTCAGCGCCAACGCGCCGATCACACTGCCGTCCAACAGTTTCGGCAGCAGTTCACGGTGCTGCGCATCGGACCCGAGCCGCAGCACGGCTTCGATCGCCCCGGTGGTGGTGACCATCGGCACCGGTGTGAGGGCACGCCCCAATTCCTGTGCCACGATCACGGTTTCGAGGAAGCTGAACCCGCCGCCGCCGAACTTCTCCGCGACGTGCAGACCCGGAACGCCCATATTCGAGGCCAGCAGCCGCCAGGTGTCGGCATCGTGGCCGTCACTCGCGACGATCTCCCGCACGCGGGTCATGGGGGCACGTTCGGTCAGGAGACGGCGAAGCGAACTCCGAAACTCCTCCTGGTCTTCGTCGAATGCGAAGTACACGGTTGTCTTCCGTTCTTCCGTTTCGCCGTGGCTGCGGCGAAGTATCGAATCAGGCGCTGCGACGGCGGCCGATGTCCTGGAAGGGGCCGCCGTCGAGGCGGGGTTCCTTCGGCAGCCCGAGCAACTGCTCGCCGATGATGTTGCGCTGGATCTGCGAACTGCCGCCGTAGATGGTGGCGGCGCGGGCATACAGCGCGATGTCGGTCCAGCAGCGCGACGAATTGTCCGTGCCCGGGTTGGGCGTCACCAGGATGCCGTCGTTGCCGCCGCCGGTCGGGGTGAGCGCCTCGAGGCCGAGCACGTCCATGCCTACCTCGGTGAGTCGCTGGAAGAATTCGCTCCAGATCACCTTCGAGAACGACCCGTCCACGCCGTACGAGCCGCCGTTGAGCAGTTTGGTCAGGGCGCGATATCCGCGAAAACGCATGGTCTGCACCCGAGACCAGCACCACGCCAGTTCGGCGCGGATCCGCGGGTCGGTGGTCAGGCCGCGTTCGCGGGCGAGTTCGATCAATCGCTCCACCTCACGGCCGAAGCGGACCGCATCGGTGGTGGCGCGCACGCCGCGCTCGAAGCCCAGCAGCGTATTGGCGGTTTTCCAGCCGCCGCCCACACCGCCGAGCACATGCGACGCCGGGGTTCGCGCATCGGTGAAGAACACCTCGCTGAAGGCGACGTAACCGGCCGCGTTGACGATCGGCCGCACCTCCACGCCCGGCTGATCCATGGGCACCAGCAGGAACGACAATCCCTTGTGCTTGGCCACCGTCGGATCGGTGCGCGCGATCACGAAGATCCAGTTCGCGTTGTGCCCCTGCGACGTCCACGTCTTCTGACCGTTGATCACCCACTCGTCGCCGTCCAGGACGGCGCGGGTACGCATCCCGGCCAGATCGGAGCCCGCCTCGGGCTCCGAATAACCTTGGCACCACACGTGTTCCCCGGACAGCATGCGCGGCAGGAAGTACTCCTTCTGCTCCTCGGTGCCCAGCACGGTGAGGGTGTTGCCGAGCAGTTCGATGCCCAGGGTGTCGTTCTCGGTGCCGTCCGGCACGCCGAGTCGCATGAGCTCCTCGTTCAGCACGACCTGTTCGATGCTCGACAGACCGGCGCCGCCGAACTCCCGCGGCCACGACACCGCGAGAAGATCGTTGTCGGACAGGACCTTTCGCCAACTCTTCAGGAACTCTTCCTGTTCGGCGGCGGGCAGGGCGCCGATGCCTCGCCAGTCCCCGGGCAGTTCGGACTCGAGCAGCGCGCGGACCTCGGTGCGATAGGTCTCCGCCGCTGCGGGATAGGTGATGTCCATGGTTCAGGCTTCCTTCGCCGCAGCTACCGCGACCGTGGATAGAGCGCACACGGTCTCCATTAGGGTGGCGACCCGGTCGGCGGAATAGCCGAGTTCGCCGAGAATGTCGGCCGAATCCTGGCCCAGCCGCGGACTGCCGCCCTTGAACCGGCCCGGCGTCTCGGACAGGTGGATCACCATGCCGACCTCCCGTGACCAGCCGTATTCGGGATGGTGATGTTCGACCACCCGCCCCGACTCGACGGCCCACTCCTCCCACAGCAGCTCCGGCATGATCGGGTAGTCCAGCGGGATCTCGGCGGGGACCCGATTGCCGTCGAGCAGCGTGAATGCTTGCGCGCTGTCCAGTTCCGCGAATCGGGCGGTGAGCAGATCCGCGAGTGCGTCCGCGTTCGCGGCGCGGGCCGCGGTGCTCGTGAAGCGTTCCTCGGCGGCGAGATCGGCCAGGTCCAGCGCCGAGGCCAGCCTGCCGAAGGCGGCGTCACCGAATACCGCGATCGCGATCCAGCCGTCGGCGGTGCGGTACAGGCGGTAGAGCGGGGACAGGCCCATCTGCTGCGAGTCGAGCTGATGTGCGGGCACCGCGACGCCTTCCGGAGTGGCCGAGTGCTCGCTGATCACGAACAGACTCGAATGCAGTTGCGGGCTCTCGACATACTGCCCGGCACCGGTGTTCGCGCGATGGTGCAGCGCCAGCAGGACCGTGACGGCGCCGAGGAATCCGTTGTAGAGATCCTCGTTGCCGATCACGCGGCGGATCGGCGCATTGCCGGCGCCCGCGCCCTCGAAGTTCAGACCCACCAGTCCCGACACCAGCGGAGCGAAGGATTTCAACATCGACTTCGGTCCGCTCGAGCCGAATCCGGGGAGGTAGGCGTAGATCAGGTCCGGGTTGATCGACCGCAGCTGCTCGTACCCCAGGCCGATCTTCTCGGCCTTGCCGGGACGATAGTTCTGCATCACCACATCGGCCTCGGCGACCAGTCGGTGCGCGATCTCCTGTCCCTCGGCGGTGCGCAGGTCCAGGGCGATATTGCGCTTGCCGCGGTTGGCGGCCTCGAACAGGTCGCCGAGCGGGCGCATCTGATCACCGACCAGCGGCTCGATCTTGATCACGTCGGCGCCCAGATCCGAGAGCAGGCGTGCGCCGAACCCGGTCGCGAAGTAGGAACTGAAGTCCAGAATCTTCACGCCCTGCAGCGGTGCGCCGATCGCCTCGTCCACCGGCGCGGGCGCCCACAGCGGCGATCGGGTGATCTCGCCGATGCGCTCGTTGTGCGCGCCGACGCCGGGGGCCGGTTCGGGCGTCGCGGGCGAGGACTTCTCGAAGCGGATCACCGGGCCGATCTGCCGCAGCGTGCCGTGTTCGGCATCGGGGAGTTCGATCGCGACCTCGGCGAAGATCACCTGGTCGTCGGCGAAGGTCTCCTCGGGGTGCAGCACGGGCAACGCCGCGATGTCCGCGGCGTGGAACAGCTCGAGCCATTCGTCGCGGGGACGCGAGCGGAATGCCTGCGGCACCTTGTTCCGGGCGATGTCGAGTTCCACGTCGTCGAGCGGAACCGCCATCTCCGGACCGGCGATCGTCCGGGTCTGCTCGCCGAAGCCCAGCAGGTCCATCATTCGCTTGTAGGAGCCGGGCCCGCCGGTGTGCGGGATCAACCACTTCCCGTCCGCGCACTGGAAAGGGTCGGTGATCAGCCGTTTGTTGCCGAAACCCTTCTGGTTTCCACTGCGGGCGAGGTAGGAGATGTCCTTCTCGTTCCACCACCAGTTCATCGACGAGATCGCGAGCATCCCGTCGAGCAGCGAGGTGTCTACCTTCTGACCTGCGCCGTTGAGCTTGCGGGCCCGCAGCGCGGCGAGGATTCCGATCGTGGTGATGAATGCGGTGCCGTAGGAGACGGTCGGGTGGCCCATGAAGATCGGGCCGTCACGGTGACCGCCCTGCTCGGCCATCTGACCCAGGCGCGCGTTGAGCAGCGCCTCGTAGCCGGGGCGTCCCGCGAGCGGGCCGTCGTTGCCGTAGCCGGTGACCGAGCAGTACACCAGTTCGGGGAACAGCTCGTGGATCCGGTCGTAGCCGAGACCGAGCGCTTCGGCCCGGCCCGTGCCGAAGGATTCGACGAAGACGTCCGCACCGGCCAGGAGTTGTTCGGCGACCGCTCGTCCCTCGGGGGTGTCCAGGTCCGCCTCGACACTCCACTTGCCCCGGTCGGTCGACTTGCGCAGGGCCGAATCCGCGTCGACCGGGCCGCCGGGGCGCTCGAGTTTGACGACGCGGGCGCCGTAGTCGGCCAGCATCATCGTCGAGATGGCCGCCGGCATACCCCAGCTCGCATCGATCACGACGAGTCCGTCGAGTGGACCAGCCATCTGAACACTCCTTCTGTTACGCGAGTGCCGCACCGGTCCGGCGCGTTCGCGCACTGTCGACGGTGTTGCGGCACAAAGAATTTCGGCTCCGGCCGAAGTCCTAGTCCGAGGACGGCAGGGGCTTGGCGGTGAGTAGTTCCATGGGGGCTGCGTGGCAGCTGAAGCGGCCCGCACCCTTCTTGACGCAGATGACCTGGGTCTGGCAGGTGGCGCAGGTGTAGCGCTTACCGATCTCGTTCATCGTGGTGTTCTCTCTCCGGTCAGCTGCCGGCGAAGGTGATCTCGAGGGGGACGCCGCAGCAGGTCAGCGAGGACCCGCCCGCGGTGGTGACGATCGCCTCGGAGCCGCATTCGTTGCAGCGCAGGCGGCTCCCGCCGGAAGCCTGCGTACCTGGTGTGTTGTCGGACATCTCCGCTCCTCAGCCGTGAATGCATCGAACGGAGCGGACCGCGTCCACGTCGCACCGATGCGAAATCCTGTCGTAGATCACCATAATGATAGTCATGAATTAAGCCAAGGGATTCGGCCCGTCACATCAGACGGCCACCGGTCACCTCGAGCACAGTGCCCGTCATATAGCTCGACAGGTCGCTGGCCAGGAACAACACCACCGAGGCGATCTCGCTCGGCTCACCGGCGCGACCCATCGGGATATCGGCCATCTTCTGCTCCCAGATGCGCTCGGGCATCGCCTCGGTCATCGGCGTGCGCACCAGACCCGGCTGCACCGCGTTGACGCGGACGCCTTTGAAGGCGACCTCCTTCGCGGCAGCCTTGGTCAGACCGACGATCCCGGCTTTGGCCGCCGAGTAGTTGGTCTGCCCGAGCATGCCGACCTTGCCCGAGATCGAGGAGATGTTGACGATCGCGCCCGCGCCGCGCTCGCGCATCCGGTTCGCGGCCGACCGGGTGCCGTTCCACGCGCCCTTGAGGTGCACGGCGATGACGTCGTCGAAATCCTGCTCGCTCATCTTGCGCATCGTCGAATCCCGCGTCATACCCGCGTTGTTGACGAACACCCCGAGCGGTCCGAAGACGTCCTCGGCGACATCGACGGCCGCCTCCACGACGGCGCTGTCCCGGACATCGCAGCGCACATATCGGGCGACACCCGCGCCACCGAGTTCGGCCTCCGCCTTCGCACCCGCATCGTCGTTGACGTCCGCGAGCACGACCCGGGCGCCCTCGCGCACGAAGGTCCGCGCGATCTCGAGGCCGATCCCCTGCGCGGCTCCCGTCACGACGGCGACCCTGCCATCCAGTAGTCCCACTACCACTCCTGTTCGTCCGTGAATCCGATTCGACCGACGGCAACCGCCTCAGCGCGCTGCGCCCGCCGCTTTCCTCGCGGCGTTCACCAAACCGGCGCCGATGATCAGGCGCTGAATCTCGCTGGTGCCTTCGTAGAGCCGCAGCAGGCGCACATCCCGGTAGATCCGTTCGACCGGAACCTCACGCAGATATCCCGACCCGCCGTGCACCTGCACGGCGAGATCGGCTGCGCGGCCGACCATCTCGGTGCAGAACAGCTTGGCCGCGGACGGGCCGATCCGCCGGTCCTCCCCGGAGACGTAACGGGCCGCGACCTCACGCACCATCGCCCGACCCGCCATGACGCCGGTCGCGATATCGGCGATCATCGCCTGCACCAACTGGAAGTCCCCGATCGGAGTGCCACCCTGGGTCGCGGTCGCGGCGTAGGTACTCGCCTCGTCGAGGGCGCGCTGCGCCGTACCCACCGACAATGCCGCGATGTGCACGCGGCCGCGGGCCAGGGAGGTCATCGCGGCGCGGTAGCCGACATCCTCGCTACCACCCACGAGCGCCGCGCCGGGAACTCGGACGTCGGTGAAATGAACGTCGGCGGTCCAGGCTCCCTCCTGCCCCATCTTGCGATCCTTGGGGCCGACCTCGACTCCCGGCGTATCGGCGGGCACGAGGAAGACCGCGATCCCGGTGCCGTTCTCGTCGGCGGGCCGGGTCCGAGCGAACACGATGAACAGGTCCGCCAGCGGAGCATTGGTGATGAAACGCTTCTGACCGTTGATGACCCAATCGTCGCCGTCACGAACCGCCCTGGTCCGCAACCCGGCCGGATTGGATCCCGCCCCGGGCTCGGTGAGCGCGAACGAGGCCACGACGGCGCCGGAGGCGATACCCTCGAGCCACCGCGCCTTCTGCTCATCGGTGCCGAACCCCACCAGCACCTGCCCCGCGATGCCGTTGTTGGTGCCGAACATCGACCGCAGCGACAACGACGTGTAGCCGAATTCCATTGCCAGCTCGACGTCCTGGGTGAGGTCGAGTCCGAGCCCGCCCCACTCCTGCGGGATCGCGTAACCGAACAGACCCATCGCCGCCGCGTTCGCGCGGATGTCCGCGGGGATGCTGTCGGTATCCGCGATCTCCTGTTCGCGCGGCACCACTTGTTTGCGGATGAACTCGCGAGTCTGCGCCAGGATGTCAGCGAAATCTTCCGGGCTCACTGCCGAAGTGCTTGCCATGGTCGCAGTATTGCGCCAAAGAATCATGCTGTCAAATGCTATAGTTCGCACTATTATAATCAATTATCCACCCTTGCTCACTCCGAGCATCTACCGGAGGATTCCTGGATGCCCCCCACGAACCGCACGGATGGTCGTCCCCTCGCCGGACTTCGCATCGTCGAGATCTCGAGCTTCGTCGCCTCTCCCCTGTGCGGACTCACGCTGTGCCAGCTGGGCGCGGAGGTCATTCGCATCGACCCGCTCGGCGGCGCCGCAGACATCGACCGGTGGCCACTGACCGCCACCGGGGAATCGATCTACTGGACCGGACTCAACCGCGGCAAACGATCGCTGGCGCTGGATCTGCGCAGCGACTCGGGGCGCGACATCGTGCAACGCCTGATCACCGCTCCCGGCGACGGCGGCGGGATCCTGGTGACCAATGCGGGCGGACGAGACTGGCTCAGCCACGAAACACTGTCCGCGCTTCGCTCGGACGTCATCACGCTGGAACTGCTCGGCCGGCACGACGGCCGCCCGGCCGTGGACTACACCGTCAACGCCGCGCTGGGATTCCCGCAGATCACCGGCCCGCTGGAGCACAGCGGCGTGGTGAACCACGTCCTGCCCGCATGGGACGTCGCGGCGGGCCTGCATGCCGCGCTCGCGGTCACCGCCGCCGTCCATCGCCGCGCACTCACCGGGGCCGGTTCGCGGATCGTGTTACCGCTCGAGGATGTCGCCCTCGCGACGGCGGGCGCACTCGGTTACCTCACCGAGGTGCAGCTCAACGGCAGCGGTCGGCCCGCCACCGGCAACGCCGTATACGGAACGTACGGAACCGATTTCCTCACCGCCGACGGCGAACGCTTCATGGTCGTCGCGCTGACCTCGCGCCATTTCCGGGACCTGATGGCCGTCACCGGAACCGAGCAGCTCGTCGCCGCGGTGGAGTCGGCCCTGGGCGCCGACTTCGGCCGCGAAACCGACCGCTACGAGCATCGGGACGTGCTGACCGCGCTGTTCGCGCGCTGGTTCCGCACGCACAGCGCCGACCACGTCGGCCGGGAACTGGCCGCGTCCTCGGTGCTGCACGAGCGATACCGCAGCTTCGAGCAGGTGGTCCGATCCGGGGATCTGGACACCAATCCGCTGTTCGCCCAACTGACACAACCGCGGATCGGCGAGTATCTGGCTGCTGCCGCACCCGCCTCCTACGACGGCGTCCACCTGCGGACCGGACCGGCCGCGCGATTGGGCGGGGACGGCCCCGATGTCCTGCGCGAGGTGCTCGCGCTCGGCGATTCGGAGATCAGCGCACTGGAGAAAGCCGGTGTGCTCGCGATCTAGCGCGGTACGCAGCGACGAAGGGCCGCAGAGCATTTCCGGTTCGAGGAAGTGCTCTGCGGCCCTCTCGCGGCCATAGCTATCAGTCGAGTTCACCCAGTACATCGGCGAACTTCGCGCGCGCCTGCTCCTCGAGCACGGGCACGTGGTAGCTCGGGAACAATCCCTCGTGCGGTGTCGCATCGCGCAGCAGCTGACGGGCCAGCCCGATCTTGTGGATCTCGGTGGCGCCGTCGGCCAGACCCATGTGATACGCCTCGAACAGCCACTTGCCCAGCGGAAGTTCCTTGGACACACCCAGCGAACCGTGCAACTGCACCGCCCGCGAGGTCACATCGAGCAGCACCTTCGGCATCGCCGCCTTCACCGCCGCGATGTCCTTGATGACCTTGCGGTAGTCGTTCTCCTGATCGATCCGCCACGCGGTGCGCAGCACCAGCAGCCGGAACTGCTCGAGCTGCAGCCACGAATCGGCGATCATCTCCTGCACCAACTGCTTGTCCCCCAGCCTGCTGCCCCGCGTCGTGCGCGAGACGGCGCGCTCGAGCATCATGTCGAGCGAACGCTTGACCAGCCCGACCGTGCGCATCGCATGGTGGATGCGACCGCCGCCGAGGCGAGTCTGCGCCACCTCGAAGCCCTGCCCGACCCCACCGAGGATGTGGTCCTTCGGAATCCGCACATCGGTCCAGCGGGTGTAGGCGTGCGTGCCGACCTCGTAGTCGTGGCCCCACACACCGGTATTGCGGACGATCTCGAGTCCGGGCGTCTCGGCCGGGACGATGAACTGCGACAACCGCCGGTGCGGCTCGGCCTCCGGATCGGTCACGGCCATGACGATGTAGAACGACGCGAAGCGCGCGTTGGAGCCGAACCACTTCTCGCCGTTGATCACCCACTCGTCGCCGTCGAGCACGGCCGTGGTCTCGAACTCGACCGGATTCGACCCGCCCTGGGGCTCGGTCATCGCGTAACAGGAGACGATCTTGTTCTCGATGAGCGGCTCCAGGTACCGCCGCTTGAGCTCCGGAGTGCCGTAGTGCGCGAGGATCTCGGTGTTGCCGGAATCGGGCGCCTGCGAACCGAAGACGATCGGGCCCGAGTGGGTGCGCCCGACGATCTCGTTGAGCAGCGCCAGTTTCAGCTGACCGTAGCCGGGCCCGCCCAGTTCGGGTCCGAGATGTGTGGCCCACAGCCCCTTTTCCCGAACCTTGTCCTGCAGCGGCGGTATCAGCTTCTGCCGCAACGGATCCCGCAGATCCCACGCGTGGGTGATGACCTGGTCGATCGGCTCGACCTCGGTGGTGACGAACTCGTCGGCCCAGTCGAGCACCTTCTGATACTCGGGGTCGGTCTCGAATCCCCAGCTCATATCGTGGCTCCTGATCAGTTGGTAGGGAAAAGGTTTCGGTGTCTCCTCCAGAGGGAGGATCAGCGCATCGCGGTCCGGCCGCCGTCGACCGGGATGATCGCGCCGGAGGTGTAGGCAGCACCCGGGCCCGCGAGATACAGTGCAGCGCCGACGATCTCGTCGGGATTACCGGCGCGGCCCAGCGGCAGCGCCTTCATCTTCTCGGCGACGACGTCCATATCCCACGCCTTGCTGATATCGGTCAGGAAGGGACCGGCCATGATGGCGTTCACCCGCACGTCGGGCCCATACGCCTGGGCGAATCCCTTGGTCAGGACGTTGAGACCGGCCTTGGCCGCGGCGTAGGGCAGATCCTCCGGGGTGGGCCGCTCCGACGCGATCGAGCTGATGTTGATGATCGACCCGCCGCCGCCCGCGGCCATCCGCGGGCCGATCAGCGTCGTGAGCCGGAAGGCGCCCTTGAGGTTGACGTCGAACACCTTGTCGAACAGCGCCTCGGAGACCTCCTCCAGGCTCGGGTACAGCGGCGACATCCCGGCGTTGTTGACCAGGATGTCGACCTTGCCGAATTCGTCGTAGACCCGGGAAACCAAGCGCTCCTGCGCATCCCAGTCACCGACGTGGCACGCCACCGGCAGCGCACGCCGTCCGGTGGCCGCGGCGATCTCCGCCGCCAGCTTCTCGCAACTGTCGAGCTTGCGGCTGACGATCACCGTGTCGGCGCCGGCCCGCGCGAACGCGAGCACCATCTCACGGCCGAGTCCCCGGCTGCCGCCGGTGACCAGAGCGACCTTGCCGTCGAGCGGAAGAGTCGGAACAGTCATCGTTGTATCTCCTTGTCGGGCAGGCGAATACCGCGCTCAACGTGGGGCCATCCGGATCGCGCCGTCGAGCCGGACGACCTCGCCGTTGAGCATCGGGTTGGATACGATATGCGCTGCGAGAGAACCGAATTCGGCCGGATTTCCCAGCCGGGCGGGGTGCGGGGTCTGCGCGCCGAGGGATGCCTTGGCCGCGTCGTCCAGGCCCGCGAGCAGCGGGGTGTCGAACAGCCCCGGCGCGATGGAGACGACTCGGATCGCGAGCGATGCCAGATCCCGGGCCAACGGCAGCGTCATCCCGGCGACACCGGCCTTCGAGGCAGCGTAGGCGGCCTGGCCGATCTGTCCTTCGAAGGCCGCGACCGACGCGGTCGTCACGATGACACCGCGCTCCTCATCGTCGCGATCCAGGCGCGACATCCGCTCGGCGGCCAGCCGCACCACGTTGAACGTTCCGATCAGATTGATCGTCACGACGCGAGTGAACACGTCCAGCGGAAAGACGCCCTGGCGGCCGACGACCCGCAGCGACCGGCCCGTGCCCGCGCAACTGACGACCGCACGTAGCTCGCCGAATTCCTCGGCCGTGTCCAGAGCCCGCGCGACGGCGGACTCGTCGGTGATGTCCGCCGGAGCGAACACCGCGTTCTCCCCGAGTTCGGCGGCCACGGCCGCCCCCTGCGACGTCGGCAGATCGAGCAACACCACCTTCGATCCCAGATCGAGCATCTGCCGTGCCGTCGCCAGTCCGAGACCGGACGCGCCGCCGGTGATGAGCGTGACCTTACCGTTGATATCCACGAATGTGCCTTCCTCGGCTACTGTCGGAAATTCGTTGCGGGATGCTCAGATGCGTTCGACGAGTAGGGCATTGGCCATGCCGCCGTGTTCACACATCGTCTGCAGGCCGTACCGCCCGCCGGTGCGCTCGAGCTCGCCGACCATGGTGGCCAGCAGCCGCACACCGGAGGCGCCGATCGCGTGACCGAGCGCGATGGCGCCGCCGACCGGATTGAGCCGGTCCAGGTCCGCGTCGAACTCGCGCGCCCACGCCAGCGGCACCGAGGCGAATGCTTCGTTGACCTCGTAGACGTCGATATCGCCGACAGTCAGACCGGTGCGGTCCAGAAGCTTGCGCGTCGCGGGGATCGGCGCGGTCAGCATGTACACCGGGTCGTCACCGGCGACCGCGAAGTCGACGAAGCGTGCGCGGGGAGTCAGCCCCAGCTGTGCGGCCTTCTCCTCGGACATGATCAGCGTCGCTGCGGCCGCATCGGTGAGCGGCGAGGAGTTGCCGGGAGTGATCATCCAGCCCAGGCCGGGAAAACGCTGCGCCGACTCCTCGGAGTGGAACGAGGCGCGCAGCGTGCCCAGCCCCTCGACGGTGGTGGCGGCGCGGATCGTCTCGTCGACGGTGTGGACTCCATCGGGCACCGGAACCGGAACGATCTCGCGATCGAAATGACCTGCGGCGGCAGCCGCGGCGGCGCGCCGATGCGACTCGAACGCATACCGGTCGACATCCCCGCGACTCGCGCCGAACTTGCGCGCGACCAGTTCGGCGGCAACGCCCTGACTGATCCACCCCTGCGGATACCGCTGTGCGAGTGCGGTTCCCACCAGATCCCGCCCCATCGACGCGGTACCCATCGGAACACGGCTCATCGATTCGACGCCGCAGGCGATCACGACGTCGTAGGCGCCCGCGATGACGCCCTGCGCCGCGAAGTGGACCGCCTGCTGACTCGAACCGCACGCGCGCGTCACGGTCGTGGCCGGTGTGGATTCGGGCAGACCCGCGGCCAGAGCCGCGGAACGGGTGATGTTTCCGGCCTGCTCCGAAGCCTGGCTGACACACCCGCCGATGACGTCGTCGACGAGAGCGGGGTCGATACCGCTGCGCGACACGAGTGAGCGCAGCACCTCGGCCAGCAGGTCGATCGGGTGCACGCCGGACAGCGCGCCACCGGGCTTGCCACGGCCGGACGCCGAACGGACGACGTCGACGATCACGGCATTTCGCATGGATCCTCCAGGAGAACGGAAACCTATGGTGAACAGATGTTTCGGGGTCAGCCCGCGACCCGCGCGACCAGATCGCGGCGGACCAGCTTTCCGGTGGCGGTCCTGGGCAGTTCGTCCACGAACACGACCTCGTCGGGCGTACGGGAGCCACGCAGACGTTCGCGGCACCACGTCCGGATCTCCTCCGGGCCGACATGATCGGCGGCGTTCGGCACGATGACCGCGCAGATCCGCTCGCCCCACTCGTCGTCGGGAACGCCGATGACGGCGACCTCGCGCACATCGTCGTGGTGCACCAGGACGTCCTCGATCTCGGCCGGCGCGATGTTCTCACCACCGCGAATGATGGTGTCGTCGGCGCGGCCGCCGATGTAGAGGTAGCCGTCCTCGATGCGGGCCTGATCCCGGGTCGGGAACCAGCCTTCGGCGTCCAGTGCCGAGCCCTTGCCCATGTATTCCCCGCTGACCTGCGCGCCCCGCACCCACAGCAGACCGGTCTCGCCGTCGGCCAGCACGGTGCCGTCCTCGTCCCGGATCTGGGCCTGCATACCGGGCACGATCCGTCCGACCGACGACAACCGGCCACGAATACTCGGATCCGCCAACGCTTCGCGGTGATCGTCGGGACCGAGCACAGCGATCGTCGAACTGGTCTCGGTGAGTCCGTAGGCGTTGACGAAACCGGTGTCGGGGAACGCTTCGAGCGCACGCTCGAGTACGGGTTGCGGCATCCGCGCGCCGCCGTATGCCAGCGATGCCAAGGTGGGCGCGTCACCCGGTGCGCCGTTCAGATGCTCGACGATGCGCGCGAGCATGGTGGGCACCACCATCGCGCCGATGATCCCCTCCCCCCGCACGACATCCAGCCAGCCCTGCGGGGTGAAGTCCGGCAGATACACCATCCGGCGGCCCGCGTATATGTTGCTGAGCACCGCGCCCATACCGGCGATATGATACGGCGGCGTACTGACCAATGTCGCGTCCTGCTCTGCGGCGGAACCGAATTCGACCGTATTGAGCAGATAGGACAGCAGGTGCTGGTGACGCAGCAGCACGCCCTTGGGGGCCGAGGTGGTGCCGCTGGTGAACAGCACGACCGCGGTGGCGTCGTCGGGGGCGACGCCCGCCACGGTGTGCCCGGCCGAACCCGCGAGTTCGAGGAACTGCGCGCTGGTGAGAACGGTGTCGGCGGCGCCGTCGAGTGTGTCCCGGTACGCCGGATCGGCGACGATCATCGGCCGCTCGAGCTGCCCGATCAGATCGCGCAACTGGTCGGTCGCGAGCCGGTAGTTCAGCGGCGCGATCGGGATCCCGGCGCGGGCGGCCGCGAAGGTCAGCACCGGCAGTACCGGCCCGTTGACCCCGACGAACACCAGGTGCGCGGCGCCGTGTTCGGTCAGCACCCCGGCGCCACGGGACGCGGCATCGTTGAGCTGCTGGTAGGTCATCCCGGAGTCGCGGCGTCCCACGGCCAACCTGTCCGGATGGACCGATACAGCCATGTCCAGAACCATTTCGATACCCATTGCACCACCTGGTGAGAACGCTTCGATTGATCATCTGCGCCCAGCGTGCCGGATCGTGTACGACCGGCAACCTCCGGGCAGCCTGCCTCAAACGATAACAACCATGCGCCTCAATTTGAAATAATTCATGACAATGGTTGCTAGAGATGTGTAGGCTCCGGTGAGCGTGAACGACCTGGGTCACTCCGCTTCGCCCACTCCGAGCACAGGGCCGCGCACGCGGCAGACAGGGAAGACACGAGGTGAATTCGATGACCGATCCGGATCCGGTGGACGTCGCCACACTGACGGCGTGGCTCGACCGGAACGAGGTCGGGACCGGCCCCGTCACCGATCTGTTCGCGTTGACGGGCGGCACCCAGAACATCCTCGCCCGGTTCTCCCGGGGCGGCGCCGACTACGTCTTCCGCCGTCCGCCACTGCACAAGCGCAGCAACAGCGACGAGACGATGCGGCGCGAAGCACGGCTGCTCGCCGCGCTCGCCGACAGCGCGGTACCCCATCCGCGCCTCGTCTCCGTATGCGATGACCTCGACGTTCTGGGATGCGTCTTCTTCGTCATGGCGGCCGTCGACGGATTCACCGCCACCACCGAGGTGCCCGAACCGTTCGCCTCCTCCCCCGATCTACAGCACGCGATGGGCCTGTCCATCGTCGACGGCGCGGCGACTCTCGCGCAGGTGGACCCGGCGCTTCTGGGCCAGGCCCAGCTCGCTCGCGCCGACGGCTGGATCGAACGGCAGGTCGACCGCTGGCGGCGACAACTCGACTCGTATCACGAACTCGACGGCTGGCCGGGCCCCGAACTCGACGGTGTCGACGAGATCGGCCGGTGGCTCGACGCGCACCGGCCCGCGCAGTGGCGCAAGGGAATCATCCACGGCGACTATCACTTCGGAAACGTCATGTTCCACCGCGACCGTCCGGCAGTGGCGGCGATCGTCGACTGGGAACTGGGCACCGTCGGAGATCCGCTTCTCGACCTGGGCCACCTCCTGGCAACCTGGCCCGACCCCACCGAATCCCGCACCGTGGGACTCGCGCGCCGGCTGGACGGCCTGCCCGCACGCGCGGAGGTCATCGCCCGCTACGGCGCCGTCAGCGGCCGGGACATGTCCGAATTCGACTGGTATCAGGTGCTCGCCTGCTACCGCCTCGCCATCATCCTCGAAGGCACCCATGCGCGCGCCTGCGCCGGCAAGGCCGACGCCGCGCTCGGCCGTCGCTTCCACGGCGTCTCCCAGGCCCTGCTCGACCAGGCGCTCAGGCTCGTCCGGCCGTCATCCGAAACCCGCTGACCGGAAAGAACATTCACTGATGTCCCACGATCCCACCACGCCGGCCGACTACCGGTACCTGCGCTACGAGACCCACGACGACGGCACGATCGTGCGAATCGTGTTGAACCGCACCAAATATCGCAACGCCCAGAACCGCGGTCTGCTCGTGGAGCTCACCGAGGCATTCCTGCGGGCCGAGGCCGACGACACGGTACGCGTGGTGATCCTGGCCGGCGACGGGCAGGTGTTCTCCTCCGGCCACGATCTCGGCAGCTCCGAATACCAGGCCGAACGCAATCCCGGCCCCGATCAGCACTGGTCGTTCACCTGCACCGGCGCCACGCACGACGCCGTCGAATCCCGCTACCACCAGGAGTGGCACTACTTCTACGAGAACACCGTGCGGTGGCGCAAACTCCGCAAGATCACCATCGCGCAGGTGCACGGCAACGTCTTCTCCGCGGCCCTGATGCTGATGTGGGCGTGCGATCTCATCGTCGCCGCGGAAGGTACGCGGTTCGCCGACGTGGTCGCGACCCGGCTGGGCATGTGTGGCGTCGAATACTTCGGCCACCCTTGGGAATTCGGCCCGCGCAAGACCAAGGAACTGCTGCTCACCGGTGACTGCATCGACGCCGAGGACGCCCGCGCGCTGGGCATGGTGAGCAAGATCTTCCCGGCGGACGATCTGGGCGAGCGAACCCTGGATTTCGCCCGCCGGATCGCGCGGGTGCCGACAATGGCCGCTTTGCTGGTCAAGGATTCGGTGAATCAGAGCCAGGACGCGATGGGCTTCTCCCAGGCGCTGGATTCCTGCTTCTCGATCCACCAGCTCGCGCACGCGCAGTGGACCCATCTGTCCGGCGGCAAGAGCCCGGTCGGAACCCCGGAACTCGGTCTGCCCGACTGGAAGTCGGCGCCGCCGATCGAGCGGGCGGACCCCTACACCCCCTGAACAGGTCCGGCCGGTGCACGGCCGTCGACCCACACCGGCGTCACGCCGGGGCTACACCTTCTCGGCAATGCAGCCGAGGAGCCCGAAGAGAGGAAACCCCTGATGAGGAAGATTGCTGCGACCTGCGCGTTGGTCGCCGGAGCCGCCGTGGGCATCGCGGGGACCGCGCATGCGGCCCCGCCGCCGGAGTCGATCCACTACACGACCTCCGCCACCCCCACCGGGACCGTCGTCAAGACCGATGCGGGATCCATGACCGTCGAGAACGGCGTGTTCAAGATCAAGAGCGCCAATGGAACCGTGCTCGCCGGATCCGATCTGTCGTTCCGGGTGGACGATTTCGTCTTCCCGATCGCCGCGAAGATCAGCGGCCACACCGCGACGCTGACCCCCCAGTTCGACCTCGCACACGCCAGCTACCGCCCGGTCGCCCTGCCGTTCGAGGACCAGGCGCCCTTCAAGAATCAGTACGACCGTGAGCAGGCCGCCTGGAGCCGCATGGCCAGCACGATCACCACCGGCGCGACCGTCGGAACCATGGTGGGCGGCCTGAGCGGCGCGGCAATCGGTTGCGTGCTCGGCGGCATCGCCGGTGCCACCGTCGCCGCCGCGACCATCGTCGGCATGTTCGGTCCGTTCATTCCCGCGGCCGCCGTAGGCTGCCTCGGTGGCATCGTGGCCATCGGCGCACTGGGCACCGTCGTCGGCCAGTTGCTGGTGACCGCTCCGCTCACGATCATGGCTGCGGTGCAGTACTTCACCACCATCAACGAACCCGCACCGCGCCCCGCTCCGGCGACCGCGAAGTAGCTCGCTAGCACCGGGGACATCCGACCACCGAACGATCGGACACTGTCCCCGCATGCCGATGCGGCCGATTCTTCCGAATCGGCCGCGGGCCGCAACGCCGTCCACCCCTCAGAACCCATTGCACGTGCCGTTATATAGCGGTACATTAAATAAGTGCATAAAGAGGGCGGGGTCGCCGCACCCCCATGGTGGCGACGAGTCAGCGACGAGGTCGAGACGGTCGGGGTGGCCCCGGTACCCGACGACCAGCGAAATGCCACTGCCGGAAAGCTTTTCATCACCTGGGCCATGACCGCGGCCTCGGCGATGACGCCGCTGATCGGCGCGATTCTGTACCCCTACGGCCTGTGGTACACGATCGGTGCGATGGTGGTCAGCTGGCTGATCTTCCTCGTCCCGTGCGGGCTGTTCTCCGAGATGGGCCGGGAGCTGCCGCTGACCGCGCTGGTGGTCGCCCGCCGCACCTACGGCCGGTCGGCGACGTTTCTGCTCTCGACCCTGTTCTCCTTCGTCAACATGGCCTTCTTCGGGCTCAATGCCGCCGGCGGCGCCCATATCCTCGCCGCGCTGACCCACACCGGCGCAGCGCCCTGGTACTGGATCATCGGCGGATCGAACGTGGTGCTGGTGCTGTTCGGGTTCAAGTGGCTCGAATATTTCTATCGCTACACCGCACTGCTGTTCCTGATCTGTTACGGCGCGCTGACCGTCTATCTGGCAACGCACTATTCGCTGCACGTCCCGGCGCAGACCACCCCGATGCAGTGGGGCACGGCGATTTCGGTGATCGGCGGATTCTGCATCCTGTCCTGGACCTACAAGACCTCCACGGTCTCGCGCTTCTGCCTCCCGGCCGACCGAACTCCCCAGCGGCGCTGGTACTTTCTCGCACCGAGCCTGGGAATCATGGTCCCCAACCTGGCCATGGGCATCATGGGCGCGTACTCGAAGGAGGCGACCGGCGACTGGAACATCGCCGTCGCCGGCGCGCACATCCCCGGGTGGGGCGCGGTGGCGGCACTGGGTGTGGCACTGGCGATCATGCACATCAACGCCATGAACCTCTACCCCGCGACCGTCGATATCCTGGTGTCCCTCAACACCATTCGAACCCCGCGCAGCTGGGAACAGCCCATCGCGACGATCGTGCTGGGCATTCTCGGCGTCCTGCTCGCCCAGGCCGGAATCCTCTCGCACGCAGAAACTTTCGTCACCGATGCCGGAGAACTGCTCGGCCCCTTCACATTCGTCATGATCGTCGACTGGCTCTGGGGCCTGCGCGACAAACACGACATCGACAGTTACTTCCGCCCAGCGCACACGACCGCCGACCGGTGGCGCCCGGCCGCCCTGTCCTGTTTCCTGGCGGGCTTCATCGTCAGCTTCTGGGGCACACACTTCCTCCCCGCGGCCTTCTACCACGCCGTACCCCTGAGCCTGGTCGGCTCCCTCACCGCAGCCCTGAGCTACGCAACCGTTCTGTTCGTACGGCGTCGCCGCTCATCCGACGAGGACCGCACCGTCGTCATCGAAACCATCCCGGCTCCCCTGCACAAAGCCTGAGCAACGCCCGATCCTCGAGGCAGGCCGCTGACGAAGCGTCTCACCGGCTCTCGAAAAACTTTCCGGCCGGTGCGGCGGCGGCGCGTACCAGATCGGCGTACACGGGTCCGGCCATCGCCGTATGGACCAGGGCCAGATGCAACTGGTGTACTCCGATTCGTTCCTCCCAGCCTGTCGCGAGTGGATGAATCTCCTGATAACCGGCGACAATTCGATCCAGGTACGGCGCGCCGCCGAACAAGCGCAAGGTGGCCAGGTCGGTCTCTCGATGCCCACCGTGCGCGGCCGGATCCACCAGCCATACTTCGTCACGACCCCAGAGCAGGTTGTGCAAATGCAGGTCGCCGTGAATTCTGGCCGGGCCTTCGACCGGCGGGTCGAACCTGTCCAGAGCCGCCTCGACGGCCGCGACATCATCGGCGGTGAGAGCCCCCGAATCCCTGGATGCGCGCAGAAAAGGCTCGATTCGGCGCAGCCGGTACCACTCGAGCCACGCGGTGGCGCCGCTGGTCGGCGTGTTGTCCAAGGGTTCGGTCCCGATGTACCCCGCCCAGTCGGCGCCGAAGTCCGAACAGGGTGCCTGATGCAGTACAGCCAGTCGCCGACCGAAGTCCTCGGCACCGGCTGGACTCGGTTCACCGTGATCGATCCATTGCAGCGCGATTCCGCTCGAATCCACCGCAATCACCTCGGGCAGCGACGGGCCGCCGCGCACCGCGATCCACCGCAGCCCCGCTGCCTCGGCGGCGAAGAAATCCGCGGGCGGCGTCCTCGACAACCGTTTGGCGAACAGCTCGCTGCCATCGTCCAACGTCAGTCGTTCCGCGATGCACACATCGCCACCGGACACCGGGGTCACCCGAATTCGCTGATGCTCGAGGAACATTCCCAGATGACGTGGGTTGGCACGAAGCCAATCGAGGTCCATCGGCGCGATGGTACGCCACTCAGCGCAGCGCCTGCGCCGCTTCCTTGCCCTGTTCGATGTCGCGGGACGAACAGCACAGCAGATCTATCCCTGCCTGGTTGGCAGCAATCGCCCGGTTGCCGGTCGACCCGTAGCGCGCGAGCGCTCCCGCTTCCAGTGCGTCGCTGATGATCAACCCCCGGAATCCGAGTCGCTGGCGCAGGTGATTCTGCACGATCACCGGCGACATACCCGCCGGACGGTTCGCATCCAGCGCCGGATAGACCGCCCAGGACATCATGACGTGTGCCACCCCGGCTCGAATCGCCCGAGCGAACGGGACCATATCGACCCCGGTCAATTCCTGCGCCGACGAGGTGATGGTGACCGGCTTTTCGTCGGTGTTCGCACCCGCGGGCGCGGATCCCAGGCCCGGGAAGTGTTTCGCGCAGGCCGAGATCTTATTGCCCTGCAAGGTCCGGATATACGCTTCCGCGCAGTCACCCACCACGGCCGGACGGTCGGAATAGCTGCGCCCGTACTGGTCCAGAAAATCCCCCGGACGGCGGTACACATCGAGCACAGGAGCGAGATCGGTGTCGAGATTCGCCGCGGCCAGCACGTGCGCAGCACCGGCTGCCTGCGCGTCCGCGGCACGAGCGACATCCCCGGCGGCACCGACCTGCTTGTTGGACTGGGTCGGCCCGCCCGGCAACCGGTTGACCTGCCCACCCTCCTGATCCGTGGTCAGCAGCAACGGCACCGGCGAAGCCTTACGCAGCTCCGCGGCGACCTCAGCGACCTGCTGTGCCGACGCAATGTTGTCGGCGAAAAAGATGACGCCCCCGACCTGGCTTTTCGACGCCAACGTGAGCAATTCCGCCGGAGGCTGGGTCCCCTTGTACGAGTAAATGATGCGCCGCCCAGCAGGCAGAGCCGCAGCCCGGCCGCGCACAGCCGGAAGTGCCACAACGCCCAATGCGGCAGCGGACACCGAGGTCAAGAACCTACGCCGGTCGAGCATACGTATCGTTCCGTTCGTTGGCAGGGTCGGATGAGCCGCCATCCACAGTAACCGCCCAGCACACCGACTCAGGCATACGAGCCAGAAGCGGGAACTAACGGTGCCATAGCAACGATTACAGGAGAGGTGGATGAGTCGGTCGACACCGCGCCACCGATCCCGCAGCGAGACAGGGCCTCTCCCCGATTTCGGAACGTTCACTGCAGAACGGCGACGAGCCCTGAAACTGACCCAACGCGACCTGGCCGACCTGGCCGACGTCGGCATCTCATCGGTGCGCACCCTCGAGGCAGGCCACACCTCGCAGACCATGGCAGTGACCTTGCGTATCTTGGATGCGCTCGGGTTGACGCTGGTGGCCATGCCACTGGTCGACGCCAGGGACCTGACCGCCGCCACCGAGCTACGCGTTGTGGAGGCCCATCCACAGTGACCGGTCATCCCGATCCCACCGAACTCCGACATGTCGAGAAGGCTGACGTCTACAAAGCAGGCCGCCTCGCCGGTCACCTGCACCGCGAGCGCGACGACGTCCTGTTCACCTATGCCGAGTCGTACCTCGCCGATCCGGCGACTGCACCGGACCGAACCATGGATCGATCAGGTCGACACAATCGGCTTCGACGACAAGACCACACCCACCATCTGGCCGCCATGCTCACCGAGCGAAGCAAAGAACTCCGCCGCTCCCACAGCTAGTTGTACGCAACTCGACCAGCCGATCTCCGGAAGGCGCTCTCGTCACCAGCAGCCGGGCGATCACGCCCGCTCCCGATACCGGTGCAGGAGCTTGTTGAACCGCCTCAGCTTGTCGACCGCGTCTTCGGGTATCGGGTCCGGATGAAAGTGCATGACCTTGTTACGGATGATCCGGATCTCTTCCAGCCGAGAGATGAAAGCGGAACAGGTTCCCGACCGTGAGCCGGACATCCAGGTCGCTACCACCTTCATCGTCCGTACCGACCGGAACGTCCTCGGTCCCGGGCAGATCGGCCGCCGTGGTCTCTTCCGCCTCGCTGGGCGGTGTGGTCAGTGAAACCGTCGTGTCCAGAGTGACCGCACGGAAACTCGGGGAAGTCACCAGCCCGTGGTTCGCCAGATCAGCCTCGATTCGGCTGACTTGATCGCCTCGATCCGATGCTCCCCACAATGACAGTAGATCGCGGACGGAGATGCGCTCCGGGGAGTGTTCGTCCGCAAGCCTGCGTGCCTGCCGCAGCCGCTCGTGGATGCGTTGGCGCTCGGTATCTTCGTTGTGCTGGTGAGCTACCGCCGCCACTCGCGAAATCACCTGGTCGAGAAGTTCCTGGCGGACAGCGTCCAACATCCGGTTCTGGTCGACCACGAGCCACACCCGCCACCCGTCGACAGCCCGCATCCCGGCTGCCACCATGGCTGCCCGCGACGGTGAGCGGAATTCCTCACCGTCGGGCCCGAGCCGGATTCGGCCCGTCTCGGTAACCGTCGCGTCGTACGCCACGCCAATCCTGCTACGCCGGAATCTGAGTGTCTCGCCGACTTGAATGAGGTCGGCATCCAACAAGTCCGACACCGTGACGCGACGACCGCCGATGAGGTACATGGATCGGCTGACTGTCTCGTCGTCTCGCTCGGTCACTGCCCCACTCGTCATGGGTATTCACCACTTCCGTAGACCAGCGAACTTTCGGCGGGCACCGATGGCTTGCTCGAGCACTCGTCTCTCGAGTTCGGTGCGGCTCAAGCGATCCACGCGCGTGAGATGCAGTTCGGTAGCGACAGCGAGCATGGTCGCCCGGTCCAACTGCTGTGCGCGCAGATACGCGGCGCCCTCTTCCTCGGTCTCGGTCTCGCGCAGGTGCGAGGCGACGTGCGCCGCTTTGGAATTCGGCTCGATCGGCGGCGCTGTACCCGCGGATCGGCTCTCATCCGAAGCGGTTTCACCTTCGAGAACTGTGCTACCGGTCGCGGTAAGCCCGTCTGCCGGGTCGGAGGACGAGGACTCGAGCGGCCGCGACTGGCTCGCGACCACGTCGGCGCTGACAATTCCATGGCTGATCAACGCCTCGAAAAGTTTGGCCTTCGTAAGCTTGCTGTACCCACGCAGGCCCAGCCGCTTGGCCACATCCTGCAGTTCCGCGACGGTCAGGTTGGCCGCACTCAGGTAGGACCTCCGCCGCTCCGACGACAACTGCGAAAGTTGGTACGCCACTTGCACCGGATCGCGTGACGGCACGATGCCGACATCGACTGGCTGCAAATAAGGAGCGATACGTACGTTTTCGTGAGACGCCGAGCCAGCCTGTGATGAAGCACCGTCGACTACGACATCGAGTCGCGCTGTTCCACTGATGATCGCCCTCAAGGTGGCCTCGTCCTGTCGCTCCAGAAACTCGTAGACGCGGCTCTGTAAGGCGGCAAAACTCCTCAGATCGTTCACCGGTGATCACCCGACGACAATTCGAGCGCACCCAGGACCTCATCGGCCAACTGATCGAACTCCTTGACGACTTCGTCCTTCACCCCACTTCGCAGCATCGCGGGCACACCGCTCTCCCCCGCGTCGCCAAAGTGCCGGGAACTGTTGCGAATCCTGCTCGCCAGCACAGGAACTCGCGAAGCCGCGGTGACCTCGTCGATCCAACGTTGCTGGGCGAGAGTCACCTGTTGCGAATAGATCTGCACCATGGTGAAGACGACCCCAAGGAAACCGGGATCGATCGGGTCATGGCCGCCGGTGCCACCTTTGTGGTCGACGAAGTCGTTGAACTGCTCAACAAGTCCAGCGCAATTACCGACCAGGTAGTCCAACCCCAAGGTGGACAGATAATCGGCCTTGGCCGGTACGAGTATGTGCTCACTGGCCACGATCGCGGTTTTGGTGACGAGGCCGAAATTCGGCGCACAGTCGATCAGTACCAGGTCATAGGAGACGAACTGACTGTCATCCAAGGCACGCCGTAGGCAACTGTGCAGGTCCAGGAATCTCCGCTTCGAAGCCTCGAGGGTGGTGGTCCCGCCCAACTGCGCAGCAAGCTCGAGGTCGATATCAATGAGGCCGAGATGCGATGAGATGAGGTCGAGCCGCCCCGCCGTGACCTCCGAGCAGGCCATTGACCCGCTCCGGGGTCACGATGAGATCCGCCAGCGAGACTTCCCGTCCTGGCATATCGCCGTCATACCACTGCCTGATCGTCCGGCTATCCTTCAATCGTTCCTGCCACTCGTCAATCGAGTAGAACGAGAAGGTCAGGTCGGTCTGCGGATCCAGTCGATGAGCAGCACACGGAGCCCGCGATTGGCTACCACCGCACCGAGATTCGAGGTGAGCGTCGTCTTCCCCACGCCACCTTTGTAATTCATGACCGCTACGACCCGCATAGCACTCCCCACAGGTCTCAGGCGCCGACAACGTCGGCGAAACTGATCACATTTCGCTGTGCCGATCCCGGTGAAGAGACGAAAAGCTCACCTGCACAGAAGGATTCCCACTCCGCGCCGCCATATGAACCCCCGTCCACAACACACGGGCCGTCTCGGCCCACATCGATAGTGCCATCAGCAGTCAATGCCGCAAGCTGAAACTGGCTCTTTCACAGCAGCTTTCGCGGAGGCTTACCGGGTTTACCCCGCTCCAAGACCAGGCCGGGCGGTATTAAATCCGGGTTCCACCGGGAATGTACCGACCGGTTCTATCCAAATTCCCGGATTATGTACTGCGCAGTACTTTTCGCCCGATTTACTCGACGCGCCAGCGGCTCACCCATGCCCACCGTCTTACAAAGTCGCCCGACCACCTTCTACGTCGATCGAACCGCGCTGCCTTACATTCTCCCAAATGAGATAGTATCTCATGCGATACTATCGACACCGATAGTATCGAGCGTTAGGGAGGTGCGGGTTGGGCGACTTCATCGGACGAGAGCGCGAACTGAACACACTGTCGGCCGCATTGGACGGAGTGCGAGCGGAGATCGGAACGACCAGGCCGGGGCGATGTCTGATCCTGCGCGGGCGACGCCGAATCGGCAAGTCCGCACTTGTGGAGGAGTTCATCGACCGACACCGGGTACCAAACGTCTTTCATACCAGCGAGATCGGCTTCGGCACCGAGCCGCTGACCGAGTTCACCGACGCCGTACGAGGTTCGTCGCTGCCTGACGCCGACATCTTCGCCGATGCCATACCAGGCAACTGGACTGCCGCATTCCGCCAGCTCGCAAGTATCTTGCCCGAGAACCAGCCAAGTGTCGTGGTGCTCGACGAGCTGCCATACCTCATGGACCCCGCAGGAGCGTTCGAGAGCGTTCTGCAGCGGGCTTGGGATCGCGAACTGTCGCGCAAACCCGTGCTGCTGATCCTCATCGGTTCCGATCTCGCCATGATGCAGGCACTGACCTCATACGGACGGCCATTCCACCAACGCGGCACCGAAATGCGGCTGGGACCACTCAATCCGGCCGATGTGGCCGCAATGACGGGCCTCGCCCCGGCCGCCGCCTTCGACGCCACCCTGGTCACCGGTGGGCTCCCCATCATCGCGGCGCGCTGGAACACGGGCGAGGATGTCCAGGCATTCCTTTCCCGCGAACTAGCAGATCCGGTCAGCCCATTGGTTGTTTCCGCACAACTATCCCTGGCCGCCGAATTTCCGGACCAGACCCAAGCCCGCCAGGTCCTGGCGGCAATCGGCAGCGGCGAACGCACCTTCACCAACATCGCCCGAGCAGCCGGCGGAATTGCGCACTCGACACTGTCACGCGCCACTGAGCTGCTGACCGACAAGGGCATCGTCGCAGCCGAGCTCCCGATCAGCCTCACCCCCTCGAAAGAACGCCGCTACCGGATCACCGACCCATACCTCCGCTTCTGGCTGACCTTCCTCGGCCCGCACCTCGCCGAATTGGACCGCATGCGCCCAGACCTGACCCTCGAACGCATTCACCGCGGATGGACCAGCTGGCGCGGGCGCGCCGTAGAGCCATTGATTCGCGAATCACTGGCACGCCTGCTGCCCGTACACGGAATCCCCGCAGTTCCCGCAATCGGTGGCTATTGGACCCGCAGCAACGACATCGAAATCGACATCGTCGGCGCTGACAGAGAGCCCGTCGCACACGAACTGACGTTCTTGGGATCTATCAAATGGCTGGAAAACTCCCCCTTCGACAACCACGACCTGACCGCACTCCAGCGCCACCGCCACCGAGTGACAGATGATCCGGTCCCACTGATCGCAGTCACCCGCTCCGGAGCGACAACCGATCACCTCGATGCCGTCTTCACCCCCGCAGATCTACTCGAGGCATGGCAGCCGCGCGACAACCGAACCAGGTGAGCCGACTTCAGATCCAGCAACACTCGAATCTGATCATAACGACGCTGAGGAGATCCCGCGCCTGACGCTCGGACTCCGAGACTTCCCCACTCCTAGGCCCCCACCAACACCAGATCGATTGCAGCAGTTCATAAAGCGTTACACGATCATTCTCGCGGATCGCGCTTCAACTGTCAGCGTTCCCCAGGAAAACCACTGTTCAGAGCCGTTCCCGTCCTTATAATGCCCCGCCTAGGGCACAAACCTGCGACGTATCAGAATTGACCCATCCGAAAATTTCCCCAACTTTCGGCATGACCGCGCGTAATCTTCCGTGACCTGTCCTGTCCCCCATTGGGACATAACCACCGATAGGGCAAGCGTTCGGGACTACCGGCGGTTAGCCGTGAGCACAGGCGAACCCCGAACCCATAACAACGGGTCCGAGGCTCGAACCTCGGATGGCACACAGACACTCGAACCCAATACTCCGATTGGAAGACGCTACCCTTCAGCCGCGAGCTGGCCGCAGGCCGCGGCGATCTCCTGACCCCGCGTATCCCGCACCGTACACGCCACCCCCTGCGCCTCCACCCGCCGAACGAACTCCCGCTCAACAGGTTTCGGCGACGCATCCCACTCCGAACCCGGAGTCGGGTTCAACGGGATCAGATTCACGTGCACACGAGAACCCAACGCCTTGTGCAACTTCGAACCCAACATGTCCGCACGCCACGGCTGATCGTTCACATCACGGATCAACGCATACTCGATCGACACCCGACGACCCGAGGAGTCCGCGTAATACTTCGCCGCATCCAGAACCTCGGCCACCGACCAACGATTGTTGACCGGCACCAACGTATCTCGAAGTTCATCATCCGGAGTATGCAGCGACACAGCCAAAGTCACCGACAGACCCTCATCGGCCAGCTTCCGGATCGCCGGAGCCAAACCAACCGTCGAGACCACCACACTCCGCTGCGAAATACCCAGACCATCCGGAGCCGGAGAAGTGATGCGCCGCACCGCATTCACCACACGCTTGTAATTCGCCAGGGGCTCACCCATGCCCATGAACACGATGTTGGACAGGCGGCCGGGGCCACCGCTGACCTCGCCGTCTCGCAGGGCGGCTGCGGCGGCGCGGACCTGGTCGACGATTTCGGCGGTGGACAGGTTGCGGTTCAGGCCGCCTTGGCCGGTGGCGCAGAACGGGCAGGCCATGCCGCAGCCGGCCTGGCTGGAGATGCACAGGGTGTTGCGGTCCGGATAACGCATCAGGACCGATTCCAGGAGGGTGCCGTCGCCCGCGCGCCACAGCGTCTTGCGGGTGGTGCCCTCGTCACACACCACGTGCCGGACCTCGGTCAGCAGGGGCGGGAACAGCGATTCGGCCACCGTGGCCCGCAGCTGCGCGGGCAGATCGGTCATCTGCTCGGGATCGGCCACCAGACGGCCGTAGTACTGCCGGGCGATCTGGTCGGCCCGGAACTTGGGCAACCCCAGATCCTGAACCGCCTTGCGACGCTCGTCCGCATCGAGGTCGGCGAGATGCCGCGGCGGCATGCCACGACGCGGGGCATCGAAAACGAGCGGAAGGGGGGTAGCCATAACCTCACCAGTGTCCCATCCACATCCAGGTCGGTGGGGTCCGGGGCACGGAACGGTTTCGGACGCCAACCTGCGTGCAGAACACATAGCAATGGGTAATCATCGAGGTATGACCAGCGACGCCGCATCGAGCTCGGGCCCGGACACTCCCCCGCGGACGTCTGCCGCACCGGAATCGCCCAAGATCCCGGAACCTGCCACCAGCTCGGAACCTCCCGCCGTCCCGGACACCACGACACCCGACACCACTCCCGCGACCAGCACCCGCCCCGCGCGCAAGGACCCACTGCGCACACGCGCCGGAGCCACCTGGGTCAGCCTGGTCGCCGCCGCGATCATCGGCATCATCCTGCTGGTCTTCATCCTGCAGAATCTGAATCAGGTGAAGGTCACGCTGTTCTTCTGGAGCTTCTCGCTGCCGTTGGGCGTGACCATCCTGCTGTCGCTGATCGCCGGATCACTGGTGATGGGACTCGCGGGCGGCTGGCGGATCATGCAGTTGCGGCGCGCGGCCAAACGCGCCTGAACGTCATCGGCGCACCAGACGCCGGAAAGTCACCTTGTCGAATTCGCGCCCGAACTCGTCGATGGCGATCACATCCATCTCACTGGAGAACACCCCCGGCCGCACATCCACGCGGATGAACGAATACCGGCCGTAGCGCACCCGCGACCACTGCACCGCCTCGTACTGCTGCTTCCCGTCGGCGTCCCACAGCCCGCTACGCGCGACAGCGGTATCGGGCAGTTCGTGGCCGCGGTAACTCTCGCCGAACTCGAACTCGCCGTGTGCGGCGCCACCCCCGCCGACGACATAGTACACCGTGCCGTCGGTTTCCGGATAGACGATCGCGTTGTCCGCCGCGACCCGCGTCGCACGGCCACCACGAATCGGGTCCGTGCGTTCGAAACAGTGGTTGTGCCCCTGCAACGCCAGATCCACGTCGTAGCGGTCGAACAGTTCCGCGAACGTCCCACGCACCCCGCCGTCACTGGCCCCTCCCACACCCGTGGCATAGGCGCATTCGTGGAAGAAGCAGACGATGAAGTCCACGGCCGGATCGGACCGATGCGCAGCCAACGTCCGCTCCAGCCAATTCTTCTGCGCCCCACCGGAATAGCCGAGATTCGCCTGATACTGGTGGCAGGTCTCGTTGGCGTCGAGCGAGAGCACCGCCACGTTGCCGTATCGGAACGAATACACCGACGGGCAACCGGCCGGGCCGTTGTCGGGCATATCCAGCCGCGCGGTCAGCCCGCCGTACCCGTGCGTGCCGTACACCGCCTCCATATCGTGATTGCCGGTGGCGAACATCCACGGCACCCGCGCGGCACTGCCCTCGATGGCCTGGAAGTAGTTGTCCCAGACGAACGGGTTGTACGCATCGATCTTCTCGTTCTTCGAGGTGCCGCTCGGGACGAACCAGTCCGGTCCACCACCGTGCGAGGGATCGGCGTAACTGATGTCACCGGCCAGAATGTGGAAGTCCGGCTTGCAGGCGACGATCTGACGCTGAATCGCCGCGGCATTGCGCGCGCCGGGCGCATCTCCCTTGCCGTACTTGTTCCGGTAGCCACCGGGCTGCAGCCCCGCGGGCTGAGCGGGAGTGTCATCGATACCCTGATCGCCCATCATGGTGAACCGGAACGGCAGCACCGCCGCCCGCGAACTCGGCATGGCCGGAGCCGCCGAAGCCACCTCGCTCACGAAGCCGTCGGAGGTGCGCCAACGGTAGAAGTGCGGAATCCGTCCGGGCAGCCCGTTCACCGGAGCGTGCACGTAGAACTGTTCGGCCGCGAGCACCCCGCCGTCGGTGCGCGGAATCTGGGTGAGGAGATTGCGCACCTGCGCCTCGACCCGCGCACCCAGCGCGGGAGTGGGACCGTGTTCGAGAAATACCTTGGCGCTACCCGGATTACGCGACAACTGCGCCGAGAACCGCAACTGGCTCGCCGCATCCGGTCCGAATCCGACATGCCGTCCGGCCACCGCGAGCGGGGCACCGTCCGCATAGGCGAGCGCGCCGAACGAGGAAAATCCCGCCGCCATCGCCGCGGCCGAACTGCCGCGCAGGAATGAACGACGGCTCACCGCATGCCGTTTCAGATACGACCGATGCCAGTCGTACTGCTCGTCCATCGTCATCCGGGCAGCCAGGCCCTCGGGAATTCCGGTATTCGGGGCCAGGCCGGGAGGGTTGAACATGATGGAAACCTTCGCGCCGAGGGGTGGGAACGGATATCCGACTCATCCAAGTCGCGCAAGATTACCGAGACCCGACAGCGCGATGAACGCAGTCTTCCCCGCCTCGGGAGGTTACGGCGTCGAAGGCGCCGACAGGCTGTCCTCGTGCGGTTGATGCGACGCGTTGTGGTCGGTGCCGTGAAAGTGCATCGGATCGTCCTGGCTCTGGCAGGGAACATTCGAGGTGTTCACATCCGCACAGGACGGGAGCGGATGGCCGGCCAGTGCGACACCGGCGCCGACGACCGGCCCCACCGCGATCACGGCCCCCACGGCGGCAATCATCAACGAGCGCATGCTGATCCTTTCCAGGCGGCGATGTTCTCCACCACCAGATCAGACTGCGGCAGGCTTCGAGTTACCTGGCAATCGGCGCGGAAAAAGCCCAGAACTCAACGCGTTTCGATGATTGCAAGAGGAAGCGAGGCGAATCGGGCACACTGCCCGGCGAATTCACAGCAGTGCGGTCAACACCAACCAGGACACGAACGCCGACGGCAGCATCGAATCGAGCCGATCCATGATGCCGCCGTGGCCGGGCAGCAGCGTGCCCATATCCTTGATGCCCAGCTCCCGCTTGATCTGCGATTCGATCAGATCCCCGCAGGTGGCGACCAGCACCACCGCAACGCCCAGCAGCACGCCGATCATCGAATTCGCCTGCAGCAGCAACGTCACCGTCAGCAATCCGCCGATGATGCAGAACACCAGGGAACCGCCGAAACCCTCCCAGGACTTCTTCGGGCTGATCGCCGGAACCATCGGATGCCGCCCGAACAGCACACCCGCCACATAGCCGCCGACGTCCGAGCAGACCACGAGGATCATGAAGGTCAGCACCCGCAGGTTGCCGCTCGGCTCGGACAGCATCAGCACCGCGAACGAGGCCAGCAACGGGATCCAGGCCAGCACGAACACCGTGATCGCGGTGTCGCGCAGGAAATTTCGCGGTGTCGCGGCCAGGCCGTGATCGAACAGCCGCCACGCCATACACACCAGCGCAGTCAGGCCGAACGCCCCGGCGACCCCCTGCGCGCCGTACGGCCAGGCCAGCCAGACCAACGCCTGCCCGCCCACCAGCAACGGGATACGCGGCACCAGCACATCGGCCTCGCGTAGTCGCTTGGCGACCTCCCAGGTGGCGATCGCGATCGCCACCGCGATCACGCCGACCAGAATCCTCGGTGCGAACAGCAGAATCGCGATCAGGGACAGACCGAGACCGAAGCCGACCGCCAGCGCGGCCGGTAGATTGCGGCCCGCCCGCGAGGGCTTGGCCTCCTCGGGCCGGTCGGCCTCGGGCTGCGGCTGCTCACCCTCGGCGGACGCCTGCTCCGGACCGGCGGAAGCCGCCTGGTCCGATGCGCCGGATGCACCGGCTGCTTCGCTCGCCGGCATGCCCTCGCCGGCCGCGGCTTGTTCGGCCACGATTGTCCCGTCGCTCACGTATCCGTCCACTCCGTCCCCGCCCCGGGCAGGCACTCGCGCCCTGGGCCGTCAGACCTCGAGCAGCTCCGATTCCTTGTGCTTGACCAGTTCATCGATCTGCGCCACGTACCTCTGCGTGGTCTTGTCCAATTCCTTCTCGGCGCGGCCCACTTCGTCCTCGCCCGCCTCGCCGTCCTTCTGGATGCGGTTCAGCTCGTCCATCGTCTTGCGACGCACGTTGCGGATGGAGATCTTGGCGTCCTCGCCCTTGCTCTTGGCCTGCTTCACCATCTCGCGGCGACGCTCCTCGGTGAGCTGAGGCACCGAGACGCGGATGATGTTGCCGTCGTTGGTGGGGTTCACGCCCAGGTCCGAGTTGCGGATCGCGGTCTCGATGGCCTGCAGCTGCGCCTGCTCGTAGGGCTTGATCACGACCATGCGGGGCTCGGGCACGGTGATCCCCGACATCTGGGTGATCGGCGTCATCGATCCGTAGTACTCGACCTGAACCCGGTTGAACATGCTCGGGTTCGCCCGACCGGTACGAATGGATCCGAGGTCGTCCTTCGCCACCGTGACGGCCTTCTCCATCTTCTCCTCGGCGTCGAAGAGTGCTTCCTCAATCACGACCGTTTCCTCCACAGCGTTAGTCGTTGTCGGTTCCGGGATCACGAGGGCGGGCATCCACGAAGACACCGCTCCCGACGCTCGTCAGGACCGAACCAGTGTGCCGATCTTCTCACCGGCGACCGCGCGGGCGATATTGCCCTTGGTCAGAAGATTGAACACCAGTATCGGCATCTGGTTGTCCATACAGAGACTGAAGGCGGTGGCGTCGGCCACCTTGAGCCCACGTTCGATGACCTCCTTGTGGGTGATCTCGGAGTACATCGTGGCCGCCGGATCCTGCCGGGGGTCGGCGTTGAACACACCGTCGACCGCCTTGGCCATCAGCACGACCTCCGCGCCGATCTCCAGCGCACGCTGCGCGGCGGTGGTGTCGGTGGAGAAGTACGGCATGCCCATACCCGCACCGAAGATCACCACGCGGCCCTTCTCCAGGTGCCGCTTGGCGCGCAGCGGGATGTAGGGCTCGGCGACCTGCCCCATGGTGATCGCCGTCTGCACTCGGGTGTCGACCCCTTGCTTCTGCAGAAAGTCTTGCAGCGCAAGGCTGTTCATCACGGTGCCGAGCATGCCCATGTAATCCGAGCGCGCCCGCTCCATCCCGCGGTCCTCGAGCTCCGCGCCGCGGAAGAAGTTGCCGCCGCCGATCACCACCGCCACCTGAACGCCGGTCGCGACCACCTCCGCGATCTGCTCGGCAACGGTCTGCACGACATCCGGGTCGAGCCCGACGTTGCCTCCGCCGAACATCTCTCCTCCCAATTTGAGGAGTACTCGGCGATAGCCCTTACGAGCCGGTTCCGGGTCCGACATCTGTCTCCTTCTCCTCGGCGGAACGCCATGCACACGCGAAAAGACCATCCGGTGTCGCAACGAGCACGGGATGGTGACAAAAGCTGCGTCCATCCTGCCCTATGCCGGGCCGCGATGGTCAGCCGACCCTGATTCGACGCACGGAGGGCTCCCCGCGCAGTGCACGGGGAGCCCTCCGTAGTCGATCCGGCCCGGTCAGGCCTGGCCGACCTCGAAGCGAGCGAAACGGGTCACGGTGACTCCGGCCGCGTCCAACTGCGCCTTCACGGTCTTCTTGTTGTCGGTGACCGACGGCTGCTCCAGCAGGACGACGTCCTTGTAGAAGCCGTTCACGCGGCCCTCGACGATCTTCGGCAGGGCGGCCTCCGGCTTGCCCTCCTCCTTGGCGGTCGCCTCGGCGATCTCGCGCTCCTTGGCCACCAGATCCGCGGGGACGTCCTCGCGGGTCAGGTACTTGGCCTTCAGAGCCGCGATCTGCATACCGGCGGCACGAGCGGCCTCGGCGGCGCCCTCGCCCTCACCCTGGTACTCGACCAGCACACCGACGGCCGGCGGCAGGTCGGTGGCGCGCTTGTGCAGGTAGGTCGCGACCGGGCCCTCGAAGGACACGACGCGACGCAGCTCGAGCTTCTCGCCGATCTTGGCGGCGAGCTCCTGCACGACCTGGTCGACGGTCTTGCCGCCGAGCTCGACGGCCTTGAGCGACTCCAGATCGGCCGGACGCGCCTTCGCGGCGGCCTCGACGACCTGGGCGGCCAGCGTCTGGAACTCGGCGTTCTTGGCGACGAAGTCGGTCTCGGAGTTGATCTCGACCATGACGCCGTCCTGGGCGGCGACCAGGCCCTCGGCGGTGGCGCGCTCGGCGCGCTTACCGACGTCCTTGGCACCCTTGATGCGCAGCACCTCGACGGCCTTGTCGAAGTCGCCGTCGGTCTCTTCCAGGGCCTTCTTGCAGTCCATCATGCCGGAGCCGGTGAGCTCGCGGAGCCGCTTCACGTCAGCGGCGGTGTAGTTCGCCATCCTGGCGAGCCTCCTTAACGGGGAGTAGGTATCAGGTCGAAGCACCACCATGCCGACCGCTTCCGAACAGGAAGGGCCGGCACGGTGAACAAATCCGTCATGGCGGCGGGGCTGCCGCCATCGGACGCTGGGTCAGCTCTCGGCGGCAGCCGGGGTCGGCTCTGCGGCCGGGGCCTCGGCAGCGGCCTCGTCGGTGGACGGGGTCGCCTGAGCCAGCAGCTCCTGCTCCCACTCGGCGAGCGGCTCACCGGCGCCGGCCTCGGGCTTCACATCGCCGCTGGCGCGCGCGGCGCGAGCCTGCACACCCTCGGCGACGGCGGAGGCGACGACCTTGGTCAGCAGCGCGGCCGAACGGATCGCGTCGTCGTTGCCCGGGATCGGGTAATCGACCAGGTCGGGGTCGCAGTTGGTGTCCAGGATCGCGATGACCGGGATGTTCAGCTTGCGAGCCTCGCCGACGGCGATGTGCTCCTTGTTGGTGTCGACGACCCAGATGGCCGAGGGAACCTTGGCCATGTCCCGGATACCGCCGAGGGTGCGCTCCAGCTTGTTCTTCTCACGCGTGAGCATGAGGATTTCCTTCTTGGTGCGACCCTCGAAACCGCCGGTCTGCTCCATCGACTCCAGCTCCTTCAGGCGCTGCAGCCGCTTGTGGACGGTCGAGAAGTTGGTGAGCATGCCACCGAGCCAGCGCTGGTTCACATACGGCATGCCGACGCGGGTGGCCTCGGCGGCGATGGACTCCTGCGCCTGCTTCTTGGTGCCGACGAACAGCACGGTGCCGCCGTGCGCGACGGTCTCCTTGACGAACTCGTACGCCTTGTCGATGTACGTCAGCGTCTGCTGCAGGTCGATGATGTAGATGCCGTTGCGGTCGGTGAAGATGAACCGCTTCATCTTCGGGTTCCACCGGCGGGTCTGATGCCCGAAGTGCGCGCCGCTGTCGAGCAGCTGCTTCATAGTTACGACAGCCATGGCTGCGTATCTCTCTTTCGTTGCTGGTTGTCGCAGGGGTCGGCGACCTCTGCCCTGGCGTCCACGGCCGCCGGAACCCCGTTTCTGGGGACCAGCCGACGGCTTGTGCGCTGGACGCGCGAAGTCGGTCCCGGAATGAGCGGACCGCCGGACCAGTCTACGAGCCCGCGAGCGGATCTCCTAAACGGGGTGCTGGGGGGCTCGAACAGCGGATGCCGCGAGCGGTGAATCGGAAATGGTGTGCATTCACACCGTCGAAGTTGTCCACACTCGCCGAAGGCGGGCTTTCGCGACACGATCGCCGCCCGCACCGTGGACCCATGCGCCGGATATTCGCGATTCTGCTGGGCTGGCTGGTGGTGCCGATGCTGCTGCCCATGCCCCGGGCAGAGGCCGGGCCCGCAGCGTTCGACTGGCCGCTGCACCCGCGGCCGCCGGTGCTGCGGCGGTTCGACCGGCCGGTGCACGATTGGCTGCCCGGACATCGCGGAGTCGACCTCGGCGGCGTCACCGGGCAGCCCGTACTCGCCGCCGGGGACGGGGTCGTCGTCTTCGCGGGTGAGGTGGCCGGAAAACCGGTGGTGTCGGTGAATCACGAAGGCGGGTTGCGGACCTCCTACGAACCGGTGCGCGCATCGGTTGCGGTGGGGCGCAAAGTGTTTCGCGGCGAGGCACTCGGCACGCTGGAGGCCGGGCATCCGGGGTGCGCTGCGGCCTGCCTGCACTGGGGGCTGCGGCGTGGGCGCGAGTATCTCGATCCGCTCGGGCTGATCCGCCTCGCGCCGCTACGACTCAAACCGGTGCTGCCGCAGCAGGGGCAGCCGCCGTGATCCCGCCGGTGCGTTACCGCGGCGCGCCGGTCGGCTGCGCGCCCTCGCGCTCGGCCAGCTCGCGCTTCCACTGCCGGAAGGTCTCCTCGGTGCGGCCGCGGCGCCAGTACCCCGAGATCGAGGCGTGATCGGCGGGGACGCCCCGCTCCTTGCGGATGTAGGGGCGCAACTCGTGCATGACGACCTGGGCCTCACCGTGGATGAACACGTGTACCCGCCCGTCGCGCCACGGTTCGGCGAGCACGGCCTCGGCGAGTGCGACGCCGGGCTCGCGGTCGCCACGGTGCAACCAGTCCAGGTTCACGCCCGCGGGCCGCGGGAAGTCCAATTCGTCTGCGGGACCGCTGATCTCGACGAACACCCGGCCCACCGCACTTTCCGGCAACGCGGCACACGCCGCCGAGATGGCCGGCAGCGCCGATTCGTCACCGGCGAGCAGATGCCAGTCGGCGTCGAGCCTGGGCGCGTAGGCGCCGCCGGGCCCCGACAGCTCGAGCTCGTCGCCCGGCTGCGCCGCGGCGGCCCACGGACCCGCCACACCCTCGGCGCCGTGGTAGACGAAATCGATGGCGATCTGCTCGAGTTCGGGATCGATCGAGCGGACCGTATAGGTACGAGTGGTGGGGCCGTCGGGTCCCGGGATCTGCAGTTTGACGTAGGCGTCGGTGAAACCGTTGGGCGTGAAGGCCGCGAATCCGGGGCCACCCAGATGGACCCGGATCAGATGATCGGTCAGGCGTTCGGTGCGCCGGACAACGAAGGACAACGGTGTACGAGCCACAAGGCACCTCCAAGTAATTAGGATTACCTAAGGAACATTAGCATGAAGTATCGCCGATAGCTCGCGATATGTCATTGAATGGTATTCAGTCGGGCGGGCACGTCATCGGCCAGGATGGGGAGATGGCCGATGAACCCGATACCCCGCCCTTCACCTATCCCGAAACCGGTGCCACGGACAGGGAATTCCCGGCCGGCTATCACCATTTCCGGCTCCGGCGGCAGATCGGCACCGGCCGTGCTCTCTTCGAGTCGGCAGCCCAGGAGGTGCTCACCTATCGCATGCAACGCGGTGTCGGCATCTTCGGCTCCGCGAGCACGCCGTCCGCGGCGCACGGCACGGCGCTCACGGTCCGCCTGGGCATCGGTCCCCTGGCCATCACCGCCCCCTGCCGCGTTGTCTACGTCCTGGACGAGCCGAATCGCCGCGGCTTCGCCTACGGCACCCTGCCGGGTCACCCCGAGATCGGCGAGGAACTGTTCGCCGTCGAATACGACCCCGCCGACGACTCGGTGCACGGCCTGATCGCCGCCTTCTCCCGCCCCGGCACCTGGTACACCCGCCTCGGGGGCCCGGTGACCCGCCTACTGCAGAGCTACATCGCCGGAAAATACATCGACGCCATCCGCCCGGCCTGAGCTGCACTCGAACCGACGAGAGATTCGGATGCCGGACTCGACGAGTTCGCGTCGCCGACGCTCAGCCGAGCAGAAATGCTTCGAGAACCGCAGCCTCCGCACGCAGCGCCGCCACCCGATCCGCGCGACCCCGCGCATCGAATTCACCTGCGGCCGCATGGCGTTCGTCGACCTCGGCACGCACGATGCGTTCGATATCGGACTCGGTGAGTTCGCGGCGGGGGACCTCGGCGGAGCCAGGGCCCAGGGCACTGGCCTCGACGGGGCCGGCCGATAGATCGTCGATGGTGACGGCCTCGGCATTGTCGATCGCAGCCAGCGCCGAGCGCAGGGCCGCCGTCGCACAGCGGTCGCGCCGTTTCATGGCGTCGGGCAGGGCTGCGCGCAGACGTTCACGCAGGGGAGGTACCTGGGCGATCGGGTCTGTCGACATGCGTGCGACGGTACGTGCCGGACAGCAGTCGGGTCGAACCGATTTCGCTTCGGGACGACGGGGTCAGGCTCGGGGATGGGCCTGGTCGTGGACCTTTCGCAGGCGTTCGACGGAGACGTGGGTGTAGAGCTGGGTGGTGGCCATACTGGCGTGGCCGAGGAGTTCCTGGACGATGCGCAGGTCCGCGCCGCCCTCGAGCAAGTGGGTCGCGGCGGTGTGCCGCAGGCCGTGCGGGCCCAGGTCGGGCGCGCCGGGTATGGCCGAAACAACCTCGTGCACAACCGTTCTGGCCTGCCGTTGGTCGAGGCGGCGACCGCGGCGGCCCAGCAGCAGGGCGCGACCGGACTCGGTGTTGGCGAAGGCCGGGCGGCCCGAACGCAGCCAGCTCTCGAGTGCTTCGTCGGCGGGCACACCGAACGGGACCGCACGCTCCTTGTTGCCCTTGCCGAGTACCCGGACCAGGCGGCGTTCCCGATCGATATCGTCGATGTCGAGGCCGCACAGCTCGCTCACCCGGATACCCGTCGCATAGAGCAGCTCGACGATCAATCTGTCCCGCAGTGCCATCGGATCATGTTGTGCGGCACCGGATTGCGCGGCATCCATCACATCGGCAGCCTGCTCTCGACCCAGCACCGCGGGCAGGACCCGATGCGCCCGCGCCGATCCCAGCCGCGGTCCCGGATCGATCGACAGCCGCCCGGTGTGGGTGAGCCAGCCGGTGAAGGTGCGCGCCGCCGACGCGCGCCGCGCCATCGTGGTACGTGCCACCCCTGCCCCCGACTGCTCGGACAACCAGGACCGCAGCAGCGGCAGATCGATCTCCCCGACCCCGGAATCGGCCGCCCGAGAACACAAATGCATCAGCAGCGACCGCGCATCGCCCACATACGCCCGCACCGTATGCGCGGACCGGTTGCGCCCGAGCCGCAGATGCCGCCCGTACTCCAGCAGCAACGCTTCCAGATCCTCGGGCAGTGCATCCATACCCACCACACTCACCGACCCCAGCCCACCTGACAAGTCACCGCACCGCACCCTCGCGGATCCGCGCCCCAGGGCACCACCCGACAGGTGCGCACATCCCTAACGACCGCCCGGCGCGACTCTGAACCAACCGGATTCGTCGCAGCCGACCAGTCCCGCGAGGTCCAAGGCAGCGAGTGCGGCGCGGACGGACGGGAGTGGGAGTCCGGATTCGCCGGACAGTTCGAGCGGGATTCGGGCGCCGGTTCTGGGGATCGCGGCGTAGACGAGGGCCTCGTCGCCGTCGAGGGATCGTTCGGGGGTGGGGGCGTCGGCGGGTAGCGACAGTTGCAGGGGGCCCGCCTCGTCGATGATCTCCTCGGCACGGCCGACCAGCACGGCCTCGCCCTCGCGGATCATGCGGTGGCAACCCACCGAGGAGGCGGAGGTGACCGGTCCGGGGACCGCCAGGGCCGGACGGCCCAGTCGGCGAGCCCATTTCACGGTATTGCGGGCGCCACTGCGCAATCCGGCCTCCACGACCAGCACACCGTCGGCCAATGCCGCGATGATCCGGTTCCGCGCCAGGAAGTGATGCTTGTGCGCGGTGGTGCCGGGCGGATATTCGCTCACGACCAGTCCGGTCTCGGCGATCTCGGCGAGCAGGCGCGCGTGCGAGGCCGGATACGGCCGGTCCACACCGCAGGCCAGGACCGCGATCGTCGGCGCACCGGCGGCCAACGCCGCGCGATGTGCGGCGCCATCGATCCCGAAGGCGGCTCCGGAGACGATCGTCCAGCCGCGAGGCGCGAGATCGCCGACGATTTCGGCGGTGACCCGCTCGCCGTAACCGGTACTGCATCGCGCACCCACCACGGCCAGCGCCTGTTCGCTGGCGGTCAGCAACGATCGCGGCCCCCGCACCCACAACACCAGCGGGACCGCCGCGCCCGGATCACGTGCCGAGTCGAGCTGGCCGAGCCCCAGCATCCGCCAAGCGGGCCACTCCGGATCGTCCGGCGTCACCACACGCCCACCCGATCCGAGAATGCTCTCCAGATCCCTTTCGGCACAATCGATCCCGCGACGCTGTTCGGTCGGCCCACGCAGCGAATCGGGCAGGTCGCACTCCCGCACCGCCCGCGCCGCCTCGACGACACCCACCCGCTCGATCAACGCGGACAGCGCCGCGCACGGCCCCTGCACCACTCGCGACAGATACACCCACGCCAACCGCCGCTCATCGGCCTCGTCCCCGGCGAAGCCCACTGAGGCACCGACATTCTCGTGTCCGCGCGACCTCATTTCCCCGCACACCGCCACCGTCCTTGTGCCGTCACGAGCGGGCACCGTCGACTCCCCACCCACCACCACCGCTGCACTGTCACAAGCGGGCAGCGTCAACTCTTCATCCACGACCACCCCTGCACCGTCGCAAGCACGCAACGCCAACTCTTCACCCGTGACCACCCCTGCACCGTCACGAGCACGCAACGCCAACTCCTCACGCACCACCACTCCCGCACCGTCACGAGCACCCAACCCCAACTCCTCACGCACCACTGGCCCGGCACTGTCGCATTCGCTGGGCGTCGGGTCCTCGTGCAGCCACTGCCCTGTGCTCATGCCGCACCCCGCTGCCGGAAGTTCAGCGCCTGCATCACGTCCTGAGTGCCGGGTATCTCGCCGCCGCGCAGGTCGCAGATGGTCCAGGCGACTCTGATCGCTCGGTCGGCGCCGCGGGCGGACATCCGGCCCTGCCGGAGTGCGTTCTCCACCGGGACGAGCGCCTCGCCCGGCAGCCGGAAACGTTGGCGCAGAGTATGTCCGGGGACCTCGGCATTGGTGGTCCAGCCGTACTCCTGCCAACGCTCGGCAGCCGCCTTGCGCGCCGCTTCGACCCGGCCGCGCACCTCCGCACTGCTCTCGGCCTCCGAGGAGGCGAACGCACCCGAAGCCTGCCCGTGCATCTGCACCCAGATATCGATGCGATCCATCAGCGGCCCGGACAACTTCCCGAGATAACGCCGCCGCGCCAGCGGTGCGCAGATGCAGTCGACATCCCGCGCGGGCGCACACGGACAGGGATTGGCCGCCAGCACCAGTTGGAAACGCGCCGGATAGCGGGCCACGCCGTCGCGTCTGGCGATGCGGATCTCCCCCTCCTCCAACGGAGTTCGCAACGCCTCGAGCACCTTCGTA
>NZ_BAGB01000048.1 GCF_000308615.1 Nocardia jiangxiensis NBRC 101359
CGGCATCGGCCGGAATCCCTTGCCTCAACGCTGAATTCGCATGTCGTGCGGCAGCCCACCCCACACATTCCCGGCGATCCGCACACCGCGAGCGCGCGGCCTGCCCCGGTCGACGACGACCTGTTCCCGTTCGAGAGCCGTTCCACCCACAGCCGAATGTCCGCACCTGCGAGTCGCTGCGGTCGCATCTCGACGCCGCCGCCCCGCACAGCGCGGTGACCTCACCCCGGACTCCGTGACGAGTTCACGTGCTGCCCGAGGGCAGCGCGGCGAGCATGTCCCGGGTCACGGCCACCGCATTGTCGGAGCTGCCGCCGTCGACGAGCATTGTCGCCCAGGCCATGTCGCCGCGATAACCGATGAACCAGGAATGCGAGCCGCCCTCGACTTCGGCCTCGCCGGTCTTGCCGTACACCTCGCCCTGGTCGGCAATGTGGGTGGCGGTGCCCTCCAGTACCACCTTGCGCATCATCAGCCGCAGCCCGGCAATCACCGTCGGCGAGGGCGCGGGGCGCGTGGCGGACACCTTGGTCGGGTGCCCGGACAGCAGATACGGCACCGGGGCGGAACCGTGCGCCACCGTCGCGGCGACCAGGGCCATGCCGAACGGGCTGACCAGCACCCGGCCCTGGCCGATTCCGTTCTCGGTGCGCTGGGTCAGGTCGTTGGTCGGCGGTACCGATCCGGAGACCGTGGTCAGTCCGGGGATCGAATAGTCCGGGCCCACACCGAATTTCGTTGCCACGGTGGTGAGCGCGTCGCCGGAGAGCCTGCTGGCCAGTTCGGCGAAGGAGGTGTTGCACGAGCGCGCGTACGCCCGCGACATCGGCACATCACCGAGGCTGAAGCTGTCGTAGTTGGGAATCGTCCGCTCCCCGATGACGATTCGGCCCGGACACGGCAGCACCGTATCGGGCGTGGCGATCCCCGAGGCCATCGCCGCGGCGGCGGTCACCGTCTTGAACGTCGAGCCCGGCGGGTACAACCCGGAGGTCGCGATCGGGCCGTCCGTATCGGCCGCTTCGTTCTGCGCCACCGCGAGCAGCGCGCCCGTGGAGGGCTGAACGACGACCATCACGGTCTTGTCCGGACGCCCGTCCACGGCGCGCTGCGCGGCATTCTGCACGGTCCGGTCCAGGCTCAGCGCGAACGACGGAACGGGCTGTGGTGCAACCTCTTTCAGTAGGTCGGTGTCCGCGCCGTTGGCGTTCACGGTGACCACGTCCCAGCCGTCCTTGCCGTCGACCTCGTCGATCACGGTCTTGCGGACCTGGGTGATCAGATCGGGAGCGAATCCGCGATCGGTGGGCACCATATCCCACTCCTTCGCGGTGGTGACCCCGGGAAGTCCGAGCAGATCACCGCTGACCTGGTTGAATTCCGTCTCGGTCAGCAGCGCGACGGTGTACGTGCCACCGGCCTTGCGTGCGGCGTCCACGATGCCGTTCGCGGTGACGGTGTCGTCGAACCGGTGCAGCGCACCGGCGAGCGCGCCGGTGGTGTATCCCGGATCGGTGGCCTGCGCGAGGGTGAACGTGATCCGGTGCACCACACCGGGAATCAGCACATCGGTGCCCGAACGCTCGTTGACGCGGGCGCGCGGGGCGGGCGTCTCCCGCAACGCCATCGTCTGGGTGTCGCCGAGTTGCGGATGGATGTCCGATGCGGTCCAGCGCACCTGCCAGCCGCCGTCGACGCGGCCCATCTGCAACTGTCCGGTGTAGCTCCACACGCGGTTCTTCGCCAGATGCCATTCGTAGGTGTAGTCCACGGTGGCCGTATCGCCGCTGACCCGGGCCGAGCCGGTATGCGCCGACATCGTCTGCGCACCCAGGTTGCCCCAGGCCGAGGCGAGTGCCGTGGCGGCCTGGTCGGGCTGATTGGTGCGGCCCGCCGCGGCGTGCACATCGTGCCGGGCGAAGTCGCCGACGAAATCGGCCGCGGCGGCCAGGGGGCCCTGCGGTCCGGACGCGCACGCATCCGCCGATACCGCGACCACCACGGCCGTCAACGCCACGGCCGTCCGGCCACACAGATGCCGACAGTTGCGGAGTGACAGCGGAATTCGCAGTTTCACCATCGCGTGAAATGGTATCCAGCAAACGACCCGACAACCGGGCGACACACGGCACGAACGGGCGATCTGCGCCGGTCAGTCCACCAGAATTGTGGCGAATGTGCCGATCTGCCGGAATCCGATGGTCGCGTAGGCGCAGCGGGCAATCTCGTTGTAGCTGTTCACGTACAGACTCGCCGTCCGCCCGGAGGCCACCACCGCATTGGCCACGGCCGCCGTACCGGCCGTGCCGAAACCCTGCCCGCGCCGATCGGGATGCACCCACACGCCCTGAATCTGCCCGGCACGCCGGGACATCGCCCCCACCTCGGCCTTGTACACGACCTCGCCGTCCTCGAACCGCGCCCAGGCCCGACCGGACTGGATCAGACTCGCCACGCGCCGCCGGTACCCGCGTCCGCCGTCCCCGGCGCGCGGATCCACCCCGATCTCCTCGGTGAACATCGCGACCGCGGCCACCAGATAGCGATCGAGCTCATCGGTGCGCACCCGGCGCACCTTCGGATCGGCGAGCACCTCCGACGGTCCGTCCAGGGCCAGCAGCGGCTGTTCGGGCCGCACCTCGCGGGGCGGGCCCCAGCTTCGGCTCAGCAGGTCCCACAGCGGCAGCGCCAGCTCCTGGCGACCCACCACCGACGAACACACCCGCGGCCAGCGCGCCGCGCGATCGGCGAACGCCTTGAGATCGTCGGGACCACCGCGCAGCGGGATCAGATTCGCGCCGGAGAAGCACAGCGACTCGGCCGGACCGCCGCGACTCCAGATCTCACCGAGGCCGGTCCTGGTCTCGATGCCGTACTCCTGCAGCCGCGCGACCACCATGCAGGAGGCCACCGGATCGGCATCGAGCACTTGCAGCACCCGGGAAAGGTCGCGATTGACAAGTTGACGCGCACCGGACAGTCGATTCCGTCGAGTGGGTTCCAGCACGCTCCGCACGATCACAGCCTGCCATGAACAGCCCGACGATGCGGAGATTTGTTCAGGTCG
>NZ_BAGB01000047.1 GCF_000308615.1 Nocardia jiangxiensis NBRC 101359
TGGCTAGCCCGAACATCTGGCTGCTGGTCGCTGTCACGGTGCTGGCGCTCGCGCTGGGCTGGCATCTGGTGGCATCCATCGGCGGCGGTGACATGCCGGTGGTGGTATCCATGCTCAACAGCTATTCCGGTTGGGCCGCAGCGGCTTCCGGATTCCTGCTGAACAACGATCTGCTGATCGTCACCGGTGCGCTGGTCGGCTCGTCGGGTGCGTATCTGTCCTACATCATGTGCAAGGCGATGAACCGCTCGTTCCTGTCCGTCATCGCGGGCGGCTTCGGCATCGAGGCCGTGGCGGGCGCAGACACGCAGGACGGCGAGCACCGCGAGATCAGCGCGGCCGAAACCGCCGAACTGCTGGAGAACGCCTCCTCGGTGGTCATCACCCCCGGCTACGGCATGGCCGTCGCGCAGGCCCAATATCCGGTCGCCGCATTGGTTTCCACGCTGCGCGCACGCGGCGTGCAGGTCCGCTTCGGCATCCATCCGGTCGCCGGTCGCCTGCCCGGCCACATGAACGTGCTGCTCGCCGAGGCAAAGGTGCCCTACGACATCGTGCTGGAGATGGACGAGATCAACGACGATTTCGCCGACACCTCGGTGGTCCTGGTGATCGGCGCGAACGACACGGTGAATCCCGCCGCCAAGGATCCCGGCAGCCCGATCGCCGGGATGCCGGTGCTACGGGTCTGGGAGGCGGAGAACGTCATCGTGTTCAAGCGATCGATGGCCGCGGGCTATGCGGGCGTACAGAATCCGCTGTTCTTCCGGGAGAACACCCAGATGCTCTTCGGCGACGCCAAGGAACGCGTGCAGGACATCGTGCGCGCACTGGACCGGGAATCGGTCCACTAGAACGGGATCGCAGGCCGGCCCCTCCCACCGCCGGCCGGCGATCCGCGACGGGCCCGGAGCGCATTGCTCCGGGCCCGTTTTCACGTGCCGCATCGGGCCGGAACGCGAATAGTGTTACAACACAGCTCATTCTGCGTCCGGATCACCTCTCGGGCAGAGACAGGCAGCGGGCACGGAGCGTCCCGCTCCGGGCCCGCTGCCATATATCGCCACTGTTCAGGGATGCACGACGACCTTGCAGGTGCCCGGACGCCGCGCGGCCGCAACCTCGAAGGCACGCTCGGCCTCATCGATGCCGAACCGGTGCGTTATCACCGTATCGGCGATATCGGGCCGGGACACCAATAATGTTGCGACACGGGCCAGTTCGCTGGTACCGGTCTCGTCGTGGCAGTACGCGATCGAGGGCACGACGCAGACCTCCTTGACGAATGCCTCGCGATAGGGCCAGCGGACCTCCGGGCCGTAGACACCGACGGTCACCACCGTGCCGAGCGGGCGGGCCAGCTCCACCGAGCGGGCCAGGCCACTCTGCGCACCGGTCGCCTCGATCACGACGTCGTACACCCCGCCCGGTGTCGAGGCGCCGAACTGCTCGCCGAGCTCGCGCTGATGCGGATAGCGCGCCTCGAGCGCGATCTCGGCCGCACCCAGTTCGGTGGCGGCCAGCACCGCCAGAATCCCGATCGCACCCGCGCCGACGACCGCGACGCGGACACCGGGCCCGATCCGGCCCTTGCGGCAGGCATGCCAGGCGATCGCGCCGGGTTCGACGATGGAGGCGTCCTCTGGACGCAGGCCGTCGGGTAACGGCACCAGCGCCGAGCGCGGCGCGAGGTAGAACTCCGCCATACCGCCGGGCACCGTCATGCCGATAACGTCGGTTCCGGCCTTGTGGCACAGGTTGTATCGGCCCTCGGCACACCATGCGCAGGCATCGCAGCGCGATACGCCCTCGACCACCACGGGGGTGCCGTCGCGGGTCACGCCCGCGATCTCGTGCCCGACGATCTGCCTGCTGCCCCGGCTCAGATAGCGCAGATCCGAGGCGCAGATGCTGACCGCCGTCACCGTGATGAGCTCACCCGCGCCGTCGGGGTCGTCCTGGTCGACGACCCGGACCCCCGACGGCGTGCCCCGCACGGCCCTCACGAATCGCGCGCCGCCCGAGCCGGGGCCGGCGTGAGTTCCAGCCCCTCGAGTTCGCCTGCGCGACGCCACTTTTCGAGCATCCCGTAGTACATGTCCGAGGTGCCCGGGAAGTTGACGTTCTTGGACGGGCGGGCCTCCGGATCGCCCTCGTTGTTCCAGCGGCCCGGGGTGCAGTTCTTCAGGAAGTCACCGCTGCCCAGCATCGCCAGACCCGACCCGTGCACGACATGGTCGACATACGCGTCCTCGGCCTGTTTCGTCGGATCGGCCACCACGCCCCGGCGGTCGAGTTCGGCGATGACCTGCGCGATATGTTCGCCGGTGTCCTGCAGTCCGTGCACGAAGTTCACACTCGCGGTGCCCTGAGTGTTGTTGGGCGGCAAGATGAACAGGTTGGGGAACCCGCTGGTCATCACGCCGTGGAAGGTTTCCGGGCCGTCCGCCCACTTGTCCGACAGCCGCAGGCCGTCGACACCGATGATGTCGAATCCGATGCGGCCGACATATGCGGAGTCCTGATCGAACCCGGTGGCCAGGATGAGGCAGTCGACCGGATATTCGACGCCGCCGACCACGACACCGGTGCTGGTGATCCGCTCGACGCCCTTGCCCTCGGAATCGACGAGCCGGACGTTCGGGCGGTTGAACGAGGCGAGGTATTCGTCGTGGAAGCACGGGCGCTTGCACCAGTAGCGGTAGTAGGGCTTGAGCGCCTCGGCCACGGCGGGATCCCGCACGACGTCATCGATGCGCTCGCGGATGTTCTCCATGTGCTCGAAGTCGATCAGCTCGCGTTCGCGGGCCACCTCCTCCGGGCTCATGTCCGCGAGGTCCGGCCGTTCCAGGATCGTGTTGTAGAAGATCGTCCAGCCGTCCCGCACCAGATCCTCGGTGACCTTGTCCCCGTTGGTGATCGCGGTGAAGTTGTCCCGCCGCCGCCGCTGCCAGCCGGGCTCGAGCGTCTTGGCCCATTCCAGGTCGGTCTCGGCATTGTTGCGCACGCCGATGGTCGAGGGCGTGCGCTGGAAGACCAGCAGCTGCTGCGCCGATTCGGCGAGCGGGGCCACGATCTGCACGGCGGTCGCGCCGGTGCCGATCACGCCGACGCGCTTGTCGCCGAGTCTCGCCAGCTTCTCCGCCGGTCCGCCACCGGTGTAGTCGTATTCCCACCGCGAGGTGTGGAACAGTTTGCCACCGAAGTCCTCGATGCCCTCGATGGCGGGCAGTTTCAGGCTGCTGAACGATCCGTGCGCGACGACGAAGTACCGGGCGGTGATCCGGTCGCCACGATCGGTGCTGATCGTCCAGCGCCCGGCCTCGGCATCCCAGCTCGCGCCGGTGACCGCGGTGTGGAACAGCGCCAGGTCGTACAGGCCGAAGTGCCGGGCCAGCTTCCGGGTGTAGGCGTAGATCTCCGGCGCGAACGAATACCGGTGCCGGGGAATGTAATTCAGTTCCTCGAGCATCGGCAGATACACATAGGACTCGACGTCGCACATCGCGCCCGGGTACCGGTTCCAGTACCAGACGCCGCCGACGTCGCCGGCCTTCTCGATGATCCGGACCCGCTCCACGCCCTGCTTGCGCAGCTCGGCGGCGGAGATCAGGCCGCCGAAGCCCCCACCCACGACCACCGCGTCGACCTCGTCGTTATCGGGCTCACGCGGGACGACCGGACTGTACGGGTCGTGCAGCAGTTCGGCATGAGCGTTCGGGTCCAAGATCTTGGCGCGGTCCGGATCGACGCGCTTGTCCCGCTCCGCTCGGTATTTCGCCCGTGCCCACTCGAGATCGGCGGCTTTGCCGGGGGTTTCGGTCATGGCGTTGCTCCATCACTCTCTTGAGAAAACTATGAAAATGGGTAAATAGTGTCTATATTCATTACCGAGTCGAATCCGCGATCTGAAATTATTTCAGCTGATCGGGCGAGGCATTACTACAATCGGAGGTTGGATCATGGCTGACACTGTCGACGTTATTCGCGAGGTGATCGGACTCCTCGAACCGATGGTCGCGCCCGACGGCGGATCCATCCGTCTCGCCGAATTCGCGGCCGAGAAATCCCGACTGACCGTCGACTATTTGCGCGGCAGCAATGACGCCTGCTCGACGTGCGTACTGGACGGCGAATCGCTCAAGGCATTCATCGAGGAGGGCCTGCAGACTCGAGGCATTCAGCTCACCGAGGTCATCGTCAGCGAGTCCACGCCCGCCTGACCTTGCCCGGGCCGAGCGGCCCGCAGTCCTTCGGGCCGTCCCGACCAGGGTGACCCGAAGGCTGTCAGGTCATCGACGCGCCGCCGTTGACCCGGATGACGTGCCCGGTCAGCAGCCGCCCGGCGGGCGAGGCCAGATACAGCACCGCGTACGCCGAATCGATCGGCTCAGCCACGGTCCCCAGCGGTGACACGGTGGTCATCTTGGCGGCGAGCTGATCGAAGCTCTCCTGCTGGAACTCGCCCCTCTCGTTCACGTGCCGACCGCGAGTGATCCCGCTCTCGGTCCAACCCGGCGCGACGCCGTTGACCCGGATGCCGCGCGGGCCCAGTTCGACGGCGAAGGTGCGGATCAGCGCCTCGCCGCCCTTCTTGGACGCGGCATACGATCCCGTTCCCGCGGTACTGAAGTCGATGATCGTGGACAGCGTGTTGACGATGCTCGACCCCGGCTCCATCACCCGCGCCGCGGCCTGACTGCCGTACAGCTGCCCCTTGAGGTTCACCGACAGCACCTGATCGAACTCCTCGGGCGAGATCTCCAGCACCGGACGGCGCAACATGATGCCAGCGTTGTTGACCTGGATGTCCAGCCGCCCGAACTCGGTCACCGTGCCGGTCACCAGCTCGGTCACCGAGGCCGGATCCGCGACGTCCACCCAGCGCGCCAGCGCCCGGCCGCCGTCCTTGTCGATCTGTTCGGCAACCCGGGTGGCATTGTCCAGATCGAGATCGGCGACCACGACCCGCGCGCCGGCCCCGGCCAGCACCTGCGCGCTGGCCTCGCCGATGCCGCTGCCCGCGCCGGTGACGATCGCGACCTTGTCCGGCAGTTCGAATGCCTTCGTCATGTCCATGTGCGTCCTTACTCTTCGCTCACTGCCGCCGGTTCTCGGCGAGCAGCTCCAATCCGGCGGCCACGTGCGGTGCGACACCGGCAGCCAGGCTCCTGTGGCCGGCGTCGCCGGGGTGTATGCCGTCGACCAGTTCTTCGGCCGGGACCAGATCCAGTCCCGGAACAAGCGTTATGCGGGTGTCGGCGGCGCTCTCGGCGAATCGGCGCACCGCCGATTCGAGTGCGCCGCGAAGATCGGACAGCGTGGCGCCGAAGCGATTTCGGGCGTCCTCGGCGTCTGGCCGCACGATCGGGCTGACCACCACGACTGACACCTCGGGCAGACCCTGGCGCACGGCGGTGAGGAACACCCGCATCGTCTCGGCGATCTGACCTACGTCGGTCGGCAGCGAGGACCAGGCATTGGTACCCCAGACCACCGCGACCGCCGCCGCGTCCGAGCCCCCGATGGCATCGGCGGTCAGCAGCTCGCCCCGGGCCGAGCCCGCGAATCCGAGATTCACCAGATCCAGCCCGAGCGACTCCGCGACCAGGGACGGCCAGGCCAGCCCCGCCTCGGTCACCGACCAGCCCTGCGAGATCGAGTCGCCGTAGACGACCCAGCGCGGACCACGCGGTGCCGGTGCGATATCGCCGCCCACCGGGGTGATCGCGTCGATGACGAGTTCGACATGCTCGGGCAGATAGATCTGCACGGTTTGCGGGGGTTCTCGCGGCGGCAGCGGGATCTCCACCGTGCCGAAGTCGTTGGGCAACCGAACACGGGTGACCGAGCCCGCGGTGCGCACCACGAATGCCTCGGCCATGGTGGGCGCGGGCACCGAGGTTCGCCTCCCCACCCGCAAGTCGAGCCGGATCGCCGAAGCCGAACCAGTGAACGCAAAATGCACGCCCGCGGGCACACGCGCGGCCCGCACGGTATCCGCCGGCAATTTCCGTACGGCATTTTCCGGTAGCCTGCTCCCGTCGGTCCACGACAGCGTCGGCAAAACACCGCGAACGAATGGTTCCGGGGCGATCGACTCCATACTTATCCCTTTCACCAACATTTCCGAAGACTATTACCTATATCACCGAATAATGTGAACAAGGACCCGATTCAGTAGTATGAATGGATTATCTGATTCCACCCGATCTCTCGTAGAGGAAACCCATGTCCACATTCATCGACACGACACCTGACTATTCGAGCCTGCTCAGCCTCGCGGGCAGACATGTGCTCGTCCTGGGCGGCGGGCTGGGCATCGGCCGCCAGACCAGTCACGCCGCCGCGAGCCTCGGCGCCAAGGTCTCGGTGGTCGACACAGATCCCGAACGCGCTGCGGCAGTCGCCGAGGAGGTCGGTGGCCTGGCCATCACCGGCGATGCGACTGACCGCGCCGACGTCGAGCGCATCTTCGCCGAGGCGATCGCGGCGTTCGGCCCGCTGCACGGGTTGGCCGATATCATCGGCATCTCCGATTCGGGCCCGCTCGCCCAGACCGACGACGAAACCTGGCAGCGCACACTGGATCTCAACCTTCGCCATGTCTTCCTCGCCGTGCAGGTCGGGTCCAAGGCGATGACCGAGGGCGGCTCCATGGTCTTCGTCGGCTCGATCTCGGGAACTCGCTCCGCGCCCAACCACGGGGTGTACGGCGCGGCCAAGGCCGGTGTGGTGAACCTCGCCCGCAGCGCGGCACTCGAGCTGGGACCCGGCATCCGCGTGAATGTCGTTGCCCCGGGGCAGATCCGCACACCCCGGGTCGCCGCCCGGCATCCCGAGCCCGACTACTACGACCAGGTCGGCAAGCTGGTCCCGCTGGGCCGAGTCGGCGAGCCACACGACATCGCCTCGGCCATTGCATTCTTCCTGAGTGATCTGTCGCAATGGATCACCGGCCAGACGCTGGTGGTCGACGGCGGCACCGGACGCAAGTTCCCATACGGGAAGCTGTGATCCAGCACCCGAGATGACACCGGAATGCCTTCCGCCCCTGGATAATATGGGGCGAGAGGCATTTCCCTTCCGGTCACGCGAGATAGCTGCCAAGAGCTTTCTCGATCATCGTGCGCGGCTTGGCCCCGACGAGCGTGGTGACGACCTCACCGTGATCGAAGACGAGCAGCGTCGGCATCGACAGCACGCTGTATCGCTTGGCCGTCACCGGACTCTCGTCCACATTGACCTTCACGATGTCGATCTTGCCGTCGTGCTGCTGAGCCATGGTGTCCAGGATCGGCCCCATCATGCGGCACGGCCCGCACCACGGTGCCCAGAAGTCCACCAGCACAGCACGATCGCTGTCCAGCACGATCTCGTCGAAATCCTGGTCGGTGACCGTACGCACCTTGCCCATGAACACTCTCCTTCCGTGCGATCAGCCGAGTGCGGCGATCTTCCGGGTGATCGGCGTGGTCATCGTGCCGAAGACGAATTCCTTCGGCGTCCCGTGACCCGCGACCGCGATCTGGATCGTGGACGGATCCAGGAAGGCCTGGATGGTCTGGGACCGCTGCTCCTCGCGGCTGAGCTGGAACAGCCATTCCCACTCCGGCTTGATCAGGCCGCGGGCGTGGAAGTCCTCGAACGGCGCGATGATGTCGGCGATCGGCCGGCGGACGTTGTGCAGGAAGTAGCGTTTCACCGCGTCCTTGGACAGTCCGGCATCGGAGAACCGCTTCGCGGTCTCCGGCGGGATCAGATAGAAGACGCCGTCCTCCGCACCGGTGAGGCCGCCGAGCGTCTTGGTCATGAAGCCCACCTGTGTGAGGGTGGGCGTGCGCGCGGCCAGCGAGCGCAGGCGCACATCCACCCCGCCGTGGTTGGAGCCCAGATCCCATTCACCGACCGAGTGCAGCACCGTCACGGTGTCCTCGTCGGGACGGAAGCCCTGGGTGACGTTATAAGGCTCCCAAGGACTTTCGGCCTCGTTCTCGCCGAACACCTGGATGTTCTTGCGGACCGTGCCGATGGTGTCCAGATCCATCCGGCCCGGAATCCACAGCCCGAGGTTGCGCAACACCAGCCCGATCGCGCGACCGATGCGGATACCCACCCGGTTCTTGCTGCCCGGACCGAGCACGCTGCGCACGCTGTTGATGCCCAACCGCTCGACGATCGGCCCGTTCACCATCACCACCGGTGCGAACGCACCGGTCGACATCAGCACCGACAGGTTCATCGGCGGCGGGCAGTCGGCGATGGCCTTCAGTGCGGCGATGACCACCGGAAGTTCCTGCGGCAGAACTCCCGCCATGGCGGCGTTCACCGCGATCTTCTCCAGTGTCGCGTGACCGTGCACCGGGGGGACGGTCAGGATCAGCTCGTCACGCGCCTGACTCTGCGCCGCGATGATCGCCTCCACCCGCTCGCGCGTCGGCGGGACCAGCGGCAGCCCGTCACCGAAGTCGTGGTCCAGGAAGTACTCGTTGAAGGCCTGGAGAGCCTCCACCGGACCGGCACCGGTGAAGGTGTAGGTGTCCTGCTTGCCCTCGGCGAGCTCGGCGGCCTCTGCGCCGACCGGACTCGTGGTCAGCAGGCGGATGATCTCATCGGCGGTGCCGATGGTCTGCTCGGCGGCCTGCTCGGCGGTCAACGCGGTGAAGACCCGCGGCACCACGACGTACTGCAAATCCGGAACACCGAAAACCTTTGCGCTGGTGTCGGTATCGGTTTCGAAGCCGCGCGCGACGATGGTGACCTGCGGGACGCCTGCCTTCTCCGCACGCGCGCCGTCGTGGATCAGCCACGAGGTGCACGCACCACAGTCGGCAGTCGCGCCCAGCAGTGCGTCGCTCTCCTCGATGGCACGATCGAGCAGCTCTTTCTCGAACCGGATGGAACCCTGGTATAGCCGGATCTCGACCCCGGGATAGGTCGCGGCGATCTCGGCCGCGACGGCCTGCAGGGCGACCTCGGCATTGGGCTTGCTGTTGGACAGTAGGCCTAACACCTTGCCGTTCAGCGTATCCAACCGCGGCGCAAGCGAATTCGCGCCCGCATTGATCTTGTCGGCCGTCGGATCGACGACCTCGATCACCGTTCGAACCTCGGTGGTCTCGATTGTCATGGTTTCTCCTCACTGGCGCGCTCCCGCCCGGAGCGCTGGACTGAGTTTGTGGAACAGAAAATTGGATTTATCAGTGCACTCATTTATCGGATAGTCGGCGGATGAACGGATCAGCCGAAGTGGTACTCGTCCGGCCGGAACTTCTCCAGCAGCTCGTGATAGTCCTCGAGTCGCCACGGCACGTTCACCTGCTGCCGGCCGAACTCGTTGACGTAGTAGTTGCGATCGCGCGAGCCCTCGTCGTACCAGATCAGCGAGAGCATGGCCTCGTCCAGACGCTTGTTGTAGTCCTCGAAGACCTCGCGCCGAACCGTCACGTAACGGTTCCCGCTCTCGATCAACGACACCAGCGCCTCACCGATATAGCGCGACCAGATCTCCATCCACACGATCAGCGAACCGGCGCGGTTCTGCGAGTTCGGCCCGTAGAGGATGAAGAAATTCGGGAAGTCGGGCACGGTGATGCTCAGGTAGGCGCGTGGACCGCCCTTCTCCGGATCGTTCCACCGCTGCTCGAGATCCGCGCCGCCCAGACCGCGGTAGGCGGTCGGCCACAGGTACTTCTGCACCGCGTAACCCGTTGCGGTGATGATCAGATCGGTCTTGCGCTCGGTACCGTCGGCGGCGCGGATACCCGTCGGGGTGATCCGCTCGATACCGTCGGTCACCAGCTCGACGTTGTCCTCCAGCAGCGAGGCGTACCAGTTGTTGTCGACGATCTGCCGACGCGCCATCGGCGCGTGCTTCGGAGTCAACTTCGCCACCAGGTCGGGTCGGCCGCCCACCTTGGTTTCCATATAGCGCAGCAGATCGGCCCGGAACGCATCGCTCGCCTCGCTGACCAGACCGCCCTTGGCCTTCCACTCCGGGTCCGGCTCCTGCATACGCTGGCCCCCCAGACGCATGGTCGCGATCGAATAGCAGTACCAATTCCAGTAATAAGGCATGGAATCCAGCAACCAGCGCGTCTCCGCCGGGATCGGCTCACCGTAGCGCTCGCGTCCGGTGATGTACTGCGGGGTGCGCTGGTACACCGTGACGCTCTTGGCTCGCTGGCGGATGTAGTTCAGCATTTGCACACCGCTGGAACCATTTCCGATGATGGCGACGTCGCGTCCGTCGAGTTCCTCGGCACCCGTCCACTCGGCGGTGTGCACGAGGTGACCCTGGAAGTCCCCCACGCCGGGCGCGTCGAATCGCTTGGGGGTGGCGAAAGTTCCTGTCGCACTGACGACCGCGTTCGCGCTGACCCGGCGGGCCTGCCCCTCGACCACGAGATCGACGGCCCAGGTCCCCGACTTCTCGTCGAAGACCGCCGCTTTGACCTCGGTATCGAAGCTGATGTGCTCGTAAACGCCATGCTTCTTGGCCACATGCTCGAGGTAGTTGCGCACCTCGTCCGCGCGGGCGAAGTATTCGGTCCAGGGGTAGTTCTTCTCGAAGAAGTACTGGTACAGGAAGTTCGTCGTATCGACGCGCACATCGGGATAGGCGCTGCTGCTCCAGGTTCCGCCGAGTTCGGAGCGCTTCTCGTAGACGACGTACGGTATGCCGAGGCGTTCGAGCTGAACCGCGATGGCGATACCGCCGAAGCCCGAACCGATGATCGCCACCTCGAATCCCGCGGGGATCTCCGGCTTGGCACCGCTCCACTTGGCCTGCCGCGGCGGATCGTCGAAGGCGGCCAGATCGCGGCGATACCGCCAATCCTTGTCGGTGAGCTTCTCCTTGCGGAACGCCTCCATCAGGCCACGCAGTTCGACATCGTCGGGTATGCGCTCGACGAAGTCGACCGGCTTGTTCAGCAGAAATTCGGTCGCCTTCGCCCGCAGCACGCCCCGGTCCGATTCATCGACCAGGGTGTGGGTGGTCGCGCCGCCGTAGATCGTCACCGTCTTCAACTTCAGCGCGAGCAGCTCTTCGTCGCCCGTGGCCTGATAGAGCGCCAGACGCAGGGCATTCAGGTCCGCATCGTCCAGCGCACGGTTGACGAACGCCTCGTCCACCTCCTGCCGTACGGTCGAGACGGCGCTGTCCTCGGAGGTCATAGGACTCCTTTCTCCGGCGATGCCCGCACAGACGGCGAGCAGCCGATCTCTGACATTGAGACCAATTAAGTATACTTATATGGCCGACCCGGATGTACCTCCGAACCGCGGGAGGACCGATGCCGTTGGCGCAATCCGGCACCACCACCAGATGCGGCAGCGACCGCACGCGAACCGGGACGAGCGGTCCACGCAGCAAATTCACCACTGCCACCACACATATCAAGCTGAAGGACAAGCATGATCACCAGGCTCGAAGCCACGGGAGCGACAGATATCGACGCCGCGACCCACATATTCTTCGACGCTGACACCCGGCAGCTAGGACATCCTCCTTTCGTTATTCATGACAATGAATCCGCACAGTAACTCCGCCGCTGCGAACCGGCACCCGACTGTCGCACTGGTCGCACAATTCCGGCCGGGCCCCACATCGACCGCGCCTCCATCTCGCTCAGCGGAAATCCCACGCCGATCGAGCGGGCCCACCCCTCACACTGTGGTCCACCACCCGACCGTGACTCAGGTCACTCAGCGCGCGGCGTGGGCGAGCCGCAGCGCTCGAGGCCGAGGCGCCATCGAAGGCCATCCCAGCGACCGGACCGGCGTCGAATGGCTCCGAGACAAGACAGCAAGGAGATAGCTATGTCCACTGACGAGGAAACCTTCGACGTCGTGGTCGTCGGATCCGGAGGCGGTGGTCTGATCGGGGCCTATGTGGCCGCGTCCCGCGGCCTCCGGACTCTCGTCATCGAGAAAACAGGCTTGTTGGGCGGCACGACCGCCTATTCCGGCGCCGGAATCTGGTTTCCGGGCAGTGCCCCTGTGCAACGCGCCGAAATCACCGACGGCGTCGAGGGATCCCGGGAATACCTGCGCAGCATCATCGCGGACGATTCGCGGATCTCGCGCCAGGACGCCTACCTGCGGGCGGGTGCGCAACTGATCGACGAACTCGAACAGAACCCGTGGTTCCAATCGTTCTTCTACGCGCCCGTACCGGAATATTTCGCCGGTCGTCCCGGCTTCTCCCCTGCCGGACATTCAATTTTCCCGCCCGACGTCACGATCGAGGCCCTCGGCGAGATCGCCCCGCTCGTGCGGCGCTCCATCCCCGAGGAGCGCTGGGGCGAGCCGGAGGGCCCGGTGCTCAATGGCGGTCGTGCCCTGATCGGCCGCGCCGCAAAGGCTTTCGTGGAGACCGGCAACGGCATCTACCGCCTCGACACCGGGCTGACCGGCCTGCTGGTCGAGCACGACCGCGTCGTCGGCGTACAGGCGGTGAGCAAGGGCGAACCGGTCACGATTCGCGCCCGCCGCGGAGTGCTGCTGGCCGCAGGTGGTTTCGAGCACAACGCTGAACTGCGCGAGAAATACGGCGTGGTGCCCCCGGCCGACGAATGGTCGCACGGCGCACCGGAGAACACCGGTGACGCGCTGCTGGCCGGAATCGCGATCGGCGCGGCCACGGACCTGCTCGAGGAGGCATGGCATGTGCCCGCCCTGGTCCAGCCCGACGGACGGCCGATCTTCTTCGCCGGTCTACGCGGCGGCATCTGGGTCAACGGCGAAGGCCGCCGCTTCATGAACGAGATCCAGCCCTACGACCGGGCCGGACACGAGATGCGCCGCCAGCACACCAGCACCGATGTCGATCATTCGCGGGTTCACTGGGTTTTCGATCAGCGACAGCTGGACCGCGACAGCTTCGGCGGCGACCCGGCCGCCCCGGTGCGGCCGGAATGGTTCGACTCCGGCGCCCTGCGCACGGCCGATACGCTCGAGGAACTGGCCGAGATCATCGGAGTGCCGGTGGAGAATCTGCGTGAAACCGTCCGGGAATTCAACAGTTTCGCACCGAGCGGCGTGGATGAGCAGTTCCATCGCGGCGAGACGCCATGGGACCAGATGTACCAGCATGTGGTCGGCTTCTCCTATGTACCGGGAACACCCGAATCGGGAACGACCCTGAACTACGTGGTGCCGATCACCGGCGACTGGCCGAATGCACTCGTGCAGCCGATCGGGCAGGGTCCGTTCTATGCCGCGACCATCGTACTGTCCGATATCGGCACCAAGGGCGGGCTGAGCACCGACGAGAACGCCCGTGTCCTGCGCGAGGACGGCCGGCCGATCGAGGGGCTGTACGCGACCGGCAACACGATGGCCGCGATGTCGGGCAGGGTGTACCCCGGCGCCGGCACGCCGATCGGGTCCTCCCTGGCCTTCGCCTATCTCGCGGTGCTCGACATCGTCGGCGGGGGCGAGTGAAACCCGTGCCGAAATCCCACGCGACACAGTGCACCAGCGCCATGTCCGCGGACCGCGACGTGATCGCCGCACTGGCGGCCAAACAGGCGATCACCGAACAACTGCACTCCTACAGCCGCGGGCTCGACCGGATGGATCGCACGCTGGCCGAACGGGTGTGGCATGCCGATGGCACCGCCGACTACGGTCCCGGTTATCGCGGCAGCGGATCCGGATTCCTGGACTTCGTCTGGGAATACCACGCGGGCTTCCGTGCCCATTCACATCTGGTGAGCAACGCCCTAATCGATGTGGACCTCGAATCAGGCACCGCGGTCAGTGAGACGTATGTCGCGGTGTGGCTGCAGACCATCCCGGTGGACGGGACGGTCACCGACCAGCAGCACCGCGGCCGGTATCTCGACCGATGGTCGCTGCGCGAGGGCCGGTGGGCGATCGATCACCGGACCTATGTAGCCGACATTCTGTACCAAGGCCGGCACGCCGCGATCCCGGACACCAAGCACTCCGCGCCGAGTGGCACGCGAGATCGGACGGATCTTTCCTATCCGACCCTGGGTTTGTAGCTGAGTGATGGCCCGTCGCAATTACGCGGCGGGCCACCGCTGCCGCGGGCCCAGGTCGACTCACCCGCCGCTTGCTCTCGCCGTTCAATCAGTCAACTTGTCAAGTCGTCGCCGAAAGAGAGTGTGAATCGTGGTATCAGTCGCCGAGTTCGAAGTCCTGGCGTCACAGGTGAGCAACTGGGGACGCTGGGGTGAGTCCGATCAACGCGGGACCCTCAATTTCATTACGCCCCAGGCGATCCGGCGGGGAATCGCCGCGGTAGTCACCGGCGAGGCATTCTCACTCGCACTGCCGCTGTCGCTGCAGGGACCGCAGAACGGCGTCGGCGTACCCGGGCGGATCAACCCGGTCCGGACCATGCTCGCGGTGAACGCACCGATGACCGACTCTCCCGACGCATGCGCCTACAGCGACGACATCGTGGTGACGCCCACCCAGGCGGCCACCCACTGGGATGCGTTGTCGCACTGCAGCCATCGCGGTGTCATGTACAACGGCATACCCGCAGACACCGTGGACGCCGCCGGTGCGGCCGAACTCGGCATCGAGGCCGCGGGCACGATCGTCTCGCGCGGTGTGCTGCTCGATGTGGCCCGGCATCAGGGCGTCGACCGGCTGCCGACCGGATTCGCCGTGACCCGCGCGGTCCTCGAGTCCACGGAGAAGGCGCAGGGCGTGAAGATCGAAGAGGGCGATATCGTCCTGGTCCGGACCGGACAGATCGGCTATTTCCTGGACGGTGACCTCGCCGGTTACCGCCAGCGCCCGGTCCCGGCCCTGGACTACGACGCTCCCCTGTTCTTCCACGATCGCCGAGCCGCAGCCGCGGCGATCGACAATATGCCGATGGAGCTGCTGCCGTCGAATATCGGCGAGATCGTCCTGCCGGTGCACGTGCTGTGCCTGGTGATGATGGGAATGCTGCAGGGACAGAACTGGGTTCTGGAGGACCTCGCCACCGCATGCGCCCGAGACCGCCGCTACACCTTCCTGCTCAACGCCACACCAGAGCCGTTCCTGTTCAGCACCGGCGGCATGGTCAACCCGGTGGCTATCCGGTAGCCATCGGCCAAGGCGGTACCGAGACCGCGAGCGATCCCGGTACCGCCTTGGGGGTCGTCATCGAATACCGAACCGCGCCAACCTCAGTCGGGCACGGATGAACGGATCCGGGCCTCGGCGTGCAGCCGGTCACGCAGTTCGAACTTGCGAATCTTGCCCGAGGGCGCCAAGGGCAGCTCGGTGACCACCTCGAGGCGTTCGGGGGCCTTCTGCGGCGCGGCTCCGGCGCGGGCGAACAATTCCCGGACCTCGGGCAATTCCAGCGTGCCGTCGTCGTGCAGCACCAGGAATGCCGCTACGCGCTCACCGTATTTCGCGTCCGGCTCGGCGACCACTGCCACCATCTGCACCCGCGGGTGGGTGGCCAGGATGTCCTCGACCTCCTTGGACGCGATGTTCTCACCGCCGCGGATGATGATGTCCTTGAGCCGGTCGGTAACCGTCAGATAACCCTCGGCGTCCAACCGGCCGATATCCCCGGTGCGGAACCAGCCGCCGGGCAGGAATGCGCTCTCGTCGTGGCTCGGATCGCGGTAGCCGAGGAATCGGCTCGGACCGCGCGTGACGATCTCGCCCTCGGAACCGACCGGGACTGGATTGAAGTCGCCGCCCACGATCTGCACCTCGTCACCGAAGCGGACCATGCCGTCGGTGCGGGTCCGCTTGGCCACCGAGGCATCCAAAGGCGATGTGGCACAACGGGGATGCTCGGTGCTGCCGTACGCGCGGGCGACCACGATTCCCGCATTGTCGGCCCGCTCGACCAGTGCGGGCGCGACATTGGTGCCACCCACCTGGACGAATCGCAGACTCGAGATATCGCGTCCGGTGGCGGCAGCGACGTCCAGGATCGCGCCGACGTGCAGCGGGGTGCCGCTGGTGATCGTACACCGGTACTGCTCGATCAACTCGACAGCCAGAGCGTCCTGCCAGCGATCCATCAGCACGGTGCCGACACCGCTGGTAATCGCGCCGCACACCGCCAGCAGGCCCGCGACATGCCCAGACGGCCAGGGGATGAGTCTGCTGTCCTCGCGCTCCAACTCGTTCATCCGGTCACCCTTGCGCAGCTCGCACAGCAGTGAATTATGCGTGTGCTGAACGCCTTTCGGCACGCCGGTGGTGCCGGAGGTGTAGATCACCGCGCACACGTCGTCGGCGTTCACCGACACCGGTGACTCGTCCCCGTCGTCCTCGGCGATCAGCTCGGACCAGGGCACGCTGCCCGGGACGGATCGAGAACCGATGACGACGGTATGTTCGAGCGAGGGGCCCACGTCCAAGCGGGCGAGCCGGTCCAGGAAGTCGATCGAACGCCAGGCATCCGGAACAACAAGCACTTTCGCGCCAGCGTCGCGGATGATCGCACTCAGTTCGGCCGGACCGTAGATATGTGTGATGGGGATCAGGACCGCGCCGGCCAGCCACGTCCCGAAAATGGACGCCATCAGCTCGGGCCGGTTCGGCACCTGGACCGCGACTACATCGCCGGGGCGCACACCCAACCGGCGCAGCCCGCCGGCAACCCGTCGACCCTGGTCGACGATCTCCGCGAGCGAGAGCACCACTCGCTCGGCCTCCGAGGCGAAGACGAATTGCGCGTCGGCGAATTCGACACATGCCTTGTCCAGCGTCGCGGGGAGGGTATGCGACGAGTAGTGCCCTTCGCGATACCAGCGCTCGCGCAGCCACTTCAGGTCTTCGTCCCGCTGCTCACGTGTCAGGGCCATCGGCAGCCCACCTCCATCGCCTTGGTCGTTGACCGAGAATCCACCCGCACCGCGAAGGATTCTTCTTCCACGCTATTTAGTATACTTATTACAGTTCGCCGGTGCGTACCGCAGGTCCGTTCCCGAACGCGTCACTACCTTCGATCCCGATGCGCCAACGCCTGAGCCCCGCCCGGATGCACAGAACGGGCGGGGCTTTTCGAACAGTGCGACGGAGGGGATCAGCCCTGCGCCGGAGCCGGTGCGGTCGCACCACCCGCGGAGTGCTGCGCACGCAACTGGTTGAAGGTGGTAACCCCGCCGTACAGTCCAGCCGGAATTGCCGCCGCTGCACCGCCGAGTACCGCACCCACACCACCGACGGCTGCGGCCCCGACCAGACAACCCGCGATCCCGACCGGGATGGTCAACGTCCCGGCGGTCGCGATCGCGGTCATCGTGCCGCCCGTCACCGCACCGAGGACGCAGCCAATGGGTATACCGATTGCGGTACCCGCCGCGACGCCGGGAGCGGTGGCGATACCCGCCTGCATATTGCCGGCCTCCCATGCCGCATGCAGATCCGCATCGAAATCGTCACTGACGGGTGCCGCGACGTTCGGTGCCTGGTCGACGGGCGCGGCCGGAACCGCCGCGGCCGCCGGTTCGGCGGCCGATTCGGCGATCGCCGGACCGGTCGTGACAGCGAGTGCGGCAGCGGTCAGGGCGGCCAGCGCAACTGCCTGAGTCTTGTTGTTCATGGTTACTCGTTTCTAGGAGGGTGCACCGGGCATCGGGGCCGCGATCAGCCCCTTCGAGTGCAGCTGGTCATATGCCTGCGGCCAGGCCGCGGCGACGGCCGGAAGGCCGGTGGCCGCACCACCAATGGCACCGCCGAAGAAGCCCAGCGTGCCCGCGCCGAGGACGCAGCCGCCCAGCACACCAATCGGGGTCAGCGTGCCCGCGGAGACGAGAATGGTGATCGATCCCCCGGTCACTGCACCGACACCACATCCGACCACCGAACCGATGACCGCACCGGCGGTGCGACCGGAGTTGCTGTCGTTGCCATACGCCCCGGCAAGCGTGTCGAATGCCTTCAGATACTCCGCGCCCGGATCGACGGGAGCGGCGGGTCCGGCAGGCGCAGCCGGGGCGGCAGGGGCCTCGGCGGACGCGGGCCCTGCGGCCACCGTCGCGACCGCGACGGCCGTCGCGGCCACAGCGGTCGCAAGCGTCGTAGCTCGAGAGATATTGTTCATCGGACTGTCCTAACGACCCCGCGGGCGACCGCGGATGGGGTGATGTACATCGTGTGAATCCCTCATCAGATATTCGGACGGGATGGACCAGAGTGTGACCGCCCACACACATTCGCTGTGATAGACATTCCCGCTGAACGGGAGACCCCCTTCCAAGGCGCATTCTCGCGCGATCTTGTCCCGCTCAGTGGTGTCCGGGTGAGATGACTAGGGTCGAATGCATCGGCGAGCGCGTGGAGCGGTCGGCGAAGCATCTTCTGCGCCAGGATGTGCGGAGCGAGCCGATCGTTGAGTTGTCACCCATACCCACGTTCGGGCCCTGCGGCCACTTCCGCTGAGTGGAAACTACGCGTCCGCCACCATCGAGCGCCCGGATAACTTCCCGAACGTAGTCACTTGCAGGCGATGTCATCACCGGCCACTTGCGCCGTGACGCCGTCGGCGAACCGGAAGGGATCAGCGAATGAAAGCCGCGATATACAACGGACAGCTCGACATCGTGGTAGCCGAACTGGATACACCCGAATGCGGACCCCGTGACGTTCTGCTGCGAACCCTGCACGCGGGAATCTGCGGCTCGGATGTGAAGGTCTACCGGCACGGTCCGGAGGGACATCAGATCCTGCGGGGATCGGAATTCGGGCACGAAGTGGTGGCCGAGGTGGCCGAGGTCGGCAGCGAGGTGACCGGCCTGCGAGTGGGTGAGCGGGTCTACCCGTATCCCCTGTCGGTCAAGGGCGATCCGGGCCGCGCAGGCTGCTTCGGCGGCTTCTCGGAGTTCATCCTCGTACCGAATTGCCAAGTCGGGGAACAGGTTTTCAAGGTCAGCGACAAGATCTCCACTCCGGTGGCGGCGATGATCGAGCCGTTCACGGTGGCGCACCGCGCCGTGCGCCGCACCCGCCCGCAGGCCGGTGAGAAGGCATTCGTGTTCGGTGCGGGCACCATCGGGATCGGCGCCGCCGTGGCGCTGAAGAGCTTCGGGGTATCGGAGGTGCTGGTCGCCGACGTCTCGGACTTCCGCCTGGAGAAGGCAGCCGGACTCGGTTTCCACACCTGCAATCCGGAGCGGCAGGATCCCGCGCAGCGTGCGGCGGAGGTCTTCGGCGAGGTGCACTCGCTGATGGGCAGCGCACCCGATGTCGACATCTATGTCGAGGCCGCGGGGCCCGACGCACTGATCGGCACGATTCAGTCGATGGCGAAGCCTGGCTCGCGCATCGCCGCGGTGGCCGTGCATTCGCGACCCGTTCCGGTGAACATGCTCCAACTCACCTACGGCGAGCAGGAACTGATCGGACCGGGCGGCTATCGCCCCGAAGACGTACGCGACGTCATGAAGATCATGGAAAGCGGCTCTTTCGATCTCGGCTCCATCATCACCCACGTCTACGGCATCGACCGGATCGTGGAGGCCATCGAGAAGGCAGGCGATACCGGCTCGGCACTGCACGTCGCGATCGGGTACCGATCGATATGACCACCTCACCCGCTGTCCTGCTCGATCGCACCGACACGGTCGTGCGACTGGAGTTCAATCGTCCCGAGCGGCTCAACGCCCTCACCGGCGACATGATGAACTATGCCGCTGCCAACCTCGAGGAACTCGCGGACGATCCGGGAGTGCGTGTCTTCGTGCTGACCGGCGCGGGGCGCGCGTTCAGTTCAGGCGCCGATCTGGCCAAATCCTCGGGTGAGGGTGGTCCGCGCACCTCCACCATCGATGCGGCCAATCGGCTGACCAGAGCACTGCGCGCCGTGCCGCAGCCGGTTCTGGCGGCGGTCAACGGGCCCGCGGTCGGGGTCGGATGTTCGTTCGCCCTCGCCGCGGATCTGACCGTCGCCCGCGAGTCGGCCTATTTCCTGCTGGCTTTCGCGAATATCGGCCTCATGCCCGACGGCGGCGCCACGGCGCTGGTGCCGAGCCTGGTCGGATACGCACGGGCCACCCGCATGGCCATGCTCGCCGAGCGGATTCCCGCGACGCGGGCGGCGGACTGGGGACTGATCACCAAAGCGGTGCCGGATGACGAGTTCGATGCCGAAATAGACCGGCTCACAGCGCATCTCGCCAAGGGACCGACCGCGTCGTACACCCGGATCAAGCGCGCGTTCAATGCCACGGCCCTGGCCCAGCTCGAGCAGGCGCTCGGAATCGAGCGCGCGGGCCAGGCCGAACTGTTCCGCACCGCCGACCTCACCGAAGGAGTCGCGGCGTTCAAGGAGAAACGCTCGCCGAACTTCCTCGGACGTTGATCACCACGAAAGTCCTTCACCGGGAACGGAGATACATCATGACCGAGACGCTCGGACTCATCGGCAGCGGCAATATCGGCACCGCGGTGGCCCGCCTCGCCGTCGCCGCGGGATGGGATGTCGTGGTGAGCAATTCGCGCGGCCCCGAAACCCTCACCGAGCTGGTCGCCGAACTCGGCGAACACGCCCGCGCGGGCACCGCGACCGAGGCAGCCCAGGCCGGGGACCTGGTGGTGGCCACCGTCCCGCTGAAGTCCTACGACCGGCTGCCCAGCGCGGCCCTGGCGGGCAAGGTGGTCATCGATACGATGAACTACTACCCGGACCGGGACGGCCGCATCACCGAGCTGGACTCGGGCGGGCTGACTTCCAGTGCCCTGGTGCAGCGACATCTGGCCGAATCCCGAGTAGTCAAGGCGTTCAACAACATCGATTACCGGCACCTGTTCACCTCGGCCCGCCCCACCGGTGCCGCCGATCGCAGCGCCCTGCCCATAGCGGGTGATGAGGCACCGGCCAAGGCGATGGTGACGCGCCTGCTGGACACGCTCGGCTACGACGCGGTGGATACCGGCACGCTGGCCGAGAGCTGGCGCAGCGAACCGGGCACCCTGGTCTACGTCCAGCCCTATCTCGCCGAGCGGCCCGAAGGGTTGAGCCCGGACAGCGCGGCGCGCTGGTTCTTCGACACCCCGGGAGTCACGGTATCGGCCGCGCGGGTGCGTGAACTGGTCGAGCGCGCCGAGCGGGTCGTCGCCAGCGAGGCCCGCGCCACCGCCGGCCACGCATTCAAATTGTCGTAGTACCAATCGATTTCCATCGAATCGACATCACCCGTCGCTACCCACGCTGGTGGGTGGCGACGGGCGACGTGTTTCGCCGGATTCCGGTCAGTGGTCGAGCCCTTTTTCGGCGAGCAGCCCGAGAATCGAACGCCCGTGCCGCAATTCGGCCTCGAGCGCGTCCTGGTCCACGCGCTCGGTGAGGATTCCGTTCAGGAACAGCTCGCAGTAGACGCGGGCGAGATCCGCCACCGTCAGATCCTTGCGGCGGGACAGCCACTGATAGGTGTGGTTGTGCAGGTTCAGGAAAGCCAGCATGGTCAGTTCCAGATCCTGAACGCGCAGTGCGTCTTCGCGTTTCCCGTCGGCGAGTACCTCGAGGATCTGCGATTCGAACCGTCGCCGTTTCATCCGGAACACGATCCGGTAATCGCCCTGGAGCTGATGGAATTCGTGCAGGAACACCCGCACGTGATCCTGCCGGTGCACGATCTGACGCAGCAGCGATTCCGACAGCAGCCGCAACTTGGCCTGAAAACCTATGTCCGAGTGCACGATTGTCGACGCCTCGGACAGCAGCGGATCGATCACCCGATCGTGGATGTCCGCCAGCAGCGCTTCCTTGGATCCGATGTAGTAATAGAGCGCGCCGCGGGCCAGTCCGGCCGCCTCGCCGATATCCGCGACACCCGTACTCGCGTAGCCGTTCTTCGAGAACAGCCCGACCGCCACGTCCACCACCTGTTCGCGCTTACGGTAATAACGCGCGGTCTTACCCCGCTCGGTTCGCGTCGTCGGCATCTCCCACACCCTCCACCCAGTTCTCCCCCGCTCCGACTGTCACGAAAAGCGTTGCGCGACAGACACCCACACGATCACTCACCGTGTACAAGCGGTTCGATGCGGATTCGGCGATCTGCCGCACCCACACCGAACCGGCTCCCGACCCCACGGATACCCGCTGTCCTCACACGGTCGCCACCGGCGTCAGCGGACTGCCCATGGTGCCCGGCAGGCGCAGCGGCGGAGCGGTGAGCAGGAAGCGGTTGCGATTGTGCTCGCGCAGCCACTTCGCCAGCTCCGACGTATACCACAGCTCACCGAGCGGAATGCCCAGCTTGAACAGGCACAGGTGGTGGATCGGAATCAGGGTGTGCGGCTCCGCGTTCGGGCCGGTCCAGCCCTCCACGGCGTAGTTGTCCGAGATGAGCGCCGAGATCTGCGATTCGTCGATCCACTGGAGCAGGTCCTCGTCCTCGGCGTCCAGGTACGGGTACATCGCCTGAATCTCGGGCCCCGGGTTCTTCTCCCAGGCCATGATCTGGTCGCAGAAGCCGGTGTGGAAGATGAACATATCGCCCGGCTCCACCACGACGTTCTGCTCGGCCATGAAGCCCTGCAGCATCTTCAGGCTCACCGGCCGCCAGTCCTTGCCCAGACTGGAGACGTCCACGAGGACGCCACGGCCCTGGACGCCGTGGGCGGCCATGTGCTCCAGACCGAGGTTCTTGGCGTAGGCCAGGCTGCCGCTGCCGTCGCCCTTGGCATCCTCCTGCGGGCCGATGATCTCGACGCCGGGCCGGAATCCGTTGTAGTACACCGGTTCCGCGACACCGTCACCGTCGGCGTCGAACAGCGCGCCCTGATGGGCCAGCCCGTCCCACTGCGTCGAATACTGCAGCCACAGCGTCACGACGTCATCGCTCCACAGATCGATGAAGGTCGGGTCGATCGAGTCCTTGGCGACGACGTTGTAGAACGTGTCCTGGTTGTGCTGCAGATCCTCGGTCGGGCGCAGGATCGGCGGATAGCGGCGCTGATTCATGGCGCTGCCGCCGGGATAGTCCAGCGGCAGGCTCAGGCTGAAGCTGATCCCGTGCTCGACCTCGCGCACGCCCTGCAGAACCTTCTCCGGGGTCAGCAGGTTGATCCGGCCGAGCTGATCGTCCTCACCCCAGTCGCCCCAGGTCGATCCCGGTGGGCGTTGCTGCCATCGCTTCGTCACGCCTGCTCCTCATGAAGTCGTCACAGTCCTCGTCGACTGCGATATTCATGCTAAATGCGTTGTACCGATCGGTCAACGAAACAAACTATTTGCTCTAAACTGACCGTTCGAAAGAACCCTTCGGGCCTGCCCGCGAGTCTCCTGGCAGCCCTTTTCCACCTTGGAGAGATTGATGAGCCAAGCTACGCAAGCGTCGGTGGCGGCCGGGGTCCGCGCCACCATCGGCGCACACACCCAGGCACAGGATTCGGGCCGCAACGACGACGTCGCGGCGCTGTACACCGAGAACGCGGTGCTCGAGATGCCCGGGGCGGACCCGTTCGTCGGCCGCGAGGCCATCCGCGCGGCCTTCACCGGATTCGCCGCGCAGCTGACCGCGCCCGCGCGGCACCTGATCGCCAACACCGTGATCACCTCGTGGAGCCAGGACGAGGCCACCGCCGAAAGCGATGCGCTGCTGGTCCTGCGCGGCGAAAACGGTTGGGGCGTACAGCTTGTCGGCCACTACAAGGACACTCTGCGCCGCGACGGCGACACGTGGCGATTCTCGCACCGCGACACCAGCTTCCTCACCTAATCCGAACCAGGAGCAGATAATGAGCACCCTCACCGAGGCCGACGTCACCTTCGGCGTGCACAACGCGATCAACTCGTACACCCAGGCGCTGGACACCGGCCGCACGGACGACATCGTGACCCTGTTCAGCAAGGACGGCAGCAGCGAGATCATGGGCGTGGGCACCTTCGAGGGCCACGACGCGCTGCGCGCCGCGTATGCCGGGATGGTGCCGACGCAGCCGCAGCGGCACATGGTCGGCAATATCGTCCTCACGTCCTGGACCGCGGACGAGGCGACGGCGAGTAGCGATCTGGTCTTCGTCCTGCGCGGCGAGAACGGTTGGGCCGTACAGCTGGTCGGCAAGTACGAGGACACACTGCGCCGCGACGGCGATACCTGGCTGTTTCAGAGCCGCAAGCTCTCACTGGTGATGTGAGTCCGACTCGCACCTGACCGAGGGACTCGCCGGAATCCCTTCCGGCGGGGCCCCTACCAGTACGGGAGCAGATTCCTCGGCCACGCCCGCTTTCGTTATACCGACCGATAGGTACAATCAATATCACGGCGAATAGCAAAGGAGCGATTCATGTCACTGCACGGTAGGAATGCCGTCGTCACCGGCGGCGGGCGCGGTATCGGAGCCGCGATCGCGGCCGAACTCGCGCGCCGAGGCGCCGCCGTGGCGGTGTGGGACATCGATCCCGAGGGCGCCGAGAAGACCACCGCCGCCATCCAGGCCGACGGCGGCACGGCCATCGCCGTCGAATGCGATGCCGCCGAGGTCGAATCCGTGGCCGCCGCGGCCTCGCAGACCCAGAGCGAATTCGGCCCGGTCACCATCCTGGTCAACAACGCCGGAATCAACGAGACCGAACCCTTCGCCATCATGCGCGAGGAGTCCTGGGACCGGATGATCCAGGTCAACCTCAAGGGCCCGTTCCTGGTCAGCCGGGAATTCATCGCCGACATGCTCGACGACGGCTGGGGCCGGATCATCAACATCTCCTCCGCCTGCGCCCAGACCGGCGCGCCCGCCATGGCCCACTACGTCGCGTCCAAGAGCGGCGTCATCGGACTCACCAAGGCCCTCGCGGTCGAGTACGCCGCCAAGGGCATCACCGTCAACCACGTACCCCCCGGCCTCATCGACACACCGCTCACCCGCGCGAGTCTCAAGGTCGAAACCATCGGAGCCACCATCCCCATGCGCCACGCCGGCCAACCCGAGGACATCGCCCACGCCGTGGCCTACCTCGCCTCGGAGGAGGCGGGATACATCACCGGGACGACTCTGAGCGTAAACGGCGGCCGCTACCTGCTCTGAACTCCGCGGCTGCACATCCGGCGGCCACCTGCGAAAGCCGTGGGCCGCCGGACCGATCGCGCCCCACACTCGCTCACGCACCTGGCTCATCCCGCACTCGGCCGACATGGTCGCCGGGTTGTCCCTGCGCCCGGCTGGTCCCCTGCGCTCACTCACTCCTGCGCCGGGAAAGACAGATCCGCGATGAACCCTGCGGTATGCACCCGCTTCCGCAAGGAGGTGCATACCGCGGGACTCACCGCGGATGCCGAAATATGTTCCGCCGAAGCGGATTCGAGTCTTATGGGCGCAGCAGGACCTTGCCGAACAAATCACCCGTGAGCATCGACTCGAACCCTGTGCGGGCCTCGGCGAGGGGTAGCACCGAGTGCACGGGCGGGCGAATATCGTGTTCGCCGCAGAACTGGACGAGTTGTTCGAGGTCGTCGCGGGTGCCCATGGTGGTGCCGACGATCCGGAGCTTCGCCATGTAGATGCGCTCGAGATCCAGCGGCGGATTGGTGCCGGAGGTCATGCCCGCCACCACGATCACCCCGCCGGGGCGCACGGCCTTGGTGGAGTGCGCCCAGGTCGCCGCGCCGACGGTCTCCAGGACCGCGTCGACCCGATCGGGTAGCCGGGTGCCGGTCTCGAATGCCTGATCGGCACCCAGTTCCAGTGCGCGAGCACGCTTTTCGGCCGTACGGCTGGTCACCCAGACCCGCACACCGGCGGCCCTGCCCAACATGATGGCCGCGGTCGCCACGCCGCCACCCGCCCCCTGGACGAGCACCGTGCTACCCGGTTGCACACCGGCCAGCACGAACAGCATCCGGAATGCGGTCACCCACGCGGTCGGCAGACAGGCAGCCTGTTCGAAGGACAGTGCGGTGGGCTTGATCACGAGATTGCGCTTGGGTACCGCGACCCGTTCGGCGAAGGTCCCGTCGTACATGTCCGACAGGATCGTCACGCGCGGATCGAGGATCTCCTCGCCCGCCCACTCCGGATCGTTGATCAGCGCGTGGATGATGACCTCGCGCCCACTCTCGTCGACTCCCGCTGCGTCACAACCGAGTACGCGCGGCAGTGGCGCGTTCTTCGGCGTGCCCACACCGCGCAGCGACCAGATGTCATGGTGGTTGAGCGAGGCCGCGCGCACCTGCACGACGGTCCAATCCGTATCCGGCAGAACCGGTTCGCGATGTTCCCCGACGCGCAGACCCGCGATCGGGTCATCCGCGTTCACTCCGGCGATCGTGGCCGCTAGCATGCGGCATCCAGGGTCGCCGGGCGCACATCGGTCACGACGATGACCCGTCTGCCGATATCCATGAAATTCTCCTCGTCGTCGCGCAACACCTTGCCGCCCGGCCCCCGATACCATTCAGTCCAGATACGCAGGCCCGCAAGGTCTTCGAATTCGAACTCGGTGACGCAGTCGTATGCCGGATCAGCCGGGGAGCGGCCGATCCGCAGCGCGTGATCCTGCTGGTAGTGCTTGATCACCGCCGACACGTCCGCGGGAATCACTCGCGCGGCCAACGGTGCGTGCTCGAATTCGTAGTATCTGCAGAACTCTTCGAGTGTGAGGCCGGGACGACGGGCGATCAGCACGATCATCTTGATCACGGCCGTCCGCACCCCCTGCTGCCGATCATGACGACCGCATCCTCATTCCTCGATGGTGATCGCCAACGCCGGACAGACCGCGGCCGCATTGCGGACGTCGTCGGCCAGATCGGCGGACGGGTTCGCGTTGAGCAGGACCACGATGCCGTCCTCCTCGCGCTGATCGAAAACCTCCGCGGCAGCAGCGACACACTGTCCGGCGGCGACGCACTTGTCCTCGTCGATGACAACTTTCATGACATTCTCCTGATCGGTTGGGCTGTTGCGATGGTCTGCTGTGATCGGCGCGATCAGCTGACGGGACTTGCCTCGACCAGCGCATCGACGATGTGCTGGCGACGCTGCCGCGCCTGTTTGGGCATATTCCAGCCCAGAACGCCGGTGACGACGCCCCCGCTGCGATACTCCGCGACGAAACGTCGCGCGGCGATGTCCCCCTCCACGACCTCCACCTCGGTCTCCGGCCGAAGCACGCCGTGTACCTGGAGTTTCGCGTCGAATTGGTCGGTCCAGAAATACGGCACCGGCGCGTACGGCCGGTCCTGTCCGAGAATCGCGTCCGCGACGGCCGCGGCCTGTTCGGTGGCGTTGGTCCGGTTCTCCAACCGGATCAGCCCGAACTTCTCGTGCTCCCAGCGGGCCACGTCACCGACGGCGTAGACGCCCTCGGCCGCACGGCAGCGCGAATCGCACACCACGCCGTTCTCGAGCCGAATTCCGCTGTCCGCCAACCACTGTGTGGTCGGTACCGCACCGATGGCGACCGCCACCAGATCGGCGGGCAGCTCCTCTCCGGTCGCGAGGCGAACCCCGGTCACCCGGCCGTCGGCACTGAGCAGCTCGCTCACTCCGGTGCCGAGGCGCAGCTTGACTCCGCGTTCGGTGTGCAGATCGGCGAGCACTCCCGAGACCAGCGGGCCGACCTGCAATGCCATCGGCGCGGGCTGGGGTCCGGTCATGGTGACGTCCAGGCCGAGAGCGCTTGCGGTGGCGGTGATTTCGGCGCCGAGCACGCCCTCGCCGACAACCACGAGCTGGGATGCGGTGAGCAGATCGGCGCGCAGCGCGAGCGAATCCTCCAGGGTGCGCAGCACGTGCACGCCGGCCAGGCCGTCCTGGCCGGGCAGCGTCCGCGGGCGCACGCCGGTGGCGATGACGATCGCGTCGGCCCGCAGGCTGCGCCCCGAGGCGGTGTGCACGGTCCGGTTGGCCACGTCCAGCGAGGTCGCCGGGTCGCCCAGCACGAACTCCGCGTTCAGCGATTCCAGATGCGCGGGCGGACGCAGCTGCGCCCGCTCGGGCTCCCAGGCGCCCGAGAGCACCTGTTTGGACAGCGGCGGGCGATCGTACGGCGCGTGCGGCTCGTCACCGAGGACCGTGATGGCACCCTGATAACCCTTGCGCCGCAAGGACTCCACGGTGGATAGTCCGGCGGCCGACGCACCGACCACAAGTACGTGCGCACAGTCGGTAGAACCCATGCGTGACTCCTGTCTCCGCTCTGTAGTGCCGGTGCGCCACAGAGATACTTTAGACCTATCGGTCGGTACAATCAATATAGCGTGTCCGACCTCAGGAAATGTCCGGCCGCCAGGCGGCCACTGCCACTCAGCCGTCGCGCAGCACGCGTTTGAGCACCTTGCCCGACGGCGTCCGGGGCAGCGTGTCGATGAACTCGATCCGCGCGGGCACCTTGTACTTCGCCAGCCGAGCGCGACAGAACTCCGCGAGCGCGGCCTCGTCGAGGGAACTTCCCGGACGCGACACCACGAACGCCTTGGGCACCTCACCCCAGCGCGGATGAGCCATGCCGACCACAGCCGCCTCCACCACATCCGGATGCTCGTACAGCACCCGCTCCACCTCGGGTGTGGCGATGTTCTCACCGCCCGAGACGATCATGTCCTTCTTGCGATCCTCGATGTAGAGGTAGCCCTCGGCATCGAGCCTGCCGATATCGCCGGTATGGAACCAGCCCCCGCGCAGAGCTTTTCGGGTCGCCTCGGGATCACGCCAGTATCCGGACATCACCTTGGGCCCGCGGATCGAGACCTCGCCCAGCTGCCCCGCCGGGACCGGCCGGTCTTCCTCGTCCAGGATCGCGATCTGCACATGCGCGACCGCGCGGCCGACCGAACCGACCTTGGAGCGCATATGCGCCGGATCGTTCGCGGTATCGCCCGACACGGTCTCGGTGAGTCCGTACGAGTCGGCGAACCAGGCATTGGGGAACGTCTGCGCGATCCGGTCCAGCAGCGGGATCGGCATCTTCTCCCCGCCCCCGGTGATGAAGCGGATCGAGGCGGTATCGCGCTCGGCGATATCGGGTAGTTGCAGCAGGGCGTTCATCATCGAGGGGGCCAGCCAGACATTGGTCGGACGCAGCCGCTCGACGGCGTCCACCACCGCGGCGGCGTCGAAACGCCGCACCAGGCTCAGGCGGCCACCGGCATGGAAGGTCGCCAGGCCCGGCAGATCCATCCCGCCGACGTGATAGAGCGGGCCGCACACCAGGGTGTTGTCCGCGGCGGTGAGACCGAACTCGAGGATGTGCGCGAGGTTCTTCCAGATCAGGTTCTGGTGCGAGATCATCACACCCTTCGGGCGCGAGGTCGTCCCGGAGGTGTACATCAACCGTTGCAGCGCATCGGGTTCCACGTCGGCCAGGGGCGCTGCCCGACCGTGCAGCCGCGCGAGGAGTTCGTCGTATCCGAGCCACGTTCCGGCAGGGGCGTCGACGGTCACCCGGTGCCGTAGAGCAGGCAGCCCGGGTGCCAATTCGTCCACGCCCGAGGTGAATTCGGCCTCGGTGAGGATCGCCACGGCCTCGGAGTGCGTCAGGATGTAGCGCCACTCCTCGGGCGAGAGCCGGTAGTTCAGCGGCAGGATCGCTGCGCCGATTCGATTGGCCGCCAGCATGATCTCGACGAACTCGATGCGGTTGTACAGCAGCACCGCGACGATGTCACCCGCACCGACGCCCAGTTCGAGCAGCGCGGCCGACAGGGCGTTCACCCGCGTCGACAACTCCGTGTAGGTGAGCTGCCGATCACCCTCGGATACGGCGATGCGGTCGGCCCAACGGTGCGCGTTGCGATCGAGCACGGAGGCGAAGTTCAACATTCACGGGCCTCGCTGTCGGATAGAGGATCCTCAATATTTTCTGTACCGACTAGACTAATAAACTCTGGCCCGGCTTACAACCAACACCTCCGGCCATTTGCCGCAGCCCCGGTCAGGGCAGCGAATACCCGCCGTCCACGACCAGGGAATGCCCTGTCACCCACCGGGATTCATCGCTCGCCAGATACACCACCGCGCCGGTGAGATCCTCGGGCGAGCCCAGGCCGAGCGGATGTTTGTCCTCGATCGCCCGCATCGCCTCGGCAGGCAGGGTCTCGTGCAGCGCCGTCGGGAAGGTGCCGGGACACACCGCATTCACCCGGATGCCCTCCTTCGCGTATTCGAGCGCGGCAACGCGGGTCAGGTGGATGACACCGGCCTTGGAGGCGCAGTAGGGCGCCGCATATGCCCAGGCAGTCAGGCCGCTGACCGAAGCGATGTTGACGATGGACACCGGCGAACGCTTGCGCAGCGTGCGGGCCACCGCGCGAATGCCGTGGAAAGTGCCGGTCAGATTCACCGAGATGGTGCGCTCGAAGTCCTGCGTGGACAGGTGGTGGATGCGCGCGTTCGGGGAGACGATGCCCGCGGTGTTCACCAGCGCGTCGACCGTCCCGTGACGTTCGGCCGCCGAGGCGATGAGCGCCTCGAATTCGTCACCGTCGGCGACGTCGAGATGTTCCGCTTCCACGGTCACCCCCGCACCGCGCAGCTCCTCGGCCGATGCGGCGATGACCTCGACGTTCAGATCAGCCAGGACCAGCGCGCGCACCCCCTCCTCGGCGCAGCGCCGCGCCACGGCCGAACCGAGCGCACCGCCCGCACCGGCCACCACGACGGTCTTACCTTCGAGCCTGGATCCCATGATTCGCCCTCTTTCGGATTGCGGCGAGTGAATAGTTTCGAACACTCGGTATAAGAAACTACGCGCGCAATCGTGTCAAGGCTCGGCACAGGGCCGGAACTATCGCTTGCCCACCCCTTGCGGTCCCCCTATGCCGCGTGCGTGGACCGATACGCGGCGACGTCCGCCTCCAGTGCCGCGAGATCGCAAGCGCCCTGGGCGAATCCGTTGAACAGCGTCGCGCAATAGGTCTTGGACAGGAACTCCGCGTCCCAGTCCTGCCCCAGTTTCACCCACTGGTAGGTGTGGTTGTGCATGTTGAGAAATTGCAGGGTGGCCAGGGTCGGATCGGTTTCACCGATCGCGCCCTCATCCATCGCGGCGGTCAGCAGTGACCGCACCACGCCCTCGAATTCCTGCCGCCGCTGCAACATCCGGGTGCGATTCTTGCCGGTCAGCTGCCGGTAATCGTGCTCGTACACCCAGATGTGGTCGAGCCGGGTGAAGATCATCTGCAGCAATTCCCCGGACAGCAGCCGCAATTTCACCAGCGGGGCCGCCTCGGATTCCTGAATCCGCGCGGCGGCGACCAGCAGCGGATCCAGGACCCGCTCCTGAATCTCTACGAGCAGATTCTCCTTCGAGCCGATGTAGTAGTACAGCGCCCCTTTGGCCAGCCCGACGGTATCGCCGAGTTCCACGATTCCGGTGGCGGCATACCCCTTCTTCGCGAACAGCGCAGCGGCAGTATCGATGATCTCCTGCCGCTTGACCTCGTATCCGGGTCCGTGTCCAGGTGGGCGGGGCATGTGGTCCTCTCGGTCGTCGCACTTTGCGTCGAACGGCCAGTATAAGCAAGATCGACCACTCGGTCGAAACTATCGTGCCTGGTCACGACCGCATGTCGTACGATTCCCGGATCGCCGCCTCGATCCGCGCCTCATCGGGCAGCCAGAGTTGTTCCAGCTCCGGGGAATACGGCGCGGGCGTCGGCCCGGCGGTGACCCGGATGACCGGTGCGTCCAGATACCAGAAACCCTCCCGCACGGCCCGCGCTGCCAATTCCGCGCCGACCCCGAATTCGCCCACCGCCTGGTGGACGACCACCAGGCGATTGGTTTTGCGCAACGAGGTCAGCACGGTGTCGAAATCCAGCGGGCTGATCGTGCGCAGGTCGATCACCTCCACCGAAAGCCCCTCGGCGGCAAGGTGATCGGCCACGGCCAGGCAGTCGTACATCATCTTCGAATAGGACACCACGGTCACATCGGTGCCGGGCCGCCGCACGATCGCCTTACCCAGCGGCACGATGTGGTCGGCGGGCGGCTGCGGGCCCTTCCGGCCGTACAACAGGCGATTCTCGATGAATACCACCGGATTCGGATCCTGGATCGCCGCGCGCAGCAGCCCATAGGTGTCGGCTGGCGTGGACGGCATCACCACGGTCAGGCCCGGAATATGCGCGAGCAGGGCCTCGAGACTCTGCGAATGCTGACTGCCCGAGGACTTTCCGGCCGCGAACTGGGTGCGCACCACCAGTGGCATGGTCACCGCGCCGCCGGTCATGAAACGCAGTTTCGCCGCCTGATTCATCAGTTGATCCAGGCACACGCCGATGAAATCGAAGTACATCAGCTCCACGACCGGCTTGTATCCGGCCATGGCCGCGCCGACCGCGGTTCCCATGATCGCACTCTCCGAGATCGGCGTGTCCCGCACGCGGCCCGGGAAACGTTGTGCCAGACCGCGAGTCAGGGCGAAGACATTGCCGCCCTTGCCGACATCGATGCCCGCCAGGAAGACCGACGGGTCGTCCTCGAGTTCCTTGGTGAGCGCGTTGGTGATCGCATGCATGATCTTGAGCGAGCCCTCGGTCGGCTCCGCGGGTTCGGCCAGCTCGGGCCGGGGCGTGGTGACGTGGTCGGCGACCGTCTCGGGCGCGGGATAGGCGGCCGCCTCGGCCTTCTCGATGGCGGCGGCGATGACGGCCTCGACCTCGCGTTCGATATTCGCGAGTTGCTCGGCCAGACCGCCCGACCGCATCACCGCACCGAGTACCAGCAGCGGATCGTGCTGCTTCCAGGCGTCGAGTTCAGCTGTGTCCCGGTAGTTTTCGGGATCGCCCTCGTAGTGCCCGTGCCAGCGGTAGGTGGCGGCCTCGACGATCACCGGGCCCGCCCCGGCGCGCAGATCCGCCACCAGCCGGGCCTGCAACTCGGCCACCCGCAGCACATCGTTGCCGTCCACGGCCTCGAAGCCGACGCCGTAACCGGCCGCGCGCTCGCGCAGGCCCGCGCGGTGCTGATCGGCCGCCGGCGAGAATTCGGAGTAGCCGTTGTTCTCGCACCAGAACACGACCGGCAGATCCCAGACCGCCGCCAGGTTCACCGCCTCGTGGAATACCCCCTGGGCCACGGCGCCGTCGCCGAAGAAGGCGACCACCACTCCCCCGTCGCCGCGCAGCTGGGCGGCGGTGGCCGCACCGTCGGCGATCGGCAGGCCCGCGCCCACGATGCCGTTCGCGCCGAAGATGCCCCGGCGCGGGTCGGCGATGTGCATGGAACCGCCGCGCCCCTTACAGGTGCCGGTCTCCTTACCCATCAACTCCGCGAACATGCCCTCCACATCCAGGCCCTTGGCGATGCAGTGGCCGTGCCCGCGATGGGTGGAGGTCACCACGTCCCGGTCGTCCAGGGGCCAGCAGGCCCCGACCGCGGATGCCTCCTGGCCGATGGACAGGTGCAGGAAGCCCGGAATCCGGCCGTCGCGGTAGAGCTCGGCGGATCGCTCCTCGAACCGCCGGATCAGGAACATCCTCCGGTACAGCTCGCACACCACCTCCGCGCTCGCCAAATCCGTTGCATTCGAGACTGATTCGGTCAATGTCACTGGCCTTCTGCCGATCGGTTCACGGGGCCGCCCCGGCGTCACGTGTTGACGCGAGGTGCTGATGGTAAATATTATACCGGTCGTTCGAGAAAACAAGGGCCGGTCGGACGCGGCCAACGACAGGACGGACTCGACATGGATCTAGACCTGCCCGCCGAGGCACTCGAGCTGCAGAAGCTGTGCCGGGACTTCGCCGCGGCGGAGATCGAGCCGTACGCGCAGGAATGGTCCGAGGCCGAGCGGTTTCCCGCCGACGTATTCCTGAAGATGGGCGAACTGGATCTGACCGGCCTGTTGATTCCCGAACAGTACGGCGGCACCGCCGCCGGTTACCTCGCGTACGTCGCGGCCATGGAGGCGATCGGCGCGGCCGATCAATCCCTTGCCGCCTGCTGGAACGCGCATTCCACCATCGCCTCGCTACCCCTGGCCGCCTACGGCACCGACGAGCAGAAGCAGCGCTGGCTCGCCCCGCTGGCCCAGGGCACGCACATCGGCGCATTCGGCCTGACCGAGCCGACCGCGGGTTCGGATGCGAGCGGTATCCGCACGACCGCACGCCCCGACGGCGGCGACTGGATCATCGACGGCACCAAGATGTTCATCACCAACGCCGGCACCGAGATCAGCCTCGGCGTCACCATCCTCGCGGTCACCGGAACCAGCCCCGACGGCGCCAAGCGCTACGGCACCTTCTTCATCCCCACCGGCACACCGGGATACACCGTCGGCGCACCGCTGAAGAAGCTCGGCTGGCACGCGATGGACAGCCGCGAACTGATCTTCGAGAACTGCCGCATCCCCGGCGAGAACCTGATCGGCGAGGAGGGCAACGGTCTGCGGCAGTTCCTCGACGTCCTGGACGGCGGCCGGATCAGCGTCGCGGCCCTGTCCCTATCCCTCGCCCAGGAAGCCCTGCGCCTGGCGACCGAGCATGCGGCACAACGAGAACAGTTCGGCAGTCCACTGTCCGCGTTCCAGGCCGTCCAACACAAGATCGCCGACATGGCCACCGAGGTCGACGCCGCCCGCGCCCTGGTCTACCGCGCCGCGTGGCTGGCCGACAACGGCCGCCCCTTCGGCCAGGCCGCAGCCATGGCCAAGCTCTACGCCTCCGAACTCGCCAACCGCGCCGCCAGCGCGAGTGTCCAGATCCACGGCGGCTACGGCTACATCCGGGAATCCAAGATCTCCCGCCTCTACGCCGACGCCAAGGTCCTGGAGATCGGCGAGGGCACCAACGAAATCCAGCGAAACGTCATCGCCCGCAACGTCCTTCGCGCCGCGCGGGGCTGAGACCGAACGAAAAGGCAGGGACGAATGCGGATAGCAGGGGATCGCGACGTCTGCATCGGCTCGGGACAGTGCGTATTCCACGAGCCAGCGGTTTTCGACCAGGACGCCGGGGACGGTCTGGTGCGAGTACTGCTCGAACGCCCCGACGGCGCGCTGGCGGAGTCCGCGCGGGCGGCAGTGCGAATGTGCCCGTCGGGTGCGTTGTCCATCGTCGAGGAGTAGCGGCAAAAGCGTTCGGAGAGTGATCGGCCCGGCGGACACCAGCCATGAACCACGCACGACAGCTATACGACCACGCACGACGGCCGACCTGCGGCGGTTTTCCATGGCCGAGTACGAATCCGTGCGGGAGACGCTCGACGTCTTGTCGAAACCGAGGCGGTAGCGGACATCAGGGAGTCCGAGGAGACCGACGAATACTCGACCCTCGACGCGATCGCCGCCCGCATGGCAGGGCGTCTCGAGGGCATAGGGCGTGAGTTGGACGGTCCATTACACGCCGTTCGCGCCGCGGGCACTGACGGAAGCACTGCCCGAAACTGTTGCGGTCGTGGCATTTCAGCTTGCGAAGGCGGCCTCTGCCAAGAGCCGTATCGCGTCGACAAACCGCTGGAGGAGCCCTTCGACGGGCTCCATTCCGCCCGCCCGTGCACATATCGAGTGACCTATCGGATCCCACAAGTGCGCAGCAGTCTGCGCCTCCCGGATCTGTTGCAGTCTGGATCTTTGCTGTCCGGTCGCGAGGAGCATGGCCGGACGCCGTCGGCGAGCTGGGGTTTGTCGAAAAGTGGTGTGTGCAGGCATGTTTGGGCGTTTGTCCAGAGTGAAGATTCGGATTTCACATGGGTTGCGGGGTGTTGGTGAGACCGGTTCCCAGGATAGAATTCGAACATGATTTCGAACAGCAAGTCGAGCGAGGGGCCGGACGCGGCAGCGCTGCTGGCTGCCGTCGGTGAGCTGGTCGAGCGATCACTGACCCCGCTGTCCGATGATGCGGTAGTGGAATTGCTGCGCGGAGCGGAGCGGGCGGCGCGGATGCTGGCCGCGGTGCAGCATCGGGTGTTGATCGAGGTGGACTCCCGGTCGATTCCGGCTAATTCGGGAGCGAAAACGATCAAATGGTTCCTGATGGAAACACTGCGCCTGTCGCATGCCGCGGCTGGGGCGCGCGTACGGGCGGCCGCGCGAGTCGGGGTGTTTCACAACTTGGCTGGTGATGAGCGTGAACCCGAACTTCCCTGCACGGCAGCGGCGTTGCGGTGCGGGGATATCTCGGTCGAGCACGCTCGCGGGATCGCGACGGTGATGGGCAGGGTTTCACGCGGGGTCGAGGCGGTGGATCGGGAAGCGGCGGAACAGATCCTGGCCGACTTCGCGACCACTGGATCACCGGATGATATCGGCAAGATCGGCGACAGCATTCTGGCGCATCTGGACCCGGATGGGAAAAACACCGACGACACCGATCGTGCCCGCATGCGCGGGATCAGGATCGGGCGGCAGCGCCCGGATGGGATGTCTCCGATCGGCGGGGAGATCGACCCGACCCTGCGCGCACTGTTGGATCCGGTGCTGGCCAAGTATGCGCGCCCGGGTGTAGGGAACCCGGAGGATCCGGCCAGCCCCGGTGCCGATGTCGACTGCACCGATCCGGAGGTGATTACTGCTGCGGCACAGCGTGATACGCGTACTGTCGAGCAGCGTACGCATGACGCCTTCACCCTGCTGCTGGGATCGTTGGTGGACACTCACGCGTTGGGTTCACACCGCGGGCTCCCGGTCACCACCGTGCTCACCATGTGCCTCGAGGACGTGGAACGAGCATCCGGAGTCGCGACCACCGCGACCGGTGGCACGGTCCCAATGCCCGTAGCGTTGCGGCTGGCGGAGAAGTCACGCCCGTATCTGGCCGTATTCGACCCCGCCGGGCTGCCGCTGCATTTGGGGCGGATGCGCCGGTTGGCTTCCCCCGCGCAACGATTGTCGTTGATCGCGGCGTTGGGTGGGTGTTCCCGGCCGGGCTGTGATGCACCCGCATCCCTGTGCGCGGTGCATCACGTCCGGGATTACCGCAAGGGTGGCCGGACCGATATCGAGAACCTGGTTCTGGCCTGCGATCACTGCCACTCGTTGATCGACGACAGCGCCACGGGTTGGAAAACTGTTGTGCTGGGCGATGATTCGCAGTTCGCGGGCAGGACCGCATGGATCGCACCCGAACACATCGATCCCACCGGCACGCCGCGAGTCAACCACCGCCACCGCGCGGGTGAGTTACTCGCGCAGACCGTGGCGGGGATCCATGCCCGCTGGGAGCGTCAACATGCTGCGCGGCAGTGTGGGATGCGGGAGCGAAGACCCGGTGATGTCGCGGCGTGAACCCGGCAGGGGACTACCCCTGCCGGGGCACTCTCGCGTGGCCCCGATGCCTTGATCGCCAGTCCGGCGGCGCGGGGCGGTCGGGCATCACCGCAGGGCTGGGTCCACGCTCGCCGGGAACGTGAACGTGCCGCACGTCGGCGGTGGTGGCGAGAGCCAAGATCCGGGGACGTCGCGGCGTGAACCCCGCGGAGGAATCATCCTCGCCGGGCACTCGGCCGACTCACCAGGATCTACTCACCCCTGCTGATGGTTCGACCGCCGCAGGCCCGCAGTGTTCTCCTATCCCGACAGCACGCGGATCACACCCGTGCCGAGGGAGCCGCGGGCGCCTGCGGGGACGAAGACGTATTCGTCGGCCTCGTGGGTGATGCGGCCGTAGTGCGGTGCGGAGAAATGCGCCGGGAAGATCAGGGCGTTCTCCTCGGATATCCGCTGGCATACCGAACGGCGGGTGGCGATGGCGGTCTCGAGATTGTCGCAGCCACCCAGGTGTAGTTCGGGGCGGGAGACTTGGGCGGGGTGGTGCAGGACGTCGCCGGTGAAATATGCGTGCTCACCCTCGGAGGTCAAGCACAGCATCGTGTGGCCCTCGGTGTGGCCGGTCGCCGGGTCCAGCGAGAGACTGGCGGAGATCGAATGTGTCGCGGCGACTATCTCCGCGCGGCCGGATTCGACTATGGGACGGACACATTCGTCGAATACCGAGACGTTGAAATCGTTCGGGTGTGGTTCGGCGCGGGCGGTGTCCCAGCGCCGATATTCGGAGTCCACGAACAGGTAGGTGGCGTTCGGGAAGGTGGGCACCCATTTTCCCTTGCGCAACATCGTATTCCAGCCGCAGTGATCGTTGTGCAGGTGGGTGCAGAAGACGATATCGATGGATTCGGCGGGGACGCCGATCTCGGCCAGGCGTTCCAGGTACGGGAAATCGCTGTCGTCGAACTGTGGGACGCCCCGGGTGCGGCCGTTGCCGTTGCACGGATCGACCAGCACCGTTCGGCTGTCGACCCGGATTATCCAACTGTGACAGGAGAATTCGAAGGTCATCGCCGCCGGATCGAGAAATCCGCCGGGCAGCGGCGATATTCGGCGGGCAATGAAGTCCCGGTCCTCGGTCAGGAGGGTGAACGGCACCGAAAAGTGTTGCTCGGCAACCCTTTCGATCTGTGCGCGTCCGATTCGTAGTGCCACGATGTCACCTTGTCATGGTTCGTGACGCGACAACGGAATGGTTCGCGCCTAACGGAAGTTGTGCCGGTACGCGCTCAGCGGAACGCGTCCGAAAATGCCGTCGAGTTCACCGGCGCGAGCATCGGACCATGCGACGAACGCATAGCGATTGATGAGCGCGATCGAGGACGAGCGGTCACCGGGCGGGCCGGACTGGCCCCGCGGCTGCGTGACGTGGTTGACCCGCACCGGTGCGCTGAACGAATGTCCGCCGTCGAAGGACACCGTGGAGAATGCGTCCACGGCATTGGTACGCCACATCACGCCGAGATCCCCGGTCGGGCCGTATTCCATCCACGGGCGCTGGGCATTCGGCGCATCGATCACGGCCGGGCCGCTCCAGGTTCGCCCGTTGTCGCCGGTGGTATAGACCTCGAACGCCGCATCGCGCGGCACCATGACCGCGAATCGGCCAGCGCGCGAGGAGTCCGCGGACAGCCAGGGCAGCGGATCACCCGACGCGCCAACTTGCAGCGACGGCACCAGCGAACCCGTGCCCGGTACGACCGGCACGCCCTTACCGTTGGTCACGGGCAAGCTCGTCCAGGTGCGGCCGTCGTCGCGGCTGACATGCACCAGGACCGAGGAACCATCCTGCGAACCCGACACCAGGACACCGTGATTCACCGCGATCTGACGTCCCGGATATCCGCAGATCTGCGCCAGCGCCGGAGTCGTCGGGCAGGGATGCGCGCCCGGAATCGTCTGTGGCGCAGTCCAAGTCGATCCGCCGTCCGCGCTGACCGTCACCGCGCTGGGCTGTTCCCATTGCGCGCCGCCGACCGCGTAGATCTTGCCGGTCGACTGATCCACCCGCAGTTTCGGCGCGCCGCTCAGGTGCAGCGGCGTGACCACCGGCGCGGACCACGTGCGCCCGCCGTCCCGGGACCTGGACACCACGCCCATATTCGCCAGGTTCGGCAGCAGCGTGTCGTTGACCTGATTGTCCAGCAGGTAGAACGTGCCCGCCGAGTCCACGGCGACATTCGGTTCACCGCACTGATGCCCGGCCTGCAACGGCCACGTGGTCCTATGCCAGGTCTGCCCGGCATCGGTGGAATACGCGACGAAGCACGGACCCACGGGAATGCCCTTGCCCGGAGTGGCCGGGAAGATCGTCGTGGTGTAGACGAGATTGTCCGGATCGGCCGGATTCACCGCCAGGCTGGGCTGGCCCTCCTTCAGTGCCGGCGTGTTGGTCACATCGACCTCGTAGATCGCGGACGAATCCACCGGCGTGGCCGACCCGGCAGGTGCGACCCACACCAGCAGACCCGTGATCAACACGGCCACAATTCGTTTCACCAGAAGCCTCCTCGACACGCATCCCGGAACCCGCTCGACAGTGACAGCGTTACCACGCACACCCCACTCACACCGCCACGCTCCGCAGGCCCCGCCCACCCCAGTGCCATACGACGCGTGCCCCGCTCACACCGCACATCCTGCTCACCCTGCGCGGCCTACTCACCCTGCTCACCCCCGCACCCTGCTCACCCCCTACACCCTGCTCACCCCGCGCGGCCTGCTCACCCCGCAGGACGCACTCACCCTGCACGACCCGCACACCCCGCTCACCCCGGCCATCGCGCCAGGCACGCCCGCTCATCCCCCAGCATCGCGCCACGCTCACCGCGACCTTCCCACAGTCGGCATCGACAGCGCGTACATGAAAACGTGTGTGCCGTCGCGTGGTTCGTCGCCGAGGCTGGACCACGTCCCGCACACCCCGCACGCCCCGCTCAGCCCGCGCGCCCCGCTGCCCCGAGCCTCGTGCGAGGCACGCCCGCCCATCTCCCAGCATCGCGCCACGCTCACCGCGACTTTCCCACAGTCGGCATCGACAGCGCGTACATGAAAACGTGTGTGCCGTCGCGTGGTTCGTCGCCGAGGCTGGACCACGTCCCGCACGCCCTGCTCACCGCGCACGACCCGCGCACCCCACTCACCCCGAGCATCGCGCAAGGTATGCCCGCCCATCTCCCAGCATCGCGCCACGCTCAGCGCGACTTTCCCGCGCTCGGCATCGACGGGTCGCGAGGCAGCCCCAGCACCTGCTCGGCAATCGTATTACGTTGAATCTCAGTGGTTCCCGCGCCAATACTGGAGGCCCGGGTGCGCAGGAATCCCCACACCCAGCGACCGCGCTGCACCGCGTGTGGATCGTTGCGGTCCAGGATTCCGTAGCCGCCGAGCAGATCCAGCGCGAACTCGTGCAACTCCTGTTCGAAGGTGACGATGAACAGTCGCGACGTCGAGGACGCCGGGCCGGGCTCGCCCTTGGCCATGATGTCGGCGATGGTCCGCATCCCGGTCAGGCGCATGATCCGGACCCGCATCTCGAAATCCGCGAGCCGGTCGCGCACGAGCGGATCGGCGGTCGCACCGCGTTCGTGCGCCAGCTCGATCAACTCGTCCAGCACCCGCCGGTACAGCGCCGCCTGATTCATCGCACCGGCCGCGCGCTCGTGGCCGAGGCTGGTGCGCACGAGCGGCCAGCCGCCGTTCTCCTCCCCGATTCGATTGGCAACGGGGACACGCACATCGGTGAAGAAGATCTCGCAGAAGTGCGCGTCACCGGTCAGATCGCGCAGCGGCCGCACGCTCACGCCCGGGGTGTTCGCATCGATCAGCAGATAGCTGATGCCCTCCTGGCGCGAGCCCGCCGGACCGGTGCGGACCAGGGTGAACAGGATATCGGCGATATCGGCCGCGCTGTTCCACACCTTCTGGCCGTTGACCACGTACTCCGCGTCCGGATCGTCGGGCCCCCCGCCCTCGCGCCGCGCGGTGGTGCGCAACGCGGGCAGATCCGAACCCGCGCCGGGCTCGGAATAGCCCTGCGCCCAGACCTTGTCGCCGCGCAGCATCGGCCGCAGGAACCGCTCCTTCTGTTCCGGCGAACCGTACTTGATGATCGTCGGCGCGGCGATGCCGAGCCCGGTCCCGAGCGGGCGCGGCACCCGGGCGCGGGCGTACTCCTCCTGATAGATCACCTGCTGGGCGAAGCTCAGATCCATCCCGCCGTATTCGCGCGGCCAGCTCGGCCCGGCGAATCCGGCGTCGAAAAGCGTTGCCAGCCATGCCTTCTGCCAAGACAACCGCTCCGCGGGATCCTTCGGGCGGCGGCCTGGACGATTGTCGGCCAGGAAGGCCCGCAATCGCACCCGGAACTGCTCGTCGGTCTCGACCGGGTGGCCATCCTGTATAGAAGTTGACGTCACCTGTTTCTCCTTCTCTCGAAGACAGCGCGGTATCGAAGACAGCGTGGGCTGGAAAAACACAGCACGAGCCCGGGGCAGCCCGGCCTCGAACGCAGCTCGGCCCGAGGGCAGCCCAGTCCGGGACGCAGCCCGGCCCCAGGGCAACTTGGTTCCCGACACACCCCATCCCGAACACAGCCCGGCCCGAGGCCAGCCCAGTCCCGGACACACCCCGGCCCCAAGGCAACTCGGTTCCCGACACACCCCATCCCGAGAGCAGCCCAGTCCCGAACACACCCCGGCCCCCGACACAACCCCATCCCGAACACAGCCCGGCCCGAGGACAGGCCAGGCTCGGGTGCAGCGTCATCTCGAGGGGCGGCACGATGTCGGTTCAGCGCGGGGCCATGCGGACCGCGCCGTCGAGGCGGATGGTCTGGCCGTTGAGGTAGGGGTTCTCGAGCAGTTCGACCGCCAGGCGCGCGTAATCCTCGCCGGTGCCCAGGCGCTTGGGGTGCGGGACGGTGGCGGCGATGCTCTCGCGGATGTCCTTGCGAAGGCGGCTGAGCATGGGGGTGTCCATCACGCCGGGCGCGATGGTGTTGACCCGGATCTGCCAGCTGGCCAGGTCGCGGGCGGCGACCAGGGTGATGCCGTGCACGCCGGCCTTGGCCGCAGTGTAGGAGGTCTGCCCGATCTGACCGTCGAACGCCGCCACCGAGGCGGTCAGCACGATCGCGCCGCGATCACCGTCCACGACCTCGTTCTCGGCGATGCGCGAGGCGGCCAGGCGCAGCACGTTGTAGGTGCCGACCAGATTCACCCGCACCACCTCGGCGAAGGTGTCCAGTGCGCCGGGGGTGCGCTCGCGGTCCAGGATCCGGACCCGGTCGCCGCCGCGGCCCGCGCAATGCACGGCGAAACGCAGCGGCCCACGCTCCTGCGCGGCGTCCAGGGCGGCGGAGACCGCGGCCTCGTCGGTGATGTCGGCGTAGACGAAATGGGCAGCGTCACCGAGTTCGGCGACCGCCTTGGCGCCCTGTTCCTCGGAGAAGTCGGCGATCACGACGCGGCCGCCGCGCTCGATGATGCGCCGCGCGGTGGCCAGGCCGAGCCCGGACGCGCCACCGGTGACCAGAGCGCTGGATCCGTCGATATTCATAGGTGAAACTCCTTACAGGCCAAGGGATTTACTGATGATGGTCTTGAGCACCTCGCTGGTGCCGCCGTAGATGCGCGACACCCGGGCATCGGCGTAGAGCCGGGCGATCGGGTATTCCAGGATGTAGCCGTAGCCGCCGTGCAGCTGCAGGCAGCGATCCACGACCCGGCCCTGGGTCTCGGTGCAGAACAGCTTGGTCTTGGCCGCGTCCACCGGGCTCAGCTCGCCCTCGGCCAGGGCGCTGATCGCGGCATCGAGCAGGGCCTGCGCGGCCTCGAGATCCGCGGACATCGCGGCCAGTTCGAATTTGGTGTTCTGGAATTGAGATACCGGCTGGCCGAACACCTTTCGGTCACGCACGTAGCCGATGGTCTGGTCGATCGCGGCCCGGGTCTGCGCGACCGCGCCCACCGCGATGGCCAGGCGCTCCTGCGCCAGATTGCGGCCGAGGTAGGAGAAGGCCACGCCCTCCTCGCCCAGGATATTGGCCACCGGGACGCGCACGTCGACGAAGGACAGCTCGACCGTGTCCTGGACAGTCAGTCCCAATTTGTCCAGTTTGCGGCCGACGGTGAAACCGGGCATGCCCTTCTCGACCACGAGCAGCGTCAGCCCGGCGCGCCGGTTGTCCGGATCGGTGGAGGTGCGCGCGGCGACGATCACCAGATCGGCGTGATAGCCGCCGGTGATGAAAGTCTTTGCGCCATTGAGCACATAGTGGTCACCGTCGCGGGCCGCGGCGGTCGCGATACCCGCCAGATCCGAGCCGGTGCCCGGCTCGCTCATCGCGATCGCGGAGTACAACTCGCCCGACGCGAGTCCCGGGAACCAGCGCCCGCGCTGCTCCTCGTTGGCCAAGCCGAGGAAATACGGTACGACCACGTCCAGATGCGTGCGCAGCCCACCCAGCGTGACGTTCGCCCGTGCGGTCTCCTCCTGGATGACCACATTGAAGCGGTAGTCGTGCTGCCCTCCGCCGCCGTACTCCTCCGGAATCGAGGTGCCGATGATGCCGAGTTCGCCCAGGGCGGTGAACAATTCGCGCGGCACCAGCCCGGCTTCGCGCCACTGCTCGTAGACCGGGACTACCTCGCGAGCGAGGTAGTCCCGGACCAGGAGGCGGAAATCCTCGTGATCCTGAGTGAACAGTGTCCGACGCATCCGAGCTCCTTCTCTATTAAGTATACGTATTTATCACATAACGCCCAGGTAGTGCAGCCTGCGCCGACGCATACCACGAAAATTAGGTGAGACCTTCGATCACACGCGGCAGCTTCTGCCATCATTAAGGATACTATTAGGCTGACCACGGTCGATCCCACTGGCCGGAAAGAAGACATCTCACTGTCTCGGAGCGCACACCGCGAACCTGTCCACCGGGACAGACCGGATGGAACGGACGAAGGAAATACGATGGATGAACCGATCCCGGTCCGCCCGCTACCGCAACCGACCCTCGCCAGCGCCGAGTTCTGGCGCTCCGGTGCGGACGGGATACTGCGGATCTCCCGATGCGGTGACTGTCAACGATGGTTCCATCCGCCGATGCCGGTCTGCCCCACGTGTCACAGCCGAGCGGTGGAGCCGACGCCGACCTCCGGGAAGGCGACCGTCGTCGGATTCAGCGTCAACCATCAGACCTGGCTGCCCGCGTTCCCGCCGCCGTACGTGGTCGCGGTGGTCGCCCTCGACGAGGACGATCGCGCCCGGCTGACCACCAATATCGTTGGCTGCGAACCGGATTCGGTGCACCTCGGGATGCGGGTACGGGTGCGTTTCGAACAGCACGAGGATCTGTACATTCCGCTGTTCGAACCCGATCCGGACACCGAGGCCACCGAGGGCCCCGGACCGCTACCCGAACCACGCGATGTCCGGATCTCGTTGCGGCCCACGGCTTCCGCGCAGAAATACGAGGACCGGGTCGCACTGACCGGCGTCGGGCAATCACAGGTCGGCAGGCGGCTCATGGTCGACCCGGTCTCGCTCACCGTCGATGCCTGTCTGGCCGCGGTCCAGGACGCCGGGCTCGCGCTGGACGATATCGACGGACTGTCCACCTATCCGGGCGCGGGCGTGTCCGGCGGCCTCGGCGAGGGCGGTGTCGCGGCCCTGACCGAGGCCCTGCAACTCCGCCCCACCTGGTTCAACGGCGCACGCGAGGTTCCCGGGCAGATCGGGTCCATCACCGCCGCCATGCTCGCGGTCGCCTCCGGGCTGTGCCGGCACGTGCTGTGTTTCCGCACCGTCTGGGAAGCCTCACACAGCGCGCTGCTGCGGTCCGGCGAGTGGAAACCCGAGGGCGGTCGCGCGACCGGCATGATGGAATGGCGCGCACCGTTCGGCGCGATGTCGGCCGCGCAGTGGATCGCCTGCAACGCCTCGCACTATATGCACCGCTACGGCGTCGGCCGAGAGGCGTTGGGCGCCATCGCCGTAACGGCGCGCGCTGGTGCGGCACGCAATCCCGAAGCGCTGTACCGCGATCCGCTCACACTGGATGACTATTTCAACGCGCGCATGGTCAGCACGCCGTTCGGCCTCTACGACTGCGATGTGCCCTGCGACGGCGCGGTGGCCGTCATCGTCTCCGCGATCGAGACCGCCGCCGATCGCCCCCGCCCGCCGGTCCTGATCGAAGCGGTCGGCACAGCCATGCTCGAACGCCTCAGCTGGGATCAGGACACGCTCACCCACCTGCCGCAGACGCTGGGCGCGTCCGCACACGTGTGGACCCGCACCGACCTGACTCCCGACGATGTGGACGTCGCGCTGATCTACGACGGCTTCACCTTCAACGCGCTGTCCTGGATCGAGGGCCTGGGCTTCTGCGGCCGGGGTGAGGCGACCGATTTCCTCGCTGGCGGCAAGACCATCGCTCTGGACGGCCCCCTCCCCCTGAATCCGCACGGCGGCCAACTCTCCGCGGGCCGCCTGCACGGCTACGGATTCGTCCGCGAGGCCATGCTGCAACTACGCGGCGACGCCCACGGCCGCCAGGTCCGCGACGCCCGGGTAGCCGCCGTCACCTCCGGCGGCGGCGGACCGGGCGGCGCGATGCTCCTGCGTGCGGCGTACTGAATCCGCCGGTCCGGTCCCGCACCGCAATCGAGCCAATTCTCCGGTTCAGCGCGGTGCGGGCCGCTGCGGACACCTCGAAACCTGCCGCCGTCGCGCACATTCGGCAACCTGCACTCGGGCTCGAATCATGACGCGGGCATGTACGGCTACACGAAATCAGGAGAGGTAGAAGAGCATTCGACCGAACCGCAGGCCGGTACCTCAGCTCCCGATGCTGCGCGCTCCGGCAGGGAAGCGTCGGCGCGCAGCATCAACGGGAGGCAACCGCGTTGCTGACGAGCGGACCCACGCCCAGCCCGGAGGATGCGCCGGTCACCTCCGCCACCGGTCCGTAGCGGTCCGCGAAATCACCCATATCAGGTTCTTCGATGCGCGTAGCTCATCGTGACCTGGCGACCGCCGCGCGCAGATATTCCGGCACGATGGTCCGGTCCACTATCTCGATCCGGATGCCGACCGGATCGAGCAGGTAGGCGAAAAGGGCTGGGGCGCCGTCGATCACCGCACACACCTCCAGCGTGAATCCCGTCTCGGTGAGCCGCTTGATGGTCGTGGCGACATCATCGCAGAGATAGCCGATGTGGTGGGTGGCCACGTTCGGGGCCGCCGACCACGGCGTGCCGGGCACCTCCTGCACGAGCTCGACATGCGGGGCGTCCTGGGAGTACACGTATTGCATCTGCTGCATGTACTCGGTGCCGTCGCCCAGGCGGACCAGCAGGTTCCCGGTCTTGGTCTCATTCCAGCGGTATCCCCCGGCCGCCGCGAACCGGGCCTTGGCCTCCTCGATATCGGGCACCATGATCCCGACGTGATACATCTCCGTGGCATCGATGGGAGAGGTCATGCGCGTCACCACTCCATCCGCAGGGAAATGAGACCGTAGATGTTGCCGGTCTGTTGCAGGTCCTGACCTGGCACGATCCGGTAGTCGGGAATTCGCTTGTGCCACTCCTCGATCGCCACGGTCAGCTCGAGGCGGGCCAGATGCGAGCCGAGGCAGCGGTGCGGGCCCGAACCGAACGCAATGTGGTTGTTCGTCGTGCGGTGCAGATCCACCTGCAAGGGGTCCTCGTACCGCTCGGCGTCGCGGTTGCAGACCGCCAGCGGCAGCATCACCATCTCGCCGGCCTTGACCGGACAACCGCCGATCTCGGTGTCCTGCACGGCCTTTCGCGCCGGGACGACGAACGAGTAGACCCGCAGGATCTCCTCGACGCTGTTGGCCACCAGCGACGGGTCGGCGAGAATGGCCGCGCGCTGCTCCGGATGGCACGCGAAGTGATACAGCGCCCAGCCGATGGAGACCGGCACGGTGTCGAATCCGGCCTGGAACAGCAGGATGCAGAAGGCGTGCATATCCGCGTCGCTGATGGGCGCGCCGTCGATCTCCCAGCTCATCGCGCGCGAGAGCAGATCGTCGCGGGGAGCCTCGCGGCGCAGCGCGATCTGCTCGTCGAAGTAGGACGACACCGCCCGCATGGCGACCATCTGACGGCTGCCGTCCGGGTCCTCGGCATGGGTCAGGTGCAGCAGATCGTGCACCCAGGCCAGGAACTGGTCCAGATCCTCCTCGGGCAGTCCGACCACATTCATGAACACCCGGGTCGGGAACTGCCGGGTGAACTCATCCAGCACGTCCGCACCGCCGGTGGGCGCCAGCCGGTCGATGATCTCGGCCGCGACCCGCCGGATCTCCGGTTCCAGGGTGGCGATGTGCTTGGGCCCGAATTCGTAGCCCAACAGCCGCCGCCAGGTGGTGTGCTGCGGCGGATCGAGCATCTCCGGGATCCACATGTACTTCGGATCCGGGTCCAGCGCCGCGACCGACGAGCTGGAGAACGTTCGCCAGTCCTGCAGCGCGCCCTGCACCGCCTCGCTGTCGGTCACCACCCAATAGCCTTGGGCGACGGTACTTCTGAATCCGGAATGGGTTCCGGCGAGCTCATCCCAGCGTTCCTGGTGACTGAGCAGCGGGCCGACCACCCGATTGTCGAAATGGTATGCGGGAGCGCCCTCGTGGGTCCCCCGGGGTTCGAGCGATGTGCTCATCGCGGATCCTCTCATCGAATGTCTGCCTGTTCGCGAGGGTGATCAGGTCACGGCGCCATCGATCTTCAGCGCGATGAGTTCCTCGTCGTCGATGCCCAATTCGCGCAGCACCTCGTCGGTGTGCTCGGCGAATTGCGGTCCGCGCGTGAGCATCGCGGGAGTCTCGTCGAATTGCACAGGGTTGGTGATCATTTCGCGCTGCACGCCGTCGACGTCCTCGAGTGGGGCGATGAGTCCGTTGGCCCGCAGGGAGGGATCCTGACCGACCTCCCACGAGTTCTGCACCGCCGCCCACTGCCCCTCACCGCGGCCCAGGATCTCGACCCAGTCCTCGAAGTTCCGTCCGGCGATGATCTCCGCGACGATCTGCGCGGCCTCGGCCGCGTTGGCCATCAGCTTGGCGGTGCTGTCGAACCGCTCGTCCTCGATCAGTTCCTCGCGCCCGGCCAATCGGCAGAATTCCGGCCAGTACCGGCCCGGCTGCAGCATCGACAGCTCGATCCAGCGCGCATCCGCGGTCCGATACGCCCCGACCAGCGGGTTGGTCGCCGAACCGTGCTCGGGCTGGATCTTCGGCGGCAGCGGGCCGCCCGAGAGCAGGGCCATATTCGCGGTGAACTGGGTGGCCCATGCTCCGACGCCGAGCAGGGAGACGTCCACGACGGACGGCTCGCCGGTCGTCGCGCGGGCATACAGCGCCGCGGCGATACCGCCCGCAATGGTCATCCCGCCGATCGAATCGCCGTAGGCGCCGGCGGGCATGCGCGTCATCCGGTCCGAATCCTCGGGCGTGACCCCCGCTGCGCTGCCGCCGCGCGCCCAGAACGCCGTGCTGTCGTAGCCGCCCTTGTCTGCCTCGGGCCCTCGCGCGCCGAAACCGCTGCCCCGGACGTAGATGATGTTCGGATTGGCCGCGCGCACATCCTCCAGATCGATCCGCAGCTTCGCCCGCGCCTCGGGCAGGAAGTTGGTGAGAAAGATATCGCTGTTGCGGATCAGCTCGTCGAGAACCTTTCGCGCGCCAGGCTTCTCGAGTGCGAGACCGACACTGCGCTTGCCCCGGTTCGGCCCCTCCATGATCGGGAAGAACGACGCGCCCGCGCTGACCGCTTCGTAGCCGAGCACCCGGACCAGCCCGCGCTGGGCATCGCCGCGTTCGGCGTGCTCGATCTTGATGACGTCCGCACCCCAGTCGGCGAGTACGGCGCCCGCGGAGGGCACGAAGGTGAACTGGGCGACCTCGAGGACGCGCACACCTTCCATCGGCCTGTGCATCGAATGGCTCCTCTTCGCAAGTGACTGCCAATAGAGTACGCGCAATTGGCGTACATAGCAGACAATTCTAGATGTTGGTTGGAATAGAGTGTACTTTTAGGCTACTGATTTGTGCCGCTGCGGGCAGCCATCACACCCACCGACCCGGAGGACCCATGCTGGATTTCACTGTCGAACCCGAGTACCAGGCCAAACTGGACTGGGCCGCGGAGTTCGTGCGCACCGAGGTCGAGCCGCTCGATCTGCTGTTCCCGCACGGCGGCGACCCGTACGACACCCGCAACGAGAAGTCGCGGGCGATCCTGCGCCCGCTGCAGGAGCAGGTACGCGCCCAGGGGCTGTGGGCCTGCCATCTCGGACCCGAACTCGGCGGCCCCGGCTACGGCCAGGTCAAGCTCGCCCTGCTCAATGAGATCCTAGGCCGCTCCTACTGGGCGCCAACGGTTTTCGGCACCGCCGCGCCGGACACCGGCAACGCGGAGATCCTCGCGATGTTCGGCACCGAGGAGCAGCAGACCCGCTACCTGCAACCCCTGCTGGACGGCGATATCGTGTCCACCTTCTCCATGACCGAACCCCAGGCCGGCGCCGACCCGAAGGAATTCGTCTGCCGCGCCTGGCGCGACGGCGACGAGTGGGTGATCGACGGCGAGAAGTGGTTCTCCTCCAACGCCCGGTACGCGACATTCCTCATCGTCATGGCCGTCACCGACCCGGTCGCGCCGCCGCACGCGCGGATGTCGATGTTCATCGTCCCGGCCGAGACGCCCGGTATCGAGATCAAGCGCAACGTCGCCACCATGGACGAACGCGACGCCCTGGACGAGGGCATCCACGCCTACATCCGGTATCACCAGGTCCGGGTCCCGCTCGACGCCATGCTCGGCGGACCGGGTGAGGGCTTCAAGGTCGCCCAGGCCCGGCTCGGCGGCGGCCGAGTGCATCATGCGATGCGCTCGGTCGGCAAGTGCACCCGCGCCTTCGACATGATGGCCGAACGCGCGTTGTCGCGGCGCACACAGGGCACGCTGCTGGCCGAGAAGCAGGCCGCGCAGCAGTTCATCGCGGACTCCTGGATCGAATTGCAGCAGTTCCGGCTGCTGGTCCTGCACACGGCCTGGATCATCGATACGCAACCGCACGGCGCGGCGCGCACGCAGATCGCGATGTGCAAGGTCATGACGGCCAAGGTGCTGCACGACATCATCCAGCGGGCGGTGCACCTGCACGGCTCGCTCGGCACCACCAACGAACTCCCGCTGGCGAAGTGGTGGATGGCCGCACCCAACCTGGCCCTGGCCGACGGGCCGACCGAGGTGCACCGCACCACGATCGCCAAGCAGGTGCTGAAAAAGTATCAGCCGGCGCCGGGCCTGTTCCCGAGCGAGCACATCCCGCCTAAGCTGGAACAGGCGCGAAAGCGGTACGCGCACATCATCAATGACGCCGACCTGTCCGGAGAGGTGAACGCGTGACGAACGAGCAGGACACTCCGCCGGTCACCCCGGCGCAGCTGTTCGATCTGACCGGGAAGGTCGCCCTGGTCACCGGCGGCAGCCGTGGGCTGGGCCTGGAGATGGTCCGCGCCTTCGCCGCCGCCGGGGCCGATGTGGTGATCGCCAGCCGCAAGCTCGACGCCTGTGAGGCGGCCGCGAAACAGGTCCGGGACCTGGGGCGGCGGGCGTTGCCGGTCGCGGCGCACGTGGGGCACTGGGACGATCTGGGCCGGCTCGCCGACGCCGCCTACGCAGAATTCGGCCACGTCGACATCCTGGTCAACAATGCCGGAATGTCGCCGCTGGCGCCGTCTTCCGCGGAGACCTCGGAGGAGTTGTTCGACAAGGTGATCGGGGTCAATTTCAAGGGCCCGTTCCGCCTGGCCTCCCTCATCGGTCAGCGCATGAGCGAGGGCGAGGGCGGTTCGATCATCAACATCTCCTCCTCCGGTGCGCTGCTCCCCCAGCCCCGGTTCGGCCCCTACGCCGGAGCCAAGGCCGCGCTCAACGTCCTGACCACGGTCTTCTCCCTGGAATTCGGCCCGAAGGTCCGGGTCAACACCATCTCCGCGGGCCCGTTCCTCACCGATATCTCCAAAGCATGGGCGGAGGAAGCCCGGCAGAGCACCCGCAGCGCGCTGGGTCGTCCGGGAAATCCGGAGGAGATCGTCAGCACCGCGCTCTACCTCGCCAGCGACGCCTCCAGCTACACCACGGGCGCGCTGATCCGAGTCGACGGCGGGCTGTACTGATATCCCGACCGCGCAATCGAGGGGGCCGTCGAAACGACGGCCCCCTCGCACGTTCGGTCCGTGCGAGTTCAGACCGACACCGGCTCGAGTCGAACGCGAGCGCCATGACGACACCCTCCCCCGGAGAACTCCCGCATCGCGCGGCAATGATCGGTGAGTCCTCCAGGGCAGCAACGCAATTCAGTGCAGCAGTTCCAGCGCCTCGGCCAGCAGGACCGGGAGGGCGGGTTGCATGCGGCGGTGCATGTCGGTGAGCTTGCCCGCCTTGCGGCCGCGTTTGATCAGCAGGGCGGTCGCGGCGGACTCCTTGTATTTGGTCAGTGCCTCGAACCAGGGCAGATCCGCCAGATGTGAATCGCCGGCCTCTTCGTAGGCGGCCAGGAGTTCGGCCTTGGTCGGCATGCCGGTCGGGAGGTCCGAGACGGATGCGGGGTGGGCGGCCTCGTCGGTGAAGAAGGTCAACCAGGCCAGGTCGACTCGCGGGTCGCCCAGGGACCAGATCTCCCAGTCGATGATCGAGGTGACCCGGTCGGCCTCGCACAGCGTGTTGCCGAGCCGGTAGTCACCGTGCGTGAACACGGGGGTCATCGGCGCGGGCATCGTCTCGTGCAGCCGCTGCGCCACGGCCTCGTGCCCGGTGCGCAGATCGTCCGGGACCGTGCCGAAAGCCCTCGTCCAGCGGTCGATTTCGTCACCGAGCGAGACAACGGGCTCGTCCGGGGCGGTTTCCCGGGTGTCCACCCGGTGCAGGGCGGCGAGCATCCGGGCGGCCTCGAAGGCGCGGGCCCGGACATGATCGGCGGGCACCGTGCCACGGGGTACCAGGACCGGTTCGACGCATTGTCCGGGCACGAGTTCCATGGCCACGAAGGGCGGGGCCTGCAGACCCGCGCCCGCATCGGCGAACAGCACCTTCGGCACGCGCAGTCCGGGCCGGTCGGTGAGGATCCGCATGATGTGCGCCTGCCGCAACACATCTCGATTGCGCACCGGCTCCAGCCCCGGCGGCGCGACTTTGAGCACCACCCGCTCGTACCTCGCGGGAACGCCCGACAGCGCGGCCACGAAGGTCAGGCTGGAGGTGCCACCGGTGAGCGGCTCCACACCCTCCACCGTGGCGTCGGCCACCCATTCGCGCACCGCCACCGCCGTGCGAGAAGTCAACTCCCGCAACAACTCCGGACTGCTGGTCGCGATACTCATACTCCTGAACTCCTGTCGTCACATATCGATCACCGGGCAGGCGCGGTGGGTACTCGATCAGCGGGTGGGCGAGGGGTTTTCGGTCCTCAGTGCCGCGACGATGTCCCGGCGGACCAGCTTTCCCGTTGCGGTGCGGGGCAATTCGGGCCAGTAGGTGATCCGGTCCGGGGTCTTGGAGCCGCGCAGGGTCTGCCGCACGGTCGTGCGCAGGGCCTCGGCGTCGAGTTGGACGCCGTGGCGGGTCACCACGACGGCCTCGATGCGCTGGCCCCACTCCTCGTCCGGCACGCCTACCACGACCGCGTCGAGCACGTCGGGCTGCCGCAGCAGGACGTCCTCGATCTCGGCGGGTGCGATATTCTCCGCGCCGCGGATGATGGTGTCATCGGCGCGGCCCTCGATGTAGAGGTATCCGGCGGCATCGATCCGGCCCTGGTCGCGGGTGTGGAAGAAGCCGCGCTCGTCCACGGTCGCGCCCTGCCCGGCGTACTGCCCGGAGACCTGTTCGCCGCGCACCCAGATCTGCCCGGACTCGCCCGCGCCGAGCACCGCGTCCTCCTCGTCGCGCACCTCCAGCTCGATTCCGGGCACCGGCAGACCGGCCGATCCGATGCGCGCGCGCACCTGCGGATCCTCACTCTCGAGCGCGTCGCGGTGATCCTGCGGGCCGAGAACCGAAATCGTGGACGAGGTCTCGGTCAACCCGTAGGCGTTCACGAAGTCCACATGCGGCCATTCGCGCAGCGCGGTCTCGATGACCCGGACCGGCATCTTGGCTCCGCCGTAGGCCAGGGCCCGCAGCGAAGGCACCGACCGGTCCAGCCCGTCGGTGTCCATGATCCGGGCGAGCATCGTCGGCACCACCATCGCATTGGTGATCCGCTGCGCACGCACCAGTTCCAGCCAGCGCTCCGGGGTGAACTGCTCGAGCGTGAGCACCCGGCGGCCCGAATACAGATTGGTCAGCACATTGGAGACCGCGGCGATGTGATACGGCGGCACGCTCATCAGCGCCGCCTCGTCCTCCTGCGCACCGGCGAACTCGACCGTGCCGAGCACATACGACACCAGGTTGTGACGGCTCAGCACCACACCTTTGGGCGCGGAGGTGGTGCCGCTGGTGTAGATCAGCACCGCGGCGGCGTCGGACTCGATCGGGTCGGTCGCCTCGTCCGCGGAATCGCTTGCGGCCGTGAGCCATTCGTCCGGCGAACGCACCGACCGAACACCCGCGCGGCGCAGCGCCTCGTGCTGTTCCGGATCGGCGATACTCACCGCGCGTGGATGATTCGACAGCAGCGCGTCCAGTTGCTGCGCGCCCAGACGGTAGTTGACCGGGACGAGCGGCACCCCCGCGTGAGCCGCGGCGAACAAGGCGGCCGGGAAGGCCGGGCCGTTCACCGCGAGATACACGATGGCGTCGGCATCGGCGGCCCGCACCAGTTCGGCCCCGCCCGCGGCCAGCGCACGCAGCCGGACGGGCGTCAAACCGTCCTCGGTGCGCCCGACCACGGTGCGGTTACCGAATCCGTCGGCGGCCATCTCCAGCAGCATCGAGATGTTCATCGGGACCTCAGTCCGACGCCGGCAGCGGCTTGGCGTTCTTGAGCGGCAGCGGCGCACCGTTCAGCGCGAGGGTGCCCTGTCCGGCCTTGGTGCACAGCAATTCCACGCCCAGTTCCTCATCGGCGTAGCGCTTGCCCAGCTGGGTGCCGTCCTGCTGGGCGGGGTCGGCGCTGCCGCCGGTACCTGCCGCCTCGCGCGGATCGGCCATATCCGCTCCGCCGCAGGTGATCTTCAGGTCGTCGTCCGGCCAGCGGACGACCACGACCGTCGTCGCGTCGACCGTGCTGGCGAGTGTCTGGCCCACGCGTGGCTTCATCGCAGCGTCCTCCACGGATATCTCGTCGGGTCATGGATCCGTAGAAGAGTATACGGAAATAACCGATCACGACGAATGGTTCCTTGCATCGGGATCCGATCCGGCCGAATACTGAGCTGATTATGCCGCCGTACGGGAGGCTGGACCTGGCGACGGCGCTGCCGTACGCTCCAGAAAAGAGTGCCCGCTTTCGGAGAGTTCGATGTCAGCTCCGGCACCACGACACACCGCACGCTTTCAGGAGACAGAGCATGACGACGGCGTACTCGTTCTCGACCGGGCTGTACATCGACGGGCGCCGCACCGACGGCGAATCCGGCGAACCCATCGTGGTACGAAATCCCGCGACCGAGGAGACCATCGCCGAGGTACCGCAATCCTCGCCCGCCGACGTGATCCGCGCGATCACCGCGGCGCGCAAGGCATTCGACGAGGGCCCGTGGCCACGGATGAAACCCGCCGAGCGGGCCGCGGTACTGCTGCGCATGGCGCAGGAGATCGAGCGCCGCCTGCCCGAACTGGTCGCGGTCAATATCGCCGAGGCCGGATCCGTCCGCGCGCTCGCACAGACCCTGCAGACCCAGGTCCCGCTCACGCATCTGCGCGATATGGCCGAACGCGTGATGCCCGCCTTCGCGTGGGAGCGGCCGATGGATCCCACCGTCGCGCCGGGAATCGGCATCTCGCAGGGCGTGCTGCGGCGCGAGGGTTACGGTGTGTGTGCGCTGATCTCGGCCTACAACTTCCCGTTCTTCCTCAGCATGATGAAGGTCATCCCGGCCCTGGCCGCGGGCTGTACCGCCGTGCTGAAACCCGCGCCCGCGACCCCGCTGGAATCGTTGCTGATCGGCGACTTCGCCGATGTCGCCGGACTGCCGCCCGGGGTGCTCAACATCGTCACCGGCGATATCGAGGCCGGACGGGAGCTCACCACGAACCCCATGGTGGATCTGGTCAGCTTCACCGGTTCCGACACCGTCGGCCGTGCGGTCTACACCCAGGCCGCCGCCTCGATGAAGAAGGCCGTGCTCGAATTGGGCGGCAAATCCGCCAATATCGTTCGCGCGGACGGTGATCTGGACGGCGCGGCCGGGTCCGCGTTCGTCGGCATCACCACGCACGCGGGCCAGGGCTGTTCGCTGCTGACCCGCACGATCGTGCACGAATCAGTACACGACGAATTCGTCGAGCGGTTGCGCGCCCGGCTGACGCAGGTCAGGGTCGGCGATCCGGCCGAGGAGTCGACCACGATGGGTCCGCTGATCAGCCGGGCGCAGCGGGACAAGGTCGAGCGGCTGATCGGGCTCGGCGAACAGCAGGGCGCGCGGATCGTCACCGGTGGTCGACGGCCGGCCGGGCTGGATCGCGGCTGGTTCGTGGAACCGACCCTGTTCGCCGATGTCGACAATTCGATGGCGATCGCGCAGCAGGAATTCTTCGGCCCGGTCGGCGTGGTCATTCCATACCGCACGGATGAGGACGCGATCCGGATCGCCAACGACAGCCCGTACGGCCTGGCCGCCGGGGTCTGGAGCGCGAACACGGTCGCCGCGTACGAGCTGGCGACGCGGATCCGAGCCGGGGGCGTCGCGATCAACGGCGGCAGCGCCGGGGTCAACCCGCGTTCGGCGTTCGGCGGCTACAAGCAGAGCGGCATCGGCCGGGAGTGGGGCGAATTCGGTCTCGACGAATTCCTGCAGACCAAGACGATCAGCTGGGCGGCGCGCTGAGCGAAACCGATTGCGGTTGCAGATATTCCGCGACCGCCTCGGTGTCAGGCCGCGGTGGCGCTGCCCAGATACCGGTGCAGCAGCTCATCTCCGGCGCGATCGGCCTCGCCCGCCCAGGCGACCTGCCCGCGCTGCAGGATCAGGCACCGATCGGCGAAGGCCAGCGCCCGGCTCGCGAACTGTTCGATCATGATCACCGCCACGCCCTCGGCGCGGGCCCGCTGCAGACTCTCGAAGACCAGATCGACCATCTTGGGCGCCAGGCCCAGCGACATCTCGTCGGCGATCACCAGCCGGGGTTCGACCATCAATGCCCGTGCGAGAGAAAGCATCTGTTGCTCTCCCCCGGACAATGTCCCCGCCGCCTGACGCTGCCGCCGCCGCAGCACCGGGAAGATATCGAAGGCCCGCTCGATGGCCGCGGCCCTGGCCCGCCGGTCGCGGGCGGTGGCCATGCGCAGGTTCTCCAGGACAGTCAACGCCGGGAATACCCCGCGCCCCTCGGGCAGGTGGATCAGCCCGGCCCGCCGGATCCGTTCGGGCGCAACGCCGGTCAGGTCACGACCGTCCAATTCGATGTTGCCACCGGTCGGTGCGATCAACCCGGACAGGGCCCGCGCGAGCGTGCTCTTGCCCGCGCCGTTGGGCCCGAGGACGGCCAGCGCGGAATTGGGTGAGACCTCGAAACTGACTGCTCTGAGAGCCTGTGCCACACCGTAATCGACGTGCAGGTCGCGAACGGTGAGCAGTGCGGACGGTGCGGTCATGTGACGACTCTTTCCGGGTCGGTGCTGTTCTCGGCGGCGGCATCGAGCTCCTCGGCCGTGCCCAGGTACGCGGCCCGCACGGCCGGGTCCACCCGCACCTCGTCCGGGGTGCCCGCGCTGATCCCTACGCCGAAGTCGAGCACGTGCACGATATCGCTGAGCCCGAGCACGAGCTCGACGTCGTGCTCGACCAACAGCAGCGAGACGCCGTGCTCGGCCACGACGCGGGTGAGTGTGGCGGCAAGCTCGTCGGTTTCGCGGGCGTCGAGTCCGGAGGACGGCTCGTCCAGCAGCAGAACGGTCGGATCGAGTGCGAGCGCTCGGGCTATCTCCACCAAACGGCTTGTGCCCAAAGGCAATCCGGCGACCGGCTGGTGTGCCCGGGTATCCAGGTGCAGAGCGGCGAGAATCTCCTCGACCCTGCGATCCTCCGCGGCGGGGGCACGCCGGAAGGCTCCGGCGGTGACCAGATCGGTCCAGATCCGCCGCCTGGCGTGCCGCATCCGGTAGGCGAGCACCACATGTTCTCGAATGCTCAGTCCGGCAAAGAGTTCCGGATGCTGGAAGGTGCGGGCCAGGCCGCGCCGCGCACGCGCCTGCGCACTCGCCCCGGTGACGTCCCGACCGTTCATCAGCACCCGCCCCGAACTGGGCCGCAGCAGTCCGGACAGCACGGCGAACAGCGTGCTCTTTCCCGCGCCGTTCGGACCTACCAGTCCCACCACCGACGCCGGTGGCACCTGCAGATCGACCTCGTTCAGCGCGACCAGGCCGCCGAATCGCACGCTCACGCCCCGGGCCTCGATGCGCGCGGGCGCAGAATCCGTCGTGCTCATGCCGACTCCCCCTGCACGACCACCTCGGCCGTGCGCTCGCCGCGCCGCCGCCATCGGCCGACCGCGCGTAATTGCCTGGCGTGCAACGCGATCAGGCCGTCCGGATTACGCGCGAGCATGATCGCGCCGAGGCCGAACGCGATGACCGGGATCTGCGCCCAGCTGGTGGGCAGGTAGGTCTGGAAGACCGCGGGCAGTACGGCGAACGCCACCCCGGCGACCAGCGCGCCGATGATCGACCGGGAACCCAGCGTCACCAGCACCGCCAGCCATACCAGGCCCTGGAAGGGATTGAACGAATCCGGTAGTGCCGATTGATAATTCAGGGCCAGGAACCCGCCGCCGAGCGCGGCGACGAAGGTGGCGACCGCGGAGACCAGCACCTTCATCTGCACGATGCTCAATCCCATGGTGCGCGATCCCGATTCGCTCGAGCGCACGGCCGTCACGGCCAGTCCGGCGGTCGAGCGCCGCAGATTCAGCACGATCACCGCCAGCACCGCGAACACCGCGAGTGCCAGCAGCGCGAAAACCGTATTCTGCGAGGCCCAGTCGGGGCGCGGCGAGGAGACACCTTGACCGGAGTTGTAGAACCGGTCCCGCAGGAAGATCAGGTTCTGGGCCAGCAGCCCGAAGGTCAGCGTCACCAGGGCGACGTACAGATTTCCCAGGCGAATGGTCAACAGGCCGAGCACCACCCCGATCGGCACCACGCACACCGCGGCCACCAGGACCGCGAGCAGCGGGGGCCAGCCGGCGTCGGTGGCCAGTTCCGCGGCGATGATCGCGCCGAATCCGGCGAAGGTGATCTGGCACAGCCACGTCATCCCGCCCTCGCCGATGACCAGGGTGTAGGACAGCAGCGCGATCCCGAGCGCGATTCCCGCGCCGATCAGCCCCGCCCAGAAGTCGTCGAGCACCCACGGCAGCACCGCGACGACTACCAGCGTGATCAGTGGACCGGCGAACTGCGCGGACGGCCGGATCCGCCCGGTGACGAGCCGGATCGCGGCCCCTTCGGGAGCGTTGTCCACCCGGATCGCGCGATCGAGCGCCCCGCCCAGCACTGGATCACCGGCCTTACCGCGCAGCGCGTAATAGAGCAGGAAGACCAGCATGAACAGGAACGGGATACTGGGCACGATCTGGGTGGAAAACGGATCCTGCGGGTTCAGGTATTTCTGGATCACACTCGTGGTGATCCCCATGACGAGCGAAACACCCACGGCCACAGGAAGACTCCGCAGCCGCGCGGCGACCACCGCGGTGAACGCGGCGGCCATCAGCAGCGTCATCCCGTCCACCGACAGGCCCGCGGTCGGCGCGATGAGCACACCGGCAAGGCCGGCCAGCAACGCACTCAGCGCCCAGACGCCCAGCGATATCCGGGCGGGGCTGATGCCGGACATGGCCGTGAGCGCCTCGGAATCCACCAGCGCCCGCACCTGCAGGCCGATATCGGTGAACCGCAGCAGCGCCGTGCCGACCAGCAGCACCAGCACCAGCGCCACGTAGGTGATCACTTGATTCATGTTCACCACCGCGCCGAACAGGTGGAACACCCGCAGCGGTTCGCTCGCCAGCCCCGGCGCGGTGGTGTCGGACAGCTGCCCGAACACCAGATTCGCCAAGGGCGGCAACGCAACCGACAACCCGATGGTGGCGACGATCTTGACCAGCGGCGAGCGCAGCCGCAGATACCGGAACAACAGCGCGTGGAGCACGACGCCCAGCACCGGGCCGAACACCACGATCGCAAGGATCGCGGCAGGCAGCACCGAGAGCCCGTGCTGGACGTGCAGGAAGTAGTACACGCGGGCGACGGCGAAGGCCATGGCCCCGAACGCGAAATTGAACACCCCGGACGAGACGTAGGTGACGACCAGCGACGCCGCGGCGATCGCGTAGACCGCGCCCAGGGCCAGGCCGGCGAGGACATAGGAGAGCAAGGGAAGGCTCCTGACGGTGGCAGGGCTCCGGAGAGGTCCACACCCTTGGTGGAACGTTCAGTAAGAGTGCGCTCAATATCGCAGCCCGTCAAGACATCACCGGCAAATTTCCCAAGCATCTCGCCATAATTTTCCATACAAAGGATACTTAATATGGTCAACTGGAGTCCGGACCGGCACGACAAGGAGAAGGACATTGCGGCTCACCACACTGGCGGCGGAACTGGGCGACAAGCCCGCGATCGTCATGGGCGGTTCCGGAGCCACCCTGTCCTACCGTGAGCTGGAGGAACGCTCGAACCGGATCGCCCACGTATTCCGCGAGATCGGCCTGCGCACAGGTGATCACATCGCGCTGCTGTTCGACAACACCCTCGAGGTGTTCCCCACGGTGTGGGCGGCACAGCGGGCCGGTCTGCGGTACACGCCGGTGAACTGGCATCTCGCGCAGTCCGAGGCACGCTACATCGTGGCGAACTGCGGGGCGCGCCTGCTGATCTCCGCGCCCACCCTGGCCGGCAGGCCGCGCAACTCGTTGCCGACCTGCCCGGGCTACGGTGGCTGAGCGCCGGCGAGGCCCCTGGCGCGCCGAGTCTGGACGACCTCGCCGCGACTACCTCCGCCGCGCCGCCGCTCGACGACGAGGCCGAGGGTTACTACATGTTCTACTCGTCCGGAACGACCGGACGGCCCAAGGGCATCCTGCCCGAACTCTCCGGCGCGCCGTTCGGCGCCGGCCTGGCCATCGATCACCGCATGGCCGCGGCCCTCGGATTCGGCAGGGACACCGTCTATCTCAGTCCCGGTCCGCTCTATCACGCCGCTCCCCTGGCCTGGACCCTCGGCACGATCCGCAACGGTGGCACGGCCGTGGTGATGGAGAAATTCGACGCCGAACACGCGCTGTGCCTGATCGATCGGCATCGAATCACGCACGGCCAGTTCGTGCCGACGATGTTCGTGCGCATGCTGAAGCTGCCCGAGCCGGTGCGCCGGGGCTGCGACGTCTCGGGCCTGCGCACCGTAATCCATTCCGCCGCACCCTGTCCGGTCGAGGTCAAGGAGCAGATGATCGACTGGTTCGGCCCCGTGCTGACCGAGTTCTACGGAGGCACCGAGGGCACCGGCTTCTGCATGATCGACACCCCGGACTGGCTCGCGCACCGAGGTTCGGTCGGCCGCCCGATCCGCGGCGCGGTGCACATCTGCGACGACGAGGGCACCGAGCTGGGTCCCGATCGGATCGGCACGGTCTGGTTCAGCGATGCGGGCAGTTTCTCCTATCATCGCGATGCGGCCAAAACCGCTGCCGCACACAATGATCGCGGGTGGAATACCTTCGGCGACCTCGGGCATGTGGACGCCGAGGGCTATCTGTACCTGTCCGGCCGGCGCACCGATCTGATCCTGTCCGGCGGGGTGAACATCTACCCGCAGGAGATCGAGGACGCTCTGGCCCTGCATCCCGCGGTCGAGGATGTCGCGGTCATCGGCATCCCGGATCCGGAATTCGGGCAGCAGGTGCACGCGGTCGTCCAGCCCGCCGACCCCGATGCGGCCGGGCCGGGCACCGCCGAGGAGCTGATCGCCTACTGCCGGGCGAACCTGGGCCATTACAAGTGCCCGAAATCCGTCTCCTTCGAACCGGCTCCGCGGCTGCCGAGCGGTAAGATCCTGCGCCGCGAATTACTGAAACGCTATGCGCCACCGGGGATCTCCGCTCAGGGTTGACCGGGATTCAACGCGATGAACAGGCCCTCGGCCTCGGCGCAGAGCACATCGCCGTCGCGGAGTTCGGCGCGGACCACCCGCTTGCGGCCCTGCTCGCTGACGAACCAGCCGTGCACGGACAGTTCCACGCCGATCGGGGTGATCGACCGGTAGTCGGTGTGCAGGTAGGCGGTGCGCGCGACGGGGCGATCCGCGGAGTTCGCCAGTCTGCCCAGGACCTCGTCGAACATCAGCGGGATCGCGCCGCCGTGCACCGCGCCGTTGCCACCCAAGTACAGCCGCCCGAAGAAGACTGTGCCCCTCACGCTCGACCGATCCGCCCGTTCCACCCGCAGGAGTGGTGACATGGTCTGGCCGCGACCCGGCACCTCGTAGCTGTGGCCGAAGATCTGTTCGGTCTCCGATACCGCGGCCGGGGCCAGGCGCTCGCGCCAGGCGCGCAGATCGGCAGTCAGGGCGGCGACGGTCGCGGTGTCCGGCCGTGCCGCCGCGACATGGTCCAGGAACGACCGCAGTTCCGCGACCATGTCGGCATATCCGTCCGGGGCCGCGGGGCTCTCCCCGGTCCGCCAGTTCACGTGCGGAAGCTGTTGCGGCTCGGGAATACTCAGCCCCAGCATCGGATCGCGCCGACGACTGCGATGCAGTTCGGCGGTCATCGGATCGCCACGCGTGCGGTATGCGACCGACCCCGGGCCCCGTCGTATTCTCGTCCGTTCTGCACGGTTCCCTCCTTCTGCGCGGTGTGGGCCGCCCCGAACAATCGATCACATTCGGCAGCGGCCCACAAGTGCGCCTACTTCGGTTCGACCCGCACGCCGGGGATTTCGGTACCGCACGCGGGCGAGCCGTTCGGGTCGGGCGCGAACGCCTGACCACGAAGAATGGAGACGTAGGAGCAGTTGCCCGGGCCGCCTACGGAATACGTGCCACGCTGCCGGAGTTCGGCCGGCTGCGGGAACAGGCCACCGGCGGTGAACGTCTTGTCGGCGCGCAGGGCATTGATCAACTGGCTCTGCGTCGCATGACATCCGGCCAGCTCCAGCCCGTGGATGAGCAGGTCGGCGCTGATCCAGCCGACGGCCATGGAGAACGAAGGCAGCCCGGTCTGCGAGCCCGCGTACTTCCGCAATGCCGCACTCCACGCCTGGGTGACCGGTGTGTTCAATTCCACTGGCGCATAAGAGGTCAGGAAGCCGATCCCCTGCGCCGAGGCGACCGCGGGCGGCGATTTCAGCAGATCCGCACCGTAGCCGGTGGCCAGCAGCACCGATTTCATCTGGATGCCGGCCTGGTGCAGGGCGGCGACGAGCGCGTAGGCGGTATTGGGCAGCAGCACCGCGTACAGCACGTCCGCACCGGATTGTTCGATACCCAGGACCGCCGGACCGACGTCCATGGGACCGAGGGGTTCGCGTTCGTTGATGTAACCCCGTTGCAGCCCAGCGTGTTCCGCCGACAGCGCGGCGCCCTCGCCCGACTTCGCGGCACTCGGGGTGTTGGCGGCCACGACGGCCACCTTGGTGCCGCCGATCCGCTTCCAATAGTCACCGTAGGTCGTGGCCGCTTTGTCGTAATCGGTTCCCGACATCGCCGCGAACAGGTTGCCGTACTTCGGATTCAGCCACTGATCACCGCCGTCGAACGCGCCGCCGAGGAACGGCGTCTGCTTGGCCTGGGTGCCCGCGTACTGACCCGCGCCATAGAAGTAGGTGCTGATCGGCAGGACCGCGTACGCGTGTTCCTGTTGCACCAGCCGCTGCGTCGCGGTCAGCGCGCCCTGGGGCGTGGATTGATCGTCGCCCACGACCACGTCGAATCCACGGGACGCGCACTTGCCTCCCGCATCCTTGTACGCCGCGAACCGGGCCTGTGCGCCGCGTTCGGAATCGGCGTACTGACCGGCCGCAACACCGCTGAGCGAGGTCAGCACACCGACATTGACGGGCCCGTTCGTAGCGACGCCCGTACCACCCGGACCGCAGGCGGACAGAACAAGTGCCGCAGCACATACCGCGGCCGCGATCGCGCCGACTCTCCGCATCTGTAACCTCCATCCCCCGCCTCCCGGCGACGGTGCCGGAAGGCGCGTCAGGGATACAGTTCAACATATTGAGTGCACTTTGTCTCGATATGTATGTGGATATCTCCCATGTTCGCGCGAGATACGGCCATTATCAGAGCACTCTTAATTCAGCCCGGAGATGCGTGAGACGCGATCACAACAGCTCACGCGCTCAGCACGAGCGCCGATCCCATGCCGCCACCGGCACACATGGCCGCGACCGCGACCCCGCCGCCACGACGACGCAGTTCATGCGCCAGGGTGGCGACCATGCGCGTGCCGGTCGTCGCGATCGGGTGCCCCAGGCTGCAGCCACTGCCGAACGGATTCACCCGATCGGGATCCAGCCCCAGCTCACGCACCGCGGCAATGGGCACCGCAGCGAACGCCTCGTTGATCTCGAACAGATCGACCTCGCCGATCGCCATACCGGCGCGATCGAGCGCCTTGCGAATGGCCTCGATCGGCGCCAGGCCCGTCCGCACCGGATCAACGCCGACACTCGCCCAGGCGCGAACCGTCGCCAGGGGCGCAATCCCTTGCGCGGCAGCTAATCCGGCGTCGGCCACGACGACCGCGGCGGCACCGTCGTTGACGCCGCTGGAATTCCCCGCCGTGATGGAGAACCCCTCGATCTCGGGATGCAGCGGCTTCAGCGCGGCCAGTTTCTCGATTCCGGTATCGCGCCGGGGATGCTCGTCGACCTCGAAAACCGTTGTCGTCCAGTCTCTTCCGGTGACCTCGACCGGGACGATCTCGTCGGCGAACACACCCGCATCGATCGCCCCGATCGCACGCTGATGCGATCGCAGCGCCCAGGCGTCCATCTCCGGCCGGGTTATCCCGGCCAGCTCGGCGGTGTTCCAGCCGACCAGCACGGCCATATCGTTGTTCGGCGCATCGGGTGTGGAGACATGGGACGGCGAGCTCCACGGATCCTGCCAGTCGTCGCTGCCCGGAATCCGCCGCCGCAGCACCGGGGCGGTGGACGAGGACTGGGTTCCCCCGGCGATGACCGCTCGGTCCATCCCCGCTCGCACGCTCGCCGCGGCGCTCGCCACGCTGGCCAGGCCCGACGCGCAATGCCGGTTGTGCGCGAGTCCGGGAACATGGGTCAGCCCGGCCTCGATGGCCGCGTAGCGGGCGATATCCCCGCCGCCGGCCAGGGATTCACCCAGCACGACGTCGTCGATGTCCGCGAGCGGCACACCGCTGCGCGCGGCCGCCTCCCGGACGACGAGGGTGGCGAGGTCGAAGGCGCTGGTATCGCGCAGGGTCCCCTTGCGAGCAGTGCCGATAGGGGTGCGGCAGGCGGAGAGCAAAACAGCTTCAGTCATAATGTTTGTTGTACTCTATTTCCATCAGGCAAGGCTCACACGCGGCAAAAGATCGACACATGACACATATCGAGACGATAAACAGTGCACTTTCTTAGGTAACCGCCCGATCGGGCGCCGGGGCTACGACCCGCGAATCCGAGCCTGTGCCGGCGATGCGGGTCATCCCGCGCCGAGCCGGGTCGGCAACTCCCCGACAGACGAATATCGCTGGACCAGATGAGTTTTCGGTCAACGCATCCGTCTCGGCGCGCCGCTGTGCGGGCATCGGCAATGCGCTAGCGCGAAAGGAATTCGATGGAGATCAAAGGTAAGAAGGCCGTGGTGTTCGGCGGGGCCTCCGGTATGGGCCGGGCCAGCGCCGAACTGCTCGCGGCGCGGGGCGCGCAGGTGGCCGTGCTCGACCGCGCGGGCTCGGCGGGCGCGGAGGTGGCCGCGGCCTTCGGCGGCAGCTTTCACCCCGTCGACGTGACCGATTTCGAGGGCACCGAGCGGGCCATGGATGATGCAGTGGAATCCCTTGGTGGACTGCATGTCTCGGTGACAACCGCCGGTGGCGGCAGCGTGGCGCGGACGCTCGGCAAGGCCGGTCCGCACGATCTGGACGCCTTCCGCCGGATCCTCGACCTCAACGCCGTGGCCACCTTCAACATCAGCCGACTGGCCGCGGAGCGGATGAGCCGCAACGAACCCGAGGACGCCGACGGCGAACGCGGCGTCATCGTCAACACCTCCTCGATCGCCGCCTTCGAGGGGCAGATCGGGCAGGTTGCCTATTCCGCAGCCAAGGCCGCCATCGCCGGCATGTCGCTGACGATGGCCCGCGATCTGGGCTCACTGGGCATCCGCGTGGTGGCCATCGCGCCCAGCCTGTTCGAAACCGGTGCGACAGCGAAGATTCCGGAGGAGACCCGGGCCGCGCTGGTGAAGGATGCCGCCTTCCCGCGCCGGCTGGGCCACCCCGAGGAATACGCCAAACTCGCCCTCGCCGTCATCGAGAACCCAATGTTGAACGGCCAGTGCCTACGCCTGGACGCGGGCCAGCGCTTCGGTCCCCGCTGAGCCGGGACACGGGCTTCAGCTCGCCAGCACCTGCGCCCGCCCCGCGCCGTTCGGTTCGCCGACCGCGGCGGCGGCGCAGGCGCCGCCGTCGACCAGCAGGTCGGTGCCGTTGAGGAAGCTCGCCTGTTCCGAGAGCGCGAAGGCGACCACGGCCGCGACCTCCTCGGCATATCCCTTGCGCCGCAACGGTGTTCGCTGCACGATTCGGTCGATGCCCGGATATTCGGCGGCCTCGAGCTGAATCAGCGGGGTATCGATGATGCCCGGGGTGACCGAACAGATGCGCGCGCCGACGGCCCCCAGCCGCACCGACTCCCGCCGCACGAGGCGATGCACACCACGGCTGATCCACGTGTGCGCCCGCGCCGGTTCGTCCAGGACGGGTCCGAGCAACTCGCGGATGCGGTCCGGGAACTCGGGGTTCAACGGGTCGTCCAGGATGGCCAGAGCCGCCGGATCGGGGGCGTTCGGGTCGAGCAGCGGGCCCATGGCGGCCAGGACCACCATGGCGGTTCCGTTGTCCGCCAAGGGACGCAGCGCCTCGGTGAGCCGGGCGGCGGCGACGAGCTCACCGAGAATCTGACGCGAGTCGGCCAGGCTGGGCGAGCGGAAGTCGGCGTGCGCGACCCCGCGCAGTGTGCCGAGCTCGGTGATCCGCTCGGTCAGTCGCGCGAGGCCGTCATCGTCGGCCAGGTCGAGGGTGAACGGTTCGGCGGCGACATCCGCGTCCTCGACGAGTTCGCGCGCCGCGGCCATCGCCGCGTGCGGATCCGGATCGGTCAGCAGCAGCGTATCCACGTGGTCGACGAGCTGGCGCGCGCACGCCGCGCCGAGTGCGCGCCCCACTCCGGTGACCACACCCACCGTGACATCGCGCGGTGCATTCTCCCGGGACCAACACGCTGCCATGGCAACCTCCATCCGGACCACTCTGTCCGGTACTACGCTACACGTGTGCCCCAGACTCCGAAAGCAAAACGCGAGACTCCGAAAGCCAATCGCGGACCCAGTGCCGGACCGGCGAACCGGCAGGCCCTCATCGACGCGGCCGGCGAGGTCTTCGCCGAACTCGGCTACAACGCGCCCCTGCGCGAGATCGCCCGCCGCGCCGGGGTCGGGCAGGGCAGTCTGTACCGGCATTTCAGCGATCGGGTCGCACTCGGCCTCGCCGTCTTCGAGGACAGCATCCAGGAGCTGGAATCGCTTGTGACACAGGATGATTACATGCTCAACGACCTGTTCGACCGGATCGCCGAACAAGCACAGACCTCCGCGGCGCTGACCGAACTGCTCACCACCAACGGCACCGATCCCCGGGTGATCCGCCTGGGCGAGCGCACCCGCGACAGCGCCGCCCGGATCATCGAGCGCGAACAGGCCGCCGGGCGGATGGGCACTCACCTCACCGCCGATCACGCGATGCTCGCGGTAGCCATGCTCGCCACCACACTGGCCAAAACCGATCCCGCGGAACGACCGAACGTCGCGCGGCAGGCCCGGGAGATCTTCGACACCGCATTCGCGACCATCCCCGCGAAAATGTCGGCGCAGTAGGTGAATTCGACGGCCGTGCCCGCTCGGCCGGCAGATCCGCCCCCGCGGACCCGCCGCCCGCGCCCGCCTCACCGCAGGCTCAGCACGCCCAGACCCTCGAGCGCGAGACCGTAACCGAGAGCCTCGTCGAGCAATCGCTTCCAGCGCACAGTGATCGCAGTGCGGGTATACCGCGTGACGAGCGGCGGCCGCGCGATGATGTATTCGGCCAGCTCGCGAGCCCGGCCCAGCAGCGCCTCCGGCTCGAGCACCTCGTTCACCACCCCGAGCGCCAGCGCCTCGCTCGCGCTGAGCTGCTGACCGGTCAGCAGGAAGTACCTGCCCCGATTGGAACCCAGGAGTTCCTGCCAGACGACGTGCACCCCGTCTCCCGGCACGGTGTGGCCCGGAAAATGCGGCGTATCGGCGAATACCGTATCGGACGAGGCGAGAGTGATATCGGACAGGACCGCCAATTCGGCATGGATCGTCGCCGGGCCGTTGATCGCCGCGATGACCGGAACCTCGATATCCAGCAGATTCCGCAGCATCCGCTTACCCTCGCGGTGGACCTTCTCCCAATCGCCGGGGCCCGATACCGGGTCATCCCAGCGGGCGTCATTGATGAAACTGTCCCCGGTGCCGGTCAGGATGACGACTCGGTTGTCGACATCCTTACCGATCTCGTAGAACGCATCCACACTTTCGGTGTGATGTTCCTTCGTATAGACGACCGGTCCGCCGTCGCTGTGGAATCGCACGATCAGGATGCCCTTGTCATCCCTTTCGAAGGCGATCGTCTTATATTTACCGAAGTATTCGGGATCGGACATCGGATGCTCCTGTGAAAAATCAGCGGACCGAGAAACCGGCGTCGAGCGGCCACTGGACACCGGTGATGAATTTGGCCTGTTCCGATACCAGGAATGCGACCGCATTGGCGATATCCGAAGCCTCGAGGATCGAGATCGGCAGCGCATTCTGCATCGTCGAGATATCGTTCTGGCCGCCGGCGGCGGCTTCGGCCATCATCGCCTGCGTGACGGGATTCTGCGTCATACCGCTGATGACACCGGTCGGGTGAATGGTGTTGACTCGAATCCATTCCGGGGCCAGCTCGTTGGCCAGGCACTGCATGAGCCCGACCAGGCCGCGCTTCGCCGCGGTGTACGCGGTTCCGGATGCCTGCACCGACGCGGTGCCCTTGAGCCCGGCACTCGAGCTGGTCAGCACGATCGAGCCGCCCCGGCCGCCGGCACGCAAGGCGGGCAGGGCCGCGCGAATCGTGTGGAAGACGCCGGTGAGGTTGACATCGATGACGTCCTGCCACTCGGTCAGGAAATCCGACTCGGGCCCCAGGCGCACGATACCGGCATTGGCCAGGATGATATCCACCCGGCCGAATTCGGCCAGACCCTCGTCGAATGCCTTCTGCAAACCGTGGAAATCGCGCACATCCGCCTGGCGGGCGACCATGCGACGCCCCTGCTCCTCGACCAGGCGAACCGTCTCGTCGAGATCTTCCGCCGTCGCATTCGGATAATTCATCGACGGAATGTCTTCACAAATATCGATACCGATGATGTCGACGCCCTCACGCGCGAGCCGCACCGCGTGCGCCCGTCCCTGTCCGCGGCCCGCACCGGTAATGAATGCGACATGTCCCTGGAGGCTCACCGCTGCTCCCGTCCAATACTGCGCACCGCGCCGGTGACAACGCAGGTCAGCGCGCGTCGTGCGAAATCAGTTGATATTGCTGGCCGGAGCGTAGGCAGCCTGCCCGAATTCCCGTGATTCTCCTCTCACTCAGCGGAAGCGGCGAACCCGAGCCGCACCGAGGACCGCCGATCGCCGCGCGATATCCCGGCCGGGCGCAGCGCGCGAGCGGCGGATCCCGGTCCCGGGGTAGGCGGCTCGGATCAGTCGAAGGTGACCACGACCTTCTCCGCCGCGCCCGGTGTGAGGGTCAGCTCGAAGGCGCGCTCCACCGTGTCGAACGGGATGCGGTGGCTGATCAGCTTCGCGAATCGTTCGGCGTGCTCGGCGATTTCGGGCGTCACCTCGAAGATCTCGGTCGGGTAGCCCTGCGAGGCGACGATGGTCATCTCGCTGCGCAGCATGGCGCCGATATCGATCGGCGCGGGCTTGCTGTGCACGGCGACCATCACCAGTTTCGCGCCCCACTTACCGGTCCGCAGGGCGGTGTTCACCACGACGGCCGCGCCCGCGGCATCGATGTAGATATCGGTGCCGGGGCGCGGCTGGCCGAGTGCGTTACGGCCCGTACCGTGCAGTTCCAGTAGCCGCGCGGGCACATCCTCTCGCGAGGAGTCGATGACGGCGTCCGCGCCCACCGCCAGCGCGGTCTCCAGCCGCGAGGCGATCACATCGGCGACCGCGACGTGCTGCACACCGCGCAGTTTCAACCAGATCACCGCGCCCAGACCGATCGGACCGGCACCGAAAACGATCACCTTGTCGCCGGGGCCCGCCTCCGACCGATTCACACAGTGCCGCGAGACGGCCATCGGCTCGTTCAGCGCGGCGACTCCGAACGGCACCGAATCTGGCAGTACCGCAACGCTTTTCCCGGCAACCGCATCCTGAATGAGCAGATATTCACTCATCCCGCCCAGCGCCCCGCCGCACCCGATGATGCCCGAGGGCGCGCCCTGCGGATTCACCACGACATGATCGCCGACCTTCAGATCCGTCACCTCCGCGCCGACCTCGACGACCTCACCGGCGGGTTCGTGTCCCAGTGGCAGCGACCGCAGCCTGCCGTCGCCGAGCGGATTTCCGGCCGCGTCGATCGGGGTGCCGCCCATGTGCAGGAAGGTCGCGTCGGTTCCGCAGATACCGCAGGCCCGGATCCGCACGAGCGCGTCGGCGGGACCGGGCACCGGCCGTTCGACCTCGACCACCTCGATCCGGTCCACGGCACCGGTTCGAACGAGCTTCATCGACGACATGTCCTGCCCACTTTCTCCAGCGGATTACCGCTTCCTACGATCCCGCTCCGCGCCCTCGGCAACGAGAGAGCACAGTCCCGGCCCGATGGTGTAGCCCGCTACACCATCGGCCGATACCAGGCATCAGGCGCGCCTCTCACGCGTGGCCGCGCAATCAGGCTATCCGGCAGTTATCCTTCCCGATCGACGGAACGCGCGTCCCGGAGCACCCGGACCGGGCCGGCGATCTCACTCGATACCGGAGTCTCGACAGTGCGGTCCAGCACGACACGGACCGGTGGATCGGACAGTCCCATCGCCGAGCACGGACCAGGGAAGCACCAGCCGACCCCCACGGCGAAGAGATCGTCGCCGATGCGCACACCCGGACCGCGCACCGGTCCAGCATGACAGCGCAGAGTGCACGCCTCGGCTAGGGTGCGGAGGCCGACCGCACATATCCAGGCGAGCAACCGAATCGGGCAGTTCCATCGCCGAGTACGGGCCAGGCAAGCACCGGCTGACCCCACGACGAAGAGATCGTCGCCGATGCTTACACCCGGACCGTGCGCCGGTTCAGCATGACCGCGCACGGTGCGCGCCTCGGCTAAGGTGCGGAGGCCGACCGCTCGTCTATCCGGGCGAGCCACCGAATCGGGTCCCACCCGGCCGTCGTGTCCGCACCGGCGTCACAGCGCACCGCGATCGGCCACACCCCCCGACCCGCCTCGGCGCATCGAGCTCCCACCGAACGAGGTCCACAGTGCAACTCAACCTGACGATTCCCAACAACCACCGGGTCACGACGCTGCTGCAACCCTGGCAGGACAGCGTCGGCGGCGCCGAGATCGGGCGGATCGCGGCGCTGGCCGACCGGCTCGGCTTCGGCCGCCTGAGTGTGGGTGAGCACTTCGCGGTGCCCAGGGAGCATGTGGCCGCATCCGGAGCGCACTACATGCACGCCACCACCGCGCTGGCCTACCTCGCCGGGCACACCGAGCGAATTCGCTTGGCCGCCAACGTCAGTGTGATTGCACTTCAGCATCCGATCGTGCAGGCCAAGCAGTGGGCCACGCTGGACTGGCTGGGCGGCGGACGCGCCGACCTGATCGTCGGGGCCGGGTGGATGCGCGCGGAATTCGATGCACTCGGCGTGGATTTCCACACCCGAGGCCGTCGCCTGGACGAGTACATCGAGGCCATGCGGGAGATCTGGTCGAGCGAATTCACAAGCCACCGAGGCGAATTCGTCGAGTTCGACGATATCGCGGCGGAACCGAAGCCGATCGGCGGTCACAGCGTCGGCCTCTGGTTCGCCGGTGACGTACCGCAGACCTTCCGCCGCGTGGCCGAGTGGGGCGTGGGCTGGTCGCCGTATCTGACTCCGCCGGAACGGATCTCCGAGGGCATCGACCGGATCAAATCCCATCCCGAATATCGCGGGCAGACCGTCGATGTGTTCTTCAACCTCGCCAATCTCCGGCTCGGTCAAGCGCACAGCAGCCGGGCCGACGATCACGACTTCGACACCTGGAACGTGCAGAAACTCCTCGATCAGATCGGTTGGGTGCAGAGCCTGGGCGTCACCGAGGTCGCACCGCCGCTACCGAAGCTGGACAGCCTCGAGCACTATGTCGAACGTCTGCACTGGCTGGCCGAGGAGATCATGCCCCGGCTGGAATGAGAAAACACCCGCGCGATCCCGGCGCGCCGCGGGCTCATCTCACTGAGCGGAAGACGCCGATCAGCAAATCCCCCGCGCACATACGCTCCGGGTCCGGCGATCAGTGCTCGGCTGCGATCGCCACGTTCGTACGAGAGGGTCCCGCGGTGTGGAGATTCACCTTCGGAATCCGCGCCCGGATTCTGATGATCGCACTGATTCCGAGTATCGCGCTGACCGCGGTCGGTGTCGGCGAGGCGGTGACGCTGATCCGGGATGCCCAGCACGCCAAGCACTATGCGCAATCGCTGTCCAGTACGACCGGTTCGAATATCGCCGTGAACAAGGCTCTGGATCAGGAGCGATTGCTCTCGGCCTGGCAGCTGAGCGCCCCCGATCCCGATCCCCGCGCATTGGCCACGACCCGGGCCGGGGTCGACGAGATCGTGCGGGGATTCTCCTCGACCCTGCAGGACGCGCGGGGGGCCGGTGCCGGGATGAACGCCGAGATCGGCAATTTCTCGAATGCGTTCCGGGAACTGCCCGATATCCGCGCACAGGTCGACAGCGGCACGATCCCGGTGGCGAAGGTCTACGAATTCTTCTCGAATATGCTCGGCGGCACCGACCGTCGCGCGGAACAGATCCTCGCGGATCGCTCGCCCGATGCCGCCAGCGCGATCCGGCTCCAGGGGCCGCTGCGGCTGTACCGGCTGAGCGAGGCGATGTCCGGCGGCAGCGCCCTGCTCGCCGCGCCGGTCAACGGGCACGAACTTCCGCCGCAGCTGATGACCGAACTGCGTGATCTCGTCGGCTACTACCGGCTGGAATTCGCCAAACTGGCCGCAAGTGGGGATGTCGATCCGCAGCGGGCATCGGTGATCACCAACGGCCCGGCCTGGAAAACCGTTACGGCCGTGGAGGATGCGGTCCTGGACTCGCCGGCGAAATCCGGTGCGGCGCCGAAGTTGCCGGCGACGCCGCTGCAATGGCGCAATGCCGCGACCGAGGTCGACAGCCGGCTCCTGGATCTGTTCGAGGCCGAATATCATGCGGGAGAACAGAGCCTGGCCACCAAGGCCGGACAGACCGAACGGAACGGCTTTCTGACCGGCGGCGCGCTGCTGGCACTCACCCTGCTGGTCTTCCTCGGCTCGCTCGCGCTGGCCAACCGGCTGATCCGTAGATTGCAGCGACTGCGCAGGCGGATGCTCCGGCTCGCCGACCACGACCTGCCCGAGATCATGCGCAAGCTCCGCAACGGCGAAACCGTTGATCTCGCAACGGCTTCCGCCCGTCTGGATTTCGGCCGGGACGAGGTCGGCCAGGTGGCGGAGGCATTCGATCGGGCGCACAACGCGGCCGTGGATGCCGCGATCACCGAGGCCCGCACCCGCGAGGGCGTGCGGGCGGTATTCCTCAATATCGCGCATCGCTTCCAGCTGGTGGTGCACAAGCAGCTCAGCGTGCTCGATGATGCCGAGGCACATCAGGAAGACCCGGCGCTGCTGGACACCTTCTTCCGGCTCGACCACCTGGCGACCCGGGCTCGCCGCAATGCCGAGAATCTCATCATTCTGGGCGGCGGGCGACCGGCGCGGCAGTGGCGGCAGCCGGTCCAGCTGACCGATGTGGTCCGCAGTGCGGTCAGTGAAACCATCGACTACCAGCGGGTGCGCGCCCGCAGGCTGCCGGGGGTGCTGCTGGTCGGCGGCGTCGTGGCGGACCTGATCCATCTGCTCGCCGAACTGATGGACAATGCCACCTCGTTCTCTCCCCCGCACGCACAGGTGGAGCTGACCGGCACGATGGTCGAGCGGGGGCTGGTGCTGCGGGTCAGTGATCAGGGCATCGGTATGAGCGCCGAGGATCTGGCCCGATTCAACGAGATGCTCACCGAGCCACCGGATTTCAGCCTGACGGAGCTTGTGGAGGACTCCCGGCTGGGGCTGTTCGTCGTCGCCCGGCTGGCGGCGCGCAACGACATCTCGGTGCGGCTGCGCGAATCCGACTACGGCGGTATCGGGGCGATAGTACTGGTTCCCTCGGCACTGCTCGTCGCGAATCCGGCGCCTCCCGAGCCGCCGAGCGGACGTCACGCCGGCCGCGCCGCGCCCGCTTCGATCACTGAAGTTAGTGCAGCACAACATGTTCGAATGAACGGCGCGGCGACCGCGATTCTGGCGGCACCCCGACCGCCCGCCGAACAGGATCTGCCGAAATCGCTACCCGCGGAGGTGAACGGCCCGCCGTCACCCGCACCCGCACCCGCACCCGCACCCGCACCCGCACCCGCACCCGCACCCGCACCCGCACCCGCACCCGCACCCGCACCCGCACCCGCACCGACGAGTCTGCGGCCTCCGCTGCCGCGCCGGCGACGAAAGGCCAGCCTCGCGCCGCAGTTGGCGCACGACATCGAAAAGGACACCGGCACAACGGAGTCCGATCCTTCCCAACGGCCCCGGACGGCCGAGAATGCCCGCGCACTGATGTCCGCGATCGAGAACGGGACCCGTCAGGGCCGCCGGGCCCGCCCGGATTCCCAGGACCCGGGCACGATATCCGCCGATTCACCGGCCGATGAACCAGGAGAACTATGACGACCTCTGCCCACGCCGGTGATCTCGGCTGGCTGCTCGACGATCTCGCCGAACGCCTCACCGGCGTCCGATTCGCGGTGGTGCACTCCACCGACGGCCTGTCGCTGGGCCACACCCAGGGCATGAGCCGCGAGGATGCCGAACACCTCGCCGCCCTGTCGGCCGCCCTGTACGGCCTGGCCTGCACCGCGGGAGCCCGTTTCGAGGGCGGCGGCGTCCGGCAGGCCGTCATCGAACTCGACCAGGCCGTGCTGTTCGTGACCGAGGCCGGCCGCAACACCTGCCTGGCACTGCAAGCCGACCAGGACGCCAACTTCGGCATGGTCGCCTACGAAATGAACCTCACTGTCCAACGCATCGGCGGCCTGATGAGCACCGACACCCGCAACATGTAGCCGCGGCCGCAAGCGGGGGGGCGACGAGCGTCGGCCCCCGCTTGCGCCCCGGGGGTCACTCCACCGTGATGGCCCGCTCCGGGCAGGCTGGCCCGCCCATGCAGGCCCCTTCCCCGAACTGTGCGGGATCTCCTCGCACGGCAGGGCATAGCCACAGTCGTTGGGGCTCGATCCCCAGCACACCCGGCGACGTGCGCATGCGGTCCGACGCATCGGCCCTCGCAGCGCCCGGCCGGGATCACTCCACCGTGATGGCCCGCTCCGGGCAGGCCAGTGCGCCTGCGCGGGCCCCCTCTTCGAGCCCGGCCGGGACCTGCCCCTCGAGCGGCAGGGCGTAGCCGCTGTCATCGAGGTCGAATACGTCCGGTGTGGTCGCCCAGCAGCGGGCGTGACCGGAGCATTTCGTGGTGTCGATGGTGATCTTCATGGGGCAGAACCGTTCTCGAAATGGGGGTGGGGCACGGATTCGTCCGGAGATGCAACTCCGATCAGGGGTCCTGTAGCGCTTCGACCGTCTCGATCAGCGCCCGCAGCCGCGTTTCCAGCAGATCGCGTTCGGCCCGATCTGCCTGTCCCGCACCGAGTTCGGCCAGGCGCGTCTCGGTCTCGGCGATCTCCGCACGCAGGCGGCCCGAGGCCTCCTCGCGGGTCAGCAGGTCCAGGTCGGTCCAGTCGGATCGTTCCGACTCCGGCCGGCGGCTCATGCGGGGAGATTGTAGAGGCGGCGGGTGTTCAGCTCGACGATCTTGTGCACCTCGTCGTCGGGCACGTCGGCCAGGACCTCCGCGGCGTAGGCGCGGCTCTTGGGCCAGTACGAGTCCGAGTGCGGGTAGTCGCACTCCCAGGTGATCTTGTCGACGCCGATGTGGTGCCGCACCTCGACGCCGAACCGGTCATCGATGAAGCAACCGTGGAAGTGCTTGTGGAACAGCTCCGACGGCCGCGCCTCCTGATTGACGTTCTGGTAGAAGCGATGCCGCTCCCAGGTCCCGTCGATGCGCTCGAGCAGATACGGCATCCAGCCGATGCCGCCCTCGGACAACCCGACCTTCAGCTTCGGGTGGCGGTAGAACACCGGGGAGTACAGCAGGTCGGCGGTCGCGAACATGGAGTTGCAGCCGAACAGCGAGATGGTCACCGCGAACGGCGCTTCCGGGGAGGTCTTGGGCGGCTGACCCGAGGTGCCGAAGTGCAGGCAGATCGGCAGATCGGCGTCCTCGGCCGCGGAGAAGACCGGATCCCAGTGATCGGTGTGGAACGAGGGCAGGCCCAGCGGCGACGGATTCTCCGGGAACGAGATCGCCTTCGCGCCCTTGGCCGCGGTCCGCTGGATCTCGGCCACACAAGCCGGAACGTCCCACAGCGGCAAGATGATCAGCGGAATCAACCGGCCCGGTCCGGCCGCGCACCACTCGTCCAGCACGAAGTCGTTCCAGGCCGCCACGCACAGCCGGGCCAGCTCACGATCCTGGCCCTCGAGGAATATCGTGCCCGCGAACCGCGGGAACGACGGGAAGCACAGCGCGCCCCACACCCCATCCAGGTCCATATCGCGCAACCGCGCCTTCGGGTCGTAGCAGCCCGGAATCATCTCATCGTAGCGCGTGGGCTCCAGGCCGAACTCCTCGGGCGACTTGCCCGCCACCGCATTCAGGCCGATGTACGGATAGATCCGGCCCTCGTAGGTCCACACCTCCGCCGGGGCCTGCCCCTCCCCTCGGTCCTGCTCCACGATCCGCGGCCCGGCCTCCCGATACTTCGCCGGCAGACGATCGGTCCAGAGTTTCGGCGGTTCGATCAGGTGATCGTCGGTCGACAGCAGCTTCATCCATGGCTGTAACGGCATTGTCCTACTCCCTTGTCATGATCGCGGCACCACGGGTGACCGTCCCGGGAAACGGGTGACTGTGCCCGCGCGCCTCGCGCGCAACAGCCCGGATCCGGCTGCGCACTGAGCCACAGCGATCCCACTATCCCTATTGAGGGTACTTCTTTATATATCGAACAGCAGTATAGTTGGCTAATCCCGCTACACAACCGCCCTATTAGGATATTAAGGCTACCTATTTAGCGGGAGGGTCGCTACGCTCGAGACTCGCGAGGCCGACTTCGGGCCGAGGGAAGGACATCAGGATGGGTCGCGTACAGGACAAGGTCGTCTTCATCACCGGAGCCGCCAGAGGACAGGGCCGCGCGCATGCGCTCCGGCTCGCCGGCGAGGGTGCCGACATCATCGCGGTCGACATCTGCGAGGACATCGCCAGCAACAGCTATCCGCTCGCACGCCAGGAGGATCTGGCCGAAACCGCGAAGCTGGTCGAGAAACTCGGCCGCCGGATCGTCACACGCAAGGCCGACGTCCGCGATCCGGCCGCGCTGCGCGCCGCCGTGGCCGAGGGTGTGGCCGAATTCGGCCGGCTCGACGCGGTCGTGGCGCAGGCGGGGATATCTCCGCTGGGCCCCGAGCAGAGCGCCCAGGCATTCCTCGATGCGGTGACCGTCGATTTCAACGGTGTCGTGCACGCGGTCGACGCCGCGCTCCCGCACCTGCCCGACGGCGGCGTGATCGTGGCGACCGGATCGCTGGCCGGACTCGCGTCCGCGACCACCGACAATCCGGCCCTGGGACCGGGCGGGCTGGGCTACTCCTTCGCCAAGCGAACCGTGGCTTCGTTCGTGCACGACCTGGCAACGGTGTTGGCGCCCAGGCGAATCCGGGTCAACGCGGTACATCCGGGCAATTGCAATACCGATATGCTCAACAGCGACGCCATGTATCGCGCGTTCCGGCCCGACCTGACCGATCCGACCCGCGAGGACGCGCTGGTGTCCTTCCCCGCGACCTCCGCCATGGGCAACCCGTATGTGGAGCCGGAGGATGTCGCCGACGCGGTACTGTTCCTGATCTCCGACGAGTCCCGCTGGGTCACCGGTGCGCAGCTTCGCGTGGACAGCGGCGGTTACCTGCGCAAGCGTCCGCAGCTGCCGACGTTCTGACACTCTCGACGCGAGAAATACTCGAAACCCGGACCGAATCACGAAGGCACGCACACAGATCCGGCCCGGGTTTCCAGTTGCCCGACTACCGCTACGGGACGATCGATTCCGAACAGCCGAGCGGACGAGCCCGATTCGTGGGCACCCGACGACCGCCCGCGTGGTCGCCCTCATCGACAGCGCCCGAGCACACCGGCACAACATGCGAATCTCGAACCCGCGCACCACCCGCACATCATCGCAGCGGAGGCACCGGCAGCGGGATCACTCGTCGGTCATGCTGAGTACGACTTTTCCGGTCACGCGACGCTCGGCCACATCGGTCAGCACAGTCGCGATATCGGCGAGGGGATGTACTCGGGAAACGAACGGGCGCATACCTTCTCGCACCAGTTCCGCAAGCACGCGGTCGCCCTCGGCGACGGCGTCCCGGGCATACTGCCGCAGCATGCGAATCTCGAAGCCGCGCACCACCGCATCCTTGAGCAGTACGAGATTCAGTGGGATGCGCGGGATCTCACCATCGGCGTAGCCCACGGTGACGAACCGGCCGCCGCGCCGCAGCCCGCGCAGCGCCGCCTCCGAATAGCTTCCGCCCACGGGATCGATGACCAGGTGCGCACCCTCCCCGCCGGTCAGCTCGCGCATCCGGGACTTGAGATCCTCACCGGCATAATCGATTCCGGCCTCCGCGCCGAGTTTTCGGGCAATGGCCAGCCGATCGTGGCCGGAGGCCGCCGCCAGCACGCGCATCCCCAGCCGGGTCGCGACATCGACCGTGGCGGTGCCGACCCCGCCCGCGGCACCGAGCACCGTCACCCATTCACCCGGCTCACCGCGCCCGATGGTGACCAGCGCGTGATAGGCGGTCGCGTAGGTCACGTGGAAGGCTGCGGCGTGGACCATGTCCAGCCCCTCGGGGACCGGCCGCAGCGCCGTCGCGGGCAGCACCACCTTTTCCGCGAACGCGCCCGAGAGCACCGCGCCCGCCACCGGCGAGCCCACCGGCGGTCCGCTCACCCCGGGCCCGAGCGCGGCGATCACACCGGCGAATTCGCTGCCGGGCGTGAACGGCAGCGGCGCGGACACCTGGTACTGATTCGCCGCGATGAGCACATCCGGATAGTTGACCGCCGCGGCGTGCACCCGGACCAGCACCTCACCGGGACCGGGCTCGGGGTCGTCCAGGTCGACAACGGAGATCCCGCTGGGTGGACCGTATTGCGTCAGCCGTGCGGCTTTCATCGTCACTTCCCTACCATCGACGGGGCGCGCGGTTCCCCTGCGCGCGTGCAGCGCTCGACCTCGGCGGTTCCCGCGCCCGGAACTCGGACGCGCAGTTGGAACTCCTGCCGATTCCGGCCGAACAGCATCCGGCCCGATTCACTATTGAGTATACGTATCTATCACACAACACCCCGTCTATACAGCCGATACAGGCATATATCACGAAACCTACGGGAGTATCGACCACACGCGTCAGCACCTGACAGTATTAAGGATACTATTACGCCGACTCGGTCGATCGGGTCGCGGAGAAGGAGGAGATGTGTCGGACGACGTGGTCCTGGTCCAACGCCGTGGAGCGGTGCAGGTCATCACCATCAACCGCCCCCAGGTGAAGAACGCCCTGGACGCAGCGGTCGCCAAGGCGGTCGCCGCCGCGGTGGACGAACTCGACGAATCGAACGAGCTGCGGGTCGGCGTGATCACCGGTGCGGGCGGAACCTTCTCCGCCGGAATGGATCTCAAGGCATTCCTGCGCGGTGAGAGCCCCGCCATCGAGGGCCGCGGCCTGTGCGGGATCACCCAGACCCCGCCGCGCAAACCGCTGATCGCCGCGGTCGAGGGCTGGGCGCTGGCCGGCGGCTTCGAGCTCACCCTCGCCGCCGATCTGGTCGTCGCCGCGCGCACCGCGAAATTCGGTGTACCCGAGGTAGCCCGCTCACTGGTCGCCCGCGCGGGCGCGGCGCTGCTGCTCACCCGGCGGATTCCGCAGGCCATCGCGCTGGAACTGCTGCTCACCGGCGCGCCCATCACCGCAGAACGCGCCGCGGAGGTCGGTCTGGTGAACCGGGTCACCGAGGAGGGCGGCGCGCTCGCGGCCGCGCTCGAATTCGCCGAGCGGATCGCGGCCAACGGCCCCCTCGCGGTCGCGGCGACCAAGGAAATCGCGCGCTCGAGCGCCGACTGGACGCTGGCCGAGGGATGGGACCGCCAGGTCGAGATCTCCCAGCCGGTCTTCACCTCCGAGGATGCCACCGAGGGCGCGACCGCCTTCGCCGAGAAGCGCAAGCCGGTCTGGAAGGGCCGCTGAACGGGGCCCGGAACGAGGAGAAGACAATGCACAGCGGACCGTTGGCCGGTACCCGCGTCATCGAACTCGGCGGTATCGGCCCGGGTCCGTTCGCGGGAATGCTGCTGGCCGATCTGGGTGCCGAGGTCGTGCGCATCGACCGGCCCGAACGCACGAACGACACGGACGCGGGTGGACCCGAGGATGTGGCGAATCGCGGGAAGCGTTCGGTCCTCATCGATCTCAAACATCCGGACGGGCCGCGCACGGTCCTGGATCTGGCCGCCCGCGCGGACATCCTGATCGAGGGCTTCCGGCCCGGGGTCACCGAGCGACTCGGCATCGGGCCGCACGAATGCCTCGCGCGCAATCCGCGTCTGGTGTACGGCCGGATGACCGGGTGGGGTCAGGATGGTCCGCTGGCCTCGGCCGCCGGACACGACATCACCTATATCGCCCTCACCGGTGCGCTGCACGCGATGGGCACCGCGGGCGGCCCGCCGCAGATCCCGCTCAACCTGGTCGGCGATTTCGGCGGCGGCGGTTGTTATCTGGTGATCGGCGTCCTGGCCGCGTTGCACGCCGCGCAGCGCAGCGGGCGCGGACAGGTGGTCGACGCGGCCATCGTCGACGGCACCGCGAGCCTGCTCGCCAGCACTTTCGCCAAACTCGGACGCGGGGTGTGGACCGACGAGCGCGGGGTGAACCAACTCGACGGCGGCTGGCCCTTCTACGCGATCTACGAGACCAAGGATCGCAAACACGTGGCGGTCGGCGCGCTCGAGGCGAAGTTCTATCGGCAGCTGATCGAACTGCTCGACCTGGGCGTCGACCCGGACCGGCAGCACGACCGGTCCGCCTGGCCCGATCTGCGGCGGCGGCTGGAAAAGCGATTCGCCGAACGCACCCGCGACGAATGGGCGAGGCTGTTCGAGGGAACCGACGCGTGCGTGGCACCCGTGCTGGGCCTCACCGAGGCCGCGGCCCATCCGCATCTGGCGGCCCGGTCGAGCGTGATCGTCCGCGAGGGCATCGCACAGCCCGCCGCCGCGCCGCGCTTCTCCGAGACACCGTCCGCGGCGGGGCATATCGCTCCCGCCGCGGGTGCGGACACCCGGGCCGTGCTCGCGGACTGGCAGGTCGGCGACCCCGACGAACTGCTGCGCGCCGGCGCGGCCGTACAAGCCGGAACTCCGGCGAAATAGCAGACAGCACACCGGGTTCCGGCCCGGAGTACCAGCGAGAGGATCCGTCATGCCAGAGGCCGTCATCGTCGATGCCGTGCGCACGCCACTGGGCAAGCGCAACGGCTCACTGGCCCAGATTCACGCGGCCGACCTGTCCGCGCACGTGCTCAACGCACTCGTCGAACGCACCGGGATCGATCCGGGCATCATCGACGACGTGATGTGGGGCTGCGTCACCCAGATCGGCGATCAGTCCAGCAATATCGCCCGTTTCGCGGTGCTGGCGGCAGGGTGGCCGGAACATGTTCCGGGCGTGACCATCAACCGCGCCTGCGGTTCGAGTCAGCAGGCCGTGGACTCCGCCGCGCACGCGGTCATGGCCGGGCAGTACGACATCGTCGTCGCGGGCGGTGTGGAGACCATGTCGCGGGTGCCGCTCGGCTCGCACCGCACCACCGGTCAGCCCTACGGCCCGGCCGCCCTGGCGCGCTACGACAACTTCGAATTCAACCAGGGCGTCGGCGCGGAGCTCATCGCCGAGCGTTACGGCCTGAGCCGCACGCGCCTGGACGAATTCGCCTCGGAATCGCATGCCAAGGCGGCGGCGGCCATCGATGCGGGCGTCTTCGACGACCACATCGTGCAGATCGACGTCGACGGCACGAAATTCACCACCGATGAGGGCCTGCGGCGCGGCACCAGCCCCGAGACGCTGGCCAAGCTCGAGCCCTCGTTCAAGCCGGACGGGGTGATCCACGCCGGGAACTCCTCGCAGATCTCCGACGGCGCGTCGGCGCTGCTGATCACCACGCCGGAGAAGGCGCGCGAGCTGGGCCTGACCCCGATCGCCCGCTACCACAGCGGCGCGGTCAGCGGTGCGGACCCGATCACCATGCTGCTGGGCCCCATCCCGGCCACCGAAAAGGTCCTGCGCCGAGCGGGATTGGCCATCGGCGATATCGGCGCGTTCGAGGTCAACGAGGCGTTCGCCCCGGTGCCGCTGGCATGGCTGGCCGACACCGGCGCCGATCCGGAACGGCTCAACCCGCTCGGCGGCGCGATCGCCGTGGGCCACCCGCTGGGCGGTTCCGGCGGCATCCTGATGACCCGGTTGATCGCCCAGATGCGCCGCAAGAACCTGCGCTACGGCCTGCAGACGATGTGCGAGGGCGGCGGCACCGCCAACGCCACGATCATCGAACTGCTGAGCTGATCGCCAGTGCCGCAGAATCTTCCGGTCGGTGAGCCGACGCCTACGGCCGGGGATTCCCGGGTGCCGTGCTCCGCACCATGACACGAGACCGGCCCCGGTAGCCGACCGGACCGCCCCAGGGCGTCAGCTGATCACCACCGGCGCAAGCTCTTCCAGTCGGTGAGCCGACGCCCGCGGCAACGAATTCGCTCGTACCGTGCTCCCTGCCATGACACGAGATCAGCACCAGTAGCCGACCCGCGGGCGTCAGCTGATCACCACCGCCACAAGCTCTTCCGGTTGGTGAGACGACGCCCGTGGCCGCGGATTCACCCGTGCCATGCTCCCAGCCATGACACACGAGATCGGCACCAGTAGGCGACCGGATCGCGACCTCGCGGTCGTCATCGGCGCGGGTGGTATGGGTATGGCCGTGGCGCGGCGGCTGGCGCAGTCGTATCGGGTCCTGATCGCGGACCTGGATGCAGCGCGCGTGCGCGAGGCCGCGGCCACGCTCTGCGCCGAGGGCGCCGACGCCACCGCGATCCCCTGTGACATCACCGATCCCGCCGCGATCGCGGCGCTGGGTGCGCGGGTCGGCGAACTCGGCGGACTCCGGGCGTTGGCGCATGTGGCCGGACTCTCGCCGTCCATGGCCGACTTCACCACGATCGTGAACGTGGATCTGGTGGGCGCGGCGCTGGTCGCCGACGAACTGCGCCGACGTGCCACGATCGGCTCGGCGGCGGTGTTCATCGCCTCGCTGGCCGCGCACAACGCCCGGCCCACCGAGGAACTCGACGTGCTGCTCGCCGATCCGAGCGACCAGCAGCTGCCGCAGAAGCTGGCAGACGTCCTGGGCGAGGAGGCGACCCCGGCGCGGGCCTACGAATTGTCCAAATACGCGCTGATCGGTTTCTGCCGCCGGCAGGCCGCTGCCTGGGGAGAACGCGGCGCACGGATCGTGTCCCTGTCCCCCGGCCTGATCGCCACCCCGCAGGGCGCCCGCGAATTCGAGCGCACACCCGCGAAAAAGGCGCTGTACGACCGGACTCCGCTGAGCCGCGAGGGCACGATGCTGGAAATCAGTGACGCGGTCGACTTCCTGCTCTCGGACCGCGCCTCGTTCATCTCCGGCACGGATCTACTCGTGGACGGTGGCCTGGCGGCCGCATTGCGTTGGCACAGCGCCTGATTCGCGTGGTTCCCGGGGTGGCAGCCGCACCCTGCCGGACTCTACCGGTGATCAATTGCGGGAGAACGGGATTCGACAGGACGTCGCGGAGATCTCGGTGGCGCGCCCCCGGCACAGGCCCTCGATCGGGATCCTGCGCCGGGCGAGCCGCGCGATTCAGTTGGTGGACTGGCCGGTCTTCTCCGCGCCCATCCCGGAGAACCCGACGCTGTAGCCGCCGTCCACCGGCATCACCACACCGGTCGTATAGGACGCCTCGTCACTGGCGAAAAATAGTGCGGCCGCGGCGATTTCGTCCGACAGGCCCCAGCGGTCCAGCGGGATTCCGGCGACGCGGAAGATCCCCGGGGGCGGGGTCGGGGACTCCTGGGACATCGGCACCAGGCCGGTCCAGATCGTGCCGGGGCAGACCGCGTTGACCCGGATGTTGTCATCGGCGTAATCGAGCGCGGCGGCCTTGGTCAGCTGGTTCACCCCGGCCTTGGCCGCGCCGTAGACGCTGTGATGCTTCCAGCCGACCAGGCCGGTCGCCGAGGACACGTTGACGATCGAGCCGCCGCCGGTACGACGCATCGACAGGATGCCGTACTTCATACAGAAGAACACCCCGCGCAGATTCACCCCGTGCACGCGATCCCAGTTCTCGGTGGTCTGCTCGTGCAACGGCATCAATCCGCCACCGAATCCGGCGTTGTTCACCAGGATGTCGATCCGGCCGAATCGCTCCTCGGCCGTGGCGATGATGCGCTGCACATCGGCCTCGTCGCTGACATCCGCTTGGACCCCGACCGCATCGCCACCGAGTTCGGCCGCGACGCGGATCGCGCTGTCGCTGATACTCGCGCCTACGAGTTTGGCCCCCTCCTCGGTGAACCGCTGGGCGATGGCCTTGCCGATACCCGACCCGGCGCCCGTGACAACCGCGACCTTATCCTTCAAACGCATTCGCGCTCCTTGAATTTCGTCCTGCCGTCTTCGATCCGAAGCGGCTAACGCGGCAAGCCCAGTCCGCGTTCGGCGATCTGGGTTCGCAGGATCTCGTTGGCGCCACCGGCGATCGTGTAGGCGCGCGAATACAGGTGCGCGTCCTGCCACCAGCCGCCGTCCACCGCGTCGGGATCGGCCTCGGTGAGCATGCCCTCGACGCCTTGCAGGCGGACGCCGAAATCAACCAGGTCGTGGTTCAATTCGCTGAAGAAGATCTTGCCCAGCGGGGCGTCGGCGGGCTGTTCGGTGTGGTTGAGCATGCGCGATTGGGCGAGATTGATCATCGCGGCGTTGACGTGCACGCGGGTGGCGAGCTCGCCGATGCTCTGGCGGGTCGCCGAATCATCCAGGGCCGCAACCCCGTTCACCTCGGTGTCGGCCGCCAGGCGCAGCAGGTCGTCGAGGGTGGTGAGCAGTTCCGCGCCGCGCGCGGCCACGCCCGAACGCTCATGGCCGAGGCTGCTCATGGCCACCCGCCAACCGTTGTTCACCTCGCCGATCACGTTGGCGGCCGGAATCCGCACACCGTCCAGGAAGACCTCGTTGAAGTCGGTGGTTCCGGTGATCTCGCGCAGCGGCCGGATATCGACCCCGGGACTGCGCATATCCAGTGCGAACGCGGTGATCCCGCGATGTTTGGCCGCATCCGGATCGGTGCGCGCGAGTAGATAGCCCATATCGGCGTGCTGGCCGTTGGTGGTCCAGACCTTCTGACCGTCGACGACGAAGACCGCGTCCGCGCCCTCGCCCTCGAGCCGGGCCCGGGTGCGCAGCGCGGCCAGGTCGCTGCCCGCACCTGGTTCGCTGAACAGCTGACACCACACGTCCCGGCAGTCGCGGATGCGCGGCAGGAACCGCTCGCGCTGCTCATCTGTGCCGAAGTCGATGATCGCGGCCGAGGCCAGCGACGCCGCGCCGATCGGCGGCCAGGTGCGGGCGCGGGCGATCTCCTCCGCGACGATGAACGATTCGAGGGGATGGGCGTCGGGGCGCCCGCCGAATTCGGCGGGCCAGTTGATGCCCAGGAAACCCGCCTCGTACAGCTTCGCGGTCCAGGTCCGGATGACCGGCATGAGTCCGGGTTCGGGCGCGCGCACCCCGGCATGCTTCTTGATACCGGGCGCATGTTCGGCGATGAACGCGCGCACCCGCTGCCGGAACGCCTCGAGTTCCGGTGTCGACTCCAACCGCATGGCACCTACTTCTCGTCGTGGGCACCGCTGCCCGATATTCGACTACTCTATCTGCATATCGATCGAATCGACGTCGCAGTTAGTCATATAGATAGTATCAATACGTTGAAAAGAGTACACTTTCTTCACCGGACCACCTCCGGCGAAGAACAATCGGGCAGCGTGCCGCCGCGCAGCCACAAAACAGTGGCCTGAACACGGTGATATGGCACCCGGAATACAGGTGGTGACGCCGTCGTCCCATGCTCCCGACTAGACTGAGGATCCGAAAATCCATCCCGAGGAGTGTGCCCATGGCGACTGCCGTCGAGATCGAGCCCGCCGACAGTGACCCCACTGTCGAGAACGGAAGCCCGGTCGGCAAGCTGGCCGCGCGCATCGCGCACCGTATCGAGGAGACGGTGATCCGCCGTGGCTGGCCGGTCGGTGAATCTCTCGGCTCGGAGGTGGGCCTGCGCGAACACTTCGGCGTGAGCCGCTCGGTCCTGCGCGAGGCGGTCCGCCTGGTTGAACATCACCAGGTCGCCCGAATGCGGCGCGGCCCCAACGGGGGCCTGTTCGTCTGCGCACCCGATGCGGGTCCGGCCACCCGCGCGATGGTCATCTACCTGGAATACGTCGGCACCAGCGTCACCGATCTGCTCCAGGCCCGGCTGCTGCTCGAGCCGATCGCCGCGGGCCTGGCCGCGGACCGGATCACCGAGGAGGGCATCCGCACACTGCGCGCCATCCTCGACGACGAGATCGAGCATCGGGACGATCCGGGCGGCTGGTCACACGACCCACTGCATCCGATCCTCGGCGAGCTGTCCGGAAATCCGGTGCTGCAGTTGTTCATCGACGTGCTCACCCGCCTGACCACCCGGTACGCGCACACCTCCCGCAGGATCTCCAAGGCGGAAGTGGCCGAGTCCAAAGAGGTTTCGCACCGGGCGCACACCGAGATCGTCGACGCGGTGATCGCGGGCGACGGCGCGCGCGCCCAGACCGCGCTGATCGGCCATCTGGAAACGGTGGCCGATTGGACCGAGAAGCATCGGGTGCGGAACCGCACGCGGATCTCCGGCGCGGTCATCGAGCCCGAGATCGTGGAGGGTCCGGGAGCCAAACTCGCCGAGGTGGTGGCCGGGCGGATCCACGACGACATCGCCTCGCGCGGCTGGCAGGTGGGCACGGTCCTGGGTTCGGAGGCCGATATGCTGGCCCGCTACGGAGTCAGCCGCGCGGTACTGCGAGAAGCCGTGCGGCTCTTGGAATATCACTCCGTCGCCCGGATGCGCCGCGGCCCCGGCGGCGGGCTCATCGTCGCCGAACCCGAACCCCAGGCCACCGTCGACACCATGGCGCTGTTCCTCGAATTCCAGGGCGTGACGGCCGAGGATCTGCGCATCGCCCGCAGCACCGTCGAACTCGGCATCGTCGAGGAGGTGACCGCCCGGTACGCCCGCGGGGAGACCGAGATCGCCGAGCGGCTCCACACGGCCGCGCGGTGGCCCACCGAGGGCCCCGAGGACGATCCGCGCAAGGCCGACCGCTTCCACACCGAACTGGCGGCCCTCGCCGGAAATCCGGTGCTGTCACTGTTTCTCGCGATCATCACCGAGCTGTTCCGCAGGCACGCCTCGGGCCATGATCAACCGCTGCCCGGGGCGCAGGCCGCCGATGACGTCGAACATGTCCACGGCCTGATCCTGGACGCGATTCTGCAGGGCGACACCGGAATCGCCCGGCACCGGATGCGCCGTCACCTCGACGCGCTCATACCGTGGTGGCACTGAACGAACCCGCGGGGACACCGAACCGGTGCCCCCACAAGGGGTCACACGCCGAATCGCGCCAACGCACGCGCCACCCCACCATGCCCCCGGATCCGGTGCCGACGACACGAAATCGCCCGGCACTGAACGCAATCGCCCCAGGCCGATACCGAGCAAACCCCATGGGCGACCGAACCGTCGTCCCCGCAACCAGCTCACATGCTGAACCACGCCTGTTCACGCACGACCACGTCGTCCGGATCCGGTGCCGGCGGCACGGCATCACCCGGCACCGGACACGCTCATACCGTGGATGCACCACGCAGACCCGTGGTGGCACCGAACCGGTGCCACCACGACAGGCTCACACGCTGAACTGCGCCAATTCGTGCGCGACCATGCCGTCCAGATCCGGCGCGGGCGGCGCGGGCAGGTCCACCGCACGCTCGCGGGTCGGCAGCAGGACGACCGCGGTGCCGGGGGTGGTGACCTCGCCGCGCTGATTCTCGCAGCGCACCTCGAGGTGGATCTCGTTGCGGCCGTCCACCTTTCGCTTGTCCGCCACGGTGCCGCGCACCCAGGTCGCATCGCCCAGGTAGTTGAACTTGCGGTGTTCGCAGCGCAGTTTCCACAGCCAGCCGTGATCGCCGACCCAGTCGGTGAGCAGGTGCACCAGCCAGGTTTCGCGCATACCGCCGTAATCGTAGGGATTCGGCAGGCCGAGTTCGCGGGCCCGCTCGGGCTCCCAGTGCAGGCGCTGCACGGTGTCCGGGATGTTCATCGGGTTGGGCGGGTACAGGCCCGGCGCCTTGCGGCGAATACTCGCGGCGATCTTGAACGCGCCGGGCGGAGTGAGTTGCATACCCCAGCCCAGATGCCAGACCACCACGTCGGTGGTGGTCAGCGGGCCTTTCACCTTGGGCTGCAACACTTCTCCGATTTCCACGTCCTCCCAGTACCGCGGTTCGCCGCCGCGCCGGGTCTCCGCGGCGTAGGCGGCGTCGAATTCGGCGAGCTGCTCGGGCGTGTAGGGCTCCTGGACGAGGGTCTCCTTGGCGCGCTTCTTCGAGGTGTGCCGTTCGGCGTTGATCCAGGTGCCCCGCCGCAGCGCGTGCATCTCACCGCGGCCGTTGGCGTACAGGTAGTCCTGGGTGACGTGCGCGGTGCGTCCACCGAAACTGCTGGGCTTGAGCTGCACACCCACCTGGGCCTGCAGCACCCGGCAGCGGTCACCGAGCCGAAGTGGTTGCCACCATTCGTATTCCATGACCGCCTGGTAGGAGCCCAGGCCCGCGAACGGGTCGCCCTTGAACAGCGCCTTGGTCTGCGCGTCGGGCGCGGGCGCGGCATCCTCGCCCATCGTGTAGAGGAATGTCGGCGGCGCGATCAGCGAACCCCACCGAGTGCTCGCCGCGTACTCCGAATCGCAGTACAGCGGATTGTCGTCACCGTAGCCGAAGGCGAAGTGCCGCACGCCATCCCAGGTCACCTCGTAGTTGTGCGGCGGATTGCGTTGCGGCTTGGGAATACCGAGGCGGCGGCGGGAGCGCTCGACCGCCTCGTCGGTCAGCACGCCGAACTGCTCGCCGGACTTGTTCTCGGTGCTCGTCATCGATGAATTCTCCTCGGTCGCTCAGGCTTTGGTGGGTTCGGCGAGGCGGGCGCGCACGATATCCAGCAGATCCACCCGGCTCACCTTGCTGGACGGGGTGCGCGGCAACTCGTCCAGCACGAGAATGTGCGCCGGTACCTCGTAGGGCAGCAGGTGCTCGCGGCACAGCGCGATCAGCTCGGCCACCGCGGGCGGGGTGCTGCCCGGCTCGGCCTCGACCGCCGCCACGGGCACCTGTCCGAGCCGAGTGTCCGGCAGCCCGGCCACCGCGGCCTCGCGCACAGCCGCATGCGTTTCCAGGACCCGTTTGACGGTATCGGGTTGCACCTTGAAACCGCCGCGAATGATGGTGTCGTCGGCACGTCCATCGATCCAGACGAAACCGTCGGCATCGATCCGGGCCAGATCGCTGGTCCGGACCCAGATCGTGTCGCCCTGCGCGGTCTGCGCGGTGCGGACCTCGAGCCGGCCGCTCTCCCCGATGGGCAGCTCGGCCCCGTCCTCACCGGTGACCCGCAACTCCACGCCCGCGAACGCGCGTCCGGTGCTGCCGGCCTTGGTATCCCACCACTTCTCGTGCAGCGGCAGCGTCCATCCGGCCACCGCGCCCGCGAATTCGGTTGCCCCGTAGGTCATCAGGACCGGGATGCCGTAACTGCGGAAGAATCTATCCGCGAGTTCCTTCGGGCACGGCGCGGTACCGGAGGTGACGACCTGCAGGCTCGCCAGGCGCTCGGCGGGCACCTCGGCGTCCAGCACCGTGCGGATGGCGGCGGGCACCAGGCTCACCGCCCGCAGCTGGTGCCGTTCCACCACGCGAACCCACTGTTCCAGAACGAATTTCGGCATCAGGATCATCCGGCGTCCGGTGGCCAGGCAGGCCAGCGCCCGCCACAGGCCACCGATGTGCACCATCGGCGCGGAGACCAGTGACGCCGATCGCGAGAGCAGGCGATCACCCTTCGGCAGCTGCCCACCGGAGGCGAGCGCCTGATCGAGTTGCTCGACCCGCAGGTGTATCCGCTTGGGCGCACCGGTGGTACCGGAGGTCAGCATCTCCACGGCCACACCGGGATTGGTCGAGCTCTCGGCCGGAACCGTGCCGCCCGCGGTGTGCACCGATCCGTCGAGATCCAGTCGCAGCGCCAGGCCCGAGGCAGTTACGGCATCGAGCACACCCGCACGCGAGAGCACCTCGCCACCGGAGATGACGACGGGCAGCTCACAACGGGCGATATCGGCGGCCAGCCGCGCGGCGGGCTGCAGCGGGCTCAGCATCACCACGCAACGCCCGGATGCGATCAGCGCGGCCACGGCCGCGACATGCTCGGGCCGGTTCTCCAGCACGACGCCCACGCGCGCATCCTCGCCCAGACCGGCGGCCTGCAAATCCCGCGCGACGGCCGCCGCGGTGGCCTGCACACTTCCCCAGGTCCACCAGACTTCCTCATGCTCGATCGCCTCGGCAGCGGCGGGCGCCTCGGCCAGCAGCCGGGACAGGCGGTCGCGAATTCCCACGTGATCAGCCTTTCGCCAGAGCCGAGCAGTGCCCGGCATGAAACGTTCGCCGTGGTGTCCGGCTCCGAGCTCGCCGAGTACCACCACCGCACCTATGAGTACATAGAGTACACTGATTTAAGTCAGACAATCGGTGATTATGCCAACATAACCGCCGAGAGGACGCCTCGTCGGCCTGAAAGCGTACAGTTGAGGGCACTTTTTGATAGACCCGGGAGTGACCGCCCGAATACGCTGAAACCCCGTCGAACGTGTGGGGCGAACACAATTGACGTGTGCGGCTCTGACCGCCTGCACCGGATTCACGTGCCGTGCACCGGATCGGGCCGCGCACGACACCGGCGGCGGCGCGCGTCCGAACGAGGCATCCAGCGAACGCCGGAAACTCGCTCCTCGGCATCCGGATACAAGGAACTCGCTGCCCGCTACCGCGTCGATCAATGACCGGAAACGGTAGCCGGTGGGCACGTGCGGAGGTATCCCGGTCGCCGAGCGAGCGACCGAGTATCCCCGATGATCAGAGGCCCGCGATTGCAGCACCGGCGACGACGTCCGAGTCCTGGCAGCCCCAGTGAGCCCGGTTGGCGCCGTTGCTGTTCCGAGGAGGCCGAGCCGGGGTCCACCTTCGCGCACTGTCCGCCGGCGACACTGATGGCCTGATCCGGCACAGCGCCCTATTGTGCGGGCGTGTCCCGGACCAGCGGCAGCGACGGTTCCTCGGCGAGTCGCTTGATGGCGTATTGCAGGGAAGTGCCGTTCCCCCAACCGGTGTAGTAGGCCAGCAGCAGATTCAGTTCGTAGAGTTGGTCGGTGGTGAGTTCACCGTTCTCCGTGGCTCCGCGGAGCTGGATCTCGAGCAGATCCGTGCGGCCGAGCATGGCCGTCGCGCCCAGCACCAGCAGCCGGCGATCGCGGACGGTCAGATGCGGCCGGCTCCAGATATCCGCGAACAGGTGCCCGACGGTCTCATCGGTCAGGGGCCGGTCGGTGCCCGCGTCGACGAGTTCGCCGAAACCCTTGCCGTACACGCGATCCAGCATGGCGCGGCCACGCTCGGTCGTATCCGTGGGCAGCGGCTCCGGTAGCCGGTAGGCGAAGACGTCTTCCATCACCGGGCGCACCACATCGGTGATCGGGACGTGAATTCCCGTCGCGCCGGCGAATTCCTGTGCGGCGGCGAGATCCTTCTGCGCGAGCGCGTCGATGTACTCCGGCTGGCCTTCCGGCGGTTGTTCACCGGCGACGATCTTGCGGAACCACATGAACGGCTCGGTACCACCGTCGGTGCTGCGCTCGAGGACCTCGAGCAACCGGTCCGGCGCGACACCGCCCGCCGCGAGGATCGTGTGCGCCTCGCGCACCACCGCCCAACTCGCGTAGGTGAGCATGTTGCGGGCCAGCTTGGTCACCATCCCCGCGCCCGCCGGACCGCAGTGCACCACCACCCGGGCGAAATCCTCGAGCACCGGCCGGGCCCGCGCCACGGCGTCGTCCGGGCCGCCCACCATCACCACCAGGCCGTTGTCCGCCGCCGCGCCACCGCCGGTCACCGCCGCATCCAGCAGCGTCACGCCGCGCTCGGCACACAGGGCGGCCAGCCGGTGAAAACTCGCCAGCGAGATCGTGGACAGCAGCGCGACGGTCAACCCGTCCCGGGCCGCGCCGAGGATGCCGTCCGGGCCGATCAGCACGGATTCGGCCTGCTCGGCATCGACCACCGCGATCAATACGACATCGCTGGCCCGCGCGACGTCGGCCGGGGTGGCGACCTGTGTGGGAACGCCCGGCAGCCGATCGGAGATCCCGGTCCGGGCATCCTGGACGACCGGCACCCGGCCGCTGCGCGCGAGGCTGATCGCGACGCCGCCGCCGATGGTGCCCAGTCCGATCACACCGGCCCGCAGGTCCGCTCCGGTAGCCGTTTCGACGATGCCTGCACTCATGTGCTGCACCTTCCTTCTGCATTTCGAGGTTGTCGGACCGTCCGGTACCGACACATGTTGCCGTGCCTCAACGGCACGGCGAGATCAGTCCGGGCATGCCGATGTGCTCGGCTCGCTCCGTCAGATTCCGGTCAGATCCGCCAGGCGGGAACGATGCAGCGCGGGACCGCCGAACAGCTGCTCCGCGGACTTCGCGCGCTTGAGATACAGGTGCGCGTCGTGCTCCCAGGTGTACCCGATGCCGCCGTGAATCTGGATGTTCTCCTTGGCCGCGCGGGTGAAGGCGGCCGAACCGCAGGCGGCGGCCAGCGCCGCGGCGACCGGGAGTTCGGACCGGTCCCCCGCCGCCACCGCCGCGGCGTGATAGGTCGCCGATCGCGCGGCCTCGAGTTCGAGCAGCAGATCCGCGCACTTGTGCTTGATCGCCTGGAACGACCCGATCGGCCGGTCGAACTGCACCCGGATCTTCGCGTATTCGACCGCGGCGTCCAGACATGCCTGTGTCCCGCCGACCTGCTCGGCGGCCAGCGCCACCACGGCCAGGTCCAGTACGGTCCGCAGGTAGCCGGAGGCATCCGAGCCGGTCGGGCCGACCGGTTCCGCGGGGACGTCGTCGAGATCGATCCGGGCCAATCGCCTTGTCGCGTCGAGGGTTTCCAGGCGCGTCCGGGTGAGTCCGCGCGCATCCCCCGGCACCGCGAACAGTGCCGGTCCCCCCTCGGTCCGCGCGACGACCAGCAGCAGATCGGCCGAGTGGCCGTCGATGACGAACATCTTGGTGCCAGAGAGAACCCAGTCCGCGCCCTGCGCCGTGGCCACGGTCGCGACATCCTCCAGCCGCCACGATCCGCTCTCCTCGGCCACGGCCAGCGTCGCGGTGAGCGCACCCTCGGCGATCGAGGGCAGCCAACGCGCCTGCGCCGCTTGGTCATTCGAGGCGAGCAGAGCTTGTCCGGCGAGTGCGACCGTGGCGAAGTAGGGCGAGGGAAGCAGCGCCCGGCCCATTTCCTCCAGCACGATCCCGAGTTCGACCGGGCCGCCACCGAAACCGCCGAACTCCTCCGGCAGGGCAAGGCCGTGCACGCCCAGTTCGGTGGCCATCCGCCGCCACAGCTCGGGGTCGTAGCCCTGCTCGGACTCCATCCATCGGCGCACCGACTCGCTCGGCGAGCGCTCGGCCAGGAAACGCCGGATCGTCGCGCGGAGTTCTTCCTGCTCGGGGGTGAATACCAGAGTCACGCGCGCACACCCTTTCGCGGTCTGTGCATCCGAACTCTCCTCTCAGCGGCGGTGTGGTCGAAGGCGGCCGATCGGCAAGGCGGGATCGTTCCGCGTAAGGCTCACCCGAATGCGCCCGATCGGCGGAGTCCAGCGGCGGGGCCGCGGGAACCTCCGGCGTCGGTCCGGACCCGACGCTATCCGACAGGTCCTCAAAAGAGTAGTCGTTATGTCCACATAGTGGAAGATTGGACGCCCAGAGATCCCAATACAGGGTACTTTTCTATATCAATTCGTTGATTCGCGTTCTCGCGCAGTGTTGGGGAGCAGGTATGACCGAGGGGCCGCGCACGGCGGTACTGCCACGGATCGCACGCGTCGATCCCGCCGATGTGACCCGGCGCGCGGGCGCGGCGATCGGGCGCGAGGTACGCGAACTCGAACAACGGCCCGCGGACGGTTCCAGCCTCACCTACACCGCCGTCACCCATACCGGGGTCCGCCTGATGATCAAGGTGGCCCCGCCCGGACTGCCGCCGAACCGCAATCGAGATGTCCTGCGGCAGGCCCGATTACTCGATGCCCTCGGGGAGGTGACCGGCGTGGCAGTACCGGAATTGTTCGGCTCCGATGCGGGCACGCCACCGCACGCTCCCCCGCTGGTGGTCATGTCGCACACCGACGGCGAACGCTATGAACCCCGCCACACCCGGCCCCGGATCCGCCCCGCCGCGGCCGATATCTGGTCCCGGGCCATCGCCGCGGCCCAGATGCTCGCCGCCCTGCACACACCCGCCCCCGGGGACTTGGGCATCGACGAAGCGCCCATCACGCTCGCGGCCGAGATCGAACGCTGGCACCGGGCGTTCACCGCCCGCCCGCTCGACCGGGCCGCCGCACAGGCCGAACGCGAATGCCGGGAGCTGCTCGCCGCCACGATCCCGGAGCCACTACCGCCCGCAATCCTGCACGGCGACTGGCGATTGGGCGCGATGCAGTGCGGCGGCCCGGAGATCCATGCCGTAACCGATTGGGAGACTTGGCATATCGGCGATCCGCGACTGGATCTGGCGTGGCTGCGGCTGATGTCCGACCCCGCCCACCCCTTCGCCATCGCTCCCGCCGCGCCCACCCTCGACCCCCTGGAACTCCTGGCCGTCTACGAGTACGCCCGCGGCGACGAGGTGGCACGGCAGGACTGGTTCGACGCCCTCGCCCGATACAAGCACGCCGCACTGTCCGCACTCCAGGTCGACAACGCCGATCGCCGCCACCGGACCAGCGGACGCACCGGCCGTATCCGCGACGGGATCCCGATCCTGCTCACCGCCGCACTCGCCCATCTCGCTGACTGAGCACACGATCCGGGCCGATTCAACCGGCGGCCACAGTCATCGCCACCTGGGTCAATGTGGCGTCGAATCGGAGAAGAGTGTACGAAACAGGCGGATCGACGCGAATCGCTCGCTGTACGCTGATGCGAATGGAGCTCACTACCGTCCGCTACGAAGTGCACGAGCACATCGCGACGATCACGCTGAACCGCCCCGAAGCCATGAACAGCTTCAACCAGGACATGCTCGAGGAGTTCGCCTACCTCTGGCAGACGATCAAGGACGACGACGAGGTGCACGTCGTGGTCCTGCGCGGGGCCGGTGACCGGGCCTTCAGCACCGGAATGGACGTCAAGCAGGGCATCGATCGGCACGCCAACGTGTGGTCGCAGACCGATCCCGGGGAGAAGTTGTCGCCCAAGCTCAATCAGGTGTGGAAACCGGTGGTCTGCGCAGTGCAGGGGATGGCCGCCGGTGGCGCGTTCTACTGGATCAACGAGGCCGACATCCTGATCTGCTCGGAAGAGGCCACCTTCTTCGATCCGCACGTGAGTTACGGACTCACCGCCGCACTCGAGCCGATCGGCCTGGCCCGGCGCATCCCGCTGGGTGAGACGCTGCGCATCGCGCTGCTCGGCCTGGACGAGCGGGTTTCGGCCGAACGCGCATTGCAGATCGGCCTGGTCAGCGAGGTGCTGCCGCGTGAGAAGCTGTGGGAGCGGGCCGAGGAGATCGCCCGCATCATCGCCGCGAAACCGGCCGCCGCCATCCAGGGCACCGTCCGGGCGATCTGGGAGTCGCTGGATTCCACCCGCACGCAGGCGCTGCGCACCGGGCTGTCCTACACCCAGATCGGCAATCCGATCGGCAAGGCCGAGGTCGAGCGTTCCGCGGTGCCCCGCCGCGACTGGACGCTGCGCTGAGCTCCGGTAAGTTCCGTAAAAGAGTATCCGTTTTCAAGGAGGACCCGATGCGGTTCGGTATGCCGTGGCCCGGTCGTGACGTCGCCCCCGAGGCCGAACAGGCCGGCGTGGGCGCGTTCTGCGCCGGGGATTTCGTCGATCGCGACGCCTATCTCACCCTCGCCGAGATCGTCTCGGGCACCGAGACCGCACTGGCCGGGCCGGCCATCACCTATGCCTTCGCCCGGACCCCCTATGCCCACGCCACCGCGCTGCGGCAGCTGCACGCGCAGGCCCCGGGCAGGCTGTTCCTCGGCCTGGGCAGCGCCGCGTTCCGGATCAATCGGGACTGGTTCGGCGTGCCGGGCGACCATCCGGTGGACCGGATCGCCGAGACCGCCGGGGCGATCCGCGCCTGGCTGCACGCGGAAAACGGTGAGCGAGTTCAGTATTCGGGCGAGTACTACAGCATCGACGCGGATGTGCGGGCCCCGGTTCTGGGACGGCTCGACATCCCGGTGCTGCTGGCCGGATTCAACACCCGGATGGCGGCGACCGCGGGCCGGGTGGCGGACGGGGTGATCGGGCACGGGCTGTTCACCCGCTCCTGGTGGGACGCGGTGGTACGCCCGGCCGTGGCACGGGGAGCCGCGGAATCCGGGAACACCGAACGTCCGCTGGAGTACGGCTGGATCATCACCGCGGTCGACGACGACGCGCCAGAACGCGCCATCGCCGATGCCCGCCGCATGATCGCCTTCTACCTCACGGTCAAGACCTACGACCCCTACGTCGCCCATCACGGCTGGCAGGAGCCGGTCGCCCAGCTGCGCTCGGCCTTCCGATCCGGCGACACCGCGGCGATGACCGCGGCGGTCACCGACGAGATGCTCACCGAAATCGCGGTCTGCGGAACGACTTCCGAGGCACGCAAGGCCCTGGCCTCCCGAGCCGGCTCGCTCCCCCAGGACATCGGCTTCTTCGCCCCGCCCTCCTACCTGGTCAGCCGCCGACGCCGCGCGGCATACGCCCGCGCCAGCCTCGACCTACTCGACGTCATCCCCGCCACGAGCTGACTTTCCCGCGGGAAACCACCACCGCTCGGGTACAGGCGATTTCCCCTCCGGCACAACAATTCAAGGCATGTTCCGAACGGTACCGAGTGACCGCGCACGCATTCGCACGCGCCGGTCTTCCCGGCCGATCGGACACCGGGAACCGAACCACCGTGGCCGGGCAGGAAATATCCTGCCCGGCCACGGTTTTCGGTAATCTCTCTCAGTGACCGAGAACGACCGATGTCGCACCGGACTCGTCCTCACCCGCCGCAACGGTGGCGGCCTCGGCCTGGAGCTGTTTTATCTTGCGCGGCAACAACAGCGCGGCGATCGCGCCGACCGCCGCGACCACCGCGCCGATCTGGAACGCGACCTGAAAACCGCTGTTGGTGTACAGGATCGCGCCGCCGGTGAGGGATTTGGGGATCGGCGCGATATACGAGTTGTTGAGCACGGCGAACACCACGACCGGCATCGCCGCCGACGATATGGTCTGGAACGTGTTGGCGAAACTGGATGTGGTGGCCTGCAATTGCGGTGACACCGCCTCGATCAGCAGGTTCGGCACCGTCGCGTACGCGAATCCCAGACCGGTGCCGGTGATCACCGCGAAACAGATCAGCAGCGCCTTGTTGTCGTGCAGCAGCGAGGTGAGCAGGAATCCCACCACGGTGAGCGCCATACCGGTCGCCATCAGCGTGCGCGGCCGGACGTTGCGGCCCACCAGGATTCCGACGATCGCACCGCCGACCACGATCATGCCGCCCTGCGGGGCCTGGAAGATCGCGTACGCCTTGGCGCTGACGCCGAATCCGTAGCCGAGCCCGGTCGAGCGCGGCGGCATGGTCATCATCGGCATCAGCACGGTGTAGAGCGTGCTGAGACCGTATGCGGCGGAGGCGGATACGGTGATCAGCACGATCGAACGCTGCCGCAGGATCCGCGGATCCAGCAGCGGCTCGGGTAGCAGCCGGACCGACACCAGCCAGGCGATCATGAAGGCGATACCGCCGAACAGATAGACCAGGGTCGACCCGCTCGCCCACCCCCAGGTGGGCCCGAAACTCACCGCGATCAGCACCCCGGCGATGCCCAGCCCGAGCAGTGCGGCACCGAGGAAGTCCATCCGCGAGCGCAGTCGCAGGCTGGATTCGTCGGTGGTGAACAGGATCAGCAGGCCGAACACGGCGGTCGCGATCGCGAAGAACCAGAAGATGCCGCGGAAGCCGAAGTGGTCCAGGCACCAGCCGGTCAGGAAGGGCGCGGGTATCGCGACCAGCCCCAGACCCGTGGTGACGATGCTGACCGACAGCGCGATCGTCTTGGCCGGGAACACATCCCGGATCAGCGAGTACGCGATGAACACACACGGGGTCAACGTGCCGGCCAGCGCCCGGCCCGCCACCATCAACCCGTAGGTCGGCGCGGCCGCGGTGATGGCCGAACCCACCGCCGAGACCGCGATGCAGATCAGCAGGATCTTGCGCTTGCCGTACATGTCGGCGAGCTTGCCCAGCAGCGGCGTGGCGACCGCGCCGACCAGCAGGTACGAGGTGAGCATCCAGGCGCCCTGAGTGGTCTGGAAATGCGCCTCGATCTGCGGCAGCGCCACCGACACCATGATGTAGCTGACCGTCAGCATCTCCAGCAGCAATACGATCGAGGCGAGGGAGAGAACCAGGCGTGGTGTCCACCTATCGGGGGCGCCGGACGGTTCGCTCGGATGAGCAACAGCACTCATCGTCGAGTCCTTTCGAGAATCTGCACGTGCTCTCGGTTTCCGCGGTCTTCGAGCGCCGGATCCGTGCAGGGGGTGAGGATCGCATGCGCCGTTGGTCGGATGCGGCGAATGCGTAACGCACATCACAGTCCACGGCGAGGCATCGGGCCGGGGCGATTTTCACTCAGTGGGAACTTCGGGCCAGGCGGCTCGCTACCGAAACATGACCGATCAATCAGTCGTTAATTCCTGCTACTCTATTTTGATTAGATGCGGTGTCGCGCCGTAATTGTCAACAGAATCCATCGACTGTGCCACCAAATGGGTATACCTTCCAGAGGCCAGTGGGTGTCGAGACGTTGGGTGGTGACTGGTGAATTTCGAACTGAGCGAAGAGCAGGCGATGCTGCGCGAGATCTCGCGCGAGCTGCTGTCCGACCATGCGCCGATCGGGGTTGTCCGGTCCTGGCTGGATCGCGACGAAGACGTCGATCCGAAGCTGTGGCGCCTGGCCGCCGAACTCGGCTGGCCCGGCCTGGCACTGCCCGAACAGTACGGTGGCGCAGGCCAGGGCCTGACCGAACTGGTCCTGGTCGCCGAGGAGGCGGGGCGGGCGCTGGCCCGCGGCCCGTTCCTGTCCACCGCCATCGTCGGCCACGCCGTCGCCACCGGCGCCACCGCATCGTTGCAGGCCGCGACACTTCCCGCGCTGGCCGATGGATCCGCCTGGGCCACTTGGGCTTTCGCGGAGCCACACGCCCCCTGGACGATCGAGGGCATCCGCGCCACCGCCCGCCCGGACGGCCGGGCGATCGTGCTCGACGGCGCCAAGACCGCCGTGCAGGATGCCGGTGGCGCGCGCTGGCTCCTGGTCACCGCGCAACATCCGGACGGCCCGGCCTCATTCCTGGTGGACCGCAACTCGCCCGGCGTCACGGTCCGGCACACCCGGACCCTCGATCAGACCCGCGCGTTCTACGAGGTCCGCCTCGACGGCGTGCGCGTCCCGGCCGGACACCGGCTCGACGGCGGGCAGGCCGAGATCCAGCGGCTGCTGGACTACGCATCGGTGCTGCGCTGCGCCGACTCCCTCGGGGTAATGCAGTATCTGCTCGATCTCACCGTCGAATACACCGCGGTTCGCATGCAGTTCGACCGGCCGATCGGCAGCTTCCAGGCCGTCAAACACGCCTGCGCCGATATGGCGATGCTGGTGCACGGCTCGCGCGCGGCCACCTACTACGCGGCCATGGCCGCCGACGCCGCGGCCGAGGACACCGCTCGGGCGGCGTGCGTGGCGACCTCGTACACCTCCGGCAGCGTCGGTGACGTCGCGGAGACGGCGCTACAGCTGCACGGCGGCATCGGCTTCACCTGGGAGCACGATCTGCACCTGTACCTGCGCCGGGCCAAGGCCGACCGGGTGCTGTACGGCGATGTCGAGATCCACCGCGACCGCCTGTGCACCCTGCTCCAGCAGACCTCGGCGTCGCTGTAACTCCCGATACCCCGGCGACACGCGATACCCGGCAGCACCTCGATACCTCGATGACACGCCGGATCCCGGCAGCACCCGTGATCCTCGATATCTCCACTGCCCCATGACATCCCGATAACACCTCACCTCACGACAGCACGGAGTAGTTCGATGACGAACAATGAATACGCGGGCAAGATCGCGTTCATCACCGGCGGAGGGCGCGGCTTCGGCAAGGCGTTCGGCACCGCGCTCGCGGAACGCGGAGCCCACGTGGTGCTCGCGGATATCGATGACGAGGTCGCCGAATCCGCCGCCGCGGAACTCATCGCACGGGGCGCGGGTGCGACCGGGGTGGCCTGCGACGTAGCCGACGAGGCCGCGGTGGCGGCGGCATTGGACGCGGTCGCCGAACAGCATGGCGGACTGGACATCCTGGTCAACAATGCCGGTCTGCACGCCGCGTTCAACCGCCCGTTCACCGAACTCGGTGTCGGCAATGTCCGGCGGGTGTTCGATGTCAACGTGCTGGGCACGGTCATCTGCACGCTGGCCGCGCATCCGCTGATGGCCGGGCGCGAGGGCGCGGCCATCGTGAACATCTCCTCCTCGGCCGCCTACGCCAACCGCACCGTCTACGGCGTCTCCAAGCTGGCCGTGCGCGGTTTGACCGTGGCGTTCGCGCGCGAGTTCGCCGCCGACGGCATCCGGGTGAACGCGATCGCCCCGGGCCTGATCTTCACCGACGCCGTCCGCGAGCAACTCTCCCCCGCCGAGGCGAAACGCGTTCTGGGAGAACAGATCCTGGAGCAGGAGGGCCGCGAGGAGGATATCGTCGAGGCCCTGCTCTATCTGCTCTCGCCCAAGGCGTCCTTCGTCACCGGCGAAACACTCCGGGTCACAGGCGGTTTCGCGCTGTCGGTCTGATCCCGCGCGGCTAACTCGCCAGCACCGGCGCGGCCTGGCGCGGCGCGACGACGCTATCGATGTCGTTCGCCGCGCAGGCCCCGCCGTCCACGAGCAGGTCGATCCCGTTGAGGAAGCTGGCCTGTTCGGACAGCACGAAGGCCACGACGGCGGCGACCTCCTCGGCATGTCCCATGCGCCGCAGGGGTGTTCGCTGCACGATCCGATCGATACTGGGGAATTCGGCGGCCTCGAGCTGGGACAGCGCGGTATCGATGACGCCCGGGGACACCGAGCAGATGCGCGCCCCCACCGCACCGAGCTGCACCGACTCCCGTCGAACGAAACGATGCAGGCCACGTTTGGCCCAGGTGTAGGCCGCAGACGGGGATTCGAGGCCGGGTCCGAGCGCCTCCCGCATCCGGCCCAGAAAATGCGGATCCAACGGGTTGTCCAGGATGGCCAGGGCGGCCGTATCGGGGGTTCGGGGATCGAGCATCGGCGACATGGCCGCCAGCACCGCCATCGCGGTTCCGTTGTCCGCCAACGGACGCAGGACATCGGCGAGCCGGGCCGTCGCGACCAGGTCGACGGTCAGGATCTGCCGCCAGTCCGAGAGTGTGGGCGAGCACAGGTCGGCGTGCACGACCGCACGCAGCGCGCCCAGTTCCTCGATGCGCGCGGCCAGGCGGATCGGCCCCTGCCGGTCGGTCAGGTCGAGGGTGAACGGCTGAGCGTCCACGCCCGCGTCCTCCACGAGTTCCCGGGCCAGCGCCGCGGCGGCACGTGGATCGCGATCGGTCAGCAGCAACGTGTCCACATGGTCCACGAGCTGCCGCGCGGATGCCGCACCGAGTGCACAGCCTGCGCCGGTGACCACTCCCACGGCCTTGCGGTGCAGCGTCAGCTCCCGCTTCCAGTATTCGACCATCACATCCTCCAAACCGGACCACCCTGTCCGGTATCACGCTACACGGGTGCCGCGGACAATGCGAGCAAATTCACAACCTTCACGGGGTGGTCGTGTCGATCCCCTTCCCGAGACGCCCACCACACCGGCAACGCGGCCGCGCCGGGCGAGATCTGCTCGCCGGCGCGGCCGCCGGAATCGCCGAAGGTGCCGAACTCAGGCCGCGACCAGCGCGATCGGCTCGACCGTCGAGGTGCCCTCGGCCAGTTCCTGCTCCTCGGTCTTGACTCCCCTGAGCAGCAGAATCGGCGTCGCGATCTTCCAGATGAAGTACACGATCGTCGGAATACCGCTCGCCAGCACTCCGTTCCACGCCAGCGGGCCGGTCTTGAACAGGAACACGAACGCGCCCGGAATGAGCAGGATGCCCAGCACGATGCTCAGCCAGCCGTACCAGCGCGGGAACACCGGCTTGGCGGTACTGCCGTTACGTCCGCGCCGATCGAGCAGCGCGGCATAACCGATCGCCCAGACCTGCAGCACGAAGATGCAAGCATCACCCACGTACATCAGCCAGAACATGTCGTTCAACGTCGAGAGCATTTCGAGCGAGTGCCGCTCCACGTGGTAGACCGCGGCCGAGAGCACTGCCATCGGGAAGAAGAACCCGATCGGGGCCACCACGCCGGTGAGGATCTGGATCATGGACAGAATGCCCCAGCCGCCCTCGATGCGACGCATCTGCAGACTGGTGACCACCACGTACGGATACTCGAACGGCACGACCAGCACGATGACGGCCGTCGCGGCGAGAATTCCGGTCCTGTGCTCGACGAGGAAGTCCCGCACCTGTTCCTGAGAGAGGTTCGGGTCCATCGGGCTCAGCAGGCCCGCCGCGGCGAAGGCAGCTGCCATCCCGATCAGGAGCACGAAGCCGAACCACGAGGAAAGGCGCTCCAATCTGAAGTATGTCTGTCTGTTCACGGATGGATCTCCTTCGATCTCTGTGCCGTCGCCGGCGCGCAATGTCGTCCACCTCGACGACAGCGAGATCAGTGTGAGCAAGCGCACTCGTGCGTACTCGACGGGTTTCCGCTCAACGGAAAGTTGGCGGCGAACACCCGGAAGTCCCGTCCGCGCTCTCCCGTTCAGCGGTGTTCGCCGGGACCCGGATTGAATGCCCGGCGGCCGGGGCGCACGATTACCGCATGGTGGACGTTGATGTGACCGAGGCAGTGCGGCAGCTCCTACCGCAGCTCGTAGCACGTGCGAAGGAAGTCGACGCGACCGGGCGCATACCGCAGGAGTCGATCGCCGAACTGGTCGACGCCGGGATGTTCCGCATGCTGCAACCGAAGTGGTGCGGCGGCCTGGAGAACGATCCGAGCCTGTTCTACGAGTTCGTCCGGACGATCGCCGGAGCGTGCGGTTCCACCGGCTGGGTGACCTCGTTCCTGGGTGTGAGCCCCTGGCATGTCGCGCTGTTCGACGAGCGCGCCCAGCGCGATGTCTGGGACGAGCACCCGGACGCACTGGTCTGCTCGGCCTACGCGCCGGTCGGACGGCTGGTTCCGGTGCCCGGCGGTTACGAGCTCAGCGGGCGCTGGCATTTCGTCTCCGGATGCGCGCACGCGTCGTGGGCGCTGCTCGGCGGCACCGTGGTCTCCGAGACCGGGCAGTCGGTGGATATCGTCACCGCGCTCGTGCCGCGCTCGGACTATCGCATCGAAAATGTCTGGGACACAGTGGGATTGCGCGGCACCGGCGGTGAGGATCTGCATGCCGAACGAGTATTCGTCCCGGAATATCGCATCCTGCGCAATTTCGACGTCGCGCTGCGGCGCGGGCCGGGTCAGAAGCTCAATCCCGGACCGCTGTACCGCATGCCCTACGGCACGATGTTCAGCCACGCGGTGACCGCGCCGATTCTCGGTTTCGCGGATGGATCGCTGCGGGTGTTCCTGGAGCATATGCGCGATCACACTCGGCTGAGCCTGGGCGGGCGCACCCTCACCACCGAACAGCACATCGCCGTGGGCCGCGCCGAATCGGAGATCGACGCCGCCCTGTTGCAGATCAACCGGAACCTGCGCGAATTGTACGAATGCGCTCGTCGGCGGGAGGAGATCCCGATGCGGCTGCGCCTGCGCGCCCGGCGCGATCAAGCGTGCGGCACCGAGAAGGCGATCCGGGCGATCGACGAGGTTTTCGGTGCGGCCGGTGGCATTTCGCTGCGCCGGGGCAATCCGATCGAACGTGCCTGGCGCGACGCGCACGCCGCCAAGGTGCATTCCGCGAACGATGTGAATGCGGCGCTGGCGCTGTACGGTCAGGGCGCGTTCGGCATCCCCATCGACGACATGCTGGTCTGAGCCGAGCAACCCGCCCCGGCCATCTGGCGCACCCGATCATCCAGCGGCACAGGGGCATTCGGTGTATTGTCGAATGCCCCTGTGCCGCAAGACCGAATCGCCGCTACCAGCCGACCAGCCGGTCCACCACGAGCGTCGCGGTGGACAGATAGTCCCCGTAGCTGCCGCGGAAGAACAGCAGCGGCGTCTTGACCGACTCCACCTGCAGTTCGCGCACCCGGCCGACCACCATGAAGTGGTCGCCGAGCTCCACCTCTTTTTCCACCGTGCAGTCCACCCACGCCACCACGCCGTCCAGTACCGGATTGCCCAATGCCGAAGGGCGCCAGGTCACTTCGGCGAACCGATCCGCGCCCTTGGTCCCGAATCTCCGGGAGACGTGATCCTGATCGCCCGCGAGCGCATTGGCACAGAAGCGCCCGGCGGCCCGGATGAGCGGCAGCGTGGACGAGGATCGGTCAACCAGGAACGACACCAGCGGCGGGTCCAGGGAGACCGAGGCGAAGGTTCCCACGACCAAACCCTGTGGCCGCTGATCCTCTCCCGTCGTCGTGATCGCCACGACGCTGGTGGGAAAGTGCCCCAGCACATTTCGGAAGTGCGGACCCTCGACCATCAGGTCAGTCCGACCATCGGGGCGGCCAGATCCAAGCCCATGGTGGCGAGCGAGTTCGCGTGGTACGCGACGCCGGGCACGTGGATCATGTGCGACAGGCCCACATGCGCGTCCCGCCAGTACCGCTGCAGCGGGTTGCTGCGGCGCGGGGCGTTGCCGCCGGACCGGGCGAAGATCTCGTCGAGCGCGGAGACCGCCCGCCACGCGGCGCGAACCTGGTTGCGCCGCACCACCGATCGGTCCTCGACGGTGACCTCGCCGCCGGCCTCGACCTTCTCGTAGAGGCGGCTGATGCCGTCGATCAGATGCACCCGCGATGCCTGGATCTCCGCGGCGGCCTCACCGGCGGCGTAGAGCACGTACGGATCGTCCTTGACCTGCACACCGGTCACCGCGACACGGTCGCGCTGCTGGCTCATGTGCAATGCCAGCGCACCCTCGCAGATGCCGATCACCGCCGAGGTGATCCCGAGCGGGAACATCGAGGTGAAAGGCAGTTTGTACAGTGTCTCGGTGCGTCCGGCGCGGGCCGCGGCGACACCGGTCTGGATCTCGGTCTGGTCGACCACCCGGTGCGCCGGAATGAAGGCGTTGTCGACGACGACGTCCTTACTGCCGGTTCCCGACAGGCCGATGACGTCCCAGGTGTCCTCCTGGATGGGAGCATCCGAGCGCGGCACCACCACGTGCAGTACGGCGGGCGGCTGTGCGGGCTTGCCCTTGCCGTTACCGGCCAGCGCGCCCAGGAAGTTCCAGTCGCAGTGGTCCGAACCGGAGGAGAACGGCCAGCGACCGCTCAGGGTGTAGCCACCCTCGACCGGATCGGCCACCCCGTTGGGCATATAGGGCGAGGCCACCCAGGTGTCCGGATTCTCGCCCCAGATCTCCTGGGAGACACGAGGATCCATCTGGGCCAGCTCCCACGGATGCACGCCGACCACGCCGGCCACCCAGCCCGCCGCGCCGTCGCGCTGCGCCAGGGCCATCACGGCCTCGGCGAAATCCCGTGGGTGCGCGGCGAATCCGCCGTACTCCACCGGCTGCAGCAGGCGGATCACCCCCGCCGAACGCATCAGATCGACGGTCTTGTTGCTGAGCTTGCCGAGCGCCTCGTTCTCCTCGGCGAGCGCGGCGAGCTCGGGGCCGAGCTCCTCGATGCGGTTTACTACTTCGTGTGCCACGCCGCACACCTCCTCAATACTGAAAGGTCGAGATCGCCGCTGCGTCGGCGGGATTCGCTGATTGTCATTTCGCGGTTCGATCCGCGCTCGCGCGCTTTCCACTCATCGGAATGCTCACGCCTCGCCCTCGGCCGCGTCCCGGGTGAGGAACTCGATGGCCACGCGCTCGAACTCGGCCTTGCGCTCGACCTGCACCCAGTGCCCGCACCGGGCGAAGGTGTGCAGTTCGACCTCCGGTAGCCACCGGTTCGCGAAGTGCGCCTGGTCGTACGGGAGCATCCGGTCGTCCCGGCCCCAGAGCATCAGCGTCGGGGTCGTGAAGGTGGACGCGCGGGTCCACAGCGGGGTGTAACTCTTCTGGTTGGCCGGGTTGAACATCGAGGCGAAGATCGCGCCGGTCCGCGCGAGCACGCCGTCGGCGGTGGCGTTGGTCATCCGCTCGTCGACCAGTTCGTCGGTGATCAGGGTCTGATCGAAGACCATGGTCTTGATCCAGCCGATCATCCGCTCCCGGCTGGGCTCTTCGAGGAATTCGAACAACCGCTTGAAGCCCTCGCTGGGCTCGGCCTGGAAGATGCCGACCGACAGTCCGCCCGACCCCATGATGGCGATGCGGCGCACCCGTTCCGGATACAGCGCCGACAGTTCCGCGGCGACCGCACCACCCATGGAGTTGCCGATGATCGACACGGACTCGATGCCCAGCTCATCCATGAACCGGGCGATCAGTCGCGCCGCGGCGATCGGATAGACCTCGGCGAGTTCGGGCAGATCGCTCGCGCCGAAGCCGGGCAGATCCGGCATGATCGTGCGGAACCGCTGCGCGAACACCGGCAGGTTGTGCCGGAAGTTGGACCAGGCGCTGACGCCGGGACCGGAGCCGTGCAGCAACAGCAGCGGCTCGCCGGTGCCCGCCTCGTGATAGTTGAACGTCAGACCGTCGACTTGTGCTGTGGCACGGGTCGATTCGTAGGTGAGCTCGGCCGACGCCGATTCGACCGCGGTCATGCCTTCAAGCCCGCCGACGGCATGGTCTCCAGGAACTTCGCCCCCGGGCCGACGTCGAGCAGGTTGCCGTACCAAGTCTGACCCCACTCCACCGCGGGAAGCTTCCACTCGATCTCCGCGAAGTCCGGATCCATGATGTCGTACCCGCCGGAGTACAGCTCGACGCGGTGGCCCGAGCCCGGGTCGTGGATGTAGAGGTACATCGCCTGGCCGATCCCGTGCTTGCCGGGGCCGTGGCCGAATTCGATGTCCAGATCCTTGATCTCGTCGGTGATCCGCAGGATGTCGCTGTAGTTCTCGATGTTGAACGCGACGTGGTGGAACCGGCCGTTGGTCTCGTCGGGGCTGATGCCGATCGCGATGTCGTGCGATTGGTGCGTCACCGACAGCCACGAGGCCATCACGGTCTGCGGGGCCTGCGGAACCATGACGAATTCGCGGCGCTTGAAGCCCAGCGCCTCGCGCAGCCACCCCTCGGCCTGGTTCACCGTGCTCGGGCTGGTCTGCACGTTGAGGTGGTCCAGGCGGCGCACGCCCCAGCCGCGCCGGCGCGAGCTGTTGGTGGGCAGCTTCGAGCGCAGCTCCGGCGGCGCGAGCGGCTTGTCGATGTCGTAGTACAGCTCGATCGGGTGCTCCCCGCCGGGAATCAGGAAGCGGATCGCGGTGCCGCGACCGGTCTCGTGCCCGGCGGGCAGCTCGACGGTCTCGACCTCGGCGGCGGTCAGCTGCTGGTGGAACAGCTCCACGTCCTCGGGCCGCTTGACCCGGAAGCTGTAGGTGTTGACCTTGGCCTCGGCCTGCTGGGTCAGTACCAGCGAGTGGTGCACCAGTTCCTGATAGCCGCGCAGGTAGGCCACCCCGTCGGACTGGGCGACGACCTCCATGCCGAGCAGGTCGCGGTAGAACCACAGCGAACGCTCCAGGTCGGGCGTGCCGAGGTTGATGCCGCCCGCGTGCGCGATCTGCGGGCCCGGGTTGTAGTCGTGGGAACTGGCCATGCGAGCTCTCCTTCGAATCCGAAATGACGTGCTGGCGGAAAGTCTGGGCACCGGCCGCACCTCGCACGCGAGAGTTTCCACACACCGGGAGCGTCCTTCGCGTATCGCCCGCTCCCCCGGCTCACCGTGGCGGTCCTGCGCTTTCTCCCGCTCAGCGGAAACGCGCCCGCGCCCACACGTCCGTGCCCGCAACACTCGGGAAAATCGGAATATCCGTGACACATGTCACTCGGCGGTCGTATTCCTTTACGCCGCACAGGAACTCGCGAGGAATAGGAGATGGTGATGCCCGCTGCCGAAGAAACCTACGACATCGTGGTCGTCGGGTCCGGAGGGGGTTTGGTCGGCGCCTATGTCGCGGCCTCCCGTGGACTGCGCACCCTCGTCATCGAGAAAACCGACCGTTTCGGCGGGACGACCGCGTATTCCGGTGCGGGCCTGTGGTTTCCGGGCAGCGCGCCGCTGCGGCGCGCCGGTGTCGAGGACGACCCCGAGGCCGCCCGCGCCTATCTGCGCGATATCGTCGCCGACGACTCCAGGCAGGTCCTGCAGGACACCTACCTGGCCACCGCTCCACAACTGATCGACGAGCTCGAACAGAACCCGTTGTTCCAGGAATTCTCCTACGGCCCGGTGCCGGACTATTTCGGTGATCGTCCGGGCGCGACCCCGACGGGCCGCACCATCTTCCCGCCGGACATCACCGCCGCCGAACTCGGCGACCTCGCCCCGCTGATCCGCGACCAGATTCCGGTCGAGCGCCGCGGCCTCACCCCGGACCCGGTACTCACCGGCGGTCGCGCCCTGATCGGCCGGGCGCTGAAAGCGTTCCTGGAGACCGGAAATGGATCGTATCTGCTGGAAACCGCGCTGGAGAACCTCACCGTCGAGAACGACCGGGTGGTCGGCGTGGAGGCGGTGCGCAAGGGTGAGCGGCTGCGCATCCACGCCACCCACGGGGTGATCCTGGCCGCCGGTGGTTTCGAGCGCAATCGTGAACTGCGCGAGAAGTACGGTGTCGCCCCCTACAACGGCAACTGGTCCAACGGCGCTCCGGCCAATACCGGTGACGCGCTGCAAGCGGCGGTCGCGATCGGCGCGGACACCGAGTTGCTCGACGAGGCGTGGTTCGTCCCGGGCCTGATCCAGCCCGACGGGCTTCCGGTCTTCCACACCGGCACCCGCGGCGGCTTCTGGGTGAACAGCGCGGGCGAGCGCTTCATGAACGAGTGCCAGCCGTACGACCGTGCCGGGCACGAGATGCTGCGCCTGCACAAGAGCACCGGCGTTCCGCATATTCCCGCGCACTGGGTGTTCGATCAACGTCAGCTCGACCGCGACAGTTTCGGCGGCGACCCGGCTGCGCCGCCGCGCCCGGAGTGGTTCGCCTCGGGTGCGCTGCGCAAGGCCGAAACGCTCGAGGAGCTGGCCGCGCTGATCTCGGTCCCGATCGAGAACCTGCGCAAGACCGTGCAGGAATACAACGACGCGGCGGACAAGGGCGTCGACGAGAAGTTCCATCGCGGCGAGAGCTCCTGGGACGCAATGCATTCCCAGGTCGTCGGATTCCCCGCGGGCCCGCAGATGAACTACGCCATCGGCCCCAACACCGAGGCGGTGAATCCGGTGCTGCCGCCACTGGACACCCCGCCGTACTACGTCGCGACGGTCGTGCTGTCCGATATCGGGACCAAGGGCGGGTTGAAGACCGATGAGAACTCCCGGGTGCTGCGCCCGGACGGTGCGCCGATCCCGGGGCTGTACGCCTCGGGCAATACGATGGCCGCCATGTCGGGGCGGGTCTATCCCGGTGCGGGCACGCCGATCGGGTCGAGCCTCGTGTTCTCCTATCGCGCGGTGCTGGATATCGCCTCCGCGCGATGAACGCCCGTTCGGCCGTCCGCGACCCCATCGGGTTGCGAACGGCCGAACGGCACTGTGGATCGGAATTCTCTGGGCTCAGAACCATTCGCCGCGTTCACCCATGGCGACCAGACGCCCCAGCGCCTCGCTCAGCGACGGGGCCTGCGGCATATCGCGCAGCACGACCGAGTCCGGGTGCGGACGTGGCCGCTGCCCGTAGTCGCCGCTGAGCTTCTCGGAGATGACATGCGCGGTGTTGACTACCAGCGGAGCCAGCCGCTCCAGCGCCACGCGTGCGTCACCGACCAGCGAGATGCCGCCGATCGGCCCGTCCGGTCCCCGGACCGCGGCGCCGACACACGCGATGGCGTGGTCGCACTCACCGCACTCGAAGGCCAGGCCGTTGCGGGCGCGGATACGATTCAACTCCTGGTGCAGAACACCGATGTCGCCGATACTCCGCACCGTGCGCCTGGTGAGGCCCTGCTCGTATCGAGCGTCGACCTCTTCCGGAGACAACCACGCCAACATGGCCTTGCCGACCGCGGTGCAGTGCGCGGGAGCTCGCCCACCCACCATCGAGGGCACCCGCATCGCGGCCTTACCACCGACCTTGTCGAGGTAATAGACCTCGCCGCCATCCAGTACGGCCAGATGCGCCACCAGTTCGGTGCGCATCGCGAGGGCGTGTAACAGGGGGAATGCCGCGGTGCGCAAGGCACTGTGCCCGACCTCCCGGCCGCCCAACCCCAGCGCCCGCGGGCCCAGAGCGTATTCGCGGCCGTTGCGGTCCAACCAGCCCAACCGGACGAGTTTTTCCAGGATGCGATGGGTGGTCGAACGCGGTAGGTTGGTGCGGCTGGCGACGTCTTCGAGCGTCAGACGTGTCTGCGGCCCGCCGAATGTATCCATGATCAGTGTCATTCGATCCACCATCGAGGGTGGCAATTCGTGCCGATCGTCGTCGACGACGGCATTGTCGGTCAACACTGAGGCCATCATCGGCCTCCTTCTCCAGAGCGTGAACTTCAGCCGCGAGTGTAGCTAAAGAGGACCCTCAATTGTGTCGGTTTCGGAAAATTTGCCACCAGTACTGTGAAGTCGGACGTTTTTCCGATGAATCGCCGTCTCAGGCATATCCGCGACACCGTCTGCCATCGACATGGGAACTTGCCGACCGCCATCCGGATGGATGACATAGCACCCTTCGAGACGGCGAACCACGATGCCATGCCAGAAGTTAGCCACATCGCCGCACCGGCGAGCAGCCGAGCATGATCCGGCGTGGAGCCGACTACGTGCACTGCGGTTGAGGCTACCGAATTTGCAGTCGGCACCCGCCTGGACGGTCGATCGCCGCCGCCCGGTCACCGGTCGGCCCGGACACCGACACACAGACGACGAACTCCGCCAAGAGAGCGAATCCCTTGGCGGAGCCGAAAATACAATCCTCGGGCGACCGGACGCTACGCCGTCAACGGCTCGCCGAGTCCCTCGTCATCGGCCGCCTTCGCCGCCGCGAAGCGTACCTGCTCGATCCGGCGCGGAATCAGCAGTGCGGCACCGACGCCGATCGCCGCCGCAATCGCACCGATCAGGAACGCCGTGCGGAAACCGCTGTTGGTGTACAGCACCGCGCCGTGCGTCACCGCCGCCGGAATCGCCGCGCGGAACGAATTGTTCAGCACGGTGAACACGACGAGCGGCAGCACCGAGGAGATGATGCTCTGCGTCACGTTGACGACGCTGGCGGTGGTGGCCTGCAGTTGCGACGGAACCGCCTCGATCAACAGGTTCGGCACCGCCGCATAACCGACGCCGGTACCGACCCCGGCCGCGGTCATGAACACGATCAGCAGCGCCTTGTTGTCGTGCATCGCCGCCATCAGCAGGAACGACACCGAGAAGATCAACAGACCGGCGGCCAGAACCAGACGGGGCCGGGCCTTGCGGCTGATCAGCAGACCGGCCACCAGGCCGGCGACCACACTCGCGGCACAACTCGGCGACTGGAACATCGATACGGCCTTGGCACTGAGGCCGAAGCCGTATCCGAGTCCGAGTGCGGCGGGCGTCATGACCATCACCGGCAACACGATGGTGACCGTCGCACTGCAGCCGTAGCAGAAACCCGCTCCGATGGCGGTCAGGAATACCGGCCGACGCCGCAGGACGGTCAGATTCACCAGCGGCGCGGAAACGATCGCGGCCGAACCCAGCCACCCCAACAGCAGGACGATGCCGCCGATCAGGTAAATGAGCGTGATGCCGTTGGTCCACCCCCAGGTCGCGCCGAAGCTGATCGCGATCAGGACACCGGCCAGGCCCGCGCCCAACAGAACCGCACCCAGGATGTCGACTCGCGACCGCAGTCGGACCGGCGTCTCGGGGGTACTCAGCAAGATCAGGGCACCGAATATCACCAGACCGATCGTCAGGAACCAGAACACGCCCCGGAAGCCGTAAGCGTCGACGAGCCAGCCGCTCAGGAACGGCGCGACGGTCGCGATCAGGCCCAGCCCGCTGGTACAGACGCTGACCGCCAGCGCAACCGTCCTGCGCGGGAAGATATCCCGGATCAGCGAATAGCTCAGGAATGTGCACACGCCCAGGAAGCCCGTCAGGGCGCGGCCGAGAATCATCACCGCGTAGGTGGGCGCGATCGCGGAGATGAGTGAGCCCAGCACGGAGACGACCACGCAGCCCAGCAGAATCTTGCGCTTGCCGTACATGTCGGCCAACTTGCCCAGAATCGGGCTGGTGACGGCGGTGACCAACGTGAACGCGGTGAGCAGCCAGGCGCCCTGCGTCGTGTGGTAGTGCGCCACGACCGATGGAACCGCCAAGGCGACCATGCTGTAGCTGACCGCGAGGAGTTCCAGCAGCAACATCATCGAGACCAGGGACAGGATCAGCCGCGGTGACCAGCCTCTGGTGTCATCGGGCGATTCGTCTTCTTTGACGAGAGTATCCATCGTCGGGTCCTTTCGGGTATCGACCGTCCCGACCGCCGCGCAGCGAGACGTAACGCACATCACAGCCTGCCTGCGGCGGTCGCCTCGCCGCTCCTTCCGCTGAGCGGAAATCCGTGGGCTCGACCAGGGACTCGGACGCGCGGAGCAGCGAGCGGCAGGCGGTTTCCGTTGAGCGGGACGACCGCGCGCCCTCGGCCCGATCGCGCATGAGCGAGCGAATATCTTGCGGCTCAGGCGTTTACCGACCCCCGGCGCTCGCCGCTCGCGAACCGGTATCGCCTGCTGAGACCTGCCGCGAACGCGCGCGGACTCCGTCGAGCGATCCGGACCGCGGCAGCGTCCGGATTCGGCCCGTCCGTTCGAATTTCGCCTCGGTTGCCAATTTTCCGCTGAGCGGACACTCTGGTCCGGTAGGCGCGATCGAGCTCGGTATGGTCCAGAATTGAGTGCACTGCATCGAGGAAGCCGCATGCCCGACGTCGAGGCCGTCCCGTGGTCGTCGGCCCGGAGTACGTCTTCTCCGAGCGCGCATACCGGCTGATCGGCTGCGTGAACGCCGATAGAGGGCAAGGAGCATGGAGTGGTAGAGACAGTTTCGGCCTACATCGATGGACGCCGGGTACTCACCTCGGACACCTACGACAACATCGATCCGTCGACGGGACAGTCGCTGGGCCAGGTGGTCAGGTCCGGAGCCGACGAGGTCGATCGAGCGGTCCGCGCGGCCCGCGCCGCCCAGAAATCCTGGCGGCTGACTTCGCCGGAGACCCGCGCCAAGCTCCTGACCCGGCTGGCCGATCTGATCGAGCGCGACGCGGAATCGCTGGCCCTGCTGGAGAGCGAGGATGCCGGTAAACCGCTGGGGCAGGCGCGAATCGACGCGACGGTGGCCGCCCGCTACTTCCGCTTCTACGGTCACGCGATCGATTCCTACTACGGAATCACCATTCCGCTCAGCCCCGATCTGCACGCCTACACCCGCCGCGAACCCTACGGCGTGACCGGCCACATCGTGGCCTGGAACTATCCGATGCAGCTGTTCTCCCGCGCGGTGGCCGCGGCGATCGCCACCGGTAACTGCAGTGTGGTCAAGCCCGCGGACGAGACTCCGCGCACCGCGGTCGCCATCGCCGAGCTGGCGATCGAGGCCGGATTCCCCGCGGGTGTGCTCAACGTCGTGCCGGGTATCGGCGCGGAGACCGGCGCCGCGCTGAGCGCTCACGACGGTGTCGACCACATCGGATTCGTCGGCTCCACGCAGATCGGCTCGGTGATCGCGCATGCGGCCGCCGAACGCATCGTGCCCGCGGTTCTCGAGCTCGGCGGTAAATCCGCCCAGATCGTGTTCCCCGACGCCGATCTGGAGACCACGGCCACCTTCGTGGCCAAGGCGATCCTGCAGAACGCCGGGCAGACCTGTTCTGCGGGTTCGCGTCTGCTGGTGCACACCAGCGTCCACGACCAGCTGGTCGAGTTGGTGGCGCAGCGGTTCGCCGCGGTGAGCATCGGCCCCGGCAAGGCGGACAAGGATCTCGGGCCTCTGGTCTCGCTCAAACAGCAGGGCCGGGTCAAGGCGTTCCTGACCAACCTGACCAAGGGCGAAGTGCTGCTCGGCGGCTCGATCCCCGACGATCCGCCCCTCGCCGGTGGCGCATATTTCTCCCCGACCCTGGTCGACGGCGTCGATCCGCAGGCCGATATCGCCCAGCAGGAGATCTTCGGACCGGTGCTGGTGTGCAACACCTTCGACACCGAGGAGGAGGCGCTCGCGCTGGCCAACGGCACCGAATACGCACTGCTGGGCGCGATCTGGACCAAGGATCTTTCGCGGGCACACCGATTGGCCGCCGATATCCAGGCTGGTCAGGTGTACATCAACACCTACGGCGCGGGCGGCGGAGTGGAGCTGCCGTTCGGCGGATTCAAGAAGTCCGGTTACGGGCGCGAGAAGGGCTACGAGGCGCTCGACGCGTTCACCGAGACCAAGACCGTGATCGTCAAACTCTGACAGCCGACTCGGACAGGAAAGTCGAAGGACCACCTATGCCCACCGATGGCACACACCGCGAACTGTACGAGGCCGGATTGCAGGTTCGCCGCGAGGTCGTCGGCGAGGAGTACGTCACCCGCGCTCTCGAAGGCGCCAGCGAATTCTCCTCGCCCATGCAGGATCTCGTCACCGAATACTGCTGGGGAGCGATCTGGACCCGCCCCGGCCTCGACCGTCGCACCCGGTCGCTGATCAATCTGGCGACGCTCACCGCGCTGAACCGGCCCAAGGAGTTCGCCACCCACGTGCGCGGCGCGGTGACCAACGGGGCGACGCACGAGGAAATCCGTGAGGTCCTGTTGCAGACCGCGGTCTACGTCGGTGTCCCCGCCGCCATCGAAGCCTTCCGTATCGCCGATGAAATTCTCACGGAGAACACTGATGCCTGAAGCAAATAGCGGACATATCGCCTTCGTCGGCCTCGGCAACATGGGCGCGCACATGTCGCGTCGACTGGTCGAATCCGGTTACCAGGTAGTGGGTTTCGACCTACAGGAGGCCGCCGGCCGGGCATTGACCGAGGCCGGGGGCACCGTGGCCGCGTCCGCGGCGCAAGCCGTGGCCGGAGCGGGCATCGTCATCCTGATGCTGCCCAATTCCACGGCGGTGGAGGCCGTGCTCGGCGATGCCGAGGTGCTCGGCGGGCTCGGTAGCGGCACGATCATCGTCGATATGGGGTCCTCCGAACCCACCTCGACCCGCCGCCTCGCCGTGGCGCTGGCCGAACGCGGCGTCACGCTGGTCGACGGACCGGTGTCCGGCGGGGTCAGCGGGGCTGCCGCGGGCACCCTGACGATCATGGCGGGCGGCGCCGAAGACGTTGTCGCACAGGTGAGTTCAACCTTGGCCACGCTGGGCACCTGGCTGCGGGTGGGCGACACCGGCGCCGGGCACGCCCTCAAATCGATCAACAACCTGCTCGCCGCGGTGCAACTGTTGGCCACCGCCGAGGGCGTCGCCATCGGCCGCAGCTTCGGCCTCGATCCCGAGGTCATGATCGCGACCATCAACGCGGCGAGCGGGCGCAGTTCGGCGAGCGAGATAAAGTTCCCGCGCTTCGTCCTTCCGGAGACCTATGACTCGGGTTTCGCACTTCGTCTGATGCTCAAAGATATTCGCATCGCCACGGGCCTGGCCGCAGAACTCGGAATCGGCGCGGCACTCGGCGATCGGGCGGTGCAGGTCTGGTCGCAGGCCGCCACCGACCTCGGACCGGCCGCGGATCAGACCGAGATCGCGCACTGGGCCCTGACCGGAACCCGAGCCGACGAAATCGTGAGGCACCCCTAGCCGAGACATCCGCTCCACCACGTCGCGCAGCCGCCGCAATGAACGGTTCCGGAACATCCGGTCACAGTCGATCCGGTCATGATCGGGTCGAGAGCCACACTGCCCACCGCGCATGTGCGTCGGCCCCGCCGTCTCGGCAAGGCCGACGCACGTGTGCGCTAGGCGATCCGGGCGGGCCGCTCGAGTCCGAGGTTCTCGCGCAATGTCTTGCCCTGGTACTCGGAGCGGAAGATTCCCCGCTTGCGCAGTTCCGGCACGGCCAGCCGGACGAAGTCCTCGAACGCACCGGGCAGATGGGTGGCCGCGATGACGAATCCGTCGCACGAACGGGTTTCGAACCAGTCCTGCATCTGTTCGGCCACCTGCGCGCCGGTGCCGACGAAGCGCGGCCCCTGCAACAGCGTCGCACGGTGTTTCGCCAGAGTTCGCAGGGTCAGCTTGCCCTCGACGTGCTTCTTGACGCCCTGGACAAGACCCCGGATACCCGAGACCGAGTCGATCAGCTCGTCCGTCACCTCATCGTCGAGCGAATGACCGGAGAAGTCGTAGTTGGTCACCTCCGACAGCAGCGCCAGCGAGGCTCGCGGATCCACGAGCTGATCGAGGAAGATCTCCTCCTTCTCCTTCGCGATGGATTCCGTCTCGCCGACGATGGTGTAGACCATCGGCAGAATCCGCACGGCGTCCGCGTCGCGGCCCGATGCGGTGATCAACTGCTTCTGATCGTTGTAGTGGTCCACGGCGATCTCGCGGGTCGGATCCCCGGTGAAGATGAGGTCGGCCCATTTGGCGGCGAACTGACGACCGCGCCCGGACTGTCCGGCCTGGATGATCGGCAGGCGGCCCTGCGGCGGACGCGGAACGGTCAGCGGGCCCTGCACATTGAAGTATCTCCCGTGATGATCGAGTTCGTGCACCCGGTCCGGGTCCGCGAAGATTCCCGCTTCACGGTCACCCACGATCGCGTCGTCCTCCCACGAATCCCACAGTCTCGCAACGACTTCGATGAACTCCTCGGCGCGGTCGTACCGCTCGTCGTGCGCCAGGTGCTGCTCTACGCCGAAGTTGCGCGCCTCGGCATCGTTCACCGAGGTGACGACGTTCCACGCCGCGCGGCCGCCGCTGAGATGATCGAGCGTCGCGAACGAGCGAGCCACGTGGAACGGCGGGTAGTACGTGGTCGAATACGTCGCGCCGAGGCCCAGATGCGTCGTCGCGGCGGCGGCCGCGCCCAACACCGCGGTGAGATCGAGCTTGATCGGGCGGGCGCCGTAACGCACGGCGTCCGCGGAGGAGCCTCCGTAGATCGACGGCATCGCCAACCGGTCGTCGAAGAACATCAGATCGAAAGTGCCCTCTTCGAGCACCCGCGCAACGCGCTGGTAGTAGCGCAGATCGAGGTAGTCCGCCGCCGAACTGGGACACCGCCACGAACCCGAGTAGACGGTCACATTCGATGCCTGCATGAAGGCGACCAGGGTCATCTGGTCGTCGCGTTTCGCCGCCATCAGGGCTCCTTTCGAGGTATCAGCTACTAGCTGACATATCAGATGTTCATTGATATATTGAACTGCGCGTTCACTTTGGTCAAGCGGCTTGGAACTTGCGAAGACCCGGGGGTGGCCGCACCCGGAGCACTCGTCCCGAGCTACCGATCGGTCGCCGATCGACCGAAAGACTTGCGGCCGAGTCCGATTCGAATATCGAAGGATGTGATATATCAGACACTTACTGACACACCGCACTAGGACGATCGCTGAGGAAGGGGACGGGATGGCCGACATGAGGGAGGCATGGCCGGTCGCCGGCGTGCCCGCGCCGGATTCCGGAACTGGAACGATTCGCGAGCGGGTCGCTCGGCTGCTGCGCGAGCGAATCCTCACCGGAGCCCTACCCCCCGGCTCACGCATCGACCTGAACGCGGTAGCCGCGGAGTTCGACACCAGCCGCACACCCGTGCGTGAGGCGTGCCTGGAATTGACCCACGACGGTCTCGTCCGTGTTGCCCCACGCAGCGGAGTGGTGGTGCTGGGTGTGCCGCCGGAGGCGATTCTGGAGAACTTCGCCGTGATGGCCGCGCTGGCCGGAGTCGCCGCGGGCTGGGCGGCCGACCGCATCACTCCGGATGAATTGCGGCGAGTGCGTGAGCTCAAGGTCGAGGTTGCGATCGCCGTGCGGTCCGGCGACGACGTCGCCACGCCGAACTGGATGTTCCATCGCGAAATCAACAAGGCGTGCAAATCGCCCCGCCTGCTCAGCATGCTGGGCATGGCAGGCCGGATGATTCCGGCGGGCTTTCTGGAAGCCTTCCCGGAACACAGTCCGTGCAGTCTGGAGGAGCACGACGCCCTGGTGCGCGCGCTCGCCGATCATGATGGCGCCGCGGCGCGCGAGATCACCGAAAAACACCTCGCAAGCGCGGCTCAACTACTCAGCAGCCGGGTCTCGGCGCTGACCGACGAACAGTGAACGGCATCTGCGATGACCGCACTGGGTGACCAAGGAGTGTAGGAAAATGGCCGACTCGCTGACAGCGGCATTGGCGGCGCTGGCCCGCGGCGAAATGATCGTCGTAGCCGACGATCGCGATCGTGAGAACGAAGGCGATCTCGTCATGGCTGCCGGTCGGATGACGACCGAGCAGATGGCCTTCTATCTGCGTTACGGCAGTGGCATCGTCTGTGTCCCGATGTCGGACGAGCGAGCCGATGCGCTCGAGCTCGAGCCGATGATCATGCACAACACCGATTCGCACGGGACGGCCTTCACGGTCAGTACCGATCATTCGGCTACGGGGACCGGCATTTCGGCCGCCGACCGCGTCAAGACGGTTCAGGCACTTGCCGACCCCCGCACAGCGCCACGAGAACTGCGTCGGCCGGGGCACGTGTTCCCGTTGCGCGCCAAGGTGGGCGGGGTACTGGCGCGCGCCGGGCATACCGAGGCAACGATCGATCTGCTCGATCTGGCCGGTGAGACACCGGTGGGTGTGATCACCGAACTGGTCGGTGATGACGGAATTCCCTTGCAGGGCAGGCAGATTGTCGAATTCGCGCATTCGCACGGCCTCGTGGCGGTGACCGTCGACGATATCAAGCGGGCTCGCAGACATGATGTCGGTCGGTCCATCACCTGCACCGCGCGGGCGACGCTGCCGCTCGCGGGAGCCCGATTCACGGCCGCGTGCTACACCTCGGCGCTCGACGGCGTGGACCACATGGCGCTCGTCCTCGGGGATATCGCCGCCGCCGATGCCCGCGACGAGGGTGTGCTGGTGCGCGTCCACAGCGAATGCCTCACCGGGGATGTGTTCGGTTCACGCCGCTGCGATTGTGGCGATCAGTTACAGCAGGCGATCGAATTGATCGTGGCCGAAGGCGCGGGGATCATCATCTACCTGCGCGGTCACGAGGGGCGAGGCATCGGCCTGAGCCACAAGCTACAGGCCTACGCCCTGCAAGAGGACGGGTTCGACACGGTCGACGCCAATACCGAACTCGGGCTCCCGGTAGATTCGCGTGAATACGGTGTCGCCGCAGTCGTTCTCGCCGATCTCGGTGTCCGAAATCTGCGGTTGATCACCAACAACCCGCAGAAATACGCCGAGCTGAGCGGGTTCGATCTGCGCCTGTCGGGGCGCGTGCAGACCGAGGTCGTCGTCACGCCCGACAATCTCCGCTATTTGCGCACGAAACGGGACCGTATGGGACATGAACTCGACCTCCGGATGTGGGAGGCCCAGGCGTAACAGGCTCCACAGCTCACGGTCGACACACCGGCTCGCCGGTTCGGCTCGGTCAGCTCAGCGGCCAGTCGTACCGCTTGGCCAGCTCGATCAACTGCGGCGAGAAGGCCGGCGGCTCATCACCGGCGAGCGAGCGCACGAGCGACCGGCCCGCATGCAAAATATGCTGCGCCAGAACGACTTCGGCTCGATCGGCATCGCGCGCCAGCCACGCGTCCAGCAGTGCCGCATGTTCGTCGCTCGAGCGGCTCATCGAGTCGGCCGAATGCCAGTACACGCGCCGATACCGCGTATACCTCTCCCAGTAGCCGCGGAGACCGGCGTATACGGGGTCCGGATCGGCGCCGGGCTTCAATCCGTACAGCGCGAAATGAAATTCCTGATTCACCGCGTTGTATTCCTCGGTCTGGCTCTGCCATCGGGAGCGATCGGCTTGCCAGCGCTCGTGCAGTGTGCGCAGCGCCGCGGATTCCTCGGAAGTGTGGGTCACCGCCGAGACCCGGATCGCCAGCGGCTCGAGCAGTAGACGCATCGTGATGATGTCCTGAACCTCGGCGGGCGAGAAACGGCTCACCTCCACGCCCGAGCGGGGGCGCGTCGTGATCCAGCCCTCCGCGTCGAGCAGACGGAACGCCTCCCGCAGCGGAGTCCTGCTGACGCCGAACGCTTCCGCGTATTCGTCCTGGCGAATACGCGCCCCCGGTTCGAGCTCGCCCGCGATGATCTGCTCGCGCAGGCGGTCCGCGATACGAGTGACCAACGTCCGTGAATCCAGGTTCAAGGAAACCGACATAGCCCACTTCCAGTATTCAATCGACTGAATTCAGGTTATCCGGACCGGATCAAGAGGGTGTGACCGTCTCCAGAGGCGGCGTGCCGTAGGTCAGCTCGGCGATCAGAGAGTCGAGGGCGAGGATCCGCTGCGCGTCTCGCACATGCAGGCTCTCGATCATTCGTCCCTCCACGACGATGACACTCTCCCCCGCCGCCTGCGCGCGCTCGTAGGCCGAGACCACGGTGCGCGCATGGTCCACCTCTTCCGGCGAAGGGCCGAAACCGGCGTTGGCCGGATCGATCTGCGACGGATGAATGACGGTTTTGCCGTCGAACCCCATCTCCCGACCTTGCCGGGCTTCGTCGGCGAAGCCCGCGGCATCGGCGATCGCGTTGAAAACGCCATCCAGAATGACCTTTCCGGCAGACCGGGCTCCCAGCACCGCGAGGGTCAGCGCAGGCAGAATCGGGGTGCGCCCCGGCACATGCCGACCGTGCAGGTCGTTCACCAGATCGTTCGTACCGATCACCAGCACCTCGAGGCGACCGCCGGCCGAAGCGATCTCCTCCGCCCGCAGAAAAGCGCCCGGCGTTTCGACCATCACCCACAATGTCAGATTCTCCGGTGCGCCGAGCGCGTCCAGCGCCGCGGACAATTCGCGGACCTGCCGAGCGGACTCCACCTTCGGCACCAGCACCCCGTCGGCGCCCGAGCGGGCCACCGCGGCCAGGTCGTCCTCATGCCACCGCGTGCTCAGGCCGTTGACCCGCACCACGAGTTCGCGAGGCCGGTGGGCACCCGAGGAGACCACCTCGCAGACCCGCGCCCGAGCGGACTCCTTGGCATCGGGACCGACCGCGTCCTCCAGGTCGAAGATCAGCGCATCCGCCGGCAGGGTTCTCGCCTTCTCCAGCACTCGGGCGTTGTTGCCGGGCAGATACAGGGCCGACCGGCGAGGGCGGGGGGTGGGCACGGATGTCACGGCAGCTTCGCTTTCTGTCGAGATTTGCGGTCGGACGTGGCCGGCGGCGCTCATCGGCGCGGCCTTGACGACATCTACCCGCTATGGATACTGTCGATTGTATCCAAAAACCAGCGTCAGGCAACGTCCGAGCGCCCAGCCTCGCCGCGATCACTGCGCGAGCGCATTGCCATCGGCGAATTCGGCCAGATCCATCGAACGAGAGATTCCAGATGACAAGGACAACCCCCGCCACCACCATCGCTCCCCTGCGCTCGTTGCTCTTCTGCCCCGCAACCTCGCCGCGCCGGGTGCGCAAGATGCTCGAAATCGCGCCTGACGCTGCGGCTCTCGACCTCGAGGACGCCGTCTCCGACGACAACAAGACCGCCGCGCGCGAGCAGGCTCGGGCCGGAATCGCGGATATCGCCGCGATCCGCAGCTATGTGCGCGTGAACCACCCGTCCACCGGGCGCACCCGCGAAGATATCGAGGCCGTCGTGCAGCCCGATCTCGATGGCATCGTGCTGCCGAAGGTCGAGGATGTCGAAACCATTCGCGACGCGGACGAGTGGATCACCGCCGCGGAGCGACTGCACGGCGTCGACCCCGGCAGCACACGACTGCTGGTTCTGATCGAGAGCGCCACCGGAATCGCCGACGCCCGGGAGATCCTGCAGGCCAGCCCCCGGATCGAAACCGCCGTCTTCGGCGCGCACGACTTCATGCTCGATCTCGGCATCGACGGCCTGGATCACTCCGATGGCGCCGAGGAGTTGCTCTACGCGCGATCCGCGCTGGTCATCGCCGCGCGCGCCGCCCGGGTCTCGCCGCCGCTCGACGGACCGTTCATCGCCTTCCAAGAGGACGAGAAATTCGTCGAAATGTGCCGCCAGGCAAGGCGTATGGGCTACCGCGGCAAGATGCTGATCCACCCCAACCAGGTCGCGCTGAGCCACATCGGATTCGCGCCGACCGAGCAGGAGGTTGCCGTCGCGCAGATCATCGTCGAGCAGTTCGCGAGGGCCGAGGCCGAGGGCGCCGCCGCCATCGTCGTCAACGGCCGGTTGGTGGACTACCCCATCGTCGACCGCGCCCGTCGGATCCTCCGGGCCGCCCAGCAGTGAACCGGACATAGAAACGAGGTACCCGACATGACTCGTTCACTCGAAGGAATCCGCGTCATCGACGCGGCTTCTCTTGCAGCCGGCCCCCTGGTGGCGACCTACCTGGGCGAACTCGGGGCCGAAGTCATCAAGATCGAACCACCCGGCACCGGCGACGCCATCCGCAAATGGGGCGCGCAGAAGGACGGTCATGGACTGATGTGGAAGAGCGTCGGGCGCAACAAGCGAACCGCCACGCTCGATATGCGCCAGCCCGCCGGACAGGACCTGCTGCGCAAGCTCGCGGCGACCGCCGACGTCATCATCCTCAATACCCGTCCCTCCACGCTCGAGCGGTGGGGACTGAGTTACGAGACGCTCTCCCAGGACAATCCGGGATTGGTCATGCTGCACATCACCGGCTTCGGCGCCGGTGGACCGTACAGCGATCGCCCCGGATTCGGCACCCTCGGCGAAGCGATGAGCGGCTTCGCCCACACCACCGGCCAGCAGGACGGCCCGCCCACGCTGCCGTCGTTCATGCTCGCCGACGGAGTGGCCGCCCTCACCGGAACCTATGCGGTTCTCGCAGCCCTGCGCCATCGGGACACCCACGACGAGACCGGACAGTTGATCGACCTGAACCTCATCGAACCGCTGGCCCGCTTGATCGAACAGTCCGTCCTCACCTACGACCAGCTCGGCATCGTGCAGACCCGGTTCGGGAACAAGTGGGATATCAGCGCACCGCGAAACACCTACCGCACCAAGGACGATCAGTGGATCGCGATATCCGGCAGCGCCCCCACCATCGCGAAACGCATCTTCCAGGCCATCGGCCGCCCCGACCTGTCGGATCATCCCGATTTCGGTGATCCGCAGCAACGTCTGAAGAACGCCGACGCCGTCGACGCCGCAGTCGCCGAATGGGTCGCCGAACGCAGCCTCGACGAAGCGATGAGCGTTTTCGAACGAGAAGAAGTCGCCGCCGCCCCGGTGTACGACGCACCGAGGCTCCTCGCCGATCCACACCTACAAGCGCGCAATACCTATGCGACCGTTCAGGATTCGGATCTCGGCCCGATGCGGCTACAAGCACCCGTACCACGCCTGAGCAAGACTCCCGCGGCCATCGACCACACCGGACGCGCGCTCGGCGAGGACAACGACTTCGTCTACCGGGATGTTCTGGGACTGGACGAGCAGGAGATCGAACAACTCCACCGCGACAACATCATCTGACACGAACCGGTCGGCTCGGCCGATCGGGCACAGCCGACGCCGCCTCCTTCAGGCAGTCGACCCGGGCCTGACGGCGACATCACGTCAAGAGTCAGGCTCAGGCTCGGTGTCCTCCCGAGAGTCCCGATCACCGTGCAGGCCAGCACTTTTCGCATCCTCTCCAGCATGCACGCGCCTGCCTCGGACAGCTCACGCCCGTCGTCGCCCGCTGGCCCGACGAGCCACCGGCCGGCGCTGCGCCTCGCGGGCATACCGACGCTCCTGTGTGGCGAGTTCGAGCTCGGCCGGCTCCTCACGATCGAGGAAGGTGAAGGCCGACGCGCTGGCGAAGCTGCTGCCCTCGCTGGATTCGGGCATGGTGCCGTGCTCCCAGCGGGTGGGGATTCCGGCGGCGCTCGGCGAGCCGAGTGGGCTGGGCGGGCAGTATCGCGCCGAGTAGTCCAGCGCGAACGTCGGTGGCCGCGCGAGGTCCGACATCAGGGCCATCGCATATGCTCGATAGCCCGGCCCGGAGAATGCCGGTTCGACTGGTCGTTCTGTTATGGAAGGCGTTCCAGATGGTGGAAGTCCGTCGTCGACGAGCCGTGTCGCTCACCGATGAGATCGCGTCCACGCTTCGGGAGCGAATCTATTCCCAGCACTATCCGCCGGGCACCTGGCTCCGGCAGGAGCAGCTCTCGGAGGAGTTACAAGTCAGCCGGACCCCGCTGCGCGAAGCGTTCCGTTCGCTGGAACGCGACGGCCTGGTGCACGTCGTCGCAGGTCAAGGTGCCCGAGTCGTGAGCGGTGATATCGAGACCCTCATCGCGGCTTATGAACTGCGAGCCGTCGTCGATGGACTCGCGGCACGGCTGGCCAGCGCCGCCCCGACCACTCGAAGCGTCGGTGCGCTGCGCACCCTCATCGAGCAGCAGCAGGACATCATCGAGCACTGGGATCCGCGCACCTACACGGAGCTCAACGTCGCCTTCCACGAACAGATCATGTACATGTCGGGGAACGACTTCGTAATAGGCCAGATGGCGATCCTGCGATTGACCGCCCAGGTGTTCGCCCGTCCCCACGAACTGATGGGGCTCGACGCCGCCATGCGTGCCGTCCATGAGCACGATGAGATCGCCGGGGCGATCGCCGCAGGGGCAGGTGAAGAAGCGGAGCGGCTCGCCCGCCTGCACATTCAGCACACCATCGCCGACTTCCGGGCGCGGTATCCCTCGCGGCCGGACTCATCGGGGCCTCACCGCTGAAACGACTTCTCCGCGGCCAGGACGAGCGCCGTGACGGTGGCGTTGATCGGCGCCTGCGCGCCTACCTTCGCCGCTTCGCGCGGTATCGAACCGTTGATGACGTCGATCTCGGAGCGTCGCCCGGCAAGGTGATCGAGCAGCAGTGACGGGCGGGCATCCCGGATCCCGGACCCGATCTTGCGCACGTGCTCGACCGGATCGCCCACCTGTAGGTCGATACCGCGAGCGGCAGCGACGGCCGCGGCTTCGGCAGCGCAGCCGCCGGCCACCGACCAGAGGTCCGGATCGTCGATAACCTCGCCGATAGTGCGCCCGCTGAGCGCGCAGGTCGCCGAGAAGGCGACGTTCACCAGCAGCTTCTCCCAGATCATGCGGTTCAGATCGGCGAACAGCGAAACAGTGAACCCGGATGACCGCCAGACCTCGGCCGAGGAGTCCAGACGATCTTCCTGCAGCCCCGCGTACGCACCGAAACGCACGATCGCCATGCCGTTGTGGTGCACGTGCCCCGGCTCGACCAGGGAGGCGCCGAATCCCCCGACCACCCCGACCGCGAGCCGGTCGGCGCCGACGATCGGGGCGACCCGATCAGCCGATCCGAGACCGTTCTGAATCGTCTGGACGACAGTGTGCTCACCGCACAGCGTGAGGGCCGCCCTGGCTGCCGCCTCCACATCACCGCCCTTGGACGCGATGATCACGAGATCACAGACCCCCATCCCATCGGTGGAGGTCGAGGCGTGCAGCCTGACCGTGCGGTCGCCGCTGTAGCCACTGAGCCGTAATCCTTTCTCCTGCATCGCCGCAACATGATCGGCCCACAGCGTGACCGCGTAAACCTCGTGGCCGGCGTCGGCCATGAGCGCGGCGTACACCGACCCCATGGCTCCTGCGCCGATGATCGCTACTCGTGACATGGGACGTCCTCCGGGCTTCCTTCGTCGATTCGGTGATTCACGCGAGCCCCATCGCGACCAGACGCCCAGCCCCGAGAGACGCGGCGCCGACGACGCGCACCCCTCTCAGCGCAGAGCTCTCCGCTCCGTTCGGTGACATCGGTTACCTCTTTCGATCGCCATCGGAAGGACATCAAGCACTTCCCAGCGATCTATGAAGAATGGATACAATCGACGATGATGCAATCCACTTGCGTCATTGTCAAGCATTCACCCACCGCTCGGAGAGCAAAACACCTGGTGGTCGACCATATTGACTGGGCCGCGAAGAAACGAACCGACAGGCCATCGAGCTGTCAGTCCAGTCGATCAATGCAAGCTGGTCATACCAGCTTGTTCGATGTCGGATCAAGGTCGAACCTCGTGCCGACACCGCCTTTCCGAGGAGACGATGGGAAAGGACGGACATCATGGACGGCCGGACAAATACGTTGCACCGGCGAAAACTCCGACGCGCGATCGGTGCACCGTGCAGTCCGCGAGGTTGAACGCATCCACGGACGAGCTCGGCGCACGGGTTCCCGGCAAGGCTGATCCCGAACGGTCAGTTCGCCCCGTGATCGTCCGACGACTCGGAAACCCGTCCGCCTGCGGTACCGCCGCACTGCCGGACCAGCTCCGCCAAGACTGCACGATCCGCATCGCCGACGTAGTCGCCGTAGTACTCGTAGAGGCTTTCACGGACCAACCTGGACGCCCGCGCACCGTCCCGGGCCGCAATCGCGTCGAACACCGCGCGATGATGGCGAAGGGTGTGGAGCATCTGAGCGTTCCCGTCGGCGGCGTTTATGATCGGCTGCTGGATCAGTTTGACAACGGACTCGCGGGTGAGGTTGCCGTAGAGCCGCACAAGTTTATTTCCCCCCGCCCGGGCGACGAGTTCGTGGAACTCCAGGTCGACCAGGCTGAACTCGGAGCGGCCCAGCGGTATCGACTCCCGCATGCGGGCCATATTGCGTTCCATGGCCACGAGTTGGTCGTCCGTGCGACGTAGCGCGGCGAGCAAGCACGCCGACGAGTCGACGATCATCCGGAGTTCCACCAGCTCTGCGACGTCGAGGTAGCCGTAGGTGGTCAGCAGCCCGACCGAGCGACGGACCGGTTCCAACGACGGGGGCAGGACGACAGGCCCTCGAGGGTCGCGCGGCCGGGAGCGGATGATCTCCATATGCTCGAGGATGCGCAGTCCCTCTCGGACCGAGGCACGACCGATCCCGAACTTCTCCCCGAGCTCCCGTTCACTGGGAAGCCGGTCACCAGGCTTGATCTCGCCGCTGGCGATACCCCGTTCGACGTACTCGACCACCCGCTGAAAGACCCGGCGGTCCGGAGTCACGACCTCGATCGTCACTTCACCTCCACGAGACCGGCTTGCGCGAGCCACAGCCGACCGGACGCGACGGTGCCGATCGACGTCTTCATCCTAGATGAGTCGCTGCTCGCCGATGCAGACCCGATTCAGCGACCAGCGCGAAGGGCGAGGAGCGCTGCCCGGACCATACATACACACAGGTACGCAAACTTTCGTGACACTTGTCTCGTTCGAACGCGGCGATGGTGGCCCGCGCACCACAGCGTGCCGGAGCCAATCCTCGTTCGGCCCCACATCCACAGATGACCGTGGCCGAAGCGCCGCAAGATACAGGATACTTAATTTCACCGCCAGAAGATCTGTGACGCTCGATATTAGGGCAAACTCTCGAACTCCCAGGTGGATTGAGTGTCATCTATACGGTAGGCGCACGGTGACAGTCAGTCCGCGCGCCACAGTACCGCCGGTTCTCGGATACAAGCAGTCGAAGCGCGTCCAACACGATCAGGCCGGCGGAAGCCGGCCGTCACCAGGTGGCAACTGGAAATCCAACGGCGCCGCGACCGGCCGTGACCCGAAAACCACTGAGCGGAAAGATCTCTTGCCCCAGCGCCACGGTCGTGGTCGGCTCGAACATGCCGTCCACCACCGAAAGGGAACCGTCTTCATGCCCCTTCAGCGACTGAACCATGCAGTCTTGTTCGTCTCCGATGTCGAGCGATCGGCCGCGTTCTACGGAGAGGTTCTCGGGTTCCGGCGGATCGGCGGCATGCCTGGTGCGGTATTTCTGCAGGCGGAAGGGTCGGCCAATGATCACGACCTAGGGCTGTTCCAGTCTCCCGAACCGGCCACCGCGCATCGCACCGGACGGGTGGGCCTGTACCACCTGGCGTGGGAGGTGGACACGTTGCGAGAGATGGGCCGGATCAGAGATGCGCTGCAGGCCGCCGGGGCGCTGACCGGAGCCTCTGATCACGCGTGTACGAAAGCACTGTACGGAGCCGACCCCGACGGAATCGAATTCGAGGTGACCTGGCTGGTGCCGGACTCGGCGGTCGAACAGGAGTTGCGGGACATGACCGCGCCGAGCAGCCCGCTCGATCTCGCCGCGCAGATCGCCCGCTACGGTGCGGACACGACCGGCGGGCCGCGAACCGATTTCGGGATCTGGCAGCGCTATCTCGCAGGCCAGCAGCTCAACTGATGCAGGCCGGCATAGCCAGCATGCTCTGTTCAGCGCGCGAGTTCGGGTGAGCGGCAAAGCGTTCCACGCAGGACAGACCGCGCCAAGCCGTCTTCGACCTCCCAGCGCGCGCAGATCCGCCCTGGTGCGGGGTGTCGGCGACGCCGACGGTGATCAGCGCGACGGCGTGGGTGCCCTCGGCGGTGAAGCTGTGGTAGCCGCAGCGGCCGACGTAGCTCACCGGTCGCGGCTGTCAGGGATCGCGCGGCCGTTCGGTCTGGAGAGTATCGGCCCTTCGAACAAGGAGTCACCGGTCCCGACGGACGAGAGTTGCGGATGGCATGCGCGACCGCCAACCCCGCCGGCACGTATGCCGGTGCGGCGCTCGCCCCGGTCGCGTGGTAAAGAACCAGCGCCACTGCGATTCAAGTACTAATTCCACTGCGTCAGCCTGGGCCGGCACGATGGTGTGATCCAGTTCGTGCATGCCGACGACACGCTTGCCCGGCTCGTCCTGACCGGCCGGATCGCGGCTCGATTCAAGGAAGCCATTGTGCGTGCTGTCGCACGGACCTCGCGGGGATAACCGGATACTCCACCAGGAGCGTCAACCGATCGGCGGCAACAGGCCCGGCAGAATACCGAGCCTGACCTGGAATGTCTGTGGTCCTTCCCGATACGCCACGCCGCCCGGTCTCCACATCCCCCAGGACCCGATACCCCACTCGAACCCGCGACACCCAGGCATGGGTCAACCGGCAGGGCTGCCGCAACCAATAACCCCGGTGTCCGAGAGTTCGAGTCTCTGGACGCCGGGGCTCTGCCCTCCAGCACTCGCGGCGAGAGTGCCGGATGGCTTACTCGGAAACGAAGTTCGCGAATGGTGTCGAGTACCAGTGTCATCGCGGAGCGCGGCATCCGGGCGACGTGCTGGGTGAACTTCACATCGTCGGGTAACCGCTCGCAGTGGGCCAATCGGCAAACGATCGGCGAAAGGCCTGGTTTCAAACGGCCAGTGGTCGCCATAGCCGATGAGATGAGGCGCGCCAAACCGCGTTGTCCATTCGACGGCAACTCGGAAATGTGCTCGGCGCAACAACGAACTCGCCCAAGCCCGCAACTTCTTGGACGAACTGCTACAGCACGCGCACATGCTGATGCGCCGTCGTGAATCCACGCAATCACCGTCGGGACAACCCGTCCAGCGTCTGGACGCCGATCGAACAGCTCTACACCCGGTTCCCGCTGTCCTCCTACGCTCGGCCTGTGGATAGAGACGCTTCCGAATCGCCGCAGATCCCACTTATCAGCACAGTGGGTTAGGTCTGGTCGTCGGTCCCGGCCACTGGCGCGTACTTCATGACCGACTCGATGCCGTCGAGGGCAGCGCCCCTGCTCTCGTAGGCATGTCCCTGGGCGATGATCTCGCCGTTGCCCGCCTTGAGCCTGAACTGGAATTTGCCGGCGGTGTCCTTGTACAACTCGAACTTGGCAGCCATGCGATTAGCCCGTCTTCCACGTCGAACACGGATAATGCTTCGATCCGAAATCGACTGTAGATCTCCATACTGCGGCCGCGGCCAGGACACGCCATCGGTATCGGCGTGCTGGGCAGCAGCGGTTGTCAGGAGGTCCACAAGTCCGCATCACTCACGTACGCTCAACGATCAAGTCCGCCAGGAGTTTCGGTTCAGCAGGTGACGAGCCGGGGCCTCCCACAAATGCTTATCCCTCTAGCCTCAATCTTTCGCCTGGCTCCTGTGCTGGGTGCGATCTCCGGCGTCGGTGACCATATGGTGAGGCCTGTACCGGTGATCGGCGCCCGCCGCAGATCAGTCCAGACCCGCAGCCACTCGGCCGCCCGCTCGTGCCGGCCGAGCACCGGCCACTTCTCCTCCGGTACCACCTTGCTGCCCAAGGTTTCTCCCTAGTCCGTGGTCGTTCCGCAGGGGACCATCTTCCCTGTGGACAGATTCCACGTAACTAGTAGCTGGGTGGTAGAACGAACGTTCGGCTGGCTGGTCAAACATCGCCGCTGTGTCCGCGACTACGAAACCCGCCCCGACCACCACGAGGCCATGGTCTACCTCGCCGAGATCCACACCCTCACCCGGCGACTGGCCCGCGACAGCGGGCCAGCCATCGGGTGAATGCGTGGATGGCGGCAATGTAAACCGTGGCTTCAGGGTTTGCGCCCCATTCCGCACCAGGCCCAGGCGGGACCCGTATGGGGCTCGACGTCGAACAGCGGAACCTCCGCCAGCTCGGGATGCCATTCCTCCAGCGTCGTGACGCCGGGCGCCAGCAGATGTGTTCCGGCGAAAAACTTTTCGGTCTCCGTGCGGTTACGGGTGATCATGGTTATGCCGCTGCGCTCCGCGGCTTCCGCGGCGCGCTGGGCGCCCCGGGTATTGAAATCCGCGGTGGCGTGACTGACTGCCAGGGAACTCCCCGGCGGGACGGCGTCCAGGAACCGCGCGACAATATCGTGTATCCCGTCGGAGTCGCGGAAGTACATCAGCACCGAGATCAGCATGATCCCGATCGGCCGGTCCATATCCAGAGTCCGCGTGAGTTCGGGATCGCGCAGAATCGACTCGGGCTCACGCAGATCGGCATGGATGAAGGTGGTCCGGCCCTCGGGCGTGCTCTTCATGAGGGCCCGGGCGTGGGCCAGCACGAGCGGATCTTTGTCCACGTACACGATGCGCGCCGCGGGATTCACCTCCTGCGCGACCTGGTGGGTGTTGCGCGCGGTCGGCAGGCCGGTGCCGATATCGAGGAATTGGGTGATGCCCAGGTCGGTGATCGCGTACCGCACGGTGCGGCCCAGGAAAGCGCGGTTCGCCTGCGCCATGCTGCGGATGCCTGGGATGTGCGCGGCGATCTCGTCACCAAGCCTGCGATCGGCCGGATAGTTGTCGACGCCGCCGAGCCAGTAGTCGTAGAAGCGTGCCTCGTGCGGGGTAGTGGTGTCGATCGTGGTCGGTAGTCGTCCACCGGTCTCGTGGCCTTCCGGCATGGTGATCCTCTCCGCGATGGCCGCGGCGTGCGCGCGCTGGCTCGCTTCGTCGGCGGTGACGCACTGAGCCAGCTGTGGTTGTTCATCGTTGCGTCGCTCGTCGGCGGGATTGTGGCAGCCGTCATCATGCTCTTCCTGTACCCACGCAAGACCGACTCGGCCGCACAACCTGCAGGTTGAGCAACGCGCGGCGTGTTCCGTACCCGGACGGCGAACACCGCATCGAACGCAGGGACCGCAGCAAGACCGTCACCCGCCGGATGGGGTGGCTCATCCTCCAGCCCGGCACGCGACTGACGTTGTGCCGCAAAGTCATGGGCCGCCGCAAGTGGGAGCCGCTGGTACGGATCGTCGACGTCGAAGTCACCGCGGTGCGGCGCGAGCGCCTCGACCTCATCACTTCGGAAGAGGTCGCCGCCGAGGGCTTTCCGCAGATGAGCCCGGCCGAGTTCGTCGACTTCTTCTGTCGCTCCCATACCGGCTGCACCCCCGAGTCCACCATCACCCGCATCCAGTGGCGGTACCTCGAAAGTCACGACACCGGAAGAATCTCCGAATGACCGACCAGGCAGCGATTTTCGGTACGGCGCTCGGAACGCATCTGGTCGCGCACCACGTCGCGGACTACTGGCGTTCTGTAGTAACCGCACGGAAAACAACGACAATGGCTTGACCAACAGTGACACTCATATCGCCTGAACAGCAACAGATTTCACGGAATCTGCGACAGAGCCCTCCAGCCCGGCAGGTGACAGGATCAGGGCAGGATCTGCGGAACCAGGTCGGGACGCGCGACGCCCACGCCAGCGCCGATCGCCGCGCCGAGCAGCGTCGGCAGCGGATCGATGAACGATCCGGTGGCCGAACCGATGGCCGCACCGCCAGCGGCGCCGTTGAGGACCGGATCCGGGTATTGGGCGTGCGGGTTGGTGGTAACCGGCTCCAGCGGAACACCCGCCGCAATCGACTGGGTAACAGCCGGCGCCGTGGGCACACTCGCATCGGCGGAGGCTCCGCCGGCGAACACTGCCATCGCGGCAACGGGCAGGGCGCCCACGACGAGCACTCGTGCCGTCTTGACCAGGGCTTGACGAGCCATTTTCTTCCTAACGTTCTCCCCCGGAGGTCCCGGGGATCACTCCTACGTCGGGTGATGGCCACCACGCGCCGACCGGATGAATGGGCGGCATCGCCTGGGCCAACTTCGAGCACCGAGCCAGACACTACTGCGGACCGGGTGAATTCGCGTGGCGTTGCGGGAATTTCGTTCAGTGGGCGGTGCTCAGCGCGGCCCACGCCATACTGACCACTGGCACCGAACACTCCGTTCTCACCGGCCACACCGGCTCGGTTGGGGCGGTGACCTGCACCACCCTCGACGAACACCCGGTCGCCGTCACCGGCAGCCTCGACGACACGGTGCGGGTTTGGGATCTTGATGCACCTCACGGCCGGGTGCCCGCATCCGGTCATGACCATCAGGCGCAGGAGCCTGCGCCGCAATCGACTCGATGCCGGTCCCGGTACAGACGCGGTACAGATTGGGAAGCCGAAGACCAGCGTCTATGAGAGGCGCCCCGGCCACACCGGCTTGATCAGGGCGGTGGCCTGCACGCACCTCGACGGCCACCAGTCGCCATCACAGCGATCGGCCTACCTACGTTAGATCGCGATCTCAGACCGGATGCAAACCTGCGATGACCAGGTGTTTTCAGGTTGCCCATATTTGCGTCCCGCCAGGGACACCGTGAACACAGGAACGGATTCCGGGGCGGGGCAGCGGACTGATTGTGACCGGAACCATAGGTCACTGTGCAACTATCGGCTTCCTGATTCGTACAGGCGAAACCCGTTACGCCCTCAACTGCGGTGACTCACCACAGCCCGCTACTTGCAGAGTGCCTCAGCCAGGATTCTCTTCCGACTCGGGCATCCGATCGATCTCATCGTCCTACGCCTGGGAGGCAGGACTGACCAGAGCAACTTCGCCGGGCAGAGGACGCTCGACACCGCATTCCGGGCACCGCCCGTAGACGCGCACCGCCTTGGTGTAGCAAATCCTGCTGGTCGGCCGGGCGGCGGCGCGCAGGCCGCTCGCGCTCGATCACCCGGGCACGAGCGGATCGGCTCAGCTGCCGATGACGGAGTTCATGATGGTTCCGGCGCTGGTGACGGTGGCGCCGCCGATCATCGCTCCCGCCACCATCTTCGGCGACTCGAGGCTGCCGCCGTTCCACTTCTCCCAGGCGAACCTGCCGCCGCCGTAGGTGACGGCGCTGACGCCGGAGAGCAGAGTGAACCAGGTGAAGTAATGGACCATCTTGAGCAGCTTGTCCGCCACCGGCGGGGTCTCCGGGGTGGGGTTGCCGATCTGGGCAAGCACCGTGGTGTACATCTCATGTGCGGCGAGAACCATGCTCACGTTCGTTGTCCTCTCGGATGCTGAGATGATGCTGGCGTGACCAACCGCCCGGATGGCACTCAGAAGCGGCGGGAGCATGCAGGAAGAACTCGTCGATCACTATCATTCAACCGCGTTTGCCACCCTCCGTGCAGGCCGACACACCAAATCTTTCGCGGCCTTGACGATCACCGAGGGTCCTGGGTCGAGCCGGGGATCGGCGCGCGCCTCAGCTCGGTGCGCAGCATCGCCGGCTGCTCGTCGAATCGCTGCTGCTGCCCGCCGAGTTCGGCCTCCGCGGCGGCGAGAACGAAATCAGCGTACTCATCTCCCATGCCGGTCCCGAACCGGATATGTTGGCACGCTGTATAACCCGACTGTATGGCATCCGGTGGCCGGTGGTGGCGGTCGGTTTCGAGATCGATGAGTCGAAGCATGGGCGCGGAGCTTGTAGCGTTGATGCCATTGCGGCGTTTGTTGATCGCATCGAGCGCGGGCGAGCGCCCCGAGGTATTCGCGGGAGTGAAAACTCATGCCGCGCGGTGCTTTTGGTGAGCTGCCGGTCGTCGAGCTGTCGTGCTCCGCATCATTGAGCCAGATGGCTCCATTGCCGAGCTGTTCTGTGCGGGCTCAGCAGAGCCCAGAGGTCTTGTTGGCGGCGCTCAGTCCCGTGATGCGTGTCGTTGGACGAGTTGGCAGACCGTGCGGGGATCTTCGATCTGCGGGTAGTGCCCGAGCCCCGGCAACCGCGTCAGTTCGGCGTGCGGGCGAAGGGCGAGCACGGCTTCGAGCACGGCGTCGGTACAGATGGGATCCTTTCCGGCCCATCCCAGTTCGAGTCTGCCTGGCCAGGAGCGCAGGGCGTCGTGCCAGCGGCCCGCGGTCGGCGGCGTGACGCGTTCGCGGTTGTAGTGGATGAGCTTGTCCAACATGTGGTGGCCGTCGTACCGGGCCAGCAGCGACCACTGGTCGGCGGCCTCGTCGGCGTCGAGGGGGTGTTCGGCGGAGAAGATGCCCGCGAACTGGCGGGTGAACCCGGACTGTGTGGTCAGCCGTGTGAACAGCGGGCCGATCCGGCTCAGCAGCAGCTTCTGTCCGCGCAGCAGGCTCGCCTGCTCGCGCACCAGGCTGGCGTTGAACAGCAACACCGAGCGCAGCGGGAACGACAGCCGCCCGTCGATGTCGCGCGCGAGGAGTTCGGTCGCGACCGAGCTGCCCATGTCGTGTGCCACCAGGACCACCGGTTCATCCGCGAATCGTCGCGTCAATTCCTCGACGATGTCGGCCTGGGTGGCCAGCGTGTAGAGCTGGTCGCGCGGCTTGTCGGAGAGCCCGAAGCCGAGGAAGTCGAACGCCATCAGCCGGTGCCCGTCGATCAGGTCGAAGGCGTCTCGCCAGTCGTAGGAGCTCGACGGATATCCGTGCAGGAACACCAGCGGAGCCCGATCGGCCGATCCGCCACGCTCGCGCACGAAAATGCTATGGCCCGCAACCTGTTCGACCGTTCCGGCGCGCTGCCAGGCCGTCACCCGCGGGGTGAGCATGTCGGTCACCGTCCCGGGTTTTCGACGAACTGCGCCACCACGGCAGCGAATTCGGGGCCTTTGTCCTCCTGCAGAAAGTGCCCGCCGCCCTCGATGATCGTGTGCGGTCGCCCGGACGCTCCGGGAATCTGCTGACGGAATTGCCGGTCGCCGCCGCGGGTGATCGGGTCACCGTCGGAGAACGCGGTGAGAAACGGTTTGTCGAAGCGGGACAATTCTTCCCACGCCCGGCGGTTGGCCGGGGCCGCGGGGTCGTCCGGCCTGGTCGGGACCAGCAGCGGAAAGGCCCTGGCGCCGGCCTTGTACGTTTCGTCCGGGAACGGCGCGTCGTAGGCCGCGATCACATCCGCGGACAACGCCGTCCGGCAGCCGCCCGCGACGATGCCGCCGACCGGGAAGTCCGCGGACTCCTGCGAGAACTGTTGCCAGGCAAGGAAAGCGTCGGTCAGTTTCGAGGTCCCAGTCGGCAGTCCGGCGTTGGCCACCACCACCCTGGCGAACCGATCCGGGTGCTCGGCGACCAGTCGCAGCCCGATCAGGCCACCCCAGTCCTGGCAGACGAGCGTGATCGACGACAGATCCAGCCGGTCGAAAAGCGCTTCGCGCATCCATTCGACGTGGCGGGCGTAGGTGTAGTCGGCGCGGTCGCCGGGTTTGTCGCTGCGGCCGAAACTCACCAAATCGGGTGCGACACAACGCAGCCCCGCGTCCACGAGCACCGGGATCATGTGCCGGTAGAGGAAGCACCAGGACGGCTCGCCGTGCAGCAACAGCACGACCTCGCCGCCGTCCGGGCCCTCGTCGAGATAGTGCACCCGCAGCCGGGAGTCGTCCCCCTCCACGTCGACATAGCGCGGCCGGAACGGGAAATCGGGCAACTCCGCAAAGCGATCGTCGGGCGTGCGCAGGACCTGCATGAACACCACCGTAAACAATTTATATCGCAGAGTCCTGCAACCCACCGCGAAGGCCGTGGCCGAGCGCGCCGGGGTGGCGACGAGGCCTGCGTTCCACTACTTCGCCGATGTGGAGTCGCTCTACAGCCACGCCGCCGAGACGCAGGCCCGGCGTCATCCCTGGGTGGCTATGGCAACAGCCACTTGAATCCGCGATTGCAGTCGCAGTTTCGTCAGGATGCTCGAGATGTGCGATTGGACGGTGCGGGGCGAGACGAACATTCTGGTGGCGATCTCGGGGTTCGAGAGCCCGTGCGCTATCAATAGGGCAACCTTCTGCTCGGTCGGTGTGAGTGCCTGCAGACCGTTCTTCGGACGGTTGCGGCGACCACGCCGGCCACGGCGGATCCCGAATTCCCGCAGGTGTGCCTCGGCCCGGGCGATATCCCATTCGGCGCCGAACCCGGCGTACAACTCGACGGCGTCGTCCAATGCGGACCGAGCCTGCGCCTCCCGCCCCTCGCCCACGAGCAGGGGCGCTAGCAGTTCGTTCGCCTGTGCCTGATACCAGGGGCGACCGGCCTCCCGGAACGATTCGACGGCCTGGGCGACAAGCGCGGCGTCGCCCTCGGCCAGCCCGTGACACAGCGCCGCCGTGGCGCGCCGGCTGGGTGTGGAATGACGCGCATCCACCAGATCCGCGACGGCAGCGACCTTGCCGGCAATGTCCATCCGCCCGGCCACGAACGCCACTCGCACCAGATCCGGAAATACGTGATACGCCATGGCCGACAGCAGTCCGTCCTCGAACTCCCCGCAGAGGCCCCACAGCGTGTCGAATGCCGCGCTCGAATCACCTTGCGTCTCATATATCAGCGCCTGCACCCACGGGCGCAGGTGCCGATAGCTGGGGCACTCCCGATCATCGGGAGCGGCCAGCGATTCCGGGGCGCCGACGAACGTGCCGCGGTGCACCGCGACGAGAGCCTCCAACCACTTGGCGGGTGCGGCATGGCCGGACACGTCCGGTATCTCCCGGCAGGCGCGCAGTCCGATCAGGGATTCGTCCCAGCGGCCTCGCAGAAAGTGCAATTGCGCCAGTGCCAACCGGTTCAAGCCGAGAAACACTCCAGAGTTGTGCTCGCTGTACCGAATCGCCCGCTCGAGTGTCTTTTCCGCGACCACGTACCGGTCCGACTCGGCCAGACAACGACCGCTCAGCGAATAGGGCTGGATGTGGGACAGTCGCGGGCGCCCACTGGATTCGAAATTCCGCATCAGCCGATCACCGAGTTGCTGCGCCTCATCCAGAAATCCCTGATGGAATCGCAACAAGCCCAGCGCGAACGAACCCAGTCCCCATGCGACCGGATCCTCGCAGGCTGCACCGGTTGAAATCGCCCGTGCCGATGCCTCTTCGACAATATCGAACCGTTCCAGCAGCACACAGCACAGAGCACGAAATCCGTGGAATTGCCCCTCCTGCAGTGCCGTGAGGCCGGGGCGGGCAAGCACCGAGTCGACGACCGCGACGGCGTCGAGTAGGTTTCCGCGAGCAAAGCACGCGTGGGCCAGCAGCCAGCGCAGCGGGTTGCCGACCTCCTGCTGTCGACCGGCCGCGATGGCGCCCTGCGACAACGCCTCCCGCGCCACCGCCTCGGCCCTGGTCGGGTTCCCGCTCCACAACAGCGCCCTGACCTGCCAGAGCCGCAACTCGTCGTAGCACCTCGCATCGAGGCCCGGCGTCTCGAGGCCCCGGGCGAGCAGTCCGGCCGCCAATTCCGGTGCACGACCGGTCAACCTCTCCGCGACATCCACCAGCCACTCCACCACGGTCGCCTCGAGCGGCCCGTCACCCGTCAGCAGGTACATTGCGATGCGCTCTACCGGCGCCTCGATCGACATCAGCACCCGCGCCGCTCGCAACTGCAACGTCACCCGCGTGGCGGGTGGAAGCTGGTCGGCCAGCACCTGACGGATCAGGTCGTGCCGGAAGCTCAGCTCGGCGCCGGAACGAACCAGGATTCCCGAGGCGACCGCCACACTGATCACGTTCCATACGTCGATGAGTGGGGCCTCGAGGACCTCGGACAGCTCGATCGCCTCGACGCCCTGCCCCAATGCGGCTGCCATCGACAGGATCTGCCGCGATCGCGCCGGAAGATGATCCAGCCGCCGGACGATCACATCGGTCAGCGATTCGGGTAGGCGAATATCCTTCGGTCCGTTCACCGCGAAAGTCGTCGTGTCCGAGGTGATTTCCCCGGATTCGATCATCTCCGCCTGCAGCAGTCCCGCCACCAGTTCGGTGATGTACAGCGGATTACCACCCGCCCTGGAGACAGCCGCCGACAGCAGCGGCCCGGCAACGGATCCGAGTGAGAGTTCCACGAGCACGGCAACTTCCGAATCACTCATCGGGCCGAGCCGCACGAGTTCGGCGCCCCCCGACTCGAATTCGGCGAGCAGCACCGACAGGTGGCGCGCACGCGGCAGCGGCCGGACGGCGAGCAGGATCAGCAGCGGCAGCCTCTGGACGAGTTCTCCCAGTCGTTGCAGCGCCAGCAGGCTCGACGAATCCGCCCAGTGCGCGTCGTCCACGATCAGTACGAACGGACCTGCGGCACAGTGATTCTCGGTCTTCACGAGCAGGTCCTCGATGATTCCCATCTCGTGCCGGATCACCATCGCGGTGACGGCACTGCGCCCCTCCGGCATCGGCGGGAACTCCGGTGCGGACGCCGCCGCGTCGATCGCGACCCGCAGTGGCCTCATCGCCGCGAGTGGCACACGCTGCTCGAGCTCTTTCGCCTCACTCCACAGCACCCGCATGCCGCGCGCGGATGCGAGCCGCGCGGCCGCGGTGAGCATCGCGGTCTTGCCGATGCCCGATTCGCCCTCGACCAGGACGATCCCGCCCGCCCCCGCGACCACCCTGTCGATCCGCTGCACCATCCGATCGAGTTCGTCCCGCCGGCCGATCAAGCGGCTGTCCGGACCGTCGAACGGAAGATATTCGAGCGGCTCACCCGCGCCGGACTCCTCCACCAGCGCAGCAGTGGGTTCGATTTCGCTGAGTTCTCGCATTGTTCCTGCCGCCTGGGAAGCCGAGTGGGGCGAGTGATGTCGCACGGGCGAGATCCGTTGCCCCACGGCGTTGGCCAGACTCGCCCTCCTCCCAGGTCGAGTTCGCTGCTCGGCACATCCAGTGAAACCCCCGACCGCGAGAGCGGATGCTCGGCGCGCAACCGACATCGGTTACGCTGCAACAACTTCGCAGAACAGACTGACGTCGTATCGGATCGCTCGACATACACTGATTTACCAGTAGGTCAGATTCTCACCAGTACCCGCCCGCTAGTCAAGAGGCACAGGACAATGACGCCACGCCCCACGTCGTCACACATCCTCGACGTCGCTGAGCGACTCGTGCAGAGTCGCGGGTTCAACGGGTTCAGCTACGCCGACATCGCCGCAACTCTGTCGATCTCCAAACCCGCTCTGCACTACCACTTTCCGAGCAAAGCTGAGCTGGGCCTGGCACTCGTGCAGCGGTACGAGCAACGGTTCTTCGAGGCGCTGTCGGCGGTCGATGATCGGGACGCCCCCGCCCGGCTCGAGCACTATGCGAGCCTGTACGCGGGCGTCCTGCGCGAGGAGCGAATGTGCTTGTGCGGCATGCTCGCCGCGGAACACACGACGCTGTCCGAGCCCATGCAGCAATCGGTGGTCCACTTCTTCGAACGAAACAAGGAGTGGCTCTCCGAGGTACTGACGCAGGGACAGCGGGAACGAACACTCACCTTCGCCGAATCTCCGCGCGAGAAGGCACACATGATCATCAGCTGCCTGGAAGGCTCGATGTTGGTGGCCCGGTTGTACGGCGATCTCGACATGTTCCAGACGACGGCGGCGAGCCTGCTCGCGGGGCTCTCGTCCGGTGTCGGCGAAATCGCCGACACCGCAGGGTGATCCCGCTCTCAGGGGAGCGGCGAACCGGAATCGACTATGGTCGAAACAGCGGACCACACCGCGAATTCCACCCGCAGATGTTCTCCGAACTCCAGACGACCGGCTCATTGCCCTCGGTCAGATCGACCACGCATTGGGCGCCCGCAGATTCGAGCAGCTCGGCATCCCAGCTCTTGTTCCATCCTGCCGATACGAGATGCACGGCGTGGCCACTTTCCTCCAGTCCCTCCGCCAGCTCCCGCAACACCTCGGCGGTGCCGGCGCCCCGCCCTCGGCAGTAGTGCCGATCGCTTCCTCGCGCCAGCGTGCGCCGCGCGAAGCCGTCGATGACCGTGATCGCCGCGTCCGTCCGAACGGCCATGCGGTCCACGACCCTCGCGGCGACATCGGCCAGCGCCGCATCCCCGCGCTCGACACCTACCCGGACCAGCAGGCAGTCGGCGAAACCCGTCGTCGTGCTCACCACCATCGGCTCGAGATCGATCACACCACGGCTCGCGTCCGCCGGCGCGACCGTGTATTCGACTGTGCGACAGCGGCTGCAATTGATGCGCATTCTCGTCCCCTCGTTCCGGAAGCTACCTCGGCGCGCATCCGCACCATCGGATGATGGAGCGCTCGTGCCGGGTAGGCCGTCGACTCAGTGGCGAGATGTCGCAAACGAGTCATATATGAACGATAGGGAGAAAGATCGCCGCTGCATGGTGTCGCTTCCGACAGATTCCGCACTCTTTACGACATGGAAGCTGCGGTACTCGTCGTCGATGGCGTGGCAGATTTCGGATTCGCGGCGGGCGGTCTGGACGGCCCGGCGTTCGTGGGCCCGGTGATCGACGCGGCGGTGACGCCGATCGCCGTCACCCGGTCACCCGACCGCACTGTGGGTCAGCACGAACGCTTGTCAGCCGATCCGAAGTCCGGCCTCATGGAAGCCATCCAGGTGGTTGGTACAGGTCTGCAAGCCATCCAGGCGGTGTGTACTGGTCCTGGGCCGCGAAGCTGCCCGGTGGCGGGATATCGCGCACCAGCCCCTGGATCGTAGTGAATTCCTCAGCGGATTCGTGTTGGTCGGCCTCGCGGTATGTCGTGGCCGCGTGCACCATTGCTTGTGCGGATTCGGTGAGTTCGCCGACGACTGTGGTCAACAGTCGGTCGAGTGTGTCCGCCGCCTCGTTGAACTTCTGCACCGCACTCGGGAACTGGTGATCCACACCGACGATCCGCGCTGCCGAACAGACCCCCGCGGCGTTGCGGTACTGCTCAGCGGCTGCCGGCAGGGTGCGATACCCGGCGTTGTACAGCCGGACGAGGTCGACGACAACCGGGTCGTCGGCGTCATCGAATCCCTGGACGTTCAGTTGAAACGCCGAGGACTGCAGGTGCGGGTCCTGTAGCCGAGCGAACGAGCTGCTGAAAGGCCCGGACTTGTCGAGGTCGGTCTCGAGTCCCCGTCCGATCTTCTGGTCGAACTCGGCGATGTTCCTATCGAGTCCGTCCAACGCCGTCCACGCGTTATGGATGAGCTCCGATGCGACTTGCGGGTTTGTGCCCGAGTCCGCAAGGCCGATGGGTTCCTTCGGGAAAGGAGACTTCGATTCCGTGATTATGCCGAAGGCAGTCCCGGTAGCGCTGAGCAGTATATCGGCGAAGTCAATTTCAGGTTCGAACACTCCGGCGAATACCTGGACCGCGCCGATGAGGATCCCGGCGAATCCGATAGTCGTATTGCCATCTGGTTCGTACGAACCGGGCGGCACCCCAGCGTCACCCCCTCCGCCGAGAAATCGAATCATTTCCTTGCAGATCCACAGGACGGATTCCTTGGCCTGCTCGACCGCATCAGCGAGCGCCTTCGCGCTGATGGCCAATTCTCGAGCGCACAGGCCGTGGACTTGAGCGGTTGGCTGGAACAGATTCAGGAAATTATCGCAGAATGCCTTCGCCCCCTGACCTTGCCACAGCCCATAGTGGATCATTCTCCCCACATCGTTGACATTCGCGACGGCCCGTGCGATACAACAGAACGCGGAAAAACTCACCGGCGACGTCCACTGATCCGAGGAAACAGTGAACTGATCAGCAACCTGAGCCAGATCGGGTCCGTCCAGCGAATAGTACCCGCGGAATCGAGCAATGAGGCATGATAGATCACTATTGAAATCCCTCACCACCTGCTGAGTCTGCTCTGGAGACAACGCGGATGGTTGGGACATATTATACTCGAATGTACTGTCGGCCAGTTGCCCAAGCTTGGTAAGCAGCGGCTCCAGCTCATCGTACAATGACATTACCATCGAACGAGTTCCTCAATATAGAGTTTTAGTTTCTCCCGTGGAGATTAAAAGTCACCCGGGCGCAAGACCCACTGTCTCGGCCCGCCTGACAATGGCGACAACAAGCACTGAAACACACCTCACGCTTCGTCGCCTGCGTAGCCATGCCCGCCCACGTGCCCCCGACCCCATCGACAGATGTGCCGAAATCCTCTCCCTCACATTGCAAATGGTACATCCGCGCGGGCGAATTGCCCAGAGCCCCGAAAATAGGGGCAACGCCGCATCGAAACCGCCCTCGGATTCATAAATATCCGCCGACTGGCGGATATTTCCACTTTCCACACTGCCATATCATGGACGCTTATTCAGCAGCACTTTTGTGGAAGTCCATCGGATCTTGTTTATCGCGGTGTTGAACTCCTTCTGCGAGTCGAGAAGCTTTCCACCGGGCGGCTTGCGGAATGGCGTGATCATGCCGCTTCCGAGATATCCCTTGTCCGCCGGCGACAATCCCGACTCGAGTCCGTCGAGGACTCCGGACCTGGTCAGGCAGAAGCTGTCGTGGTGGTTGCCGTCGATCGGGTCGGAGATCCATACCAGGTTGCCGTGCAGGTCGCACGCGACCTGCACGTTCATGCCCGTGGCTGTTGGGGGCACAGGTCATTTGCAGCTGCAGGCGGTGATGCGGGCCGACCTCGAGCCGTCCCTGCACAGCGATTCGACCGGCATCCACGCCACCGTACGAATGTGCCTGGGTAACAACGTCAGTCAGGTCGCTGTCCTTGTCATCGACGAGGCGCTGGATGCGACCGATACAGGCGAACGCGGTAGGGCGTGCCAGGAGTTTCCTGGACTCCCTGACGTTGAACGTCTACACGCATCCGTGGCCGGATCAGAATGCTCACACGAGGGACGCAATCGAGAGTGTCTTCACCCGCCCCGAGGGGGATACCCCAGTAGGGCACCCCCTCGAAACGGGGCTCTTTCAGATCTGGAAGGGGGCCAAAAGGGGACGGAGGCCGCCTCCTGACCCCGGAACCCCCCTGTCAGGCAAGTTTCAGCGAACGCCCGATGATCTCCTTCATGATCTCGGTCGTGCCGCCGTAGATGGTCTGGACGCGGGCGTCCATGTAGGCCTTGGCGATGGGGTATTCGCGCATGTAGCCGTAGCCGCCGTGGAGTTGCAGGCACTTGGTGATGAGGTCGAGTTCTTCCTCGGTGCTCCACCACTTGGCCATGGCGGCCTCCTCGACGGTGAGTTTGCCGTCGTTGAGGGCCTCGATGCACTTGTCGACCAGGACGCGGACCGCGGTGGTCTTGGTGGCGAGTTCGGCCATGACGAAGCGGGTGTTCTGCTGGGCGCCGATGGGCTTGCCGAAAGCCTTGCGGTCGCGGACGTACTGGATGGTCATGTCCAGGCAGCCCTCCATGGCCGCGGCGGCCATCACGGCGATGGACAGCCGCTCCTGCGGGAGGTTCTGCATGAGGTGGATGAAGCCCATCCCCTCGGTGCCCAGCAGGTTCTTGCCGGGAACCCGGACGTCGGTGAAGCTCAGCTCGGCGGTGTCCTGCGCCTTGAGGCCGATCTTGTCCAGATTGCGACCGCGCTCGAAACCGGGCATACCGCGCTCGACGACCAACAGCGAGAAGCCCATCGACCCCTTCTCCGGATCGGTCTGGGCGACCACGATCACTATGTCGGAGTTGATGCCGTTGGTGATGAATGTCTTGGCGCCGTTGAGGATCCAGTCGTCGCCGTCCTTGACCGCGCGGGTCTTGATCCCCTGCAGATCCGACCCGGTGCCGGGTTCGGTCATGGCGATGGCGGTGATGATCTCACCGGAACAGAAACCGGGCAGCCAGCGCTGCTTCTGCTCCTCGTTCGCCAGTTCCAGCAGATAGGGGGCGATCACGTCGTTGTGCAGCGTGAATCCCAGGCCCGAGTACTGCCCCTTGGCGGTCTCCTCGGTGATGATCGCGTTGTAGCGGAAGTCCTTCACACCGCCGCCGCCGAACTCCTCGGGCACGGCCATGCCCAGGAATCCCTGCTTACCGGCCTCGAGCCAGACCTGCCGGTCGACGACGCCCTCCTGCTCCCACTGCGCATGGTTCGGTGCGACGTACTGCTCGAGAAATTTGCCGTACGACTCCCGGAACAGGTCGTGCTCCGGTTCGAAAAGGGTGCGCTCCACGCCAACCTCCTTGTGACCACATGGGCTACCTCGCCTCTGCCCATACGGTACATGGAAGTCGAATCACCGTTTACTTCGATCCTGGAAAAAGTAGTCCCAACTGCGTGACACGGTGGTCAGGCGACGAGAGCGGCCATCCGAACCGCGGTAAACCTTCCCGTAGCGCGGGCGCTACAGGCCGATCGACCCGCGCACCCGGCCCCACAGGGTCCTGCCGCGGTCACGCTCCCGCTCGGCGAACAGGAAACGCAACTCCTCCTCGAGCGCCTTGCGCACCACCGCCTGCAGATCCTCGGCGGCCTTGTCCAGATCCGGGGCGTCGGCCCACGGGGTGGTCTCGATGGGTGTGCCCGCCGCGTAGTAGAACCGCTCGGGTTTGGGCAGCAGCGTCCGGCCCAGGCCACGAACCAGCGGCGGCGTCAGATTGCCGCGCATGCCCAGCGCCTGCACGAGCATCCGCACCGGGCGCATGGCCAGATCGTCGCCGTCGAAGATGATGTCGTAGACGTCGTCCGCGCCGATCATCGCCAACGGCACGATCGGCGCGCCGGTCTCGATCGCCATCCGCGCGAAACCGGTGCGGCCCTCCCATTTGAGGACGTACTTCTCCCCCTTGCGACGCACGGCCTCGCGCCCGCCGCCCGGGAAGACCAGCACCATCTCCCCCTCTTCGAGCAGCGTGCGGCAATTCTCGCGATTGCCCCGCACGCACCCGATACTTTGCAGCAGATGCCGCACACCCGGCACCGTGATCAGCACGTTCTCGGCGAGACCGCGCAGCAGCCGCCCTCGCGTGCGCGCGAGTTCGGGCCACAGCACCGGGGTATCGATGCCCAGGAAATTGTGGTTGCCCACCAGGAGCACCGGCCCGTCCGCGGGAATGTTGTCCAATCCGTGGAATACCGGACTGGTCCATGCCCGCATCGGCGCCGCGAACGCCTCGAGTCTTCGAATATCGCTCTCGGTCAACGACATTCGTAGCGGCGCGCCATCCGTCAACGTACCGTCGGCGGTAGCCGTCGCTACCGGCTCGATTTCGGACAAGAATCCTCCCTGCAGGCCGTTCGAATGCCGCCATGGTAACGACGCCGGCTGAGAGGATTCTCAGAGCAGACGCTGCCGATCGTGCGCGGCGAATTCGGCCTCGAGCGCGGATCTGCCCGGCTCGGTCAGCGCGGCGTACTCGGGTGCACCGCGCCCGGACCAGCGGTACACCGCCTCGTCGGTACGCCAGCCCTGTTCCTGAAGCTGCCGTTTGAGCACCTTGTTCGAACCGGTCACCGGCAGATTCGCCGAGACCCGCAAGAGGCGCGGGGTCCCCTTGGTCCCGAGATCGTCTTGGGCACAGAGGAATTCGGCGAATTCACGCAGATCGAACAAGGCCGGATCGGCGACCTCGACCGCCGCCATCACCTGATCGCCCGAGCGCGGATCGGGCACGCCGTAGACCGCCGCGGCGATCACCGCGGGATGACGGCGCAGCACCCGTTCGATCATCAGCGCCGAGGTGTTCTCCCCGTCCACCCGAATCCAGTCGCCCTTGCGACCGGCGAAGTACAGGAATCCGCCGGTATCGATGTAACCCAGATCACCGGTCCAGTACCAGCCGTTACGGATGCGTTCGGCGTCGGCGACGTCGTTCTTGTAGTACCCCTCGAAGGACAGCGCACCCGCCTTGTCGACCATCTCGCCGATCGCCTCGTCGGGATTGCGGACCCGGCCGTATTCGTCCAGTTCGGCGCGGAGGCATTCGGTCAGCGTGTCCGGGTGGACGACCGCGACCCCGGCATGTGCGGGACGGCCCAGGGCACCGGGCGGCGAGTGCGGATCCAGCGCGACCATGCCGGAACCTTCGCTCGAGCCGTAGCCCTCGAACAGTTCCGCGCCGAAGCGGCGGCGGAATTCGGCCTGGTCCGCCGTCGACGCCTCGGTGCCGAACCCACGGGTCAGGCGGTTGTCGGCATCGTCGGGCGTCTCGGGCGTGGCCATCAGGTAGCCCAGTGCCTTGCCCACATAGGTGAAGAAGGTCGCGCCGTAGTACCGGATATCCGGAAGGAATTGGGACGCAGAGAATTTCGGCGTCAGACAGACCGTCGCCCCGACCGCCAGGGCCGGGGACCACAGCGCCATGATGGCGTTGCCGTGGAACAGCGGCATACAGCAGTACTCGACGTCCTCGCGGATATGCCCGAATTTCTCGACCGCCGCGTACGCCACCCGGGTCAGGCGGCCCTGGGAGCATTTGACCGCCTTGGACATCCCGGTGGTTCCGGAGGTGAACAGCAACAGCAGCAGCGAGTCCGGTCCCCCGACGGCCTCCGGTTCGCACCGATGCTCCCGCACCGCGCGCCCGTACTCCGGATCGTCGACCAGCAGAAACCGGTCCAGCGACAGTCCGGTATCCAGATCCCGCAGCCGTGCCAGCCCGGCGGAATCGGTGACGATGAGCTGGCAGTCGGTGTACCGGATGTCCGCGCCGAGCTGTTCGGTGCCGCGGGTGGGATTGATGCCGACCACGGTCGCGCCCGCCAATGCCGCCGCGCCGAGCCAGAACACGAAATCCGGCACGTTCTCCAGCAGCACGCCGATGTGGAAAGGGCCGTCGCGGCGCAGGTCCCGGGCCAGCGCCGCGCGCGCCGCCGATTCCAGCACCACCTCGTCCCAGGTCCAGGTGGCGGTGCGGGACAGCAGGCCGGGCCGGTCGTCGCCCAGCCGATCCAGCAGCATCGTCGCGATATCGGTGCGCAGGTGGTCGGTCATCTCGACCTCGCTTTCCCTCAGCCGTTCTCCGGTCGGTTACGAATCCGCGTGCACGAGTTCGATATACGTCTGCGGCAATTCCTCCCGCGACAGCTTGCGGATCTCGGCCGGACCCGAATGATAGGAATCCTCACCGATGATCGCCCCGTGCTCGTCGATCGGCCACAGCAGCAGCTGCCGGAACACGATCAGATAGTCCGCGGCCGGGTCGTCCACCGGGAAGCCCAGCTGTGCGGCGTACGCGCCCGGATAGATCTGTCGCAGGAAACCCTCGGTGACCACGCAGTGGTCGTCGACCACCAGCCGATCGATCTCGAATTCCAGTATGTTGGAACGACTTTCGACGAACGCCTGATAGTAGTCCCGGACCCCGGCATACGTCTTCGGGCCGACGTCCCGGCCGTCGTTCCAGAAGTGATAGTCCGGCTCGGGCGTCAGCGTGCGCATGAGTCCGTCCAGATCGGGCACGGCCTCGGCCTTCATATGCTCGATGACGATGCGCAGCACGCGACGATGCCGTTCGTCGGTGGTCTCGGCCAGCCGCTTCTCCAGCGGGGCCCAGGTGCGGTCCGGATCGATGACAGCCATTGTGCGACACTCCTTTTCGGGTCATCGGGTGTGCTCGGAGATCATCGCCGATCACCCGCGCCCGGATCATCCGCCGCACGTCGGCGGAATGCGTCGCCGGACCCGACACGCGTCGGGTCACCGCACGCCAGCTCGGCCGAGGACAGTGCGAGGCGGCGCACGGTCAGCACCAGCGTCGCGCAGAACCGATCCAGCGCCTGGTCCACATTCCAGCCCATGACCGATTCGACGTGCGCGATCCGCGCGGCGACCGTGCTGTGATGCAGATGAAGTTCCGCGGCCGTGCGGCGCAGCGAACCGAAGACGCAGAACGCCTCGAGCGTGTCGACGGCCAACGCACCCGCCTCGGTCTCGGCGAATCCGTTGATACGCACCATATCTGCCGTTCCCAGCAGGCGCTGCACCGGCAGATCGGCCAGCAACTCCAGCGACCCCAGTCGCTCGAAGGCGACCACCCGGCGGCCCTGCCACGTCGAGGAGGCGAAGCGCAGCGCCCGCCGCGCCTGCTCCCAGGACGACGCCGCCGCGAGCGGCGCCACTCGTTCCCCGATGCCGACCCGCGGCCCGGCCGCCCCCGATCGGAAGGACGGAAACGACTGCACCACAGCCGAATTCAGATCATCCGAGATCTGCCGAATCGGACCGGAATCGAGCACCAGCACCGCGGTCGTCGCACCGATGACGGCGGATCTGACCACCGACATCCGTTCGGCGATGATCCGCACCGCATCCTGGGTAGCCGGACCCGTCACCGCGAACACCCGCACCGCGCGTTCGGGATCGATACCCAGCAGCCGCAGGGCCCGCACCCGATCCTCGCGCCGCTCCTTCTCGGACAGCACGACCTCGAGCAGGGCCGGATCGTCCAGATGCAGCGGGCCCGACAGCGACAACCGCACGGCCACCATCAGCAGGCAGTGCCGCAACCGATCCAGCAGCACCGGATGCAGCGGGTGCACGGAACCCACCGGTTCGAGCCACACCGCCGGATCCGCGCCGAAGGCATCCGGCGGGGAGGCACCCGGCACGAGCCGCCCGGACGCGTCGTACCGGATCGTCGTCCCGGACGACCACACCGCACCGACCGGGCATTCCGCCAGCAACGCCGCGGCCCGGACCACGGTGTCGGCGTTGGCGGCGGATTCGTCGAAACGGTCGAAATACCCGACGACGCGCAGCACCGCGGAAGGATCCGCGCCCAACGCCGACAGCCGCGGAACCTCACCACCCGGCACAGACACCTCGCACCAGCACTCTCCACTTCGGCCGATATCAGACCAGCGTGGCAAGACCGATGCGGGTTCCGCCAGAAGTCACCGACTCAGTGGGACTCGGCCTTGTGCGATCAGTCCTGGGAGACCAAACCCTCGGATTCGGCGGATCCCGCGTGAGCGTATTCGGCCAGCGACGCGGCCAGCGAACGCGGAACGCGCGCGCAGACCCGGGTGCCGGACTCCTGATGGTCGGAGCTGATGATGCTGCCGTCCGCGTGGATCCGGGACAGCAGATCGCCGCGGCTGTACGGCAGCAGCACGCTGACCTCGACATCCAGGCCGCCGAGAATATCGGCCAGGCGGTCGCGGAGGTCCTCGATGCCCTGTCCGCTGCGCGCCGAGACGAACACCGCGTCCGGGAGCAGCCCGCGCAACTGGGTCAGCTCCATCGGGTCCAGGGCGTCGATCTTGTTGACCACCAACAACTCCGGCGGAGCCGGGATCCCGGTCTCGCGCAGCACGTCGACGACGACCGCGCGCACCGCCTTGATCTGCTCGCCGGGCAGCGGATCGGAGCCGTCCACGACGTGCAGCAGCAGATCCGCGCCGGTGACCTCCTCGAGCGTCGAGCGGAACGCTTCCACCAACTGCGTCGGCAGATGCCGGACGAAGCCGACGGTGTCGGTGAACACGACCTCGCGACCGTCCTCGAGGGCGGCGCGACGCGTGGTCGGATCCAGGGTGGCGAACAGCGCGTCCTGCACCAGGATGCCCGCACCGGTCAGCGAGTTCATCAGACTCGATTTACCCGCGTTGGTGTAGCCGACGATCGCCACCGACGGAATGCCGCTGGAGGTGCGTCGCGACCGCTTGGTGTCGCGGGCGGTCTTCATCTCCCGGATCTCGCGGCGCAATTTCGCCATGCGCTCGCGGATCCGACGACGATCGGTCTCGATCTTGGTCTCACCGGGACCACGGGTACCCACACCGCCGCCCGCACCGCCCGCGCGTCCACCGGCCTGCCGGGACATCGACTCACCCCAGCCGCGCAACCGCGGCAGCATGTACTCCATCTGCGCCAGCGAGACCTGCGCCTTACCCTCTCGGGAGGTCGCGTGCTGGGCGAAGATGTCCAGAATCAGCGCGGTCCGGTCGATCACCTTGACCTTGACGACCTTCTCCAGCGCGGTCAGCTGCGCGGGAGTCAGCTCGCCGTCACAGACCACGGTGTCCGCACCGGTGTCGAGTACCACCGCGCGCAGCTCGTCGGCCTTGCCGGAGCCGATGTAGGTGGCCGGATCGGGTTTGTCGCGGCGCTGGATCAGCGCGTCGAGCACCTGCGAGCCCGCGGTCTCGGCGAGTGCGGCCAGTTCGGCCATGCTCGCATCAGCCTGCGTCGCGGTGCCCTCGGTCCACACTCCGACCAGCACGACCCGTTCCAGGCGCAGCTTCCGGTATTCGACCTCGGTGACGTCGGTGAGCTCGGTGGACAGACCCGCGACGCGTCGTAGCGAGCTGCGCTCCTCGAGCTGCAGTTCGCCGACGGTCGGTTCGGGAGCCCAGCCGCCGCCCGCACGATCCTCGTCCGGGTCGGTCGTATCCTCCGGGGCCAACTCGTCGACCGGAGTGAACTCATACGTTTCGGATTTCCTCATATACCTCCATGCTCCCACGACAGAACACGAAGATGCACTCGAGTTATTTCCGGCACGGCCTGCACGTCCGGGTGGTGCGGTCGTCCGCGACCGATACGAGGATCAGATCTCGTCCCACCACTGCCCGGCGATGCGGCCGGAGGCGACCAGTTCGGACGGCCCGCGCAGGCGCGCGCTGCCGTGATCGATCGTGACGGTGACCGCTCCCCCGGGCACCCGCACGACCACCTCACCGGAGTCGTGCTCGATCACGACGCCCTCGCGCACCAGTGCCGCGGCCGCCGCGGCCACGGTTCCCGTTCCGCAGGAACGCGTTTCGCCGACGCCGCGTTCGTACACGCGCATGTCGACCCCGCGCACAGTGGAGCCGGAATCACCCAGTGCGGTGAGGATTTCGACGTTCACACCGTGCGGGAACATCTCGGGTGCGTAGCCGGGGGCCACGGTCAGATCGAGTTTCGTCAGGGCCTCGGCGGTCAGTTGCGGATCCACGCAGGCCAGGTGCGGATTGCCGACGTCGATGCCGATGCCCGGCAGCGCCCGACCACCGAGCGTCGCGAAGGATTCGCCCAGTTGCCGCACCGTGCCCATCTCCACGGTGACCTCACCGTGCACCCGATCCGCGGCGTGCACGACCACCGGCCGTGCCCCCGCACGTGTCCCGACCACGAACGATCCGCTGGTCTCCGCGCCGATCACCGCCAGATGATGGGCGAACACCCGCACCCCGTTACCGCACATCTCCGCGATCGAACCGTCGGCGTTGCGGTAGTCCATGAACCAGTCGTCCGGACCGATCCCCTCGGGCAGCGCGTCCAGCACACCGGCTTCGACCAGGGGTTCACCCCACGCCACCCGCAACACACCGTCAGCGCCCAGGCCGCGCTGCCGATCGCACAGCGCCGCCACCCGGCTCACCGTGAGATCCAGCTCGGCCTCCGGGTCGAACAGGATCACGAAATCGTTCTGCGTGCCGTGGCCTTTGGTGAATTCGATATCGGACACTCCCGCATTCTCCCTGTTCCGCACCACACCACTCGTCACCGGGGTCCGCCCGGATCTCCGCATCTCGTCCAACACCATGTCCGAAGCGGGGATTCCGTCAAGGGGCATTCCCGAAAAACCTCACCCGCTCCGAACCGAACATCGATCGCCGCACAACTCACCGGCTGCTCGGCTGCGGAACCGTATCTCAACGCTCCAAGCGTTCTCGGGTGTCCGGGGCGAGGAGGGGGCGCACGTGTTCGAGGGCGGTGTCGGGGAGGTCAGGGGCAGCGCCGTCCAGCCAATGCACGCGAGGGTCGCGGCGGAACCAGGAGCGCTGACGGCGAACGTAGCGGCGGGTGCCGATGAAGGTGCGTTCCTGAGCGTGCGCGAGGTCGTATTCGCCGTCGAGGTAGGCGAGTACCTGGGCGTATCCGATCGCACGGCAGGCGGTTCGACCTTCTCGCAAGCCCTGTTCGAGCAGGGTGCGCACCTCGTCCACGAGCCCCTCGTCGAACATGGCAGCCGTGCGGATCTCGATGCGCGCATCGAGCTGAGCGGTCTCACGGTCGACACCGAGAATGATTGTGCCCCAATGCGGCTCGCCGATCCGTGGCTGTGAGGCGGCGAACGGGCGGCCGGTGAGTTCGACCACCTCGAGCGCGCGCACCATGCGGCGGCCGTCGGTGGCCAGAATCGTCTGCGCTGCAACGGGATCGGCCTCCCGCAGCGCGGCATGCACGGCGACAACCCCCTCCTCGGCGAGCAACGCCTCCCATTTCGCACGCACCTGCGGATCGGTGGCCGGAAAATCCCACCGGTCCAGCAACGCCTGGACGTACATCATCGATCCGCCCACGATGACCGGGGTGCGCCCGCGCGCCATGATGTCCTCGACATCGGCCGAGGCGCCGCTCTGATAGGCCGCGACGGTGGCGGTTTCGGTGACGTCGAGCACGTCGAGCTGGTGGTGGACGATGCCGCGACGTTGTGCGACCGGCAGTTTGGCGGTGCCGATATCCATCCCGCGATACAACTGCATGGCATCGATGTTGACGATCTCGCCATCCAGGCGTTGCGCCAATTCCAGTGCGAGATCGGACTTTCCGGTGGCAGTGGGACCGACCACCGCGATCGGGGTGATCACGAAGCATTCCCGGAACGCCAGGTGCTCACCTGATAGCCGACACCGAAAGGCGCTGCCCGGTAGAGGGTTTCGACCTTCGGGACATCGGCAGAGAACAATCCGGCCAGCACCTGGTAGGCCGCGCGGCCCGATACTCCGAGCTCAGCGCACAGATCGGTGTCCAGCGTCGTCAGGGCGGTCCGGTCGCCTGCGGACAGGGCGTCATCGATCTCGTCCTGCACCGCCTGCGCGCGTGGATCCAGGTAGCCGGGCGCACTGGTCGACAAGGTGGCCGCCCCGTCGGCGATCACCAGCACACCGTGCGCCTCGGGTTCCGCGTCCAGCTCGCGACGCAGCCGCTCGCCCAGTTCGACACAGCGCGCGACCGGAGCGTCGTGATCCACCAGCCGCGCCGTGGCCGTCACCTCGGCCCCCGCGCATCCGCGCACCCATCCACCGATCAGCACCGGCAGCGGCAGATCGGGGTCAGCGGGAGCGTTCCCCTCCAGCGCGTCGTCCGACAGTGCGACGCGAACATCGGCCCCGTACCCCCGGAACGTGCCGACCGTCCCGGCGTCGAACACCAGGACCTCGCCTCGGGTCGCGCTCGGCCCCGGCGACACGCCCGTCGCCTCCGTGACGAAGGTCCCCACTTCACCGGGACCTCCGTCGGCCGCCACATCCACCCCGACAACCGTCCACCGCGACGCCTGCCCGGCGAGTTCGCGCACCGCGGTCAGCACCGCTTCGCGCAACGCGGGCACCCGGGCCGCGAGATGCGCGTCATCGGCCGCGGGGCGTCCGCCGCACAATTCGGGGACCAGCACGGGCGGTGAGGGGATCAACGCGGCGAGACCGAACACGTCGTCAACGGTAGCGGCCCGCCCCGGTAGCGCGGCGCGGCCGGTCCGGACAGGGTGCGCACCGGCCCGTTCGGACCGGTCGCGGGGGCAGGTCGACGGCCCTCGCGCGCACCCTCCGGCGATGGGCCCTACCACGTAATCGCGGTCCCTGCCACCGCTCGCGCTGCGCCACCGTCGATAAGAGGCGGCGTATCTGCGGTTCGGCTGGTTGAATGGGATGAAGCTAGGGCGTAACCAGGCAGCCGTGACGCGCGGCAGGGACGAGGAGTGATGACCGAGAACAGCGGAACCGAGAAGGCTACCCATCCGGACACCGGCACGGCGCAGCAGTCCAGCACCCCCGCCACACCAGGAGCCACGCCCGCCGATGTAGCGGCACGGCCCGGTCCGGTCCCCAAACCCGGTGCACCGCGGCCGGGCGCACCGAAACCGGGTACCCCGACACCGGGTGCCCGCAAACCCCAGGCGCCCACACCGCACGAGGCGCCCAAACCGCATGCGATCAAACACGCGCCGGGCGCGTCGCAGGAACATCCGCATCCGGTGGTGGTGCCCACGGTCAGCGATCCGAGCCGCTGGGGCCGCGTCGACGACGACGGCACCGCCTGGGTCAAGACCGCCGAGGGCGATCGGCAGATCGGCTCCTGGCAGGCCGGTGACGCCGCCGAGGGCCTGGCGCACTTCGGTCGCCGCTTCGACGATCTGGCCACCGAGGTAGGGCTGCTCGAGGCGCGCCTGGCGGCCGGCACCGACGCCCGCAAGACCAAGACCGCGGCCCTCGCGCTCGCCGAGTCGTTGCCCACGGCGGCGGTGATCGGCGACGTCGACGGCCTGGCCCGGCGCCTGCAGGCGATCGCCGAGCACTCCGATGAGGCGGCCGCGCAGGCCAAGGAGGAGAAGGAGCGCTCCCGGCACGAGCAGACCGAGCGCAAGGAGAACCTGTGCGCGGAGGCCGAGCAGATCGCCAACGACTCCACCCAGTGGAAGGCCGCGGGCGATCGGCTGCGCGAGATCCTGGACGAGTGGAAGACCATCCGCGGAGTGGACCGCAAGGTCGACGACGCCCTGTGGCGACGGTTCTCCAAGGCTCGTGAGGCGTTCAACCGCCGCCGGGGTGCGCATTTCGCCGAACTCGATCGCGAACGGGCCGCGGCCAAGTCGCGCAAGGAAGAGTTGTGCGTGCGCGCCGAGGAACTGTCCACCTCGACCGACTGGGCCGGCACCGCTTCGGTGTTCCGCGATCTGCTGACCGAGTGGAAGGCTGCGGGCCGGGCCCCGCGCGAGGCCGACGATCAGTTGTGGCGGCGTTTCAAGAACGCCCAGGACGTCTTCTTCGGCGCGCGCAATTCCGCGGCCTCGGAGCGGGACGCCGAATTCGAGGAGAACGCGACCGCCAAACTGGAACTGCTGTCCTCCTTCGAGCACCGGATCGCGGCCCATCTGGAATCGGATCTGGACGGCGCGCGCACCGAACTGCGGCATCTGCAGGAGAAGTGGGACGAGATCGGCAAGGTGCCGCGCGAGCGCATGCAGGAACTCGAGGGCCGGTTGCGCGGGATCGAGAAGCAGGTCCGCGACGCGGCCGACACACAGTGGCGGCGCACCGACCCCGAAGCCGTGGCGCGCGCCGCGCAGTTCCGCGAGCGGGTCGCCCAGTTCGAGGAGCAGGCGGCCAAGGCGCAGGCGGCCGGTCGCACCCGCGATGCGGACAAGGCCCTCGAACAGGCCCAGCAGTGGCGCGAATGGGCCGAGGCCGCCGAGGGTGCGGTCACCCGGCGCTGAGTCCTCCGGCACCGACCTGCGAGTACTGAATCATCTTGCCCGGTAACCGGACTCGGCAACGACGCCGCGTCCGATCACCGTCGACGCCACGAGGGCGGCCTGCACGGAGCAGACGCCCGGTGTGCGCTACTGGTCCTCGGGCTCGCCTCGCAGCCAGCGTCGGCTGCGCTCCTCTTCCTCGGCGGCGGCCAGGCGGCGCTGCTCCTCGGCCTCCAGCTGCACGGCGGTGCGGCTCCAGACCACCTTGAGCCAGTGGAAGGTCAGCACGACCATCGCGATCGCACCGAGGATCAGGCCGATCGACGGTCCGGCGCCGTGGTAGTTGCCCAGGTCCGGGGTCTGACGGTGCCAGATGGACAGCACGCCGAAGACGCTGCCGACAGCCGAACCGGCGACCGCGATCCACGCCAGGGTCCAGCGGCGGGTCAGCAGGGCCAGCGAAGAGAAGCCGATGCCGAAGATCAGCACGAACCACTGGAACACCCGTGACGGCAGCCCGATGTGGTCGGCGACGGCCGTGTGGTCGAACAGCAGGATGTCCATTCCGCGGGTGTGCCCGGTATGCGGCAGCACCAGGGTCAGCAGCAGCACGAACACCGCGGCCGCGACCACCATCGCGCGATAACCGGGATCGATCTCACCGGCGATCTTGCGCTCGACCGCCTCCAGATCGTCGTGATAGGACTCGAAGACCTGAGTCTGCTCGGGATTCATCTGCTCCTCGTTCGACTGGGAATCGCTGCTCTGGGCCCCGGACGTGGCACCGGGTCCGGACGCGGCAGCAGTGTCCGAGGCGGCACCGTTTTCGCCCGAATCATCCTGCGGCGCAACGGATTCGGCACCCTTTTCGACCGCGTCACCGACCGGCGCGCCGGCCTCGGACACCCGATCGGCCGACGCCCCGGGATCGCCGTGCGCACCAGCCGAGCCCGACTCGCCGGGCCGGGATTCGTCTTCGGGACGTTCGAGCATCAGTTCTCCACCACTCGTCGCGGTTCTCCGATGAGGTGATCCGGTTTCCGCATCACCTCGGGCCGGGCATCCGGCCGTCGCCACCGAGTCACGGTCCCACCCTACGACTCGACGTCACGGCACTACGACCCGACGTCGTACCAGCGCGCCGGAGGACCGCAGATCACACCTCGCACCCGGACGCGCAGCCCGCGGTGGCGGGCAGCGGTTCCGGTGCGCCGATTCGCGGTAGGCCGAGACCGACGCCGATCGGGGCGGTCTTGGGCGTGATGCCCCGCTCGTGCGAATCGCCCGCACGGGTGCGGCGATGCTCGCGGATCTCGCTGTCGGCGATCAGGTGGTGCGGCGCGGCCTCGGTGAGCACGACGCTGACGATGTCACCGGGCCGGATGGTGTTGTGCTCCGGCGGCCGGAAGTGCACGAGCCGGCCGTCGCGGGCCCGCCCGCTCATCCGGGCGGTGGCGGCGTTCTTCTTGCCCGCACCGTCGGCGACCAGCAGCTCCACCTCGGTGCCGAGCAACGCCCGGTTCGCCTCGAGGGAGATCTCCTCCTGCAATGCGATGAGCCGGTCGTACCGCTCCTGCACCACCGCCTTGGGCACCTGATCGGCCATGGTGGCCGCGGGCGTGCCCGGACGGATCGAGTACTGGAAGGTGAACGCGCTGGTGAAACGCGCCTGCCGCACCACGTCCAGGGTCTGCTGGAAGTCCTCTTCGGTCTCTCCCGGGAAGCCCACGATGATGTCGGTGGTGATCGCAGCGTGTGGCATCGCGGCACGCACCTTCTCGATGATGCCCAGATAACGCGCCGACCGATAGGACCGGCGCATCGCCTTGAGCACCCGATCCGAACCCGACTGCAGCGGCATGTGCAGCTGCGGGCACACGTTCGGGGTCTGCGCCATCGCCTCGATGACGTCGTCGGTGAACTCGGCCGGATGCGGTGAGGTGAACCGGACCCGCTCGAGGCCCTCGATACTTCCGCAGGCACGCAGCAACTGCGCGAACGCACCCCGATCGCGCTGCTCGTCCGGATCCGCGAAGTTCACCCCGTAGGAATTGACGTTCTGCCCGAGCAGGGTCACCTCGAGCACCCCCTGATCGACCAGCGCCTGCACTTCGGCGAGCACATCGCCGGGACGCCGGTCCACCTCCTTGCCGCGTAGCGACGGCACGATGCAGAAGGTGCAGGTGTTGTTGCAGCCGACCGAGATGGACACCCAGCCCGCGTAGGCCGACTCGCGCTTGGCGGGCAGCGTCGAAGGGAACGCCTCGAGCGATTCGAGGATCTCGACCTGCGCCTGCTCGTTGTGGCGGGCCCGTTCCAGCAGTACCGGCAGCGAGCCGATGTTGTGCGTGCCGAACACCACGTCGACCCACGGCGCGCGGCGCAGCACGGTGTCGCGATCCTTCTGGGCCAGGCAGCCGCCGACCGCGATCTGCATACCGGGCCGATCGGCCTTGATCGGGGCCAGATGCCCGAGCGTGCCGTAGAGCTTGTTGTCCGCGTTCTCGCGCACCGCGCAGGTGTTGAACACCACCAGATCCGCGGTCGCGCCGGGGGCGGCCCGGTGGTATCCGGCGTCCTCGAGCAGGCCCGAGAGCCGTTCGGAGTCGTGCACGTTCATCTGGCACCCGTACGTGCGCACCTCGTAGGTACGGGTCGCGTCCGCGGCGGCCACCGCTCCCTCCGCGGCACCAGCTGCCACCTGCATCGACGAATTCACCCGTCCAGGGTATCGGTAGTGCGCAAATCCGGATCGGCCCGTTCCCCGGGGCGAGCGGCGGCGAGGCCGGTCCGGCGCGCCGAGGGCTTTCCGGGCAAGATCCTGAGGCATCGACCGGCATTGCCGCACACTGGGAATGCCACCCGTCCGCACTCACCATCGCTGCGTTGTTCGGCAGAGAGGGCATTCGATGAGGTTCACCCGGGCACTGCGCCTCGGCATCGGCGTTCTGGCGCTCACGGTCGTGGCGAGCGGATGCGGCGCGGGCAGCCCCAGAACCGCCGTTCAGGATGCCGCGGCCGGAAAGCTCACCGTCGGTATCAAATTCGATCAGCCCGGGATGGGTCTGCAGGACCGGGACGGCTCGTTCTCCGGGTTCGATGTGGACGTCGCGACATATGTCGCGGGCAAGCTGGGCGTCGCGCCGCAGAACATCACGTTCAAGGAGGCGCCCTCGGCCCAGCGCGAGCGGCTGATCCAGAGCGGGCAGGTCGACATGGTCGTGGCCTCCTATTCGATCACCGACCAGCGCAAGCAGAAGGTCGATTTCGCCGGGCCCTACTTCGTCGCGCATCAGGGCCTGCTGGTCCGGGCGGACAACACCGCCATCCACGATCCGAACTCGCTGCCCGCGGGCAGCCGGCTGTGCACGGTGGCGGGGTCCACCTCCGCCGATCAGGTGAAGCGGGAATTCCCGCAGGGCGTGAAACTGACCGAGTACGACACCTATTCGCTGTGCGTGGAGGCGCTGCAGAGCAAGATGGTCGACGCGGTCACCACCGACGACATCATCCTGGCGGGCTATCAGGCGCGCTCGCCCCGGCTGCTGAAGCTGCTCGGGCCGATCACCCTCGACGGCAAGCCGGTGCAGGAGCTCTACGGCATCGGATTGCGCAAGGGCGACAACGAATCTCGCACGAAAATCGGCGACGCGATCAGCGCGATGCTCACCGATCCGGCCAAGCCGTGGCAGACCGCGCTGACCAAGAACCTCGGCACGGACTTCCCGATCCCCGCACCGCCCTCGGTCGACCGGTACTGACGGCCCGTCGCAGCGCCCCGACGCCCGGAGTTCGCGGCCGCCGTTGGACTCACGCCGCGTGAAAATATTTCCTGGCGGGAGCATCATTTCTACCGTTGCCGAATGACCGCCAACGAGTCCTCGCAGCCCGATTCGACCACGCCCGAAGACCCAAGCGCCGCTTGGAGTTTCGAGACCAAACAGATCCACGTGGGGCAGGTGCCCGACGGCACCACCAACGCCCGCGCGCTGCCGATCTACCAGACCACCTCCTACACCTTCCGCGACACCGCGCACGCGGCGGCGCTGTTCGGTCTGGCCGAGCCCGGCAACATCTACACCCGCATCGCCAATCCCACCCAGGACGCGGTGGAGCAGCGGATCGCCGCGCTCGAGGGCGGCGTGGCCGCACTGCTGCTGTCCTCCGGACAGGCCGCGGAGACCTTCGCCCTGCTCAACATCGCCGGGGCCGGTGACCACATCGTGTCCAGCCCGCGGCTGTACGGCGGCACCTACAACCTGTTCCACTACACGCTGCCCAAGCTCGGCATCACCGTCGAATTCGTCGAGGACCCGGACGATCTCGAGCAGTGGCGTGCGGCGATCCGCCCGAACACCAAGGCGCTCTACGGCGAAACGGTGTCCAACCCGCAGAACCACATCCTGGACATCCCCGGCATCGCGGAGGTCGCGCACGCCGCGGGTGTGCCGCTGATCGTCGACAACACCGTTCCCACACCGTATTTGATCCAGCCGCTGAAGCACGGCGCCGATATCGTGGTGCATTCGGCGACGAAGTATCTGGGCGGCCACGGCGCGGCGATCGCCGGTGTGATCGTCGACGGCGGCGCTTTCGACTGGACCGTGCAGGATGCCGAGGGCAAGCCGCGTTTCCCGGGCTTCGTCGAGGCGGATGCCAGCTACCACGGTGTGGTCTACGCGGATCTCGGTGCTCCGGCGTACGCGCTCAAGGCGCGCGTGCAGCTGCTGCGTGACCTGGGCTCGGCCATCGCGCCGTTCAACGCGTTCCTGATCAGCCAGGGCCTCGAGACGCTGAGCCTGCGGGTCGAGCGGCACGTGCAGAACGCGCAGGCGGTCGCCGAATTCCTTTCCGAGCGTGCGGAAGTCACCTCCGTCGCCTACGCCGGTCTGCCCTCCTCTCCGTGGTACGAGCGCGGAAAGCAGTTGGCCCCCAGGGGAACCAGCGCGATCATCGGCTTCGAGCTGGCCGGCGGCGTGGACGCCGGGAAGCGTTTCGTGGAGGCGCTGACTCTGCACAGCCACGTCGCCAACATCGGTGACGTCCGTTCGCTGGTGATCCACCCGGCCTCGACCACCCACTCGCAGCTGACCCCGGAGGAGCAGCTCGCCGCGGGCGTCACCCCGGGTCTGGTGCGCCTGGCGGTCGGCGTCGAGGGGATCGAGGACATCCTCGCCGACCTGCGGACCGGATTCGCCGCGGTCTGATCTTGCTTCGAGGCGTCGGGCTCCGCACAGGAGCCCGACGTGCGCGGGGTGATGTGTCGCCGCAACCGACCTATGCTGGCCGGATGAGCACACCCGCAACGCTGGTGACCGTAGCCGAGGATGTGGATTCGGTGACCACGATCGGAGACGAGGACGATCCGGCTGCCGCCGGGCTGAGCAAGGCGCAGGTCGAGGCGGTGTGGGATGCGGTCCGGGAGTGGTACGGGCTGGGTACCACTCCCGCGATCCAGGTCTGCCTGCGCCGCAACGGGCGCGTCGTGCTGAATCGCGCCGTCGGGCACGGCTGGGGTAACGCGCCCGGCGACGATCCCGCCGCCGAGAAAGTCCTGCTGACCCCGGATATGCCGTTCTGCGGATTCTCCACCGCGAAGGGCGTCGCCGCCGCGGTCATGGCCATGCTCATCGAGCAGGGATTCTTCGCGTACGACGATCCGGTGGCCCAGCACATTCCCGAGTTCGCCGCGCACGGCAAGGAGTCGATCACCATCGGCGACGTGCTGTCCCATGCGGCGGGCGTGCCGTTCGTGACCGGGCCGTACCGGGGCTTCGAGCTGGTGGTGGACGACGAGCTGGCCGCGCGGGCGCTGGCCGATCTGACCCCGGCCTGGCCGCGACGGCGGTTCCGGGTCTATCACGCGATGACCGGCGGGCTGATCCAGCGGCTGTTGGTGCAGCGGGTCACGGGCAAGCGGATGCGCGATCATCTGGCCGAGCAGATCCTGGACCCGCTGGGTTTCCGGTGGACCAGTTTCGGGGTCCGGGCCCAGGACGTCGAGCTGGTCGTGCCCAGTGTCCAGACGGGACCGAAACCGTCCCCGATGATGAAGTTCCTGGCGCACAAGGCACTCGGCGGTGCGTTGAACGGACCGATATCGGCGGAGAAGAATCGCGATTTCCTCACCGCCGAACTGCCCTCGGGCAATCTGGTCACCACCGCTTCGGAGCTGTCGCGCTTCTACGAGATCCTCACGCGCGGAGGTGAATTGGATGGTGTGCGGATCATGAAGCCCGATACCGTCCGGATGGCGGCCGCACCGGCGAAGTGGATTCCCGGCGTCGCTGGGCGGGTCAGCCGGGCCGGATTCGAACTCGGCGCGCGGCGGTCGAAATTCGGCCCGAACACCGAATCGCATTTCGGCCGTAGCGGTTTGACCACGCAGTACGGCTGGGCCGATCCGGCTCGCGGGCTGTCCGGGGCGATTCTGACCAGCGGTAAGGCATCGACCGACGTCAAGCGTCCGGTTCAGCTGTGTGCGCGGATCGCCCGGGTCATCGGACCTTCCGATGCGGGCGGCTTCGAGCTCTGAACCAGGGCCTCAGGGCCGAATTCGCAACTCGTTGTGGATGATTCGGGCGGCCTTGGCCATGATCGCCTCCGCACCCGGCTGCACCACCGCCGGGACCCGGGACTGGGTCAGGACCGCCACCGCGAGGGTCTGCCCGTCGGCGTGTTCGACGACGCCCACCTCGTGACGGAAGTTCAGCAGTGAGCCGGTCTTGGAGGACCAGCGCGAGGCATCGGAGCTGAAGTCCGGGGCGAGCCGATGGCGGATCATGTTGTCCGCCATCAGTTCCCGGATTCGGGCGGCGGTCGGCTCGGTGATGCTCGCGGGTCGCCACAGCCCTTGCAGCAGGTCGGCGAAGGCGCGGGCCGAACCGGTATTCGCGCTCCCGACGTCCAGCTGCGGCACCGCGTGGCCGTGTCCGGCGGTGGCCGCCTCGATGGCGAGGGTATGGGCCAGATACGCCTGGGCCTGCTCGAACGCCTCGGCCGGGGTACGGGTCAGATCGTCCATGAGGTGCCGCACGGCGATCCCGTCGTAACCGAGCCGGCGCAATTCGGCGGCCACCGCGGCGGGCGGCGTCAGCGCGAACAGCGCATCGGCCGCGGCGCTGTCGCTGATGGCGATGCTCAGATACAGCAGGTCATCCAGCGCGATCGTCGCGGGATGGCGGAACTTCGCCACCCCGATCGGCCCCGGTGTGGTGATCGCCCCCGGGCGCACCGTGATCGGCGTGGCCGGATCCAGCTCCCCGCGCCCGATCCGCTCCAGCGTGGCGACCACCAGCGGCACCTTCACCAGCGAGGCGATCGGCCACTCCAGCTCCGCATCGATCCCGAGCTCATCCCCGCTGTCCAGATCCCGCACCAGAATCGACCCGCGCAGTCCGGCATCGTCCAACTCCTGCCGCGCCACCCGCACCGCCGTGGTCATACCCATTGCCGCACAGCCTTTCTCATGGACCAACCAGTGCTTTCGGAGGGATCACACGACCGCCTGCCGTCACGACCGCGCATCGCCGTTGCCGGTCGTTTCGTCGCGGGCGTCCCGCAGGCCGAGGCAGCGCGCGATGCCGCGGTGGGGCAGGGTTGCGATGCGGTCGGCGTCCTCGGGGTGGGCCGCGGTGATGTCGTAGCCGCGCGCGGGATCCAGTTCGCCGATGGGCCGCCAGTTCAGGCCCAATTCGGTGGCTTGGGTCGGTGAGCAGAGCAGCAGGTCGTCGGAGGCGAGGACCGCGGCCGCGGCGGTGACGAGAGCTGGGCCCACGACGACCTGGACGGGTTGCAGGCCGAGCGAATCACGCAGACGGATGATGCGGTCGCGGATGTGGGGCACATCGTCCTCGGGTTGAATCCAGACTCGGCGGCGGCGATTGTCGCGGTCGGCGCGTCCGGCGCGCAGCGTCTCCAGGTAGATCGGCGTACTCTGCGGGCCGCCGGTTTCGGCCAGTCCCAACGGGATTCGCCAGACCGCACGATCGGCGGGCACGGCGATCAGGGCCGCGCGCACCTCCTGGGTGCGAGCCAGTTCGGCGCGTTCGCGCGGGTCGGCCGGATGCAGATCCAGGGTGAGGCCGCAGGCCGTGCCGTCGGCGACCAGCCGGGCGAGCGGGAGCGGGCCGCAGACCGCGGGCACCGCCATCCGGAACGGCCGGCTGCGGGCGCGTTCGGCCTCGTCCTGCATCGCCTCGGCGAGTTCGACCAGACGGCGCGCCGAGGGCAGCATGTCGCGGCCGAAGGCGGTGAGGGTCGCGGTCCGCGAGGTCCGGTCGAGCAAACGGGCCCCGAAATGCTGTTCGAGCGCGGCGATGCGACGGCTGGCGACCGACTGCGGGATCCGCGCCGCGGCGGCACCGGCGGTGAAACTGCCGTGACTGCTGACCGAGACGAAGGCTCGGCAGGCGGCGACGATATCCACGATGCGGCAGTCTATGCCGATTCGGCATCGTTGCGGTGATTTCTGTCTTGGACGGCATCGAAGATCGGTGCCAGGCTCGTCGTCACCACGCCGCCCGTTCCGGTGCGGCGGTCGACAAGGAAGGTGACCTCGATGTCCCATTCCGTCCGGAGCCGCCGGGTCGCTGCCACCCTCGCGGTCGGCACGGCGCTGCTGTCGCTGTGCGCCTGCGGCTCGGGCAACTCGGGTTCCTCCGCGACCACCACCTCGGTCGTCTCGCCGCCGACACCGGTCGGCGGCACCGCGCTGTCGGGCCGATTCGGTGAGCTCGAAGGCCGATTCGGTGCGCGCCTGGGGGTTTTCGCGCTGGACACCGGGTCCGGACACATCGTCGAGTACCGCGCCGACGAGCGGTTCGCGTTCTGCTCCACGTTCAAGGCCCTGGAAGCGGGCGCGATCCTGACCACCGCGGGCCCCGCCGAGCTGGATCGCCGAATCACCTACACCGCAACGGATCTCACCGCCTACGCACCGATCACCCGACCGCACGTGACCGACGGAATGACGGTGCGGGACCTGCTGGACGCCGCGGTGCGCTACAGCGACAACACCGCCGCGAACCTGCTGTTCGGACTGCTGGGCGGCCCCGCCGGTCTGCAACACGACCTGCGGAATCTGGGCGATCAGGTGACCCGGAGCGACCGTCTCGAACCCGCGCTCAGCGAGGCCACCCCGGGCGATCCGCGAGACACCAGCACGCCCCGCACCTTCGCCACCGACCTGCGCACCTACGTCCTGGGCACCGCACTGCCGACGGACAACCGCACCCTGCTGACCACGATGCTGCGCACCAATACGACCGGCGCGGGACTCATCCGCGCCGGTGTCCCGGCCGACTGGGTGGTCGGCGACAAGACCGGCAACGGCGACTACGGCACCCGCAACGACATCGCCGTCCTCTGGCCGCCCCATCGGGCACCGATCGTCCTGGCCGTCATGTCCACCCGCCACGGCCACGACGACACCTACGACAACGCCCTCATCGCCCAGGCCGCGAACGCCGCGGTAACGGCATTGAAATGAACCCAATCCCGCACGGACACAACAGAATCGAATCAGGACCGATGAACGGAAATATTCCACCACTGACGCGCCGAGGACTGTTCGGCGTGGGCGCGGGTGTCGCGGCGGCGGTAGGCGGCGTGGCCTGCGGGACCGCCGAGGAGAACACCCGCCCCGCACGACAGCTGACCGGGATCCGGCTGCGCTGGTGGGGCAACAACAGCTGGGAGATCCGGATCTCCGCTCCCGGCGGCGACCGGACGGTGCTGATCGATCCGTGGCTCACCAGGTTCCGGACCGGCACCTACACCCCCGCGGGCGCCGACCCGACGACGCCGCTGTCGGTGGACACCGCCCTGATCGACCACTACGTCGACAGCGGCGAACTGCGCGCCGACCACATCCTGGTCACCCACGGGCACTACGACCACATCACCGACGTCCCGTATCTGGCCCAGCGCACCGGCGCCACGGTGATCGGCACCGAGTCCCACCTGAATCTCCTGATCGCCCTCGGCGCCCCGCAGGATCAGCTGTCGGTGGCGTCGGGCGGCGAGTACATCGACTGCGGCAGTCACCGGATCCGGGTGCTGCGCTCCCTGCATTCCCAGCTCGGTCCCCGCGCCCGCATACCGTTCCCGGGCACCCGTCCGGCAGCCCCGCCGCCGCGCCCGCGCACCATCGCGGACCTCGTCGAAGGCGGCACGCTCGCCTACCAGATCGAGAGCCCCGGCGGTTCGGTCCTGAACCTGGGCGGTTCGAACTACATCGAATCCGAACTGACCACCCTGCGTCCCGACGTCCTGCTCCTGCCCGTCGGCGGTTCGAATGTGCACGACTACGTCCCGCGCCTCCTGCACGCCCTGGGAAACCCGCCCCACATCCTCCCGACGCACTGGGACGATTTCGACCTCCCCCTGAGTCGGCCCGCGAAGGACACCGGCGGACTGGCCCCGCTCCGCAAAGCAGTCACCGCGGCCAGCCCGTCCAGCGCCTTCGTCGTCGTGGACCACCTTCAGACGTATCCCGCCTGATCATCGCGACGTCAGTGTGGAATCGTGTTCCGGCGGAACAACTCCGGCGCTCCCGAGTAGACTCCTCGGTTCATTCGCCCGCGGTCGATACGACCGGCTCGCAACGCACCTCGAAATTGACCGAATTGGCGATGAAACACATCTCGTGCGCGCGCTCGTGCAGAATCCGAGTCCGGTCGACGTGCTCGGATTCGACTATTCGCACCTGCGGACGCAACACCACTTCCGAGAAATGACCACTCCCATCAGCCGTTTCGACCATGGTCCCGGACGGGCGATCGGTGTAATCCGTGACGACTATCCGCTCCTGCGAACACAGCGCGAGAAACCAGAGCATATGGCACTGCGACAGGCTGGCAACCAGCAGTTCCTCCGGATTCCACCGCTCCGGAACACCACGAAAAGCCGGGTCGGCGGTACCGGGAATCACCGGCTTGCCCAGCGCCGAAACATCATGCGCACGCTCGTACTCCCGATATCCACTGGTACCCGTCCCCGTATTACCGGTCCAGGTCACATCAACTTCGTATTGATGAGTCTTCGGCACCACAATCTCTCTTTCCCGAGATGAATCCAGAAATATTCACACCACACCTGACAACGGATGTCCGCCGCGCATCCCGCAAATACCGAGAGCGGCTATCGGATTCATCTTGTGCCGCCGATCGCAAGCAGATAGCACGACAGGTTGTTTCGACAGTGCCAACGATCGCATAGCCTGCCCCCATCAGTTCGCGATTTCACCCGTCCGATCCCCTTGGAGGTGAGTAGTGGGACGACAACCTGGGCAGATGGGCCGTGAATCGTTCGACACCGGAATACTTCTCACCGAGTGAGGTGGCGGCGAATCCGGTGGCGAGATAGAAGCCGAGGGATTCGGCGTCCGTCTCTGCCACCAGATCCGAATCCGGATGACGGGAACGGATCTCGGCCAGCAGACGCCGACCGACACCGGTGTGCCGATGCGGCTCGATTGTCGCGATGTGCCGGAGGGTGATTCCCGTGTGGCCCTGCTCGTATCCCGCCACACCGATCGGCTCGCAGTGCATGATCAGCGTGAGAAGCACTGCGTCGCAATCATTCCGGTAGAACTCGCATGCGGCGGTGAGTCGGGAGCGATCACCGCCGATCGCGGCGAACAACACCTCGGCTACGGCCGGATCGTCTACATCCGCGCGGATGATTCGGGCCGGAGGCGCCGGATCACCCGATGTCGGCGGCTGCCAGTTCGGCTTTGACGAGGGCATAGGCTCGGGACTGGTTGTAGCCGCGGCGGGCGAGCATGCCTACCAGGCGGCGGATCAGCTTGTCGCGGTCCAGGTTTCGGGGTGTGCTGCGGAGTTTGCGTTGGATCAGGGCGATGGCGGCATCGTCGGGGTCGGCATCGGGAATGTCGTGTTCGGCGGGGAACTGGTCGGCGATGGCGACGCCCTCGTCCGCGTTGCCGGGCAGGGCGTCGTGGTCTGCCGAGTAGTCACCGTCGGCGGTGGAGCGGTGACCGGCCAGCGCGGCGCGGTCGGGCGCGGTGTCTCCCGATGACGTGCGGCCGGGTGGTTCCGCGCGACGCAGGGTCGAGCCGGGGCGTCCGGGGCGGGGCGGGGCCGGGAGGTCGGCCTCGGCGACGGCAGCCTGCACCACCGCATAGGCGGTGGACGGGTCGTAGCCTTTGCGGGCCAGCATTCCCACGAGGCGGCGAGTTGCCTTGTCCCGGTCCAGATCCGCGGGGAGGGTACGGAGTTTGCGGTGCACCAGGTCGGTCGCACGAGTGTGTTCGTCGTCGACGCTGATGGATTCCAGGGCCGGGGCCGCGACGTCGGGGGCGATGCCTTTGCGACGCAACTCCTGAGCGAGCACCTTCTTACCCTTGCCGGAGTAGGTGTGCCTGGAATGGACCCACTGCTCGGCGAATGCCGCATCATCGATCAGGCCGACGGCCGCGAGCCGATCCAGCGCCCGCTCGGCCACCTCGGGCGCAAAGCCCTTGTCCGCCAACTTGTTCGCCAGTTCGGCCCGGCTGCGGGCCCGATCGGTCAGCAACCGCAGACACAGATCCTTGGCCTGCGCCTCGGTGCCCGCCGGGGTCTCCCGCTCGGCCCCCTCCCCTCGTCGCCGCGCTCCGCGCCGGGAACGACGCCCGGAGTCATCGTCCCCTCCGGCACTGCTACCCGACAGACTCGCCGCTCCAGACGAATCAGCGTCCAGCCGCCGCGCCCGAGTATCCGACGCCTCGAAACGCTCATCCGAATCCGTTCGGCCGGAACGGTATTCACGATCATCACCCGGGTCGAATGCCCGCCGCACCGAACCTGCGGAGGACGAAGTCGCCTCGGACACGTCAGCGGGCATCGAAGTGCGCGGCACTCCCCCAGCAGCGGCGGGATCACCGGCGAAGTCGCGCTCGTACCCACTGGACTCGGGGCCGGTGCGCCGAGGTTCCCGAGAGGTACGGTCGCCCGGGTCAGCAGTACGGGAACCGCCCGGATGACGTTCCGCAGCGTCCGGACCTACCGGACCACCATCGGAACGCCACAGGCCACCGGCGCTGTCCTCCCCCGCTCCGGACGACTTCCTGCGGACCGGACGACGATGCGGGCGAACGGATTCGGCGGAATCGTCCGCACGCGCACGCCCACCGGACTCGAGTTGTTCGAGTTGGCGGCGGAGGCGTTCCACCGCATCGAGCCGAGTCGCGCCGGGGTCGCGGGCGGGCCCGGACCCCGGCGGTTCCCGGTGCGGCATCGGCTAGAAGTCGACGGGCGCCTCGGCACCCGCGTCTGCGGTGACGTCGGCGCCGATGCCGAGCTTCTCCTTGATCTTCTTCTCGATCTCGTTGCGCACGTCGGTGTTCTCCAGCAGGAACTTGCGCGCGTTCTCCTTGCCCTGACCGAGCTGATCGCCCTCGTAGGTGTACCAGGACCCGGACTTGCGGATGAATCCGTGCTCGACACCCATATCGATGATCGAGCCCTCCTTGGAGATGCCCACACCGTAGAGAATGTCGAACTCGGCCTGCTTGAACGGCGGGGCCACCTTGTTCTTGACGACCTTGACGCGGGTGCGGTTACCGACCGCGTCGGTGCCGTCCTTGAGCGTCTCGATGCGGCGGATGTCCAGGCGCACCGAGGCGTAGAACTTCAGCGCCTTACCACCGGTGGTGGTCTCGGGGGAACCGAACATGACGCCGATCTTCTCGCGCAGCTGGTTGATGAAGATGGCGGTGGTGCCGGAGTTGTTGAGCGCACTGGTCATCTTGCGCAGCGCCTGGCTCATCAGGCGGGCCTGCAGACCGACGTGGCTGTCACCCATCTCGCCCTCGATCTCGGCGCGGGGCACCAGCGCGGCCACCGAGTCGATGACGATGATGTCCAGCGCGCCGGAACGCACGAGCATGTCGGCGATCTCGAGCGCCTGCTCACCGGTGTCGGGCTGGGAGACCAGCAGTGCGTCGGTGTCCACGCCCAGCTTGCGGGCGTAGTCCGGATCCATCGCGTGCTCGGCGTCGATCATGGCCGCGACACCGCCGTTGGCCTGGGCGTTGGCGATCGCGTGCATGGCCAGCGTGGTCTTACCGGAGGATTCCGGACCGTAGATCTCGATGATGCGGCCGCGCGGCAGGCCGCCCAGCCCCAGGGCGACGTCCAGCGCGATCGAACCCGTCGGAATGACCGAGATGGGCTGGCGCGCCTCCTCCCCGAGGCGCATCACCGCCCCCTTGCCGAAGCTCTTCTCCACCTGAGCGAGGGCGAGCTCGAGAGCCTTGTCGCGGTCGTAAGCCTGTGGTGCCATCGTCTGGTTCCCCTTCTCACGGGTGATCGTTGTGTGGTTGGCGCCCACAGTAGAGGGCGGCACCGACAAGTTCTGCTGCCCAGCTTAGACGAACACGTGTTCGAGGCAAGCGACACGCCTGACCACACCGAACCCACCTCCTCGGACAGCACCCGTGACGCCTGACCACACCGAACCCACCTCCTCGGACAGCACCCGTGACGCCTGACCACACCGAACCCACCTCCTCGGACAGCACCCGTGGACGCACCTGACCACACCGAACCCCACCTCCTCGGGCAGCGCCGCCGGACCGGCTCAGGACCTGCGTTCCGGGGGAACCAGCGCGATCCGGTCCGCGCCCATCAGCGCCTGGGCCTGCTTGAACACCCGCAGCGACGGGGTGACCTCGACATCAGTGATGCCGTCCAGCGAACCGAGCCGCTCGGTGACGTACCGGTACAGATGCGCGGTGTCGCGGCAGACGATCGAGGCGATCAGATTGGTCGCTCCGGTGGTGGCGGCGGCGAACGCCGTCTCGGGGAAGGCGGCGACGGCGGTGCCCACCGCGTGCAGATCGGCCGGACGAGTCCGCAGCCACAGCGAGGCGCGCACCGCGTACCCCATCCGCTCGATCGCGAAGTCCAGATCGAAATACAGCACACCGGCCTCCACCAACTCGGCCATCCGCCGCGCGGCGCGGGTCGGACTCCATCCGGTCTCGGCGGCGATCCGGGCGTACGACGCGCGACCGTCACGGCTCAGCAGCGCCAACATCGCCTCGTCGGCCGACGACAGATCCATCGGCTCGTCCGGACCCACCGGATCGGCGATCGACCGGGTCGAGGAACCCAGCGCCGCCCGTTGTTCGGCGGTGAGCAGACCACCGAAACGCGGCCACTCCTCCTCGAGCGGGAACCGGTGGATGATCTCGTACGCGTTCAACCGCGTCACCTGACTGGCCCGCGGAAGGATGTTGAGCAGCAACGCGTCCCGCTGTTCGGCCGTGCGCGGCCGGCTCACGCACGTCACCTCCGAACCGGTCGCCAGCAATGCCACCCAGCTGACGTCGGGCAGGCGCGCCAGCGATTCGGCCAGTCGCAGCGCCTTGTCGGGCGTCGAGCCCAGCCGCAGCATCCACCGGGTGCTGCCCAGCGGCACCGCGTTCACCAGACCGGAGATGTGCAGAATGCCGCGCCCGCGCAGGGAGCGATAGCGCCGCGCGACGGTCTGCTCGGAAACGCCCAGCACCGCACCGAGTTTCGCGAACGGGATACGCGGATCGGTGACCAGGCCGTGCACGATCTGCCGGTCCAGCGGGTCGAGCACGGAGGATTCGTGCACTCCATCGACGGTCACGAGGGGATTCCCATGCTGCTGGTCGGTTGTCGGGTGGGATATCCCAGTATGCCGCACGCTCACGTCGGTATCGTTCACATCCCGATCACCGGCGCACGACGGTCACCAGATTGACCAGCGGTGCGCCGACGTGTCCCGCGCCCGCCTCGACCACCGGCAGCGGGCGACCCGCCGCACGCAGATAGTCCGCGAGCCCGGTGCGCTCGGCGTCCCAGCCGCGTTCGGAGAACCACTGTGCCGCATCGGATCTCGGATCGTTGTAGATCAGCCGGGCCCAATCGCTCTTGGCCTCGTCATCGGCCTGCTCGGACTCGACCATCTCGGTGTACTCCTCCCGTGGCAGCGGCGTCATCTGCTCGATGGCGGCGCGACTGCCCGCCGCGCTGGCCGCATCGAGTGTGGCGAACAGCTGATCCTGTGCCTCGGGGGTGATGTAGATCAGCAGTCCCTCCACCAGCCAGGCGGTCGGGGCCCCCGGGTCGAATCCGTTGTCCCGCAGGACATCGAGCCATTCGTCGCGCAGATCCACCGCGACCTCGCGGCGATCGGCGAGCGGTTCGATTCCGGCCTCGGCCAGCGTCTCGCGTTTGAAGTCCAGCACGTGCGAACGGTCGAGTTCGTAGACCACCGCGTCCGCGAGGCACGGCAGCCGATAGACGCGTGCGTCCAGCCCCGCCGCCAGAATCACCACCTGAGCGATGCCGGCCTCCCGAGCGGCTCGCAGGTAGTCGTCGAAATACCTTGTCCGCCCGGCGATATGGGCACGGAAGGAGGTCCCGAAGTCCGGCGACCGCAGGATATGGTCACGGGTGAGTTCGGGATCCGGGTCGGCCAGCAGGGCCCACTCCCCGCCCGCGGCCCGCAGGAACAGCTCGGCCAGCGGATCGACCGCGAGCGGCTCCTCGTCCTGCGCGGCCAGCGTCCGCGCGGCCGCCACGAACAGCGCCGTCGACCCCACGCTCGTAGTGATGTCCCAGTCATCGCTATCGCTTCGCATGCCGGTCACGCTATCGGCGAGTCGATGGAATCGGCAGCCCCCACGGACCGCTCGGCGAGTTTCCTCCATGGCGGACGGGGGTTCGGAACGGATTCCGCCACAGACGGCCACCAAGAGGGAGCAACACACCCTCGAGCATGAATTCAAGACGCAATCCACCCAATGCGAACGCCCGATCCGCCGGACCACATCGCCTCGTGAATCACTCTGTACCGCAACGGATCCAGCGGGACTCAAACTCTTCCGGAACCGGCGGCGCGGCGAATGCCGCCAGCTGCCGGCAGTCCGATACCGCCGCCGCGAGCGCGATCCCACGCCTCCATGCGGTATGGATACCGTGATAACACCGAATCAGCGTGCGTCCGCGAGTGCGAATTCGATGTTCAACTCACGCAGTCCGCGCAGCAGGAAGGTCGGCTCGTACCGATAGCTGCGCTGTTCGGCGGGACCGTGCACGCCATCGTCGATCGTGATGTCCCGCAGGCGATCCAGCATCCGATTCAACGTGACCTGACCTTCCGCACGGGCCAGCGGCGCGCCCGCACAGGTGTGGATGCCGCGCCCGAAGGCGATGTGCTCACGGGCATTGCGGCGATCGAGCCGGAATTCGTCCGGATCCTCGAACTTGCGCGGATCGCGGTTGGCCGCGCCGATGCACAGCATCAGGACGGTTCCGGCGGGGATGTCGAGATCACCGAGCCGAGTCGTCCTGCGTGCCAACCGGAAATCCACCTTGGTCGGGCTCTCGGTGCGCAGCGACTCCTCTATGAAGGGGCCGATCAGCCGACGATCCTCGCGCAGGACCCGCTGCAGTTCGGGTCGCTCCGCCAGTACCCGCACCGCGGCGCTGAGCAGTTTGGTGACCGTCTCCTGTCCGGCGGCGAACAGGAAGGTCGCGGGCCTGACCACCTCGATGATCTCGGGCATCACGCCATCTGGATAGGTCGTGGCGGCCAATGCGCTCAGGATGTCCCCGCGCGGCGTGCGGCGACGATCGGCGATGTACTCACCGAAGGTCTCCTCCAGCCATTCCAGCGGATTGCTCCCCACCGGTTCGTGGTCGAGCGCACCCACCCGACTACCCGGAGTCTTGTGTCCGGCAAGGGTTTCCCGGAATGTCTCGCGATCGGACTCGGGCACGCCCAGCAGGTCGGCGATGACCAGCGTGGCGAAGGGTTTGGCGTAATCGGCGAGGAATTCGCAGCGGCCCTCGGCGAGGAATTCGTCGAACTGGCGGTCGGCCAGCCGCCACATGTACTCCTCGTTCTCCCCGAGCCGCTTGGGTGTCAGCAATCGGCTCAGCAGCGAGCGTGCCCGGGTGTGGTCCGGCGGATCCATGGTGACCATATGCTCGAAAATCGGGAACAGATGGCGGTTTTCGCTGATCTGTCCGGTGATGTCGTCCCCGGCGGGTTCGAACGGCAGCGGCGGGAACGGCCCGCCGATCGAGACGCAGGCCGAGAAGGAGTCCGTATCGCGGAACGCCTGCACCGCCTCCTGATATCCGGTGACGGCCACGACGCCGTAGTGCGGTTCGCGGAACACCGGATGGCGGCTGCGCAGGAAGGCCAGATAGTCGTACGGGTCCTGCGCGAGCTGTGGATCGGAGAAGTAGTCGAGAGTAGCCGGATCGGTCATTGCACACCGCCGTGGATCGGAGTCGTCGCCCGCATCCGCCGCGCGCCCCCACCGCGCCCGCGCCTGCCGAATGCTGATCGATCGATCAAACTGTTAGAATGGACCATGCCTATCACGAAGCGTGGCGAGTGGTCAAGCACAGCGCCTCCGATCCGAAACCGCTGCACTGCCGAAGTTCTCGGCGATCCCACCGTGCGACAGGCCCGCGCATGAGCAAGAGCGGGGACGCGGGCGCGCGCGAGCGGCTGATGGAGGCGACCGCCCAGATCATGCGCGAGGAGGGGTATGCGGCGGCGACCTCGCGCCGGGTGGCCGCGGCGGCCGGGGTGCGTTCGGCCCTGGTCTACTACTACTTCCCCACGATGGACGACCTGTTCCTGGCGGTATTGCGCACCGGCGCGCAGGGCGCGCTGGAACGGATGCGTCAGGCGATCACCGAGGACGATCCGCTGCGCGCGCTCTGGACGATCAACACCGACACCAGATTCACGCAGCTCAACATGGAATTCATGGCGCTGGCGAACCACCGCAAGGCCATCGGGACCGAGCTGCGGATCTACGCCGAGCGCGTCCGGGACATCGAGACCGCCGCGGTCACCCTGGTGCTGCGCGCCTACGGTGTCGACCTGGCGGAGTTTCCGCCGGTGGTGATGTCGATGCTGCTCACCGGCGCGGCGCGGATCCTGTGCAACGAGGGCGCGGTCGGCGTCGAACAGGGACATGCCGAACTGCGCGCCTTCGTCGAGCGCTACATGAATCGGTTCGACAGTCCACTGCCGGTACGCAATTCGCGACCCGAGCCCGCCTCGTAGTTCCGCCGGAACCGTTGACAGCCCACCCCGCCGGTGTCACAGTTTGATCGATCGATCAGGAAAGCCCGATCGACGCAAGGTCGAGCGTCGACCGCTCGACCCGAGACCGACGAGGTGGTTTCATGGCTGGGCGGGTCGAAGGCAAGGTCGCCTTCATCACGGGTGCAGCACGCGGTCAGGGCCGCAGTCACGCGGTACGACTGGCACAGGAGGGCGCGGACATCATCGCGGTCGACGTCTGCAAACCGGTGAGCGGCAGCGACGTCATTCCCGCGTCCACGCCGGAGGATCTGGCCGAAACGGCCGAGTTGATCAAGGGCCTGGGACGTCGCGTCGTCACCGCCGAGGTCGACGTGCGCGACTTCGACGCACTACAGGCGGCGGTCGACGGCGGCGTCGAGCAGCTGGGCCGGTTGGACATCATCGTCGCCAACGCCGGTATCGGCAACGGCGGTGCGACGCTGGACAAGACGAGCGAGCAGGACTGGGACACCCTGATCGGGATCAACCTGTCCGGCGTCTGGAAAACCGTGAAAGCCGGTGTGCCCCATCTGCTCTCGGGCAGCTCCGGCGGCTCGATCGTGCTGACCAGCTCGGTCGGCGGGCTCAAGGCATACCCGAACACCGGCCACTACATCGCCGCCAAACACGGCGTGATCGGCATGATGCGCAGCTTCGCCGTGGAATTGGGCGAACATTCGATCCGCGTCAACGCCGTGTGCCCCACGAACGTGAACACCCCCATGTTCATGAACGAGGGCACGATGAAGCTGTTCCGACCGGATCTGGAGAACCCCACCAAGGAGGATTTCGCTCCGGTCGCGCAATTCATGCACGTGCTGCCGATCGGGTGGGTCGAGCCGGTGGACATCAGCAACGCGGTGCTGTTCCTGGCCTCGGACGAGTCCCGCTACATCACCGGGCTGCCCGTCACCATCGATGCGGGCAGCACCCTGAAATAGCGCTCCCCACAACATGATTCCGCACGGTCAACGTCCGCGCTCGGCGAGATAGCCCCTGGTCAGCCAGTACACGGTCCGGTCGAGCGCGGGCACGATCTGCGCGACCTCGATCTCTCCGCGCGCGAAACGCCCGAGCAGTCCGTAGACCAGACTGGACACGATGGTGTCGAGGTCGTCGACGAAATCGCCGTCCACACCGTCCAATACGGCCATCGCGACGGGAACGACCGCCTCGAATCCGCGACGGACCAGCACATCCCCGCCGGGCGCCGAGCGCGCCCGGAAATAGGCCGCGAGCAGCGCCGGATGCTGCTCCCACGGTTCGAATATCCGGCGCAGCACCCGCATCAGACCCTCGTACAGCGACTCCTCGCCCTCCGCACGCGCCGACAGCCCCGCATAACGATTCTCCCGCATCCACACTTCCAGTGCGGCACAGATCAATTCGTCACGTGTGCCGTAGAGTTTGTAGATCTTGGTCAGGGACACCCGGGCGTGCCGGGCGACCTCGCGCACCTGCAGCGCGTCATATCCGTCGGCCTCGAGCAACTCCACCACGGCCCGATGGATCCGGTCGCGCGCCTGTTCGGCCGGCCGCCCGTCGGCCTCGGCCCGTTCGGCCTCAGCGTGTTCCGCGCCCAACACAGACTCCTTCCCGCACCCGCGAGAGCGTGCTACTCTCTCGATGGTAATCAGATTACCGCAGTACAGGTGCATAACTTGCGCTTGATAGTAACCGCGCTCCTGCCGTGACGCAGCCCGGCGGCGCGGGATCTACTCGGCTCCGAAGCGAGGATCGATGGGTTCATTGGATGGCAGAGTCGCCTTCATCACCGGCGTGGCGCGAGGACAGGGCCGCAGTCACGCGGTCCGGCTGGCCGCGGAGGGGGCGGACATCATCGGCGTGGACATCTGCGCCGACATATCCAGCAACAACTATCCACTCGCGACCCGGGCGGAACTCGACGAGACCATCGGCCTCGTCCAGGAACACGGACGCAGGATGATCGGCTCGATCGCCGATGTGCGCGAATTCGCCACGGTGCGTGCGACTCTGGACGCCGGTGTCGCCGAGTTCGGCCGTCTGGACATCGTCTGCGCCAATGCGGGGATCGCACCGCTGTCGTTGGAACAGGTGCCGATCGAGACCGAGCTCGCGCAGTGGACCGATGTGATCGGGGTGAATCTGTCCGGCACGTTCCACACCGTCCGCGCGGCGATCCCGCACCTGGTCGCCGGCGGTCGCGGCGGCAGCATCATCCTGACCAGTTCCACCGCGGGGCTGGTCGGCATGGGCGGGCTCGACGGCGGCGGTCTGGGCTATGCCGCATCCAAGCACGCCATCGTCGGCATCATGCGGTGTCTGGCCAACAACCTTGCCGCCCATAGCATTCGGGTGAACACGGTGCATCCGACCGCGGTGAACACGATGATGGCGGTCAACCCGCAGATGATGGAGTGGGCGGCGAACAATCCCGACGGCGGCCCGCATCTGATGAACCCCATGCCGGTTTCGCTGCTCGAACCGCGGGACATCAGCGATGCGGTGGCATTCCTGGCCTCCGATGCGGCCAAGTACATCACCGGCGTGACCCTCCCGGTCGACGCCGGTTTCACCAACAAACTCTGAGCGAGGCGACTATGACACAGACGAATTCGACCGGCCGGGTGGCCGGTAAACGGGTCCTGGTCACCGGCGCGGCGCGCGGTATGGGCCGCAGCCATGCGGTGCGCCTCGCTGAGGAAGGCGCGGATCTGATCCTGGTGGACATCTGCCGATCGCTGCCGGAGATCGAGTACCCGCTGTCCGCGCCGGAGGATCTGGCCGAAACCGCCCGCCTGGTCCGAAAATTCGGTCGTCGCGCCGTGACGGCGATGGTGGATGTGCGCGATGCCGAGGCCCTGGCGTCGGCGGTCGACGAAGGCGTCGTCGAACTGGGCGGCCTGGACGCCGCGGTGGCGAATGCGGGCGTGCTGACCGCGGCGACCTGGGATGCGACCACCTCCGAGCACTGGCGGACGGTGATCGACGTCAACCTGATCGGAGCATGGAACACCTGTGCCGCGGCCCTGCCGCATCTGGTCGAGCGGGGCGGCAGCCTGGTCAACATCAGCTCGGCCGCCGGCATCAAGGGCACTCCGCTGCACACCCCCTACACCGCGTCGAAGCACGCCGTGGTCGGAACGAGCAAGGCTCTGGCCAATGAGCTTGCCGCACAGAGTATCCGGGTCAATACCGTGCATCCCACCGGTGTCGCGACCGGGATGAATCCGACGTCCCTGTTCGGGCTGCTGTCCGAGAAACGACCGGATCTGGCGCCCCTGTTCGGCAATGCGATGCCGGTCCCGATGATCGACGCCGTCGATGTCAGCAATGCCGTGCTGTACCTGATCTCGGACGAGTCGCGGTACGTCACCGGTATGGAGTTCAAGGTCGATGCGGGCGTCACCGTCAGATAGCCCGGCACGCGCCAACGGATCAGCCACACGGAAGGCACAAATCATGACGACGATCGACACCGCCGGGACGAGCGATCCCGCGCGTGCCGAACGCGGCAGGCGCGCGTTCGGGGAGGTGATGACCATTGCGGCCCCGGACGATTCGAGTCCCGCGATCGCCCGCGGCCTGATCGATTTCGTCTTCGCCGAGATCTGGACCCGGCCGGGACTGACCAGGCGGGAACGTCGATTCATCACCCTGGCCTGCGTCGCGGACGCCGATGCCGAAGCCCCGATCGTGGAGCACGTGTACGCGGCGCTCAACAGCGGTGACCTCACCGTCACCGAAATCCGCGAGGCGGTACTGCATTTCGCGGTGTACGCGGGCTGGCCGAAGGCATCGCGCTTGAACATGATCGTCGATCAGCAGTGGGAGCGCGTCAATCACGAACGCGGGCAGCAGGTTCCACCGCCCGAACCGCTGCTGCCGCTGGTCACGCCGAGCGATCCGCAGGCCCGGCTGGCCCGCGGTGAGCAAGCCTTCCGGGAGGTCAACTGCCTGCCCTACGTCCCGGACCGGGACAACCCGTATCAGGGCGCGGGCATCCTCAATTTCGTCTTCGGCGAGATGTGGCCGCGACCGGGCCTGGGCATGAAGGAACGGCGGTTGATCACGGTGGCCTGCGTGGCGTTCCAGGACGCGCCCTATCCGATCATGTCGCACGTCTACGCGGCATTGAAGAGCCGCGATCTGTCCTTCACCGAAATGGATGAATTCGCACTGCATTTCGCCGCGTATTCCGGCTGGCCGAAAGCCTCGTACCTGGACCGGGTGATCGCCGAGCAGAAGGTCCGCGTCCTGGACGAGTGGCGCGCGGACGAGGCAGAGACGTCGTAGGAGCACCCATGTCCACGAACATCGACAGCGCACCGCCGCTGCGGGGCGGGCCGCTCATCGGCGGGGATCGCCTCACTCGGACCTCCGAGGGAACGTACGAGCACATCTATCCCGCGACCGGCCGGGTCAACGGCACGGTCCAGGTGGCCGGAGCGACGGAGATCGACCAGGCGGTCGCCTCGGCCCGCGACGCACAGCGGGAGTGGATCTCCTACCCCGCCGATCGCCGCCGCGATCTGCTGATCGACCTGGCCGACGCGGTGCACGAGACGATGCCCGAATTCACCCGGCTCAATGTGCACGACTACGCGGTGCCGGTATCACTCGCGGTCAATGCCGTTCTGCTGGAACGTTTTCTGCGATACTTCGCGGGATACGCCGACAAGCCGCACGGTCTGAGCACACCGGTCGCCGGATCGGCCGATGTGAATCTGGTCGAGCGCGAACCCTACGGCGTGGCCGGTGTGATCGCGCCGTGGAACGGTTCGATGGTGGTCGCCGGTTCCTGTGTCGCCCCGGCGCTGGCGGCGGGTAATGCCGTCGTGCTGAAACCGTCCCTGCTGGCGCCGTTCGCGGCGCTGCGACTCGGCGAATTGTGCACCGAGGCAGGGCTTCCCGCAGGACTGGTGAATGTCGTGCCGGCCGACGCGGACGGCAGTGCGGCGCTGGTGCGACATCCGGGAGTTCGCAAGATCCACTTCACCGGCGGCGCGGATACCGCCCGCCACGTGCTGACGAGTGCGGCGGTGAATCTCACCCCGGTGGTCGCCGAATTGGGCGGTAAATCGGCGAATCTGGTCTTCCCCGACGCCGATCTCGACGCGGCGGCGCAACTGGCCGCTCACCAGGGACCGATCATGCAGTCCGGCCAGAGTTGCGCGAGTGCGAGCCGGGTGCTGGTGCACGAGTCGGTCCACGACGCGTTCACGGAGAAGTTCGTCGCGGCGATCGAAGCCGCGACCGTGGGTGATCCGTTCGATCCGACGGTCGTCTTCGGGCCGGTGATCAGCGAGAACGCTGCCGAACGCATTCTCGGGGTGATCGAGCGGACGATCGCCGAGGGCTCCGGGGAACTGCTCACCGGCGGTCGACGCATCGGCGGTGCGCTGGCCGAGGGCTACTACCTACAGCCCACGGTATTCGGCGGCGTGGACAACCGATCGGAACTCGCGCGGACCGAGACCTTCGGCCCGGTGGTCTCGGTGATTCCGTTCAGCGACGAGGCGCACGCCATCAGCCTGGCGAACGATACCGAGTACGGTCTGAACGCCTTCGTCCAGACGCGGGATCTGACTCGGGCACATCGGGTTTCGCGACAGTTGCAGGCCGGGTCGGTGTGGGTGAACCAGATCAGCGACATCTCACCGCAGGGCCCGTACGGCGGCTACAAGCAGAGCGGATTCGGCCGGACCGGCGGCCTGGACGGGCTGTACGAATTCCTCCAGGTGAAGAACATCCGCATCGGAATGAGCTGAAATCCCTACGGCGACAAGGTGGTTCATGGCTCACTGGTCCGGGAGCAGCAGATCCGCGAGTTCGGTGAGCAGTTCCCGGGCGCGCTGGGCCTTGGCCGGGTCGCCGAGGGCAGTGGTGAGAGTGTCGTCCAGGTGCGGGGTGGTGCGGCGGGCGATGGCGCGGAACAGGGCGTCGGTCGGGTAGACGAGGGTGCGGCGGCGGTCTCGCGGATCGACGTCGGTGGCCAGCATCGCATCCTCGACCAGCCGGGTGATGCATTCGGAGATGTGCGGCTGGGAGAAACCGGTTCGCTGGGTGATCTCCCGGACGGAACTGCCGGGATTGTCCAGCACGTCGGTCAGCACCGCGATCTCCCCCTCCGGCGGACGCTCCACACCGGATTCGAGACTCAGCTGCCGGGCCAGCTCGATCAGATGCCTGCCCAGTCGGTGAAGCCGTCTTCCGTCCATACCGCCCTAGGTTAGAGTAGAGCCAATACATTGGTACCGATGCAATTGACCAAATACATCGGTACCGATATTTTTCCGTCGAAGATAGGTTGTTCCATGGGCGACGTGATTCGAGCCCGCCGCACCCGCTCGTCCACACGAGTGCGGTGCGTCCTGGCGGTACTGCTGTCGATCGCACTGACCTGGGCCGGACCACCGGCGTCTGCCGCATCGCCGGGCGGCGCGATCACCGTGGATCCGTCCCAGCAGCCGCACCGGAAGGTCACGCTCGACGAATTGCCGGTGCCGCCGACCGCACCGTCCACCGCCGCCGGATCATGTACCGCCGCAATCAATCCGCACGGCACGGGCTGCGTGAGCCCGGCCTGGGGAGCCCTCGGCGCGGCGGGAACCTACTGGCCGTCGAGCCGATACGTCCTCGTCGGCGCGGTACTCACCGGAGCCCCGACGACGGGACCGGCCGCGATCTACACCGGACCTCAGGTACTGCTGGCACACACCGACGGCGCGACGTTCCCCAATGGCGACGGCTGGAAATGCCTGACCTGCGGTGTCGCGAATCCGGCCGCATTCAGCGAGAACGCGAATTTCACCTATCCGATCAACGGCTTCCACGACGGACACCGCGCCCTCGCGGGGGCATCGGTGATCGACTGCGGCGCATACGAATTCGCCGACCGGCGCTGCACGCCGACGCAGCTGCACGCCTATCCGCTGTACTGGGACGACGGCACCGGCAAACCCGGCGCACTGCGTGAGCCGCGCCTGAACCCGGACGACACCCACATCGGATTCAACTACGCGGTGACAGCCGGCGGCGCCTACGACGAGTTCGCCTTCATGGGGACACTGAACTTCGACCGAGCGAATGGCAGATACGACATCGACAAGGTACGCATGCTGTTCAATCCCTCGCTGTCCTTCCAGCCGTACGCCGTGGACAACGGGCAGCTGCGCTTCCAGCCCGCCGGGATGATCGGCGAGTTCCGCGGCTGGACCGCGAACGGCACTGCGGCCCTGGGGATTCAGAGCGCCGAGTCGGACGGGATCGATGCCTGGGCCACCGACAACGCGACCGGACGATCACGCCTGCTGACCCGGCACGCACAGTACACCGACCCCATGGCTCCCTCCCCCGACGGCCGCTATCTGCTCTCCGAGCAGGTGCTCGGTTCGGGCCGCCTGGACTTCATCTCGGGTATGCAGGGCATCGCGCCGCTCACCGATCAGGCGGGCACCACCGGCCACATCTCGGGCATCCGCAACAACGGACAGCGCCGATTCTTCCTGCCCTACGTCGTCGATCTCGGTTCGGGCCGCAGCCAGCAGCTGGACCCCGGCGGCGATCCCGGTTGGAATGCCGCCGCCGATCCGGCCTGGCTGGCCGACAGCACCGGCGCGGTCTGGGCGGAGAATCTGGTGACCGCTCCCGCCTGCGGCGCAGGTAATCCCCTGCCGTGCCCGGTATCCCGGGAACCTGGCGGACGGCACAGCCGCGTCATGATCGCACGGTTCACCGACACCGCACCGACCGCGCCGATCGCGGTGCCGCCCGCACCGGAAGCCACCTGGGGGATCGCCTACCACCCGGGCGACCCCATGCCGACCCGACCGCACCTGCCCGCGGGAACATACACTCTGCCAGGCAAGCGATCCGGGACGGCACAGGTAGTTGTCACCGAGGACGCCGCCGCGGCCCGCATCATGCGAATCCAGGTGTCCTACAACGACTTCAGCGACATCCCGGACAGCACGCTGAACGGCACGGAAAGCGTGCAGCGCGTCACGGACGCCGCGATCAGCGCGTACACCTGGCACGAGGATCTGCGAATGTCCGGGCAGCATCAGGGTACGAAGAAGACCTCCGAACCCGACGGCTTCACCCTCTCACCGGCGGTGTTGCAGAACGACTTCCAGGCCACGGGCACGATGACCACGACCATCGACGGCCACGTGTACACCCAGCCCGCGAACGGCACATGAGAAAACACCCGTTGTCCGCGTGGGCGGATAGGTAGGCACCCACGCGGACAACGGGTTTCACGAGAAGTTACTTCAGGGTGCTGCCCGCGTCGACCGTCATCGGCAGACCGGTGACGTACCGCGACTCGTCCGAGGCCAGGAACAACACCGCGTTGCTGATGTCCACCGGCTCGACCCAGCCCACCGGCAGAACGTGCATGAACTGCGCGACCGGAGCGAAATCCTCCTTGGTCGGGTTCTCCAGGTCCGGACGGAACAACTTCATGGTGGCGTCGTTCATGAACATCGGGGTGTTCACGTTCGTCGGGTGCACCGAGTTGACGCGGATCGAATGCTGCCCCAGCTCCACCGCGAAGGCCCGCATCAGACCGACCACGCCGTGCTTGGCCGCGATGTAGTGGCCGGTGTTCGGGTACGCCTTGAGCCCGCCCACCGAGCTGGTCAGGATGATCGAACCACCGCGTCCACCCGAGAGTACGTGCGGGATACCGGCTTTCGCCGTCTTCCAGACACCCGAGAGGTTGATCCCGATCATGGTGTCCCAGTCCTGCTCGCTGGTCTTGTCCAGCGTGTCGCCGCCGTTGCCGATACCGGCGTTGGCGACGATGATGTCCAACCGGCCCAGCTGCTCGACGCCGCTGTCCACCGCGGCCTTCAGCGCGTCGAAGTCACGCACGTCGACCTCGGCGGTGACGACCCGGCGGCCCAACCCCTTGACCAGGTCGGCGGTCTCGGCCAGATCCGCCGGCGTGGACGCCGCGATGGCATCACTGCCGCTCACCGGCTTGCAGACATCGACCGCGATGATGTCCGCGCCTTCCTGCGCCAGCCGCACCGCATGGCTGCGGCCCTGACCGCGTGCCGCACCCGTGATGAAGGCGACCTTGCCTTCGACCCGTCCGGTCATTTCTTCCTCGATTCGTTGTGCTGTCGACGTGGCCCGTCTCGTGGAAGGGCCTGATGTGCAAGGGAATCCGTGCTCCGGGATGCGGAGCTTCAGGGATTCGGAGTGAAGGTGATGTGCAGGTTGGACAGCCCGCGCAGGATGTAGGTCGGCTCGTAGTCGAAGCGCCGATCGCCCTCGGGGCCGTGGTGTTCGGAGTCGATGCGGATGTCGAGCATCCGGTCCAGGATCCGCTCGATGGAGATGCGGCCCTCGGCCCGCGCCAACGGAGAGCCGGGGCAGGTGTGATTACCGCGCCCGAACGCCATGTGCTCGCGGAAGTTCTTGCGGTCCAACCGGAATTCGTGCGGATTGTCGAATCGGCGCGGATCCCGGTTCGCCGCACCCGGGCAGACCATGACCTTGGATCCGACCGGCAGTTCGACCCCGCCCACGGTGGTGGCCCGCTTCGCGAGCCGGAATCCGCTCTTGACCGGCGCGTCCATCCGCAGCGACTCCTCGATGAAGACCGGGATCAGACTGCGGTCCGCGCGCAGCGCGTCCTGGATGTCGGGGCGATCGCCCAGAATCCGCAGTGCGGATCCGAGCATTTTGGCCGTGGTCTCCTGTCCCGCGCCGAACAGGAAGGTCGCCGACCGGACGACGTCGATCACCTCGGGGGTGGACCCGTCCGGATATTTCGCCTGCGCCAGCTGGGTCAGCACATCATCGCGCGGATTCTCGCGACGATCGCTGATGTAGGCGCTGAACTTCTCGTCCAACCATTCCAGCGGGTTGCTGGAGACGATGTCGTCGTCCAGCGCGCCGACCCGGGTGCCCGGACGCTCGGCGCCCAGGACGATGCGGAACTGCTGGTGATCCTCCTCCGGAACACCCAATACGTCGGCAACCACCAGCAGCGCAAAGGGTTTGGAGTACTCGGCCAGGAACTCGCAACTGCCCTGACTCACGAACTCGTCCAGCTGGCGGTCGGCCAGCCGCCACATGAAGTCCTCGTTCTCCTTCAACCGCGCCGGGGTGAGCAGGCGGTTCAGCAGGGATCGCGCGTAGGTGTGCCCCGGCGGATCCATCGTGACCATATGCTCGTACATGGGCATCTGGGTGCGGTGCTGTTCGATCAGCGCGCCGATGTCATCGCCTTCGATCTCGAACGGCAGCGGCGGGAACGGACCGCCCACCGAGATCACCGACGAGAACAGGTCGGGATCCTTGAACACCTCGGCCGCTTCCTCATATCCGGTGACCGCGTACACACCGTGGTGCGACTCCTGCGACACCGGGCATTTGGCCCGCATGTGATCGAAGTACGGGTGCGGGTCGGGCACTAGCGACGGGTCGGTGAAGTAATCGACCGAATCGAAATCAACCATCCGGAGAACTCCTGAGTGAGCTGGGCAACATACGGATGGTAACACAGTTACTCATATTTGCGAATGTGGTTCTCCAAGAGGTCGAACCCGACTCGCCACGTCCGGTGAACCGGCAGAATCATCGGGAAACAGGGCGTCTACCCGCCCGCCTCCGAGCCCAGGAACGCCGGGCGGGGCAGCCCCCGAGCGCTCACACCGGGCCGATGTCGCTCAGCTTCGCGGGCTGCGCATGACAGATCAGAGAATGAGATTCTCCCAACCGGCGAGACGATTCCTCGTCAGATGAAAGGAGAATGCCGTCATCGTCAGAATAATATCCCATTCTCCTATATAGTACATCCATGTTCTCATCAGATGACCGGGGAACGAGGCGCCGGTGACCAGCCCGAGCGAGAAACCAGCCTGGAAGCAGCGAGCCGTCGAACGGTCGCTGCACACCGCCAAACTGCGTGCCGAACAACGGGTGCAGCGGTTCCTGGACGCCGCCCAAGTGATCATCACCGAGAAGGGCACGACGGACTTCACCGTTCAGGAGGTCGTCGACCGCTCCCGTCAGTCGCTGCGCAGCTTCTACATGCAGTTCGACGGAAAGCACGAACTGCTGCTCGCGCTGTTCGAGGATGCGCTGGCCCGCACCGCCGATCAGTTGCGCGCCGCCGCCGACGGCCGCACCCAGCCGCTGGACAAGTTGCGCACCGCCGCGGTGCTGCTGTTCGAACTGTGCCGACCCGATCCGGACACCGCGCGACCGCTGTTCACCGATTTCGCGCCGCAGCTGCTGATCTCGCATCCCGGTCACGTGAAAACCGCACACGAACCGATGCTCACGCTGTTCACCGAACTGATGGATCAGGCCCAGAAGTCCGGGCAGCTGCGTTCGGAGGTCGCCTCGCGGCGGACCGCGGCCATGCTCATGCAGACCCTGATGTTCATCGCGCAGGCCGCCGCGACCTCCGGGGACGAGGGCCAGCAGCCGATCAGCGCCGACGAGGCGTGGGACTTCTGTGCCCGCGGATTCGTCGGCCGGGATGAATAACGTTCCGCGGCAGGTAGATTCACAGGCCGCGCGACTCACCCCGCGGCGCGCCGATCGGTCGCGACGGGGTGGATCGGCCGGTCGGTCGCCGAGAGCGCGAGCGCGGAGCCGCCGCGCCGGACGGCCACGATCTCCGCACCGATGGCCACCGCCGTCTCCTCCGGGGTCTGCCCGCCCAGTTCCAGGCCGATCGGCGAACGCAGACAACGCATTTCGTCATCGGTGATGCCGGCCTCCCGCAACCGGCGACGCCGATCGCGGTCCGCGCGCCGCGAACCCATCGCGCCCACATAGGCCACCGGCAGCCGCAACGCCGCCACCAGCACCGGGATATCGAACTTCGGATCGTGGGTCAGCACGCAGATCACCGTGCGAGCGTCGACCGGAGTCGAGCGCAGGTACTGATCCGGCCACTGCCGCACCACCTCCTGCGCGTCCGGAATCCGGGCCGGATCCGCGAACGCCGGACGCGCCTCGCAGACGGTCACCCGATAACCCAGCAGTCGGCCGACCCGTGCCAGCGCGACGGCGAAATCCGTTGCGCCGCAAATGATCATGCGTGGCGGCGCGGCGAAACAGGTCACGAACACCGTCCGCTCGCGATCGGCGCAGCCGACCACGCGCACACCGCCGGCCCCGATATCGAGCATCGCCCGCGCCAGGCGCACGATCGCCGGATCGAAATCCTCCCCCACCGCCCCCTCCGGGCCGACGGTCGCGATCGCGCCCGATTCCAGATCCCGCACCACCGCGACCGCCGCCCGCGAATCCAGCCCGGCCTCGACCGCCACACGCTCGGCCGCGGTGATCCGCTGTACGAAGACGTCCAGTTCGCCGCCGCAGGTCAGGCCGATCGCGAAGGCGTCGGAATCGCTGAAGCCGAAGCGGCGGCGCACCGGCGCGCCCGATGCGATCACCTCCCGGCACAGGTCGTAGACCGCACCCTCGACGCAACCGCCCGACACACTTCCCCACACGGCGCCCGATTCGTCCACCGCCATGCTCGTCCCCGCCGGGAACGGTGCGCTGCCCCGCACGCCGACCACGGTCGCGAGGGCATAGACGGTGTCCGCGGCGTGCCATCGCAGTAGCTGCGTGCCGAGTTCGCGCACGATGACCTCCGGCGATCGTCGGCCGCGGGCCGGACCGACCCGCCGCCCCGCCACCGAACCGGTGGCGCTTCACAAGTAGACGAGACTGCGATTCTCGTAGCACTATAATGTCATACTCATAATTGGCATATACGATATCGGAGAGACGGTAACTGCGATGGTTGACACCCCGGATCGAGTCCCGCGATGACCGGCGCGCGGACCGCCACCGGCACCACCGGGGCCGTCGGTGCACGCGTGCCGCGCATCGAGGACGCGCGTCTGGTCACCGGCGCAGGCACCTTCGTCGACGACGTCACCCGCCCCGGTCTGGTGCACGCCTGCTTCGTCCGCAGCCCGCTCGCCCGCGCGCGCATCGGCGAGATCGACCTGACCGGCGCACTGGAACTCGACGGCGTCCTGGCCGTCTACACCGCCGCGGACCTCAATCCCACCGCCCACGAGATCTCCTACGACCTGGACATGGCCGGTATGCCGCCGGTGCCGCGCCCGCCGCTGGCCGAGGAGGAGGTGCGGTTCGTCGGGGACCCGGTCGCCCTGGTGATCGCCGCGGACCGGTACATCGCCGAGGACGCCGCCGAACTGGTGATCATCGACTACGAACCGCTGGATCCGGTGGTCGACTACGTCACCGCGCAGGACTCCCCGAATCTGGTGCACGCCGGATTCGCGGGCAACTCCGCCGGGGAGATGGGCGGGCGGCCCGCCGCCGACCTGGAGCCGATCTTCGACTCGGCCGCACATGTGGTGCGCCAGAACATCTTCCAACAGGCGTATCTGCCGGTGCCGATGGAGACCCGCGGTCTGGTCGCGGAGTGGTCCGCGCCGATGGCGGAGATGACGGTGTGGATCTCCACCCAGTCCCCGCATGAGGTCCGCGCCTTCTGCGCGCGACTGGTCGGCGTCGACGAACATCAGGTCCGGGTGATCGCCCGCGACACCGGCGGCGGCTTCGGACTCAAACAGCTGCCGCTGCGCGAGGAGACCTGTGTGCTGCTGGCCGCACGTGCCCTGGGCTGTGCGGTGAAGTGGATCGAGGACCGTCAGGAGAATCTGATGGCCTCCGGAATGGCCCGGCACGAACATGCCGAGGCCGCAATGGCTTTCGATGCCGAGGGCAGAATTCTGGCCGCGTCCATCGCGCACGTGCAGAACGTCGGGGCGTATCCGACGCCCTCGCCGATCACCGGCGGCATACCCGTCGGCATCCTGTTTCCCGGACCGTATCGGATCACCGACACCTCCTTCAGCGCGAAGTTCCGGTACTCCAATACCGTCGGCCGGGTGGCCTATCGCGGTCCGTGGCAGTTCGAATCGGTCGCGCGCGAGGTGCTGCTCGACCACGCGGCGCGGCGGATCGGCATCGATCCGATCGACCTGCGGCGCCGGAACATGTTGCGCCGCGACGAATTACCGTGGGCGAACCCGAACGGGATGACCTACGACAACATCTCCCCACTCGAAACGCTCGAGCAGGCGATCGAGATGCTGGACTACGACCGCTTCCGCCGCGACCAGCGCAACGCCCGCGCCCAGGGCCGGTACCTCGGCGTCGGCACCTGCACCTATGTGGAGCCGACCACCGGCGCCACCCCGTTCCTGGCCACCGAGGGCGCGACCATCCGGATCGAACCCACCGGCAAGGTCAACGTCTACGTGGCGGGCGGTTCGGCGGGCAACAGCCTGGAGACCACCGTGGTCCAACTCGCCGCCGACGCCCTGGGCGCGAAGCTGGCCGATGTGCGAACCATCCAGGGCGACACCGCGATCACCCCCTTCGGCGGCGGCACCGGCGGCAGCCGTTCGGGATCGATGACCGCGGGCGCGATCGAACAGACCGCCGCCGTACTGCGGGAGAAGATCCGGGCGATCGCAGCGCATCGGCTGAACGCCACAACCGAGGAGATCGACCTCGCCGACAGCCGCGCCACCGTGCGGGGAACTCCCGACACCGGCCTGAGCCTGGGCGAGATCGCGAATATCGCCTACTTCCAGCCGGACACCCTGCCGCCGGGCACAACGCCCGGACTCGAGGCCAGCGGGCGGCACAAGACTCCGCAGATCGCGATCTGGGCCAACGCGACTCACGTGTGCACCTGCGAGGTCGATATCGAGACCGGCGAGGTGACGCTGCTGCGGTACATCGTCAGCGAGGACTGCGGCCCGATGATCAATCCCAATGTCGTGGAGGGGCAGATCTACGGCGGAACGGTGCAGGGCATCGGCGGCGCGCTGTACGAACATCTGCCCTACGACGAGGACGGCAACCCGGTCGCCACGACCTTCCTGGACTATCTGCTGCCGACCGCGACCGAGGTGCCCGCGATCGAGATAGGACATGTGCAGACGCCGAGTCCGGGGCCCGGCAGTTTCAAGGGGGTCGGCGAGGGCGGCGCCATCGGTTCGGCCCCGGCGGTGCTCAACGCGGTCGCCGATGCGCTGTCCCCGTTCGGCGTGGAGATCCGCGATCTGCCGCTGTCCCCCAGCCGGATCGTCGAACTGCTCGATCGGGCGCGCCCCGGTGAGGAGGGGGATCGATGAAACCCGCTGCCTTCGAATACCATTCGCCGACCACCGCCGAAGAAGCCGTCACCCTGCTGGCCGAACTCGGCGAGGAGGCCAAGATCATCGCGGGCGGGCAGAGCCTGGTGCCGATGCTGGCGCTGCGCCTGGCGGTGTTCGATCATCTCGTGGATCTGCGGCGTCCGGCCGAACTCCGCGGGATCGAGGTCGGCCCGGATTCGGTGCGGATCGGCGCGGGCACGACGCACGCGACGGTCGGCGCATCCCCCGAGATCCGCCGGGCGGTGCCGCTGCTGTCGCGGGCCACCCCGTTGATCGGGCATTTCCAGATCCGCAATCGCGGCACGATCGGCGGGGCGATCGCACACGCCGACGCCGCGGGCGAATATCCCGCTGTCGCGGCGACTCTCGACGCCGAAATCCAGACCCTGTCCCCGCGCGGGCGGCGCACGATCGCGGCCGCGGAGTTCTTCACCGGTATGTGGAGCACGGCGCTGGAACCGGACGAGATCGTGACCGCGATCCGATTTCCGGTGCGGCACGGTCGATCCGGCTTCGCCATCGAGGAATTCGCGCGCCGTACCGGCGATTTCGCGATGGCGGGTGCCACCCTGGCGGTCCAGCTCGACGCGGATTCCCGAATCTCGCACTGCGCCATCGGATTGTTCGGCCTGGCGCCGACCCCGGTCCGGGCGCGCGAGACCGAGGCCGAACTGCTCGGCCGTCCGGTCGCCGAGGTCGTGGCCGAGGATATCGGCGCGAGCGCGACGGCGGGACTGCACGCGATTCCGGCCGATGCGCACGGCTCGGCCGAGTATCGCCGTCGACTCGGAACGGCCATGGTGGCGCGGGCGTGGCGACGCGCCGTACAGGAGGCATGCATTAACGGTTCTCCCGCCTGAAGGCGGGAGATTTCCAGCTCAGACCGCAACCGAACCACCCACCCGGAGGAGGTGATCCGATTGTCCGACATCCTCGACACTGACGTGGCCCCGTTCTGCCACGGCCAGAACCACTCTGGCAGCGTTCCGATCGCGACTGTCCGCGAATCCGCAACCCTCGCACCGAAAGCCTCTCTCGTGCAGTTCGAGTCGCTTGATTCTCGCGAAACACCGACTGCACGTCATGGTCGTGTACGCGGGCCGGACCATCACCACCCTCCGCCCAGCCCGCACGGCACGCTCGACGAGTTCACGCTTGGCCGCACCGATCGCAGCATCGGCCGCTTTGCGAGCCATCGTAGATTTCGCCAGGAACATCGGTGTGAAATCCTCGACAGCGATCACGTTGTAGCGGTCGACCACCCGCGCCGCCCAGACGCGGGAGTCGTGGATGGTTTGGCGCGCGGCTTTCTTCGCCAACCGGGCAGCCTGCCGCTTGGCCTCGCCGTAGCCCCTGGACTGCGGTCGGCCCTTGCGATGACGCCGGGCCATCGTACGCTGTGTCTTCGCCGGCTCGGCTGCGCATCGTTTCCGGTGCCCGAGATACGGCAGATCGAAGGAAGGATCGGTAGTCGTCGCCGTGGTGGAAACACCCCAGTCGATGCCGATACCACCCCGACCGCGCGGACGGGACTCGACTTCTCGGCGCACGACGAACGAGGCGTACCAGTAGCCGAGGCTGTCGCGGTGAACGCGAACCGACTTGGGCGGCGACGGCAGTTCTCGCGACCACACCACCGGGACCATGACGCCCTTCGGCAACACCAAGCGGCCGTCACGGATCGAGAACCCGCGCGTCGTGTACTCCAACGACGGCAAGGAAATCTTGCGGGACTTCACCTTCGGGCGACCCCGCCTGGTCACCTTGAACGAGTGGTCCAGCGCTTGGGCGTAGTCGCGGAGCGTCTGCTGTTGCGCGACCTGAGACCCCTCACGCAACCACAGCAATCTCGCTCGCGCTTCGGTGAGCAGCTTCCCAAGCCGCGCGAACGTTGGCTTCTGCCCGGATCTCTGCTGGTGCACGGCTTCGTTCCAGAGCCAGCGGCAGCGGCCCCACTCTGCCAGCAGCGCCCTTTCGGCGGTGCGCCCAGGCTGAAGCCGGTACGTGTACCGCACCACCTCATCCATTCGAACATACTATCGAAAGATGTTGTCATGCGAGTAATCCGACACGTCCAGCCTTTCCTCTTCGCCACGAACGGCGAAATACCCAAGGGGGAATCCTGATGACTGACCTGGACATCGAGGTCCGGATCAACGGTGCGCGACACCGGGATCGGGTGCCGCCGCGACTGACCCTGGCCGACTACCTGCGCGAACGGTGTGGTCTGACCGGCACCCATCTGGGCTGTGAACACGGCGTCTGTGGTGCGTGCACGGTCCTGGTCGACGGCGCGGCCGTGCGCTCGTGCCTGATGTTCGCCGTGCAGGCCGATGGTTCGGAGGTCACCACCGTCGAGGGCATCGCCGAACCGGACGGCGAACTGTCCCCGGTACAGGCGGCCTTCCGGGACGAACACGGTCTGCAGTGCGGATTCTGCACTCCCGGATTCATCGTCACCGTCACCGCCTTCCTGGCCGAGAACCCGCACCCGACCGACGCCGAGATCCGCGAGGCGATATCCGGAAACCTGTGCCGCTGCACGGGATATCAGGGCATCATCCGCGCGGTCCGCGCCGCCGCCGACTCGAACCACACCGCCGCCGCGCCCACCGCGCAGCAGGCGTGAGCACGCAAAGGATCTGGCGATGAAACTCGACAACACCTTCCGCATCCCGGTTCCGGCCGCGCAGGCCTGGCACGTGCTGCTCGATCTGGAACGGATCGCCCCCTGTGTTCCGGGCGCGGACATCACCTCGCGTGAGGGCGAGGACTTCCACGGCCGGATCAAGGTCAAGCTGGGCCCGGTGGGACTGAGCTACAGCGGCATCATCACCGTGGTCTCCCAGGACGAGGCCGCCGGAATCGCCGTGTTGCAGGGCCGCGGGCGAGAGGTGCGCGGCAACGGCACGGCCAAGGCGACGATCACCTGCCGCCTGGTCGAATCCGAGGGCGCCACAGATGTTTTCGTCGACACCGAGCTGTCGATCACCGGGAAGCCGGCCCAATTCGGGCGAGGCGCGCTCGCCGATGTCGCGGGCACCCTGATCGGCCAGTTCGCCACCAATCTCGCCGCGGAGATCACCGCGGCGGCACCGGCCCCCGCGGCGGACGCCCTATCCCCGTCCGCCGCGGCAACCTCGCCGGACGCACCGGAGCACACTCCCGCGCCCGCACCCGCCGCGGCGGCCACCCCGCCGCCCCGCACCCCCGCCGAGCCGATCGATCTACTCGCCACCGCGGGCGCGAGTTCGATGGCACGATACGGCGGAATCGCTCTGCTGGTGGTCGCCGGACTGCTATTCGCGCTGTTGCGACGCAGACGATCGGATCGCTCGGCCGGTTGAGGCCGCATAATCCCGGAGGAAGAAAGTGTTGTCACGTGACGATGGCGTCACGCACCAAGGGCCCCTCGGCGGCACGGCGGTGCAGCTGCCGCCCCGCCGCATCAGGCACATCCGGATCGAGGCCGGTGCGGTCTCGGCGGACTACCAGGCATGTGCCGAACAGATCGCGGACATCGTCGCGGAATTACGCGCGAGTGCCGGTATCACCGTCACGGTGGACGACGACGTCCGGCCGGATCTACCCTCCCTGCCCTGCGCGGGCCTGTGGGACTGACCAGCGTCCATGTCGAACCGCCGCGTCCCGACCGGGGACGCGGCACGACATGCGACGAGCCCTCGCTCAGCCGACCGGACTGAGATCCGCGCCGACCGGCGGGATGTCCGACAGCCCGCTGCGGAAGACCTCGGTGGTCCCGACCGAGGTCACCGGGCGCGCGGCCGCGGTCAGCGCCTGAGCCTTGAACGCCTGCGCGGCGACACTCAACCGGTGCAGTACCGGATCGACCCGGTGCTCCGGCGGCGTGGGCCAGCCCTCACCCCAGACCACGACCTCGATTCCGCCGTCACCCAGAGCCTTGAGCAGACCGCGTCGCGCACGCGGATCCCCTTGGCACACATCACAAGCCACCGCCAGCGCATGCGGCCGACGCCCCTGCCCGCGCGAGGCGAGCACCTCCTCGAGGGCTATCGCGTCCGCGCCGAGTATGCGCAGCGGCCGCGGGTCCGATGGATCGGCCACCAGAACGGTGACCTCCCAACCCGCGATCGAGCGATCGAACAGCCAGCCCCCGGCATGTTCGACGACGTCTGCGACACTGGTCGCGACGACGTCGAGCCGGTACCGCATCGTGCCCCGCTGATCGCCGGACCGATCGGCGTCGGTCAGTTCACCGGATCGTCCGGAGCCAGATCGCGAGCCAGTGACTTCGTGTACTCGGCGAACACCTCGGGCAGCGGGATCGAGTGATCGAGCAGCCATGACATCTCCATTCCATTGATGAAAGCGACGATTTCCATAGCTCGGATGTCGGGATCGACGTCGGCCCGATACCGTCCGGTCTCCTGATTGCGACGGATGATGTCGGCAACGATGCCGACCGCCACTTTCCATCGGTCGAGCATGCGGTCGTGCAATGGAGCCTCGGGCACCAGGTTCTCCACGAGCAGCACCACGAAGGTGCCCACGAGATCGGGCGAGCGTTGCATGCGGTCGGCGACCTTGCGGATCTCCACGACCAGATCCCCGCTCAGGTCGGTATCCGCGGCGTCGTCGGCGTCCCGGGCGTCCAGAACCGCGTGCAGAAGTTGGTCCTTGGACTGGAAGTGGTGCAGCAGCCCGGCCGGACTCACGCCGGCTTCACCGGCGATCTGCGCCAAAGTCGTACTGCGCCAGCCATTCCGGGTGAGCAGCCGCTGAGCGACTGCCAGGATGCGCTGCCTGCGGTCTTCACCCTTGGCGCGTAGCGAGGCATACGGACGTGGATCTGTCACGAGAAGCTCTCCTCGATCAAACCTAGTGAACACACAGTAGGTTGGTTGGGGGTGTTGTGACAAGGGTCTCAGGCCAATGATTCGTGCGCACCCGCCGCGACCTGCCGACTTACCACCGCGACTCCGTCGATTCTCTCTAGGGACGACCGGCAGCAGATGTAGACGATAACATCATTCTCGCAGGCTGAACTGGCATAATAGGAGTCTGTTCGGCTAACTCCGGTGTATCACCCTCTCCTAATGTGATAACTTCATTCCCATCGGGATTCACGGTCTCCGGGCGCAGCGCCGGGGAGCCGCGCGGGCGCCACGGGGCCACGCCGGGCCCACCGGACTCCACCCGGATCAGCCTCCGCCGCCCATCGACCAGGCACCGATCCCGCGAAACGGAAAACTCCCTTGGAGGGTCAAGATGTCGGTTCCCACCAGCAGCGCTTCGTTGTACCCGCCCGGCGGATTCGGGCCACCGAAGGATCGTCGCGGTCACGCGCAGGGCTCGGTGGGCCTGCCCGCGGGCACCGAGGTCTTCTCTGCCGACAATCACATCTCCCTGGCCGACGACATCTTCTACGAGCGGTTCCCGGAGAACATGAAGGACCGCGCGCCGCGGATCTGGTACGAGGACGGCGCATTCCAGATCGGCCGCAAGGGCAAGTCCTTCCTGCCCGGTGATTTCAGCAGCGTGCTGATGCAGTACGACCCGCTGGACGGGTCGGGCAGCGCCAATTTCGACGCGCGCGCCGCCGATCTGCGCGCGGACGGCATCGCCAAGGAGCTCGCATTCCCGAATGCGTTGCTGGCCTTGCTGTTCTACCCGGACAAGGAGGTCCGGGAGCTCGCGTTCCGGGTGTACAACGAGTACATCGCGGATCTGCAGGAACGCTCGGGCGGCAGCTTCTACGGCGTCGGGCTGATCAACTGGTGGGACCCGGCCGGCGCCCGCCGCACCCTGGACGAACTGAAATCGTTGGGGCTCAAGACATTTTTGCTGCCGCTCTCGGCCGGTAAGGACGACGACGGCAAGGTCATCGATTACGGCAGCACCGCGATGATCCCGGTGTGGGACGCGATCGAGGAATCCGGCGTGCCGGTCTCCCATCACATCGGCGAATCCCCGCTGTCCGCGCCGTGCGAGGTCAACAGCGTGGTGGTCGGCATGATGCACAATGTCGCGCCGTTCCGGGAGTTGTTCTCCAAGTATGTGTTCAGCGGCATCATCGACCGGCATCCGGGCCTGAACATCGGCTGGTTCGAGGGCGGGATCAACTGGGTCCCCTCGGCCATCCAGGACGCCGAGCACATGAACGCCTCCTACAAGCACATGTACAACCGGCCGATCGAGCACGACGTGCGGTACTACTGGGACAACCACATGCGCGCGTCGTTCATGGTGGATCCGCTCGGCCTGTCGCTGATCGATCGCATCGGGCGCGACCGGGTGATGTGGTCCTCGGACTACCCGCACAACGAGAGCACCTGGGGCTATTCGGAAAAGTCGCTGGCCGGTGTGGTCGAGGCGGTCGGGCCGCAGGACGCCGCCAAGATCGTCAGCGGCAACATCACCGACTTCCTGAGTCTGTAGCGATGGCCTCCTCCACCACCGGCACACCGGCACTCGTCATTCCCGAGGTACCCGACCGTGCGCGCATGCGCCGCGAGACCGGCGCGCGGCTGCGCTCGGCCATGGCCGCTCAGGGAGTCGACGCGCTGGTCCTGCTGAACAACAGCAATGTCGTCTACGCCACCGGGGCCAACTGGCCGCTCGGCGATGCGGGTCTGTCGCATGTCGAACGACCGGTCGCGGTCGTGGTCGCGGGTGATCCGTGGCCGCATCTGTTCCTGCCGTTCCGCGAGGGCACCTCGGCGGAGACCGATCTGCCCGCGGACCACCTGCACGGCCCCGTCTATCTCGAATTCGACGAGGGCGTCACCGAATTCGCGAAAGTGCTCGCGGATCTGATCCCGTCCGGCTCGGCCGTCGCGGTCGACGAGTGCACCGGCGCGATGCTGCGGGCGCGCTCGGATCTGTTCCCCGGCGCAGCGCCGACCGACGCCGCACTGGTCGTCGGCCCGGCCAAGCTGATCAAGACTCCCGACGAGATCGCCTGCATCCGCACCGCGGCCCGGATCACCGATCAGGCCATGGTCGACGTGCAGGCCGCGCTCGCCCCCGGACGCCGCCAGATCGATCTGTCCGCGCGTTTCGTGCGCCGGGCCTTCGAACTGGGCGCTACCGCCACCATGCTGGACGCGATCTGGCAGGTCATGCCGGACACCAAGGCCGAGGGCGTGTGGACCACGCACGGCGATCTGGCGCTGCCGCTGCTCACCACCGAACGCGAACTCGCCGCCGGTGACGTGCTGTGGACCGACGTCAGCATCACCTACGGCGGGTACTGCTCCGATTTCGGCCGCACCTGGACCGTGGGCGCGGAGCCGAATGCCCGGCAGCACAAGCAGTTCGAGCGCTGGCACGAGATCCTGTCCGCGGTCCTGGAAGTGACCGGGGCCGGGGCGAGCGCCGCGGATCTCGCGCGCGCGGCCACGGCCGCCAACGACGGGGTCAAGCCCTGGCTGCCGCATTTCTACCTCGGTCACGGGATCGGGGTCAGCGCGGCCGAAACACCCATGATCGGAACGGATCTCGGCGCGGAGTTCGACGAGAACTTCATCTTCGAACCGAACATGGTGCTGGTCCTGGAGCCGGTCGTCTGGGAGGACGGCACCGGCGGCTACCGAAGCGAGGAAATCATCGTGATCACCGAAGAGGGCTCGATCGCCCTGACCGACTACCCGTATGCGCCCTATGGGCACTGAGGTGATGCCGGACGATCGCGCCCTGCGGCATGGGCGGCGCGATCGCGCACTGGCACAGATGAAAGCCCATGACCTGGACGTCCTCGTGCTCGGCAGGCAGGCCAACGCCCGCTACGTCGCGGGCGCACCCCAGCTGTGGGTCGCCGGAACCCGTCCCTTCGGGCCGGTGGCCACGGTGGTGCGCGAGACCGGTGCGGTCCATCTGCTCAGCACATGGGACGAGGGCGTTCCCGAGGACATTCCGCACGATCACCTGTACGGGATGATGTGGAATCCGATGAATACCATTGCGGCACTTCGCGACATCCAGGGCGCGTCGACGGCGGTACGCGTCGGCACCGACGCGCTCTCACCGAATTTCGCGAAGCTGCTGCCGCTGGCCTTTCCGAATGCCGAACTGGTCGACGGCGAACTCGCGATGCGGACGGCGCGGCGGATCAAGACTGCCGAGGAGATCGAGGTATTGCGCGGCACCCTGCGGGTCGCCGAGGCGGGCCTGGCCGCGACCGTGGCCGAACTCGCTTCCGGCAGTAGTGAACAGGTGCTGATCGGTGCGATGCTCGAGGCGATGACCGCGGCCGGGATCAGCACCCCGGCCTCGCAGGATTCGGTGTGGGTGACCTCCAAGGAACATCCGTGGCGGCGCGCGGGCACGGACCGGCGGGCGCGCGAGGGTGATCTGGTGGCGTTCTCGGCCGGAGTTCTCGGCGACGGGTACATCGGCGAGGTCGGCCGGACGTATCCGGTCGGCTCGGCGAGCGAGGACACTCGCAAGCTGTATCAGCGCTGGGACGCGTTGCAGGCCAGGCTTTTCGAGGCTTGCCGTCCGGGCGAGACGGCAGCGGGACTGCTCACCGCGTATGAACTCGCGGGTGAACCCTTGCCCGCGATGCCGGTCGCACGCGGTCTGGGCATGGGTTTCGATTCGCCCGTCGTCTCACCGCAGCTACGCGCCACGGCCGAGGCCGAACGGCTAGAGCCGGGCATGGTACTGGCGGTGACGGGATACGTCTGGGAGTCCGGAGTCGGCGCGGTATTCGGCCGCGACGCGGTGCTGATCACCGACGACGGCTTCGAGGTGCTCACCTCCGCGCCCCACTGGGAGCACTGAGCGGTCCGAAGCTCGGCGCATAGTGCTCCGAGCTTCGGATCTCTTGTCCCCCAACCACTTTCAGTAAAGGAGGCGAGCATGTCCGAATCCGAGCAGCCCTCGAACAACCAGTCCTCGACAGAGCCGGATCAGCCCTCGGCCGAGGAGATCGTCCGCTACGAGAAGGATCCGAAGACCAGGATCGCGACGATCACCTTCGACCGGCCCGATCAGCTCAACGCGCCCACCGTCGCCGCGCGGCTGCGCTATGCGGATCTGCTGCACCGGGCCAGCGTGGACGACGAGGTCAAGGTGCTCGTCGTCCGCGGCGCGGGCAACGATTTCGGCACCGGTGCGGATCTGCCGGAGTTCATGGATATCCAGAACGACCCGTCCCAGAAGCGGCGACTGGCCGAGTACCGGATCGGCGAGGACGAGGTGCAGTATCCGCCGAAGGATTCCTTCCGGCACGGCGCGACCATCAGCCAGTGGTACGCCAACGCCTCGGCCGGCTGCCGCAGCCTGCAGGAATTCAAGAAGATCAGTATCGTGGAGACCAAGGGCTACTGCTACGGCTGGCACTTCTACCAGGCCGCGGACGCAGATCTGGTGATCTCGTCGGACGACACGCTGTTCGGGCATCCCTCGTTCCGCTACTACGGTTGGGGACCGCGGATGTGGACCTGGGCGCAGACCATGGGGCTGCGGCGTTTTCAGGAGATGGTGTTCACCGGACGCGCCTTCACCGCGCAGGAGATGTACGAGTGCAATTTCCTGAACAAGGTGGTCCCCCGCGACGAGCTCGAGGCCGAGACCGCGAAGTACGCGCTGGCCTGCTCGCGTAATCGCCCCACCGACACCGTCTTCATGCAGAAGGTGTTCTTCGAGGTGATGAAGCAGCATCAGGGCGAATACATGGGCAGTCTGCTGAGCGGGTTCTTCGAATCGATGGGCGGGCACATCCGCGCCGACGACGACGAACTCATGCTGGACAACGCGTTCGACAACGGGCTGAACAACTCGGTCAAGGACAACGACGCGCAGTTCCCGCCGGATTTCCGGCTCAGCAGGTCGGGCCGGAACAAGAAGGTGTAGCCGCACTGCGGCGTGCGGCGAAAGTCGGTGAGCGAGAATGTCATCCAGGCAAACCACCCGCACCTCGGAACGGTCGGTCTCCCCGCCGCTGCGCGGCTGTGTCGTGATCGATCTGTCCAGCGGTATCGCGGGCGGGTACTGCACGAGAATGCTGCGCGACGGCGGCGCGCAGGTGATCAAGGTCGAAGCGCCCGAGGGTGATTCGCTGCGATCCTGGTCGGCGTCCGGTGCGGCGATCGAAAACGGTTGTGATGGAGCGCTGTTCAGTTTCCTGGCCGGTGGTAAGGAGAGTGTGCGCGCGGATCCGGATCGTACCGAGGATCTGGATCTGGTCGACACGCTGCTGGATTCGGCCGACGTCGTGGTCTGGTCGCGGGATTCGCGGCTGACCGAGCATCCCCGGCTGAGCATCTCCGCGATACGTCGCGCGCACCGGCATCTGGTGGTCACCGCGATCACCCCGTTCGGGCTCGAGGGACCCTGGAGTGACCGTGCGGCAACGGAATTCACGTTGCAGGCGTGGTCCGGAGGCATCGTCGGGCTGGGACGCGGCGCACCCGAACAGGCTCCGGTGCACATCGGCGGCCGGGTGGGCGAATGGTTCGCCGGGGCATACGCCTCGGCGGCCACCATGACCTCACGGCTGCGCACACTGGGATCCGGGACGGGTGAGCTGGTCGATCTGTCCGTCCTGGAGACGCAGATCCTCGGGCTCACCTATTTCCCGGTGTCGTTCTACGAAGCCCTGAACCGGCCGTTCCGCACGCAGCGACGGTTGAGCGTGCCCGGTGTGGCGACCGCCGCCGACGGGATGGTCGCCCTCGGATGCGGCACCTCGCAGCAGTGGTTCGATCTGTGTGCGATGGTCGGACATCCGGAGTGGATCGACGAGGACACCGACCTGTCGATCACCGAACGGGCCGGGAAGAACGCACCGGAGATCTTCGCCTGGCTGGCCGAGCAGCCGACCGAGGTGATCCGAGATCTGGCCTCCGCGTTCCGAATTCCGAACGGGCCGGTGGTCAACGGGGCCAATGCCACCGCGATGGGTCATCACATTTCTCGTGAGAGTTTCACGGTGAATCCGCGCGACGGATTCGTTCAGCCGCGTCCGCCGTATCGCCCGCAGCCGACCTGGTTGGGCGACCCGCTGCCCGCGCCGCGACTGGGTGAGCACACCGCCCGATATCGCGCGGCGCGCCCGGAACGTCACGACGCGCGTCCCGCCGCGACCCTGAATCCCCTTCCCTTCCAGGAACTTCGAGTACTGGACCTGACCACCTACTGGGCGGGCCCGTCCTGCACCCACTATCTGGCCATGCTCGGCGCGGAGGTCATCCACGTCGAATCCGCCACCCGCCCCGACGGCACCCGCCTCATCGCGGGAGTGCCCGCGACGCAGGAGCAATGGTGGGAGTACTCGCCGATCTTCTCCGGGCTGAACACCAACAAGAAGAGCATCACCCTGGATTTCCGCTCCGACCGCGGGCGTGCGCTGCTCTCCCGTCTGGCCGCCACCTGCGATGTCATCGTGGAGAACTACACACCGCGCGTGCTGGACCAGATCGGACTGGATTATGCTGCGGTACAACAACTTCGACCGGACACGATCATGGTCCGCATGCCCGGCTTCGGCCTGGACGGGCCGTGGCGCGACAATCCCGCCTTCGCGTACGTCATCGAGGACACCTCCGGCCTGACCTGGCTCACCGGCCACCCGGACCGAAATCCGCTGGAGCCCTACTCGATCGGCGATCCCAACGCCGGGCTGCACGCCCTCAACGCCCTACTGCTGGCGCTGGAACACCGCCGCCGCACGGGAAACGGCATGCTCGTCGAGGCAGCCATGGTCGACGCCGCCCTCAACGTGGCCGCCGAACAGGTCATCGAACACTCCGCCTACGGCGCCCTCCTGGAACGCGACGGCAACCGCGGCCCCGCAGCAGCCCCGCAGAACCTCTACAAAGCATCGGGCACAGACGAATTCGGCCGCCAGGACTGCTGGGTCGCCATCGCCGTCGGCACCGACGACCAGTGGCGCGCCCTGTCCAAGACTCTCGGAGATCCGGCCTGGGCCCAATCCCCCGACCTGTCCTCGGCCGCCGGACGACGACGCGAACACGATGCGATCGACGCACACCTCGCCGAGTGGTGCGCGACCCGCGACAGCGACGAGATAGTCCGAATCCTCTGGGACGCAGGCATTCCCGTCGCCAAGGCGATGCAGCCACACCGCCAGTTCGAGATCCCGCAACTCGACGCGCGCGAGTTCTTCGAACCGGTCTCCCACCCCGTGGCCCGCACCGCGCGGCACAGCACCGTCCCCGTCCGCTTCTCCGCCGGCCCCGAGCAGTTCCACCGCTCCCCCGCACCGCTGCTGGGCGAACACACCACCGAAGTGCTCGCGGCACTCGGGCTCACCGAAACAGAGATCGGCGAACTCGAGGCCGACGGCATCATCGGCGGCTCCCCGGCCGTCATCCGCACACCCGCGCAGTCCGACTGAAGCGGCCTGCGCGTTCGCTCACCGCACGCGGAACCGAATCCCGTGTGGCAGTGGGACATTCTCCACCCAGGTGCCCTCGACATCGAATCCCGAGACGAAGAACGACCCCTCCGGATCTCGGCGGAACTGCCGAATTCCGATCCAGCCGACATCGGAGAACCGAATCGAGTCGTATTCCGCGATCGCGACGTCTGCGGCGTAACTGCCTGCCGCACTGATGCTTTCGGAATCCATCGCGGCTCTCACACCCCGCCCCCGGCCACCGCGAGCGCCTCTTCCGCATCGTCGCCTTCACTTTCGAATGCGGCGCCGCGCACCGACTTCAGGTCGTTCTCGCCGGGCCGATTGAAGATGACCGGCACCTCCGCAACGGCCCGGGTCGCCGCGTCGCGCAGAATCTTGCGCAGCCGCACGACCCCGACATCACTGGAACCGAGGTGCTCGTTCTCCCGGTCCATGATCGCGCCCTGGCTCTCCTGAACCGCGAGATCCTCGAAGAAGAGGTTGTCCAGGCCCGAGAAGTGGTCGCGGCCGAGGGTGTCGCGGTCCTGCCCCCAACGCTGCTTTCCGCGCATGCCGGCGGTGAAGTCGTCGGGGTGCAGGGTCAGCGGTGCGACATGCCGTCCCAGCGGCTTGGCCGGGTCGAGCCGATCGTTCTTGTCGTACCAGACGACCCACTGCAGGCAGTGCGTATCGTCGATCGGCACGATGCAGAATGCCGCACGCTCGTCGTTCTGCGGCACGAAACACCAGAACGGCGCGATGTATTCGGTGACGCGATAGTAGTGCCCGCCGTCCGGCCGCGGGCGATCCGCGTAGATCCGCATACCGTAGGGACGGTCCCGGACGATGATCGACGGCGCGGCTTCGTAGGCCACCTGATGCTGTCCGGGGAACTGGGTCTTGTGCAACTGGCCCAGGTGCGCGGTGTCGACCAGACCTTCCAGGCACTGGATCCAGCCGCACCGGGTCACCCCGACCACGGCCTGACACTGTCCCTCGTCCAGACCCATGAAATCCATATCCGGGAACGGCGGCTCATCGCCGTCGCCCAGATACACCCAGATCATCCCGGCCGCCTCCCGCACCGGATGCGCATTGACCGGCAGGATCTGCCGGAACCGGTCCCGCCGCTGTTCCGGCTCGGTGGGCACCGCGAGGCAGCGACCGCCGCTGCCGAACTCCCAGCCGTGGTAGATGCAGGTCAGGCTGGAACCGGAGTTGAATCCCAGGGCCAGCGAGGCACGGCGATGCGGGCACTGCTCGTCGAGGCAGCCGAGTGAGCCGTCGGCGAGCCGGTAGATGACCATCGGCACGCCCAGCGCTTTCGCGCGCACCGGATCCGCGCCCGGCCGGACCGCGGCGCTGCGCGCCACCGGCATCCAGAATTTCCGTAGATACGTTCCCATCGGCGTGCCGGGCCCGACCTGGGAGATCTGGGCGTTGTCAGCGGTTTTGAGCACTGTGGCTCCTCATCGGTCGTAGGTGCTGTCGCTCATCGAATCGCGTCTTCCGGGGTGATGTTCGAGTGATCCCGGTGAGGTGCGGCCGGTCGGCATACCGGGCTGGGCAGCGCCGGCGTCGAGTCCCACACACCAGGGAAATATCTTGCTATTAAGATTATTAGCCGAGGTTTTCCTCTTTAGCAAGAGGAAGTTCGAGGCGATCCGGGAGCCAACATGCCCGTAAAATGCCGCTGAGCGGCCCGACTTTTGAACGTCCGTTCAATACCTCCACTCAGTTTTGAACGCTCGTTAAAGTAGTGCCATGACCTCCCCGAGTGGGCAGCGGTCGACAGCCCGCCGCCGCGCATACGATCCGGAGCGCAACCGCCGAGCCGTGCTGGCCGCGGCGCGACGACTCTTCGCCGCGCAGGGGTACGACGCGGTGAGTATCCGGGCCATCGCCGCGGAGGCCGGGGTGACCGCGGGACTGGTGATGTCGTATTTCGGCACCAAGGACGCGCTCTTCCGCGAGGTGGTCGGCGGTGGCGCGGGCATCGGCACCGACGTCGTCGCGCACGCCGGCAGCGGACCGGAGCGACTCGCCCAAGCCCTGGCCCACGCCTATCTGGAACGCTGGGATCAGCTGACGCCCGACGATCCCTGGCCCGCCCTGATCCGCTCCGCACTCACCCATCCACCGAGCGCGGCCATGCTCCGCGAGGTGCTGGAGAAGCAGGTCAGCGGCCCTCTGACGCGTCTGCTCGACGGTTCCGCCACCGCCGACGCGAGCGCGGGGCTGGTGCGCAGCATCCTGTTCGGCGTGATCATGGAGCGCTACCTGTTCGCGCACGAGCCCGCCCACTCCGTCCCGACCGAGAAGCTCGAACCCGCACTCGCGGCCGTGCTGGCGGTCGCGTTGCAGGACATGCCGACTCCCGCCGATACCCCCGACGAAGCACAGGACAGCGGCGCCAACGCCGTGGCGCGCATCCTGACCGAGTGGCAGGCCGAGTTGCCCGACACCGACGTCTCGGCGCTGGCGGTCTTCGGCCGGCTACACCGATGCTTCCTGCGCTACCAGACCCAGATCAGCCGGATCATAGAGCAGCACGGCATCAGTTTCGCCGCACTCGACGTACTCACGGCCCTGCGCCGAGCCGGCGCGCCCTACCGGCGCACCGCCGGAGACCTGGCCACGTCCAGCCTGGTCAGCACCGGCGGCATCACGCTGCGGGCCGACAAACTGGAAGAGGCCGGACTGATCCTGCGCGAACGCGACGAGGACGACCGACGCATCGTCTACCTGCGCCTGACCGATACCGGACTGGCGCTGACGGATCGGCTCATCGAGGACCACTTCGCCAACGAACTCGACATGCTCGCCGGGCTCGTACCAGCCGAACGCCGACGACTCGCGGCGCTGTTGGAGCGCCTGGAAGGCTCATTGGAGGTTTCCGGGCAGCGCGAACGCAAGGCGTCCTTCGACGCCCGCGCCTGCGAGGGGTAGGGATTCCCACCAGCGGCGCACGCCGCTCTCGGCGGGGTACCACTCGACGCGTCAGGCCGAATCCGCGTGGGGCTGTTCCGGTTCGGTGGATTCCGCGGCGAGGATGGACCGTTCGAGTTTGCGCAACAGATGGGCGAGCCCGGCCTGTTCGGCGGGGGTGAGCCCCGCGAGCATGCGGGATTCGTTCGCGAAGTGATCGGTGGCCGTCACCTCGAGTACGCGCAGTCCCGCCTCGGTCAGGCGGGAGTAGACGATGCGCCGATCATCGGGGTCGCGTTCGCGTTCCACCAGGCCCGCCTTCTCGAGGCGATCCACCCGCAGGGTCATACCGCCCGTGGTGACCAGGGCCATCTCGGCCAGCTGCCCCGCCGTCATCCGGTAGGGCGGGCCCGAACGACGAAGCGCGGCAAGGACATCGAAGGCAGCCATATTGATGCCGTGCCGGTCGAACAGCGCGGTCAGCGAGGACTGGTAGTAGACGTAATTGCGGTGCAGCCGGCCGAACACCTCCAGCGGCGAGACATCCAGCTCGGGTCGCTGCTGGTGCCATTGCGCGACGATGTCGTCGACCGCATCCCGATCGGGGTTCGACCGCGCCACGCTTCCTCCCGTTGGGCTCGAACGAATTTCGGATGACGGTATCGGCCAGGCTACTCGGCGAGCGAACCGGGTTCGGCCGACACACACGCGATAGCGTCGATCTCGACCGTCGCGCCGTACGGGAGCGCGCTGACCTCCACGAAGGTGCGGGCCGGTCGAGCGGTGGCGAACAGGCGCTCGAACTGGCGGTTGGCCTCCTCGCGCAACGACAGGTCGGTGACGAAGTAGGTCAGCTTCACGACATCGTCCAGGCTGCCGCCGGCGGTGGCGAGCCGCTCCAGCATGCGGTCCGCCGCCGCGTCGAGAGCCTCGGTGCGACCGGGTACGGGCACGTAGTCGCCGTCCACCGACAGTGCGCCGGAAACGAATACGAACTGCCCCGCACGCACGGCCGGGCGGTAGGGGTGCTGGGCGGAAACCGCAGTTGACATCGGGTGATCTCCTCGGTCGCAGAGCCGGCTGACAAGAACCTTTAGCGCTAAGTTAATTTGCGATGCCGCGCCGGTCAAGCCCCACCCCGGACGTGTTGCAACACGGTAACCCCGCAAAAACAGCATGTTTCGGCAAAAGTCAAGGGTTGACCCCAGATGTGACGTACGGCTATATCTTTGTGCCAAATGATTTAGTGCTCAGCGATTGACTCGCTGAGGATCGGAGAGATACCTCCATGGCATCAACCGCAACCGCAACAGACGCCGCTGCCATCGCCGCCCGGCTGGAGCGGCTACCGATCAGTCGATGGCATATCAAGGCCCGCGTCGCCGTCGGCGCGGTCACCTTCTTCGACGGCTTCGACCAGCTCATGATCGCCTACGCGATGCCGAAGATCGCCAAACAATGGCACCTGACCACCACCGCGAGCGGATGGGTCATCGCCGCGGGCGGAATCGGCATGCTCATCGGATCCCTCCTGGGCGGACGGCTCGCCGACCGGGTCGGGCGCCTGCCCGTCGTCATCGGCGCGATGCTGCTCTACTCCCTGATGAGCTTGGGTATGGCACTGAGCAGTACGCTCGCGCTGTTCGTCGTCTTCCGCTTCGTGCAGGGTCTGGGCCTGGGCGCCGAAGTTCCCGTCGCCACCTGCTACATCGGCGAGATCTCCAAGGCCCGGCACCGCGGCCGGTTCGTGCTGCTCTACGAGACGATCTTCCCGATCGGACTGCTGTTGTCCTCGATCGCGTCCTCGTGGGTGGTGCCGCACGCCGGATACCGCTGGCTGTTCGTCACCGGCCTGCTCCCGATCGTGCTGCTGCCGATTCTGCTGAAGCTTCCCGAATCGCCGCGCTGGCTCACCGCGCGTGGCCGGATCGCCGACGCCGATGCCGCCATGACCCGCATCGAGCAGGAGATCACGGCGTCGGGAAAGACCCTGCCCGCCCCCGTGCCGATGCCGACCGGCGCCCAACCGCAGGCCGCGCGCATGCTCGACCTGTTCCGCGGTCCGTATCTGCGACGCACCACCGTCATCGGATCGACTTGGCTCACCACGTTTTTCGTCAACTACGGCCTGACCTCGTGGCTGCCGACCCTGTACACCGGGCGATTCCACGTCTCACTGGCCACCGGCCTGCACTACAGCGTCATCACCACCTTCGCCGGGGTGATCGGTTGCGTGCTGGTCGCGCTGCTCATCGACGGACTCGGTCGCCGACTGTCCATCGCCTTCGCGCTGGGTCTGGCGTCCGCGCTGCTGTTCCTCACCGCCGCCACCGCCACGGGCAGCGCCTTCAAGGTCATGCTGTGGTGTTCGGGCTCATCGCTTTTCGTGTTCTCGGTGACCCTGGCGCTGTACCTGTACACCACCGAGGTCTTCCCCACCTCGATGCGCGCCCTGGGCGTCTCGTTCGGCGGCGCCTGCGGCCGGCTCGGCATGGTACTGGGTCCGCTGCTCGTGGGCTGGCTGCTGGACCACGGCGCGCTGCACACGCTGTTCGCCATCTTCGGCGCGATCGCGCTGGTCGGCGCCCTGATCTTCGGCCTGTTCGCCACGGAAACGAAGGAGAAGACATTGGAGGAGATCACCGCATGACCGGCGTGCCGAAGACGTTGCCCGACATGACATTCGAGCCCGTGCCCGACGAATTCCTGCTCGCGGGCAACTGGAAGCACGGCGCGGGCCCCGCGACCAGCGTGATCGATCCGGCGACCGGATCCGAGTTGCAGCGGGTCGGGCACGCAGGCGTCGAGGACGTCGACGCGGCGGTGCGCGCCGGTGCTGCGGCGGCCGCCGACCCGGCCTGGCGCGGGCTGCTGCCGCACCAGCGGGCCACCTACCTGCACCGGATCGGAGCCGCCATTGAGGGGGCGGCCCCGCGCCTGGCACTGTTGCAGAGCTACAACACCGGCAAGACGCTCACCGAGACCAGCGCCCTGGTTACCAGCGCCGCCAACACTTTTCGCTATTTCGCGGCCGTGCTGGAGACCTCCGACGAGGATCTGACCACGCCGCGCGGCCCGTACCTGACGATGAGCGTGCACGAGCCGATCGGCGTGGTCGGCGCGATCACGCCGTGGAACTCCCCCATCGCCAGTGACGCGCAGAAGATGGCGCCGGCGCTCGCCGCCGGTAACGCCGTGGTGCTGAAACCGGCCGAATGGACGCCGCTGGTGTCGCTGGCCCTGGCCCGGATCATCGACGAGACCGGGCTACCACCGGGACTGCTGTCGGTGTTGCCCGGCCGAGGATCGGTGGTCGGCGATGCGATCGTCAGACATCCCGGGGTCGGGAAGGTGAGCTTCACCGGCGGCACCACCACCGGTCGCACGCTCGCGCACGCGGCGGCCGAGAAGCTGATGCCGGTATCGCTGGAGCTGGGCGGCAAGTCGCCGACCATCGTGCTCGCCGACGCGGATGTCGAGGCGGCCGTGAACGGGGTGCTGTACGGCATCTTCTCCTCGTCGGGACAGAGTTGCATCGCCGGATCGCGGCTGTTCGTGGACGCCGGAATCTACGAGGAGTTCCTGGACCGGTTGGTCGCGAGGACACAGGCGCTTCGAGTTGGCCCCGGCCGCGAGCCCGGCGTGCAGGTCGGCCCGCTGGTGCATCACCGGCATCGAGACGCGGTTGCCCGGCACGTCGAGCTGGCCCGTGCCGAAGGTGGCCGAATCCGTTGCGGCGGATCGGTTCCCGACGACCCCCGGCTGGCCGAGGGTGCGTACTATCTGCCGACCGTCATCGACGGTCTGGCCAACGACGCGCGGGTGTGCCAGGAGGAGATCTTCGGCCCGGTGCTGGTGGCGTTGCCGTTTCACGGCGAGGCGGACCTCATCGCGCAGGCGAACGACACCGTCTACGGTCTGGCCGCGGGCATCTGGACCCGGGACTACCGGCGGGCCTGGCGGCTGGCGCGCGCGCTGCACACCGGCACGGTGTGGATCAACACCTACAAGCAGTTCAGCATTTCCACGCCGTTCGGCGGAGTCAAGGAGAGCGGATTGTCGGTGGAGAAGGGCCGCACGGGAATTCGCGCCTATTCCCGGCAGAAGAGTATCTATCTGGGCATGGACGAGGCGCCGATCGCCTGGGCGGAGAGCTGACCTCCCCGTCGCGAGCCGGGTCCGGCCGAACCGGAACCAATTCGCTTCGGGGGCTTGCCGCCCATATAACTTAGCGCTAAGTTATTTACCGCCAAAACAATCTGGAGGCATTCCCATGAACGAGCCGATCGCCCGGCTGCGGGCACTACGCTCGGTGGAACTGCGGACCGTCGCCTGCCCCGAATCCGTGGACTTCTACACCGAGATCTGGGGCCTGCGAACTGTCGAGCAGGGCAACGACGTCGCCTGGCTGCGCGGCAGCGGCCCGCAGCATCACGTCCTGCAGCTCACCGCGGCCGAGCGAAACGGGTTGGGCCGCATAAGTTTCGCCGTGTCCACCCCTGCCGACGTCGACGCCGCCGCGCGCCGCCTCGAACAGCTCGGCATCCCGATACTCGAGGGCCCCGGCCCCGTGGCGGACGCCGGCGGCGGCTACGGCCTCCGGTTCGCCGATATCGAGGGCCGGGTCATCGAACTGCTCACCGGCACCTACGCCGTCGCCGAACTCGGCCGCCACGACGCGGTCCCGGTCGGCGTCACCCACGTGGTGCTCAACACCGTCGACATCGATGCCGCCGTCGCCTTCTACACCTCGGTGCTCGGCATGCGGGTCTCGGACTGGTCCGAACACCAGATGGCTTTCCTGCGTTGCAATTCCGACCACCACAGCATCGCCTTCAACCAGGCCGGCTGGACCTCGGTCAACCATGTCGCCTACGAGATGCCCAGCGTCGACCACTTCATGCGCGGCATCGGGCGGCTGCGGCACAGCGGCATCACCCCGCTGTGGGGTCCGGGGCGGCACGGTCCCGGCGACAACACCTTCTCCTACTTCGCCGATCCGGCCGGGCTGGTCTGTGAATACACCAGCGGTATCGCGCAGGTCGACGAGGACCGCTGGCTGTGCCGGGTGTGGCGGCGCATTCCGGAACTCTCCGACACCTGGGGAACCGCCGGGCCGCCCTCGCAGCAGACCCGCACCCACATGGCGGGGATCGCGGATCCCGGTGCGTTCGAACGCTTTCCGGAACTGCGCGAGCAGATTCCCGGCGCGGTCGAGGCCACCGAGATCGGCACGGACGTCCGCGTCGCCGCCGCCGGAAAGTACTGAGCCATGGCCGATCTGCATGTCACCGAACTGGGGCCGCTCGACGCCCCGCCCATCGTGCTGCTGCACGGAATCGGCGGCAGCGCCGACACTTTCGCCGCACAGTTCGCCGACTGGGCCGACCGCCTGCACGTCCTGGCCTGGGACGCACCAGGCTACGCGCGCAGCGCCACGCCCGAAACACCGTGCACCCTGGACGATTACGCCGACCGCGTGGCCGAGCTGATCGCCGACCGCTGCGGCACCGCCCATGTGCTCGGCATGTCCTGGGGCGGGGTCATCGCGACCCGCCTGGCGTTGCGACACCCCGAACTGCTGCGCAGCTTGATCCTGGGCAGCTCCACCGTCGGCTCGGGCGCCGACCCCTCGGCCGCGACGGCGATGCGCGCCCGAGCCGACGAACTCGATGCCGTCGGCGCCACGCGGTTCGCCGCCGCGCGCGCACCGAAACTACTGTCACCGCAGGCGGATCCGCAGGATGTCGCCGCCGTCGCCGCCGCCATGGCCGCCGCCGTCCGCCCGGACGGGTATCGCGCCGCGGCCGAATCCATGGCCGCCACCGACCACACCGCCGACCTGCCGGACGTCGATGTGCCCACCCTCGTGCTGAGCGGCGACCAGGACGGCGTCACCGGGATCGCGGCCGGTCAGGTACTGGCGGGCGGGATCCCGGACGCGGTGTTCGTCACCCTGCGCGGGGCCGGACATCTGGCCAATCAGGAGCGGTCCGAGGCGTTCGACGCCTGGGTCGAATCCTTCGTCCACATCACCGAGCGGTTGCGGAACCGCTAGAACAACAAGGAGATTCATCATGGATTACACGACATCGGACCTGGCCGAGTTCACCGATTCGCTGGTGCTGACCCGCGCCAGCCGGCACGAGGACTGGGACGCCCTGGGCTTCCAGGCCAAGGCCGGAGACCGGTTCCGTCGCGCCCAGATCCGCTACGTCGGCTCCGGCGCGACCGGTAACCACGACGACGACCAGCGCATCATCGCCTCGGAGGGCTTCACCTTCTCCAATATGATGCTGCCCCCGGGCGCCGAAGGTCCCGAGCACACCCATCACGACGCCGAGGAGGCGTTCTTCGTGCTCGAGGGTGAGATCGAGGTCGGCGTGCACCGCGACGGCAAGGTCGAGACGCGCACCCTCGGTTACCGCGACATGATCGTGGTACCCGCCGGCGTGCCGCGCAGCCTGAAGAACAACGGCGAGGCCACCGCGCTGTTCTGCGTCATCATCGGCACCCGCAAGCCCCAGGTCCCCACCTACCCGGAGACCTCGGCGATGCACGGAATCACGCGCGACTGATGTTGGCGGGCAGGACGATTCTGATCACCGGGGCCGGTCGCGGCCTGGGCCGGGCGATCGCGACCCGGCTCTCCGCCGACCACGCCACCCTGTGGCTGGCGGATGTGCGCACGGACTGGGGCGAGGATGCCGCCGCCGAACTGCGCGCCGCGGGCGCGGACGCGCGGTTCGTCCCGGTCGATCTGCTCGACGAGGAATCGGTGGACGCGATGTTCGCGACCATCGCCGCCGCCGGACCGCTGTACGGCGTGGTCAACAACGCCGCGCTCGCGGATGGCGTGGGCGGCAAGGCAATTCACGAACTCTCGGCCGCCGACTGGGACCGGGTGGTCGGGGTCAACCTGCGCGGCACCTTCCTGGTGACGCGTGGCGCGGCACGGGCGCTCATCGCCGCCGGTGCGGGCGGGCGGATCGTATCGATCGGCTCGGATGCGGCCCGGTACGGATCGCCGCGCCTGACCCACTACATCGCCGCCAAGGGCGGGGTGGCCGCGCTGACCCGCACCGCGGCCCGCGACCTCGGACCACACGGCATCACCGTCAACACGGTGTCGCCGGGGCTGACCGAGAGCGAGTCCGCCGCGTTCGTGCCCGCGGACCGGCACGAACTGTACCGGCTGAACCGGGCGTTGGACCGGCCACAGCAACCCGCCGATCTGGTCGGCGCGGTCGCCTTCCTGCTCGGCCCGGAGGCCGGGTACATCACCGGCCAGGAACTGGTCGTCGACGGCGGATTCGTCCTGCACTGACGGCACGGAAGGAATACGGACACAATGGATCTGAACATCGGTGGCCGCACCTATCTGGTGACCGGCGGTAGTTCCGGGGTGGGCGCGGCCACGGTCGCGCTGCTGCTGGAGGAGGGTGCGAACGTCGTCACCTGCGCCCGTGACGTCGAGCGGCTGCGTGCGGTCGTCGGTGCGCTGCCCGGCGCCGAGCGCGTGTACGCCGCCGCCTGCGACGTGCGGGACACCGCCGCGGTCGACGCCCTGGTCGAGGCCGGAGCCGAACGTTTCGGTGGGCTGGACGGTGTGGTCAACAATGCCGGGAAATCGCGGATGGTCCCGAGAGCCCGAGCGGGACTCGATGATTGGCGCGACGAACTCGACCTCAAGTTCGCCAGTGTGCTCAACACCGTGGAGGCCGCACTGCCGCTGCTGCGCCGCTCCCCCGTGCCCGCCATCGTCAACATCAACGCCGTTCTGGCCCGGCAGCCCGAACCCCGGCTGGTGACCACCGGCGCCGCCCGCGCCGGACTGCTGAATCTCACCAAATCGATGTCGATCGAATTCGCGCCCGAAGGTATCCGGGTGAACACGGTCGCGCTCGGGTTGGTGGACACCGGCCAGTGGCGCCGACGTTACGAAGAGTCCGGTGGCACTGCGACTTTCGCCGAATGGGAGGCGGAGATCGCCGCCGACCGCGGCATCGGCCTGGGCCGGTTCGGCCACGCCGAGGAGGTCGCGGCCATGATCGTCACCCTGTTGTCCCCGCGCTCGTCCTATGTGACCGGCGCTGTTCTCGACGTCTGTGGCGGCGTCGCCCGGTACATGTGAGAGGAGCCCGAACAGTGCGCCGAAATGGTGGAGACCTGCTGGTGCAGGTGTTGCGAGAGGCCGGTGTGGACACCGTCTTCGGCATCGTGTCCGTACACAATCAGCCGCTGGTGGAGGCGGTCGCGCGGGAACTGCGGTTCGTGCCGGTGCGCCACGAGGCCACGGCGGTCAACGCCGCGGACGGATACGCCCGTGCGAGCGGTGGATTGGGCTGCGCGCTCACCAGCACCGGCACCGGTGCGGGCAATGCGGCGGGGGCGCTGGTCGAATCCCTTTCCGCGGGAACATCGGTGCTGCATGTGACCGGTCAGGTGGAGAGCCGATACCTGGGATCGGGCCGGGGATTCATCCACGAGACCAAGGATCAGCTCGGCATGTTGCAGGCCGTGTCGGCCTATGCCGCAACGATTCTCGACTCCGCAACGGCAGGTAAGACGCTGCGGGACGGGGTCGTGCGGGCGCTGTCGCGGCCGGGCGGTCCGGTCAGTGTCGAATGGCCGATCGACCTGCAATACGCCGAGCAGGAGATCACCGCCGAGGAACTGGTTGTCCCGCAAGCCCCCGGTCCGGACGCCGGACACCTCGAGGCCGCGCTCGCGGCGCTGGCGGCCGCGCGACGACCGGTGGTCTGGGCCGGCGGCGGTGTCGCCCGCGCGGGCGCGGAACTGCTTGCGCTGGTCGAACACTGGGGCGTGCCGCTGCTGACCAGCAACTCGGGCCGCGGCGCGGTTCCCGAGGATCACCCGTTGTGCATCGGCAACTACGGCACCTCGCCCGCGGGCAGGGAGTTGCTCGGCGAGGCCGACCTGTTGCTCTCCCTCGGAACGCATTTCCGTTCCAACGAGACCGGCGACTACAGCATGCCGGTGCCCGCCGTGCACGTGCAGGTGGATCTCGATCCGGCGGCCAACGGCCGGGTGTACCCGGCGACCGTGCCGGTGACCGGCGACATCGGCGAATTCCTGCACGCTGTCATCGAATCCGGCCGCCTCACGCCCGCCGACGCCGAATGGACCGAACGCGCTCGCACGACCCGCGAACGAGTACGGGCAGCGCAGCGGCACGGACTCGGCGACCACGCCCTACTGTCCGACGCCGTGCGCGCCGCGCTCCCTCGGGACGCGGTGATCGCCCGGGACGTCACCATCGCGTCCAGTTCGTGGGGCAACCGGCTGCTGCCGATCTACGACCCGCGCGCCAATGTGTTCCCGCGCGGTGGCGGTATCGGGCAGGGCCTGGGCATGGCGCTCGGCGCGGCGCTGGCCGACGAGACCCGCCCGACATTGGCGTTGTGCGGCGACGGCGGGCTGGCGGTGCACTTCGGCGAGATCCTGACCATGGCGCAGGAGAAGCCGTGGCTGGTACTGCTCGTGTGCAACGACGGCGGTTACGGGGTGCTGCGAAATATGCAGCGGGCCAATGGGACTCATACGTACGCGGTGGATCTGGTGAATCCGGACTTCGCGCTGCTCGCGGAGTCGATCGGGGTTCCGTACCGCCGCATCGAGAGCGCGGATCAGGCGGTCGCAGTGCTGGCGGAGGGCGCGAGCCTGCAAGCGCCCGTGATCGTCGAGGTCGATCTGGTGGCGTACGGGCCGATGCGGACGGCGTTCACGCCGCCGGTGTCGGTGCCGACGGAGTCCTGATGGGGACGCGGGAAGAGGTCACCGGTATGGGACTCGAAACCCTCGAGCTGGTAGTGCGCCAGCTGCGCTGGGAGGCGCGCGATGTCGTATCCGTCCGGCTGGAAGACGCCGACGGCGAGACCCTCCCCGGCTGGACCCCGGGCGCACACATCGATCTGCACCTGGCCAACGGTCTGATCAGGCAGTACTCCCTCTGCGGCGACCCCGCCGACAAAACCGGATACCGCATCGCCGTACATCTCGCCCCCGCCTCCCGAGGCGGCTCCCGCTATGTGCACGAGAACCTGCGGCCCGGCCAGCCGATAACAATCAGCTTGCCGCGCAACAACTTCGAGATGCTCGACGCGCCGAACTACCTGTTCCTCGCCGGCGGTATCGGCATCACGCCGCTGCTCGGCATGATCGGCGAGGCACAGCGGCGCGGCGCGGACTGGGAACTGCACTACGGCGGACGCACCCGCGCCGCGCTCGCCTTCCTCGACGAGCTCCGGCCGCACGGCGAGCGCGTGCACATCCTCAGCGAGGACCGCGAGGGCAGACTCGACCTACCCGGGCTGCTCGGCGAATCACGTTCCAGCACACTGGTTTACAGTTGCGGACCGGAGGGTATGCTGACCGCCGTCGAGCAGTTCGGCTCGGCCTGGCCCGAGGGTACGGTCCGCCTGGAGCGTTTCGCACCCACTACTCGGTCCACCCCGGACGACGCCGCGGGCGAGCAGCCGGTGCGGGTGGTGTGCCGACGTTCCGGCGTCACCGCCACCGCCGCCCCGGGGTGCAGCATCCTCGACACCCTCGAAGATGCCGGTGTCGAGGTGCCCAGTTCCTGCCGCGAGGGCATCTGCGGCAGCTGCGAAACCACTGTGCTGCAAGGCATTCCGGACCATCGCGACGATGTGTTGTCCAGCGCCGAACAGGCGGCCGGGAAAACCATGATGATCTGCGTCTCCCGGGCGCTCACCGACGAGCTCGTGCTCGACCTCTAGGAGAATCGAATGAACGACCAGTACCTGCTCATCCACCAGGCTCGCACCGGCGAACCCACACCGTACGAAATGAAGCTGGCCGGGGCCATCGAAGAAGTCTTCGGCGGCGGCAGCCACACCCTCGACGCCCTGGTGGCCGGCCTCAACGGCCGCAGCATCTACGCGCCCGACGGCCAGGCGTGGACCGCCGAATCCTTCACCACCGAAATCGCACGGCTGGGAGCCCGCTGATGAACGAATCCCCCACCACCACACTGACCGCCGACCGGATCTTCACCACCGGCATGCGCGACCAGTGGCACGCCATCTGCCCGTCGGACTTCGTCGAGCGCGGCGGCATGAAGCGCATCACCCGCCTCGGCGAGAACTGGCTGCTGTACCGGCAGTCCGACGGCACCGTGCGCATGCTCGCCGACCGGTGCCCGCACCGCGGCGCGCCGCTGTCGCTGGGCCAGCACCTCGGCGACCGGATCGCCTGCCGCTACCACGGCATCGAGGTCGACGGCGATGGAACCGTGGTGTCGGTGCCCGGTATGCCCGGCTGCAACCTCGAGGGTAAGCAGCTCGTCCGCAGCCTGCCCGTGCGTGAGGTCGCGGGCGCGATCCTGGCCTGGGTCGGCATCGACCCGGCCGCCGAACCCGGCCCGCTCGAGCTGCCCGGCCCGCTCGTGGACGAGGACACCGCCGCGTTCCTGTGCTACGCCGAATGGGAGTCGCCGTGGCGCTGGGCCATGGAGAATCTGCTCGACCCGATGCACGGCGCGTTCCTGCACCGCGACTCGCACACCATGTTCGCGGGCGGGACCACCGCACGTTTCCGCATCCGCGAGACCGACCGCGGCTTCTTCTTCGAGAAGACGGACCAGCGCGGCGTCAACTTCGACTGGGTCGAGTTCTGCCGCACCGGAATCGACTGGGTCGACCTCGAGATCCCCTACCCGCCGACCGCGGGGCCGGGTGGTCAGTTCGGCATCGTCGGCATCGGTACGCCGATCGACGAGCGGCGTACCGCGGTCTTCTTCTGGCGCTACCGCAGGGTCACCGGCTGGGAGCGGGACGTGTGGCAGTTCCTGTATCGCACCAAGCTCGAGGAGCGGCATTGGCATGTGCTCGAACAGGATCGCGTCATGCTCGAGCACATGGCTTCCGATGCCGACCAGGCCGAGAACCTCTATCAGCACGACCTGGGCGTCTTGCGGTTGCGCCGACTGTATCGGGCGCAGGCCCAGGAGCAGGCGGCACGAGCCGGGGAGCTGGCGGCCAAGTAGGCCGGTGTGGCGGCACGGTCGGACGACACCCGCGAAATCCGACCGCGGACCTGCCGCCGTGGTCACCACGTCGGCAGTCCGCGCCGAGATCACCGTCGACGCGCGAGAACTCACGGTCCGGGCGAGGTGGAGGGTGCCCCCGACGACGCCGATCCGATGGTCGATGAGTCGCGGCTCAGGCCGCGGGCAGATACTTCACAAGGAATTCCCGGATCAGCGCCGCGACCTCGTCGCACGCGCTCTCCAGGAGGAAGTGGCCGCCCTCCATCACGTGGATTTCGGCCTTGTCGGTGTCGCGGGCGAAGGCCCGAGCGCCCTCGGGGCCGAAGAACGGGTCGCCTTTGCCCCACGTCGCCAACACCGGCACCTGATTGTCTCGAAGCCATTGGTGCAGTGCGGGATACAGCGGCGGGTTCGTGACGTAGTCCGCGAACAGCTTCAGCTGGACCTCGGCGTTGCCGGGACGCGACAGATAGGCGTGGTCCAGTGTCCAGGTGTCCGGGCTCAGGACGCTCTCATCCGCGACGCCGGTCACGTACTGACCGCGAATCGCCGCCAGCGTGAACACCCCGCGCAACGTCGCCTCGTTCTCGCTGCTCGGATCGCGTTGGTAGGCCCAGATGGGCGCCCAGCCGCTCGGGACGAAGCCTTCGTCGTAACCGTTCCCGTTCTGACTGATCACCGCGACCACCGATTCGGGGTTCGCGATCGCCAGCCGCCAGCCGATCGGCGCGCCGTAATCGTGCACGACCATGGCGTATCGCTGCACATCCAGCTGTTCGAGCAGCCCGTGGGTCAGCTCCGCCAGCGCGTCGAAACTGTAGTCGAACTCCTCGACCGTGGGTGCATCCGAGAGCCCGAACCCCAGATGGTCCGGCGCGATGACCCGGTAGCCCGCGAGTTGCGGAATCAGATTGCGGAACATGAAAGAACTGGTCGGAAAGCCGTGCAGCAGAACGATTGTCGGCAGGTCCGCCGACCCCGCTTCGCGGTAGAAGAGCCGATGCCCGCGGACCGTCGCGTACCTGTGATGCACCACCGTACCCATCGTTTCCCACCTCCGTTGTCGGCTTGTGACAGTTACAGGAACAGCAGGCGTGGGTGATCCACCGCCCTCGCACCGGCTCTGACCGCTGTCAGCTACCGCCCCACCGCGGCGAACACCGGCACCGTCTGGAAACTCGACACACCACCCACATTGTCGCAGCCCGAGCCGCCTGACAGCGCCCGCTGATGCTCGACGGCTGGAACAAAGATTTCCGGAATTATTGTCAACAATCTTGTCAACGATTATGTTTGCTTCATGACCGCTGACGCTCACACCCGATTCACCAAGTCCGCGGGCTGGCTGGACTGGTATGCGGACCCCACGACACCGGCCTTCCAGCTGCCCGCCGGCGCGGTCGACGCGCACTGCCACGTCTTCGGGCCCGGCGACCGGTTCCCGTACGCCCCGGAACGCAAATACACCCCGTGTGACGCGTCCGAGGAACAGCTGTTCGCGCTGCGCGACCATCTCGGCCTGGCTCGCAACGTCATCGTCCAGGCGACCTGCCACGGCGCCGACAACCGGGCCATGGTCCATGCGGTGCGGGCCGCCGGCGGCCGGGCGCGGGGCATCGCCACCGTGCGCCCCGACGTGACCGACACCGAACTGCGAGCGCTGGACGAGGCCGGTGTGCGCGGGGTGCGGTTCAACTTCCTCAAACGCCTCGCCGACGCGGCCCCGAAGGACGACCTGGCCGCGATCGCCGCGAAGATCGCCCCGCTCGGCTGGCACATCGTGATCTACTTCGAGGCTGCGGATCTGCCCGAGCTGGAAGACTTCTTCGCCACTCTGCCCACCACGCTGGTGGTCGATCACATGGGCCGCCCGGATGTCGGCCGACCGGTGGACGGGCCGGAGTTCTCGCGCTTCCTGCGCTTCACCGAGCGCACCGGAGCGTGGGTGAAAGTCAGCTGCCCCGAACGACTTTCGGTGACCGGCCCGGTCGCCCTGGACGGCGAGCGCAACGCGTACACCGACGTGGTGCCCTTCGCGCGCCGGGTCGTCGAGGAATTCCCGGACCAGGTGCTGTGGGGCACCGACTGGCCACACCCGAACCTCACCGATCACATGCCCGACGACGGGCTGCTGGTCGATCACATCCCGCATATCGCCACGACGGCGGAACTGCAGCGCAAGCTGCTCGTCGGCAATCCGATGCGGTTGTACTGGCCCGACGAGAAGTCCTGAACCACAACCGATTTCCACTTCCCTGCTCGACAAGGATCGCCCAATGCAGCGCTGCAATGCGTCCAACCGGCTGGACCGGCTTCCGATCTCCCGGTTCCATTACCTCACCCTGGCCGCGGTTGCGATCGCCTACTTCTTCGAATTCGCGGACATCAACAGCTTCGCCATCACCGCACCGCGGCTGATCAAGCTGTGGAAGGTGAGCGTCAACGAGATCGCGTACGTCACCTCGCTGTCCTTCGTGGGCATGTTCATCGGTTCGCTGGCCGCCGGATGGATCGCCGACCGCTGGGGCCGCAAGAAGGCGCTGCTGTGGACGACGCTCGCGTTCTCGGTGTTCTCCCTGGCCGCCGTATTCTCGTGGGATATCGTGTCGCTCGGGGTATTTCGAGTCCTGACCTCGGCGGGACTCTCGGCGATGACGGTGGTCGCCGTCATCTATGTCAGCGAGATCTTCCCGGCGGCCGTGCGCGGCAAGTACCAGGCGTACGCCATCGTGATCGGCATCTGCGGCACACCGGTCACCAATTTCATCGCCAGCGGGGTGGTCGGCCTCGCGCCCTGGTCGTGGCGGCTGGTGTATTTGTGGGGCGCGCTCGGACTGGTCGTGCTGTTCCTCGCCCGGTATCTCACCGAATCGCCGGTGTGGCAGGAGAATCGGGGCGACCACGCCGCCGCGGACGCGGTGCTGCGCGAGATCGAGGCCCGCGTGAGCGCAGAACGCGGCCCGCTCCCCGAACCCGCGCCGCCCGTCGATGCGGAGCCTGCGACGCGGGCACCGCTCTCGCTGCTGCTGCAGCGCAAGTATCTGCTACCCACGCTGCTGCTGACCATGCTGTGGGTGACCCAGTCGATCGGCTTCTTCGGCTATTCCACCTGGGCGCCTTCGCTGCTGGCGAAGGAGGGGTTCAGCGTGCAGAGTTCGACGTTGTACGTGGCGCTGTCCACGGTCGGCGCGCCGCTGGGGTCGTATCTGGCCGCGCTGGTCACCGACCGGTTCGAACGCAAGTGGTGCCTGGTGGCCTTCGGCACCGTCATCGCCGTCTGCGGCCTGCTGTACGGGCTCACCTTCACCCCGTTGATGATCGTCACCTTCGGCTTCCTGGTGAACCTGTTCGAACGTGGTTACACCGCACTCGGTTACGCCTACTCCCCGGAACTGTTCGACACGCGCACCCGCTCGCTGGGCACCGGCGTCTCCTACGGATTGGGCCGATTGTCCAACGCCGCCGGTCCGCTGATCATCGCCCACCTCTACACCTGGAGCGGTTACCGATCGGTGTTCTTCTTCATCGCCGCCACCTGGATGGTCGGCGCCATCGTGCTCGCCGCATTCGGCCCGCGCACCCGGCAGCGCATCGACCCCGGCGCGCCCGTGAGCGCCGGTGGCCGGGGACGGAGCCGCCGCCGTCCGCAGCCCATCTGAGGCGGCGCGCATTATAGCGGGGTTAACGCGAAAATTCCTGCAGTTCGGCGGAGTCGCGTAGAATTCGGGCAGGTCGGGACTGTATCTGGAGCCCATCATGATCGAGAGAAAGAATTCGCACAGGAAGTTCATCAGGTTCGCGGCCGCCGCCGGTATTGCCGCACTTGCCGCTGTTCCGGTCGTCGCAACCGCGGCGCAGGCGTCCAGCGCGCAGGCGGCGACACCGACGTCCACGACCCAACTCGCCGGCGACGTTGGCGGGGGTCACGGCGGCGGTTGGGGGCACGGCGGGGGCTGGGGTGGTGGTGGCGGGGGTCACGGCGGGGGTTGGGGTGGTGGTGGTTGGGGCCACGGCGGCGGCTGGGGTGGCGGCGGCTGGGGTCACGGGGGTGGCTGGGGTAACGGCGGCGGCTGGGGATGGAATCCCGGCTGGTGGAACCTACCCGGATGGGGTGGCTGGGGCAGCTTCTAGCGCCGGTGATCGAGCCCGGCACGCACCGCGTGCCGGGCTCGGTCGCATCGAATACCGTTCCTGTGCAGCCAGATTCGACCAACTGGTGGCGAGATGAAGATCGTGTGTATCGGTGGCGGGCCGGCCGGGTTGTACTTCGCCATTTCGATGAAGCGGCGCGACCCGGCTCATGACATCACGGTGATCGACCGCAATCCCCTCGGATCCACCTACGGCTGGGGCGTCGTGTACTGGGACGACCTGCTCGACATTCTGTTTCGGAACGACCCCGACAGCGCCGAGGCGGTGCGGGCCGGGTCCGTCCTGTGGCGTGACCAGGAAATCCATGTGCACGACAACGAGATTGCGCATTTCGGGGGCTACGGATTCAGCATGGGACGCGCGGCGCTGCTGGACGTCCTTTCCCGGCGGGCGGGCGATCTGGGCGTCGATGTCCAGCACGGCCGCGAGATCCACGATCTGTCCGGCTTCGAGGACTTCGATCTCGTCGTCGCCGCCGACGGTGCGAACAGCCGGGTGCGACAGCTCGGTGACCACCGATTCGGCACGTCCGTCAGGCTCGGCGAGAATCGATACATCTGGCTCGGTACGAACAAGGTTTTCACCCGGTTCACCTTCGCCTTCGAACACACCTCGGCCGGCTGGATCTGGTTCCACGCCTACCCGTCGATCGCCGGGAAGATCAGCACCTGCATCGTCGAGTGTCAACCACGGACCTGGCAGGGACTGGGTTTCGATTCGCTGGACAACCTGGAAAACCTGCGTGCTCTGGAGAACATCTTCGCGCGCCGTCTGGACGGTCACTCGCTGATCAGCAACACGCGAGACGAATTCGCAAGGTGGAGCCGCTTTCCCGAGGTAACCAACAAGAGCTGGTATCACGACAACGTCGTGCTGCTCGGCGATGCGGCGCACACGACGCACTTCACGATCGGATCGGGCACCCGGTTGGCGATCATCGACGCCGTCGCGCTCGCGCAGAACCTGTACCAGCACGACAAGGTCGCCGACGCGCTGGAGAACTACGACGCGCAGCGGCGCGCAGCACTGCGTCCGATCCAGGCCGCCGCCCGCACCAGCATGATCTGGTACGAGAACGCCGATCGTTATCTCGACCGCAGCGCCGTGCGGTTCGCCTATGCGATGGCGGTTCGGCACGGGTTGCAGATGCCGTGGCAGTACCAGCGACACCTGCTCACACAGGTACCCGCGGTGCGCCGGATCCGCCGTGCCGTCGACACCGGACATCGATGGTGGCGCGCTGCGCGGCGAGGCGAACGGTTCGCTCGCCGCGGCTGATCGGCTCAGCGCGTGATCGCGGGCAACGTCTCCCAACCGCGCACGGTCGAGGTGGGCGAGAGTTTGGCCGAGGACAGATCGACCTCCCACTCCGGGAAGCGCTTCAGGATCTCCTCCAACGCGATTCGGCCCTCGAGGCGGGCCAGGGCCGAGCCGAGGCAGTAGTGGGTGCCGACGCTGAAGGTGAGATGTTGGCGGGTGTCGCGGTGGATGTCGAAGACGTCGCCGTCGGGGGCGAAGTGGCGGTGGTCGCGGTTGGCCGCACCGATCAGCAGCATCATCGCGCTGCCCTGCGGGACCGTGCGACCGTACAGCTCGACGTCGCGGGTGACGTGCCGCGCGACATGCGGTGCGGGCGTCTCGAAACGCAGCAGTTCCTCCACGGCGTTCGGAATCAGTTTCGGATCCTGGACCAACTGCCGGCGCTGATCGGGATGTTCGGCGAGAACCTTTCCGGCCCAACCGATCAGCCGCGTGGTGGTCTCGTTGCCCGCGCCGGACACGACATTGACGTAGGTCAGCAACTCTTCGCGGGTCAACCGTCGCACGGTGCCGGTCTCGTCGGCGAATTCGACGTTCAGCAGCTCGGTCATGATGTCGTCGGAGGGGTGCTCGACCCGCCAGTCGATGTACGCGCCGAAGATGTCGCCGCCGTCCATCCCCTCGGAGGCGGCCTTCATCGGCTTGCCCTCCTCGGTGCGCATCTGCTCGTTCGCGAAGTCGCGGATGGCCTCCTGGTCCTGCTCCGGAATGCCCAGCAGCATGCCGATCACGCGCATCGGCATCTGCGCGCCGATATCGGCGATGAAATCCAGCTTGCCGGTGCCCACGTGCGGATCCAGGCTGTGCGTGCAGAATTCGCGGATCATGTCCTCGAGCTCCCGGATCTTGCGCGGAGTGAACATGCGCGACAACAACTTCCGGTGGATGTCGTGGATCGGCGGATCCTCGAAGATCAGCACGCCCGGCGGGATCGGGATGTCGGCCTTGATCAGCTCGATGATCGCACCCTTGGCCGAGCTGTAGGTGCCGTGGTCCAGCAACGCCGCGTTGACGTCCTCGAACCGGCTCAGCGCGTAGAAGTCGTGCTGCTCGTTGTAGTAGAGCGGCTCTTCCTCGCGCAGCCGCTTGAACATCGGATAGGGGTCCGCGTTGAGCCGCACATCGTAGGGGTCGTAGTAGACGTCACTGGCCGCGCTGGTGGTCACAGAGGTTCACCTCTCGCAGAAAAGTCATCGTGCTCGGTGCGGGCGGGCTTCACCGGGACCGAGTCTTCGGAAAAAGTACTACTCAGTGTAAATGTGACAGTACATTGTTGCAACTGATCTTCTCACATCTCGAGAGTCTCATTCTCCGCGATATCCGGGCAGAACTCAGCCCGCCCCCGCCCCGGGCTGGCACCGAGGGCGGGGGCGGGATGAGCGGTAGAACGGTCCGAGAACCGGGCGCTACCAGGCCACGGGCAACTCATAGATCCCGTAGGCGAGCCGATCGTGCTTGAATTCGACCTGGTCGAACGGAACCGCCAGGCGCAGTGTGGGAATCCGGCGCACCAGCGTCTGGAAGACGATCTGCAACTCCGCGCGCGCGAGCTGCTGCCCGACGCACTGGTGCGGGCCGAAGCCGAAGCCCACGTGCTGCGCCGCGGGACGGGTCAGATCCAGCTTGTCCGGCTGCTCCCAGGCTTTCTCGTCCCAGTTCGCCGGGGCCAGATCCAGGATCAACCCGTCACCCGCGTACACGGTCTCCCCCGCGATCTCGATGTCCGCCAACGCAACTCGCCGCTGACCGTTCTGGATGACGCTCAGATAGCGCATCAGCTCCTCGACCGCGTTGGCGACCACCTTGGGATCGTCGGTATCGCGCAGCAGCGCGAACTGGTCCGGATTCTGCAGCAGCGCAAGGGCTCCCAGCGAGATCATGTTCGAGCTGGTCTCATGTCCGGCGATGAGCACGCCGGTGCCCAGCTGCGAGGCCTCCTTCATATCGATCTCCCCGGCGCGCACGCGCTCGGCGATATCGGAGACCAGATCCTCGGCGGGCTCGTCCAGCTTCTTCTTGACCAGATCGATCAGGTAGCGCGCCAGGCCCATTCGGCTCTTCTCGGCCTGTTCCTTGGTGGCGAAGCGGTCGACGCTGGTGACGGCTTGCTGCTGGAAGAACTCGTGATCCTCGTACGGCACGCCGAGCATCTCGCTGATCATCAGCGTCGGCACCGGAAGCGCCAGTCCCGCAACCAGATCCGCGGGCTGCGGACCGGCCAGCAGCTTATCGATGTGATCGTCGGTGATCTGCTGGATCGCCGGGCGCAGCGCCTCGACCCGCTTGAAGGTGAACGGTTTGGTGAGCATCCGGCGGTACCGGCTGTGCTCCTCGCCGTCGGTGGTGAACAGGGATTTCGGCCGGGTCTCGACCATCGCGGCCATACCCTCGTTCCAGTGCGGGAATCCGGCGACGTGGTCGTCCACGCTGACCCGCGGATCGGACATCAGTGCCTTGAATTCGGCAAGCCCGGTCACCAGCCAGGGCGTGCTGCCGTCCCAGATCCGCACCCGGTTCAGCGGTTTGTCCCGGCCCAGCCGGGTCGCCTCGGGCGGGGGCGCGAACGGGCATCCGGACGACCGCAACATCGGGTACTCGGGAACCTCCGTCGTCGCGGTGGTCTCGTCGGTCAACGCTTCGGACACTTCTCACTCCTGATGATTGGCTGCGGGACGAACCGCAGGATGTCGGTTCATTCCTCGATCTGGATGGCCATCGCGGGACACATCGCCGCCGCGTGCCGAACGTCGTCGGCGAACTCGGCGGGCGGGTTCTCGTCGAGCAGGATGACGATGCCGTCCTCGTCGCGCTGATCGAACACCGCGCCCGCGTGCATGACGCAGTGCCCGGCCGCGATGCATTTGACTTGATCGACAGTCACTTTCATCGGGACCTACTTCCTAGGATGAGTGCGCGGATGTCAGCGCCGGACCGGATGCGGACTGCGCGTCCAGCAGGATCTGGCGTTGCATGCGGGCTTGTTTGGGCATATTCCAGCCGAGCACCGCGGTCGGGACGGCGTCGCGTTCGTACCGCACCAGGAAGCGGCCCTGTGCGGGATCACCCTCCACGACGGTGGCGCGCGCATCGGGTGGGACGGTGCCGTGCACCTGGATCTTGACCTCGTACTGATCGGTCCAGAAGTACGGAATCGGCTGGTAGACATCCTCCGCGCCGAGGATGTTGGCCGCGACCACCGCGGCCTGTTCCGCCGCGTGCGTGCGATTCTCCAGGCGCACAGCGGTATTCGTGCCACGGTCGTGCCAGCGGGCGACGTCGCCGACCGCGTGGACGCCCTCGGCCGCGCGGCAGCGCGCATCGCAAACCACGCCACGATCGAGAGTCAGTCCGCTGCCGACGAGCCAGTCCGTCGCGGGGACCGCACCGATGGCCACGACCACCAGATCGGCGGGCAGCGTTCGGGAATCCGCCAGGCGCACACCGGATACCCGGCCGTGCTCGCCGAGGATGCTCTGCACCCCGACTCCGAGCCGCAGTGCGACCCCGTGCCGGGTGTGCAGGTCCGCCAGCTGTCCGGCGACCAGATCGCCGAGTTGCGCGGCCATCGGTGCGTGCAGCGGTCCGGTCATGGTGACGTCCAGGCCGGATTGTCGTGCCGTGGCCGAGATTTCGGCACCCAGCACACCCTCGCCGACGACGACCACGCGCGGGCCCGCGGCGAATTCGTCGCGCAGCGCGAGGGCGTCGTCCAGGGTGCGCAGCACGTGTACCCCGCGCACCCCCTCGGGCACCGGTAGTGTGCGAGGCGTTGCGCCGGTGGCGATCACGATGGCGTCGGCGGTGATCGGACCCGCGGTGGTCTGCACCGTGCGCGTCGGCAGATCCAGTGCCAGTGCACGATGCCCCAGCAGCAGCTCCATATCCAGATCGGCCAGCATGCGCGGCGCACGCAGCAGCGTGCGCTCCGGACGCCAAGCGCCGGAGAGGATCTGCTTGGACAGCGGCGGACGATCGTAGGGCAGATGCGGCTCGTCGCCGACAACCGTGATGCGATCGCGAAAACCCCGGCGACGCAACGCTTCCACCGTGTTCAGCCCCGAAACCGAGGCGCCGACGACGAGCACCCCCGTGCGGCGAGTCCGGGTGGATGTGGTCATATCACGAATTCCTCTCTGCGCGTGCCGGGTTCGATGCAGCTCACCGAGTGACCGGGGCCAGATACAGCCCGGTGATCGCATCGATCAGGCCGACCGCGGCCTGTTCCCAGCTCGTGCGGTAAACCAGGGTGTCGTCCGCGAGCGCGCGCTCGCGTTCGGCGCAGCTGTGCACGATCAGCAAGCGCGCCATAGCGTTTCGCTCCCGGTGCAGCTGCGGCGACAACTCCGGCAGACAGCGCTGCAGACCGTCCACGATGCGCACCACCGACGGGGAGGCCAGCGACTCGTCCGAGATGAGATCACGGAATACCGGATCGGGCATGATCTGCGCGCTGAAGCGCGCGTACCACGTCGGATTGCCCAGTGCCGCCAGATGTTCGGTGATCGGGCGGACCAGACAGCCCACCAAGTCCCGCAGTCCGGCGTCGGCGTCCAGCCGCGAGACCATCTCCCGGCACAGCTGTTCGGTGGACGCGTGATGTTTGCGCACGATCGCGCGCACCAGATCGGCCTTCCCGCCGAAGTGGTAGCCGACCGCGGTGTTGTTGCCCTGGCCCGCGGCCTCGCTCACCTGACGGTTCGACACCGCCGCGATCCCCCGCTCGGCGAACAGGCGTTCCGCGGCGGTGAGGATGGCTTCGCGCGTGCTGTCCACGCGCTGGGAACGAACGGATCCCATCATGTGCCCCTTCGGATATGCGGTCCGGCCCGAACGCCGACCGTGGTCGATCGGACAGCGGAGAATACTGTTCTCATATCCGATCATGGGATTACCTCCAGTCAACGCCTCGAAGAGTCTTAAGTCAACTGATTGACTTAGAAATGAGAGATCCGCGGCGGCTCAGTTTTTCGACGCGACCGGCCGAGCGGCCGAATTCGGTTCGGCAGGCGTGCGTTCCTCGGGCTTCCTCCGGGGCTCGAGCGGCTTACCCGCGGTCGTGCCACCGTCGATCGGCAGGACCGTGCCGGTGACGTACAGCGACCGGTCACCAGCCAGATAAACCACCGCATCCGCGACATGTTCGGGCTCACCCTCCCGCGGCAGCGGCCGGTCGTTGTTCATCGACGCGCGCACCGCCTTGGCGAACCGCTCCACCTTGTCCGGCGGCATGCCGGCGGCCGAGGTGGTCAGCAGCGCGGTCGGGATATTGCCGGGTGCGAGGCAGTTCACCCGAATGTCGTACTGCGCCAACTCGATCGCGGCCGATTTGGTGAAGTGGATGACCGCGGCCTTGGACGCGCGATAGGTCTGCACTCCCCCGCCCGCCTGCAGGCCACCGACCGAGGAGACGTTGATGACCGACCCACCGCCGTGCTCGGCCATATGCCGCGCGGCGAACTTGGTGCCCGCCATCACGCCGAGCAGATTCACCCCGAGCACCCGGTGGAAATCGGCGAGATCGTCCAGCAGCAGGCTCGGATGCATCGTGCCGGGAATGCCCGCGTTGTTGCACATGACGTGCAGTCCGCCGAAAGTCTGCACCGCATGCTCGACCAGCCGTTCGACCTGCGCCGGATCGGAGACGTCGGTCTGCAGGAAGACCGCCGAGTCACCGTGTTCGGCGACCGAGGCCGCACCGCGCTCGGGGTCCAGGTCGCCCATGACCACCTTCGCGCCCTCGGCAACCAGTTTCGTCACCGTCGCGCGGCCGATTCCGGAGGCTCCGCCGGTGACGACGGCGACCTTTCCGGCCAGTTCGTCGATCATGCTTGCGATCCTTTCGATTCGGTTCGGCCACAGCCGAACTCGCGGTCTGCGATGTCAGGCCCGTAGCGGGGCGGGCCGGTCGGACTCGGTGGTCGTGCGGGACTGCTCGTCCAGGAAGGTCAGCAACAACTCGTTGACCACCTCGGGCTGCTCGATCTGCGGGCAGTGCCCGGCCTCCGGGACGACCGTGTGTCGTCCGCGGGCGATCGCCCCGGCGATCACGGCGGCCCAGCCGGGCGGCAGGAGCTTGTCGCAGCCGCCCTCGACCACCAGGACCGGAATCGAGATGCGTTCGTACGCACGGTGACTCGATGGCCCGGACGGCGCGTCGGCACCGGGACGGCGAAAACGCGCCGCCGCCAACGCTTCCCACGCTCCCGGGGCGATACTCGCCTCGTACCGCCGACGCACGTACTGCTCGTCGGCGGGATACTTCTCCGAGTGGAACAGCGCGGTGACGATCCTCCGCATGGCTTCCGGCGTGGCGTCGTAGTCGTAGAGCGCACGCATGTGCTCGTTGCTCTGGATCTCCCCGCCGCCGCAGATCGCGACCATACTGCGCATCGGCAGGCGCGGCGTCGCGGAGGTGATATCGGCGAACATGTTCACCGCGCCCATCGAATTGCCCACGAAATGCGCGGATTCCACGCCCAACAGCTCGAGAAACCGTGCGATGTGCCGGATTCGCAGGCCCCGGCCGTCGGTGAAGTCGATCACCTTGGCCGACTCGCCGAACCCCAGCATGTCCGGGGCCAGCACGCGATAGCGTTGCGCGAGCGCATCGATGGTGTGTTCCCAGCCGACTTCGGCGCCCGCGCCGAATTCACCGCCGTGCAGCAGTACGACCGGCTCACCGGTTCCGGCCTCCAGATAGCTGGTCACCGAACCGTCCACGATCAATGTTCTGCGCTGTGCGCCGCGTGTGCGCGGTACGGCCGATTCCTGATTCATCGGCGGTGCCCTTTCCCTGTCGGCTGCGGTGCGGGCACCCGCCCGCCCCGCAGATGCGTGCCACAAGCCTTACGGCGCATAGTTCTCGGCGGTTCTCGGATACCGCCCCGCAGGACCGGGTCTGCGCGCCGTCTCTGCGCATCACGAGACCCTCCCCATCGGACCGGCAGCGTGCGAGGCGCCGGGCCGGACCGGTAGCCGGACCCGTCCTGCGCCGGGCAGGTCATCGGGCAGTGCGATCCGGTCCAGGATGCGGACCTGATCGGGGGTGAAGTCGTCCTCGTCGGCGGCGGTGAGCAGGCGGATCTCGTGCATGCCGAGCTCGTCCAGGATCTCGAACGCCGACAGCAGATCGCCCGGATCCACCGGATGCGCTGCGGCAGTGTGGGTGTCACCTTCGGACAGCAGGCTCGGCAGGCCGCGCAACACCGCGTCGCGGGAGCGCACATAGACCAGCACGCCGTGTCCCGCCCGCGCGATCAGCTCCAGCGCGCGATCGACCTTCGCCCCGCAGTCGCAGAACAGTGAGCCCAGCGTATCGCCGAACAGGCATTCCATATGCACCCGCACCAGCGGCACGCGATCGGCCCGGGGCTGGCCGTGCACGAAGGCGATGTGGTCGCGACCGAGCCCGTCGATGAATCCGACCGCGCGAAATTCACCCACCGGCAACGGGATTCGCGCCACACCGCGACGTTCCACCCGGCACAGCTCGCGCCGCCGATAGGCGATCAGATCCTCGATCGAGACCACCGGCAGCCCGTGCACGCTGCCGAGTTCGAGCAGTTCGGAGAGCCGGGCCGCTTCCCCGTCGGCCCCGCACACCTCACACAGCACACCCGCGGGCGACATACCCGCCTGCTCGGCCAGATCCATCGCCGCCTCGGGCGGCGCGGGCGCGTCCAGTACGCCCCGCTCCGCGCAACCGAGCGGGAACACGTGCCCGAGCCGACCGAAACTACCCGGCGTACTCGACGGATCAGCCAGGGCGCGAATGGTTTTCGCCCGCTGCGACGCGTGCGCGCCGGTCGCGGCCGCACCCACCGGAACCCGGAACCGTGCCCGGCCCGGCCCGGTCATGGCGGGATCGGCGGGCGGTATCTCGAGCCGATCCAGCTCCGATGAACGCATGGCCACCTGGACCAGTCCGCGACCGATACCGGTGAGCAGATCGACCGACTGGGCCGTGGCCCGCTCGGCCGCCAGCACCAGATCACCGCGATACCCGCCGTCGATCTCGCTGACCAGCAACACCATTCGACCGCGGCGCAGCGCGGTGATCGCCGCGCGCACCGCGGCCGGGTCCGGTGTCCGGGGCCTCACGCCCGCGCACCGCCCGCCGGGGCGAAGGTGAGCACCTGGGTCGCGAGCAGTTCCAGCTGCGCGGCGACGGTGTCGTCGGACAGATTTCCCTCGGCATCCCAGATCGGATCGGCCGAGTTGATCGGCACGCCGAGCGGAGTCGGCCACGCGCGCAGGGCGTGCCCGATCGCCCGCAGCTGCCCCAGCGTGCCCACCGCGGCCTGCCAGCCGAAGGCACAGGTGATGCAGCCCAACGGTTTGTTGTCCAGATACACCGTCGGGTCACCCCGCAGATCCTCGATGTAGTCCAGGGCGTTCTTCACCAGTCCGGAGATGCCGCCGTGGTAACCGGGCGAGCCGATCACCACGGCGTCCGCACTCCGCAACGCCTCGATCAGCGCGATCGCCTCCGGCGTGCGATCCGGATCGTGCGGGTTGTACATGGGCAGGTTGATATCCGCGCCGCAGAACAACGCGGTGCGACCGCCCTGCCGCTCGACCGCCGCCAGGCAGTGCCGCAGCGCCCGCTCGGTCGACGAGCCCGCGCGCAACGTCCCGCCGAGGCCGACGACGAACGGCCGCCCGTCGTGGTCCGCGACAGGGTTCACACTGGTCGTAGTTGCAGTCATCGGGCATCCGCCTTGGATACAAGGTCGTTGACGGCAGAGAGCAATAGGTGGGGGTGTCGTTTGTGTCGCATAACAGCACCTTTCGATAGTATGTTCGAATGGATGAGGTGGTGCGGTACACGTACCGGCTTCGGCCCGGGCGCGCCGCCGAGAAAGCGCTGCTGGCCGACTGGGGGCGCTGTCGATGGTTGTGGAACGAAGCAGTCCACCAGCAGAGATCCGGGCAGAAACCGACGTTCGCTAAGCTCGGGAAGCTGCTGACCCGGGCACGAGGGGCGATGCCGTGGCTGCGCGAGGGTTCGCAGGTCGCCCAGCAGCAGATGCTGCGTGATTACGCGCGAGCGTTGGATCAGTCCTTTACGGTGAAGGGGCGTGGTCGTCCGAAGATCAAGTCCCGCAAGAGTTCTCAGCCGTCGCTGGAGTACACGAGGCGAGGGTTCTCGATCCGTGCGGGCCGCTTGGTGTTGCCGAAAGACGTTACGGTTCCGGTTGTCTGGTCGCGCGATTTGCCGTCCGAGCCGACGTCGGTTCGCGTCAGTCGGGACAGTCTCGGGCACTGGTACGCCTCGTTCGTCGTGCGCCGTGAGATCCGGCCTCATCCGCACGGTCAGGGCAATATCGGGATTGATTGGGGTGTGACCACCACGGCGACGACCACCGATCCTTTCTTCGATCTCCCGCATCTCGGCCATCGCAGGCGATGCGCTGCGGAGTTGGCGAGGGCGCAACGCACGATGGCGCGACGTCACCGCAAGGGCCGCTCGCAGTCGCGGGGCTATGCCGAGGCCAAGCGGCATGTTGCCCGGCTGGCGAAGAAGGCTGCCCGCCGAACCGCCCACGACTCGCGGGTGTGGACCAAATGCGTTGTCGACCACCATGACCTGATCGCCATCGAGGATTTCGAACCGAGGTTCCTGGCCAAGTCGACCCTGGCGCGCAAAGCCGCTGACGCCGCGATCAGTGCGGCCAAGCGTGAACTGATCGAGCGTGCCAGGCGGGCCGGGCGGAAGGTGGTGATGGTCCGGCCCGCATACACGACCATGACGTGCAGCCAGTGTTTCGCGAGAACCAAGCGACTCGAACTGCACGAGAGGAACTTCCGGTGCCCGGACTGCGGTTACGCCGACAGCCGGGACCGAAACGCTGCCAGAGTGATTCTGGCCGTGGCAGAACGGGGCCACGTCAGTGTCGAAGACGTCAGACAATCGGATCACCTCCTGCGGGTGGATGGTTCGGTTGCGGTCTGAGCTGGAAATCTCCCGCCTTCAGGCGGGAGAACCGCTACATCGAAACCTCCAGGCTCGGTTACTTGATCGCGATGGGGTTGATCGGGGAGCCGACCGCGCCGACCACCCGCAACGGCGGTGCGACGAGCTGGAATTCGTACACGCCGTCGGCGGCGCAATCCGCGGCCAGGGCGGTGAGATCCCAGTACTCGCCGAGCATCAGGCCGATATCGCGCAGGCACAGCATGTGCATCGGCAGGAAGGTGCCCTCGACGCCGGACACCACGTCCTCGACCATCAGGTTGTCCGCGGCCACGGCGGCGACCTCGCGTTCGTGCAACCACTTGGCGCACATCCAGTCCAGGCCCGAATACGGCTCCGCGCCGTCGCGAGTCTCCTGGAACCGGGACCACCAGCCGGTGCGCACGAGCACGATGTCACCCCGGCCGATCTCGACGCCCTGGGCCTTGGCCACCTCGTCCAATTCGTCCGGGGTGATCGGGTTTCCGGGCTCGAGGAAGACGTCCGCGCCGCGATGGCGCACCAGATCCAGCAGTACGCCGCGGGTGGTGATGCCCTTGCCGTCGACCTTGTCGATACCGCAGTGGAACGCCCCGGCGCTGGTGACCGAATCGGCCGGGAAGCCGTTGTACAGCTTGTCGTCGTAGTAGACGTGCGACAGGGCGTCCCACTGCGTGGCCGCCTGCAACGGCATGACGATCATGTCGTCGTTGAACCGGAACGGATTGTCCTCTCCGGCAAAGAAACCGCCGAACTCCTGCCCGAATCCGTTACGCGCCCACTGTGGTCCGTACTCGGCCATCGTGCGGGCGTCGCCGCCGTCGACGGTCATCACATGCACCGGGTTCTGCCGGAACTTGAACGCCCCCTGCGGACCCGAGGAGTCGAAGTCGACCCCGAGCGGGAACACCCGCCCGTGCCGCACCAGCTTCGCCGCCTCGGCGATCTTGTCCGGGGTGATGAAGTTGAGCGTGCCGAGTTCGTCGGCCGCGCCCCAGCGGCCCCAGTTGCGCACTTGTTCGGCGACGCGCCGGAATTCGGTCAGGGTGGCCACTATGCCTCTCCTTCTGTGGTGGGTGTGCCCGCGATGCGCGCGGCCACATTGCCGCCGTCCACCCACAGCACCTGGCCGTGCACATAGCTGGCAGCCTGGCTGTTGAGGAACACCAGGACGGCCGCCTGCTCGGCCGGCTCGCAGACGCGGCCGAGCGGTTTGGGGATGGTGTCGAGATACTGCGGCCCGTACGCCGAGCGCAGTTGGTCCAGGATGGGGGTCTCGGTGACCCCCGGACCGGTGCAGTTGATCCGGATGCCCCGCGCCCCGAGGGGTACGGCGTTGCGCATCGTGTAGTAGATGATCGCCTCCTTGGACAACCGGTATCCGCCGTCCGCGATCGCCTCGGGATGGCTCGTGCACCAAGCGATCCCGTCGTCGATGTCGGCGGTCGCGAGCAGCCCGTCGGACTGCTCGCGATGGTCGAGGTACCCGGATGCGGCCAGGGAGGACACGCTCACGATCGTCGAATCCGGGCCCATCCGCTCGGCCAGCGCCTCGGTGAACCGGCGCAGGCCCAGGAAATTGATGGTGACGACCTCGAGCGGATCCCCGATGCCCGAGGACACCCCGGCGACGTTGAACAACGCGTCCAGCGGGGCGCCGATCGCCGCGACGGCACGATCGATCGATGCGGCGTCGGCCATGTCCACCCGGTGGAACTCGTCGAGTTCCCCGGAGGGCTCGGCCACATCCAGGCCGATCACCGTGCCACCCAGGTCGCGGACCTGCTCGGCGACACACGCGCCGATGCCCGAGGAGCATCCGGTCACCACGACCCGGCGGCCGTCGTACCGCCACAGCTGATCTGTTCGTCCCATCTCGGATACCTCGTCTTCGCCGTGCTGCTACTGCTCGTCCTTGGCGCGCTGGGCGGCCTGCACCCGGCCCTCGTTGATCTCGGCCATGGCCTCGGGAATCTCGCTCGCGGTGAACTTGCCGCCGCGGCCGGTGGGCAGCCCGCCGAAGGAGTAGGTTTCGTCGAATTCCGGTGCGGCCAAGGGCTTACGACGTGCCTCGACCTTCTCGATGACCGGCTCGAGCCGCTTGGCCTTCGCCGCGACCTGCTTCTCGTCGCGTTCGATGAATTCGGGCAGCACATGCTTGCCCATCAGCTCGATGGACTCCATGGTTCCCTCGTGGCTGCGCGGATTGAGCAGCAGGATGATCTCGTCGACCCCGCTCTCCTCGTAGCCGCGCAGGAATTCGCGCACCGTGTCCGGCGAGCCGATCGCGCCGCGGCCCGGACCATAGGCGAGGGTCTCGTCCTGCTTGACCGCGTCCAGGTAGCGGTCCCACACCCCGGTGCGGCCCGGAATGTGCTGGCCGGTCATGTAGTAGTGCATGATGCCGAAGGAGAAGAACCCGCCGCCGACGCCGAGGCGTTGCAGGGCCTGCTCGTCGGTCGGGGCGACCATCATCGACAGATCGCCGCCGATGGCCAGGATGTTCGGGTTCAGGATCGGGATGGTGGGCTCGGCCTTGTCCTCGAACTCCTGGTAGTAGCCGCGCACGCGCTCGGCCAGCGGGCCGGGACCGGTGTACGCGAAACTCAGTGCGCCGATGCCCTTCTGGGCCGCCATCTGCACCGAGGAGGGCCTGGTACAGGCCACCCACACCGGCGGATGCGGACGCTGCGCGGGCTTGGGCACGACGTTGCGCGGGGGCATCTCGATGTGGTTGCCCTTGAAACCGGTGAACGGCTCCTCGATCATGCAGCGGATGGCGACGTCGAGCGCCTCCTCCCACTGGCCGCGCTTGTCGGCCGGGTCGATGTTGAATCCGGCGAGCTCACCCACCGAGGACGATTCGCCGGTGCCGAATTCCACACGCCCGTTCGAGATCAGGTCCAGTGAGGCGACCCGCTCGGCGACGCGCGCGGGGTGGTTGATCGCGGGCGGCAGGTGCATGACGCCGAAGCCGAGGCTAATGTCCTTGGTGCGCTGGCTCGCCGCGGCCAGGAACATCTCGGGCGCGGTGGAGTGGCAGTACTCCTCGAGGAAGTGGTGCTCGGTCAGCCAGACCGTGGAGAAGCCGGCCTTGTCGGCGGCCTCGACCTCGTCCAGTCCGTCCTGGAACATCTGCCGCTCGTCGTCGGGAACCCACGGCCGCGGCAGGGCGAATTCGTAGAACAGCGATATCTTCATTTACTTCCTCCATTGGAATGGGTGCTCGTCACCTGTGCCGAACCGCTGTCGTCGGCTCGGTCTATCCCCGAAATGTGCTGGGCCGCTATGTATCCGAAGGTCATCGCGGGACCGATGGTGGCCCCCGCCCCGGCATAGCTGCGGCCCATCACCGCCGCGGTCGTGTTCCCGGTCGCGTACAGACCGGCCACGACCGTCCCGTCCGCCCGCAGCACCCGGGCGAACTCGTCGGTGCGCAGACCGCCGGAGGTGCCCAGATCGCCCGGCACCATCCGGAACGCGTAGTACGGCGGCTTGCCCAGCGGGTGGAGGTTGGGGTTGGGCAGCGTGGGGTCGCCGTAGTAGTTGTCGTAGACGCTGTCCCCGCGCTGGAAGTCGTCGTCGTGGCCGTTGCGCGCGAGTTCGTTGAAACGCGCTGCGGTAGCCGCCAATCGGTCGGCGGGCACGTCGATCTTCGCGGCCAGCTCCGCCCACGAGTTCGCCTGCTTGACCACGCCGGAGTCCAGCCACGCCTGCGGGATCTTCCCGCCCGTCGGCACCGGCGCGAACGGAACCTTCGGAATGGGCAGATGCCCGGCGACGACGTACCGGCGCCAGGAGCGCGCATCGGTGATCAGCCAGCTCGGGATGTGCGTGACGCCGGAGCGCTGCCCCTCGATCATCGCGTGGCCGAAGTCCATGTACGGCGCGGCCTCGTTGATGTACCGCTCGCCCGCGCCGTTGACGATGAACTGGGCGGGCATCATCCGCTCGTTGAGCATGAATTGCATACGGCCGTCGGGCCATTGGATCGACGGGAACCACCACGCCTCGTCCAGCAGATCGGTGTCCGCGCCGACCTGCTGACCCGCGCGTATTCCGTCGCCCATCGAGGCCGGGTTGCCGAAACTCCAGTCCTGGTCGACCTCCGGGCACAACTCCTTGCGCCACACCATGTCGTGCTCGAATCCGCCGGTCGCCAGGATGACACCGCCCTCGGCGCGCACCCGCAGTTCGCGACCGTCCTGCTCGATCACCGCGCCCAGCACCTGACCGTCCGGGCCGGTGATCAGCGAGGTCATCGGGGAGTCGAGCCACAGCGGCACGTCGTGTTCACGCAGCGCCAGGCGCATCCGGGCCATCAGGGACTGGCCGATCGCGGCGATGCGATCGCCGAACACCCTGGCGCGGAACATCCGCCACACCAGCTTGACCAGCACCGCTTTACCGCGCCAGTTCTGCCGGACCTGATAGAACATCCGAAGATCCTTGGGCCCCAGCCAGATTCCCTTCGGAGCCAGCGCGAGTGGATGCAGCAGCTGCTCCTCGTCGGGGCCGAGCTTGCGCAGATCTATCGGCGGCACATTGATCGTGCTGCCCTCGCCCGAACCACCGGGGAGTTCCGGGTAGTAGTCGGCATAGCCCGGCTTCCAGACGAATTCGAGCCAGTCACTGCTGCGCTCGAGGAATTCCATCATCTCCGGCGCGGTGTCCACATAGGCCCGCAACCGCTCCTCGGTGACCAGCCCCTGGGTGATGGTGCGCAGATATTCGACCACGCCCTCGGGGTCGGGACTGTAGCCGTCGCGGACCTGTGCGGGAGCGTTCGGCACCCAGATACCGCCGCCGGACAGTGCGGTGGATCCGCCGTAGTGCGCGGACTTCTCGACGATCAGGGTGCGCAGACCCGCGGCCTGTGCGGCCAGACCCGCGGTCATTCCGCCGCCGCCGGAACCGATCACCAGTACGTCCACGGTGCGGTCGAAGGCGTCATCCTGTTGTGCGGCACCGTTTTCCGGCGTGCCGGTGCCGGTGTTCTCTGCTGTCACGGCTGCCTCCTGCTGGTCGAATCGAGATCGCGCTGCGGGAGCGCGGTGCGCACGGCGAATCCGGCGATCAGCGCGGGGGCGGGCCGGTAGTAGCGCACGGTGGTCCGGTAGCGGCCCTGGCTCGCGAGTGCGCTGAAGGCCGCGACCCAGGTGCGCACCTCGTGCGCGGAATTGCCCGCAACCTCGGTGATCCACGGATTGGACCAGTCCTCGAACTCGTCCAGTCGCCCGTCGTCGAGCGCGGCGAGCACCCGGCGGTCCCAGTCCGGGTTGAGTGAGCGCAACTGCCCACTCCCGGAAGCGAATTCGCGTGCCGCCGCGATCACCTGCTCCTGCCGCGCGGCGCGCTGCTGCGCGGACATGGTGCCGCCGTGCAGAATTCGTTCGCGGGCCGGACCGGTCGCGGTGGCCAGGGCAGGCACCGGCGGATCGTGGGACAACCCGCCCGATCCCACCACCAGGACCCGTTTACCAAGGCCCGCAAGGTAATCGCCGACCGCCGCCCCCAGCGCGGCGGCCCGACGCAGCGGACCGAGCGGTACCGCGACCGAGTTGACGAAGATCGGAATCACCGGCCGCGCGGTGGCCGCGCCCAGCAGCCGCTGCAAGGGCTGCACGGTGCCGTGGTCGACCTCCATGGTCATCGACATCGCGACGTCCACGCCCGCATCCAGCACCGATTCGGCCAGGTCGCGGGCCAGATCCGCGGGCACGTCCAGCGGTCCGGAATGGGTGCCGTAGTCCCCGACGCCCGAGGCCGCCGCGCCGATGCAGAACGGCGGCATGAGTTTGTAGAAGAACCCGTTGTAGTGATCGGGCGAGAACGTCACGACCAGGTCGGGATCGAACTCGCGGACGAATTCCGCGGCCCGGTCCAGGGCCGCGCCGATATCGTCGAGCAGCTCCCGGTCCGGTCCGGGCAGGTCAAGTAGAGGGCTGTGCGAGACGCAGCACAGGGCCAGCGGCATCGTGTCCTCCTCCCGGGGCGACGGCCAGGGTGCGCAGCAGATCCGCGCTGAGTTCCGGGGCGAGCTGGGCGATGGTCGCGCCCGCGATACAACGGTCCGGGCGCAGGAACAGCACCGAGTCCTGCTCGCCGTCGAACCATTTCTTCAGCGCGCCACCGCGATCGGCCAGCACGGTCACATCCGGATCGTCGTGCCCGGTCCAGTGCAGCTGATTGACCGGAAGGATCTCGAAGAACCTGGCCCCCAACGCCTTCCACTGTTCGAACGGATCGTCGCCGAGGACCCGGCGGGGTGCGTTGTTCCAGCACAGCACCGCGAACCAGGGGCCGAGCACCTCGTCCAGCAGCACGTTCGACTGATCGCGGGTATCCACCCGGGGCTGGATGAACAAGGTGCCCACCGCGGATTTCGGTGTGCGAGACCAGGTGTGCACCACCGCGCCGCGTTCGTACTTCGGCATCGGCTTGAACCGCATGCCCAGCACGTACCGGCGCACCGGCGGGATCGCGGCAGCCGCGCGAACCAGTACGTCGCGCACCGCGGCGACCCTGTGGTCGGTCGGCGAGATCACCTTGCCGACCATGGTGGACAGGTCGATCATCGCCCGCGCGTGTTTGCGGCGTTCGAGATCGTAGCTGTCGAGCAGGCCGTCTCCGGCCTTACCCGTGACGACCGCGGCGAGCTTCCAGCCGAGATTGGCCGCGTCCCGGATACCGCTGTTGTACCCCTGCCCCTGCCACACCGGCATCAGATGCGCGGCGTCACCGGCCAGGAACATCCGGCCGTTGCGGAAGGAACCCGCGATCCGGGAATGATGCGTGTAGACCCGTCGCCCGATGACCTCGAGCCGATCGGGATGCGGCACGAACGGCGCGATCAGACGCTGCGCGAAGGCGGGATCCTCGGCGAGCTCGTCGGATTCGTCGTCGTGGATCATGAATTCGAAGCGGCGGATACCGTGCGCGATGGACACCGACACATTCGGCCGGGCCGGATCGGCGGCCACCTCGAGATTGGGATGGCCCAGCGGATCGGTGGCCAGATCGACCACCAGCCAGCGGGTCGAGGAGGTGGTGCCCTCGAACGAGACGCCCATCTGCCGCCGGGTCGCACTCCGGCCGCCGTCACAGCCGATCAGATAGCGGGCGGTGACTGCGGAAGTGCCTGCGGCGGTGACGAGTTCGGCAGCGACCCGATCACCCGAATCGGTCGCCGAGCTCATCCCCGCGCCCCAGACCACCTCGACGTGCGGATACCGGGACAGTCCGGCCAGCAGTTCGGCGTCCACCAGCGGCTGCACGAAACCGTTGCGCTTGGGCCAGCCGAATTGCGCGTCGGTGGGGGCGATTTCGGCGAGCAACCGGCGTCGGCCGTCGACGAATCGCATGAACTGATTCGGCGTGGTGTGCGGCAGGATCTGCTCGATCAGGCCGATGGACTGGAAGGTGCGCAGCGATTCGTCGTCCAGCCCGACCCCGCGCGGATAGTCGATCAGCGTGGGACGTTCCTCGACCACACGGGTGCGCACCCCGTACATACCCAGGATGTTCGCCAGCGTCAGCCCGACCGGGCCGGCGCCGACCACCAGCACGTCCACGTCGGTGCCGGGTGCGGAAGGGGACTGCTCGGACACGATCTACCCGCCCAGCAGGAAGTCGAGATGCAGGGCGTTGAAACTCTTCGGATCCTCGTACTGCGGCCAGTGCCCGCAGTCCGGCAGCACCTCGAAGCGCGCGCCCGGGATCATCGAGGCGATGCGGCGTCCCTCGGTGACGTCGGCGGTGGGGTCGTCACTGGTCCACAGCACCAGGGTCGGCGCGGTGATCCGGCCGTAGTCCTGCGGGGACACCAGATTTCGCTGCCGGATTTCCGGATCCTGCAGCGCCATGATGTCTCTCATGGCCTCGACGAATCCCGGCTGACGGTAGATGCGCTGGCGACTGGCGACGACGTCGTCGTAATCCTTGGTCTTGTCGGCCATCAGCCAGCGGATCCGGGCCTGCACCGTCTCCCAGGTCGGTTCGGTGACCGCGGCCATGGACAACGTGATGATGCGTTTCATCACCTCGGGATCGGCCTGCGATCCCCCGGCGGTGTTGAGCACCAGCCGCTCGACGCGATCGGGGTGATCGATCGCGGTGCGCGTGGCCACCCAGCCGCCGAGCGATTCACCGCTGATGCTCGCCCGCTCGACGCCGACCGCGTCCAGGAACGTGATCAGGTGTGCCACATAGTGTTTCACCTCGAGCGGGTGCCCCGGCCGGGCGGTGTAACCGTGCCCGAGCATATCGATCACCCAGGTGGAGAAGTGTTCGGCGTGCGCCTGGAGATTCCGGGAGTATGCCTCGACGTGCCCGCCGGACCCGTGCAGCAGCACCAGCGCCGGTTTTGCCTTGTCGCCCGCGTGCCAGTAGCGCGTGCGCACACCGCCGACGTCCAGATATCCCTGGGTGAACGCGACACCCTGCAGATCGCTCCAGATGCTCTCGTACTCCGACAACTCGTAACCTCCGTAATCCGGCCTGCCCGTCCTGGCGACTCGGGCGCGCTGATTGTTTTCGCTGCTCAGGCGTCTGCCGACGTACCGGTCGCGACGGTGTGCCCGGCCCGGAAGCCCCACACCATGCCGGGGCCGATGGTCCCGCCCGCACCGCCGTAGGCCCGTCCGGTGACACCGGCCATCGCATTGCCGACCGCGAACAGGCCCGGGATGACCTCGCCGTCCACGTGCAGCACCCGGCCGTCGCGATCGGTGCGCGGCCCGCCCTTGGTGCCCATCGCGCCGACCGTGACCGGCACCGCGTAGTAGGGCCCGGTGTCGAGCGGGCCGAGGGTGCGGCCCGCAGCCGTGCTCGCGTTCTCATCGCCCCACCAGCCGTCGTAAGCGCTTGCGCCCCTGCCGAAGTCGGGATCGGCTTCGGCGGCGACGCTGGCGTTCCAGGCTTCGACCGTCGCGGCCAAGCCCTGCGGATCGATCCCGGTCTTCGCGGCCAGCTCGTCGAGATCCTTTGATTCGCAGAACCATTCGGGCACCGCCTCGCCCGGCGCGATGCCCAGGAAGCCGTACCGGCGCAGATGCTCGGCGTCGAACACGATCCAGCCCGGATCGTTGACGTAGCCGCCCTTGGGGTCGAGATAGTGGAACGCCCCGGCCATCGAGTTGTACTCCGATGCCTCGTTCACGAACCGCCGTCCGGCGCGGTTGACCATGATGCTGCGCGGGCGGGTGCGCTCGAGCCGCACACTGCGGCTGCGCGGCTTGCCCTCGATGGTGTCACCCGGAATCTGCACGACCGGCACCCACCACGCCTCACTCATGGTGCCCAGATCCGCGCCGTGCGCCATCGCCATGCGCAGACCGTCGCCGGTGTTGTTGGGCGGGGAGACCGGTCCGGACATCGGACCGCGCAGATAGGCCCGGACCAGTCCCGGATCCCATTCGAAACCGCCGGTCGCGAGGACCACCCCCCGGCGGGCCCGCAGAATCGACTCACCCTCGGGCGTCCGGAACCGCACGCCGGTGATCGTCCGGCCCTCCGAGAGCAGCTCCACCGCACGGGCTCTCGTGCGCGGCACGATCCCGGCCTCGAGGACGCCGAACAGCAGCCCGGCGACCAGGGCGGCTCCGGCCACGACCAGATCGGTGGACTCGGTATCGGTCCCGGCGTGCAGCCGAGCCCGGGTTTCGGCGTCGAAGCCGACGTTGCTCCAGTCCTCCGGGAAGGCGGTGATCCGCTCGCGCCACTCCCCCAGCCGGGACCGGTCGAAGGCGACCGGACTCAGCGAACGACCGCCGCCGGGCCGCCCGCCGGGCAGTTCGGGCTTGTAATCCGGGAAGCCGTCGGCGATCTCGAAACGCAGGCCGCTGTGCTTCTCGACGAATTCGACCATCCGCGCGCCGGTGCGCACGAAGGTCTCCACCAGTTCGTCGTCCATCGAATCGAGCGACTGGGCACGCAGATAGCGCAGTGCGTCCTGGACGCTCAACGGCCCGTCGGGCGATCGGTCGTGCGCCGGAATCCATGCGATACCACCGGAAACCGCACTGGTTCCCCCGACGGTCGCGGCCTTCTCGACGATCGCCACCGAGGCGCCGCGGACCGCGGCGGTCAGCGCCGCGGTCAGGCCGGATGCACCACTGCCCAGTACGACGACGTCGACCTCGGATTCGGGTGTGTCGGCATCGTTTGCACGGCTAGCCATGAGACCTCCATTTGCGAATGAGAAGAATCATATTCTCGTCAGTTGGATGTGGCAATCTGCTGGCGGATCAGCTGTTTGCGGACCTTGCCGCTCGGGGTGCGGGGATAGTCCTTCACCTCGAACAACCGCTCGGGCCACTTCTGCCGCGCGACGCCCGCGGCCTGGAAGTGCCTGCGCACGGCCTGGATCGAAGGCAGGACGTGCCCGGGACGAATGCGCAGCACCGCGCCGACGGTCTCGCCGAGCCGCTCGTCCGGCACGGCCACCACGACCGCCTCGGCCACCGCGGGCATGGTGGCGAGCACCTCCTCCACCTCCACCGCGCTGACGTTCTCGCCGCCGCGAATGATGACGTCCGATTTGCGATCGGTGATCGTCAGATGACCGTCCCGGTGCAGGACGCCGATATCGCCGGTGTGGTACCAGCCCTCGGCGTCGAAAACCCGCTCGGTCAACTCCCGGTCGGTGTAGCCCAGGCACAGATCCGGTCCGCGACTGAGGATTTCGCCGTCCTGCGCCAGCCGGATCTCCACACCCGGCAGCGGCCGCCCGTCGGTGCACAGCCGCTCGAACTCCGGCGCGGTGTAGCGCGAGGCGGTGATCGAGGGATGTTCGGTGCTGCCGTACGCCCGGAAGGCGATCAGCCCCAGATCGGCGAGCCTTCGGGTGACCGCGGCGGGCACCGCCGAGCCGCCCAGACCGACGTACCGCACGTGCTCGAGATGTGCGGGCGTGAAATCCGGATGATCGAGCAGACTGGTCACGAAGTAGGGCGGGCCGCCGCCGACCGACAGGCCGTACTCACTCATCAACGCCAGCGCGTGCCCCGGTTCCCACACGTCCAGCAGATGAATGGGCCTGCCGCCCAGCACCGGAAGCAGGAACGCGCCGAGCATGCCGATGAAGTGGCCGACCGGGGTCGCGGTGAGCTGATTGCCCTCGTCGAGGGCGTTCTGCTCGGCCAATTGCCTTGCCTCGCAACCCAATGTCTGATGACTGTGCACCACCCCCCTGGGCGCGCTGGTCGTTCCGGAGGTGAACGCGATCAGCGCCGGGCCCGCGGGATCCACGGCGATCGTGCCGCGTATCGGCTCGTCGGCCAGCAGCGCGTCGAAATCCCGTCCGACCACGCCCACCACCGGAACCTTCGCGGCCAGGTCCGGATCGAAGCTGCGCGCGCCGAATCGCTTCGCGGTGAGGTATGCCGCCGGGCGGACCGTGGCCAGGATGTGCGCGACCTCGCGATCGCCGTAGAAGTGCACGATCGGCACCACCACCGCGCCGAGAAACGCTGCGGCCCAGAAGGTTGCGGCGGCTTCCATCGAGTTGGGCAACTGGAAGGCGACCGCGTCGCCGGGCCCGACGCCGCGTGCGCGCAGGCCGGCCGCGAGCCGCCGCGCGGTGCGCTCGACCTCGGCCACCGTGCCCGACCACGGCCTGACCCGCGAATGCACCCGGAACTCGGCCTCGGGCGCGGCGGCAAGACCGCGGCTCAGCAGGTCGCCGAGCGTCTCGGGCCGCCACCAGCCCGCTTGCTCATAGCGGCGGCTCAATTCCTCGGGGATGGTTCGCATCTCGGCTCTCACTCACTCGGGCATCGGAGGCATACCCCTTCGATGTAGACGAGAATAACGTTCTCGTCAGATGCAAAGGTCACTTTCGCAGAAAATGCCCGGAAATCCGCCGAAACGACAGTGCTTCCCCCTGAAAATCTCCCCCGCGCCCCATGGCCGACAGCCAATGTCGAGACCTTGCGGCAACTTCAGCGCGAGAGTAATGTTCTCTTTCACCGCAAGGAAAATTCTTCTATGGCGAGATCATGAAGCGGCCGATGTCGTATGCATCGGCCGCCGCGGCAACCAGCGGGGACGGGCGATCCGTCGCGGCGGCACCGCCACCCCGGGGATAGAGATTGGAAGGTCAGCTGTGGGACGTGTCGAGGGCAAGGTCGCGTTCATCACCGGCGCAGCGCGCGGGCAAGGTCGCAGTCATGCGGTCCGCCTCGCCGAGGAGGGCGCCGACATCATCGCGGTGGATTTGTGCGAGGACATCTCGACCATCGGATACGCGCTGGCGCGGCCCGAGGATCTCGAGCAGACCGCCAAACTGGTTGCCGCGACCGGTCGTCGGGTGGTGACCGCCAAGGCGGACGTGCGCATCGCCGAGCAGTTGCAGACGGCGCTGGAAACCGGCATCGCCGAACTGGGCCGGCTGGACATCGTCGTCGCCCAGGCCGGTGTGGCCGGCATGAAGGGCCAGCCGGCGATGCAGGCGTGGACCGATGTGATCAATACGAATCTGGTCGGCACGATCAACGCCATCCAGGTCGCGCTGCCACATCTGAAAGAGGGCGCATCGATCATCGCGACGGGTTCCACCGCCGCGCTGATGGACATCTCCAAGGTCGATCAGCCGGGCAAGGATCCCGGCGGTTCGGCGTACGTGCACTCCAAGCGGGCGCTGACCGCCTACGTCTACGAGCTCGCGCGCCAGCTCGCCGAACGCGGCATCCGCGCCAACATCGTGCACCCCACCAACTGCAACACCCCGATGCTGCAGAGCGAACCGATGTACCGCTCGTTCCGCCCGGACCTCGAGCACCCCACCCGCGCCGATGCCGAACCGGTGTTCGGCGTGCAGCAGTCCATGCGCATCCCGTACGTCGAGCCCGAGGACATCAGCAACGCCGTGCTCTATCTGGCCTCCGAGGAGGCCCGCTACGTCACCGGCACGCAGATGCGCGTCGACGGCGGCGGCTACCTGAAGTTGTACGACTACCACATGTGATCGTCCCGGCACGCGCCCTCGCCGCGCACCGCACCCGCGGTGCCCGCGAGGGCGCACCGAATCCGTGAGTAGCGGAGGAAGAACAACGTGAGCATCGAAGACACCACCGTCGACCAGGACCGCAAGAAGAACCGATACAGCTTCGACCGGCACACCCCCGAATACCGGCACCGGTTCGAAGACATCACCCAGGAGATGCAGGCCAAGTGCCCGGTCGCCTGGAGCGACACGCACGGCGGGCACTGGGTGGCCGCGGACAGCACGTCGGTCTTCGAACTCGCGCGCTGCCCGCACGTGTCCAACGACCACGACCTGACCGGCGATCGCAATGGCTACAAAGGCATTTCGATCCCCACCGCGCAGCGCGCCCAGGCCGTGCGCGGCGGCATGCTGGAGATGGACGACCCCGAACACCGGCTGTACCGGCAGGTGCTCAACCCGTACCTGTCCCCCGCCGCGGTCAAGCGCTGGGATCCGGTCATCGACGAGATCGTGCGCGCGGCCCTGGACGAGAAGATCGAGTCCGGCCGCATCGATTTCGTGGACGACCTGGCCAATATCGTCCCGGCCGTGCTGACCCTGGCCATGCTCGGCATCCCGTTGCAGCGGTGGTCGCTCTACAGCGAGCCGGTGCACGCCGCGGTGTACACCCCGGAGAGTTCCCCGGACGCCGCCCGCGTGGCCGAGATGCACCGCGCGATGGGGCTGGACCTGCTGAACAGTCTGGTCGAGATCAAGGCGAATCCGCGACCGGGCCTGGTCGACGGCCTGATCAAACTCCGCCTCGACGGCGAGCCCGCCCCGGACCTCGAGATCCTGGGCATGCTCGGCCTGCTGATCGGTGGCGGTTTCGACACCACCACCGCGCTCACCGCGCATTCGCTGGAGTGGCTGTCGCAGAATCCGGACCAGCGCGAGATGCTCAGCAAGGAGCGCGAGCATCTGCTCGATCCGGCCACCGAGGAATTCCTGCGCTACTTCACCCCCGCGCCCGGTGACGGCCGCACCATGTCCGCCGATGTCACCGTCGCGGACACCCGGTTCGCCGAAGGCGACCGGCTGTGGCTGTCCTGGGCGATGGCCAACCGCGATCCGCAGGTCTTCCCCGACCCGAACGACGTGGTGCTGGACCGAAGGGGTAACCGCCACTTCAGTTTCGGCCTGGGCATCCACCGCTGCATCGGCTCGAACGTCGCGCGCGCGGTGTTCAAGAAGATGCTCACCGCGGTGCTGGACCGGATGCCGGACTACCAGTGCGACCCCGAGGGCACCGTGCACTACGAGACCATCGGCGTCATCCAGGGCATGCGCAATCTCCCGGCCACCTTCACCCCCGGCAAGCGCCAGGGCGCGGGACTCGAGGAGACCCTGGACAAGCTCCAGAAGATCTGCGACACACAGGAACTCGCCGCACCCGTGACGGAGCGGCCCGATATCGCGCGGATCGACTGACGCGAACAGCGCACCGGGAGAGAGCGGATGAGCAGATTACTAGCCGACGGGACCCGCATACCCGTCATCGATGCCAGCGTGCACATCTTCTTCGGGTCGAATCGCGATATGCGCGGATTCCTGCGCGAGCCGTTCGCCAGCCGGGGCATCCCGGATGTGGAGATGGACTGGTACGGGGCGCCGGGCGGGGAATACGCCGAGGGCACCCGCGGGCCGAACAAGCAGTACCCGGGCTCGGACCCCGAACTCGTCGGCGAGGCGCTGTTCGGGGGCCGCGGCGTGGATGTGGCGGTGCTGCATCCGATGACCCGCGGCATCCTGCCGGACCGGCATCTGACCACGGCCGTACTGGCCGCGCACAACGAGATGATGGTTTCGCGCTGGCTGGAATCCAATCCGTACGCCGACCGGTTCCGCGGCACGATCCGGGTGAATCCGGAGGACATCACCGGCGCCCTGCGCGAAATCGACCGGTGGGCAAGCCATCCCGGCGTCGTGCAGCTCGGGGTTCCGTTGCAGTCGCGTGAGCTGTACGGCAAGCCGCAGTTCTGGCCGCTGTGGGAGGCCGCCGCGCACGCGGGCCTGCCGGTGGCCGTGCACAGCGAGACCGGCGAGAGCGTCGCGTTCCCGCCGACGCCGTCGGGGCACACCCGCACCTACGAGCAGTACCTCGGCTTCACCTCACTGAACTACATCTATCACCTGATGAACATGATCGCCGAGGGCGTGTTCGAGCGGATTCCGGAGCTGAAATTCGTCTGGGCCGACGGCGCGGCGGACATGCTCACGCCGTTCACCTGGCGGATGGACACCTTCGGGCGACCGCATCTGGAGCAGACCCCGTGGGCGCCGCGGATGCCCAGTGACTATCTGCCCGAACACGTGTACTTCGTGCACAACAGTCTCGACGGTCCGGGCGAGGCCGACTTCGCCGCCGAATGGCTCGACTTCACCGGCAAACAGGACATGGTGATGTTCGGCTCCAGCTATCCGCACTGGCACTGCGGCGACGTCGACGAGCTGCCGTCCGCGCTCGGCACCGAGCAGCGGGAGAAGTTGTGCTGGCGCAACGCATCCCGCCTCTACGGCATCGACGTCCCGGCCGCCTCGGCCACCGTGTGAAGGAGAGCACCATGACGCTGGCTCATCAGCAGCATCGCGCACCGGCCGCGGAGCAGACCGCGGTCCGGGTGGTCGACTCGGACGTCCATCCGGTACCGCGCCGCGGCGAGCTCGTGGAGTACCTCCCCGAGCCGTACCGCAGCTCGTATTTCCTCAGCCACCGCGTCGGCGACACGATCATCTACGACGCCCCGGACTACGCGCACACCTACGCGATGCGTGCGGACACCTTCCCCGACGGCGGCGAATTCCCGGGCAGCGACCCGGAATTGGCGTTCCGGCAGCTGATCGTCGAGGCCGGATCCGATATCGCGATCCTGGAACCGACGGTCAAGGCCACCCGGCTGCCCGAGGCCACCTCGGCGATGGCGACCGGGGTGAACCACTGGCTGGCCAATCACTGGCTGGATTCGAAGAACAACTGGCATCAGCGGTGGCGCGGATCGATCTGCGCGGCCATCGACGATCCGGCGCAGGCGGTCCGCGAGATCGAGCAATGGGCCGGACATCCCTTCATGTCGCAGATCCTGATCAAGGCCGAGCCGCGGCCGTCCTGGGGTGATCCCAAGTACGACCAGATCTGGGCCACGGCGACCAAACACGATCTGGTGGTCAGCTGTCATCTGGGCCGCGGCGCGTACGAGACGATGCCCATGCCGCCGGTCGGATTCCCCAGCTACAACCACGATTTCATGGTCACCTACTCGCTGCTGGCGGCGAATCAGATCATGAGCCTGATCTTCGACGGCGTGTTCGACCGGCATCCGAACCTGCGCATCGTATTCGTCGAGCACGCGTTCACCTGGATCCTGCCGCTGATGTGGCGGATGGACGCGATCTACCGAGCGCGCAAGTCCTTCACCGGAATTCGGCGCAAGCCCTCGGAGTACGTCAAGGAGCACATCCGGTTCACCACCCAGCCGCTGGACTACCCCGAGGACAAGACCGAACTGACCCGGGCGTTCGAGTGGATGGAGGCGGACAAGATCCTGCTGTACTCCTCGGACTATCCGCACTGGACGTTCGACGATCCGCGCTGGCTGGTCAAACACCTGCCGGTGCACGCGCGCGATCGGGTCATGTACCTCAACGGCATCGAAACCTATCACCTGCCCGAGTCGGTGCCCGCGCTCGACGGCCGCAGGCCGGTGTTCTGATGACAGAGGAGCACGAACCGTCCCGGCTGGCCCAAGGGCGCGAACACGTCGTCGCGACGGTCGAGGAGATTCCGCCCGGGTCGTCCAAGGTGGTGCCGATCGGACGGCACGGCGTCGGGGTCTACAACGTCAACGGCACGTTCTACGCGATCGCGAATTACTGCCCGCACGAGGGCGGCCCGCTGTGTTCCGGACGCGCGCGCGGGCGCACGATCGTCGACGACTCCGTGCCCGGCGACCAGGTCATGGTGCGCGATCAGGAGTACATCTACTGCCCGTGGCACCAGTGGGGTTTCGAACTCGCGACCGGGACCACGGCGGTCAAACCCGAATGGAGTATCCGCACCTATCCGGTGCGGGTCGTCGGCGATTCCGTCGTCGTGCTGGCGTGAGAGAGGATGCCCATGGCTTCGGTGACGGTGAACGGCGGCGAGGTCGTCTACGAAATCCTCGGTGAGGCAGGCGATCTCGTCGTCCTTACGCCGGGTGGCCGATTCGGCATGAATGTTCCGGGACTGCGCCCGCTGGCCGAGGCGATCGTGGCCGGCGGCTATCGGGTGCTGCTGTGGGATCGGCCCAACTGCGGCGCTTCGGATGTGCAGTTCTACGGGCAGTCCGAATCGCATATGCGCGCCGAGACGCTCGACGGCCTGCTCGACGCACTGGACGAGGGTCCGTGCATCCTCGCGGGCGGCTCGGGCGGTGCGCGCGATTCGATGCTCACCGCGATGCTGTATCCGGAGCGGGTCACCAAACTCGCGCTGTGGAATATCGTCGGCGGCGTCTACGGGATGTTCAATCTGGGCGCGTTCTACGTGCTGCCGAGCCTGCAGACCGTGCGCGGCGGCGGCACCGAGGCGCTGCCGAAGATGCGGGAGTGGCGCGAGCGGGTGGCTGCCAATCCCCGCAACGACCAGCGCCTGCGGAATCTGGACCGGGACGAGTTCATCAAACTGTCGCTGCGCTGGCTCAATGCGTACGTGCCCAAACCCGGGCAGACCATCGCCGGGGTGGACGACGAGATGTTCGAGCGAATCACGGTGCCCACCTTGATCATTCGCGGCGGCGTCGGCGATCTGGATCATCCGAAGCGGACCTCGCTCGAGGTGAGCTGCCTGATCGCGGGCTCGACGGTGATCGAACCGCCGTGGCCGGAGGACGCCTGGGAACGCGCGGTCGAGGATCAGGGCAGCGGGCGGGTCGATCACTTCAACCTGTTCGACACCTGGGTGCAGGCCGCCCCGCCGATCCTGGAATTCCTGGACCGCCGATGACGCAGGCCGCCCGCCCCTCACCGGGTGCTGATGCGGACCTCGCAGTTGAGCGCCGCCTCGAGCGCGGTGTGGATCCGGCTCTCGGGGATGCGTTCGAGGTCGGCGGACCGCAGCGTGATGTGCACGATGTCGAAGCCGTCCGCGTCCGCCTCGCGCACGACCTCGCCGGTCAGGCCGAAGCCCGCCAGGACGCCGTGCGCGTCGTCGTCGGTGCCGCGGCTGACGTAGGTCACCGCCGCGGGCACCGGTTCGGTGCCGAATGCCTTGGCACACAACAGCACTGCCTCGCGCACGCCGGCGTCGGCGTCGGCGGTGTCGATCAGCAGCTGCACCTCGCGTCGCGGCGGGAGTTCCGCACTGTCCCCCTGAATTTCGGCCCCGAGCGTCGCGGCGTCGGCACGCAGGGCGCCCATCCCCTGCGCCCACCGGGCCGCCGTGAGCTCCCGGGCCGGGTCGACATCGATGCGCAGCACTGCGGTTCTCATGTCTGCCAGCGTAACCACCGGCTCGGCGCACCCACCAGCCCGCGGCCGACCTTCCGCCCACTGGCCTGTTTCCAGCCGAAAGAGGTTGCCATGCAAGAGATTTTCGACCCGGTCGGGGTGCTCGCCGCCCCCGGTATCGAACCACGTCTGCTCCGCGCCGGATCGGAGGTGGAGGATCTGGCCGCCTACCGTGCGAGCGGAGGCTATCGCGCGTCGGACTCGGTGGCGGAGCTGCTCGAGGAGATCCGGCACAGCGGTCTGCGCGGCCGCGGCGGCGCGGCGTTCCCGACGGCGATCAAACTGGGTTCGGTGCGCGACGCGCACCTGCGCGGCAGCGCGACCGTGGTGGTCGCCAACGGCGAGGAGGGCGAACCCGCCTCGGTCAAGGACCGCTGGCTGCTGTGCCACCGCCCGCATCTGGTGCTGGACGGGCTGCGCCTGGCCGCCGCGATCGCGGGTGCGGCGCACGCCTACGTGTACGTCTCCGATGCCGAGGCCGCGCGGCGCGTCGACGCGGCGCTGACCGAGTTGGACGGCACCGGCCTCATCGGAGTGCGGATCGAATTGGTCACCGTCGCACCGGGTTACGTCGCCGGAGAGGAGACCGCGGCGATCCGCGCGATCAACGGCGGCCCGGCCAAACCCTCGGACAAACCGCCGCGGCCGTTCGAATCCGGCGTGGACGATCTGCCCACGGCGGTGAGCAATGTGGAGACCCTGGCGAATCTGCCGTTCATCCATCGGCACGGCGGCCAGGCGTTCCGCGAGGAGGGTACCGCCGGATCGCCCGGCACCTTCCTGATCACGGTCACCGGCGCGGGCCGCGGGCCCGGTCTCTACGAACTCCCGCACGGCGCGAGGTTCGCCGATCTGCTTGCCTTACATCGGATTTCACCACAGGACGTGCGCGGCGCGCTGATGGGCGGCTACTTCTCGGGGATGGCCGATCGCGCGATCCTGGACGCCACCCTGGACCACGAAGCGATCCGCGGCCTGGGCTACGGCCTGGGCTGCGGGGCGATATCGCTGATCACCGGCGAATGCCCGGTCGCGGTGGCGGCCTCGGTACTCGGATATTTCGACCGGGAGAACGCCGGACAGTGCGGTTCCTGCTTCAACGGCACCGCGGCCATGGCGGCAGTGGCGGCCGCCCTGCGCGACGGACGCGCCACCGACGCGGATGTCGAACGCCTGCAACGCTGGTCGGTGGTGCTGCGCGGCCGCGGCGCCTGCGGCACCCTGGACGGCGCGTGCAATACCGCCGCCACCCTGCTGACCCGATTCCCGGCCGAGGTCGCCACCCACCTCGACGGCCGGTGCCCGGATTGCGCACAGCAGCTCTACCTGGCCGATCGGCCGTTCGACGCACGAAAGGTACTGGTGCCGTGAAGATTCGACTCGACCGGACGATGTGCGACGGATTCGGCATCTGCGCCAAGCACGCACCCGGATACTTCTCCCTGGACGACTGGGGTTACGCCTCGCTGGAGGGCGACGGCGTGGTCGATCCCGCCGATCGCGACGGAGTGATGCGTGCCCTGTTGGACTGCCCGGCCCATGCCATCATCCGGCTCGCCGACCCCGAATCCTGAAAAACCGTGTGGCCCGGCATTTATGCCGGGCCACACGGTTTTTCGGATCCTGCGAACGTTCAGTCCGCGCTGCTGCCCGTGTCGCGGGCGCGCCAGATCTGGACCGAGAGCGTCGACATGTCCAGGGTGGGGCTGAGCTTGATCTCCCCCGTCGCCGCCTTCGCGCCGAACGCCTTGGCCACATCCTCGGGATCACCGCTGAGTTCGTACACCGCGAGGTAGCGGTGCGCGGGCTCACCGCCGCCGCCGAGGGCGCTGGGCACGATCTCGTACCGCTCACCACGCACCACGCCGGGCACCTCGGCCACGTCGGCGAGGTGTGTGTTGTCGTACCAGTCGTTGAACGCATCGTCCTGTCCGGCAACGGCATTGGAGAATACGAGCATCTTCGAGTTCATGACGGAAATCCTTCCCGGTTCAATCGCTGGCGGGAAGCGGTTTGGCCTCCTTGAGCGCCAGCGGCGTCGCGCCGATGCTCAGGGTGCCCGCACCGGCCTTGGTCACCAGCACCTCGGCTCCGGACTCGTCGACGTACCGCTTGCCCAGCAGATTGCCGTCGCTGAGGTCCGCGGCCACCGTCGCGCCCGGTTCCGGCTTCCCGTCGATCGGAATCATAGGAACACCTCCGGCACGCAGATCGTCGAGGCTGTCCGAAGCCCGCACGACGATCACCTCCGTATCGCACACCTGGCTGCGTAGCCGATTGCCGTTCTTGACCATTGCGATCCTTTCCTCGGCCACGACGATCCGCGCGGATCCCTCCGAGGTGCGGTATCGCCATTCTCTTTATACGAGAATAACATATCCGCCATGGTGGCTCAGGCGGGCGTGGTCAGATCCGCCCCGCCCCACAGTCCGGTCAGCAGCAGTTCGCCGCAGTGGAACACCTCGACGCCGCCCACCTCGGCCGCCGGTTCACCCGCGGCGGCCAGCGCGGCGCTCTTGAACGCCCGCGCGGCGACACTGAGCCGGTGCTGGGCCAGATCCAGGCGCCCGTCGAGTTCGGCGGGCAGATCCGCACCCCACAGCGCCACCTCGGTACGCCGTTGTTCGAGGGATTCGAGCACACCGCGACGCACCCGGAGATCGTTCGCGATCAACTCCGGCGCGACGGCCACCGCGTGCGGCCAGATGTCGTGCACCGGCGAGGCCAGCGAATCCTCCAGATCCAGCACCGCCGCACCGAGAATCCGCAGCGGGCGCACATCGGTGGTGTCGGCCAGCAGAGCGGTCACCTCCCAGCCCGCCATGGTCCGGTCGTACATCCAGCCGCCGACGTGCCGGACGGCCTCCACGGCATCGGACGCGACGACCGCGAGCCGGTACCGCAGCAGGTGTTTGCGGGAATGCGCCCGCCAGCCGGCGACCGAGTACACCTCGCCGGGGACGCAATCGCGGGGACCGGATTTGTGAGCAACCATGATTTCCATCCTTCGCCGGAGCCGGGGCGGCATCAGGGCGAGAATATCATTCTCCCCATGGAAGCGAGTCGTTCTGACGAGATCCGTGCGAAGGGATCGGCGAGGGCGCGATCCGCGCCGATCCGGACCACTCAGAGCGCGCGGTTGCCCGAAACCTGCGCGGTCGCCTGCGCCAGCGCCGTATTGACCTCCTCGACGAAATCCACCAGCGTCGCCAGACTCTCCTCGTCCTGCGGCAGGGTCTCGTCCAGCGCGGCGAGCTCACCGAACAGCGGGGCGACGGCGACCTCCGCGCGCACCGCCACCAATTCCACCCACACCCTGCGGCGATCCTCCGAATCACGGGTCCGCCGAACGTAACCCGCGCGCTCGAGCCGGTCGACCACGGCGGTGATCGCGCCACCCCGGGCGATGCCGAGCAACTCCGCGAGCCGGCCGGGCGTCAGCCGCCCGCGCATCCACAACAGATTCAGACAGGTCAGATCCGCGACGGTGATACCCAGATCGGCCGCGACCGCGGAGTAGAGCACGACCGTGCGGGTGGCCTGCACCCGCAGGCCCTCGCGTAGCGAATTCAAGGTCTCGGCCCGCGCGCTGTACGTCGTCGTTCGCACGTGTTTCTCCATCCATCCAGCCCCTGCGGGAACTCCGACGAGAACGACACCGATCGAAAACGCCTCCGGCAGCGCACTCGTATAACTTAAATGAGAATATCATTCTCCAAGATGGCAATGGGAGGTTTTGATCGTGGTCCGACACGACTTCGACCACCACCACATCGTCCGGCTCCCCTGGCGGCCGGGAGGGGCGCGAGAGTATCATTCTCTTTGACGGAGATTGTTCATCTCCAAGAGGCAGCCGAGGTCGACCCATACGACATTCCGCACGAACTAGCGAGGAGTCCCGTGAATATCGACGACATGATCCTGGTGAGCATCGACGACCATGTGGTCGAACCGATTCACATGTTCGACGGCCATGTCCCGAAGAAGTGGGCGGATCTGGCCCCGAAGGTGATCGTCGACGAGAAGGGCATCGACCGGTGGGTCTACCGTGACCGCCCGACCGGCGTCACCGGCCTCAACGCCGTGGTCTCCTGGCCCGCCGAGGAGTGGGGCTACGACCCAGCCGGATACGCCGAGATGCGTCCCGGGGTGTACGACGTGCACGAGCGCATCCGCGATATGAACGCCAACGGCATCCTGGCCTCGATGTGCTTCCCGACCTTCGCCGGGTTCAGCGCCGGGCATCTGGCCTACTTCAAGGACGAGATCACCGTCGCGATGATCCAGGCGTACAACGACTGGCACATCGAGGACTGGGCCGGGGCGTACCCGGGACGGTTCATCCCGCTGTCGATCCTGCCGCTGTGGGATCCGAAGCTGGCCGTCGCGGAGATCGAGCGGGTGGCCGAGAAGGGCTGCCACTCGGTGTCCATGCCCGAGTTGCCGCATCTGGACGGCCTGCCCAGCTACCACGACATCGAGTACTGGGGCCCGGTGTTCCAGGCGCTGTCCGATCACGGCACCGTGATGAATCTGCATATCGGACAAGGCTTCCGGGTGCTGAACCTGGCGCCCAACGCGCCGATCGACAATCTGATGGTGCTCGCGCCCAGCGTCTCGCTGATCGCCGCCCAGGACCTGCTGTGGGGCCCGGCGTTCCGCAGCTACCCGGGCCTGAAGGTCTCCTTCTCCGAGGGCGGCGTGGGCTGGATTCCGTTCTTCCTGGACCGCTCGGACCGGCACTACACCAACCAGCGCTGGCTGCGCCGCGACTTCGGCGGCAAGCTGCCCAGCGAGGTGTTCCGGGAGCACACCGTCGCCTGCTACGTCACCGACAAGACCTCGCTGAAGTTGCGGCACGAGATCGGCATCGACAACATCGCCTGGGAGTGCGACTACCCGCACTCGGATTCGATCTGGCCCAACGCGCCCGAATTCGTGCTGGACGAATTGCAGGCCGTCGACGCCGACGACTCCGATATCGACAAGATCACCTGGCAGAACGCCTGCCGCTTCCTGAACTGGGATCCGTTCGCGCACATCCCGAAGGAGCAGGCGAGCGTCGGCGCGCTGCGCGCCCAGGCCAAGGATGTGGACACCTCCACCACCTCCCGCAAGGAGTACGCCGCGGCCTACGCCCAGCGGGTCGGCTGATCGCACATCTATCGTGAACCCGGTACCGGACAACGCTCCGGTGCCGGGTTCACGCGTTGTCCCGGTGCCGCCCGGCGCCGCGCCCGACCAGGAGAAAGGCAGGATCATGAAGCCGTCGGGGTATGTCGACTGGCCGGACTACCGAGTGGACGTGCAGCGGGTCCGCAATCTGATCCGGGTGACCGCCGGGGATCGGGTCCTGGCCGAGACGAGCGCGGGTCTGCTCGTCGCGGAACAGGATCACGGCATCGCGTTCTACCTGCCCCGGGCCGATGTCCGTTTCGATCTGCTCGTCCCCAACGAGACAACCAGCCGCTGCCCGTTCAAGGGCACCGCGCGGTACTGGCGCGCGAGCGACGGCGCGGAACCGATCGCCTGGGAATACGCCGAACCGTATCCGGAGGTCGCGCTGCTGCGCGGGCACATCGCCTTCTATCAGGACCGGGTGCGGGTGGAGGTGGGCGTCGCGACGCCCGCGGTCAGCGCGCCCTACGCGAAAAGCCGCTGACCGCAGCCATTTCCGGCCGCGGTCACGCGCATCGCCTCAGGGCAGGTCCACCTTGCTGGCCAGCCAGCGCCCGCCGACCCGATCCATGGTCATCAGGATGCGGTTTCGGTCGACGCGGGGGTCCGGATTGGTCACGTTGGTGATCTGGGCGTCGACGAACAGCATCACCACGACGTGATCGGACGAGGCGGACTGCACGCTCGCGGCCACCACATTCCCCTTGCTGACCGACTTCGCCTGCAACAGAAGCGGTTTGAGCTGGGTGGCGGACTGGCTGTACATATCCTTGAACTGCCCGGTCGCCCCGTTCAGCACGGTCGAGAAATCGGCGTCGATGTGTGCCGAATCGATACTGGTCAGCGCGACGGCGTAATCCTTCGCCGCGGCCATCGCGGCCTGCCCGGCCGCCTCGTCGTCGTTGCGCGCCTTCAGTTTCCACCCGAACACCGCCGCGAGGACGACCGCGACGATCAGCAGGAACAACAGCACCGCGGTGACCGGCCGGGGTACGAATCGCCGCCACCGGGATTCCGCGACCACCGTCCCATCGCCGACAGCCGACTTCTCCACCGCAGCCTCTTCGGCCGCATCCTCCGACTCCCCCACGGCCGCAGTTTCTTTCGCAGCCCGCGACTCGTCCGGTGTCACCACCGCGGTCTGGTCGTTCATTCGTATCTCCAATCGTCGAGCCTCGTGCGATCACCGCGGCGCATGTCAACCGTGCGCGTGCACGCCGCCGTACGGGGCCGGAATCGACAGTGGTCCGGTCGGGGTCGGATCCGCCCGCTGCAGCGGATTCGAGCCGGGAGGTGCGGTGGCGGTGTTGTCGCCCGGCGGACGGGGCGCATTCGCCGCGCCGCGAACCAGATTCGGGGCCGGGCTCGTACACCGCACGTTCAGATACGGTTCGGGCGTGTTCGGCACCGACCCCGGCAGACGCGGCACGTTGTAATCGCAGGCGGTCCGGGGATAGACGCTCACCTCGGCCCAGACCCCGCCGTCGTGGAAGGCCGAGGAGATGGCGTCGAGTGCGGACCCGGCGCGCTGCTGCGGCCAGAAGAACTCGTTCAACGCCGGAATGTGCAGATAGGCCATCTGCGACGTGGTCGTCAGATTCCCCAGCAGCTGCACCATGGTCGGCGAGTTGTCGGCGATGATCTGATCGAGCGCGGTCGTCATCCCCGGCACGGTGTTCACCATCGTCCGGTAGCCGCCGGTCATCGAGCCGACGCCAGCCATGATCTCGGCGAGATTGCGCGACGTCGCCCGCAGTCCGGGACTCACCTGACTCATCGTGGTCAGCACCGTCTTGCTGTTGTGCAGCAGCGAAACCGTCTGCGGCAGCACCGAATCCAGCGTCGAGAGCATGAACATGCCGCCGTCCAGGATGGCCGAGAGCTTCTCCGGCCCCTGCGGCCCCACCCCGAGTTCGTTCTCGATGGCCTTCAGTTTCGCCGGATCCAGCTGTTGCAGTGGACCGTTGAGATGGTCGAGCAGGGTCGCCAGCGGAACCGGAGTCGAAGTCCGATCCGGGGAGACCACCGCGCCGTCGGTCAGATAGGGCCCTTTGTCGGTGGTGGGCAGGAAGTCCAGATACTGCTCCCCCGCGGCCGACAGGGCCGCGACCCGCACGTCACCGCCCACCGGAATGTGCACCCCGTCATCGATGTCGGCGATCGCGACGACCTTGTCGCCGTCCACACTCACCGACTGCACGCGACCGACCGGCACACCCCGCAGCGTCACATCCTGATTGGGCAGCAGCCCACCGGACTGGGCCAGCTGGACCCGCACGTGGTACTGCGAATGCAACGGATCGATCTTCAACGAACCCAGCAGCAGATAGCCCGCACCGACCACGAACACCAGCGCCAGGCCCACCATCGAGGTCAGCAGCCGGTGACGCGTGAGCTGACGCGCGCCGAACACCAGAACTCGTGCGGGCGGTTCGAACACCGCGGAGATACTCATCGTCCCGGTCCCGTCACTCGTCCCGGTCCCGTCACTCGTCCCGGTACCGGCAGTGGCAGTGGCCCCGGCGCAGCCGCCGGTCCCGGTGCAGTCGGCGCCCCTGGCACCGTCACCCGGTCCTTCAATCTGTTCAGGGTGTACTCCAGCGATCCCACGAAATTCGTCCAATCGGTGGGTGTCGGCGCGGTGGCGCCGGGATCGCCCGGATATCCGGGATCCGCTCCCGCGCCCACGGCCAGGCGGGCGATGTCGACGTTCACGTGCGCGGACTGTGCGTCGGTCACCTTCACCACGATGGGCAGGATCCCGATCAGCGGATCGAGATCCGCCCTCGGATTGTTAGCCGCGGCATTCATATTGGCGGCCAGCTCGTTGACCGACTTGATCAGGCTCAGATCGTTGGCGCCCTGCACCGAGGGATACCGCGAGAGCTGCTGACTGATCCGGTTCAGCTGACCGATCAGGTCGACGATCTGCTGGGTGTTGTCGCCGATGACCTGGATCGCCGGTCCGGCCGCGGCCACCGCGTTGTCGACATCGGGCCGGTGCGCGGCCAGCGTCGCGCTCAAATCCTTTGTGGTGGCCAGGATCCGGCGTATCTGATCGGTGCGGGCCAGCAGGCTGTCCACCAGCTGACGGGTCTGCTGGATCATGGTGGCCAGGCGATCCCCGCGCCCGCCGACCGCCTCGCCGAGACTGTTCGCCAGGGTGGTGACGTTCTCGATCGCGCCGCCGTTCACCAGCAGGGCGGCGCGGGTGAGCACCTCCTCGATGGTGGCGGCAGCCGCGGTGGACTGTTCGGGAATGCTCGCGCCGTCGGCCAATCGCGGGGCGTCCGGGTCCGGATGCGCGGGCGGGGTCAACGCGACGAAGACATCGCCCATCGGTGTGGCGGAACGCAATTCGGCCGAAGTGCCCGTCGGCAGCAGCACCCCGGACTTGATCCGCATATGCACCACGGCGGTGTAATTCTTCGCCTGCATCGACTCGACCTCACCGATATCCGCACCGTTGAGCCGGACCTTCGCCTTGGTCGGCAGATTGAGCGCATTGGCGAATGTCGCTGTCAGCGAATACGAATCAGCGCCCACGCCCGGGGCGGGCAGCGGGATCTTGTCCAGGCTCACCGAACACGCGGTGGTCGACAGCGCCACCGCCGCGGCGAGGGCGGCGACGCGTCGTCTCGGTCCGAATGTCATCATTTCCTCGGTATCCCTTGCTATTTCGCCGGGGCTCCCGCCATCGCGGCGAGCATCTGGCCGATACCGAAGTCCGGCCCCATATCGCGCATCGAGCCGGTCGCACAGCCCAGATTGTGCAGTTGCAGTAGGTTGCAGACCTCCTTGACCATCTGGCCGTCCAGCAGGAATTTGTCCAAGCCGACGGTGCCGCGCAACGCGCCGTTCTTGGTGTCCAGGGCGTTGTAGACGTTGTCGGTGACCATCGGGAAGATGTCCAGGAACTCGGCCAGGTTGTCGTTGTAGTCGGCCATCGACTTGGTGACGGTGTTGGTATCGGTCGCCAGGCCGTGCAGATTGTCCCGGTTGCGCTGCAGCAGATCGGTGACCTGGACCAGGATCTCGTTCAGCTTCTTACCGGTGTCCCCGTTGCCCAGGTTCTGATCGGCGAGGATTGCGCTGAGTTGGTCCACGCCCGAACCGAATTGGCGGATCTGCTGATCGTTGCGCGACGCGGCGGAGGTCAGCACGTCCAGGTTGCGCACGATCGTGGTCACCGCATCCTTGGTCGCGGCGCCGTTGTCCGAACCCAGTCGCAGCGCGCGGGACAACTCGGTCATCGCGTCCCGCATCTGTTTGCCGTTGCCGGTGGCGATCTGCGAGCTGACATCGAGCAGACCCGCGACCGGGCCGTTGCCCTTACCGTCCCCGCCCAGCGACTGGGACAGCCTGTCGGCCATGGACAGCAGACTGTCGAACTCGACGGGCGTGCGGGTGCGGTCGGTGCTCAGCACGGCGTTATCCTGCATGGTCGGGCCGCTGTGGTAGACGGGTGTGAATTCCACGTGCCGGTCGGTGAGCAGTGAATCCGAGACCGTGACCGCCATCGCGTCGGCCGGGATCCTGACCCACCTGTCCACCTTCATGGTCACATCGACGTGCGTCGGATGCGGGGTGACCGAGACGACCTTGCCGACCTTCATCCCCAGCACCGCAACGGTATTGCCGTTGTACAGACCGTTCGCGGAGGCGAATTGCGCGGTGACGGTGATCGAGGAATCGACCAGACCGCCGACCGGCCCGCTCGAGCAGCCGGCCACCGCGGCACCGGCGATCACGACGACAAGCAGCTTCAACGCGCGACTCAGGGAACTCATCTGCAGTCCTCGAGGTACGGGGGTCGATTCACCTTCTGGGCGTATCCGCTCAGCGCGCACATGAACGAGTCGATGAACGCGCCGTCGGGGCCGTTGCCCACCAATTCCTGGCCGGTTCCGGTGGCATTGGCGAACAGCCGCCACGGCACCGGGAGGATCTGCAGCAGATTGCGCAGCAGATCGTCGTGACCGGCCAGCATTCCGGTCATCTGCCGCAGATTGGTGAGCAGTTGCTGTATTTCGGCGCGGTCGCCCGCCGCGATCGGCTCGAGCTGCTGGATCAGCGTGGTGGTGGCATTGAGCAGATTCACCACCGCCGCCTGCCGGGAGATGATCTGCGACAACACATCCCGGCCCTGACCGATCAGCTGCGCGAGTTCGGCCTTCTGCTGCACCAGCACGTCGGTCACCTGCTGGGTGCTGGTCAGCAGTGAACCCAGCTGATTGCGCCGGTCCGCGATGACGGTCGCCAGGTCCTTGACGTTCTGCAGCACCTCGGGCACCAGTTTCGGCGTCCCCTGCAACTGGGTGCTCAGATCCTGCATGGAACTGGCGATCCGGTCGGCATCGATACCGCCGAAGGTGGTCGTGGCGTTCGCCAGCGCGGTCTGTAGATCGTAGGGAACTTCGGTGTCGGACAACGGAATGACGTTGTCGTGCAGATGCCCCTGCCCCGCGGGCCGCAATTCGACGTAGCGCGATCCCAGCAGCGTGGTCAGTTTGATCGCGGCCTTGGTGTCCTTGCCCAGCGGCAGATCCCGATGCAGTTTCATGGTGAGCACGACGTGGTCGCCGTCGAGCCGGGTGCCGGTGACCGTGCCGACCTGGATACCGGCCAGCGTCACCGCGTCACCGGCCGAAACGCCAGCCGCCTGAGCGAAATTAGCGGTGTAGGTCTCATCGCCCAGATGTAGCGAGTTCACGAAGACCGTGACGCCGACGACGACCGCGAGCACGACCATCGCGGCAATGCCGATGCGCAGTTTGCCGTACTCCTCGAGCGGACGTCCGCGCATCCGCTGCCACATTTGCCTGAGTCGTCTCACCATAATCCCTATCGACAGATCGCCGAATTCTCGACCTTGCCACTCGGCGTCGTCGCCCCGAGGATCGCCGACATCAGCGGATCGATTCCGGGAACGGCGCTCACTTGCACATTGCAGACGTACGCGTTGAGGTAGGCACCGGTATTGGTGATGCGGGACAGGCCCTTCAGCATGAAGGGCAGGTTGAATCCCAGATACGCGAACTTCTGTTTGTTGGTGATGAAATGTTGCGCGAATCCCGGCTGGCGGACGACGAAGTCGTTCATCGCCGGCGCCGAGCCGCGCACCACGGCCGCCGCCCGGCCCACCACGGCCGAGATCGAACTGACCTGCCCGAACAGCGCGTCGCGATCCTGCGACAGGCCGTCGAAGATCCGCCGCGTCTGCTGGACGACCGTCTGCAGATTGCCGCTCTGCTTCGCCAGATCCGACATCACCCCGGCGAGATTGTCGATGATCTGCCCGAGGATCTGGTCCGGACCCGAAAAAGCTTGTGCCAGTGCGGAAGTCTGGGTGATCAGCGAGGTGATCGCGCCGTTGTCACCCTGCAGCGCCCGGACCACCGCCTGGGTGATGTTGTCCACCTGCTGCGGGTCGAGCACGCTGAACAGCGGCTCGAATCCGTTGAGCAGCTTGGAGATGTCGAAGGAGGGCTCGGTGTGCGCGAGCGGAATCTGCCCGCCCGGCGCCAGCACCTTCGGGTCGCCGTAATTGCCCAGCGACAGACCGACATAGCGCTGCCCGATGAGGTTCTGGTACGTGATCGATGCGGAGGTGTTGCCGTACAGCACCTGGTCGTGCTGCACCTCGAAACTCACCTTCGCGTTCACCCCGTCGAGTTCGACCGCCTTGACGCGGCCGACCCGCACACCCGCCATCCGCACGTCATCGCCCGAATGCAGTCCGGACACGTCGGTGAACAACGCCGAGTAGGTGTCGGTGCGCCCACTCACGCTGCGCGCCAACGTGATATAGACCGTCCAGGTCAGCAGGATCGAGACGGTCAGGAACAGGATCAGGCCGATCAGCGGTTTGCGGTAGCTCATCGATGCGCTCCTGACGGGTCGGCGGGCTGCGTATCCGCGGCCGGGGCGACGGTCACCGCGTTGTCCCGCAGCAGCGGGCCGACGATCAGATCCGTTGCGACATTGGGCTTTCCGCCCAGGATCGAAGCGATCTGCTGCTGTTCGCGCGCACTGCCGACATCACCGACGTTGCCGCCGGTATAGCTCGCCGGTGCGGTGTGCGGGGCGACGATGGTGGGCCCGCCGGCCGGGCCGGTGGCGCAGCTCGGGCCCACCAGATTGCCGTATCGCGGGCAGTCCGCGCGGGTGTACTGCTTGTGCGGAGTGAGTTCGATGATGACCTTCGCGGTCATGTTCTGTACGTCGGGATGCCACAGGGTACGGAATTTGCTCGACAGGATCGTCTCCGAGGTCGTCATCTGCATGAAATTCGCACTGCCCCTTGCCAGTACATCCAGCACCGGGGAGAACTTGCCGGTCAGGCCGGTGATGGTTCCGGTGTTGTGCTCGAGTGCCGCGGCGACCGTCCCGGTGGTGGTCAGGCCGCCGCTGAGCAAGGCGGTCAACTGATCTCGCTGTTCGGCGACGGTGCGCAGCGGGCCCACCGCATTGTGTACCGCGCTGAGCAGATCCGGCGCCGAATCGCGCAGTCCGGTCAGCGCGGCGGCGAGGGTGTCGATCGTCGAGGGCGTGCCGTCCGGAGCCATGACTCCGTTGAGCGCCTGGGCGATTCGGGTCAGATCGGCGCCGGCCTGCGCGGCCTTGGCGCCGTGTCCGGCGGTGGCCTGTTCGACGGTGGTCAGGATGCCCAGCACCGGATCGGACTCGGAACGTCCGGCGGCGGCGACGATCTTGTCCAGGGCGGTCAGCGAGGTCTGCAACCGCACCGTCGCCAGGCTCCGGTCCTCGGCGATGTGCGCGCCCGAGGCCAGCGACCGGCCCTGACCGTTGTAGACCAGTTGCACCGAGGGCACCGCGAACACGTTGCTGGGCACCACGCGCGCGGTCACCGTACCGGGAATTCCGGAGGAGTACTGCGGCAGCAGGGAGATGTGCACGTGGTTCGGCCCGCCGTCGGTGGCCGGGGTGACGCTGTCCACCATGCCGACCAGCACGCCCTCGTACTTCACATCGGATTTCGCGGGCAGGCCGTCGCCGACGTTGACCAGGTCGGCAGTGACCTGCACGGTCTTGTCGAACACGCCCTGGGATCGGGCGATCATCGCGACCCCGATCAACGCGAGCACGATGAGGAATCCCAGCCCGCGCAGGAACAATTTCCAGTTGGGCAGAACCTTGCCGTCGGATTCGAATGCAATGGACATCGGCTACCCGCTGATTCTCGCGCCGGAGTTGAACCCCCACAGCGTCAGTGTCAACATCAGATCCACGAAGATCATCACGGTGATGCTCGCGCGCATCGCCCGCCCGGCCGCCACCCCGACGCCCTGCGGGCCGCCCGAGGCGTAGAAGCCGAAATAGCATTGAATGGTCGTGGTGGTGATGACGAAGACGATCGCCTTCACCAGGGAATAAATTATGTCCGATCCGCTGAGTACCAGTCGGAAATAATGTTCGTAGGTGCCCGGCGACTGCCCGCCCGCCACCCCGACGACGATTTCCACGCCCAGATAGCTGACCGCCAGACAGGCCAGATACAGCGGAATCATCGCGACGATCGAGGCCAGCATCCGGGTGGTGACCAGATACGGGATCGGGCGGATCGCGATCGCGTCCAGCGCATCGATCTCCTCGGCGATCCGCATGGATCCCAGCTGCGCGGTGAATCGGCAGCCCGCCTGGGCCGCGAAGGCGATCGAGGCCATGATCGGCGCGAGTTCGCGGGTCGCCACCGTCGAGGCGATCATGCCCGTCGCGGGGGCCATACCCAGCAGTTTCAGCGCACTGAACCCCTCGATGCCGACCACGACTCCGGCCGCCGCGCCGAGGACCAGGATCACCTGCGCGGTGCCGCCGCCGACCACGATGGAGCCGTTACCCCAGGTCACATTCGACAGAATCTTCAGGAATTCGTTCCGATAGTGTCGCAGCACCACGGGAATTCCACCGATCATCCGGAAGAAGAATGTGGCCATATAACCCAGTCGCATGACCGGGGCCGAGGCCGCGTTGCCGGCGACCGCCACCGTTTTCGTGCCCGGGAAATAATATCGTGATGCCATCAGAGCGTCGTCCTCGGAAACAGCAGGGTGTACAGCTCGGTGAATCCGGCGTTCACGATCATCAGCAGCACGATGGAGGCGACCACCGCCGCGTTGACCGAATTGGCCACACCGCCCGGTCCACCTTTGGTGCTCAATCCCTTCTGGCACGAGACGATCGTGACGATCACCCCGAAGGTGATGGCCTTGACCATCGCCAGATACAGATCACCGATGGTGGCGAAGGAGGAGAACGTCGCCAGATAACTTCCCGGAACGCCATTCTGGGCATAGACGTTGAACAGATATCCGCCGAGGAATCCGACGAAGCAGCTCAAGCCGGTCAGCCCCATCGCGACCAGGATCCCGGCCGCCAACCGGGGCACCACCAGCATCCGTAGCGCCGAGACGCCCATGACCTCCATGGCGTCGATCTCCTCGCGGATCGTGCGCGCGCCCAGGTCGGAGCAGATCGCCGAGCCGACCGCGGCCGCCAGCAGAATCGCCGTGACCAGCGGGGCGACCTGACGAATCACCGCGAGGCCGCCCGCGGCGCCGGCCAGCGACGTCGCGCCGACCTGTCCGGCCAGCAGACCGAACTGGATCGACATGGTGGCGCTGATCGGCAGGGCCACCGCGACGGTCGGCACATAGGCGGTCTTGGCCATGAACGTGGCCTGCTGCACGAACTCCCGGAACGGGAACTGTCCGGTGACGATGTCGGTGCACAGGTACCGGATGGCCTGAACAGCGAGAATGACTTGTCCGCCAACGGTTTCCAGCGAGGCGAGCGGGTGGCGGCGCAGATATCCACCCATCCACTGCTTGACCTCACCGACCGCCGACGGTCCGGCTGCATCCATTCCGGCCGCTGGTGCGCTCATCACGGCCTCGCTTCACTCGCATCGGGTTCGGCACTGTCGGTCATCGATTCCTCCCTGATCCGGCGTACTTCCATGCCGCAACCGCGAGTTGCGCGACCGACGCAGCATGCCGAGCGCTCGGGCTGTACGAGGGCTGTGTACTCACCCGGCATCGGTGAGGCGGATCCGTCAGGGTGTTGCCCCGGCATCCTGCCTCCTCCTGGGGTAGGAAGCGCCATTCTCCTCAAAGGAGAATGTTACCTCCGTAACACAGTTACTGTAGCAACATTCCGCCCCGGGCAACACCCTCGACATTCATCCGGCAACCCCCGACCAACGCCCCAGCGTGCACATCCAGTACCAAACATGCACGTTCGGCAGTTCGGACAAGTGACGAGAGTAGCATTTCCGTCTGACGGAAGCTCCGTTTTCACCTGATCTCGACCAAGTCGGCGAGCAGTGCCGATCAGACCTCGGCAACACCTCGGCTGCCCCTGATCTGCTCACTCGGGACCGGTTCGAACCATCGGCCGGACCCGCCCGCCGACACCGGAATCGATCGGCATGTCAGCCGGGCACGCGGCACCCGGCACGGCATCTCACCCGACAACCGACGAGACCCGAACAATGTCCAATGCACATAACCGACCGCGGCGCAGACGGGTGGATCCGCCGATGATGATCCACCCCGAAGTCGCCACGCATCGGGCTATTGGTCAAACCCGCACAGCAGCACGGCCGGTCGGCGCGCTCGCCGTACCGTCCGGACCGGACATCCCGGTCAGCGCACCGATTCCTACCAGCGGGGCCGCGGAACGTCGAATTCGCGGCACAGCTCGCGCCAGACATCGCGCGGATCGACGCCGTCCTCGATGGCCTGGGCGCCGGTGCGGCCACCCATGGCGGGTAGCACATGATCGGATAGCAGGACGTCGCCGCGGGACACCCCGAATTCGGTATGCAACAGTTCCTGGAATTCCGTCAACCGCACGGTGCCGAGGCTACAGGTCCCGCGCGGCTCAATGGGAACTGGCGCGGTCCAGGACGCGATGGCAGATCTCCACCGGATCGGCGACCTCGGCAGCGCTCGCGGCGGCGGCCCGCGCGGCGGCGGTGAAGGACGGCTCCGCGAGCACCGTGCGCACCGCGGCGCGCACGGATTCGGCGGTGAAGGGCCGAACCAGCATCGAACTACCCTGGCGCACAGCGCGATTGGCGAGTTCCCACTGATCTCCGCCGCCCGGGACAGTCACGATCGGCACACCGGCCAGCAGTGATTTCGCCAGCAGCCCGTGTCCGCCGCCGCCGACCACGACCGATGCGTGCCGCAGCAACTCGTCCTGACGGCCCAGTCCCGCGGTCGCCCACGGCGGCAGATCCGCGGGCGGCGTGTCCAGCGTCGACACCGCAACCCGCACACCGGCCCCGGCCAGCGCATCGAGCAGGGTCTGCGCCATCCCGGACACACCCGTGTGCGCGGTCGAGGGGGCGACCACGACCAGCGGATCGTCCCCGGGCGGCAACGCCAGCACCTCCTCGGTCGGCTCCCACAGCAGCGGGCCGATCACCTGCGCGTCGCTCGGCCAGTCCGGCCGCGGCAGCTCGAGCGCGGGCAGGGTGGCGACCAGCCGGGCGGCCGGGCCCGGATCCTGTTCGGGCAGACCGACACTCGCGCGAGCGGCCGCGCGCTGGCGTTCACCGCGGGCGATCGCCCGCCCGGTCATACCGCGCAGCACCGCATCCCGCGCGCGCCCACGCAACCCCTCCCCCGGCGCCAGCCCACTTCCGATGGGCGGCAACGCTTTCGACGGCAGATACAGCGGATGCGGCGACAGCTCCACCCACGGCACCCCGATCCGTTCGGCGGCCATCCCGCCGCCGACGGTGAGTACATCGGCGATCACCAGCTCCGGCAGCATCGCCCCGAGTTCGGGCAGGATCTCGGTGGAGATGTGCGCGGCGCGTTCGTGAATGCGCTGCCCGGCATCGAGATCGTCGTCCTGCGGGCGCGGCGCCAACCCCTTCAGCCGCCGCACGCCGATCCCCGTCGCCCGCGCCGCGTCGAGCCAGCGCGGACCGGTGAACAGCACCGGCTCGTCCCCCGCCGCCAGCAACCGCAGACACAGGGCGATCGCCGGAAACGCATGCCCCGGATCCGGTCCCGCGACCACAGCAACTCGCATCCGCCCAGCCTGCCACATCGCCCCGACAGGCGTGGGCCGGGCCGTAGGCACGCGCTGGTTACCATCACGGCACCGACGCGAGGAGGAAGCCGTGAGCGAGCAGACCGATCAGCGCGAGGCGCGGGGCGTACCCGGCACCGTGGACGAGCTGATGTCGCTGCTCGCAACCTGCGCCGACGTCTGGGACATGCCCGATCGCAGCGGCGATCCGGTCGACATCCTCGATCACGACCGGCAGTGCGCCGAACTGCTGCGCCGCTATCACCCCGAAGACGAGGAGCTCCAGATCGCGGGGCTGGTGCACGATATCGGCCATCTGCTCGCCCCCGGTGACGACGCCGGGCACGGCCGCACCGGCGCGGCCGCGGTGCGCGAGCTGCTCGGCGCGCGGGTGGCGCGGCTGGTCGAACTGCACGTCGTCGCAAAACGCTATCTGGCGGCGACGGATTCGCAGCACACGGCCGGGCTGTCCGCATCGAGCAAGCGCACCCTCGTCACTCAGGGCGGCCCGATGACCAAGGCCGAGGCCGCCGCATTCGAAGCCGATCCGGAGTTCGCGGCCGCGCTGGCCCTGCGCCGGGCCGATGATTCGGGCAAGGTCGTCGGGCTCGCGGTGGCACCGTTGGAATCCTGGCGGCCGGTGATCGAACGGGTCGCGGCTCAGCCGCGGCCGTAGAACAACTCGAATCCGACGGCCCGCTCGGCCGGAAAACCGTCGATCGGTGCGGTGGCTTCCTCGATGATCGCCCGCGCCTGCTCGGGAACCGACACCCGGCCCAGCGCCGCGAGGTAACGGCCGTGCGCCAGAATGGATTCCGTCGCCGCCTTGATCGAATCGGTGACGTCGACAGCATGGGTGACGACCGATCCGGTCACCGCCGCCCACCGGGCCGTCCAGATCGGCAGCCCGCTCAGCTCCGGAAAGATCCATTCGTTGGCCGCATCGGCGATCGCATCCAATGCGGCCCGCCCCACCGCGCGGTGATCGGCACTGTTGGCGCGGCCGGGCGCCCAGGTGTCGTGGAAGTTGAACAGTACGACCATCTCCGGACGATGGCGGCGAATCGCCCGCGCCAGATCCCGCCGCAGCGCCAGGCCGTCCTCGATCCTGCCGTCCGGGTAGCTGAGGAATTCCACGTCCTGCACGCCGACCGCCTTGGCGGCGGCGATCTGTTCCCGCTCGCGCAGCGGCCCGGTCTGTCCCGGAGGCAATCCGGCGATACCGGCCTCACCGCGACTGGCAAGCACATAGCGAATGCGCTTGCCCTGCATCGTCCATCGGTGCACCGCGGCCGAAGCCTCGTACTCGATGTCGCCGGGATGCGCGACGATGACGAGTCCGGTCTGCCAGTCCTCGGGTACCTGATCCATGAATCCCATTGAATCACCGCACATGCGAACGGGCCGCCCGGAACCGAATCCGGGCGGCCCGCGCAGCGAAATCTACAGCTTGTCGACCGTGGACTTCGAGCCCGACACCGCCTTGTACAGCAGGTACAGCCCGAACACGACCAAGCTGATCATCAGGATCGGGAACAGCGCCTTCACCAGCGCTCCGACCACGATCAACACCAGCCACACGACTGCGACCACGCCCAGAATCTTCCAGAACATGCTCATTTGGTCCATTCCTCCCGAAGGTTTCCGTCGAACCTCGCCTCACGTGATCCGACACCCTCCATAGTGCCGACCCCACCGAAGAAAATCACCAGGTCAACCCCGATATCAGGGTAAAATCAGGGTACTTCCCGAGGATCTCTCGAGGCCACCCGGCGGATCTCGTCGGCGACCAGATCCGGTTCGGACAGCAGAACGTAGTGGTGGGAGTGTTCGCTCGCACCACTTCGGCTTTCCTCGCCACGATCCGACCCGCCGCCGCGCAATCGACCGGCGGCCTACTCGGCGATGCTTAGCCTAACCTGAGTATGCGTACGGTTGTCGACGGGTTGCGGTGCAGATCAACTCGACTGGCAGACGATGGAGGAGAACTTGGCCACGCCGCGCCAGGTGGTCTGCGCCCGGTGCGCGGCCTGATATCGATTGCCCTTTATCTGAAAAGTGAGCGGCTGCAAGGGTTTTCCGGACCAGTCCGTACCGGTGCAGGTGTACCTCTGCTGCGCGATCGGGCGGGCACCGGCCGCCGGTGCGGTCACCGCCACTGCCGCGAATCCGGCCAGGACGACCACTCCGGCAAGTGTTGCTCTGATGCGCATGGATCCCACTCCCACCATCGACGACACCGACGGCCGCCGACCCTACCTGCCGCCGACCACACTCCCGGACGACCACGCCGAAGCGCATGACCGCAGGCGCGAGCGAGGCATGGTGGCCCGCTCTCACCCGGTGAGTGTCTGCGTCCCCAGCACGGTGATCAGGGCCAGGCGCTCGGCATCCTCGGTGCCCGGTTCCGCGGTGTAGATCATGATGCGCAGATCGCTGCCGGTGACCGTGAGAATGTCGCAGTCCAGCGTCACCGGGCCGACCAGCGGATGATCGATGATCTTCGGAGCGGCGTCGCGCCGGCCGACGGCACCGGAATCCCAGATCTCGGCGAATCGGGCACTGCCGGTGTGCAAGGTGGTGATCAACTCCTGCAACTGACGATCCGCCGGATAACGGGCCGCGGCCGTGCGCAGATCGGTCACCAGCGCGGTCTCGTAGGCGGCAAGGGCCTCCGGGGTGCGGCGAGCATGGGGCGCGGCCCCGAGGAAATGCCGCCACACCCCGTTGCGCTGCACGCCGACCAGCCCGGACTGATCGCCGACCAGCGCCGCATGCTGCGGATTGGCCAGCAGAAGTTGCCAGGTCGCGTCGTAGACCGCGACCGGCGTCCCGGTCAGGCGATCCAACACGCGCTGCACACTGGCCGTGATCCGGCGCGGGACCAGATCCGGATCAGGCAGGGCCAGATTCGCCAGCTGGAACAGATGCGCCCGTTCGGTGCCGGACAACCGCAACGCCCGCGCCAGCGCCTCGACCACCTGCGCCGACGGATTCGATGCCCGCCCCTGCTCCAGGCGGGTGATGTAGTCCACCGAAATCCCCGCCAGCAACGCCAACTCCTCACGACGCAGTCCCGGAGCCCGCCGCCGCTCACCCGCGGGCAGCCCGGCATCCCCCGGTTCGAGCCGGTCGCGCCACCGCCGCATCGCGGCACCGAACTCCGAGGTCGTCATGGTTCCAGTCTGCGATATCCGATCGCGTCGTGCCTGGTACCGCCAGTCCCAGGACATCCAGGCGACTGGCTGAGCGGTTCGGGCGGAGAGAGGCTGGAGCCATGACGACAACACTGATCACCGGAGCGAACAAGGGAATCGGCCTGGAAACCGCGCGGCGGCTCATCGCCGCCGGACACACCGTCTACATCGGCGCACGCGATCTCGAACGAGGCCGCCGGGCGGCCGAGCAGATCGGCGGACGCCTGGTCCAGCTCGACGTCACCGACGACGCCTCGGTCGCCGCCGCGGCGAAGACCATCGAGGCCGACGGCGGGCTGGACGTACTGATCAACAATGCGGGCATCGAGACCCGCGGCCCGGACAACAACGTCCCCGGCGCGGGCGAGACGACCGGCGAGATGATCCGAGAAGTGTTCGACACCAACGTATTCGGCGTCGTCCGAGTGATGCACGCCTTCCTGCCGCTGCTGGCGCGCTCGACCGCACCCGTGGTGGTGAATCTGGGCAGCGGCCTGGGCTCGCTCACCGCCGTCTCGGCCCCGGACAGTCCCGCGCACGCCTATCCCGGATTGGCCTACCCGACCTCCAAGACCGCGGTGAACATGCTCACCGTGCAGTACGCCAAGGCATTCCCGGCGATGCGGATCAACGTCGTCGAACCCGGTTACACCGCAACCGATCTCAACGGCCACTCCGGGCACCAGACCGTCGAGCAGGCCGCCGAGATCGTCGTCCGGATGGCCCAGACCCCGCCGGACGGCCCGACCGGGAGTTACTTCGACATCTCCGGGCCGCTGCCCTGGTGATGGCCGGGCGCGGCGAGATCCCGGCGCAGGTCCGCCAGCAACGCGAGGGTGCGGGCACGGTCCTGCGCGTCACCGGCGAGGCTGATCAGCAGATCCGTCACGCCTGCCGACGCGTAGGCCCGCAGCCCTGCCGCCACCGCCGTCTCGGTGCCGATCACCGCGGTTTCGTGCACGCCGGTCAGCGCCTGAAGTTCCAGTAGCGCACGGTAATTGGCCAGATTCGATGCGGCGGCGGTGCGTTCGGCGACCTGCCGCGAGACCCGCACCGGCTCGGCGGCGGCAGCGGCGGTGACGATGGCGGCGATTCTGGGCTGCGGGCGATTCGCCGCGCGGGCCGCGGCGGTGAGCGGGGGCGCGATATTCGTTGCGATGAATTCTGCTGTGGTCCAGACGGTGACGATGCCATCGACGGTCGAGCCCGCCAGTTCCAGCATCGCCGGACGCAATGCGGACAGCAGCACCGGCGGTGCCTCGACACCCGGAACATCCACCCCGGCAGTCGATTTCAGTGTCTCGCCGACGAATTCGATACTCTCCCCGCGCAACAGCGGCAGCAGCGCGGCCAGATACTCGCGCAGGTGCCGGACGGGTCGTTCGGCCGGTACGCCGTAGACCTGCTCCACCACCGCCGCGTGACTCGGCCCGACGCCGAGCACAAGCCGTCCGCCGGTGGCTGCCGCCACGGTCAGCGCCTGCTGCGCCAGGGCCACCGGATGCCGCGAATAGGTCGGCACCACGGCGGTGCCGACCTCGAGACCGGGCGCGGTACGACCGGCCAGTGCGGCGAGGGTGAGCACATCCCAGCCCAGCACCTGATTGAAGTACACGCCGTCGAGCCCGGCCTCGGCCACCGCGCGGACGGTGGCGAGTATCTCCTCGAACGGCGGAGTGCCGCCGATGTTCACGCCGATACGCATGTTCCTCCTCGTCTGCAAGCCCAGCCGCGCGGTTCCCGGCACTGCGGATTTCGCGCATCGGGCGTCCAACTCGACCAGGGCCGTCCTGTATCAGCGACCATGGTGGTGTCGGTTCAGCACGAGCGGAAGAAGGCACTTTCGTGTCCCCGAGTCACATCGATGTACCTGCCCTGGTCAGCCGCGCATGCCCGGTCGCCGAGGTGATCGATCATGTACGCGGCAAATGGAGTATCAGCATCCTCACCGCGGCCGCCCAGGGCCCGGTCCGCTTCGCCGACCTGCACCGCGCGATGCCCGGAATCAGCCGCCGAATGCTGACCCTCAAACTCCGCAGACTCGAACGCGACGGCCTGCTGACCCGCACCGTCTACCCCACGGTGCCGCCGCGCGTCGAATACGCCCTCACCGACATCGCGACCGAACTACTCGACTCCCTGCAGGGCCTGACCGGATGGGCGACCCGCCATCGCGATACCGTCACCGCCGCCCGCGCGGCCTACGACAGGGAACACGACATAACCGCCGAGGAGTAACCGCTCCGGCCATGTCGGGTAAAAGACGTTGCGGCGCAGCGAAACTGCCGCCGCTCCGGTCGACCGGAGACTACGCGCGGAACCGGCTGTCCGCCAGCTCGGTCAGCGCCTGCGCCCAGCCGTCCAGGCGGTCGGCGGATTCGCGCAGATTCAGTAGGGCCCAATCGGTTTCGGACAGGACCGCGGCCGATTCGGGGACCGCGAGGATACGGCCCGCGGCGGCGACCAACGCCTCGTATTCGGTGACGCCCGAGTCGAGCCGGGCGATCACCACACGCACCTGACCGGACAGGTCCAGGCCCGGGATCGAATCCCCCTCGCCCACAAGTTCGGCCGTCTTCTCCATGGCGGCGATGTCCGCGGCCAGTGCGTGCAGCGCCGCGGCGCAGGAGGCGGCGGTCTCGACGGTGTCGGCGAGATCCTCCGCGGGCATCCGGCCGCCCTGCGAGATCTGCCCGCTCAGGGCGTGCAACGCGGCCTCGGCGCGCACCAGCCGCGCGATCGGCCCGCGCGCCGCCGACCGGACCGGCGGCAGGCGACGCGGCACGAACGCCGCCTGTGGCAAGGGATTTCGACGAAGTTGCAGATAATTCCGAGTGCTGACGGCGGCGCCGGTCACCATGGCCGCCGCACCGCTGCCCAGCATGATCACCGCCCAGGCCGGAGCCGAGACGACCGCCAGTCCCGCGGCGCCCAGGGCGGTGATTCCGGAGGCGGCACTCCACCGCAGACTGCGTCGCCGTGCGCGCCTGCGCCGTCGCAATTCCCGCTCACGCGGATCTGCCCAGGCGCGCACGGCGTGCATCGCGCTCTCCCCCGCCTCGCGCAGGGTGTCGGGCAGCCGCCGTGCGCGGTCGAGCTGTGCGGGCTCGATCCCGGACTGCGCCAACACTTCTCGCGCCACCCGGGAGCGCATCGCACCGGATGCGCGGCCGCGGACACGGCCCATCGCAGGCTCGTCGGCGGCCTGCGATCTCCCCATCACCTCGATGCCTTTCGAACTCGGCGCGAGCGCCGCACGGACGACTACTGCTGCTGGGCGGCCTGGCCCGGGTTGGCCTGCGGCTGCGCGGCGGCCGGATTGGAGTTCGGGGCGGTGACCTGCGGGGTGGCATCGCCGGCGGTCAGCGAATCACCGCGCATCGACGCGCGGATCTGCTCGAGCCGGCTGTGCCCGGCCATCTGCACGCTGGCCTGCTGCACCTCCATCATGCGGCCCTGTACCGAGTTACCGGCCAGCTCGGCCGCACCCAGCGCGTTGGCGTAGCGGCGCTCGATCTTCTCCCGCACCGCGTCCAGACTCGGCGTGCTGCCCGGGGTGGCCAGCGTCGAATCCATCGACTGCAGCGAGGCGGACACCTGCTCCTGCATCTTGGCCTGCTCGAGCTGACTGAGCAGCTTGGTGCGCTCGGCGACCTTCTGCTGCAACAGCATCGCGTTCTGCTCGACGGCCTTCTTGGCCTGCGCGGCGGCCTGCAGCGACTGGTCGTGCAGCACCTTCAGGTCCTCGACCGACTGCTCGGCGGTGACCAGCTGCGCGGCGAACGCCTCGGCCGCGTTGGTGTACTGGATCGCCTTGTCGGTGTCACCGGCCGTGGTGGCCTGATCGGCGAGCATGACCGCCTGACGGGCGTTGGAGTTGAGCTTCTCCACCTCGTCGAGCTGACGGTTCAGCTTCATCTCCAGCTGACGCTGGTTTCCGATCACCGATGCGGCCTGCTGCGACAGTGCCTGGTGCTGCCGCTGAGCCTCCTCGATGGCCTGCTGGATCTGGACCTTCGGATCCGCGTGCTCCTCGATCTTGGAGTCGAAGAGGGCCATCAGGTACTTCCAGGCCTTGACGAACGGATTAGCCATCGATTGATCCCGCCTCCATCTGACGCGCCGCGCTCCAACGCGACTGTGGTGCGCGACCGTCACGCACCCCTGTGGTACCTATCCTCCATTGCCCGGCGCCCCGGGCAAGCGAACTCGCCCGGGACCGATGCTCAGTAGAGAATCTATCCGTTTCCGTTCCGTCGCACAGCCTCGCCGATACCGATCACATACCTTTGCCGGTCGAATAACTTCACCGGGTCAGTTCGCTTGGACGAGCACCAGCTTGTCGGCGGTGGGCGCCGGAATGACGATCCTGGTCTCACCCGGGATCCGGGCGAAGGTCGACGGCGACGGGGCGGGCGCGGCGTCGACCGGTGCGGCGGACGCGGTGGCGCGCTCGGCCGCGGCCGGTTCGCGCCGGGTCCGCGCGGCGGCGAAATCCTGCTCTGCCATATTGATGCTCACATCGGACAGCACCTCGGACAACGGCACGTCCAGGGCCTCGCAGATCGCCGCCAGCAGCTCACTGGAAGCCTCCTTGCGACCGCGCTCCACCTCGGACAGATATCCCAGACTCACCCGGGCGGACGTCGACACCTCCCGCAGGGTCCGGCTCTGGGCGATCCGAGCACGCCGCAAACTATCTCCGATTGCCTCTCGCAGCAGCGTCATCTCGTTCTCCTAACGGTTCATGCCTGGCCGGACGAGCCTATGCAAGTGACAACGTCACATGCCCTCGGCTGGTTCCCAACCGTGGCCGCTGCCTCGCCGGTACCCCGGCGTCACGAGCGCTACGCGCTCATCCCCCGCCCAGGCCGCGAGCGAGTTCGGTCACGGCGGCGTGCACCGCTCCCAATCTGATCGTCCACCGGTCACCGGCCAGTTTCAACCGCAAAACCTCGGTGCTCTCCGGACCGGACATCCCCAGGAACACCGTACCCACCGCGTGACCGTCCTGTGAGTCGGGCCCGGCCACCCCGGTCAGGCCGATTCCCCAGTCCGCTCCGCAGACCCGCCGCGCCCCGGCCGCGAGCTGTTCGGCGGTTCCGGCCGCGACCGGGCCCTCGGTGGCCAGGAGGTGCTCGTCCACCCCGGCCAGGGTGTGTTTGAGGTCGGTGGCGTAGACGATCAGGCCCCCGCGCAGGACGGCACTGGCGCCGGGCACGCCCGCGATGGTGGCCGAGAGCAGGCCCGCGGTGAGCGATTCCGCCGTCGCCACCGTCGCGCGCGCGGACAGCAGGCGTTGCACCAGGTCCGCGGCCGGGACCGCCGCCGTCAGCGGATCGGTCATCGCGACTTGGCCGAGCGCGACCACAGACGCGCGGCCTGCACGACGTAATCCAGGCCGGTGACCACGGTCAGCGCCACGGCCACGTACATCAACCACAGTCCCGCCGTGGCGAACGCACCCGAGAGCGGCAGCAGCAGCACCGCGATGGCGAGCGATTGCACGAGCGTCTTCAGCTTGCCGCCACGGCCCGCCGGGATGACTCCGCGCCGCACGACGGCCAGGCGCAACAGCGTGATTCCTATCTCACGGGCGCAGATCACCACGGTGATCCACCACGCCAGATCCCCCAGCGCCGACAACCCGATCAACGCCGCGCCGATCAACGCCTTGTCAGCGATCGGGTCGGCGAGTTTGCCGAAATCGGTGACCAGACCGTATTTGCGGGCCACCTGTCCGTCGATGCGGTCGGTGATCGCCGCGATGCCGAACAGCGCCGCGGCCAGAATCCGCCAGCCGGTGTCGTGCCCGGTCCCGGTGAACAGCGCCACCAGGAACAACGGCACGATCAGAATCCGCAACACGGTCAGAATGTTGGCGATGTTCAGCACCGGCACCGCAGCGGGTTCGGTGCTCGGCACGGCCGGGGCCGGGGCCAGATTCGGGCGCGAACGGGGCGTTTCGGTCCGCGGGGGCAGCGAGTCCGACCAGCCGCCGTCCATATCGTCGCTCTGCACGCTCACCGGCACCCTCGTCCGGGACGGGCCCGGAAAACCTCGGGCGAGCGGGCGGAGTGGATGTGCGGCACCACACCAGACTATCGGTACCGAACCCGACTACTGTGCACCCCATGACGACACGGGCGACACACAGCGGTTCGAGCGACGGGACGGTGGCGGACGCCCCGATCGTCCGCCGCGCCCGTACCTCGGACGTGCCCGCGATCAAGACCCTGGTCGACGTGTACGCCGGACGGATTCTGCTGGAGAAGAACCTGGTCACCCTCTACGAGGCGGTCCAGGAGTTCTGGGTCGCCGAACTGGACGGCGAGTTGATCGGATGTGGCGCATTGCACGTGCTGTGGGCCGATCTGGGTGAGGTGCGCACCGTGGCGGTGCATCCGAGCGTCAAGGGCAAGGGCGTCGGCCGCCTGATCGTCGATCAGCTCATCGCGATCGCGCGGGAGTTGCAGCTGCGCCGGCTGTTCGTGCTCACCTTCGAGGTGCCGTTCTTCGAGCGGCACGGTTTCGCCGAGATCGATGGGACGCCGGTGACCGCGGAGGTGTTCGCCGAGATGTGCCGTTCCTACGACACCGGCGTCGCGGAGTTCCTGGACCTGAGCTACGTCAAACCGAACACCCTCGGCAATACTCGTATGCTGCTGAACCTCTGATCGCACGATCGAGCCTCCGCTACCACCCATCGCCGAACGCCCCGGGAGTCACCATGGCCATCTTCGCCGTCCTCTACACCTACGCCGAGGCCCAGGCCGCGGGCCGTGACGAGCACCGCCCGGCCCACCGCGCCTGGCTCAACGATCTGGTCGACCAGGGCACCGTCCTGACCAGCGGCCCCTACCCGGACGGCTCCGGCGCCCTGATCCTGGTCCGCGCCGATGACCTGACCGCCGCGCAGACCCTGTTCGCCCAGGACCCGTTCGCCAAGCACGACCTGCTGCACGAGGCGCGCATCGTGGAATGGAAGCCGACCATGGGCGCGTTCGTCGACTGATCCACACCGAAACCCCCTGCACCACAACCAATTTCACCATCGAATCAGCCACGAATCCGGCAGCGAACAAATCCGTTTCGCTGCCGGATTCTCGGTGTTACTCGAGCGTGCCGCTACCTGACGCACTACGCACAACCGGCACGGTTCGGTACAGTGCACCTATACAACCAGTTGCATAGGTGAGGTGGCGATGCATTCATTCCGGCAGGCGGTCGAGACGCACGATGCGGCGGCGATCGAGGCGACATTGGCAGACGACGTGGTGTTCACGAGTCCGGTGGCGTTCAAGCCGTATCCGGGTAAGGCGATCACGGCGGCCATTCTGCGCGGGGTGCTGCGGGTGTTCGAGGACTTCCGCTACGTCCGGGAGATCGTCGATGCGAACGGCCGGGACGCGGCGTTGGTCTTCGAGGCCACTGTCGACGGAAAGCATGTCAACGGTTGCGATTTCGTCCACCTGGACGAGCAGGGCAAGGTCGACGAGCTCACGGTGATGGTCCGCCCGCTCTCGGCCGCGACCGCTCTGGCCGAGGCGATGGGCGCGCAGTTCGAGCAGATTCAGCGCGAGGCGACCGAGCGGATCCAGCGCGAGGCAGCCGGAGCCTGAGCGAATCGGCCACCCGCCGTCGATGGTCGATACCCTGATCACGTGCGGTTGACCGAACAGGATGCGCTGACGCGGTTCCGTGACGCGCGGGTCGCCCGCCTCGCCACAGTGAGCGAGGACGGGCAACCGCACGTCGTCCCGGTGACCTTCGCTCTGGCCCCGGATACGCCCGAGCCGGTCGCGGTCTTCGCCATCGATCACAAACCCAAGACCACGACGAATCTGCGACGCCTGCGGAATATCGCTGCCACGGAACGAATTTCGCTACTGGCCGACGAGTATTCCGAGGACTGGACCCAGCTGTGGTGGGTTCGCCTGGACGGCACGGCCCACATCCTGACCGAACCCCCGGACCACACCGCACCGATCGCCTGGCTCACCGCGAAATACCCGCAGTACCAAGACAATCCACCACAGGGCCCGGTCGTCCGTATCGCCGTGCAGACAATCTCGGGCTGGTCCTACACCGGCTGATCAGTCCCGCACCTAGCAGTTGCCCGAGACTGTCGTCGTACCGCCCCGAAGATCCCGGCTACTCCGCACTCTCGGCTACTCCGCACTCTCGGATGCGCCGTCGTCGGACACGTCGGCCGGATCTCCACCACGAATCGTGTAGAGCAGACCATCCAGTTCGTCGGGTTTGATCAGCACGTCACGCGCCTTGGATCCCTCGCTGGGACCGACGACACCGCGGGTCTCCATCAGATCCATCAGGCGACCGGCCTTGGCGAAACCGACGCGCAGCTTGCGCTGGAGCATCGAGGTGGAGCCGAACTGCGAGGTGACGACCAGTTCCACCGCCTGCACGAACAGGTCCAGATCGTCGCCGATATCGGGATCGACGTCCTTCTTCTCCCCGGCCTTGGCGGCGGTGACGCCCTCGGTGTAATCGGGTTCGGCCTGATTCTTGGCGAAATCGACGACGCCCTGGATCTCCTCGTCGGAGATGAACGCCCCCTGCAGACGGGTCGGCTTGGACGCGCCCATCGGCAGGAACAACCCGTCACCCATACCGATCAGCTTCTCCGCACCGGGCTGATCGAGGATGACGCGCGAGTCGGTCAGCGAGGAGGTGGCGAAGGCCAGCCGCGAAGGAACGTTGGTCTTGATCAGACCGGTCACCACGTCCACCGAGGGACGCTGCGTGGCCAGGACCAGGTGAATGCCCGCCGCACGAGCCTTCTGGGTGATGCGCACGATCGCATCCTCCACATCGCGCGGCGCGGTCATCATCAGATCCGCGAGCTCGTCGACGATGGCCAGGATGTACGGGTACGGCCGGTAGACGCGCTCGCTGCCCAGCGGCGTGGTGATCTGCCCCGACTTGACCTTCTTGTTGAAGTCGTCGATGTGGCGGACCTTGCTTGCCTGCATGTCCTGATAGCGCTGCTCCATCTCCTCCACCAGCCAGGCCAGCGCGGCGGCGGCCTTCTTCGGCTGGGTGATGATGGGCGTGATCAGATGCGGAATGCCCTCGTACGGTGTGAGTTCCACCATCTTCGGGTCGATCAGGATCATCCGCACCTCCTCGGGGGTGGCGCGGTGCAGCAGCGAGACCAGCATCGAGTTCACGAAGCTCGACTTACCCGAACCGGTGGAACCGGCGACCAGCAGATGCGGCATCTTGGCCAGGTTCGCCGAGAGGTACTCCCCCTCGATGTTCTTGCCCAGGCCGATCAGCAGCGGGTGCTGGTCGTTGCGGGTGGAGGGCGCCTTGAGCACGTCGGCCAGGCGCACGAGTTCGCGGTCGGCGTTGGGCACCTCGATGCCGACGGCCGACTTGCCCGGGATCGGGGCCAGCAGGCGGACGTTCTCGGTGGCGACGGCGTAGGCGATATTGCGGGCCAGCGCGGTGATCTTCTCGACCTTCACACCCGGACCGAGTTCCACCTCGTACCGGGTGACCGTCGGGCCGCGCACGAATCCGGTGACCGCGGCGTCGATCTTGAACTGCACCAGCACCTCGGTGATCGCCTCGATCATCGATTCGTTCGCGGCGCTGCGTTTCTTCGGCGGTTCGCCATCGGTCAGCAGGGACAGCGGCGGAAGCTGGTAGTCGCCGTCGACCTCGCGTTCGGTGACGAATTCCAGTTGCTGCGGTTCCGGGGGCGGCGGGGTCTGATCGATGACCTTGAGAGCCTTGCGCTTCGGCTTCGGCTCGGGTGCGGGCTCGGACTTCTCCGCGGCGATGGGCTTGGCGTCCTGCAGGGGAGGTTCGCCCATGACCTCGGTGGCCGAATCGGATCCGCCGAATTCGTCGGCGGGGTAGTTCTCCTCGGGCGTGCGGCCGCGCCGCCGACGCGGACGCGGCTCGTGCACCGGCAGGCCGTCGGCGTCGTACTCGTCCGAGTCGTACCGCCCGTATCGGTCGTCGTACGAGTCGTATTCGTCGCGAGCGTCGGTGCCGAACAGCCAGCGCAGGCGATCGGGCACCTCGCGCACCGTAGTCCCGGTCAGCAGCAGCACACCGAATGCGATGGCCAGCAACAACAGTGGGGTGGCCAGCCAGGCGGTCAGGCCGTTGCGCAGCGGCCCGCCCATCACGTAACCGACGAAACCCGCGGCGTGCGCGCGGCCGTGCGCATCGGCCGGCGAACCGGCCGCGATATGCCACACCCCCAGGGCCGGGAGCGCGACGAGCAGCCCGCCGAGTACCAGTCGAGGCCGGATCTCCGGGCGCGGTTCGGTGCGCATCAGCACCACCGCGATCGCGCAGGCCACGAGAGGCAGTGCGGCCGAGGCGGATCCGGTGAACAGCCGCACGGCCGTATCGATCGCGTGCCCGACCGGACCGCCCGCGGACAGCCAGACCGCCGCGGCGATGATCACGCTGAATGCCACCAGCGCCAAGGCGATTCCGTCGCGGCGATGCCCGTGCTCGATCTCCCCGGCACGGCTCAGCGTGCGAGTGGTGGCGCCCATCCCGCGGGCGAGCATGGTCCAGCCGTTGCCGACGCCGCGCCGGAAAACCGCCAAAGGTGCGGTGTTGGAACGGGCCCGCGGCGCCGGACGGCGAGCCGGGGCCTTGCGCGCGCGTGGCGCGGGATTCTTACGAGAGTTGGCCGAGGATGATCCGGAACGCGAACCGGCCGAACGGGACCGTGCCGGAGCCCGCCCCCGCGCCGATCCCGCCCGCGAACGAGACGCCGTGGTGCTGCGGGACTTGCCTGCCATACCCTCAGGCTAGCCGCAACAGCCCCATCCAGACCATCCGCAACACCCACCCCACACACATCAGCCGGGGAAATCTGGGCGACCGTCCGGCGAACCGATGTCAACGAACATCCCGCCGAGAGCTGTGTCACAGGATATCGGCAGACCGGGCCGCCGCCCACTCGACACGCCCCGCGACGTTCCGACGGACGACCGATTCTCCGGCCTCGGAAGCGATCGAGCGCCGCTCAGATGCTCCGGTCGCAGTCGTGTACCGCGCGCACATCCTCGTCGCTGCCGGTGGCGGTGAGCCGCACCTCCTTGCGACCGAAGGCGTGCAGCAGCAACTCCGAAGGCGGGCCGGTGAGCACCACCTCGGAGCCATCGACACTGTGCGCGGTCACGCGCTCACCGTCCGGGGTCGCCAGCACCACCGTCACCGGGGCCTTGCGATAGGCCATACGAGCCATGCGGCGCAGGGCATTCCACAGATTCCGCTCATCCTCGACGGCCAATTCCCTGGGCTCCCAACCCGGCTCGGCGCGCCGCACATCCTCGTGATGGACGAACATCTCGGTCAGGTTGGCCACCGCGTCGACCGGCCGCAGCGGCGACCACCACGGCGGGCCGGTGCGAATCTGCTCCAGCAGTTCGGCGAACGGCCGCTGCGCCGCCTTGGCCTGTACCGAATCCAGGTACCCGGCAAGGGATTTGATCATGATGCCGGGCGCGGCATCGGGCCGCCGCTCCCGCACGACCAGATGCGCGGCCAGATCCTGCACCCTCCAGGTCCCACACAACGTCGGTGCGTCCGGCCCGGCGGCGGTCATCGCCACGACCAACGCCCGCCGCTCGTCCTGAGCCATACTCATAGGCCAACCCTAACCACACCCACAGCGCCGGGCGACCCCGCGCCGGAGCTACTACACCCCCATCACGGTGGGCACGATCATCGGGCGGCGGCGGTAGGTGTCGGCGACCCAGCGGCCCACCACGCGGCGGACGCTCTGGGCGATGCGGTGGGTGTCGGTGATGCCCTCACCGGCCAGGCGCACCAACTCGGCCTCGACCAGCGTATGAGCCTCGCTCAGGGCGTCGGGATCATCGGAGAAGCCGCGGCCGCTGACCTCGGGAGTGCTGACCGCCTTACCGGTCGTCGCGTCGACGGCGACGGTGATCGAGATGAAACCGCCCTCACCCAGCACGAGGCGATCGGACAGGGTCGACTCGCCGACGTCACCGACCGAGAGGCCGTCGACGTAGACCTGTCCGACCGGCACCCGGCCCACGATCGAGGCGATGCCGTCGACCAGATCGACCACCACGCCGTCCTCGGCCAGGATCACCCGATCGACCGGGACACCCGTCGCCGCGGCCAGCGCACCGTTGGCGCGCAGATGCCGCCACTCGCCGTGCACCGGCATCGCGTTGGTGGGCCGCACCGCGTTGTACAGGTACAGCAACTCACCGGCCGACGCGTGCCCGGAGACGTGCACCTTGGCACTCTGCTGGGTGACCACGGTCGCGCCGAGCCGGGCCAAGCCGTTGACCACGCCGAACACGGCGTTCTCGTTGCCCGGGATCAGCGAGGAGGCCAGCACGACCAGATCGTCGGCGCGGATGTTGATCTGGCGGTGATCCCCGCGCGCCATCCGCGACAGCGCCGAGAGCGGCTCACCCTGCGATCCGGTGGAGATCAGCACCAGCTTGTGCACCGGCAGGTTGGCGGCCTGATCCAGATCCACCACCACGCCGTCCGGAATTTCCAGATAACCCAGATCCTGCGCGATCTGCATATTGCGCACCATGGAGCGGCCGACGAAGCAGACCCGCCGGTCGTAGCGCTGGGCTACCTCGACGACCTGCTGGATGCGGTGCACATGGCTGGCGAAGGAGGCGACGATCACCCGGCCCTTGGCCTTGCCGATGACGTTGTCCAGCACCGGACCGATCTCACGCTCGGGTGTGACGAATCCGGGCACCTCGGCGTTGGTGGAGTCGACCAGGAACAGGTCCACACCCTCGTCGCCGAGCCGGGAGAATCCGGCCAGGTCGGTCAGGCGACCGTCCAACGGCAGCTGATCGAGTTTGATGTCACCTGTGTGCAACGCCAGGCCCGCGGGTGTGCGGATGGCGACCGCGATGGCGTCCGGAATCGAATGGTTGACCGCGAAGTATTCGCATTCGAACGGGCCGTGCGTGGTCTTCTCACCCTCGGTGACCTGGATCAGCTTCGGCTGCAACCGGTGCTCCCGGCACTTGGCCGCGACCAGGGCGAGCGTGAACTTCGAACCGATCACCGGAATGTCGCGGCGCTGCCGCAGCAGGAACGGCACCGCGCCGATGTGATCCTCGTGGCCGTGCGTGAGCACGACGGCGACCACATCGTCCATCCGGTCCTCGATCGGCCGGAAATCGGGCAGGATCAGATCCACGCCGGGCTGCTGATCCTCCGGGAACAGCACACCGCAGTCGACGATGAGCAGCTTGCCGCCGAACTCGAACACGGTCATATTGCGGCCGATCTCACCGATACCGCCGAGAGCGAACACGCGTAACCCGTTGCGCGGCAACGCCGGAGGCAGACCCGCGGGCTGACCGAGGACCGAGCCCGGTTGCGGGGCAGCGGTTTCGGACCGCTTCGAGGACTGCCGGCCACGGCCCGACCGACGCGCGGAACCACCGCGATCGGATTTGTCCTGCGCGCCCTTGTCCGGTGCGGACTCACCCTTCGCGGCGCGAGCGGCCTTCTCCGGCTGCGTGTCCTGCGCCCGGGTCTTCGCGGCCCGAGTCTCCTCCTGGGCCGACTTGGCCCGCCCGGCCCGCTTCTTCGGCTCCTCCGAAACCGCCTCCGCCACAACCGGTTCCGGTGCGGCCGGTTCCGGCGCAACCACCGGTTCCGGCGGCGGGGCCGGAGCCGGAGCACCAGCGGAGCGGGACGCCGCCCGCCGAGGACGACGCGTCACGGGCGCACCCGAATTCTCTTCACTCATTTCAGCACCCCCGCGGCCCGCAGATCTGCGGCAACCGCTTCGAGTTGTTCGGCATCGGGCATCAACTGGGGCAGACGCGGCTCACCGGTCTCCACCCCGAGCAGCCGCAACGCCGCCTTGGTCATCGACACACCACCCACGCGGGCCATCGCCCGGCACAGCGGCAACATGCTCACGTGCAGCTCACGCGCGGTGACGACATCACCGGAGAGATAAGCGTCCCGCAGCTGACACAGCCGCTCGGGCACGAGATGCCCGATCACGCTGATGAACCCGACCGCGCCGACCGACAGCCACGGCAGATTCAGGATGTCATCGCCCGAGTAGTAGGCCAGATCGGTCTCGCTGATCAGCTGCGCACCACCGGCCAGATCACCCTTGGCATCCTTCACCGCCACGATCCGCGGATGCTCCGACAGCCGCAGAATCGTCTCAGACGCGATCGGCACCACCGAGCGCGGCGGAATGTCGTACAACGTCACCGGCAGATCGGTGGCATCGGCGACCGCCGTGAAATGCGCGATCAGCCCGTCCTGCGTGGGACGCGAATAGTACGGAGTCACCACCAGCAGCCCGTGCGCGCCCGCACGCTGAGCGTTACGCGCCAACTCGATGCTGTGCGCGGTGTCGTAGGTACCGGCCCCGGCGATGACGGTCGCCCGGTCACCCACGCCGTCGACGACCGCGCGCAGCAGATCGAACTTCTCCGTCTCGGTGGTCGTCGGAGACTCCCCGGTGGTGCCGGAGATGGCCAGCAGGTCGACCCCCTGATCGACCAGATGAGCGGCCAGTGCGACGCCGGCATCGACATCGAGCTTGCCGTCGGCAGTAAAGGGAGTCACCATCGCGACACCGACCGTGCCGGACGCGCGCAGCCCGTTCCCCGTCGATTCACCGTTCGTCATGGTCAAAAAGGCTACTGGGTCTTTGGCCTCCGCTTCGCTCCGGCATGTTTTTCGGCGCCCTGAGGCTCGTCGTTGCGCGCTCGAGACTCGGGCTTCGCCCATGCGCTTCGAGCGCGCAACGACGAGCCGCGCCGAAAAACCTGCAGGTGTTCTTGCTGAGCCTTTCGCGTCGCGGGCGAGTTCCGGCCGGACGGAGACGCTTCGCCGCTGGGTGCGTCGCCTGTCGTTCACCGGGCACGTCGCCGGTCGTTCACAGACGTCGTCGCCGGTCATTCGCTGGGCACCTCGTCAACCGCTCGGTGAGCCCGTCGACAGTTGCTCGGTGGGCGCGTCAGCAGCCAGTGTCAGCACTCGTTTGCCGGGGACGTCAGCAAGTCGTTTCAGTAGGTGCGTCGGCAGTCGAACCGTCGGTGTGTCAGCAGTTGTTCCGCAGGCGGCGCGCGCCAGCAGTTGTTCCGCAGGTGCGGCGGCGGTCGTTCCGTGGGTGCGGCGGAGCAATATTTTCCTTGAATGATGTCACTTGTGACGTCACAATGGCGTCATGGATATCGATAAGTACACCGCGCGGCTGCGCGAGGATCTGGTCACCGCTGCCGCTCTCGGCGACGAGAAGACGCAGGCCACTGCCGCGGCGCTGGCTTCCGCTACCGAGAACGCCGCGCGGCTCACGCTGCTGGCGGCGCTGTCGGATCTGGCGGCCGAGGTCAGTGCGGAGCTCGGCGATCGGACCGTGCACGTCTCGCTGGACGGGACCGATGCGAAGGTGGACGTTCGCAAGAACGCCCCGTCGCCCGACGATGACTCTCCGACCTTCGAGGACATCACCGGCGACATCAGCCGCGTGACCCTGCGCATGGTCGACCAGATCAAGACCCGCGCGCAGCAGGCCGCCGAGCAGAGCGGCATGTCGCTGAACTCGTGGCTGTCCACAACCGTCCAGGATGCGCTGCGCGATCAGACTCGCTGGGGTGGCCCCGGGCGTCGCGAGGACTGAAATACGTTCGCGCACGAGGCGGTTAGCGGAGACGTCAGAGTGGCGTCACCATGACGTCAAGTGAGCTCAGGTGCTCACCGCGACATTGCCGTCGGTATCGATCTCGGTGCGCCGGTCGTCATCGGCGGCGTGCGCCAGAACCGTCGCCAGCACGCGCCGCCCCAGGGGCAGTACCCGCACCGTCACCGAGCCCGCATTCGCGGCATCCAATTCCCTTACCGCGGAATCGATCACACGTTGCCGCACCCACTGCGGCACGCCCTCGAAACCGCCGTCGTCGAGCAGGACCACCTCGACCCCGCGGGCCCGCGCACCCCGCGCCGCGCCGCTGAGCTCCTCGGTCACCAACTGCGGCGCGCGCAGGCCGTCCCGCAGTTCGGCCTCGAGCAACCGGCACTGTTCCCGCTCGGTGGCGGTCAGCACGGCGCCGTCGGCGATCCGCTCCAGGATCGGGCGGGCCACCCGATCCAGTCGGGCCAGCTGCCGGATCCGCTCACCGTCGGCGGCGATCATCGTCGCCTCGGCCGCCGCCCGAATCGTGGCCTCCTCGCGCAGCATCCGCAGCGAACGCTGGATCGGACGGATGATCACCGCGAACGCCGAGATGGCCGCGACCGTGCCGATCGGGACGATCGACGCCGAGACGATCGCGTCGAACCGGACATCGATCCGCAACCCGGCGACCACCAGAACCGCCGCCGACGCGGCCACACTCAGCCACGCCGCCGCGATCCGGCCGCGCAACACCAGCGCAGCCAGGACATACGAGCAGGCGAAAGCCGTCCACACGACGTGATGTGCGGGCGCGGAACCCAGATCCACCGCCGTCAGCGCGGTGGCCACGGGCCCCGCGACGGTGACGAACACCGTCGCGCTCCACGGCAGCGGATCGTCCGGCACCAGCAGTACCAGCGCCCCTGCCGCGGCCATGATCACCAGGGCGACCAGCGTCTGGGTCAGCGACGCGGCCTGCAGATTGCCGAGCATGTACAGCACGATGATCAGTTCCAGGATCAGGACGAACAGCCACGCCATACCGCCGCGCAGGCCCAGCAGATCTCGTAGCCCGAATCGGGAGTCGAAGTCACCGCCCGCCTCACGCTGAGCCATCGCCACCCCACACCAGCGTCACGGTGGTGCCCTCTCCCGGTTGTGATTCGACGAAACCCGCGCCACCGGCCAACTGGCGCATCCGGCCCAGGATGCTCACCGAGATGCCCAGCCGGTCCGCGGACACCTGCGCCACATCGAAACCCGCGCCGTCGTCGTTGAACACGAGCCGGATACTGCCCGCGCTGATGGTGCAGGTGACCGTGCGATGCACCGGCTGACCGGGGATCGTGGCGTGGCGCAGACTGTTGCGCACCGCCTCGCCCAGCGCGGCGGCCATTGTCCCGGCCACGGCGACGGGCATCCGCAGATCGTCGAATCCGGGCCAGGTGCGGGTGGCGAAACGGATGCCGGGATTGATCTCGTGCACCGCCGAACGCAGGAAGATCACCGCCGACCGCGCATCGAGCACATCGGGTTCGCGCACCTCGACCCGGATCTCGTCGAGCTGATCCAGCGTCGACTGGGCCTGCCGCCGCAACACCGAGACCTCACCGGGCGACGCGCCGGGACAGGGTTTGGGTGCGCCGGCGGGCGGCGGACCCGCGGGCGCGTCCTCGGCACCCCGGGAGGCGTCCAGCAGCGTGGACAGCACCGCGTCGTGGATGAGCGCGGCGAACCGGGCGCGCTCGTGATCGCGGGCCGTGGAGGCGGCCGTCGCGGCAGCACGCCGCCCGGCGACGGCCGATTCCCGGTCGACCCGCGCGCCCGCGCCGTGCGCGCAGGTGACACACCACAGGAACAGGGTGGCCAGCCCGCAAGCCCGCAGCAGACCGCTCAGCGCCGACATCGTGCTGAACTGCTCGACCAGATACACGTTGACGAACGCCACCGCGGTCGAGCCCACCAGCAGATACACCACCGAGAACAACAGCCGCCAGGCCAACGCCGCGGCCAGCATGCCCAGCGGCAGCATCCGATACAGCCATACCGAGGACGCGTCGAGGGTGTGCGGCTGCACCGCGATCGGCGTGATCGCCAGCGCGACCAGGAAGCTCAGCGCCGTCAGACCCGACACCAGGCGGATCACCGCGGGACGCGACCGCACCGACACCGCCGCCAGCACCGGGAATCCGCCGAAGGTGAGCACGGCCGCGACCGGACTCCACCAGCCCGGCGCGTCGTGGCCCTGCTCGACGATCTCCGGCATCGTCACCAGGCCCATGATCACCCCGCCCAGGCCCATCGACAGGCCCAGCCGCCGCATGATCCCCTCCGACGCGGTCGGTGAGACATGCTGCGACACAACGTATCTCCCCCTCCGGCCGACGCCTGTCGACGCCCGCGCCCCGGAACGCGCACGCGGGACGCCCCGCGCGGCGGACACGGTCATGCGCGTGGGTTGCGCTCGGGCACCGGCAGCCACCCGTCCTCCACCGCGCGCTTGTACAGGTCGGTCTTGGTGGGCGCGGGACGCCCGGCGTCGGCGTATTTCTGCCGGATCCGGCCGAGGTAGTCGTTGACGGTCTGCTCGGACAGACCCGTCATCCGCGCCACCCGGGAGGCCTTCTCCCCCGATGCGTACAGCGTCAGCACCTCCTGCTGACGCGGACTGAGTCCGACGTCGGGCAGTTGCGGATCTCCGTCGATGGCCGCGGCCCAATCGGTGGTGACCACCTGCTCGCCGGATGCGGCCGCGCGCACCGCCGACACCACGGTCTGCACATCCTCGGATTTGCGGACCACCCCGAGCACCCCCGCTCGGGCGGCCGCGCGCACCAGGAACGGATTGTCCGCACCGGTGAATACGAGCACCTCGTGCCCGCCCTCGCGCAACGCGCGCACATTATCCTCCGGCGCGGACCCGTCGGCGAGCCGCAGATCGAGTACCACCAGATCCAATTCCGGTGCGGCGGAGAACAGTTCGGCCACGGTTCCGGCAGTGATGATCAGGTCCAGATCCGGCTCGGGCGCCAGCATACTGGCCAGCCCGAGCGCCACGGATTCGTGATCTTCGACCAGCCCGATCCGTCGCGGCCGGACCGCGCCCTCATATGTCGGCTCCACAGCGCTCTCACCTCTTCCCAGATCCCGTGTTCCGGGAACGACCACCTCGCCCCTTCGATCGGCACCCACACCGACCGAATCCGGAACGTATCGGATTCGAGTATGCCGGGGCAGCAGCCCCGACGTGAGCCGTTGATTTCATGGGGGAGCGGAAAGTGACCGGTCAGGACATGAGTTGCGCCGCGACCGTCGCGCCGAGTTCCCAACACGCTTGCAGGTCGTCCTTGGACGGTTTGCCCGACACCGTCACGTACTCGGCAGATTTCACCCACCCCAGCCCGGTGGTGATGGCGGTGACGCCCTTCTCCGCGCCTTCGGTGCCCTCGTTGCCGTGCAGGTAGAGGCCGAAGGGGCGGGCGCGGGTCGAATCGAGGCAGGGGTAGTAGATGACGTCGAATGCGTGTTTGAGGGCGCCGCTCATGTAGCCGAGGTTCGCCGGGGAGCCGAGTAGGTAGCCGTCCGCCTCGAGGACGTCGGTCGCAGACACTGCCAGCGCGGCGCGGCGCACGACTTCCACGCCCTCGATCTCCGGATCGGTCGCACCCGACACGACGGACTCGAACATCGCCTGCATGAACGGTGACGGGGTGTGATGGATGATCAGCAACGTCGGCACGGACTCAGGCTAGTGGGCGGGGTCTGCGACTCGCAGGAGCAGCGAGGCGCTACTTCTTCTTCAACGCGCGATCCGCCGCGGCCCAGTGTTCGTCCGAGATCCACAGGTGGGCGAAGGCGTCCACGGCCTCGTCGGGGGTGACGCCGGACAGGACGTGTTTGATCCGGCCGGCGGGGACGTTGGCCAGGGAGCGGGCCAGCGCGCGCCAGCCTTCCTCGAAGGACTCGCGCGGGAGTACGCGATCGATCAGCCCGACCCGTTCGGCTTCGGCGGCATCGAGCACGGTGCCCGAACCCGCGAGCAGCAGTGCGCGACTGCGGCCGACGAGTGCGGCCAGCCGTTCGGCGCCGCCCCACGCGGGCATGATGCCCAGGGCGACCTGGTTGAATCCGATCCGGATGTCGTCGGCGGCGACCCGGATGTCCGCGGCGACCGCCACCTCCGCGCCACCGCCGAAGGCGTGCCCGTTCAGCGCGGCGATCACCGGGGCCGGGAATTCCGCGAGCCGATCGCAGATGCCGCGCATCCGCCAGGCCATCTCGGCCGCGCCGTCGAGGGTGCGGATCGCGGCGAGTTGTTTGAGATCGCCGCCGGAGACGAACGCCTTGTCCCCCGCGCCCCGGATCACCAGTGCGCGTGCGCCCTTGGCGGCGTCGAGCGCCTCGTCGAGCTGATCCATCGTCTCGGGCGCGATGGCGTTGCGCGCCTGGGGGCGGTCGATGGTGACCACTGCCAGCCCGTCGTCCAACTCGAGGTCGACCACAACCGGTTCTCCGATCTAGATATTGGAATTCTTGTATTTGGAGAATAGTATATCCGCCACGGACAGCCCCCGTTTCGATGATCCCTGCAACCACCCGGCAGCCCGCGGGTGTGGCCGTCGCGCCCGCGCATCCGGACTTGGAGCCCACCATGCGCACGATCCCCACCGAACTGGTCAAACGCTACGAAGACGAGGGGTGGTGGACCCGCGACACCCTGGGCGATCTGCTGGCGCGCGGCCTGGCCTCGGCGCCCGGCGCCACGTTGCGCGTGCACTCCGCGACCCGCCCCTACACCGGCACCTTCGCCGAGGTCGAACTGATCGCCCGCCGCCTGGCCCAGGGTCTGCACGAGCGCGGCGTGGGCCCCGGCGACGCGGTCGCCTGCCAGCTGCCCAACTGGATGGAGGCTGCCGCAACCTTCTGGGCCACAACGTTTCTCGGGGCGATGGTGGTCCCGATCGTGCACATCTACGGCCCCCGCGAGGTGCGGTACATCCTGGACGCGGTGCACCCCGAGGCGTTCGTGACCACCGACCGCTTCGGCTCGATCACCTACGACCCGGCGGTGTACGAGCAGGTGCCGATCACCGGAATCGTGGGGAGCACATTCGAGGACCTGCTCGCGGCCGAGCCGTTCGAGGGAGTGACCACGGTGGACCCGAGCGGTCCCGCACTGATCGCGTTCACCTCCGGGACCACCCGCGCACCAAAGGGCGTGGTGCACAGCCATCAGACCCTCGGCTGCGAGACCCGCCAGCTCGCCGAGCACTATCCCGACGATCTGGGCCCGCAGATCACCGCCGCACCGGTCGGGCATTTCATCGGCATGCTCAACGCATTCCTCATCCCGATCCGCGACGGCATCTCGGTCGACCTGGTGGACACCTGGAATCCGGAGCTGATCCTGAACCTGATGACCACCTACGACATCACCTTCGGCGGCGGCGTGCCGTATTACCTGACCAGCCTCATCGAACATCCCACCTTCGGCCCGGACCATCTGGCGCGAATGAAGTACGCCGGAATGGGCGGCGCCTCGGTCCCGGCCTCGGTCACCGAACGTCTGACGGATCTGGGCCTGACGGTCTACCGCTCCTACGGCAGTACCGAACATCCCTCGATCACCGCCTCGGACGCCACCGACCCCCGCCCCAAACGCCTCTACACCGACGGCGATCCGCAACCCGGCGTCGAGATCATGCTCACCGAGGACGGCGAAATCCTCAGTCGCGGACCGGATCTGTGCCTCGGCTACACCGACGAAGCCCTCACCGCGAAGGCGTTCGACGCGCAGGGCTGGTACCACACCGGCGATATCGGCGTCCTGGACGCGGACGGCTACCTGACCATCACCGACCGCACCACCGACCTGATCATTCGCGGCGGGGAGAACATCAGCGCACTCGAGGTGGAGGAGGTGCTGCTGAGCATGCCGCACGTCGTCGAGGCGGTGGCCGTGGCCGCCCCCGACGACCGGCTGGGCGAGCATGTCGCGGCGGTGGTGCGCCTGGCCGCGGACTCCCCCGAACCCGCACTCGAGGATCTGCGCGCACATTTCGCCGAGGTGGGCCTGGCCAAGCAGAAGTGGCCCGAGGAGATCCACGTGGTCGAGGATTTCCCTCGTACGCCGAGCGGCAAGATTCAGAAATATCGCGTACGGCAGAGCATGATTCGCGATTGAGCGCCCGGAGGCGGTACGCTCCGTACCCCGTGCGCGATCGGGATGCGGCATCAATAGCCTTGTGCCGCAAACGCTCCGCGCTCGGTCGGCAATTCCGCTCGACTTCCCCGCCGAAGCCTCTCCGAACGAGCGAAGTAACGATGTTACCGTAGTAACCGTGTTACAGTAATGGAGTGAGCAGGGCCCCTGGACGCGACGCGTCGGAGCAGATCATCGACGTGGTGCTCACGTTGCTGCAAACCGAAGGTTACGACGCGGTGCAGCTACGCGAGGTGGCACGCCGTGCCCGCGTCTCACTGGCGACGGTCTACAAGCTGTTCCATACCCGCGACGAACTGATCGTCACCGCGATCGAGCGGTGGATGGCGGACCACGCCTATCCGGACCTCGCACCGCCCGGCCCCGAGGAAACACTGCACGACGGCCTGATGCGCGTGCTGCACAGCGTCTTCCAGCCCTGGGAACGCAGCCCGAAGATGCTCGAGGCCTTCCACCGCGCCCGCTCGGGTCCGGGCGGGACGCGACTGGACACCCAGGGCCTGGACGCGGTCCTGCCGGTTGCCGGTCAGATCTTCGGCGGCGCGGATCCGGAATACATCGAGGACGTCGGCCTGGTCCTGGCCAACATGGCCTACGCCCTGATGGGCAGAGTCGCGGACAAAACCCTCGACATCACCGAGATCCTGCCCATCCTGGAACGCGTGATGCGCCGTCTGACCGCGAACAACGAACCGGCCGCCCGCCGCGCCCGCAACCGCCCCACCATCGCGGATCCCGCCCAGCCACTGCGCCTGGATCCGACCGTCATCGCAGCCTTCAACCGCGGCATGAAAGTCGCCGCAGGCTCCCAGCCCGAGGATCGCGACACCACCCGCCACTCGGACGCGAGCTGATTCCGGTAGCAGTCGTAGGCCCGCAGCCCTTTGGCAACGCCGACGCCGACGATCGCAGATACTGGTGGGATGCGGTCGCGGAGGAAGATTCTGGACGCCACGCTCGAACTGATCGCGAGTGAGGGCTTCGGCGGTGTGAACATCGCCGCTGCCGCGCATGCGGCCGGGGTTACCCGGCAGACCGTGTACTCGAATTTCGGCTCTCGCGAGGATCTGGTCTCCCAGGCGATGGCCGATCTGCTGTTCCGCGCCACGACCGGCCTGCGCTCCCGCCTCGCCGAGATCGACGACGCCGCCGAATACATCGTCGAGTTGTTCGTGGTCGGGCGCGCGGTGGTCCGCGACGACCCGATCCTGGCGCGCCTGGTCCGCATCGAACCGGGGAACCCGATCTTCGACGCCGACATGATCGCCCGCGCGAAACCCATTGCCCACGAATTGCTCCGGCCGCTGACGAAGCTGGATCCGGCGATCGAGCCACAGTTGGACGATATCGCCCAGATCGGGATCCGCCTGGGATTGTCGGTGGTTCTTTTCGACGATCCGGACATCGAGTCCGACGAGGATCTGCGGCGACTGATCGCGCGCTGGGTGGTGCCTGCGTTGTCGCTCACACACCGTTGATCTCCGATCACGGATGTAATTCTTGACACTTTCGTAAGCTACTGTCTAGTTTGAGCGAGCCCGGACACGCCGATTCGGGCAGAACTGCCGCAGTGCAGCGGACGGTCGGGATCCTCGGCCTCGCGCATGCGGAGATGTCCGTCGGCGTTCTGGAGGTCATTCATGCCCGCACTCTCGCGTCGCTCCTTCCTGGGCGCGACCGCCGCCACCGGGGTCGCGCTGGCGAGCACGGGAATCGCTCGCGCCGATACCAATCCGGCCACACGCGTTCCGCTCACCCGCGAGGAGCACCGGGTCATCGTGATCGGCTCGGGCTTCGGCGGCGGTGTGGCGTCCCTGCGGCTGGCGCAGGCCGGGGTTCCGGTCCTGGTGCTCGAGCGTGGACGGCGCTGGCAGACCGGCCCGAACGCGACCACGTTTCCCCTGGCGACCAAGCCGGACAAGCGCATGCTCTGGTACCGCTCGAATCCGAACGTCTTCGGCACGCCGTTACTCTTCGAGCCCTACACCGGCCTGATCGAGGCGGTCGCCGGGGACAACATGACCGCCCTGTGCGCTGCGGGCGTCGGCGGCGGATCGCTTGTCTACCAAGGGATGTCACTCGAACCGACCGAGGCCGTGTTCGCGTCCATGTTCCCGATGGACCTGGACTGGCAGACGATGAATCGGGTGCACTACCCGCGCGTGGCACGCATGCTGAAGCTGGAGACCGCACCCGACGCCCTCGTCGACAGCCCGAACTACAACGCCGCCCGGATCTTCGCCGAGCACGCCCGCAAGGCCGGGCTGCCGGTGTCGAAGATCCCGATGCCGATCGACTGGAACTACGCGCTGGACGAGTTGCACGGCAAGATGACCCCCTCCTATACCAACGGCGCGGGCGCGCTCGGGGTCAACAACGGCGGTAAGCATTCGGTCGACGTCACCTACATCGCCGCGGCCGAGGCCACCGGCCGGGTGCAGGTCCGCACGCTGCACGAGGTCACCGATATCCAGCGGGCCAGGGACGGCCGCTGGACGGTCTCGGTGAACCGGATCGACACCTCCGGCAAGGTCCTGGAGAACCTGATCCTCACCACCCCGGCACTGATCATGGCCGCGGGCAGCCTGAACACCACCAAACTGCTCGTGCGCGCGGCCGCCAAGGGCCACATCCCGGATATGCCCGCGGGCCTGGGCGGCAACTGGGGCACCAACGCCGACCGGATCTACGTGTGGTCCCAGCCGAACGAGGCATTCGGCTACCCACAGGGCGGCCCGGTCGTCTTCGGCAGCCTGAACTGGAGTGATCCGGCCAGCGCGGCCACCATCATCCAGGCGTCCATCCCGCCGATGGGCATGGACACGCACAGCACGATGATGGTCGGCTACGGCGTGAGCAAGGCGCGCGGTCACTTCGAGTACACCGCGGCCGACGACAACGCCGTTCTGCGCTGGCCGCACGAGGGCGACGCGGTCATCCAGAACGGCCGGATCGGGCCGCTGGCGAACCAGATCGCCGGGCCGGGCAGCATCCTGACCGATACCAACCTGGGTTTCCCCTCCACCTGGCATCCGCTCGGCGGGGCGAGTATGGGCTCGGTCTGCGACGCCGAGGGCCGGGTGCACGGTCAGCGCGGACTCTACGTGCTCGACGGTGCGCTGATCCCGGGCAACTGCGGGGCGTGCAACCCCTCGATGACCATCGCGGCCGTCGCCGAACGCGCCCTGAACCACCTCGTGCCGCAGGACGTGGGCAGCGTCATCTGAGGGCGCTTCCGACCGAATACGCGCTCGGCGGCCCGAGCTTATCCAGAGGGGAAATATCCAGTGCAAGAACATAATTCGCGACTACGCCGGTTCGCCGCGTGCACCGTCGCCGCCGTGGCCGTCGCGGCCGGATCCTGTGTCACCGGCGCGGTGGCCGCCGATGCCGCACCGGTCAGCGCTTTCTACACCCCGCCCGCTCGGCTGCCCGCGCAGCCGGGATCGGTCGTGAAGTCCGAGCCGATGCCGATCTTCGCGACGCTGCCGGGCGGCGGCGGGCAGTGGCCGGTGGCCGCGCAACGCGTGATGTACACCTCGCGCACCCAGGACGACGCGCCGGTCGCGGTCAGCGGCACGTACATCGAACCGACGCGGCCGTGGCAGAGCGGCGGCCCGCGTCCGACGGTGGTGATCGCGCCGGGCACGGTCGGGCAGGGCACCCAGTGCGCGCCCTCGATCGCGTTCTCCACCGGGTTCGTCGTCAGCACCGACCCGCTGTCGATGTCGCCGAACCAGGAGGCGATCGCCGCCGCGGCGTGGAGTTCGATGGGTGCGCGCGTCCTGGTCACCGATTACATCGGCCTGGGCACGCCCGGGATCCACACCTACGTGAACCGCGTCGAGGAGGCGCACGCGGTGCTCGACGGCGCGCGGGCCGCGAACCGGCTCGGCGGTGTTCCCGACAGCGCTCCCCTGGTCTTGTGGGGCTACTCCCAGGGCGGCGGCGCGACCGCGGCGGCCGCGGAGCTGCAGCCCGGTTACGCACCCGATCTGAATCTGAAGGGCACCTGGGCGGGCGCCCCGCCCGCGGATCTGGCCAAGGTGCTCGGGCAGGTCGACGGGACGCTGATCAGCGGCGTGATCGGCTTCGCCATCAACGGATTCGTCGCCCGGAACCCGCAGCTGCGCACCGCACTGGACGCCGCGGCCACACCGCAGGGCCGCGCGGTGCTCGACGGCCTGGCCGCCGAATGCATCGGCGACGTCATCGTGAAGCAGCGGTTCATGCGCACGAGTGCGCTCACCGTGGACCACCGCTCGATGCTGGATCACCTCAACGCCATCCCCGAGGCCGTGCAGGTGCTGAACGAGCAGCGCATCGGCACGCTGCGCCCGAGTTCTCCGGTGCTGATCACCAGCGGCCGCAACGACGACACGGTGCCGTACGGCCAGGCCCGCCGTCTCGCCTCCGACTGGTGCGCCAAGGGCGCCACGGTCACCTTCCGCACCAACGATCTGCCGCCCATCCTGCCCGGCGCCACCCTGCCCAACCACTTCGGCCCCGAGCTGATCGACGGTTACGGCACCAACAACGCGATCGGCTATCTGGTCGACCGCTTGGACGGAAAGCCCGTCTCCGGCTGCACGATCGACTGATCGGCTCACCGATCCCGGCTCAGGCCAGGAGTATTCGCCACCACCACGGCCAATACTCCTGGCCGCCGGGCTTTTCCGTCGAACCACACCTCCAGCGGGTTCCCGCAGGCAGTGGCAACATCACAGCAATCGCAATGCTGCGGTCCGGTCGGCAATGTCGATCCACCATGGCCGACCGCCCCGGAGGCATCTCCATACCTGTTCCGTGGCGACTGCGCGGAGGTATGCTCGGTGCGTCGGCGTTCCGAAATCGATAGGTATCCGAGGAATCGAGATATCTCATGCACGAGCTGGCAATCGCACAGGGAATCATCGGCGGAGCATGTGAGCATGCGGCGGGCCGACGGATATTTCGCGTGACCGTCGCGGTAGGAACGCTCTGCGCGGTGGTGCCGGACGCGCTGCGGTTCTGTTTCGAACTGGCGGCCGAGGGCACCCTCGCCGAGGGTGCCGAGCTGATCATCGAGCAGGTCCCCGCCCGGGGACACTGCCATCGATGCGAGCGCGATTTCACCCTGCACGAGCCGATCCCCCTGTGCGACTGCGGAAGTGCGGATGTCGACATCAGCGCGGGCACAGACCTGCGAATCCGTTCGATGGAGGTGAGCGATCCATGTGCGCTACCTGCGGATGCGGCCGCGACAGCACGGCGGTGATCACCGAACCGCACGTACACGAGCACGAACACGACCATCCGCACCACCACGAGCACGATCATCCGGCAACCGAGACGGTGATCCTGGAACAGCAGGTACTCGCGAAGAACGACCAACTGGCACAGCGCAATCGACAGTGGTTCGCCGACCGCGACATCCTGGCGCTGAACCTGACCAGCTCGCCCGGCGCGGGTAAGACCACGCTGCTCGAGCGAACCATCCGCGAATGCCCGGACCTCCCGATCGGGGTCATCGAGGGCGATCAGGAGACCCTGCTGGACGCCCGGCGGATCGAGTCCACGGGCTGCCCGGTCGTACAGCTCAACACCGGCGCGGGCTGCCATCTGGACGCCGAGATGACCCGGAACGCACTGGAGGCGCTGAACCCGCCGGAGCGCGGCGTCGTCTTCATCGAGAACGTCGGAAATCTGGTGTGCCCGGCGCTGTTCGACCTCGGTGAGCAGGCCAAGGTCGTCATCGTCTCGGTCACCGAGGGGACGGACAAACCGCTGAAGTATCCGCACATGTTCGCCGCGGCCGAACTGGTGTTGATCAACAAGATCGACCTGCTGCCGTATGTCGATTTCGACCTCGACCAGTGTGTGCGCTACGCCCGCACGACCAATCCGGGTGTCGAACTGCTGGCGCTGTCGGCCACGACGGGCGAAGGATTCGGCGACTGGTACGAGTGGCTCGCCGACAGGCGCCGTTCCACCCTCGGGCGAGCCATTGAGGTTACTACCCAGCAAGCCTAAACTTATGTGGCCTGCATCACAGGTTGAGACAGTGCAGATTGAGACGGCTTCGAGCCGGATCGGCCAGCCCCGCCCGGCTCGGGAAGGTGGCGCTCATGCCCACGAAGGAAGCAGTCGAGGCCGAAGAAACGTTGATACACGTGCTGTGGATCAACGCCGGCCTGAGCTGCGACGGCGATTCGGTGGCGTTGACTGCCGCCACCCAGCCCAGCGTCGAGGAGATCGCTCTCGGAGCGCTCCCCGGTCTGCCGAAGATCGCCGTACATTGGCCGCTGATCGATTTCGAATGCGGCCCGGCCGGCGGAGCCGACGATTTCCTCGAATGGTTCTTCAAGGCCGATCGCGGTGAACTCGATCCGTTCGTGCTCGTCGTCGAGGGATCCATTCCGAACGAGCAGATCAACGGTGACGGCTATTGGTGCGGTTTCGGGAACAATCCCGCGACGAACCAGCCGATAACCACCAGTGAATGGCTCGATCGCCTGACGCCGAAGGCCACCGCAGTGGTGGCGGTCGGCACCTGCGCGACCTACGGCGGAATTCACGCCATGGCCGGTAATCCGACCGGCGCGATGGGCGTTCCGGACTATCTCGGCTGGGACTGGAAGTCCAAGGCCGGTATTCCGATCGTCTGCGTGCCCGGCTGCCCGATCCAACCCGACAATCTGTCCGAGACGCTGACCTATCTGCTCTACATGGCCACCGGACAGGCGCCGATGATTCCGCTCGACGAAGCCCTGCGTCCCAAATGGCTCTTCGGCGCGACGGTCCACGAGGGCTGTGACCGCGCCGGATACTACGAGGAGGGCGACTTCGCCAACGAGTACGGATCGCCGAAATGCATCGTGAAACTGGGATGCTGGGGTCCGGTCGTCAAATGCAATGTGCCCAAACGCGGTTGGCTCAACGGCGTGGGCGGGTGTCCCAATGTCGGCGGCATCTGCATCGGCTGCACGATGCCGGGATTCCCGGACATGTTCATGCCGTTCATGGACGAACCGCCGGGCGCGAGAATCTCGTCCACGGCATCGGGGCTGTACGGCTCGGTGATCCGCAGCCTGCGGCACATCACCGATCGCACGGTCGACAAGGAGCCGCACTGGCGGCACCGGGGAGAGAAATTGGAGACAGGGGCCACTCGCACCTGGTAGGAGGATCTCGGAGATGACACAGATCATCCCGGAGGCTTCACACAAGAAGATCGACCCCGACTCGCTCGTCGAGATGGCGTGGGACCCGATCACCCGCATCGTGGGCAGCCTCGGTATCTATACGAAAATCGACTTCGAGAACCGGGAAGTGGTCGAATGTCACAGCACATCGTCCATCTTCCGCGGCTACTCGATATTCATGCGCGGCAAGGATCCGCGCGACGCGCATTTCATCACCAGCCGCATCTGCGGTATCTGCGGTGACAACCACGCGACCTGTTCCTGCTACTGCCAGAACATGGCCTACGGGGTGAAACCGCCGCATCTGGGTGAGTGGATCGTCAATCTCGGCGAGGCCGCGGAATACATGTTCGACCACAACATCTTCCAGGAGAATCTGGTCGGCGTGGACTTCTGCGAGAAAATGGTCGCCGAGACCAATCCCAGCGTCCTGGACGCCGCCCGCAAGACCGAGGCGCCGCACGCGGCGATGCACGGTTACCGCACCATCGGTGAGATCATGGAAGCGCTCAATCCGTTCACCGGTGAGTTCTACCGGGAGGCGCTGCAGGTCAGCCGCTACACGCGAGAGATGTTCTGCCTCATGGAAGGTCGGCACGTCCATCCCTCCACGCTGTATCCCGGCGGCGTCGGAACCGTGGCAACCATCCAGCTGATGACCGACTACATGACGCGGCTGATGCGGTACGTGGAATTCATGAAGAAGGTCGTGCCCATGCACGACGATCTGTTCGACTTCTTCTACACCGCCATCCCCGGCTACGAGAAGGTCGGGCTGCGGCGCACACTGCTGGGCTGCTGGGGTTCGTTCCAGGATCCTGAGGCGTGCAACTTCGCCTACAAGGACATGGAGAACTGGGGCCGGAAGATGTTCGTGACCCCGGGCGTCGTGGTGGACGGCAAACTGCTCACCACCTCGCTCGTCGACATCAACCTCGGTCTCCGAATCCACTTGGGCAGTTCGTATTACGAGGACTGGACCGATCAGGAGATGTTCGTGAAGACCGATCCGCTGGGCAATCCGGTGGACCGGCGGCACCCCTGGAACCAGCACACCAACCCCAAACCGCAGAAACGCGATCTGGAGGACAAGTACAGCTGGGTGATGTCCCCGCGTTGGTTCGACGGCAAGGACCACCTCGCCCTGGATACCGGCGGCGGCCCGCTGGCTCGGCTGTGGTCCACGGCGCTGGCCGGACTGGTCGATATCGGCTACGTGCGTTCGACCGGGCACAGCGTGCAGATCAACCTGCCCAAGACCGCGTTGAAGGGGCCGGTGGAGTTCGAGTGGAAGATCCCGGCGTACGGGAGCAACACCATCGAACGCGACCGCGCCCGCACCTACTTCCAGGCATATGCGGCCGCCTGCGCACTGCACTTCGCCGAGCAGGCGCTCGCGGAGATCCGGGCGGGCCACACCAAGACCTGGGAGAAGTTCGAGGTGCCCGACGAAGGCATCGGCTGCGGTTTCACCGAGGCCGTGCGCGGCGTGCTCTCGCACCACATGGTGATCCGCGACGGCAAGATCGCGAACTACCACCCGTATCCGCCGACGCCGTGGAATGCGAGTCCGCGCGACACTTTCGGCACTCCGGGCCCCTACGAGGACGCGGTGCAGGGCCAGCCGATCTTCGAGGAGAACGACCGCGAGCATTTCAAGGGCATCGACATCATGCGCACGGTGCGCAGTTTCGATCCCTGCCTGCCCTGCGGTGTGCACATGTATCTGGGCAAGGGCAAGACGCTGGACGCCCTGCACTCTCCGACCCAGACACTGACCGGCGAATGATGCCCGGCCCGGTCGTACCGGCCGGGCCTCGGTGAAGGAGGCGATGCTCACGCGCTCCGAGGACAACGACCCCGACGTAGCGGTCGACGACGACCGGTGGCGCGGTGTGGGCGATCGAATCGAGAGCCTGCTCGACGCCGCGTCCGCGCACGGCACGGTGGCCCGCGAACGAGCCGAGGCGCTCGTCGGCGAGGTCGTGGATCTGTACGGCGCCGGACTGCGGCGCATCGTCGAGGAACTCGACGACGCCGCGGTGCGGCGCCTGGCCCAGGACGATCTGGTGGCCAGCCTGCTGCTGGTGCACGGTCTGCATCCGCAGGACGTGCGGACCCGGGTCGCGGCCGGACTCGACAGTGTGCGCCCGTATCTGGGCTCGCACGGCGGCGACGTGCGGCTGCTCGAGATCACCGGCGAGGGCGTGGTCCGGCTCGAGCTGACGGGCAGCTGTCGCAGCTGCCCGTCATCGACGGTGACCTTGGAGCTGGCCGTGGAGGATGCGGTGCGCGCGGCCGCGCCGGAGGTCACCGCGATCGAGGCGGTCGCGGCCGAGCCGGCGGCCCAGGCCGCCGTCATCGCCCCGGACACGCTGTTCTCCCATGTGCGATCGGGCGGAAACTGGGTCGCCGCACCGGAACTGGAGGATCTCGCCCCCGGCGAGGTCGGCGGATTCGAGCTGGCCGGGATCACGCTGCTGGCCTGCCGGGTCGGCGAGAACGTCTACGTCTACCGCGACTCGTGCGCGGCATGCAGCCGCTCCCTGGCGGGCGCGGCGCTGCACCGCGAACTCGGATCCGGTGATCCGGTGTTGCGCTGTCCGAGTTGCCGCGCCCACTTCGACGTCGTGCACGCCGGGGACCGGCTCGACGGCGACGGCCATCTGGAGCCCTTCCCGGTGCTGGTGCGCTCCGGGGAGCTGTCGGTCGCGGTGCCCGCGGGGGTGGCCGGATGAATCCGACGATACGGGCCCTGCGGCGGATCTCGGCCGATCGGCCACCTACCCCGGCCCCCGGCGAGCGGTGCGAGATGTGCGCGGAAGCCATCGCCGAGGAACATCAGCACGTCGTCGATGTCGAAGCGCGGCAACTGATGTGCGTATGCCGCGGCTGCTATCTGCTGTTCACCGATCGCCGCGCGGCACTGCGTTTCCGGGCCGTGCCGCAGCGGTACCTGTCGTTCCCGGACTTCACCCTGAGCCTGCCGGAGTGGGACGGGCTCGAGATTCCGGTGGGCCTGGCCTTCTTCTTCCGCAACTCGGCCGCGGACCGCACCGTCGCACTGTATCCCGGACCGGCCGGCGCGACCGAATCCGAGCTGCCGCTGCGTGATTGGCAGCGGTTCGTCGACCAGCACGGCGAATTCGCCGATCTCGCGGACGATGTGGAGGCGCTGTTGATCCGGGTGCCCGATCGCGATGCCGCGGCAGCGCAGTGCCTGCTGCTGCCGATCGACGCGTGCTACGAGTTCGTCGGACGAATCCGCCTGCTGTGGCACGGTTTCGACGGCGGTTCGGCGGTGCACCGCTACGTGGACGACTTCTTCGCCACGATGTCGGCCAAGGCTCGCCCGGCCGATGTGACCGGATCCCGGGAGGCCCCGTGAGCCCGGCCTATTCCACGACGTTCGCGGTGCTGGACATCCGCCCCGAACCGTATGCGGTGACCCCGATCCTGTCCGCGCGGGTCGGCATCGCCTCGGTGGGCGACGAACCCGTGCACGCGATCGCCCTGCGCGCCCAGGTGCGGATCGAGCCCGGACGGCGCGGTTACACCGACGCCGAGAGCGCCGGGCTGCTGGATCTGTTCGGACCGCGCGAGCGGTGGGCGCAGACGCAGCGGTCCTTCCTCTGGATGCACTGCGCGACGACGATTCCGGGATTCACCGGCGGTTCGGAGGTGGACCTGCCGATGTCGTGCACCTACGACTTCGAGGTCGCCGGATCGAAATATCTGCACGCCCTGCAGGAGGGCACGATTCCGTTGCAGTTCCTGTTCAGCGGCACGGTGTTCATCAGGGGCAGTACGGGTTTCGCGGTTCAGCAGATCCCGTGGGATCGCGAGGACCGCTACGAGATGCCGGTCACGGTGTGGCGCGAACTGATGGCGGCGCACTTCCCCCATGCGGGCTGGGTCCGCCTGCGCGAGGACACCATGACCGCACTCACCGCGTTCAAGGCTCAGCACGGCATGCTCGGCTTCGACGACACCGTCGCGCAATTGCTCGCCACGGCCGAGGAGTCGGCATGAATAGGTCGGGGCCGGCAGCGCGGGCACGTGCCCGCGCGGTGGCCGACGCGGTGCTCTACGAGGGATATCTGCTGTATCCGTACCGCGCCGATGCGCGAAAGAACCGCTCCCGCTGGCAGTTCGGCGTTCTCGGCCCGGTCGGCGCGGGCGCGGACGGGTTCGGCGAGGACAGCGAGATCAGCGGGCAAGCGGTGCTCGAGTTGACCGGTGCGTGCTCGCTGCGAATCACCGTGCGGTTCCTGCAACTTCAGCATCGCGGCATCCGCGATGCCGCCGACGAACCCGTCGCGGAACTGACCGTCGCCGGGCGGACCTGGCTGGATTGGGACGAGGCGGTCGAACGAGAATTCGCCCTGGATCCCCATGCGCCCGTGGCGATCACCGCGCCTATCGAGATCCCCGGCGGCGTCGAGGTCGAACGGCTCGGCGACCCGGCGGGCGATCCCGAGGGCTCGGTCGTGCGCACCCGGTGCGGGCTGGCCGGACAGTTCGAACTGGCCGTCGAACCGGACGAGGGATATCTGCGCCTGACCATGACCGTGCGCAACACCGGGGAGCCCGCCACGGACCAGCGCGACGCCATCACCCGATCGCTGATCGGCGCTCACATCATCGCCGAAGCCGAAGGGGCGCAGTTCATTTCGCTGCTTGAGCCGCCACCGGACGCCGAAGCGGCCGTGGGCCGCTGCACGCACCACCGCTGCTTCCCGGTGCTGGCCGGACCGCCCGGTGACCACAGTCTGCTGCTGGTCTCGCCGATCATCCTCTACGACCATCCCGAGATCGCCGAGCAGAGCCCCGAACCGCTGTTCGACTCGACCGAGATCGACGAGATCCTGACCCTGCGAGTGTTGACGATGACCGACGCGGAGAAGGCCGCTGCGCGGGCGACCGATCCACGCGCGGCCCGCATCGTGGACCGCTGCGAGGCGATGACCGCACCGGAGCTGGCCCGGCTGCACGGCGTCCTGCGCGACCCGCACGCCGACGAGGTCCACGCGATCCCGGAGATCCCGCCCGGCGTGGACTGGTGGGATCCCGACGCCGACGGCGCGGTCCGGCCGGAGTCGGACGCGGTGCCGATCGCCGGTGTGCTGGTGCGCCAGGGCAGCCGGGTGCGGCTGCATCCCGCGCGCCGCGCGGACATCCACGACATGTTCTTCGACGGCCGTGACGCGCGGGTCACCTCGGTGCACGCCGACGTGGACGGACGCACCCACGTGGGCGTGGTCATCCTCGACGACCCGGGCGCCGACCTGCACGAATGGTACGGGCGCTACCTGTATTTCGAGCCGGACGAACTGGAACCGCTGGAGAGACCGGACAAATGAATCCGACGATTGCCCGCGAGGCGGGCACGAGGAAAGGAGCACCCATGGAGGTCATGGGAATCATCTTGACGGTGATCATCGTGGTGGCGGTCCTCCTGGCCGCGGCGATCGGCCTGCGGTCGGTGCCCGACATGCGACGCTACCTGCGAATGCGGCGGATGTGACCACCCGGGTCCTGGTTGCCGGGATCGGCAACATCTTCCTCGGTGACGACGGCTTCGGCCCCGAGGTGGTGCGCCGAATACCCGCCGGACCCGGGGAATCGGCGCGGATCGTCGACTACGGCATCCGCGGGATGCACCTGGCCTACGACCTGCTCGAGGACTGGGATGCGCTGGTGCTCGTGGACGCCGTGCCGAACCGGGGTGAGCCGGGCCGGCTCGAGGTGATCCGCGCCGAACCCGATCGGGACCAACCGACCGATCTGGATGCGCACGGTATGGATCCGGCCGCGGTGTTCGCCGGTGTGCGGGCATTGGGCGGCGCGGTGCCGCCCACCGTGGTCGTCGGCTGTCAGGTGCACTCGACCGAGGAGGGCATCGGGTTGTCCGATCCCGTTGCGGCCGCGGTGGATCCGGCGGTCGACACCGTGCGGCGGGTCGTGACGCAGCTGTGTGACCAGCGAGCGGAGGTGTGAGCATGTGTCTCGGGATCCCCGGACGTGTCGTGCAGATCATCGAGGGTTACAACCGGCAGCTGGCCCTGGTCGACGTCTCCGGCGAGCAGCGGAAGGTGAATATCGGCCTGCTCCAGGATGATCCGGTGCAGGCCGGTGAGTGGGTGATCATCCACATGGGCCTGGCGGTCGAACGGACCGACGAGGCGGGGGCGCGCCGGGCGCTGGCGGGCCTGGAGCTGATGGGCCGGGGTGAGAAGTCGTGAGCGCCGAGCGCGGCCGCTGCCGGTTGCTGGTGCGCGGCGTCGTGCAGGGCGTCGGATTCCGGCCGTTCGTCTACAGCACGGCCGCCGAACTCGCCTTGACCGGCAGCGTCGCCAACGACAGCGCCGGCGTGACGATCGATATCGAGGGCGCGCCCACCGCGCTGCGCGAGTTCACCGAACGATTGCGGCACCGGCCGCCACCGTTGGCGGTGATCGAGTCGATCGAACGCACCGAGCTGCCGGTGCGCGGCGGAACCGGATTCCACATCGCCGGAACCACCCGGGGCAGCGGCCGCACGCTGGCCTCCCCCGATGTCGCGATCTGCGCCGACTGCACCCGGGAACTGACCGATCCGGCCGATCGCCGGTACCGTCACCCGTTCATCAACTGCACCAACTGCGGCCCCCGGTTCACCATCATCGCGAGCCTGCCGTACGACCGCGACCGGACCTCGATGGCGGATTTCGCGATGTGCGAGCGGTGCGCGCGGGAATATCACGATCCGGCCGATCGCCGCTTCCACGCACAGCCGATCGCCTGCCCGGACTGCGGCCCGAGCCTCACCTATTCCGTTGCCGGGAGCGGTGATCCGCTCGCTGCGGCACGAAAGCTGCTGCGCGAGGGTGGAATTCTGGCGGTGAAGGGGATCGGTGGGTATCACCTGGCGTGCGACGCCGACAACGAGGACGCCGTGGCACTGCTGCGGGTCCGGAAACGGCGCGGCGACAAACCTTTCGCCGTCATGGTCGCCGATCCGGCCACCGCGGGCGCGATCGCCGATCTCGACGACGATGCCGCCGAGATCCTGACCGCACCGCAACGTCCGATCCTGTTGCTGCCGCGCGGAACCCGACCCGTCGCCGCGTCGGTGGCTCCGGGCAATCGCGACCTCGGCGTCATGCTGGCCTACACGCCGCTGCATCTGCTGCTGTTCGGGCTGCCCGGCGATCCGCCCGGTCCGGACGTGCTGGTGATGACCTCGGCCAATCTCGGCGGCGAGCCGATCTGCTACACGGACGACGATGCCGCGCACCGACTCACCGATCTCGCCGATGCGGTCCTCGGACACAACCGGCGCATTCTGGTGCCCTGCGACGATTCGGTGGTCCGGCTCGTCGACGGCGAGGAGTTGCCGATCCGTCGTTCGCGCGGATACGCGCCGCTGCCGCTGGCACTGCCGATGCCTGTCGAACCCACCGTCGCGGTCGGCGCGGATGTGAAGAACACCTGCGCGCTCGCCGACGGGCGGTACGCGTGGCTGAGCCAGCACATCGGCGATATGGACGATCTGGCCACCCTGCGCGCGTTCGAGGCCGCCGAAGCTCATCTCGAGGAACTGACCGGCGTCCGGCCGCGACAACTGGCCGCCGACGCCCACCCCGGCTATCGCTCGAGTGCGTGGGCGCACCGCACCGCGGGCGAGCGGTCGGTGTCCTCGGTGCAGCACCATCACGCGCACATCGCGGCGGTGATGGGCGAGCACGGCCTGCCCGGCTCCGCGACGGTCACCGGAATCGCCTTCGACGGCACGGGATTCGGCGCCGACGGGGCGATCTGGGGCGGGGAGATACTCGCCGCGGGGTACAAGGGTTTCCGCCGCCTCGCGCACCTGGCCTACGTCCCGCTTCCGGGCGGTGACACCAGCGTGCACCGGCCCTACCGGATGGCGCTGGCGCACCTGTATGCCGCCGGGATCGACTGGTCCGAGTCGATCGGATCGGTCGCCGCCTGCCCGCCCGCCGAACGCCGGATCCTGCTGCACCAGTTGACGACCGGATTGGGCTGCGTGCCGACCTCGAGTATGGGGCGGCTGTTCGACGCGGTGTCCTCGCTGGCCGGTGTGCGGCACCGCGTCGACTACGAGGCGCAGGCCGCCATCGAACTCGAGGGCCTGGCCCGCGACATCGCGCCCGAGCACGCCTACCGCTTCGAGATCACCGACCCGGATTCCGACGGGGTCGCCCGCATCTGTCCCGCACCCGTACTGGCCGCGGTGGTCGCCGACGCGCTCGCGGGCGCAGGAGCCGGGCTGATCGGCGCGCGATTCCATGCGGCGGTGGCGGAGTTGATCCTGGACGCGGCGTGCCGATTCGGCGAACCGGGCGTTCCGGTAGCCCTGTCCGGCGGGGTGTTCCAGAACGCTCTGCTGTTGTCGCTCGCGCGTCGTCGCTTGCAGGACAACGGATTTCACGTCATCACCCACCACAGGGTGCCACCCAACGACGGCGGCCTGGCCTTCGGACAGTTGCTCGCTGCCGGAGCCGGATGAGCGAAAGGCCGGATGAGCGAAAGGTAGGAACCGATCATGTGCCTGGCAGTCCCGGGGAAGGTGCTCGAACTCTACGAGCGCGACGACACCCTGATGTCGTTGGTCGATTTCGGCGGAGTCCACAAGGACGTCTGCCTGCAATACATCCCGGACGCGGCCGTCGGCGACTACGTCGTCGTCCATGTCGGATTCGCCATCCAGCGGCTGGACGAGGAATCGGCCCTGAAGACCCTGGCCGAATTCCAGCATCTGGGTGTGCTGAACGAGGAATTCGGCGACGGCTTCGCCATCGCGGCCCGCCAGTCCGGCCTGCCCGACCCGACCGCGTCGTCCCAGCCCGCCCACGACAACGAGGTGAACCAATGAAATACCTGGACGAATTCAGCAATCCCGAGCTGGCCCACAATCTGCTCGAACGCATTCGCGCCACCACCACCCGCCGCTGGGCGATCATGGAAGTCTGTGGCGGCCAGACGCATTCGATCATCCGGCACGGCATCGACCAGCTGCTGCCGGATCAGATCGAGATGATCCACGGGCCCGGCTGCCCGGTCTGCGTCACCCCGCTGGAGATCATCGACAAGGCGCTCGAGATCGCCGCGCGCCCGAATGTGATCTTCTGCTCCTTCGGCGACATGCTGCGCGTGCCGGGCAGTTCCGAGGATCTGTTCCGGGTCAAGAGCAAGGGCGGCGATGTGCGCGTGGTGTATTCGCCGCTGGACGCGCTCACCATCGCCAGGGAGAACCCCGACCGGCAGGTGGTGTTCTTCGGCATCGGATTCGAGACCACCGCCCCGGCCAACGCGATGACGGTGTACCAGGCCCAGCGTCTGGGTATCGAGAACTTCTCGCTGCTGGTCTCGCACGTGCTGGTCCCGCCGGCCATCGCCGCGATCATGGAATCACCCGACTGCCGGGTGCAGGGTTTCCTGGCCGCCGGGCACGTCTGCTCGGTGATGGGGACCGCGGAGTACCCGCCCCTTGCGGAGAAGTATCGAGTTCCCATGGTGGTCACCGGATTCGAGCCGCTGGACATCCTCGAAGGCATCCGCCGCGCGGTGATGCAGCTGGAGCAGGGCAGGCACGAGGTCGAGAACGCCTACCCGCGCGCGGTTCCGGCGCAGGGCAATCCGGCGGCCAAGGCGATGCTCGAGGACGTGTTCGAGGTCACCGATCGAGGCTGGCGCGGTATCGGCGTGATTCCGCGCAGCGGCTGGCGACTGTCCGAGCGGTATCGCGACTACGACGCCGAACACCGGTTCAGCGTGACCGACGTGCACACCGACGAATCCTCGATCTGCCGGTCCGGTGAGGTGCTGCAGGGCCTGATCAAGCCGACCGACTGCGCGGCCTTCGGCACGAAGTGCACACCGCGTAATCCGTTGGGCGCCACCATGGTGTCCTCCGAGGGCGCGTGCGCCGCCTACTACCTGTACCGGCGGCTGGATCAGCCCGCGGAGGTGGCACATGCTTGACCAGGCCGCAAATCCCTCCTCACCACCGGGATTCGATGCCGGGAGCTGGGTATGCCCACTGCCGCTGCGGGATTCGCCGACGATCGTGATGGCGCACGGCGGCGGTGGCGCGATGTCGGGCGAATTGATCGAGCACCTGTTCCTGCCCGCGTTCGGGGCGGCCGCCGACGCCGCTCTCGGCGATGCGGCGGTGATCGAGGTGGGCGGTGTCCGCCTGGCGTTCTCGACCGATTCGTTCGTGGTGAAGCCGCTGACTTTCCCCGGGGGCACCATCGGCGAACTGGCGGTCAACGGCACGGTCAACGATCTGGCCATGATGGGCGCGCGCCCGCTCGTCCTGTCCACCGCCTTCATCCTCGAGGAGGGCACCGAGCTGGCCGAGATCGCCCGTGTCGCACAATCTCTCGGCGCCGCGGCCGCTGCCGCGGAGGTGAAGCTGGTCACCGGCGACACCAAGGTCGTCGACGCCGGACACGGTGACGGGATATTCGTCAACACCGCCGGAATCGGCCTGGTCCCCGAGGGCGTGGACATCGGCCCGCATCGGGCGCGGCCCGGTGACGTCGTGGTGATCAGCGGGGATATCGGCGTGCACGGGATCGCGGTGATGAGTTGCCGCGAGGGCCTGGAATTCGGCACCACCGTGCGCAGCGACACCGCACCCCTGAACGGTCTGGTCGCCGACATGCTGGCCACCGGCGCGGATGTGCACGTCCTGCGTGACCCGACCCGCGGCGGCGTGGCGGCCTCGCTCAACGAGATCGCCGCCCAGGCGAATGTCGGTGTGCGACTGGACGAACGCGCACTGCCGATTCCCGATTCGGTGCGCGATGCCTGCGGTCTGCTCGGCCTGGACCCGCTGTACGTCGCGAACGAGGGAAAGCTGGTCGCCTTCCTCGCCCCACAGGACGCCGATCGCGCGCTCGAGGCGATGCGGGCGCATCCGCTGGGCGCGCGGGCACAGGCGATCGGGGTCTGTGTGGAGGACCATCCGGGTATGGTTGTCGCACGGACCGCATTGGGCGGGACGCGCGTGGTGGACCTTCCCGCCGGTGAACAACTGCCGCGGATCTGTTGAGCGATCACCGGCGAGGCGATGCGACAGGCACAAGTGGGGACGCGCCCGGTGATCCCGGCCGCGCTGACCCGGATATGGTCGAAATCCACTCGGGCGCAACGACGTAGCGTGACGCTGATGACGTGCGTCGTGCTGGCGCTGCATCTGGCGGGCTGGGGCGTGCTGCTCACCCTCGTCGTGCCCGGTCACTACACGGCCGGTACCACGGTCTTCGGAATCGGCCTGGGCGTCACCGCGTATACGCTGGGCATCCGGCACGCCTTCGACGCCGATCACATCGCCGCCATCGACAACGTCACCCGGAAACTGGTGGCCGAGAACAGGAAGCCGCTGTCGGTCGGATTCTGGTTCTCCCTGGGACATTCCACGGTGGTATTCGTCATGGTGCTGGCGCTCGGCCTGGGCGTGCGGGCGCTGGCGCACGGTATCGAGGATCGGAATTCGGGCCTGCAGCGGTGGACCGGGGTCGTCGGCACCGGGGTGTCGGGCACCTTCCTGATCCTGCTGGGCCTGCTGAATCTGGTGTCGCTCATCGGCATCGGCCGGGTGTTCGGCACCGCCCGGCGCGGCCGCTACGACGAGCGCGAGCTCGAACGGCGGCTGCAATCGCGCGGCGCGGTCAACCGGGTGCTCGCACCGCTGTTGCGCGCGGTCCGCGCGCCGGGGCAGATGTATCCGGTCGGGCTGCTGTTCGGTCTGGGATTCGACACCGTCACCGAGGTGAGCCTGCTGGTGCTGGCCGGAGGCGCGGCGACCACCGGCGTGCCCTGGTACGCGATCATCGTTCTGCCCCTGCTGTTCTCGGCGGGCATGACGCTGTTCGACTCGCTCGACGGCGCGTACATGAACTTCGCCTACGGCTGGGCCTTCGCCGAACCGGTCCGCAAGATCTACTACAACCTGGTGATGACCGGGCTGTCGGTCACCGTCGCGCTGCTCATCGGCGCACAGGAGATCATCTCCATCCTGGCCGAGCGGCTCGACATCACCTCCGGGCCGCTGGCCTGGATCGGCAATCTCGATCTGGGTTCGATGGGCATCGTCCTGGTGGCGCTGTTCCTCGGGACGTGGCTGCTGGCCCTGGCCCTGTGGCGGTACACCGCCCTGGGCCGGCGGCGCGGCGACGAGCTGATCCCCAGGTCTCCGTCGTGACCGCGGTCAGCGGGCCGCGGCTGTTCGCGCGCTACGCCTACGCCCCCAACGCCCTGGGCTACTGCGGTCCCCCGGACGCGGCGGCGATGGCCGGCGGGACCGATGCCGAGATCCGCGAGCTGGCACGCCGATTCACCGGAGCTTGGCCGTATCTGCGAGTGTTGTCGCGGATGACCGGAATCACCGACCCGCTCGACGTCCGGCTGGTCGAATCCTATTGGCTCGGTGGGGGTATCGGCGCCGATGTGGACCCCGCGGCCTTCCTGTCGAATCTGCTCACGCTCATCGGCCCGATGGCGGGCGGATACTGGCAGCACCTCACCGCGGATCTGTCCGACGAGGCCGCCGCGGACCACAGCTTCCACGTCTTCGGCATCTACCCGTGGACCCGCCTGCTGGGACGTGGCCCGGACGAGCTGCCGCTCCGGGTCCTGGACAACTGCCGGATCACTCCGGCGCGGGTCTGCGAGCGGAACGGTTCGACCCTCACGGTCCGCGCCCACCGCCTGCGCTGGGAGGGCGGGCAGCTGTTCCTGTCCGAGGAGATCCCGCGCGTGATCGAGATGACCACTCCGGCAGACGAATCCGTCGCCGATATCGCGATCGGCGACCATATCGCGCTGCACTGGGACCATCCGTGCGGCCGCCTCGACACCGACCTGGTCGAGCGGCTCGCCAGTGCCACCGATCGCCAGTTGAGCGCGACCAATCGTCGCCTCGAGGAGTGAGCCGCCACCGAGCGATCAGGCCGAGGCCGCGGGCTTTGCGCCGGAAACGGCTGTGGCAGCGAGGAAGTCGTCGACTATTCGGGTGCAGTCGGCTCGGGTGGCGTAACCGATGCCGGTGAGACGGGGGAAGATGATCGGCCCGATGAGCTGGGCCAGGACCGCGGCCAGTTCGCGGCCCGCGAGCAGTGCACGAGCCTCGGGGGCTTCGAACAGTTCGTCGAAGGGCTTGCGGTACTGCTCGATCAGGCGGTGACGCAGCGAGCCGACGCGGGCGCCGGCGGCCTCGTCGCGCTCGGCGGTGGCGAGCCAGGCCAGGGTCGTCAGGTGCATGGGGGCGTCGTTGATCACGTCGGCCTGTCGGGTGACCAGTTCGATCAGGCGTTCGCGCAGGGTGCCCCCGACCGGGACCTGCACCACCGGCGGCAGCATGCGTTCGAGGGTGGCGGCGCGCAACTGCACCACATTGTCGAAATGCCGGTACAGGGTCGTGCGGGCGACATGCGACAGCCGCGTGACGCCGTCGATGGTCACCGCGTCGAGTCCGCCGGACTCCAGTAGCGCGGTGGCGGCGTCGAGCAGGCGGGTCCGCGAGCGCACCTTGCGTGGATCGACATCGTCGTCGTGGTCCGGACGACCATCGGTACTGCTCATGGCCATGGACTTAGCATGCTCCTCGGGGAAGGTCTGTCGCCGGTGACGCCACTATGATACTGGTAGTTGCGTAGCGATACTCATAGTTTCGTTTCTTGGGAGACAACCATGGACCACCCGGTGACGCAGATGTCCGCAAGAATGCGATGGGTCGTGCTGCTGTCCTGTCTGTCCGTGGCGCTGGTCGTCGCGGCGATGGCCGCGCTGTACACCGCGCTGCCGCACATCGCGACCGAAACCGGTGCGACCCAAGGACAACTCACCTGGATCATCGACGGGTACACCCTGGCCCTGGCATGTCTGGTGCTGCCCGCCGGAGCCCTCGGCGACCGCTTCGGCCGACGACTGATGCTACTGGGCGGGCTGGCGGTGTTCACCGCCGCCTCGATCGTGCCGCTGATCGCGCACGGACCGATCTGGCTGATCGCGGCACGTGCGGTCGCCGGGGCCGGGGCCGCGTTCGTGATGCCCTCCACACTGTCGATCCTCACCGCCGGACTGCCCCGCGAGCGACGCAACGTCGCGGTGGGCATCTGGGCGGGCACGGTGGGCGTCGGGGCGATCGTGGGCATTCTCGGCTCGGGGCTGCTGCTGGCGCACTTCTCGTGGAAGTCCATCATGATCGCGATGGCCGCCATCGGCGGCGTGCTGACGATCGCCACCGGCACCGTCCCGGAATCGCGCGACTCCTCCCGGCCGTCCTTCGATCCCTGGGGCGCGCTGACCGGGGCGGGCGCGGTGGCCCTGGCGGTGATCGCCGCACTCGAAGCGCCGCAACGCGGCTGGACCTCGCCGATCGTCATCGGCGCGGCGATCGGCGCGGTGGTGGTGGGCGCGGGATTCGCGGTGATCGAACTGCGCGTCACACATCCGCTACTGGATGTGCGACTGCTGGCGCGGCGCGGATTCGGCACCGGAACCGCTTCCGTCGCATTGCAGTTCATGGTGTCGTTCGGCCTGTTCATGCTGATCGTGCAGTACATGCAGCTGATCCTGGGGTACCAGCCGCTGATGTCGGCGGTGGCGATGGCCCCGATGATCGTGCCGATGGTCGGGTTGGCGCTGATCGCGCCGTGGCTCGCCGAACGCTACGGGCTGCGCCTGCCGACCGCCAGCGGCCTGGCGATCGTCGGCATCGGCCTGCTCGCGCTCGGACATCTGGGCGTGCACAGCACGTTCGTGGATCTGCTGTGGCCGCTGCTGATCATGAGCACCGGGTTGGGTCTGTCGGCGGCCCCGGCGACGGCGGCCATCGTCAACGACGCACCGCCGGACAAGCACGGCGTCGCCGCCGCGGTGAACGATGCAGCGCGTGAGGTGGGCGCGGCGATCGGCATCGCGCTGGCGGGCAGCATCCTGGCCGCGGGGTACAGCAACCGCATCGCGGGTGTGATTCCGCTCATTCCGCAGCCGTTGCGCGGGCCGGTGTCCGGCTCGCTCGCGGGCGCGCTCGAGGTCACCGACCGGATCGGCCCGCAGGCGCAGCCGCTCGCCGATCTGGCCGAGGCGGCCTTCGTGCACGGATTGCACCAGGCCACAACGGTGCTGGGTGCGGCCACCCTGGTGGTCGCGGTGGTGCTCGGCGCCTGGGCTCCCGGACGCAAGGCCCGCGTGACCCCGGCGCCCGCCGAACCGGAAGTCGCCGTCGGGGTCGACTGAACCCCCGCTCTCACACACAGGTCTCGACCAAGCGATTGCGATGCATCGCTTATGAGAATAAGATTCTCCTAACAAGCGAAGGAGGATCTCATGCCAGTGCGGACCTTGCCGTACCCGCTGTTCGACGCCGACAACCACCTCTACGAGACCGAAGAGTCGCTGACCAAGTACCTGCCCGACCGGTACAAGAACGCGATCCAGTACGTGAATGTCAACGGGCGCACCAAAATTGCCGTACGCGGCCAGATCAGCGACTACATCCCCAACCCCACCTTCGAGGTGGTCGCGCGGCCCGGCGCGATGGAGGACTACTTCAAGAACGGCAATCCCGAGGGCAAGAGCCGCCGGGAGATCTTCGGCAAGTCGATGAAGTCGATCCCGGCCTTCCGGGAGCCCGGAGCCCGACTCGAGCTGATGGACGAGCTCGGGGTGCAGCGCTCGCTGATGTTCCCGACGCTGGCCAGCCTCGTCGAGGAGCGTATGCGGGACGATCCGAAGCTGATCGTCGCGGTCGTGCACGCCCTGAACGAATGGCTGCTGGACGTCTGGAAGTTCAACTACGAGGACCGCATCTTCACCACGCCGGTGATCAGCCTGCCGTTCGTGGACAAGGCGATCGAGGAACTGGACTGGGTGGTCGCCAACGGCGCCAAGGCGATTCTGGTGCGTCCCGCGCCGGTGCCCGGCCTCGAGGGCCCGCGCTCGTTCGCACTGCCGGAGTTCGACCCGTTCTGGCAGCGCGTGGTCGACCACGACATCCTGGTCGCGATGCACTCCTCGGACAGCGGCTACTCCCGCTACGACGCCGAATGGGAGGGCAACAGCAGCGAGATGCTGCCGTTCGTGACCAACGCCTTCCGGATGGTCAACGAGTGGCGGCCGGTGCAGGACACCGTCGCCTCCTGGGTCTGCCACGGCGCGCTGTTCCGCTATCCGAAGCTGAAGATCGCCGTCATCGAGAACGGCTCGGCCTGGCTCGAGCCGCTGCTGGACACCCTCGCGGACGTCTACAAGAAGGCCCCCGAGGGCTTCGGCATGCAGGATCCGGTCGCCGCGATCAAGAAGAGCATCCACGTCAGCCCCTTCTACGAGGAGGGCGTCACCGATCTGATCGACCTGGTCGGTGTGGACCGGGTGCTGTTCGGTTCGGACTACCCGCATCCCGAGGGCCTGGCCGAGCCGACCCACTTCGCCGATATGCTCGGCCACCTTCCCGAGGCGGACCAGGCGAAGATCATGGGCGGCAACCTGGCTCGGCTGCTGGGCGTATGAGCAATGATTGCGAAACCCTTGCGCAGTTGGTGCTGAGCGCGGGCGACCGCTTCGGTTCGGCCGAAGCGGTCGTCGACGGCCCGCTGCGCTGGAGTTTCGCCGAACTCGCCGATCGGGTGCGCCGCGCCGCGGGCGCATTCGCGGCGGCGGGGATCGCGAAGGGCGAGCGCGTCGCGATCTGGGCGCCCAATTCGGCGCAGTGGATCGTCGCGGCCTTCGGCGTGCTGACCGCGGGCGCGGTACTGGTCCCGGTGAACACCCGCTTCACCGCCGCCGAGGCCGCCGACGTGATCCGCCGCAGCGGCGCCCGAATGGTGTTGGCGGAACAGGGATTCCTGGACCGGGAGTACACCGCGGAGGTGCCGGTGATCGATCTGGCCTCGGAATTCCTTTCCAGCGGAGCGCCTTTCGAGGCCGAGATGCTCGGCACCGACGTGGCGGATGTGATCTACACCTCCGGCACGACCGGAAAGCCCAAGGGCGTCATGATGAATCACCGTCAGACGCTGCGGCTGTACGCCGAATGGTGCGATCTGGCCGATCTGCGGGAGGGCGACCGGTATCTGCTGGTCAATCCGTTCTTCCACACCTTCGGCTACAAGGCCGGACTGGTCGCCTCGCTGACCCGCGGCGCGACGATGCTGCCGGTGCGAGTGCTCGACATGCCCGCCGTGCTGGATCTCATCGAGCGCGAGCGCGTGACGATGCTGCCCGGCCCGCCGACCCTGTATCACTCGCTGCTCCAGGCACAGGGCAGCGGGCACGATCTGTCCTCGCTGCGTGCGGCGGTCACCGGCGCGGCCGATATCCCGGTCGAACTGGTCCGCCGGATGCGCGAGGAACTGCCGTTCGGATCCATCATGACCGGTTACGGGCTGACCGAGGCCGGTACCGTCACCGCCTCGCGACCAGGCGACACCTTCGAGCAGATTGCCACCACCGCGGGCACGGCCTGCGACGGCATCGAGATCGATCTCGGCGACGACGGCGAGGTCCTGGTTCGCGGATATTCGGTCATGCAGGGCTATCTCGACGATCCCGACGCCACGGCGGCGGCCATCGATCCCGACGGCTGGCTGCACACCGGAGATCTGGGCGAACTCGATCCGGACGGGCGGCTGCGCATCGTCGGCCGCAAGAAGGACATGTTCATCGTCGGCGGTTTCAACGCCTACCCGGCCGAGATCGAGGGTTTCCTGCTGGAACATCCGGCCGTGGCGCAGGTGGCGGTGATCGGGGTGCCCGATGAGCGGCTCGGGCAGGTGGGCAAGGCGTTCGTGGTGTTGAAAGACGCTGCGACAGAGCAGGAGTTGCTGCGCTGGAGCCGGGACCGGATGGCCGGGTTCAAGGTGCCGCGGTCGTTGGAGTTCCGCACCTCGTTGCCCATGAACGCCACCGGCAAGGTGGTCAAGGACCAGCTGAAGTGAGCTGAATACGGCACGAACGACGTTGGTGGTCGTGCGGATTCGCGGGGCACCAGCGTCATCGCCGTCTGCCGGGGTCTACGAAACCACGGACCCGAAGCGGGGGTCGCCGATGACCGTCTCGCCGAATTCGGCCAGTGTCCGCGGCGCGGCGAAATCGGCGAACCACACGTAGAACCGCTCGACCCCGCGCTTGGTCAGGGCCGCGAAGTGCTCGGCGAGCTGTGCGGCATCGCCCACGACCAAACCCGCACCGAGATAACCGAATCGGCGCTCACTCTGCGCGCGCACTTGATCGACATCGCCCGCGCGCCCGACGAATCCGACCATCTGCTGCACCGAGACCCGCGCCGAGCCGACCTCGGATTTCAGCGATTCCAGCCGATCCAGGTGCGAGACGGGCAGATTCCACCACATCGCGTGCCGACGCACCAGCTCGATGACCGGCGCGCTGGTACCGCCGATGACGATCGGAATAGGTGTACTCGGCCGCGGCGGCTGGAAGAGGCTCTCCCCGCCGGCCGTACTACCGATCCCGCCCGCATCCCCGCGTGGGCCGGCCGCCTCGTGCGGGAGGGGTGCACCGTCCACGTCGGAGCCATCCACATGGGCCGCGCCATCGGCCGGCGGGCTACCCCAATACTGTTGCAGCAGTTCGAGTGTGCGCCCGAGTCGCTCGCGCCGGGCCGCGGCCTTGTCCAGGGTGATGTCGAATCCGGTGAGCTCCCCCGGCACCGAACCCGCGCCCAGCCCGAGCTCGAAACGTCCCCCGGACGCCTCCTGCAACGTCACCGCCTGTTTGGCCAGCACCGCCGGATGCCGGAACGCATCGCACAGCACCAGATGACCGATCTTCAGCCGTTCGGTCCGCGCGGCAACCCAGGTGGCCACCGTCATCGCCTCCCACAGCGGCTGCTGATCGGCCCCGGGCGCGAGCAGATGATCGATGAACGCCACGCCGTGGAATCCGGCGGCCTCCGCGGCTCGGGCACGCTCGACGATATCGGCGACGTCCATGCGGATCTGGGGAAGAAACAAGAACCACTCGGTCACAGCGCCAGGCCGCCGTCCACGGGCACGACCGCACCGGTCATCGCACTGCTGTCCGGACCGGCGAGAAAGGCCAGCACCGAGGCGATCTCGGCCGGATCCAGCAACCGGCCGACCGGCTGCTGCCCGCCGAAGCGCACCGCGTCGGGCAGGTGGTAGATCCGCGCGGTCTCGGCCAGAACCTCGGTATCGGTGGACCCCGGACTCACCGCATTGGCGCTGACCCCGGTACCGCCCAGTTCCGCGCCCAGCGCCCGGATCAGCCCTGTCACACCGGCTTTCGCGGCACAATACGCCGCCAGCTGCGGCAGCCCCTTGGTGGCCGCGGCCGAGGCGACGGCCAGAAAACGTCCGGTGCGCGGCTCCGGACGCGCGAGCAGCGCCGGAATCGCCGCGCGGGCCAGGTTCATCACCCCGCCCAGGCAGATGTCCATGACGGCGCGTTCCCGCTCGACCGGCATCTCCCACAACGGATCTCCGCCCGCGATGACCCCGGCCACCGCGATCGCCGCATCCAATCCGCCCCAGGTCTCGACCGCCTCGGCCACCGCGGCGCGCAAAGCCTCCGGATCGCGCACATCGGCGACGAACGGCCGCACCGCACCGACCCGGCTGACCCGACTACTGGCCTCGGTCGCCACCGCCACCAACTCACTCTTGCTGCCCATCGGATACGGCAGCACCGGATCGTCGCTCGCGACGTCCACCGCCAGCACCGACCAGCCCCGATCGGCCAGCTCCAGCACCGTGGCCGCGCCGATCCCCCGCGCCGCGCCGGTCACCAGGGCCACCCGGCGATGCTCCCCGGAGTTCACCTTCCCGTGCGGACGTGCCATGACGCTGTCTCCTCCCGCACGATCACTTGCAGTACAACACCTTTCGCCGACTCCCCGGCTGCGGACAACGGGTGTCGGCGCGCGTCAGTACACACCGCACATGCCATCGATCGAGACGTCTTCGACCAGCGATTCATCTGCCGTCGAGGTGTCGTGGGCCGCATTCGTGTGGTTGTCCATGAGACCTCCCGCATCGTTGGTCGCAGCACTGGTGCAACGGTGGTGGAAATGTGATTCTCTAAATACGATAATGATGTTTCGTCACCGAGACAAGGCCGTCGGCGCGCACCTGGACCGCACGGTCACACGAACGGAGGACCTGATGAAGATGCTGGTGAACTCCCGCGCCATCGCGGGCAAGGACGAGGAGTACAACACCTGGTACGCCACCGTGCACGTACCGGAGATGCTCGCCATCGACGGTGTGAGCTCCTGTACGCGCCATCGGCTGCGGACCCGCCAGGGGCAGCCGGCCGAATTCCTCGCCATCTACGAGATCGACGGCGATATCGACACCGTGCGCAAGGAGATCGGCGCGCGCCTGAAGGACGGACGCATGTCGGCGAGCACCCTGGGCGATCCCGAGCACACCGCGATGAAGGTCTGGGAACCGATCTGACCTCGGTGGTTCAGCGCGGGCGCAACCCGTCCAGCAGCAGACGCACGGTGAACCCCACCCGCTCCTCGAGCTGCGCCGCACTGGGCGGGCGTCCCGCCACGATACTGCGCACCTGCCCGCCGACCACCATGCTCATGAACGCGCGTGCGGCCTGATCGGTATCGATCGGCGCGATCGTGCCGTCGGCGATCGCCCGATCGAGCACACCGGCCACGAAGTCGATCACCGGTCCGGCGCTGCGCTCGTAGTTTGCCACGAAGATCTCCGGGAACCGGTAACCCTCGGTGTTGATGATCCGTTGCAGCCGAAGACCATTGGGCGTCATCACCTGATCGATCCGCAGCCGGGCGACCGATTCGAGCGTGCGCGTGAGATCTCCGGAGTCGAATCCCTCGAGCACCTCGCGCGGCACGATCTGGCCGTCCACGGCACGATGCACCGCCGCCAGGAACAATGCGGACTTGTCCGGGTAGCGCGCGTAGATGGTGCGTTTGGTCATATTCACCCGGGACGCGATCATCTCCACGGTCGTCACGTCGAATCCGTTCTCCAGGAACAGATCCAGCGCCGTGTCGAGCAACTCCTCGTGCCGCGCCGCCGCCTGTTCGCGAGTCGGCCGACCGGCCCCGCGTCGCACAGGTGCATCTGCCTCGCTCATCGGGCCTCCTCGCTCGCCACTCTCGTGTCATTCTGCCGTTCAGCCATAACGAAACACACAAGCCGCCATTCTTGCCACAGGGCGGCGGCAATAAGAAGGACACCATCACGAGTTCCACCATTCAGCGCCAGCAGGCCCTCGACGCGACGATGAATCGCCGAAAGCGGCCGCCGAGCACCCGGTCGAGCATCGCGCGGGGAAGCCGTACACCTAGAACCCGTAGGGCAGAATGCCGCAGCCCAGTCGGTCAGGCAACCGCACCGCTTCACACTCCACAATATATCGAACATATGTGCTAACGTGTGAAGAGTGACCACGCCTGTCAAGCGGGCTTTCAAGTACCGTTTCCGTCCCACCGCCGCTCAGGCTGCCGAGCTCGAGCGAACGTTCGGTTGCGTCCGCAAGGTGTACAACCTCGCACTGGACGCCCGGGCTACCGCGTGGCAGCGCGGCGAACGGGTGAACTACAACGCGACTTCGGCGATGCTCACCGAGTGGAAACGCAGCGACGCCTTCGATTACCTGAACGAAGTGTCCTGCGTACCACTGCAACAGTCGTTGCGCCATTTGCAGACCGCATTCACCAGCTTCTGGGACAAACGCACCAGCTATCCACGTTTCAAGTCTCGCAAGAAGTCCCGTGCGTCAGCCGAATACACCAAGTCCGGATTCCGATGGCGGGACGGAAAGCTCACTCTGGCAAAGATGGCCGCACCGCTCGACATCGTGTGGTCACGGCCATTGCCGGACGGTGTAGAGCCATCTACGGTCACCGTTTCGAGAGACTCGGCTGGCCGCTGGTTCGTATCCCTACTGTGCAAAGACCCTACCGTCGAGCCACTGCCGAAGAGGAAAACGACAATCGGGATCGATGCTGGGGTGACGCATTTGCTCACCCTCTCGACAGGCGAGAAGATCACCAACCCGCGTCACGAACTCCGGGACCGGGAACGGCTGGCCAAGGCTCAGCGTGCGCTCGCCCGCAAACAGAAAGGTTCGGCAAATCGAGCCAAGGCGCGAGTGAAAGTCGCTCGTATACATGCCCGGATCGCTGATCGACGACACGATCACCTACACAAACTCTCAACTCGGTTGGTGCGTGAGAACCAAACGCTCGTGATCGAGGATCTAGCCGTAGGCAACATGGTTCGTAACCGGAAACTTTCCCGCGCAATCTCCGACGCGGCGTGGTCGCATTTCCGGTCGATGCTGGAGTACAAGGCCGACTGGTATGGGCGCAAGGTGATCAGGGTCGACAGGTGGTTCCCCTCGTCCAAACTGTGCTCGACGTGCGGCGCATTACAGGACACGATGCCGCTCAACATGCGCGAATGGACATGCGCGTGCGGCGCGACCCATGACCGGGATATCAACGCCGCGAACAATATTCTGGCCGCCGGGCTGGCGGCATCAGTCTGTGGAGATGATGTAAGACCTCAACGGAATCCTCCGAGCGGGCAATCGTCGGTGAAGCAGAAAACCCAACCCGTGAGGGGAGAAGTCCTGGCCCTCTGAGGCCGGGAAGAAGTCAACTCACGCTCCGGGCCCCTCCAGCAGGGTCACCGCCGACACTGCGGTCGGCCCGCCGAGGTTGTGCGCCAACCCGATTCGCGCACCCTCGACCTGATTGGCGGCCTCGCCGCGCAACTGCTCGAACAATTCGACGCACTGCGCCACCCCGGTCGCACCCGGCGGATGCCCCTTGGTCTTGAGCCCGCCGCTGGGATTCACCGGCAATGTGCCGCCGACGCTGCTCGCACCGGTCTCCAACAGTTTGTACCCCTCGAACCGTTCGGCGAAGCCGAGGTCCTCGTAACTGATCAGCTCGATGCCGGTGAAGAAGTCGTGCACCTCGGCGACATCCACATCGCGCGGGGACAGCCCGGCCATGGTGAACGCCGCGCGCGCCGCGCGCACCGTCGCGGGGAACGTCGTCATATCCTGCTTGTGCTGGTGCATCACCGAATCCAGGCCCAGTCCGACGCCGCGAATCCACACCGGCCGGGAGGTGTAGCGGTCCACGACGTCCTCGGCGGCCAGCAGCAGCGCCGCCGCGCCGTCGCTCTGCGGCGCGCAGTCGTACACCCCGAACGGGCCCGCCACCATCGGCGCGTCCAGCGCCTGTTCCATGGTGATCTCGAACTGCAGGCGCGCCTTGGGATTACGCATGCCGTGCCGGTGGTTCTTCACCGCCACCATGGCCAGATGCTCACGGGTGGCGGGTGATTCGTGCAGGTAGCGCGAGACGTGCAGGGCGAATCCGGCGGGCGCGATCAGGCCCAGCGGATAGTCCCACGCCATATCGCGGGTCATCGCCTCCCACTCCCACAGCATGTCCTTCTGCGCGGTCTCGCGCAGCTTGTCCGCGCCGACCACCAGGGCCACGTCGCAGGCGCCCGAGGCGATGCCGAACAGCGCGTTACGCACGGCGTCATTACCTGTGGCACAGGAGTTCTCGACCCGGGTCACCGGCAGGTCCGGCATGCCCAGCGCATCGGCGAGGATGCCGGCCGGGAAGCCGTCGGTATTGCCCATCGCACCGAACCAAGCCGCCTGCACATCGGACTTGGGCATTCCCCGGTCCACTCCGCCGAGAGCTTCCGCGAAGGCCATCGGTACCAGATCCTTGACACCGAGGGCGAAATGCTCCGCGAACGGAGTCATGCCCGCCCCCACAATGGCTACCCGCCGCATGCTGCCTCCTCTCCGAAGTGACCGGTCACCCGGGCCGCGCCGCGCAGTCGTATTCGCGATGTCCGACGGCTACGCTCCCGGGTCGTTTCGTGCTCGCGCAGTCCGGTGCCGTCGTGGCGGCCGGTCGCACCGCATGCCTCGCCCCTCACCTCGCAGCCTCCGGATCGAACGCGTAGCCGTAATCGGGCACCCCGGATCGCACCGCCACGCGCCGCAGCACCATCCGCCCGCGATCGCCGATCGCCACCGTGCCCGGATCGGTGCCGGTGACCTTCGCCAACGCCCGCACGCCGACGTCGTCGAGTTCCACGATGACCAGCGTGTAGGGCGTGGGCAGGCCCGGAACCGGAACCGCGACAGTGCATTCGGTGTAGACGGTGCCGCTGCGCGGCAGCGGCACCAGGGTGTACTCGGTACTCAGCGCGCCGTCCTCGCCCACCCGATAACGCGGCGGGAAGTCCAGTTCGTCACTGCCGGAATGCTTTCCGGCCTCCCAGCGCACCTTCGCCTCGAAGGCCCGTTCGTAGGCGGCCAGCGAGATGGGAATCTCCGAGCCGGGCACCAGATCGCTCGTCGGCAGGTCCCGGGCCGCCGGTTCACGCCGGTGTACCGCGGCATCGCCGCCGACGACCGTCAACCCGGACAGCCCGGCCTGTTCCACACCGACCAGTAAACCCGTTGTGCCCCAATCGACCATGGCCGCCAGCGCGAACAGGCTCGCACTGGCCCCCAGGGTCGGCAGCGAGGGCGGAACCGAGCGGCACAGGTCCGCGGCCTGTTTGTCGCCGACCCCGGCCACCGCCGCGGGGGTGTCCAGCCAGGCCGCCGCCAGCGAGGCCACCAGTCCGCGCTCGTGCAGCAGCCGGGGATCGCCGTAGTCGTGCACCGTGCCGATCGCATTGCGGGTGCGCACCGGCAGACTCCGCGCCACCCGGGCGGCGATGCGGATCTGCAGGCCGTGATCGGAGACCAGGACCGCCGCCGCACCGGCGGGATCCAGATCCACGCCGATGATCAGCGTGCGCGAGCGCGCGGAGCTGAGTGCGTCGAGGGTGGCGGGCGCACCGCCGAGCCGCTCGATCACCTCCAGCTCCGGATCCAGCCCCAGCCCGGCCAGCAGGACCGCGGCGTTACTGCTGCCGACCAGCGGCAGATCCCGGCTTACCACCACGACCCGTTCCACCGGACCGGCGTCGTACAGGGCCGCGCGCCCGGCCTCCACGGCGAGGGTGACCGCGTCCTCGTCCGATCCGGGTACCCGGTGGCGCGGTGCGCCCCAGCACGGCAGATACGTCCCCAGCGATGCGATGAACGGCATTGGTACTCCAGCGAATTACGTGACCGCGCCCGCGGACTTGAGTGCGATGATGCGGTCCCAGTCCAGGCCCAGATCCTGCAGCACCTCGTCGGTCTGCGCGGCGAACTCCGGTCCTGGCCGCAGCTGCGGCGGGGTCAGGTCGAATTGCACCGGACTCGAAACCAGGTGCAGCTCACCGGCTTCGCGAATGTACTCGTTGGCCCGCACCTGCGGATCCGCGAGCACCTGCAACGCGTCCTGCACCGGGGCCCACGGGCCGGACAGGGTGCCGAAGCGCTCGGTCCACTCCGCGAGCGTGCGCGTGCCGATCACCTCGCGCAGAATCTCCACGGCCGCAGGGGTATTGGCCGCGATCGAGGCCGCGTCGGCGAACCGCGGATCATCGGCCAGCTCCGGCCGGTCGATGTGGCGGCAGACGTCGGCCCAGAACTTGACCGGCTGCAACATCACCAGGGACAGATACCGGCCGTCCTTGGTGGCGTACAGCCCCGAGAGCGGGTTCGCCGGTGAGCCGTGCGCCCCGGTCGGCCCGGCGTGCAGCGGTTCGCCGACGTGCGCCGACAGGGCGATGGTGTGTCCCATCGACCACAGACCGCTGCTGAGCAGCGAGACGTCCACCACCGAGGTCTCCCCCGTGCGCTCGCGCTTGAACAACGCCGCGGCGATGCCGCCGGCCAGGTTCGTCCCGGAGATGGTGTCCCCGAACGCCGGACCGGGCGGGCCGATCAACCCGTCCACATCGGGCGGGGTGATGGTCGCCGCGACACTGCCGCGGCACCAGTAGGCGGTCATGTCGTAGCCGCCCTTGTCCGCCTCGGCGCCGCGCGGGCCCAGGCCGCTGCCGCGCGCGTAGACGATGGTCGGATTCACCGCGCGGATGTCGTCCACATCGATGCCGAACTTGCGGCGGTGCTGCGGCAGGAAGCTGGTCAGGAACACATCGGCGGTCTTGGCCAGTTCGTGGATCACCTCCCGCCCCTCGGGCACCGACATGTCCACGCCGATGCTGCGCTTACCCCGATTGGCATGCTCCACATTGGGATTCGGATCGCCCTCGACCTTGAACTGCCCGATCTGCCGCAGTCCGCGCTGCGGATCACCGGTGACCGCGTGCTCGACCTTGATCACGTCCGCGCCCCAGTCGGACAGCACCGCGCCCGCCGAGGGCACGAAGCCGTACATGGCGACCTCGAGGACGCGAATCCCGGCCAGCGGCCCCGACCCGCTCATGACGCCGCCGCGAAGGTCTTGATCTCCAGGAACTCCTCCATACCCGCAACTCCCATCTCGCGACCGATGCCGGACTGCTTGTACCCGCCGAAGGGCGCGTCGGCGCCGAAGTAATTGCCGCCGTTGATACTCATGGTTCCGGTGCGAATGCGCCGCGCCACCGCGAGCGCACGTGCTTCGTCGGCGCTGAACACGCCGCCGGACAACCCGTAGATCGAATTGTTCGCGATGCGCACCGCATCGTCGTCGTCCTCGTACGGGATCACCGCCAGGACCGGCCCGAAGACCTCCTCCTGCGCGATCTCACTGTCGGGATCGACCCCGGCCAGCAACGTGGGCTTGTAGAAGTAGCCCGGATCGACCTTCTCGCCGCCGGTGATCAGCTTCGCCCCGGCCTCGACCGCGCGCTGCACCAGACCGTCGACCTTTTCGCGCTGACGTTCGCTGATCAGCGGGCCCATGACGGTCTTGGGATCACCCGGATCGCCGTACTTCACCATGCCCATGAAGTTGGCCACCTGTTCCACGACCGCGTCGTGGTCCTTGCGCTGGACCAGCAGCCGAGAGGTCAGCGCGCAGCCCTGCCCGGCATGGCTGACGATGCTGAACGCCGCGAACATCGCGGCGGAGTTGTAGTCGGCGTCGTCCAGCACAATCGCCGCCGATTTGCCGCCGAGCTCGAGGAACACCTTCTTGAGCGTGCCCGCCGCGCCGGCCATGATCTTGCGTCCGACGGGGGTCGAACCGGTGAAGGTGACCACGTCCACGTCCGGATGGGTGGTCATCCGCTCGCCCACCGAAACATCCGAGGAGGCAAGCACATTCACCACGCCCGCGGGAATATCGGTGTGCTGGGCGATGATCTCGCCCAGAGCCAGTGTCGCGAGCGGAGTGTCGGGCCCGCCCTTGAGCACCACCGTGCATCCGGCCGCGAGCGCGGGCGCGAGCTTGGCCAGGGCCAGCTGATGCGGGTAGTTGTAGGCCGCGATGGCGGAGACGACGCCCGCGGCCTCGCGCTCCACCCAGCGCCGATGCGGACGTCCGCGGAATTCGATCTCGCCGATGTCATCGCTGAAGGAGTACTTCGGCAGCAGATCCGCGTAATACCGGACGATCTCGAACGGAACCTCGAGCTGATTGGCGTGCGTGAGCTGGCGAGTCGCGCCGACCTCGGCGATGGTCAGCTCCCGCAGTTCCTCCACGTTGTCCCGCAACGCCTTGTAGAGCTGATCGAGGCAGCGTGCCCGGAAGGCGTGATCGGTGGCCCAGGTCGTGGTGTCGAACGCGCGCCGGGCCGCGACCACGGCCGCATCGGTCTCGGCGATACCGGCCTCGGGCGCGTAACCGTACACCTGCCCCGTCGCGGGGTTGAGCGAGGCGAGCGTGCGCTCGGTCTCGACCAATTGCCCATCGATGAGCAGCCGTCGGGTGACGCCCGCCTCCTGTTGTTGCGCTGACATCGCGTCTCCTAGCTGCGCGTGAAAATTGCATTCTCTTTAATGGAGAATGATACATTCTTCTCCAGCGGACTGTAGCAACAATCGATGACCTGGCAAACACTCCAGCCCGGAACGCCCGGTCACCACTCGGTTCCGCCACCGCGGAAACCTTGCGCACCCGTTCAGCGCGAGAGTACCGTTCTCAGCATTCGGAAGGGAGATTCTTTCGTGAAAACCGCCGTAGTCACCGGCGGCGCGTCCGGTATCGGTCTCGGCATCGCCGAGCGCCTGCGCGCCGACGGCCTGCACGTCGCCACCCTCGACCTGAACCCGGCCGCCGACGACGATTTCGCCTATCGAGCCGACGTCAGCGATCCCGACCAGATCACCGCCGCCCTGACCGACGTCCGCGAGAAGCTGGGCCCGGTGACGGTCCTGGTGAACGCGGCCGGCGTGGAGAAGTACCGGCGGTTCCAGAACCTCAGCTTCGAGGAATGGAAACAGATCATCGACGTCAACCTGCACGGAGTGTTCCACACCGTGCAGGCGGTGCTGCCGGACATGATGTCCGCGAACTGGGGCCGGGTGGTGAACATCTCCTCCTCGAGCACTCACTCCGGCCAACCGTTCATGTCGGCCTACGTCGCGGCCAAGTCCGGTCTCAACGGACTCACCAAATCCCTTGCGCTGGAACTGGGTCCGTACGGAATCACGGTCAACGCCGTCCCGCCGGGCTTCATCGACACCCCCATGCTGCGCCGCTCGGAGGAGAAGCGACTGCTGGGCGGCACCATCGAGGAACACATCCAGCGCACCCCCGTACGCCGTGTCGGCAAGCCCGCCGACATCGCCGCGGCCTGCTCGTTCCTGATCTCCGAGGACGCCGGATACATCACCGGGCAGATCCTCGGGGTCAACGGCGGGCGCAACACCTGACCGCGAGCGAGCAGGCGCTGCCGACGGCTGTCTCGAGTGGTACGGCCACCACACTTGAAGGGAAGAAATATCGTGAAGGTTCATGTCGACGCCGATCGCTGCCAGGGGCACACCCTCTGCTCGATGATCGCCCCGAAGATGTTCGAACTCAGTGAGATCGACGGTCACTCCTCACCGGTGAGCGAGGACGTCCCGACCGATCAGGAGGAGAACGTGCGCGAGGCCGTGCGCTCCTGCCCCGAGCGCGCGATCGCGATCACCGAGTAGGAACCACCATGAGCGTGGACAACGCTGCCGAGCGCAGACGGCCGGTCTTCCATTTCGACCGGCACACCCCGCACTACCGCGAGCAGTTCACCGCGATCACCGAGCAGATGCAGGACAGCTGCCCGATCGCCTGGACCGAGACCTACGGCGGACACTGGGTCGCCGCGGGCAATCGGGAAGTCTTCGAACTGGCCCGCTGCCCGTACACCTCCAACGATCACGACCCCGCGGGGGAACGTCGCGGCTACAAGGGGATCACGATCCCCACGCCCGAACGCGGAGTGGCCAGGCGCTCGGGAATCCTGGAGATGGACCCGCCCGAACAGTCCGAACTGCGTGCCGCGCTCAACCCCTACCTGTCCCCCGCCGCGGTGCAACGCTGGATTCCGTTGGCGGACGAGGTGATCCGCGCCAGTATCGACGAGAAGATCGAATCGGGACGGATCGACTTCGTCGACGATCTGGCCAATATCGTTCCCGCGGTGCTCACCCTGGCGATGATGGGCATCCCGCTGGACAACTGGACCATCTACAACGAACCGGCGCACGCCTCGGTCTACACCCCGCCCGATTCCCCGGACAACGCGCGGGTCGGCGAGATGAACCAGGCCATGGGCATGGATCTGCTCACCAATTACCTTCAGATCAAGCAGAATCCGCGCCCCGGGCTGATCGATGCGGTGGCCCGGTCCACCCTGTCCGGCGAGCCGATCTCCGATATGGACGCCATCGGCATGCTCGCGCTGATCATCGGCGGCGGTTTCGACACCACCACCGCACTCACCGCGCACTCGCTGGAGTGGTTGTCCGAGCATCCCGATCAACGCGAATTGCTCAGCCGCGAGCGGGATCTCATGCTCGACTCGGCAACCGAGGAATTCCTGCGCTACTTCACCCCCGCACCCGGCGACGGCCGCACCATCGCGCAGGACTGCGAGGTGGCGGGTAAGCAATTCGTCGAGGGCGAGCGGCTGTGGCTGTCCTGGGCGATGGCCAACCGCGATCCCCGGGTGTTCCACAATCCGCACGAGGTCGATCTCGAGCGGCGGGGCAACCGGCACTACAGCTTCGGGCTGGGCGTGCACCGCTGCATCGGATCGAATATGGCGCGCATGGTGTTCAAGCGGATGCTGCTGGCGGTCCTGGACCGGATGCCGGACTTCCGGTGCGACGCCGAGGGCACGATGCACTACGACACCATCGGCGTCATCCAGGGCATGCGGCATCTGCCCGCGACGTTCACCCCGGGGCAGCGCCTGGGCGCGGGACTCGACGAGACCCTGGTCGCGTTGCAGCGCCTCTGCGACGAGCAGCGCCTGGCCGAACCGGTCACGACTCGTAAGCCCCGCCCGCAGAACTGATCGGGCACACCCGCACGCACGGCGAATCACGACGCAGCACAACGCAGCACGGCAAGGTAAGGAGGCGAGATGGCCGAGGAATCGGGACGACCGCTACCGTTGCTCACCCTGGAGAACGAGTTCTTCTGGACCTCCGGGGAAGACGGCAACCTGCGGATACAGGAGTGCGAATCCTGTGCGGCACTGATTCATCCGCCGCAGCCGATCTGCCGGTACTGCCGCAGTCGTGCGCTGGGCGTGCGGGTGGTGTCCGGATTCGGCACGCTGTCGAGCTTCACCGTCAACGAGCGGTTCAGCCTGCCGGGCATGCCCGCGCCCTACGTCATCGCGCAGGTCGCGCTCGAGGACGATCCGCGAGTTCGGCTGACCACCAACATCATCGACGCCGATCCCGACTCGCTGACGCTGGGCATGCGGGTCGAGGTCACCTTCCTGGCCGACGGCGACGTCTGGCTGCCGGTGTTCCGGCCGGTGGCGCCCCGGTCCGAGCCCGCGCCGCTGCCGCAGGAGGAGATCGACCCGGCGCGATTCGGCGAATACGTGCGGCCGATGGTCCGGACCGAGAAGTTCGAGGACAAGGTCGCGCTCACCGGAATCGGCATGTCGCAGATCGGGCGGCGGCTGATGCGGCCGCCGCTCGAGCTGACCATCGACGCCTGCGAGCAGGCGGTCGCCGATGCGGGCCTGACCATGGCCGATATCGACGGTCTGTCGACCTATCCCGGCGGCGGCAATCTCGGCGGGTTCGCCGAGGGCGGGGTCACCGCACTCGAAGCGGCCCTCGGGCTGCGGCCGACCTGGCACAACGGCGGCATCGAGACGTTCGGGCCCGGCGGTTCGGTGATCGCGGCGATGCTCGCGGTCGCCGGTGGCCTGGCCCGGCACGTGCTGTGCTTCCGCACCGTGTGGGAGGCCACGTTCAACGAACGCATGCGCGCGGGCAAGGTTCCCGCGCCCGGCGGCGGACGCACCACGAGCTGGCAGATGCCCTTCGGCGCGTCCTCGGCCGCGCACACCCTCGCGCAGAACGCGCAGCGGCACTTCCACCGCTACGGCACCACGCGCGAAACGCTCGGCTGGATCGCGCTGAATCAACGGGCCAACGCGGAGCTGAATCCCAGTGCGGTGTACCGGGATCCGATGACCATGGCGGACTATCTCGCCGCGCGGACCATCACGACTCCGTTCGGCCTGTACGACTGCGACGTGCCGTGCGACGGCGCGGTCGCGGTCATCGTCTCCGCGGTCGACGCCGCGCGTGACCTGCCCGTCGAACCGGTCCTCGTGGAGGCGGTCGGCACGCAGATCATCGAGCGCATCGAGTGGGATCAGAGCACGCTGACCCACGAGCCGCAGTCGATGGGGCCCGCGGCGCATCTGTGGAGCCGCACCTCGCTGCGTCCCACCGACGTCGACGTGGCCGAGCTCTACGACGGGTTCAGCTTCAACTGCCTGTCCTGGATCGAGTCGCTGGGGTTCTGCGGAATCGGCGAGGCCAAGGACTTCCTGGACGGCGGCAAGAACATCGCCCGAGACGGATTACTGCCACTCAATACCCACGGCGGCCAGCTCTCGCACGGCCGCACGCATGGCATGGGCCTGCTGCACGAGGCTATCGTGCAGTTGCGCGGCGCGGGCGAGGCCCGTCAGGTCACCGACGCCCACGTCGCGGTCGTCTCCAGCGGCGGCCTGACCCCGGGCGGGGCGTTGCTGCTGCGTAGCGACACCTGATCGGCCGGAGTTATCGGAGGAGTTGTCATGAGCGTGACCGATGTCGCGTTACTGCTGGTACGAATCGTGTTGGGCGGCACCATGATCGCGCACGGCGTCAACCACTGGGTGGGCGGCGGGAAGATCGCCGGAACCGCCGGGTGGTTCGGCGGCCTCGGGCTGCGCCAGCCGATCCTGCAGGCATGGCTGAGCGTGCTGACCGAGATCGCGGCCGGAGCGCTGCTGATCCTCGGCCTGCTGACCTCGTTCGCGGCTGCGGCGGTGATCTCGGTGATGCTGGTCGCCGGACTGCTGGCGCATCGCACCAACGGGTTCTTCGTCTTCAAAGAGGGCTATGAATACGTACTCGTGCTGGGCGTCGTAGCGCTGGCGCTGGGCATCCTCGGACCGGGCTGGCTGTCGCTGGACCACGCGGGCGGTATCGCCATCACCGGCTGGGCGGGCGGCGGCGTCGCCCTGATCCTCGGGGTGGTCGCGACCGGCGGACTACTGGCCACGTTCTACCGGCCCCAGCCCGCGCCCGAGGCCGCGCCGCAGAACTAGACATCATCGCCGCGTCACCGAACAGCGGTGCGCGGGAGCATTTTTCGATAGGGAGGCACCGCATGCGGGTCGGATTCATCGGACTGGGCAGTCAGGGCGGCCCGATGGCCCGCCGGATCGTCGAGGAGGGTTTCGAGACGACGCTCTGGGCACGCCGTCCGGCGTCGCTGGAGCCGTACGCCGACACCGCCGCGAAGTCCGCGGCCACCCCGGCGGAACTGGCCGCGGCCAGTGATCTGGTGTGCCTGTGCGTGGTCGGTGACGACGACGTGCGGCAGGTGCTCGAGGGCGAACAGGGCGTGCTGGCCGGATTGCAGCCCGGCGGCATCGTCGCCATCCACAGCACCGTGCACCCCGACACCTGCCGCGAACTGGCCGAGAAGGCTGCCGCACAGGGTGTCTCACTCATCGATGCGCCGGTCAGCGGCGGCGGTATGGCCGCGCAGGCGCGGCGGCTGCTGGTGATGATCGGCGGCGACGACGATGCGGTCGAACGGGCCCGACCGGTCCTCGCGAGCTACGCCGACCCGATCGTGCACCTGGGCGGCGTCGGCTCCGGGCAGACCACCAAACTGCTCAACAACCTGCTGTTCACCGCGAACCTCGCCACCGCCAAGAGCGCCCTGGACCTCGGGAACGAGCTCGGGGTCGACGCGGCGCGCCTGGGTGAGGTGATCACGCACGGCACCGCGAACAGTTTCGCGCTCGGCCGGATCACCGGCGGCGGCACGCTGGAAGTGCTCGCCGCGCACGCGGCCACTCTGCTGCGCAAGGATGTCGGCCTGATCGCGGGCCTGGCCTCGGACGCCGACATCGAGCCCGGCATCGTGCTCACCGCGGCCGATGCGACGCTCGCGATGATGCAGCACCCGCGCTGAATTCAATTGCCGGACAGGGGTACACGCGATGCGAATCGGATTCGTCGGTGCGGGCCGGATGGGCAGGCCCATGATCCAGCGGTTGGTGGCGGCCGGACACGAGGTGAGTGCGCTGGGCCGCAACGCCGATGCGCGCCGGGCCATCACCGAACTGGGCGCGCAGGCGGTGCCCTTCCCCGCGGCCACCGGAACCCGGGCGGACGCGGTGATCATCTGCGTGTTCACCGACGAGCAGGTGCGGGCGGTCTGCCTGGACACGCCACTGCTCGAGACCATGCCGCCCGGCTCGGTGCTGGCCGTGCACACCACCGGCAGCCCGCGCACCGTGGAAGCCGTTGCCGCGGTGGCGGATTCCCATGACATCGAGGTGCTCGACGTACCCGTCAGCGGCGGGCCGCACGATATCGCCGCCGGGCAGCTCACCCTGTTCGGCGGCGGGGACGCCGCGGCGCTGGAGCGGATCCGGCCCGCGCTGGAGTCCTACGGGGATCCGATCCTGCACCTGGGCCCGCTGGGTTCGGGGCAGCGGGTCAAGCTGGTCAACAATGTGCTGTTCGCCGCGCAGATCGGCCTGGTGGCCGAATCGGTCCGGCTGGCAACACAACTCGGCGTCGAGGAGTCCGCGCTGTTGTCGGCTCTGCCGCATGCCAGCAGCGCCGGACGCGCGCTGGGCAGTGTCGCGGCCAAGGGGTCGGTGGCGGCGTTCGCCGAATCGGTGGGCGAATTCCTGCGCAAGGACGTGTCGGTAGCTCGCAACCTCGCCGCCGAACTGAATGCGGACCTGGGCCCGCTCGCCACCGCCATCGATGCCGCCGACCATCGGAATCCCGGCGATTAGCTGCGAATTCTCTCCGCGAGAGCTGATTACTTTTTATGGTTTTCCGTTATATTTGCTCGGTGCTACCCGCCAGATTCGCGGGGATCCGCAGTACGATCCTCGCCGTCGCACTCGTCCCCAGCCTCGTCCTGCTGGCCATCGGCATCACCGGAGCCATCTACCTGGTGATCACCGGACATCGCGCCGAGAACTTCGCAGAAGACCTGCGCGCCAACGAGACTCCGGCCCGCAACCTCGTGGTCGCGGTGGAGCGGGAGCGGTTGCTGTCGCTGTGGAAGCTGGCCGGGCAGCGGATCGATCCGGGCGCGCTCCCGGCCGCGCGCACGGCCTTCGACAGCGCGCTGGACGGAATCATCCCGGTCGAGGTCCAGTTCGCCAAGACGCAGGGCACCTCGGTGGCCGGAACCCTCCAGGGATTCGACACGCTCAAGACGCAACTTCCGTTGCTGCGCAAGGGTGTCGACGCGGGGACCGCGCCGCTCGCGGACGTCTACACCTTCTACAGCCGCCTGCTGGACGGCGTGGATCAGGGCACCTACACGATCGAGCAGTCCGCGCCCGATATCGCCTCGGCCATCCAGCTCACCCACGCCGCGGACCTGCTCGGCGTCGTGGAGGCCATGGCCCGCTCCATCTCGCTGACCGCCCTGGCCGGGACCACCGCGGGCATGCCGCCGACGCTGCTGACCGAGTACCGCAACCAAGTCGGTTGGTATCACACGCAATTGGCCAAGGTGCAGGCCGGATATGTGGAGACCGATCCGGCCACCGAGAAGCGGATCGCCGACCTGGTCGCCGCGCCGGACTGGCGGCAGCTCAGCGATATGGAGGACGCGATCCTGCACCCGGAGGCGACCGGGCGATCCGGCAATTCCGCTGTGCTGCCGATGAATCTGGCCGATTGGCGGCGCACCGGCGACACCGTCGAGGGTCAGATGATGCAGCTGTGGGTGGAGCACAATGCCACCGCGCAGCGGCAATCCGCCGATTCGGGTACGCATCGCGCGCACAACTCACTGATCGTCGGGATCGGCATGGCGGGCCTGGCGCTGCTGGGATTCCTGCTCTCGCTGCTGCTGGCCAACCGGATCATCGGACGCCTGCAACGACTGCGGACCGAAACCCTCGCCCTGGCCGAGGTCGCGCTGCCCGAGACCATGCGCAGACTCGGCGCCGGCGAGGACGTCTCGGCCGAGGAACGCGCCGCGCGGCTCGACTTCGGTCGCGACGAGATCGGCGCGGTGGCACAGGCTTTCAATCAGGCGCACACCGCCGCCGTGGACGCCGCGGTCACCGAGGCGCGCACCCGCGAGGGCGTGCGCGCGGTCTTCCTCAATATCGCGCACCGCAGTCAGCTCGTCGTGCATCGGCAACTGGAGATCCTGGACGAAGCCGAACGGGGCGAGGAGAATCCGGCCGTTCTGGACGTGTATTTCCGGCTCGATCACCTGGCCACCCGCGAACGCCGCAATGCCGAGAATCTGCTCATCCTCGGCGGCGGGCGGCCCGGCCGCCAGTGGCGTAAGCCGGTGCCGCTGATCGAACTGGTCCGCAGCGCGGTCGGTGAAACCCTGGACTATGCCCGGGTGCACACCAGCCGGATGCCGCACGCGTACATCCTCGGCGATGTGGTGGGCGACCTGATCCACCTGCTGGCCGAACTGGTCGACAACGCCACCTCGTTCTCGCCGCCGGAGTCCCGCGTGGATGTCACCGGCACCGTCGTCGGGCGCGGGGTTGCCGTGGAGATCGCCGATCAGGGGATGGGCATGAGCCCCGAGGACATGCGGCGGTCCAATGAGATGCTGGCCCGCCCACCGGATTTCGCCGTCACCACGCTGTCGGCCGATTCCCGGCTGGGACTGTTCGTCGTCGCGCTGCTCGGCGCGCGCCACGGCATCTCGGTGCGCCTGACCGAATCCGATTACGGCGGCGTCCGCGCCATCGTCCTCATCCCGAACTCCTGCGTCAGCATCGAGCCGGTCACCGATGAGAATGCCCCGCAGCGGATTTCACCTCCCTTCGAGCCCGTGGCGGCGGTCCCGGTCGGCGCCGCGCCCGCCATGGCCGCCCCGCAGGCCCGACCGACCTCACCGGGACAGAGCAAACCCGCCCTCCCCAAACGCCGCCGCCAGGCCAGTCTCGCCCCCGAACTCGCCGACGCCCCGGGTGTCGACTCCGCGGCGCCGCGCCCGAACCGCACCGCCGAACAAGCCCGAGACCTCATGTCCACCATAGAAAACGGCACCCGCCAGGGCCGACGGGCAGCCCCGCCCACCCGGCTCCCACCGAACGCCGACGGTCGCTGATACGCCGCAGCGCCCACCGTGCGGGCCGGTCCGCGCGCACCGCTGTCCGCTGCTGGGCTCTCGGTGGTGACGGTAGACGCTACCGGCCACGTCTCGTGGCGGTTGGCGGATTCGCCTGTCGTGCACTGGCAGTCGCGATGACGGCATCGGCAGGTCCTGTCCCGCATGACATGCGATCGGCGTGCTCGCGTTGTGATGTCCGGCAAGCAGTTTCGACGGGCATTGTGCGGAACCACGAACGCGCGCAAGGATGTTCCGCTAACCTGCAGCCTGTACCGTTCTGTAAAACTGAAGCTCGGCGAACTCATCCGCGCACCGATGAGCTCGTGACATCAACCGAGCCGCAGCGACATGAGGGGGCAACAATGACAACGACCTCGGAGCACTCCGCATTCTCGACCGGGCAGGAGGCTCGCGAGATCGACGCCGTCGTCGTCGGAGCCGGATTCGCCGGGCTTCACATGCTGCACAAGTTACGCGAACTCGGACTCTCGGTGCAGGTGTTCGAAGCGGGCGACGGACTCGGCGGCACCTGGTTCTGGAACCGCTACCCGGGCGCACGCGTCGACGTGAAGAGCATGTACTACAACTACTCCTTCGACCCGGAGCTCGAGCAGGAGTGGGAGTGGACGGAGAAGCTGCCGCCGCAGCCGGAGTTGCTCCGCTACATCAACCACGTCGCGGATCGTTTCGATCTGCGTAAGGACGTGCAGTTGCAGACCCGGGTCACCGCTGCGGTCTACGACGAGTCCGCCGCACGGTGGCGGATCACGACCGACCGGGGCGAGGTCGTCTCGGCACGGTTCGCGATCATGGCGACCGGCTGCCTGTCGGTGCCGAAGATGGCGGAAGTTCCGGGCATCGAGACGTTCCGGGGCCGCAGCTTCCACACCGGCAACTGGCCCGAGCAGCAGGTGGACTTCACCGGCCGGCGGGTCGCGGTGATCGGCACCGGTTCCTCTGGGGTGCAGGTTATTCCGCTGGTCGCCGAAGCGGCCGGGCAGCTCACCGTATTCCAGCGCACCCCGAACTATGTTCTGCCCGCCGGCAATCACCCGATCGATCCCGAATTCCAGCGCGGGATCAAGTCGCGCTACCGCGAAGTGCGCAAGGCCAACCGGGAATCGGGCTTCGGCATCGCGCAACCCGAGGCCACCAAGGGGGCGCTCGAGGTGAGCGAAGACGAGCGAAATGCCTTCTACCGCAGGGTATGGGAGGACAAGAACAGCGAACTGGTCAGCATGCTGGTCGGATTCACGGACCTCCTCGCCGACGAAGCCGCCAACGAGACCGCCGCCCAGTTCATCCGCGACCGCATCGCCGAGATGGTGACGGATCCGGCTGTCGCCCGGCTACTTCAGCCCGCCGGCCTCTTCGGCGTCAAGCGCCCGGTCCTGGGGACCGACTATTACCAGACCTTCAATCGTCCCAATGTCCGGCTCGTGGACGTCCGCGCGACCCCGCTCACCGAGGTCACCGAGTCCGGACTCGCGACGACGCAGGAGAGTTTCGAGTTCGACGACATCATCTACGCCACCGGATACGACGCGATGACCGGTGCGCTGGACGCGATCGACATTCGCGGCCGGGGTGGTGCGTCGCTGCGGGAGAAGTGGGCCGCCGGGCCCGTCACCTACCTCGGTCTCGCCATGGCGGGCTTTCCGAACCTCTTCACGATCACGGGCCCGGGTAGCCCCTCGGTCCTGTCGAACATGATGGTGTCCATCGAGCAGCACGTCGACTGGGTGGCGGACGCGATCGAAGCGCTGCGCTCCAAGGGCGTCACGAGCATGGAGGCCGAGATCGACGCGGAGCAGGAATGGACTCGGCACGTCGACGAAGCCGGCAATATGACGCTGTATCCGAAGGTGGACTCCTGGTACGTGGGATCGAATGTGCCCGGCAAGCCGAGGGTGATGTACGCGTACATCGGCGGCGTCGGAGCGTATCGCGAAAAGTGCGACCAGGTCGCCGCCGACGACTACGACGGTTTCACGCTGACGCAGTGACCGAGGCACGGCCGGTGCCGGAACTTCCGCACCGGCCTACCCGGACTAGGCACTGATCTCTCGGAGCGTGCATTCCTCCCGGATGCGGCGGGCGAGGTCGGCGGCCTCAGCGCGGTCGAGACTCGGTGGCAGCGTCAGCGACAGACGAGTGAGCAAGCCGCCGAAGCGATCTGCGATGCGGGAGGGCAGCTCGTCCGGCGGGGCGATGGCCGCGAAGGCATCCAGCATCTCGTCGGTGATCAGGCGTGCCATCTCGTCCCAGCGGCCCGACTTGGACAGCACAGTGAGCTGCTCGCGGGTTTCCGCCCAGCCGTGCAGTTCGAAGATGCCGCGATAGGCGGGGGTCGAGGCGTAGAACGCGATGCGTTGCCGGAGCGCGGGTAGTGCGGCGGCGATCTGGGCTTCGGTGCCGGTGACGACGAAAGGCGTTGCCGCCATCTCGAATCCGTCCATCGTGGCGCCGACGCGCGCGCGGCCCTCGCGCAGCGCGGGGACGGTGCGTTCCCGCAACCAGCGGGCCGTGGTGAAGCCGTGACACAGGAAGCCGTCGGCGACCTCACCGGCGACCCGGGTCATCGCCTCGCCCACCCCGGCCAGCAGGACCGGAGGCGGGCCGAAATCATGCTGCGGCGGAATGAAATCCGGCGGCATCAGGGTGTGCCGGTAGAACTCGCCCTCGTAAGCCAGCGCGGCGCCCTCGTGCCAGCAGGACCAGATCGCCCGCAGCGCCAGGACGTATTCGCGCAGCTGCGCGGCGGGCCGCCCCCACGGCATCCCGAACCGCCGCACGACATGCGCCCGCACCTGCGAACCGAGTCCGAGGGTGAGCCGACCGTGCGAATGGCGCTGAATATCGTCGGCGGTGTACGCCAGCGTCATCGGCGAGCGAGCGAAGGCCACCGCGATCGAGGTGCCCAGGCCGATACCTTCGGTGGCCTCGGCGGCAACGGCCAGCGCCAGGAACGGATCCTGATTCAGCTCGCCGGCCCAGAGTCCGTCGAATCCGTCGGCCTCCAGCTCGCGGGCGCGGGCGAAGGCCACCCCCAGTCCCGCGATGGTGGCGTCGACCTTCATCCGATCCACCTTTCGAATACCATATTCTCCTATTATAAGAACAGTATATTCACTCCCGTCCAGCAAACGGAGTGAGCGGGTGCGGCGGCAATCCGCCCACACAGTTCGGAGGTGTCCCCATGACCGATGCCGACGCCCTGGTCCGGGTCGAGACCGCGGATCGCGTCGCGACCCTCACGCTGAATCGCCCCACCGCGCGCAATGCGCTCAGCCGCGCCCTGATGGACGCGCTGTGGGATGCGGTCACCGCGGCCGGGGACGATCCCGGAATCGACGTCATCGTGCTGACCGGTGCGGATCCTGCCTTCTGCGCGGGCGTGGACCTCACCGAGGCAGCCGGTGGAACCATGCCACCCCTGCGGCCACCGGGCCAGGGCCCCGGACGCGATACGAACGGCCTGTTCCGATTCCTGCCGCCGATCGACAAACCCGTCATCGGCGCGATCAACGGCGCGGCCGTCACCGGCGGCCTCGAGGTGGCCCTGCAGTGCACCTTCCTGATCGCCTCGGACCGCGCCCGTTTCGCCGATACCCACGCCCGCCTGGGCGTCATGCCCGGCGGCGGCGCGACGGTCCTGCTGGCCGCGACGGTCGGCGCCCGCAAGGCCGTCGAACTCTCGCTCACCGGCAACTTCCTCACCGCCGCGGAAGCGCTGCGCCTGGGCCTGGTGAATCACGTTGTGCCACACCGGGACCTACTCCCCTTCGCGCAACGCCTCGCGGGCGACATCGCGGGCAACGATCCCCGTGCGGTGCGGCAACTCCTGGGGCACTACAGCCGGGTCGCCGACACGGCCACGCTGACCGAGGCGCATCTGCTCGAGGGCATCCTCGCCGAAACCTGGCGTCCGGGCACGAGCGATATCGCCGCTCGCAGAGCAGCGGTCGTCGCGCGCGGCCGCAGCCAGGTGCATTCGGACCCCGGCCCGGCCGAAGCGGACGCAACGCCCACGCCCTGACCGGCCACATGCTCAGCGCACCAGGTTGTCGTGGCCTTCCCAATAGCGCTGCCGCAGTTGACGTTTGTACAGCTTCCCGCTGGGGTCGCGCGGCAGCTCGGTCACGAAGTCGACCGTGCGAGGGCATTTGTAGGCGGCCAGTTCCGCACGGCAGTGGGCGATCAGCTCATCGGCCAGCACGACGTCCCCGGCAGCGGTATCGACCAGTTGTACAACGGCTTTCACCGACTCGCCCATCTCCTCGTCGGGAACGCCGATCACCGCGACATCCGCGATGACCGGATGCGAGGCCAGGATGTTCTCCGCCTCCTGCGGATAGATGTTGACGCCGCCGGAGATGATCATGTGGGCCTGCCGGTCGGTCAGGTACAGATAACCGTCCCCGTCGAGATAGCCCATGTCCCCGAGAGTGCGCCAGCCCTTCTCGTGCGTGACCGACGCCGTCTTGGCCGCATCGTGGTGATATTCGAACCCGCGGCCACCGGCGAAGTACACCACGCCGACCTGTCCGACGGGCACCTCCGCACCGTCCTCGCCGACGATGTGACATTCCTGCGCGGGCCTGCCCACCGAGCCGGGATGCGCGAGCCATTCCCCCGCGGAGATGTAGGTGTTCCCCACATCCTCGGTGCCCGAATAGTATTCGCTGATGATCGGGCCCCACCAGTCCAGCATCTGCCGCTTGACCGGGACCGGGCACGGCGCGGCCGAGTGCACCACGTCCACCAGACTGGACAGGTCGTAGCTCTCGCGTTCCTCGCGCGCGAGCCGCAGCATCCGCACGAACATCGTCGGCACCAGCTGAGTGTGCGTCACCCGATACCGTTGGACCAGTTCGAGATACAGCCGCGGATCGAAGCGCTCCATCACGATCACGATCGCGCCCATCCGCTGCCAGGACATCGAGAACACCAGTGGCGCACCGTGATACAGCGGCGCGGGCGAGAGGTACACCGCGTCTTCCCGGGCGCCGCTCACCAGCAGACCGCGGGCGATCTGCACCGGCGGGGCCTCGGGATCACCCAGCGGCGTGGCCGGGAGGGGTTTGCGAATCCCCTTGGGCCGCCCGGTCGTTCCCGAGGAGTAGAGCATCTCGCGGCCCTCGCACTCCTCTGTCCCCAGCGGTTCACCCGAGGACCCGGCCAACACCTCCGGGTAGTCCTCGAACCCCTCGATCCGCCCGGCCGCGCAGATCCGGATCGGGACCCGGGACAGGTCCAGACCCGACACCACCTCGGCGAGCGGTTCACTCGTCATCAGCGCGGTGGCGCCGCAGTCGTCCAGGATGTACTGCACCTCACCGGCGGTCAGGTGCCGGTTCACCGCGGTGTAGTACAGCCCGGAACGCTGTGCCGCCCAGGCGATCTCGAGGAACTGCCGATTGTTCTCCAGCAGGATCGCGATATGGTCGCCGACCTTCAGTCCCCGCGCCCGCAGCGCCCGTGCGAAACGGATCGAACGATCCTCCAGCTGCGCATAGGTCACCACCTCACCGCCGGCGGCGAGCACGACAGCGGGACGATCCGGCGTCCGCTCGGCATGCCATCCGAGTGTCAGTGCCGCCGCACCGGGCGGCCGATCCCCCTGCGCCGCACCGGAATCGGACGATGTACCGGTCTCACGCATCTCGCGCTCCCTCCGATCGAACTCGGCTGTGCCACGCCCGCGCGATCAGCTCACGACGATGGCCTGTTCCGGGCATGCCTGAGCGGCCTCACGCACAGCGTCCTCGAATTCCGGAGCGACGTCCGGCCCCGCCTCGGCGTACCCGTCGTCACTGAGCTCGAATACCTCCGGGCAGATACCCAGACAGATCCCGTGGCCGCGACAGCGGTCCGAATCGATCGAAACCTTCATTACGCCTCGCTTTCGGCGATGTCGAATTCCAGATGCAGCTCGGTCAGACCGCGCAGCACGAACGTCGGCACATACTTGTAGATGCGCGCATCGGCGGGGCCGTGCACCTTCTCATCGATCCGGATATCGCTGGTGCGCTTCAGGAGCAGTTCGATCGCCACCCGCGATTCCGCGCGAGCCAGCGGCGCACCCGGGCAGGTGTGAATGCCGCGCCCGAACGAAATGTGCTGGCGCGCATTCGAACGCTGCGGATCGAAGGTCGAGGGATCGGTGAACTTGCGCGGATCCCGGTTGGCCCCGCCGTTGACGACCATCAGCGTGGTCCCGGCGGGCAGATCCACCCCGCCCACGGTGACCGGCACCTTCGAGAGCCGGAAATCGCCCTTCACCGGACTCTCGGTGCGCAGCACCTCCTCGAGGAAATTGCCGATCCGGGAGTGATCCTCGCGCAGTAGCCGCTGGATCTCGGGCTGTTCGGCAATCACCCGCAGCGCCGAGCTGAGCAGCCGGACCGTGGTCTCCTGACCGGCGGAGAACAGATTCGCCGCGACCGCGACCACATCGCGCACCGGCGGCTCGGTCCCGTCGGCGAACGTCGCCTCGGCCATGCTGGACAGCACGTCCCCGCGCGGTTCACGACGCCGGTCCTCGATGTAGGCGGAGAATTTCTCGTACAGGAATTCGATCGGATTCTCCTGCATGGCATCACCTTTGGTGCTGCCGATGGCGTTGCCCTCGCTGCGATGCGGATCGCGCTGCAGGGTGTACAGGAACTGCTCCTGATCGTCCGGCGGGACGCCGAGCAGATCGGCGATCGTGTACAGCGTGAACGGGCCGGCGAAATCCCGGATGAAGCAGGCCGAGTCGGCGGCGAGATATTCGTCCAGGATCCGATCGGCGATCGACCACATCGCCTGCTCGTTCTCCTTGAGCCGCTTGGGCGTGATCAGCCGCATCAGCAGACCGCGGTGCTGGGTGTGCACCGGCGGATCCAGGGTCGGCAGCTGATCGCTGAAGGGCAGCTCGTCGCGGTGCTTCTCGATCAGCTCGCTGATGTCATCGCCCTCGAGCGGGACCGGAAATCCCGGAAACGGCCCGGTCACCGAGGTGACCGAGGAGTACTTCTCCGGATCGTTGAGCACCTCGAGCGCCTCGTCGTACCCGGTCACCATGTAGACGCCGTGGTGGTTCTCCTTGGTGACGGGACATTGCGCCCGCAGGGCGTCGAAGTATGGGTACGGGTCCTCGAGGAGCTCGCGCCCCAGGAAAAAGTCCGTCGACGTGACGTCGTTCACCACTGCTGACTCCCTTCGGGCGGCGGCGGTTGCACCGTCCATCCGATCCATGAGAATGATACTCTCATTAACTGATGATCCGATTCTCACATTGCTGGGCAAGGCCGTCAAATGAGGATCGCTGAGAAAGTGGAGGACCGTAAACCATGACTGCGGAACCGACCGGCGATCAGCTGCTGTTCCAGACCACCACCCGCGAGTTCCTCGACCGCACCGCATCCATTCCGGTGATTCGCGAACTCGCCGACACCGCAACGGGATTCGACCGCGACTGGTGGCGGCGGGGCGCGGAGCTGGGCTGGACGGCCATGCTGGTGCCCGAGAGCCTGGGCGGCGGTTCGGTCTCCGGGCGGCCGATGACCGAACTGGCCCTGGTGGCCACGGAATTCGGCCATGCCTGCGCGCCGGGACCGCTGCTGCCCACCAGCGCCGTACTGTCCGGCCTGGTGGCCGTGGGCGACCGATTCGCCGAGATCATCGGCGAGATCGTCGCGGGCGATCTGATCGCCGCATGGGCGCTGTACGAACCGCAGCACGGGCTCGAATTGGCCCCGGGCCGGACCCGCGCCGAACCCGACGGCGACGGATACCGCCTCACCGGTTGCAAGGACCGCGTCGAGGCCGGGGATACCGCCGATGTCCTGCTGGTCACCGCGGCCGGCCCGGACGGGCCGATCCAACTGCTCGTCCGCACCGACAGTCCCGGGGTCACCGTCACCCCGACGTGGACGCTGGATCTGGTCCGCCGCACCGCCCGGGTGGAGTTCGACGATGTCGCCGTCGGCGCGGAGGCGGTGGTGCAGAGCGGCGAAAGCGCCACGGCCGCAGTGCAATCCCAGCTCCACATCGCCGCCGCGCTGACCGCCGCGGAATCGACCGCGGCCACCCGCCGCGCCTTCGACGCCACCGTGGACTGGATGTTCGACCGCTACACCTTCGGTCGCCCGCTGGCCTCCTATCAGGCCCTCAAACATCGCATGGCCGACAACAAGACCTGGCTCGAGGCGTGCGAGGCCACTTCCCGCGCCGCGGCGGCGGCCATCGACGACAGCCCGTCCACCGCGGCGGAACTCGTCAGCGTCGCGAAGGCGTACGTGAGCGGGAAAGCACCGGTCATCGTGCAGGACTGCGTACAGATCCACGGCGGCATCGGCGTCACCTGGGAACACGATCTGCACCTGTTCCTGCGGCGAGTCACTCTCGGCCGGGCTCTGTACGGCACGCCCGAGGAGCACCACCGCCGCATCACCGACCTACTCGTCCGGAGCGCCGCATGAGCACCGCACCCGAAAACACCGAACTCGAACCCGTCGACGCCTTCCGCGACCGGGCCCGGCGCTGGTTGAAGGAGAACCTCCCGCCCGCCTCGCAGTCGCGGCTCGGCGTCCCCGACGACGAGAGCTGGGATCGCGCCCGCCGGTTGCAGCGCATCCTGTCCGAGGGCGGCTTCGCGGGCATCTGCTTCCCGAAAGCCTATGGCGGACAGGGACTCACACTCGCTCATCAGCGTGCCTTCACCGATGAGTCGCTCGGCTACGAGATGCCACTCGAGCTGAACGTGCCCACCCTGGCCATCTGCGCGGCCACCCTCGCCGAACTCGGCACCGAGGAGCAGAAGCGCACACATCTGACCGCCGTGCTGCAGGGCGAGGAGATCCTCGCGCAATTCCTGTCCGAACCCAAGGGCGGATCGGATCTGGCGGGCCTGACCACCCGCGCGGATCGCGACGGTGACGATTGGATTCTCAACGGCTCCAAGATCTGGAGTTCGGGTGCGTACGGCGCGGACTACGGGTTGTGCCTGGCCCGCACCGACTGGGATGTGCCCAAGCACAACGGCTTGACGATGTTCCTGGTCCCGGTGCACGCGCCCGGGGTGAGCATTCAGCGGATCAAACAGGTCACCGGATCCACCGAGTTCTGCCAGGAATTCTTCGACGACGTCCGGTTGCCCGCCGACGCCGTGATCGGGGAGGTCGGCGGCGGTTGGGCGGCGACCTCGCGGCTGCTGGTGCACGAACGCGCGGCGATGGGCGGCACCTCGCCGTACACCAGCGGCCGACGCCCCCACCTCGGCGCGGATACGAACGTCCTGGTCGATCTGGCCCGCGACACCGGCCGTCTGGACGATCCGAGGGTGCGCGAGGACATCGGCGCGGCGCGGATGATGAACGTGGTCCGCAATCAGCTGATCGACCATGTCACCCAGGCCATCTCCAGTGGCGCGATGCCTCCGGCCGCCGGATCCGTCGTCCGGCTGTTCGGCGCCGAAACCACTTGGCAGCAAACCGATTCCGCGATGACGATCGCTGGCTCGGCGGCGGTGACCGGAGACGCGGACGGACCCGGAATCGCGCGGATCGGCCTGGACTACCTGTTCCGCAACGCCTGGAGCCTGGCCGGTGGCAGTACCGAGATGGCTCGCAACATCATCAGCGAACGGGTGCTGGGCATGCCCCGCGAATACGCCGCGGACCGCGGCGTGCCGTTCAATCAGGTCAAACGAGGACGTTGAGATGCGATTCATCTTCCACTACCCGGAAACCACCGGGTACGACGGCGACATTCTGGACGCGGGCCCGTTGCGCGAGGTCGCGATCGCGGTCGAGCGCGCCGGATTCGACGCGCTGTCGCTGAGCGAACATCCGATCCCCGGCGCACGCTGGCTGGCCTCGGGCGGACATCAAACGCTCGATCCGCTGGTGGCACTGGGATATATCGCAGGCGCGACCGAACGGCTGCGGCTGCTGACGTATCTGGCCGTCGCGCCGTACCGCAATCCCTTCCTGCTCGCCAAGGCCGCGGCCACGCTGGACAAACTGTCCGGCGGCCGGGCGATCCTGGGCCTGGGCACCGGTTATCAGAAGAGCGAATTCCACGCTCTGGGCATCGATTTCGAGGAACGTAACGCGCTGTTCGACGAGGCCCTGGACACCCTGCCGCTGCACTGGAGCGGTGAACCGTTCAGCTATGCCGGCCGGCATTTCAACGCCCGCGACGTGATCGCCCGCCCGCGGCCGGTGCAGGATCCGATTCCGATCTGGATCGGCGGCAATTCCGAACTCACCCGGCGCCGGGTCGCCACGCACGCACAGGGCTGGATGCCGATGTCCGGCGGTCCCCAATTGAGTTCCACCGCAAGGACTCCCGAACTCGGCCCGATCGGGCAGCTGGCCGGGGACATCGCCGAACTGCGGGCCTCCGCGCAGGAACAGGGCCGCACCGACCCGATCGACGTGGTGTACTCCTACCACGACGAGGGACTGGGCACGCCCACCGACGATCCGGACCGGAATCGGGAGGCGTTCGCCGAACTCGACAAGGCCGGGATCACCTGGGTCGTGGTATCGGCGCGAGCCGGGGAACGCACCGCGACACTGGATTTCATCGAATCCTTCGGCGCGACCTACCTGCGGTAGACGATGAGCGAAATACGAAACGACACAGGCACATCCGGCTCGAGCTGGTTCGAGCAGCGCAGCGGACTGGCCGATCGGGTGGCCGTGGTCACCGGCGGCGCGGGCGGCCTGGGCCGGGCCATCGTGACGGATCTGGCCGCCAACGGCGTGCGCACGGCCGTGCTCGACCTCGACCCCGAGGCGGCCGCGGATCTGCGCACCGCACTCGCCGAGGGTGGCCACGATGCGGTGGTGCAGATCGGGGACGCCCGCGATCCCGAGGCGCTCACCGCGCTGTTCGACGAGGTCGATCAGCGGTGGGGACGGCTGGATACGCTGGTGAACGTGGTCGGCGGTACCTTCCGTGCGCCGTTCACCGAGACCCGCCCCAAGGGCTGGGACGCGCTGCTGCGGGCGAATCTGCTGCACGTCATGCACGCCTGTTCGCTGGCCGCGCCGCGGATCCGCGCGGGCGGGCGCGGGGGCAGCATCGTCACCATCACCACCATCGAAGCGCACCGCGCCGCACCGGGTTTCGCGGTCTATTCCGCGGCCAAGGCCGCGGTCGAGCAGTTCTCCCGGACCTTGGCGATCGAACTCGCCCCGGACCGGATCCGGGTCAATTGCGTTGCACCGGACTATGTTCCGACGCCCAACCTGGCGCGCATCGGGCACGGGCAGGGTGAGCGCGCGATGGACGATCCCGTCGGTGTGCGCGTCGCGATACCGCTGGGACGTTCCGGGGAGGTCACCGACATCTCCGGCTGCGTGGTGTTCCTGGCCTCGGATCTGTCGGCGTATCTGACCGGCACCACCCTGCATCCGGACGGCGGCACCTCGGCCTCGGCGGGCTGGTTCAACTGGCCCGAGCAGGGCTGGGCCAATTACGCGCCGCTCAGCGCCCTGCGGAATCCTGCCGAATCGTGAGCGCCCGCAGGCAGAACGCGGTCACTCGGTCGACATCCGCGGCGGTGGGTTCCTCGCGTCGCCACAGATAGTCCGAGAGGCGTCCCACGGTCGCGTGGGCGATCAGTCCGGCATCGAATTCCGGAGCGACGCTGCCCAATTCGGTGAACGGGCGGTGCAGCAGCAGCGCGAGCCGACCGCCGGGCAGCGGTGAGCCCGCGTCGATGGCCGGGGTCAGCGCGCCCGCGTTCCAGAGCACCGCACGGGTGGTCGTCGCGGTCTCGTCGGCGGCCTGGGACAGCACACCCTCCACCCAGGCCCGCACCGCGTCGCGCGGGGTGTCCTGCTTGTCCATCCGGTGCGCGACATAGCTGACCAGACGGTCCGCACCGTCCTCGATGAGCACGGCGATGAGCGCGTCCTTCGACGGAAAGTGCCGGTAGAACGCGTCATTGGACAGGCCCGCGGCCGCGACGATATCGGCCACCCGGGGGCGCGCGCCGGTACCCGCGGTGCGGATGAGCTCGAGCGCCGCATCCAGCAGCCGCCGCACCTCGCCCGCGTAGACCGCCTCCCGGTCGGCCAGTGTGCGTGCCGCGATCCGGCTCGCAATATCACCCGCAGGACGGGAATCATAATTCTCGATCACAAGAATATTATTCTTTCCAGCGTGGAACCTCGCAAATATCGACGCCAGAGTTCCGTCGAGGATCCGGCGGCGAACCGCCGCACGAACACCCACAGGCGTGCGAGCATGCCTCTCATGATCGAGAATGCCGCATCTTCGTGGTCGGTGCTGCGGGGCACCGCCCGCGCGATGATCGCCGCCGCCGCGCTCGCGGCCACCACCCTCACCGCCGTCGGCGGGACCGCCGAGGCCGCGCCCGCGAATTCGGTTGCCCCCGTGGAATCCTCCGGCTGCCACGCCCCCGCCGCCCCCTCGGGGCAGTCCACTCAGCACTTCAGCGCGGCCGGGCGCTCCGGGACCTACATCCGAGACCTTCCCCCCGCCGCGAACCACCCGCTGCCCCTGGTATTCGACCTGCACGGCTATCTCGAACTCGCCGTGCTCGAACACGAGGGCAGCGGTCTGGGCCCGTACGGCGACAGCCACGGCTTCGCGACGATCACCCCGCAGATCGACGAACCGGGTTGGCCCCGGTGGGATTTCAGCCCGAACAGCGCCGACGTGTCCTACCTGTCCCAGTTGATGTCGCACGTGGAGGCGACCTCCTGCATAGATCTGCGCCGGGTGTACGTGGCCGGGCTGTCGATGGGTGCGTTCACCACCTCCTCGCTGGCCTGCCAGCTGTCCGACCGGATCGCGGCGGTGGCCTCGGTCGCCGGGCTGCAGAACTTCACCTGGTGCCGGACCCAGCGCCCGGTGCCGGTGGTCGCCTTCCACGGCACGGCCGATCCGCTCGTCGCCTACGGCGGCGGCCAGGGCGTCAACGCGCGATACCTGCCCGCGCCGGACGGCGGGTCGTCCAGCGGCGCGCAGAACGGCCCCGGCCCCACCGACATCCCCGCCAACGCCGCCGCCTGGGCCCGACGCAACGGCTGCACCGGACAACCCGTGCAGCGCAAGGTCGCCGCCGACGTCACCCTCACCACCTACCAGTGCCCGGCCGACGGCACGGTCGAGCTCTACAGCGTCCTGGGCGGCGGCCACACCTGGCCCGGCCACGCGTCGATCGTCTCGCCGACTCCCCTGGTCGGCTCCACCACGACATCCATCGACGCCACCGCCACCATGTGGGATTTCTTCCAGGCGCACCCACTCACCGGCGCGGCGCACGGCTGAGCACGCCTGCCGTAGCGCACAGTGCCTGCCGCCACGGCCCGTCACGCTGCTCCAGCAGTTGCGTGGCGGGCCGAGCGCTGCCGATGCTCGAAGACACTGCGACTCCGGCGGTCACCGCCCCTGCCAACGCGGCGAACGCTTTTCGGCGAAGGCGCGGGGGCCTTCCTGAGCGTCCTCGCTGTTGTAGCAGAGCTCCGAGGCGCTGCGCGCGGCCTGCAGCGCCGCCGAACGGCCCATTTCCGTTGCCAGCATGACGGTTTCGCGGGCCGCGCGGACCGAGAGTGGCGCTCCGACGAGCACCTCGGTGGCCAATTCCACTGCGGCAGCGAGTAGTTCGCCGGGTTCGGCGACGCGATTGACCAGGCCGACCTCGTACGCCCGGCGAGCGGTGATCGGCTTGCCGGTCAGCATGATCTCCATCATGATCCGCTGCGGGATCATGTGGATCAGCGGTGCGGCCCAGGGAGCGCTGCGGCCGACCTTCACCTCGGTGATCGCGAAACGCGCGGTGGTGGACGCGACGCACAGGTCACAGGCCTGCGCGATCATCCACCCGCCCGCATAGGCGACGCCGTTGACCGCCGCGATGGTCGGCTTGGACAGCTCCACTGTGTCGTACGGCAGGGCGAACATCTCCCGGGGCGGCACCCGCGTCCCGGTCTCCACCATCTCCTTCAGATCGCCGCCCGCACAGAACGCCCGATCCCCCGCACCGGTCAGAATCGCGACGCGCAGCAACGGATCCCGCTCGAATCGCTCCCACGCCTCGGCCAGGCCCGCACGCACCTCGGCGGTCAGGCAGTTGCGGATCTCGGGGCGGTTCAGGGTGATGACGGCGATACCGTCCTCGCGTGCGTCGAACAGGACCGCGCCGTGCATTCAGAAACCTCTCTGCTGGATGGTGTGCGCCACCCGTTCCAGGTCTTCCCGGAAGTCGGGGTGCGCGATGGCGACCAGGCGACGGGTGCGCTCGGCCAGGGTCCGCCCGCGCAGCTCGGCCGCGCCGTACTCGGTGACGATCACGTCCACATCGCTGCGCGCTGTGGTCACCGGCCCGCTCAGCGCGGCGGTGATCCGGCTGACCGTGCCCTTCTTCGCGGTCGAGGGCAGCACGATCACCGAATGGCCGCCCGGCGAGCACCCACCGGCTCGCACGAAATCGACCTGACCGCCGGTCCCGCCGAGATAGGCCGCGCCGGTCTGCTCGGCATTGACCTGGCCGGTGAGGTCCACCTCGAGCGCCGAGTTGAGCGTCACCAGCCGGTCGAGTTGCGCGAGTACGGATGCGTCGTGTGTGTACGAGGTCGCGCACATGCGAATCCCTTTGTTGCGGTGCGCGAATGCGTAGAGCCGGTCGGTGCCGATCAGCGCGCCGGTGATCGAGACGCCCGGATCGATCCGCTTGCGCGCGTTGGTCAGCACACCGGCCTCGGCCAGATCGACCAGGCCGTCGCCGATCATGCCCGAATGCACGCCCAGATCCCGGCGGTCGTGCAGCAGCCGCAGCATCGCATCAGGCACCGCGCCGACACCGGTCTGCAGCACCGAGCCGTCCTCGATATAGGCGGCGGCGTATTTCGCGATGGCGGAGTCGATCTCGGTGATCCGGGCGGGCCGCACCTGCACCGGGTCGCGGGAAACCGTTACCGCGTAGTCGATCTCGCTCGCCCGCAGCGTCCAACCGTATGTCCACGGCACCCGGTCGTTGACCTCCGCGACGACCACCCGCGCCCGCTCCACGGCGGCCCGCACGTAATCGCTGATCAGCCCGAAACTGTAGTCGCCCTGCGCATCCGGCGGTGAGACCTGCACGAAGGCCACGTCGCACCCGATGATCCCCGCTTCGATCAACGGCCCCACCCGGCCGACATGGCACGGGATCACCTCGAGCCGCCCGGCGGCGGTCAGCGACCGCAGCGCGCCGATCGCCCCCATGCTCGACATCGAAACTCCCTGTGTCGCTTCGGGAGTCAGCAGTCCGGAAAAGCTCGTCGCGATGAACGCGGACACCCCCTCGATCGCACCCGCCCCCGCGATCAGTCCCTCGAGCAACGTGGTCGGCTCCCCGCACGCCTGCCCGATGACGATCCGGTCACCCGGCCGCAGGAATTCCGCGACATCCAGATGCGCGGCGTCGATCACCTTCATGCGCGCCCCCCGTCCACGATCTCGGCGGTGTGCTCACCGAGCCGGGGCGCCGGTCCGGCCACCCGCCCCGGTGTGCGCGAGAACCACGTCGGCACACCGGGATAACGCACCGGCCCGTACGGAGCCTCGACGGTTTCGAAGAATTCCGCCGAGTTCAGATGCGGATTGTCGAACAGCTCGTCCAGCGTGCGCACCGGCGCGCACGGGATGTCCCGCGAACGCAGCAGTTCGAGCCAGTCGTGCGTGGTTCGCTCGGCGAAGGTCTCCCCCAGCAGCGCGTACACGGTATCGATGCGTTTCGCGCGCTGGGCGAGCGTGGCGAATTCCGGTCCGGCCCAGGGAGGTTGCACCGCGTCGACGAACGCCGCCCACTGTTTGTCGTTGTAGACCAGCGCGGAGATGTACCCGTCCTTGGTCCGGTACGGCCGCCGATTGCGGTCCACCGCACGGTGATACACCGCCGGTCCCAGCTGCGGCGAGAACATCGCGCCGTTGGCATGTTCGACGAGCAGGAACGCCGCCATGGTCTCGAACATGGCGACCTCCACCTCCTGGCCTTCGCCGGTGCGTTCGCGATGGAACAGCGCCATCGTCGTCGCGTACAGCGCGGTCAGTCCGGCGACCTTGTCGGCCATGATGGTGGCGACGTAACCCGCTGTGCCGGTGAGCTGTTCCTGCACCGAGGGCAGTCCGCACTCGGCCTGGATGGTGTCGTCGTAGGCGGTCAGATCCGCATCGGTGCCGCGGCGGCCGTATCCGTAGCAGTTGGTGTACACGATGGCGGGATTGATCGCGCTGACCGCCTCGTAGTCGAAGCCGAGTTGGGCGATCGCCTTGCCGCGCATGGAATGGATGAACACATCGCCCTCGCGGATCAGCTCCCGCAGCGCCCGCTTGCCCTCCGGCGACCGCAGATCCAGTACCACACTGCGTTTTCCGCGGTTGACGTTCACGAACACCCCGCCCATGCCGGGTTCGGGCCCGGCGGAGATGTACCGTGTGTTGTCCCCGGCGGGCGGTTCTATCTTGATCACATCCGCGCCCATATCCGCCATGATCTGCGTGCAGTACGGCCCCATGACCATCGCCGTCAGATCGATGACTCGCACTCCCGACAGCGGACCGCTGTGCGTCATCGGGAATCCGCCTTGGATACTCCGTCATTCACGGCGGAGAAGACAGGATGAACGCGTCGTTTGTGGTGCATGACAAATTCTTTCACAGTCAAAGGGTGGTCGCCCGAAGGTGAAGTCCCGCAGGACTTCCCTGCCGTCGTTGGAGTACACGAAACGAGCGTTCTCGCTTCGTGAGAGTCGTCTGATACTGCCCAAGGGCATCACGATCCCGGTCGTCTGGTCGCGAGAATTGCCATCCGAGCCGAGAGCGGTCCGCGTCAGCAGGAACAGTCTCGGGCATTGGTATGCCTCCTTCGTCGTCCGCCGCCAGACCACAGCCCCTCGACGCGGCCGGGGTGGCATCGGGATCGACTGGGGTGTGACCACCGCGGCGACGACCACCGACCCAACCTTCGATTTGCCTCATCTCGGTCACCGCAGGCGATGCGCCGCCAAGTTGGCGAAAGCACAACGCACGATGGCCCGGCGTCACCGCAAGGCACGCCCTCAGTCGCGGGGCTACATCGACGCCAAGCGACAAGCCGCCCGACTGGCGAAGAAAGCCGCCCGGCGAACCGTCCACGACTCCCGAGTATGGGCCGAACATGTTGTCGACCAACATGATCTGATCGCCATCGAGGACTTCAAGCCGAAGTTTCTGGCCAAGTCGACCATGGCGCGTAAGGCGGCTGACGCTGCGATCGGTGCGGCCAAGCGCGAACTTGTCGAGCGTGCCGTGCGGGCCGGGCGGAAGGTGGTGATGATCCGGCCCGCGTACACGACAACGACGTGCAGTCGATGTTTCGCGAGAACCAAGCGACTCGAACTGCACGAGAGAGACTTCCGGTGCGCAGACTGCGGCTACGCCGACAGTCGGGACCGGAACGCTGCCAGAGTGATTCCGGCCGTGGCAGAACGGGGCCACGTCGGTGTCGAGGATGTCGGACAATCGGATCACCTCCTCCGGGTGGACGGTCCGGTTGCGGTCTGAGCTGGAAATCTCCCGCCTTCAGACGGGAGAACCGTTAAATGCGTCCTCCACGTTCGGACGGACGCCGGAATCGAGGGTGTCGCGGGCGCAGGATGACGGTGCGGCCGAGCGGTACTCAGCGCGCAGCGCGGCGGGACGGACTATCGCGGGCCGGTCCCGGTGGCGCGTCTGTCAGAGTATCGGATTAATCCTTGCAAGGATAGTAAAGATACTGATATCAAAGGGAGCGTGGAAAGTAGCACCGGCGCGGCGTCCCAGCGCAACAGTCCGGGCACGATCGCGCGGGTGCTGGACACCGCATTGCGAACCCGTCCGGACTCCCCCGCGATCGAGGCGGCCTCGGGCATCTGGTCATATGCCGAACTGAACGAGCGGGCCGATCGCGCCGCCGGCGCACTATGGTCGCTCGGCGTGCGTCCGGGCGACCGCGTGGCGGCCTGTCTGCCCAATGACCTGGACATCGTTGCCGCCTTCCACGGCGTCGCGCGCATCGGCGCGATCTGGGCGGGCATCGGCGAGGCGCTGTCCGAGAGCGAGCAGACCGGACTGCACGAGACCTGCGCACCCACGGTCCTGCTGGCCGGAGAACGCTGCCGCACAGACGTTCCCGGCCGCATCGATGCTCCCCGATGGGCCGACCTGCTCGACCGCGCCGACCCGGCCCCGACGATTACCCCGGACCCGCACGATCCCGCGGCCATCGCCTTCACCAGCGGCACCTCGGGACGCCCGAAAGCCGTGGTGCACAGCCACCACAACCTCCTGCTGCCGGGCGCGACACTGGTCGAGACCCGCGGCTGGGGACCGGAGCTACGCAAGGGCGACAGCTTCCCCCTGACCATCCTGAACCTCATGGTGCTGTCCACCCTGCTCACCGCGCAGGCGGGCGGCTGCGCGGTCATCATGGACCGCCGCGACGTCGACGGCGTCGCGGACTGGATCAGCACCCGGCGCGTGACGGTCTGGAACGGCGCACCCGCGCAGGTCTTCGATCTGGCGCGACGACCGCACCTGGATCTCGGTTCCCTGCGAGAGGTCTGGAGCGGCGGCGGTGACGCAGGCGAGAACCTGTTCGCCGATTTCGCCGCCGCGCACGGCATAACCCCCAGAGCCACATACGGACTCACCGAAGCCCCGGCGGTCGTCTCGATCGACCCCGTCGGCCACGAGCGACGTTCCCGGGCGAGCGGGCAACTGCTCCCGCAGTACGACGTCGCGGCCTACGACGATGCAGGCAAGCGACTTCCGCCCGGGGAACTCGGCGAACTGTGCCTCACCGCGACCACGACCGGACCGTACGCCGGACAGTGGCGGCCGCTCCTGGGCCATTGGGACAGCGGCAGCATCCGCCCGCCGGAACCCGGCCCGATCGCGACCGGCGATATCGGCACCGTCGACGCCGACGGCTGGCTGACGGTGCTGGACCGCAAGAAACTGGTCATCATCCGCGGCGGGGCGAATATCTATCCGCTCGAGGTGGAGCGGATCCTCGCCGCCGATCCGAGCGTCGCCGCCGTCGCCCTGTGCCCGGTGCCGGACGAACGACTCGGCCAGCGCGTCGCGGCCCTGATCCAGAGTGCCGGCGCCACACTCGATTTCGATGCCCTGGATGCGCTGTGCCGGCGCGAGCTGGCCGGTTACAAGGTCCCCGAAATCTGGTGTGCCGTACCGGATCTGCCACGCAACGCGATGGGCAAGGTCGAGCGCACCCGGCTGCCCGAACTGCTCGACCGCCACCGGTCGCCGCACCCCCGCCCCTACTGACGATTGGGTAAGCACGTGGCCGACAACGCCGCCGGACCGGAACCTCCCGGTGACACCGCCGCCCGCATGTTCGACCTGCACGATCGCGTGGCGATCGTGACGGGCGCGTCCTCGGGCCTGGGCGCGGAGGTCGCCCGAGCCCTGGCCGGACTCGGCGCGCGGGTCGCGGTGGTGGCCCGGCGACATGACCGGCTCGCGGAACTGGCCGAGGATATCGGCGGCGCGGCGATCACCTGCGATCTGTCCGACCTGGAGGGGATCGGGCAGCTCGTGCCCGCGGTGGCCGACGCGCTCGGCCCACCGGAGATCCTGATCAACGCCGCGGGCAACAGATTCGGCGCCGAACGCGCCGAATCCGAACCGCTCACCGATGTGCGCCGCACCATGGATCTCAATCTGATCGCGCCATTAATGTTGGCACAGCAGGTATTTCCGCATATGTGCGAGGCCGGGCGCGGCTCGATCGTGAACGTGTCCTCGATCAGCGGGCGCGTCGGAGTGCCGGGCATTCCGCAGGCGTCCTACGCGGCGAGCAAGGCGGGCCTGTCCGGGCTCACCGCCGAACTGGCGGTGCAGTGGGCGCGGCATTCGATCCGGGTGAACACCGTGGCCCCGGGCTTCTTCCGCAGTGAGATCACCGACTCCCTCTACGACAGCGAACGCGGCGCGGAATATCTGCGCCGCAACACCCCCCTGCCCCGGCAGGCGGTCGCCGGTGACATCGCCGGGGCCATCGTATGGCTCGCCGGTGACGCGGCGGCCTATGTCACCGGCCAGACGATCGTCGTGGACGGCGGCTGGACCGCACGCTGAGATCTGTCGACAACCAGAAAGGACCTCTCCCCCTATGTTTTCCGCACTCGTGATCGACAAAACCGATGCCGGGCAGACGGTTTCCGCGACCAGCCTGGACGAGAGCCGGCTCCCGGACGGTGACGTCACCGTCGAGGTGGAGTACTCGACGCTGAATTACAAGGACGCCCTGGCGATCACCGGATCCTCCCCGATCGCGCGCACCTTCCCGCTGGTGCCCGGCATCGACCTGGCCGGTGTGGTCACCGAGAGCAGCCACGCCGAATTCTCCGCCGGTGACCGGGTGGTGCTCAACGGCTGGGGTGTGGGCGAGAAGCATTGGGGCGGACTGGCTCAGCGCGCTCGCCTCAACGGTGACTGGCTGGTGCCGCTGCCGTCCGGATTCAGCAGCCGTCAGGCGATGGCGATCGGCACCGCGGGCTACACCGCGAGCCTGTGCGTGGAGGCGCTGCACTCCTTCGGCGTGCGACCCGAGCAGGGCGAGGTGCTGGTCACCGGCGCGACCGGGGGCGTCGGCAGTATCGCCATCGCGCTGCTCACCGCGGCGGGCTTCACCGTGGCCGCGGCGACCGGCAAAACCGCCGAGGCCGACTATCTGCGCCGGCTCGGCGCGACCACCGTCGTGGACCGCGCCGAACTCTCCGAGCGCGGCAAACCGCTACAGAAGGAACGCTGGGCCGGTGTGGTGGACACCGCGGGCAGCCAGATCCTGGCCAACGCCTGCGCGCAGACCCGCTACGGCGGTGCGGTCGCGGCCTGCGGCCTGGCGCATGGGATGGACTTCCCGTCGACGGTCGCCCCGCACATTCTGCGCGGGGTCAGCCTGCTGGGCATCGACAGTGTGATGGCGCCGCGCCCGCGGCGAATCACCGTGTGGGAGCGGCTGTCCCGCGATCTGGACCCCGCCGCGCTGGAATCGCTGACCGAGGAGATCGCCCTGGCGGACGCCATCGGTGCGGCGAGCAGATTCATCGACGGCACGGTGCGCGGACGCATCGTCGTGGACGTCAATCGCTGAGAGCAACATCCGGTTCCCCGGGCCGCGCGGACGCGCCGCCCCCGGGGAACCGGGCAGAAAGGTAGAGCAGCAGTGAGCACTTCATCGAGCAAGGCCGGTAAGAGCAAATCCGCCGAGCCGGAGGCCGTGGAACTCGACCTGTCCGACGTGGAACCCCGAGTGGGACAACCGGTCGGCGGCGGACAACTCTGGGAACCCTGCAGCGCCTCGGACATTCGCCGCTGGGTGATGGCGATGGACTACCCCAACCCGCTGCACTGGGACCAGGAGTTCGCCCGCGAATCCCGCTACGGCGGCATCGTCGCACCCCAATCCATCGCTGTCGCACTGGATTACGGTCACGGCGCGGCACCGGCGTGCGTGGGCCGGATCCCGGGCAGCCACCTGATCTTCGGCGGCGAGGAGTGGTGGTTCTACGGCTGCCCGGTGCGGCCGGGCGACAAACTGTTCCAGGAGCGCCGATTCCACGACTACAAGGTGGCGCCGACGAATTTCGCCGGACCCACGATGTTCCAGCGCGGCGACACCACCCACCGCAATCAGCACGGCGCGCTGGTCGCGCTCGAAAGATCCACCTCCATCCGCTATCTCGCCGCCGAGGCCAACAAGCGCGGCATGTACGAGAACCAGCTCGGCGAACTCAAGCGCTGGACCGAGGCCGAACTCGACGAGGTCGGCCGCCTGCGCACCGAATGGCTGATCTCCAATCGACTCGGCGTCTCACCGCATTTCGACGAGGTGAAGGTCGGGGACACCCTGCCGCGCCGGGTGATCGGCCCGCACAGCATCGCGAGTTTCACCACCGAGTACCGCGCGTTCCTGTTCAACATCTGGGGCACTTTCCACTGGGTCACCCCCGAGGGCGTCGATGATCCGTGGGTGTACCAGGATCCCGGCTGGACCGAGGGCTTCGCCTTCGACGAGGAGGGCGCCCGGATCGATCCGCGGCTACGGGACGGACTGTACGTCGGGCCCTCGCGCGGACATATCGACCAGGACAAGGCCGGGAAGGTCGGCATGGCCCGCGCGTACGGCTACGGCGCGACGATGGGCGGCTGGTGCACCGACTACCTGGCCTACTGGGCGGGTATCGACGGTCTGGTGCGGCACATCAAGTCCGATTTCCGGCTGCCCGCCTTCGAGGGCGATGTCACCTATTTCGATGCCGAGGTCGTCGGCAAGGAGCCGCAGTCGTCGTGGGGCGTGCCGCTGGTCCAGGTGAAGCTGCAACTGACCAATCAGGACGGCGGCGTGCTGGTCAAGAGCACCGCCGAGGTCGAACTGCCGCTGTAGCGGCGGGAAAGGATCAGTGGTGGATACCGCTGCCGCACAGGATATCTCGATCGTCTCGGGGCCTCCGCTGGACAGCGAGCCCGGACTGGGCGCGCTGACCCTGCCGGGCTTTCTGCGTGAGGTCACCGAGCTGTACGGCGACCGCGAGGCCGTGGCCGGGCACAGTGGCGACGGCGTGGTGCGCTGGTCGTACACCGAGCTGTGGGAGCGCGCGATGGCGGTGGCCCGCGCGCTGCGGGCGTGCGGTGTCGGCCGGGACAGCCGGGTCGGCGTGCTGATGACCAATCGTCCCGAATGGCTCGCGGCGGTCTTCGGCGCGAGCCTGGCCGGTGGCGTGGCGGTGCCGCTGAGCACCTTCTCGACCGCGGCGGAGCTGGATCAGCTGCTGCGGCTGTCCGGCGTATCGGTGCTGTTGTTCGAAAGACAGGTGCTCAGTAGGGATTTCGCGCAGATCCTCGCCGAGCTCGAACCCGCACTCGGCCAGGCCGGACTGGGCCCGCTGCGGTCGGCGCGCTATCCGTTCCTGCGCCGGGTCGCCATGCTCGGACCGGCGCTGCCCACCGCCGCGATCGACACCTGGGACACCTTCCTGGCCCGCGGCCGCAGCGAACCCCGCGAGCTGATCGAGGCGACCGCCGCCTCCACCCGGCCGAGTGACACCGGCGTGCTGTTCTTCTCCTCCGGATCCACCAGCGCCCCCAAGGGCGTGCTCAGCGCGCATCGCGGGGTGACCATCCAGATGTGGCGGTTCCGGCGGCTGTTCGGCTTCGGTCCCGAGGACGACGTGCGCGCCTGGGTGGCCAACGGATTCTTCTGGTCCGGGAACTTCGCGCAGGCCCTCGGCTCGACCCTGGCCGCGGGCGGATCCCTGGTGCTGCAACCGATCTTCGACGCCCCCGCGGCTCTGGAGCTGATGCAGGCCGAGCGGGTGAACTTCCCGGGCGCGTGGCCGCATCAGTGGGCCCAGCTCGAAGCCGCACCCAACTGGGACACCGTGGATCTGAGCGCCATGCGCTTCGTGGACTACCACACCCCGATCGCCCACCACCCGACCGTGTCCACGATCTGGTACGAACCCGGACGCGCCTACGGCAACACCGAAACCTTCACCATCACAACCTGTTACCCGGCCGACACTCCGGAGCAGGTGCACGCGGGCAGCAGCGGCGTCGCGCTGCCCGGCGTGACGGTGAAGATCGTCGATCCGATCACCGATGCGGTCACCGCGCGCGGCGAATCCGGCGAAATCTGCGTCAAGGGACCGACTCTCATGCTCGGCTACCTCGGCACACCGCTGTCGGAGGCCCTCGACGCGGACGGCTACTTCCACACCGGTGACGGCGGGCATCTCGACGCGACCGGCAGGCTGTTCTGGGAGGGTCGCCTGACCGACATCATCAAGACCGGTGGCGCGAACGTCTCACCACTCGAGGTGGACGAGGCGCTGATCGGCTATCCCGGCGTGAAAGTCGCTCGCACGGTGGGTGTTCCGCACGACACCCTGGGCGAGGTGGTGGTGGCCTGCCTGGTCCCGCACGAGGGCGCGACACCGGAGGCCGAAGCCATCCGCGCCCATCTGCGCGAACGGCTGGCCAGCTACAAGGTGCCTCGGCACGTGCTGTTCTTCGACGAGACGGATATCGCCCTGACCGGTAGCGCCAAGATCAAATCCAGCGATCTGCGCGCACTGGCCGCCCGGCGACTGTCGCAGGAGGCGAATCCGTCTGCCGCGCAGTGATACCGGCCTCAGTACGCCGCGATCTCCAGCAGCGCGTCGGTGACGGCCTGCGGTTCGGTGATCATCAGGTCGTGGCCGGTATCGATATCCCACAGCCGCCCGTGCGCCCGCGCCTTCGCGACCAACTCCGGATCGCGGGTGGCCAGGGTCGAGGTGCACACGATGTGATACTGCGGCAGCGCCCACAGCGCATCCTGATTGCGCAGGTCGAGCGGGTCCTCGAAGCACTGCCACGGATGCGCGGTCAGCCGCTCGGCCATCCAGGCCGAATCCTGCGGATCGGTGACCCCGTAGAACAGCGGGGCCTCCGGCGCGGGCAGCAGGACCAGTTCCACTCCGTCGACGGTCTCGCCCATGGGACGGGTGGACTCGATGATCGGCCCGGCGACGTCGACCAGTGACTGACCGTTCACCGGATTCGCCGCGTCCAGATAGACGATCCGGCCGATGCGCTCCACGGCGCGGTCGGCCGCGCCGGTGATCACCATGCCGCCGTAACTGTGCCCCACCAGGATCACCTCACGCAGATCCTCGTAGTGCAGCAGCGCGGCCACATCCTGAATGTGGGTCTCCAGACCTATTCCCGCCGTGCGCAGATGGGCGCGCTCGGCCAGCCCGGACAACGTCGGCGCATACACCTCGTGACCGGCCTGCTGAAGCAGTTCCCGCACGTACCGATAGCACCAGCCGCCGTGTCCGCCGCCGTGCACCAGGACAAAGGTAGCCATCTCACTCCTGAAAATTGTATTCTCTTTTGGAGAGAGTTTAAATACCGCACTGGTCGGTCGCCGGAAAACCGAAGACTCGGCTGCGCCCCGAGTCTCCCTATCCGTCCGTATTGCCGTACCGCCCGGCCAACCTGCGGCGGTGCGCCGCCGGAGAGCCGAACAGCGCCCGGTTGAGCATGGCGCGTTTGTGATAGCGATGGATGCCGCTCTCCCAGGTGTAACCGATGCCGCCGTGCAATTGCATTGCCACACCGGCGATGTCGACCGCGGCGGCGCAACTGTGCGACTTCGCCATCGAGACGGCGACCCAGGCGTCGGGATCCGCGTCGGCTACCTGCCGCACCGCATCGGCGACCAGATGCCGGGCGATGGTGATCCGCACGAGCATATCGGCGCAAGCGTGTTTGACCGCCTGGAAGGATCCGACCGGGCGGCCGAACTGTTCGCGAACGCTCACGTAGGCGGTCGTGGCATCCAGCATCGCGACGGAAAGGCCCAGGCTGTCACAGGCGATCGACAGCGCGGCGCGATCGCGCAGGCTCCGCACAGCGACTTCCGGCTCACCGGCGAATCGCCAGACAGAATCCGGCGGCGCCGCAACGTCATCGGCGGTCACGATGCCGAATGATCTGGTCTCGTCCAGCACCGGCTGGTCGGCACACACCAGTTCGTGCGGATCGACCGCGACGATGACCGGCACGCCGTGTGGATCATCGGCCACCAGCAGTATCCGATCCGCCGTCATGGCATCCGGCACGAATTCCGCACGGCCGGAGAGCAACAGACCGCCGGACGCGGTGCGCAGGTGAAATGGCGACGGCGCGCCGGCGCTGTCGTCGGGCACCGTGTCCAGCGCCACGGCCGTCATCGTCTCGCCCGAGGCCAGTGTGCGCAGCAGATTTTCGTGATCCGCCGTCTCGGCGAGCAGACCACAGGCTCCCGCGCCGAGCGCGGCCCCGAGGTATCCCCCGGCCACCGCGCGTCCGAACTCCTCGAGCACGATCGCGGTCTCGGCGAAACTCGCTCCCGCACCGCCCAATTCGTCCGATATCTCCAGACCCAGCCACCCCAGATCCGCGAGCCTGCCGGAGGTGAGTTCCGCCGCATCGCGCGAGGCGAGTACATCCCTTGCCACCGAACGCAATTCATCGTGTATCTCGGTGAAGTCCACGGTGTCCCCGACTGTTCCGGTCATCGTGCCCCGCTCGGTTCCCGGGGCAGGCCCAGGCCGCGCTCCCCGATGATGGTGCGCTGAATCTCGCTGGTACCGCCGGGAATCGTCCATTCCCACGAGCCGAGGAAATCCAGCGCCCACGCACCGGACTCCCAGCCGCCCGATCGTGGCTTGTGCAGCACCGTGTGGGCCTGCACTCCCCCGAGTTCGGTTCCGAAATCGGTCATCCGTTGCAGCAGTTCGCTGTAGTACAGCTTGACGATGGAGGCATCGGCCGGGCCCGCGGTCCCGGATTCGTGTCGTTCCACCAGATCTCGGCACAGCAGCCGCAGTCCGGCGATCCCGGTCTCGAATCCGGCTAGCCGATCGAGCAGGACCGGATCCCCGGACGGGCACGCCTGCACCAGCCAACGGAATCCGGCGTTACCCAGTCGCTCGGCCAGCTCCAGCATGGTCAGTCCGCGCTCGGCCCCGAGCGTCTGCTGCGCCACCTGCCATCCGGCGTTCGGCGCTCCGATCAAGCCGCCGGCCGGGATGCGCACCCGGTCGAGGAAAATCTCACAGAAATGCGACTCGCCGGTGGCCTGCCGGATCGGCCGCACATCGATGCCCGGCGTCCGCATATCCAGCAGGAAGTACGAAATACCGTGCCGCTTGGGCGCATCCGGATCGGTGCGCGCGAGCAGCAGGCACCAGTCCGCGAACTGCGCGCCGCTGGCCCACACCTTCTGCCCGGTCACGATGTAGTCCTCCCCCTCGCGCCGGGCCGTGGTGGCCAATGCGGCCAGATCCGATCCCGCCGCGGGTTCGGAGAACCCCTGCACCCAGATCTCGCCGTCCAGAATGGCGGGCAGATGCCGCTGCCGCTGCTGCGGCGTCCCGGCGGCCAGCAGCGTCGCCGCCGCATGGTGGATCGCCACGAACGCCAGCACCAATCGCGGCGCGTCATGCGCCGCCAACTCCTGATACAGCACGATCTGCTCCCCCACCGGCATCCCGCCGCCCCACTCGGCGGGCCAGTGCGGCACCGCGAACCCGGCGCCCCGCAACCGCTGAAACCACTCCTGTTGAAACGCAACGAACTCCGCATCCGAGGCCCCCGTCTGCGCGGCCCGCCACCCCGGGGGGATCTCGGCCCGGCACCAGTCCCGCACCTCGGCACGAAACTCCCGCAGGTGCTGCTCCCCGGTCATCGAGTACACCTTCTCTCCGAATCGCCGCACGCAACACCGATTCCCGTCGGAACACCCGCATCCCACGACGTCATCGGCTTCTCGTCCTGTCCCGCAATGCTTGCAGACGTTCGCGGTGCTCCGGAGACTGCATGGTGACGACCTCGGCGGCGAAACCGGCCTGCATCGGCCCGGCGAGGGCCTGCGAAAGATACATGTTCACAACGCGTTTCGTGCTGCACAGCGCCTCGGGCGGTTGCGCGGCCAGGCGCAGGGCGAGGCGGTGCGCTTCGTCGAGCAGATCCTCCGGCGGGACGACCCGGGTGGCCAGGCCGAGCTGGACGGCGGTGGCGGCATCGATGCGGTCGCCGGTGTACAGGTATTCGCGCGACCGCAGAATCGGAGTCAGCAACGGCCAGAACGCCGCGCCGCCGTCACCGGCGACCAGTCCCACCGCGACGTGCGGATCGGCCAGATGACCCCGCTCGGACATCAGCACGACATCACACAGCACGGCGATACTCGCGCCCAAACCCACGGCGGGCCCGTTGACCGCGGCGATCACCGGCAGCGGGAACCGCAGCATCTCCTCGATGATCTGCGCGCCCTCGCGAATACTCTCGTCCCGCGCGACCGGATCGGTGAGGAACGAGGTGATCCAGTCCAGATCGCCGCCCGCACTGAACGCCCGGCCCGCCCCGGTCAGGATCACCACCCGCGCCTCGGTATCGGCGGCCAGCTGCCGCCAGACGGTGGCGAGCGCACGATGCAGAGTCACGTCGACGGCATTGAATTCGTCCGGCCGGTTCAGCACCACCGTGCGTACCGGACCGTCGCACCGGACTTCCAGCTCACCGGGCAGGTCGTAATGCAATTCCTCACGCATCCGGTTCAGACCCCCATCGGATCCGAGAACAGCCCGCTCAATCCGCGCCGCCCCAGCCCATCACCGAGCAGTTCCTCGGTGGTCGTGCGCCCGAACGGCAGCCGCCGAATCGGCTGGCTGTACCGCGAGACCCAGGACAGCGGCGATTCATCGCAGAACCCCAGCGCCCCGTGCAGCTGATGCGCAACCCGGAAGACCGTATCGGCGGCCTCGAGCGCGGCCAGGCGCAAGGACAACGCATCCGCGAGCGCCGCCGGATCGCCGGACCCTATGCTCCACAAGGCATATCGCGCGAGCATCTCCACCCCGCGCCGCTCCACCTCGGCATCGGTGAGCTGGAACTGCACCCCCTGGAACTGCGCCAGCGGCTGCCCGAACTGCTCTCGCACCAGCACGTGCGCCCGTGCCAGATCCACCGCCCGGTCCAACATGCCCAGCAACGTCCAGCACGGCAGCACCAGCGCCAAGGCGGGATCGGCCGTTTCGCCGACACCCTCGATCGGTGCGCCGACCTCCAATTCGGCCACGAACATCGAGGTCCGCGGCGACGAATCACTCGGCCGCACAGCGACATTCCGCCGCACGCCGTCGACCGTCACCGCCGCCCAGCGCAGATCCAGATCCGCCACGGGCGCGGCAGGCCGCACCTCCGAGACCACCAACAGCCCGTCGACCCCCGATTCCTCGGGCCGCGCCAGCCGTTCGGCCACCGGATACGGAACAGCCAGATATCCGGCACTACGGCACAGCGCCGCAGCAGCTTCCAGCTCGACCACATCCCGGCGGGGCGCGAGATCCCACGCCCCGAGCCCGCCGAGTACCTCGGCCACGACGCTGCGCCGAACCTCCGGGTCCTGCTCGGCCCGCTGAACCAGCTCGTCCCCACCGGCCGCGGTCAGCGCCCGCCCCGCCTGCACGCCGAATTCCTGGGCTTCGGAACATAATTCGATGTTCATCGCACACGCTCCACCGCACGCAGCACACTCGGGCAACCGGCATCATGTTCTGCGTTCACGCCGCATCCCGCTTCCTGTGGTTGGCCGCGAGCAACGACCGCGCCAGCAGGATCCGCTGGATCTCGATGCTGCCGGAGGCGACGGTGGCGGCGTGGGAGTAGCGAGCGTGATCGGCCACCGCTCGGCGGAATCGTCGCTGCGCCGCGGCCTCGCCGGTGACGAAGGCGGCGATATCGGTGAGCACGCCGCCGCTGTCCTGATCCAGGCGGGTGACCGCGATGCGGTAGGCGGCCGCGTCGCCCGGGGTGACCCGTCCGGAATCCTGGAGTGACACCACGTGATACGCGAGCAGGCGGGCGCGGCGGCAGTGCGTCAGCATGCGCGCCCATCGTCCGCGCAGTGCGGCGGGCAGCGCATCCCAGCTCTCGCCAAGCACTTCGGGAGCGGCCTGTAGCAGCCGTTCACAGCGGGCGTAGCGGGCGATCCCGACGCGTTCGAAGGCCAACACCTCCTGCACCACCGGCCATCCGCCGCCCACGGTGCCGAGCACATCGGCCTCGGTGGCGCGCACGCCGTCGAAGAAGACCTCGTTGAGATGATGCGGCCCCAGCATCGACCGGATCGGCCGGACCTCGATCCCCGGATCGGACATCGGCAGCAGGAATACAGTGAGCCCCTGCTGTTTTCGATCCTCCCGCGAGGTCCGCGCCAGCAGGAAGCACCACTTCGCCATACCCGCGTACGAAGTCCAGATCTTCTGCCCGGAGATGCGCCAGCCGTCACCGTCCCGGCGCGCGGTGGTCCGCAGCGAGGCCAGGTCCGAACCGGAGTCGGGCTCGCTGAACCCCTGACACCAGATCACCTCGCCACGCGCGATCGGCGGCAGATGTTTGCGCTGCTGTTCGGGCGTGCCGTGCCGCATGATCGTCGGGCCGACCCAGTTCACGCCCATGTATTGCGCGCCGCGGGGCTCGTGATGGGCCCACATCTCCTCGCGCACCACGGTCTGTTCCCATATCGAGGCGCCGCGCCCACCGAATTCGCCCGGCCATGCCGCACACAGCAGTCCGCGCTCGGCGAGTGTGCGGGAAAAGCGCTGGGCGACTGCGAGATCCGCGGGATCGTCGGTGAACGCGCCGAGAAAGTCCGGCGGAACCTCCGCTGCGATCAGCCGACGCAGTTCGCCGCGGAGTTCGGCGGCGGCCTCACCCATCGTGAAGTCCATGAATCGGACAGTACTTCAATCCTCATAAGGATAGCAATATTTGAACGGTCACAGACCCCTGGGTAAACTCGCACGCGTGAACGCACCGATACGGGCAGGTCAAGCGCACGGAACAGGCATGTCCGACACATGCCCGTGCACGGGTGGAGCAGCATGACCAACGCACGGCGCGGCCGGATCCCACAACGACGCATCGCCGAGACCGTCGCCGCGGAACTGCGCACCCGCATCCTGTCCGGCGACGACGACTACCGCCTGCCCACCCAGGACCAGCTGGTGCAGGATTTCGGCGTCAGCTACCCCTCGATCCGCGAGGCGCTGCGCATACTCGAGACCGAGGGCCTGGTCACGGTCCGGCGCGGCAATGTCGGGGGCGCGGAGGTGCATCGTCCCGACGAGTCCTCCGCCGCGTACCACCTGGGTCTGGCCCTGCAGGGCGCCCGGGTCACCCTGGGCGATCTGGCCGCCGGACTGCGCACGCTCGAACCGTTGTGCGCGGCCGAATGCGCCCGTCGCGAGGACCGCGCCGAGGTGATCGTCCCGGCACTCGAGGCCAGTATCGAGTCATCCGCGGAGCTGATCGGCGAGGGCCTGCCGTTCACCCACACCGCCCGGGACTTCCACGATCTCATCGTCTCGTTCACCCCGAACGCGACAATCCGGTACGTGGTCAGCAGCCTGGTCGCCCTGTGGTCCTCCCAGGAGGAGGCATGGGCCGAGGTACTCACCAAACGCGGTGAATATCCCTCCCCCTCCGAGTCCCAGGAGTCGGTCCGCACGCACCGCCGCTTGCTCGAGGAGATCGCCGCGGGCCGCGCCGAGGCCGCCGAGCGCCTCTACCGCGCCCACCTCACCGCCACCCAGGCGCTGGTCCTGGAGCGTTTCGACAACGGCATCGTCAACGCCACCTCCGACCTGGCCCGGCAGGCGATCCAGTCGAGCCGGGGCCCGCGCGTCTGAGCTGACGCGAGCCGCCCGACCGGCACGAATCACGCTGCTCCGCAGACGCTTTCACACACGGACACCATGAGCTGTCCGGCACGCGGTTTCGGCGTACCCGCGGAACCGCCACCGCGCCCGGGCCGACCCACGCACGTCGCACATCGTCGATGCCTCCCCACCGAGCAGGCTTTCGCACGGCCGCAACCCATCCGGGCCCGAAGCGGTCCGGGCCACGCCGCCCGCCATCCTCGTCACAGCGCCGGGCAGTGTAGTCCCGGAAAAACACCCCTTCAAGTATTGCTATCCTTAAGAGGATTGAAGTAGCGTAGCCCCACGCAAAGTGGCGTGCGTCACGACCGCCGATTCGGCCGGGTCCGCAGCCACCTTCGGACAGACACCGACGTTCTCTTCAGCATGGGAGGCCCCGCCGTGACCATGGGGGCGCGCTACAGCAGCACCACTCCGGTTACCCTCGCCGACGGATGGAGCCTGCGACGGCTCACTGCGCCGAGCCGACTGTTCGGCGCCAACGGATTACGCACCGGACCCGATGGCCGCGTCTACGTCGCCCAGGTCGCGGGCAGCCAGATCAGCGCCCTGGACGTGACCACGGGCGATCTCGAAACCGTCAGTGCCAAGGGCAGCGACATCATCGCCCCCGACGACCTGGCCTTCGATCCCGGCGGCAACCTCATCGCCACCGAGTACATGGACGCGCGGGTCAGCGTGCGCAACACCGACGGCAGCACCCGGGTGATCCGCGCGGATCTGCCCGGCGCCAACGGGATCACCGTGCACAACGGCCGCCTGTTCGTCAACGAGTGCCGGATCGGCGGGCGCCTGATGGAACTCCCGCTCGACGGCAGCGCACCGCGCATCCTGCAGGACAACCTGGTGATGCCCAACGCCATGGAGGTCGGCCCCGACGGCCTGCTCTATTACCCGGTCATGGGCTCCAACGACATCTGGCGCATCGATCCGGACGGCGGTGAACCCGAGCGTGTCGCAGGCGATCTCGGCACGCCCGACTCGGTCAAATTCGATTCCGCGGGACGTATCGTCTCCACCCAGGTAGCGACCGGCGAAGTGCTGCGCATCGACCCGCGCACCGGCGAACGCCGCGTCCTGGCGCAGCTCGCGCCCGGCCTGGACAACTGCACGTTCGTCGGCGACCGGCTGTTCGTCTCGAACTTCTGCGGCGAGATCACCGAGATCCTGTCCGACGGAGCAACCAAGACCGTGCTCGACGGCGGCCTGATGTGGCCGCTGGATCTGACCGTCGATGCCGAGGGCAATCTCTACGTGGCCGACGGCACCTTCTTCTACGTCCTGCGCGATGGCGAATTGCGCGTGGTCGCATCGCTTTTCAGCGCCGGCACGCCCGGATACGTCCGCGGCGTCAGCGCCGTGGGCCCGGGAGAGTTCCTGTGCGCCACCTCCGGCGGGCAGATCGCCTACTACCGGCTGCATCCCGAGCCGGAGACCGAGGTGGTGGCGGAGGGATTCGACCAGCTGTACGGCATCGCCGCCACCCCCGACCGCGCCATCGTCGCCGCGGAACTCGGCACCGGCCGGGTGTTGTCGGTCCGGGCGGGCGGGGCCGATGTGCTCGCCTCCGGCCTGCGGGATCCGATGGGCGTCGCATTCGGGCCGGACGGGACGACCCTGGTCTCCGAATCCGGCGCCGGACGGGTCGTCTCGATCGGCAGCCGGGTGGGCACCGTGGTGGACGGTCTGAACACCCCGCAGGGAATCCTGGTGCGCGGCAACCGATTGCTCATCGTCGACGTCGGGCTCAACGCCCTGATCGGCGTCGATCTGGTCACCGGCGAACGCGAGACGATCGCGGCGGATCTTCCGCTCGGCGCTCCGCCGGGAGTGGTGCCCAAACCACTGCTGGGCACGCCCCCGTTCTCCGGTCCGATGGGCCCGTTCGCGGGGATCGCCGCCGGACCCGACGGCACGATCTATCTGTCCGCGGACGCCGAGGGCAGCGTGCTGGCGCTGCGGTACACGGAGTGAGCCCGATGACCAACGAATTCTTCGGCCTCGACGGCCGCATCGTCATCGTCTCCGGCGCGGGCGGCGGCGGCATCGGCACCGCCGTGACCCGCCTGGTCGCCCAGGCCGGAGCCACCGTCCTGGCCGTCGGCCGCTCGCCGGAGAACCTCGCGAAACACGTCGAACCCCTTGCCTCCGAGGGGCTTCCGGTCATCTCTGTGGCAGCCGACGCGTCCACCGAGGAGGGCATCGCGACGGTCATGCAGCGCGCCCGCGCGACCGACGGCCAGCTCTACGGCCTGGTCAACGTCGCCGGCGGAGCCGCACCGAGCACCTGGATGCCCGCGACCCGGGTCACCCGCTCGGACTGGCAGGCACTGTTCACCCAGAACCTCGAGACGATGTTCTTCTTCAGCCAGGCCGTCGCGGCGGAACTGAAATCGCACTCGCTGCCCGGCTCGATCGTCTCGGTCTCCTCGATCAGCGGGATGAACACCGCGCCGTTCCACATCGCTTACGGCACAGCGAAAGCCGCGCTGGTCGCGGCCACCCGGACGATGGCGGTCGAACTCGCGCTGGACGACATCCGGATCAACGCGGTCGCGCCCGGCGTTACCGAAACACCCGCCTCGGGCACCTACGTCGACACCGATCCCGAACGCGACCGCCGCGCCATCGCCATGGGCCGGCGCGGCACGCCCCGGGAGCAGGCCGGCGCGATCCTGTTCCTGCTCTCCGAATTGTCCGGCTACGTGACCGGACAGACCCTGCTCGTGGACGGCGGCCTGAATCTCAAGTGGACCCATCTGGGCGCCGACAACACCTCCCTGTTCCTGAAGGACGAATCGTTCCGCGCGGCCATCACGAGGAGTGAACCATGACCGAGACGACAGCCGAAGCGCTCTCCACCCCGATGACGATCGGCGTGGAGGCGTACATCTCCCCGGAATACGCTCGCGCCGAAGGGGATCGGCTGTGGGCCAAGGTGTGGCAGCAGGTGTGCCGGGTGGAGGAGTTGCCCCGGGTGGGCGATTTCCTCACCTACGAGATCCTCGACGATTCGGTGATCGTCGTGCGCACCGCCGAGGACACCATTCGCGCGTACCACAACGTCTGCGCGCATCGCGGCCGCCGCCTGGTCGACACCCCGCCCGGCGCGCACGACGCTCGCGGCAGCCGCAAACAGTTCGTCTGCGGATTCCACGGCTGGCGATACGACCTGCAGGGCAACAACACCTTCGTGCCCGAGCGCGGGGACTGGCCGTGCGGCCTGTCCGACCGCAACGACGGCCTGAACCAGGTCCGCCTGGACACCTGGGGCGGCTGGGTCTGGATCACCCTGGATCCGGATGCGGAACCACTGCGCGACTACCTGGAACCCGCTGCCTCCCTGCTGGATCCGTTCCATCTGGAGAACATGCGGTACCGGTGGCGGCGCTGGCTGACCTTCGACTGCAACTGGAAGGTCGCCTTCGAGGCGTTCATGGAGACCTACCACGTGCCCTACACCCATCCGGAATTCATGAATTTCGGCGACTTCCTGGGCTGGGGACGCGCGCAGGGCAAGCACAGCAATATCGGCTACGACGCGCCGAAGGGTATGGAGGAGAACCAGGGCAAGCTGCGCATCGGCAGTGGCGCGGACGCGCGGCTGTCCACCGCGCAACTGCAGAACTTCACCTGGGAGAACGCCAACACCAACACCACCGAATCCATGGTGGCCGTGGCCAATCGGCTGGCCGAGGAGCTGCCCGAGGGCACCGCGCCCGGTGAGGTGCTGCGGTACTGGCTGGAGACCTGCCGTCGCGAGGACGCCGAACGCGGGGTGATCTGGCCGACCGTCGATCCCGAGATCGTGGCCAAGAGCGGCACCTCGTGGCAGATCTTCCCCAACTTCCAGATCGGCCACGCGCCGAACAATATGCTGTGCTACCGATTCCGGCCCTACGGCTTCGATCCGGACAAGTGCATCTTCGAAGCTTCGGTGTTCGAACTGTTCCCGCACGGCGAGGAACCGAAGACCGAGTGGATCTACACCCCGGTCGGCGACGAGGGCTGGCGCACCGTACTCCCGCAGGATTTCGACAATATGGCCGCGGTCCAGCAGGGCATGAAATCCCGCGGATTCTCCGGACCCAAGCCGAATCCGTACCGCGAACGCACCATCGTGAACCTGCACCACAACCTCGCGTCCTACATGGGCACCGGCGAGCCACGCGACCTGGTCTGAGTAATAAGGAATTTGGATGGAAAACTGCTCACCCACGCAGACACCCGAGGTCGACCGGGAGGCGCTGCGGCTGAAATACCTGGCCGAGCGGGACAAGCGGCTGCGCCCGGAGGGCCAACAGCAATATCTGGAGGCCGAGGACGAATTCGCGGACTTCTACGAGGGCGATCCGCATCTGCCCGTGCAAGCGCGCGAGCCGATCTCCGGCGAGCTCGAGGTGGCGGTGCTGGGCGGCGGTTTCGCCGGTCTGATCACCGCGCACCGGCTGCAGCAGGCCGGGGTCACCGATTTCCGGATCATCGAATTGGGCGGCGATTTCGGCGGCGTCTGGTACTGGAACCGGTATCCGGGCATCCAGGTCGACTCGGATTCCTACTGCTATCTCCCCTTGCTCGAGGAAACCGGTTTCATGCCGAAGGAGAAGTTCTCCCACGGCGACGAATGTTATGAACACGCCCAGCGCATCGGACGGCATTTCGGTCTCTACGAGCATGCGTTGTTCCACACGCTGATCCGTTCGCTGGAATGGGACGCGCAACTCGAGCGCTGGCGGATCACGACCAATCGCGGCGACACGATCGACGCCCGCTTCGCGGTCATGTGCCAGGGCCCGTACAACCGGCCCAAACTGCCCGGCATTCCCGGAATCGCGGATTTCGACGGGCACATCTTCCACACCGCGCGCTGGGACTACGAGTACACCGGCGGAGATCTGCACGGCGGTCTGGACAAGCTGGGCGACAAGCGAATCGCCGTGATCGGCACGGGTTCCAGTGGCGTGCAGGTGATTCCGCATCTGGCCGCAGGGGCGAAACATCTGACGGTGTTCCAGCGGACCCCGTCCTACATCTTCGAGCGGGACAACCACCCGACCGATCCGGAATGGGTGAAATCCCTCGAACCCGGGTGGCGCGCGGACCGGCAACGCAACTTCCACAATGCGGCCTTCGCCTTCTACTCCCCCGGCGAGCCCGACCTCATCTGCGACGGCTGGACCGAGGTCGCCCGCAATCTGGCCGCCAAACTCAACGAGACGAACGGCTGGGCGGCCCTGGCCGATCCGGCGAAGTTCCTGGAGTTCAAGGAGATCGAGGACTATCGGTCGATGGAGCGGCTGCGGCAGCGGATCGCGCAGACGGTGACCGATCCGGAGACGGCGGAGATCCTCAAGCCGTACTACCGCAACATGTGCAAGCGGCCGGTGTTCAACGACGACTACCTGCCGACCTTCAACCGCCCCAACGTAACTCTGGTGGACGTCTCGGCGAGCAAGGGCGTCGAGCGGATCACCGAGAAGGGCGTCGTGGCCGGGGGCGTGGAATACGAAGTGGACTGCATCATCCTGGCCAGCGGCTTCGAGATCACCACCTCGCTGGACCGGCAGTACGATATCGAGCCGTTCACCGGCCGGGACGGCCGGTCGCTGTACGAGCACTGGGGCAAGGGTTTTCGCACCCTGCACGGGATGAGCACACACGGCTTCCCGAACATCTACTTCACCGGATTCATCCAGGGCGGGGTCACCGCGGCCACGACACTGATGTTCGAGCAGCAGGCCGACCATATCGCCTACATCATCGCGGAGGCGAAGGCGCGCGGACTCACGGCCGTGGAGCCGACCGAGGCGGCCGAGCAGGAATGGGTCAGCACCGTGCGGGCCAATACCGTGGACAACAGCACCTTCGTCACGGAGTGCACGCCGGGCTACTACAACAGCGAGGGCGAGCCGAACGGCCGTTCGTTCCTGGGTGATCCGTTCTGGGGCGGGTTCTACGTGCTCGAGGAACTGCTGCAATCCTGGCGCGACGCGGGCGATCTGGCGGGCCTGTCCACGAAGGAGAGGTGAGCCGTTGTCCTCCTTGCGATTCGATGACCGCGTCGCCGTGATCACCGGCGCCGGAAGAGGTCTCGGCCGCGCCTATGCGATATTGCTCGCCGAGCGGGGCGCCTCGGTCGTGGTGAACGATCCCGGCGCCAGTGTGCGCGGCGACTCCCCCGACGACGGAGTGGCCGCAGAGGTGGTCCGGGAGATCACCGCGGCGGGCGGAACCGCCGTCGCCTGCACCGCCTCGGTGGCCACGCCCGAGGGCGGCCGGGCGATCGTCGAATCGGCGGTCGAGCATTTCGGCCGCCTGGACATCCTCGTGCACAACGCCGGAAACGTCCGCTACGGATCGCTCACCGAGTTGAGTTACGAGGATTTCGAGGCGGTCGTGGACGTGCACCTGCGCGGCGCTTTCCACGTTGTGCGCGCGGCCTTTCCGGTGATGCGCGCGGCCGGATACGGGCGGGTGGTGCTCACCTCCTCGATCGGCGGCATCTACGGCAACAAGTCGGTCGCCAACTACGCGGTGTCCAAAGCGGGGGTGATCGGGCTGTCCAACGTCGTCGCACTGGAGGGCGCCGACGCGGGCATCACGAGCAACGTCATCATCCCCTCGGCGCTGACCCGGATGGCCGACGGACTGGACACCTCCGCCTATCCGGATATGAGTCCGGAGCTGGTCGCGCCCGCGGTGGGCTATCTGGCGCACGAATCCTGTTCGCTCACCGGGGAATTGCTCGTGGCGATCGCGGGCCGGGTGGCCCGTGCGTACATCGCCGAGACGCCCGGGGTGTACCGGCCGTCCTGGACCGTCGACGAGGTCGCCGACCAGATCGACGAGATCCGCGACACCCACGATTCCTGGATCCTGCCGCCATTGTCGGCGCACGCGGACCACATCGGCAGGAGCTTCGCGATGGCTGCCGAGTCCACACCGAAGGTCGGCACGGCATCGACCCGAACCACTCCCCCTCCTACCTGATCAGGGAAGCAGGCACAGCATGACAGTGAAGGTCTACGAACGCATTCTGGAACTCTTCGAGGCCGAGGGGATCAACACCGTCTTCGGCATCCCGGATCCGAATTTCGTGCATATGTTCCACCGCGCGCAGGAGCGCGGCTGGACGGTCGTCGCCCCGCATCACGAGGAATCGGCCGGGATGATGGCCGAGGCGGTCTCGCGCATGACCGGTAAGCCCGCGGTGTGCATCGGCACGCTCGGGCCGGGTATCGCGAACCTGGCCGGTGCGATCATGTGCGCCAAGGTGGAGAACTCCCCGGTGATCTTCCTGGGCGGCCAGCGCGCCCGGATCACCGAGCAGCGGGTTCGCCGCGGACGCATCCAGTTCGTGCAGCAGACCCCGCTCATCGAGAACGCGGTGAAGTACAGCGCCAGTATCGAATACGCGGATCAGACCGACGAGATCATCCGCGAGGGCCTGCGCAAGGCCCTGTCGGGCACGCCCGGTCCGGTCTACATCGAATATCCGTCGAATGTGATCCTGGAGGATCTCGACGTCCCACCGGCGTTGCCGCCCAAGGCATACCGGCTCGTCGGCCAGACCGCGGGAGCCGATCGCATCACCGAGGCCGTCGAAGCCATCCGGGCCGCGAAGCAGCCGGTGCTGCTGGTCGGCCACGGCGTGCACACCGCGCGGGCGGGGGCACAGGTCAAGGAACTCGCGGATCTCGTTGCCGCACCGGTCATCCAGACCTCCGGCGGCACCTCCTACATCGCCGGGCTCGAGGATCGCACCTTCCCGTACGGCTTTTCGCCCTCGGCCGTCGAGGCGGTCGTTCAGTCGGATCTGTGCCTCGCCATCGGCACCGAACTCGGCGAGCCGGTGCACTTCGGCCGCGGCTACCACTGGGTGGCGAACGAGGCGAACCGGAAATGGATTCTGGTGGAACAAGATCCGTCCTCGATCGGAGTGAACCGGCCGATCGATGTGCCGCTGGTCGGCGATCTGCGCGCGATCGTTCCGCAATTGATCGAGGCGTTGCGCGACACCCCGCGCAGCCCGTCCCCGGAACTGGCCGGGTGGATCGAACGCGATGCCGCCCGACTGGCCGAACTGGCCGAATCCGCGCCCTCCGGGATGTCGCCGGTCCATCCGGCGCGCTTGAGCGTGGAGGCCACCAAGGCCTTCCCGCCGGACGGCATCATGGTCCGCGACGGGGGTGCGACAACGATCTTCGGCTGGACCTATTCGCAGGCCAAACCGCACGACGTCATCTGGAATCAGAACTTCGGACACCTGGGTACCGGTCTGCCGTACGCGGTCGGCGCCTCGGTCGCCGACGGCGGTAAGCGCCCGGTCATGCTGGTAACCGGCGATTCGTCGTTCCAGTTCCAGATCGCCGAGCTGGAAACCGCTGCGCGCCTGAATCTTCCGCTGGTCTGCGTGGTGGGCGTGGACTACGCCTGGGGCCTCGAGGTCGGGGTCTACAAGCGCACCTTCGGACAGGGTTCGCTCGAGACCGGCGTGCACTGGAGCACCGAGACCCGGTTGGACAAGGTCGCCGAGGGATTCGGCTGCTACGGCGAATACGTCGAACGCGACGAAGATATCGCCCCGGCCATCAAGCGGGCCTACGCCAGCGGCAAGCCCGGCGTGATCCACGTCGCCGTCGACCCCAAGGCAAATTCCGAGGAGATGCCGAGCTACGACGAGTTCCGCACCTGGTACGCCGAGGGACAGCAGTAGGCCCGGGACGAGGACGGACGAATCATGCGTGAGTACTTCAAGTTCTATATCGACGGCAAGTGGGTCGATCCCGCGGAACCGGCGACTTTCGATGTGATCAATCCCGCCACCGAGCAGGTGGCGGGACGGGTCTCGCTCGGCTCGGCGGCCGATGTCGACCTGGCGGTCGCCGCCGCACGCCGGGCCTTTCCCACCTGGTCGGCCACCACCGTGGCCGACCGGCTCGACATCCTGCGCGCCATCGAGCGCGAATACACCGGGCGTCGTGCGGATCTGGGCGCGGCGCTGACCGAGGAGATGGGAGCGCCTGCCGCACTGGCCAACGGCTTCCAGCTCGATCTGGCGGCCGGACATCTCGCCGAGGCGATCTCGGTGCTGGAGAAGTTCGTGTTCTCCGAGCAGCGCGGGCAGACCCTGCTGATCAAGGAGCCGATCGGGGTCTGCGGGCTGATCACGCCGTGGAACTGGCCGTTGAATCAGATTGCGGTGAAACTCTTTCCGGCGCTGGCGACCGGCTGCACGATGGTGCTCAAACCGTCCGAGCAGTCGCCGTTCAGCGCCCAGATCCTCACCGAGATCCTCGAGGCCGCGGGCGTTCCCGCCGGAGTGTTCAACCTCGTGCAGGGCGACGGGCCGGGCGTCGGCACGCAGCTGTCGGCGCATCCGGACGTGGACATGATCTCCTTCACCGGATCCACTCGCGCGGGTGTGGAGATCGCGCGCAATGCCGCGGCCACGGTCAAGCGGGTCACCCAGGAACTCGGCGGCAAGGGCCCGAACCTCATCCTCGATGACGCGGAATTCGCCGCCAATGTCGCCAAGGGCGTGGCGGGCATGATGTTGAACTCCGGGCAGACCTGCAGTGCCACAACGCGAATGCTGGTCCCGGCGCATCGGATGGCGGAGGCGATCGACGCCGCGCGGGCGGCGGCCGAGCAGGTCACGGTCGGCGATCCGAACGATGACGTCACCATCGGACCGGTGGTCTCGAAGGCGCAGTTCGACAAGATCCAGGCGCTGATCCGGACGGGCATCGAGGAGGGCGCCACGCTGGTCAGCGGCGGCACCGGGCGGCCCGACGGGCTGGAGCGCGGGTTCTTCGTCAAGCCAACGGTTTTCGCGAACGTCACCAACGAAATGACCATCGCCCGCGAGGAGATCTTCGGCCCGGTGCAGTCGATCCTGGGCTATGCCGACATCGATGACGCGGTAGCCATCGCCAACGACACCGAATACGGCCTGGCCAGCAATGTGGCCGGAACCGATCTCGATGCCGCCCGCACGATCGCGGCCCGGATCCGCTCGGGCTGGGTGTCGATCAACGACGCCGTCGACTTCGGCGCACCGTTCGGCGGATATCGCCGCAGCGGCAACGGACGCGAGTGGGGCGCAGCCGGATTCGAGGAATACCTGGAGGTCAAGGGCATCCTCGGCTACGAGCCCGAGGCATAGCGCTGATGGCCGCACTGTCGGGCAAGGTCGCCGTCGTCACCGGGGCGAGCCGGGGTATCGGGAAAGGTATCGCGCTCGCCCTGGCCGAACAGGGGTGCACGGTGTACGTGACCGGACGCACGGTGACGCCTGGCTCCCGTCCGCTACCGGGCACGGTCGGCGAGACCGCCGCCGAATGTACCGCGCGGGGCGGGGAAGGCATCGCCGTGCGGGTGGATCACGCCTGCGACGATCAGGTGGCGGACCTGTTCGACCGGGTCCGGCGGCGGTCCGGACGCTTGGACATCCTGGTCAACAACGCGTTCTCGCTGCCGGAGGACCTCACCGATCCGGCCCCGTTCTGGGAAAAACCCCTCACGAACTGGGAGATGATCGACGTCGGGGTGCGGTCGAATTTCGTGGCGGCCTGGCACGCCGCGTCGATCATGGTGCCGCAGGGTTCGGGGCTGGTCGTGGCGATCTCCGGTTATACCGGGGTGAGTTATACGTACGGAGTCGTCTTCGGGACGGCGAAATCCGCAGCGGACCGAATGGCGCGGGATATGGCCGTGGAGTTGAAACCGCATGGCGTGACATCGATCTCGCTGTGGCAGGGACTGACCTGGACCGAACGGGCGCAACGCAATCTGGCGAACATCCCGGGCCTGGACGGTCAGGCCGCCACCCTGCCGCACAACGGATGCTCCCCCGAGTATCCGGGCCGGGTGGTCGCGGCCCTGGCCATCGATCCGGACGTCCTGGCCCGCACCGGCGGTACCTACATCACTGCCGAACTCGCCGGTGACTACGGCATCACCGATATCGACGGTTCGGTGATCCCCTCGCTGCGAGCGACCCGCGGCGACCCCATCTGGTCACCCATCTGACCTTGCCGCACAAAGCATTACGGAGAGCACGATGACAGCATCCCCCGGCGCGGAAACCCTCGCCAGACTCGAGGCACTGCTGGATCGGCAGGACATCCTGGACGCGCTGACCCGGTTCAGCCGGGGGATGGACCGCTTCGATCGGGAGTTGTTCCTGTCCGCCTTCCATTCCGACGCCACCATCGCCGCAGGCGATTTCGTCGGCGGACCGGTCGAGCTGTTCGATTGGTCCCGGGCGATGCACGAGGCGGGACAGATCGCGACACAACATAATCTGCTCAACCTCACGGTGGACGTCGATGGCGACACCGCGCACACCGAGCTGTACTACCTGTTCGCCGCACGAAATCGCGACGAGAGCAACTGGATCGCGGGCGGCCGTTACCTGGACCGGTTGACCCGACGAGATGGCCTGTGGCGAATCATGCTGCGCACCACCGTGATCGAGTGGTCCGGCATGGTGCCCACGATGCCGATCCCGTTCGCGGACGTGCCCGGCATCCACGGCAACGGCAAGCCCTCGCGCAGTGCCGAGGATCCCTCGTATCGGCGCCCCCTGATCAACCTGCGGGAGCCGAACATCCCAGCGTAAGCGGTGAATTCAGCACACGAGTGTGCAGGAAGGAGCGGCGTATGTCCGCACTCACCACCGAGAAATTGAGTGAGACGGTCGGGGTGAAGATCCTCGGCGTGGACGCCGAACGGCTGGTCGCCGACGAGGATCTGCCGGGGCAGTGTCTCGAACTCCTGGAACGACACAGCGTGCTGCTGTTCCCCGAACTGCACGCCGGGGACGCGGCCCAGGTGGCGTTCTCGCGGAAGCTGGGACCGTTGGCGAGTTTCCCCAACTTCCCGAACGAGCACGTCATGATCATCAGCTTCGATCCGGACAACCCGAATGCGAAGTACTACCCCAGTAACGATTACTGGCATATCGACGGGTCCATGGACGAGGTGCCCGCCCGCGCCTCGATCATGAGCGCGCACGAGATCACCGCGGAGGGCGGCGAGACGGCGTTCGCCAGCACCTACGCCGCCTACGACGCGTTATCGGAGCGGGAGCGGGAGCAGTTCGCCGAGATGCGGGTCATCCACCGCATGGCCAGGATCCAGAGCCGGACATTCCCGGACCCGACACCGGAGCAGCAGGCCGACTGGGCGCGGTTTCCGGATCGGGAACATCCGCTCGTGTGGACGCACGAATCCGGCCGCAGGTCACTGGTTTTCGGCGCATCGGCCTCGCACGTGGTCGATATGGAATTCGATCGGGGCCAGGCGCTGCTGGACGAGTTGCAGGAGCGCGCCACCACCCCCGACCGGGTCTACACGCACACCTGGACGGTCGGCGATCTGGTCATCTGGGACAACACCGGACTCGTCCACCGGGCCTGTGAATTCGACCGGTCGCTGCCGCGGCGCATGCACCGATCCACCCTCGTCGGACAGGAGCCGATCCAGTGAGTACCGCACACACCCCGCGCACGGCCGTCGTCACCGGCGGCGCCTCTGGAATCGGCGGGGCCATCGCCCGTCGGCTGGCCGCCGACGGGGCACGGGTGGCGATCTTCGATCGCGACGGCGAGGCCGCCCAGGCCGCCGCGAAATCCATTGCGGAGAGCGGTAATCGAGCGCTCGGATTCGAGGTCGACGTCACCGATCGGGCCGCGATCGACGCCGGAGTCGCACAGGTGCGCGAGCAACTGGGCGCACCCGGGATCCTGGTCAACAGCGCGGGCATCACTGTTGCCGGACCTTCCCTGGAGGTCACCGCCGAGACCTGGAACCGGGTACTCGCGGTCAATCTGACCGGTACCTTCGAGTGCTGTCAGGCCGTGCTGCCGGACATGATCGAAGCCGGGTGGGGGCGCATCGTGAACATCTCCTCCTCCAGCATGCATTCGGGCGTGCCCGGGATGGCCGCGTACGTGTCCTCGAAGGCGGGCGTGGTCGGACTCACCAAGGTGCTGGCACTCGAATTCGGGCGAAAAGGCATCACCGTCAACACGATTCCGCCCGGATTCATCGAAACTCCCATGATGCGGGACACCTTGAGCAAGGGCGTGTTCGATATGGATCTGCAACTGGCCAAGACTCCGGTGGGCCGCATCGGCCAACCCGAGGACATCGCCGCCACCTGTGCATTCCTGGTCAGCGAGCAGGCCGGTTATCTCACCGGGCAGGTCATCGGCGTCAACGGCGGCCGCAACACCTGATCCCGTTCCGCCACACGAGGAGTCGCCATCATGCCCCGCATATCCCCGCTGCCGAAGCCGGAGTGGTCACCGGAGATGACCGCGTTCGTCGACGGCTTCCGCACCTCGGTCATCGGCAGGAAGCCGACCGAGGAGAACCAGAGCGGGTCCCATCTGCTCGGCACCCTGGCACGCTATCCGGCTCTGGCCCAACCCTTTCTGACATTCAACCGCCACCTGCTCTCGGGCACCTCGCTCACCGCACGTCAGCGCGAACTGCTCGTCCTGCGCGTGGCGCATCTGCGGCAGTGCGGGTACGAATGGGCACAGCACGTCATCCTGGGCGAGCGCGCGGGCCTGACGTCCGAGGAGATCGCCCGAATTTCCGCCGAACCCACTGCCGCGCAATGGAAACCGCTGGACCGAGCGATGCTCGCCGCGGTCGACGAACTGCTCGGCGACGGCATCATCGCCGACGCGACGTGGACGGCGTTGTCGGGAGAACTCACCGAGGACCAGTTGATGGACCTGGTCTTCACGGTCGGCACGTACGCCATGGTCGCCATGACCCTGCGCTCGTTCGGCATCGAACCCGAGGAAGCGCTGCGGCCGTATCTCCCGGACCAGCAGAAAGGTTAGTATCAATATAGGAGAATACCATTCTCACCGAGAGGAGAGGCATGCATACGGCCTGTGCTATCAGTCCGCGACAGGAGCGGCACCCACTTCGACGCGCCGATAACTCGGCCCGCACACCGGGCGAGTTGCGCGGCGGCTGCTATGACTGCTGAGACTCACCCTGCCGCAGCAGATCCCGAGGCTCCCGCGTGGACCCAGGCCGAACTCGTGCGCCTGATGGACGTCGAACCGCAGGGCGCAGGCCGTTATCTCGCACCCGCGCACGGCCCGACGATCCGCAACGTCGTCGAGGCCGGACAGATGCTCGGCAGCGCGGTGGTGGCCGCGGCGAAAGAAGTTCCGCGACAACGGGTCACCTCGGTCTCGATGATCTTCTCGCGGGTGGCGAAACACACCGAGCCGCTGTCGATCGAGGTCGACATGCTCCGATCCGGGCGGACGCTCGGCACCGGACAGATCCATATCCGCCAGGATGATTCGCTGTGCTGCGCGGGCATCGCCCTGCTCGACGCGACCGCACCCGATCTGGTGCGTTCGGCAGCGCCGATGCCGCAGGTGACCCCGCCGGACGGACTGCGGCCCATGGCCATACCGGGCACGGAGCTGCTCGGTCGCGACATCCGCGTGGTCGACGATGCCTACGATCCGGATCCCGATCGGATCGGCCCGCCGGAGTTGTTCGTGTGGACGCAATTTCGCGACGCACCCGACAGCGACCATCTGCACGCCGCCCTGCTGACCCAGTCCACCGCGCACTGGACGGTCGCCGCCGCCCTGCGCCCGCACGCCGGATTCGGCGAGGCCATGGCACACCGGAGCATCTCCACCGGAATCACCATGGCCACCATCACCTTTCACGACGACGCCGATGTCTCCCAGTGGCTGCTCTACGCCACCCGCATCACCTATGCCGGGCGCGGCCACGCCCAGAGCGAGGGGCAGGTCTTCACCGAGGACGGCCGCCTGGTCGCCTCCTATCGCGTGCACGCCATGCTCCGCGCCTTCCGACCGCGCGGCAGCGGGAGCGGCGAGTTGCTGTAAGGCGCTGTACCGCAACGCCATCCCGCCGTGACACATCGCGAAACTCATCGGCCCCGATGACCGGAATCGTCATCGGGGCCGGGCGAAAAGGGAACAGTGGGGGTGTGGGCTCGTAGGTCTACGCCGCTACTCGGCTCTACTCCGCGGCCTCCAACGACAGCGGCGTGCCGGTGTGGAAGAAGTTGATCAGCCCGCCGATCCGCCCGCAATGCTCGGCACAGCGCTCGTAGTGGTGGATCAACAGCGCCAGATCCATCGCCACCGTGTGACCGTGCGGCCATTCCGGAGCCGACACCCGGGCCAGCACCTCGGCGCGCAGCTCGGCCAGCTCCGGATCCGGCGGAACCAGGGCGTCCCCCTTGCCCGGAGGTGCGGCGATGGCCGCATTGGTCGCCGCGATCAGCTCGGCGGTCGCCCGGCCGATCGCCGCGAGCTGTTCGGCCACCTCCGGCGGCGCCAGCGGATCCGGGAAGTACCGCACCGCCATCTCGGCGATTCCGCTGATCAGTGAGCCGATCCTGGACAGATCATCGGTGATCCGGATGGCGCTGACCACTTGGCGTAGGTCACGAGCGACCGGCGCCTCCAGTGCGAGCAGAATGACGGCCCGATTCTCGCAGGCCGTATATCCGGTCTGAAGTTCTTCATCGGCCGCAAGGGCCTCGTACGCGGCGGTCAGATCGGCCTGAGCCAACCCCACCGCGGCTCGTTCTGATGCCAGGGATGCCAACTCCGCGAGCCTCCCGAGCTCCTCGCTGAGCGCCGCGAGCTCTGCGGCGAATTTAGTTCGCACGCCGTAATCTTCGCTGTTTTCACCGCCATATGCACAACTTCCGTAAAACCATCCGCACGGTCCGTTCGCTTTCCGGTATAAGACCCCCGACCCCACCCGGCTCTGGCGCACTCGGACAAGCCAAGGTAATGATGACTGGCATGGATGATCACAGCGTTGCCGCGCAACTGGCGGCCGAGGCCGGTGAGTTACTGCTCGATATCCGGCACGAGGGCGGGGCGGCCGGGGACCGGAAGTCGAACGAGTTGCTGTTGCGGCGGCTGGCCGAACTGCGGCCGGACGACGCCGTGCTCTCCGAGGAGAGCACCGACAACCCGATTCGGCTCGAGCGTGAACGCGTGTGGATCATCGACCCGTTGGATGGCACCCGCGAATACGGCCAGCCGCCCCGCCCGGACTGGGCCGTGCACGTCGCCCTGGCCGTCGACGGGGTCGCCGTCATCGGCGCGGTGGCACTGCCCGCCGCCGACCTCGTCCTGCACACCGGAGAACCGCCCGTCCTCCCCCCGGCCACCGATGGCCCGATTCGCCTGGTGGTCTCCCGAACTCGCCCGCCGGCCTGCGTCAATCTGCTGGTGAACCATCTCGACGCCACCACCGTGCCGATGGGTTCGGCCGGGGCGAAAGCCATGGCCGTGGTCCGCGGCGAGGCCGATATCTATGCTCACTCCGGCGGCCAGTACGAATGGGACTCCTGCGCACCGGTAGCCGTGGCAGCCTCCGCGGGCCTGCACGTATCCCGCCTCGACGGCTCCCCCCTGCGCTACAACCGCCGCGACCCCTACCTCCCCGACCTGCTCATCTGCCGCCCGGAGCTGGCCGACACCGCACTGGGCGTACTTCGCGCGGCATCCTGAACGTCCCGCCGCGGCATCACCGGCCGCGGCCGATGCACATCGTCGAATTCTCGTGCACCACACAGCTTTCCGTGTAGCTCGCCCAGCGCACAGGAAGCGTCAGGCGCTGCCGGTCGGCCAGGGCAGCGGATTTCTCGGCGCAGGGCCGCTGCGTCCCGGCGGGTAGTCCGGGTTCAGGTAGCAGGTGATATCGGTTGGGTTGCACGGTAGTCCGAGGTCCGGCGGCGACGGGATCATCGGGCCGCCCGGATTGATCACCGGCGGGCGAGGGTGGTTAGGGCCACCCGGATTCACGCCTGACGGCGGACCCGGCCGGTTCGGGCCACCTGGATTCACACCAGAAGGCGGCCCCGGATGGTTCGGACCGCCCGGATCCACGCCAGAAGGCGGACCCGGGCGGATCGGACCACCTGGATTCACACCCGAAGGCGCGCTGGGAAGGTTCGGGCCACCCGGGTTGACGTTCGGCGGCGTCGGTTGAAGCGGTCCGCCGGGATTTATCGTCGGCGGCGGGCTCGGAGTGGCAGCACCCGGACCATTGGGGCCCGGGACACCGGGCGTGGGTGGGATGGGGTCGGCCGGTGGGGTCGGGTCCACTGTGAGCGGGTCACTGAGATCGGTTGTGCCCGTTGCCGGATCAGCCGTGGCAAAGGCGCCCGTCGCGCTCAGGAGTGCACCGCTGAGCGCGGCGGCGAAGAGGACGTGGCGGACGCGGGTCGCGGCAACGGTCTGCATGATGAGCTCCTCTTGTGGCGGGCGGACTCTGGGCCCGTCCCGATCCCCAGAGCCAACCAACCGGTCCCGCGAATTTCATGGGATGTAGTTGCACATTCGCTGTGAGCCGGACCGTGCGCCCTGGCGCGCAACCACCGCGACCCCGCTTTCCTTGCAATCCTTGTAGGCATTGCACCCTCCCGCATGTGAGAATACAATTCTCCTAAAACGTGAAGGAGACTTACATGCCCAAGCGGGATCTGCCCTATCGGCTGTTCGACGCCGACAACCACCTCTACGAGACCAAGGAGGCACTGACCAAGTTCCTCCCGAAGCAGTACCAGGACGCGGTCAAGTACGTGGAGGTGGACGGCCGCACCAAGATCGCGATCCTCGGCCAGATCAGCGAATACATCCCGAACCCGACCTTCGACGTGGTCGCCGCGCCCGGGGCCATGGAGGACTACTTCAAGAACGGCAATCCCGAAGGCAAGAGCATGCGGGAGATCTTCGGCAAGCCGATCCGTTCCACCGACGCCTTCCGCGATCCGGTCGCGCGCATCGAGGTCATGGACGAGTTGCAGATCGATCGGGCGCTGATGTTCCCGACGCTGGCCAGCCTCGTCGAGGAGCGCATGAAGGCCGATCCGGAGCTCATCCACGCGGTCGTCCACTCGCTCAACCAGTGGCTCTACGAGACCTGGTCGTTCAACCACAAGGACCGCATCTTCACCGTGCCGGTGATCAGCCTGCCGATCGTGGAGAAGGCCATCGCGGAACTGGAATGGGTCGTCGAACGCGGCGCGAAGGCGATCCTGGTGCGTCCCGCGCCGGTCCCCGGATTCCGCGGCCCGCGCTCGTTCGCGGTGCCGGAGTTCGACCCGTTCTGGAAGCGCGTGGTCGAACTCGACGTGCTGGTCACCATGCACTCCTCCGACAGCGGCTACGCTCGCTACGCCTCGGAATGGGACGGCACGCAGCGGGAGATGCTGCCGTTCGTCACCAACACCTTCAAGATGGTCAACGCCTGGCAGCCGATCCGCGACGCGATGGCTTCCTGGGTGTGCCACGGTGCGCTGTACCGCTTCCCGGAGCTGAAGATCGCCGTCATCGAGAACGGCGCGGCCTGGCTGCCCGGCCTGCTGGAAGACCTCGCCTCGATCTACAAGAAGGCCCCCGAGGGCTTCCCCAGCGATCCGGTCGAGATGATCAAGAACATCTACGTCAGCCCGTTCTGGGAAGAGGATCTGGTCGAGCTGTCCGGCCTGATCGGCGCGGACCACGTGCTGTTCGGCTCGGATTACCCGCATCCGGAGGGCTTGGCGGAGCCTGCGCGCTACGTCGAGGAGATCAAGGACCTGTCCCTGGACGATCAGTCGAAGATCATGGGCGGCAACCTCGCTCGGCTGCTGAACGTCTAGCGGGCGCGATCCCCCGACAGCCCATCGCCCCCGGCAGATCGCCGGGGGCGAAGCTGTGCACCACCCGTCACCGTCAATCGATAACGCCATTGCCACCCAGTCGAATTCAGCCTGCGAATCACCACGCCACCCGCGCGGCAGCTCACACGCAGCGGCCGGCCGGCAGATCCGCGCCGACGGAAGGCTCGTCCGAGCCGCGCGGCACGGAGAATGCCGGGCCGATGAATGTCAGTGCAACCGAGGGGTATTCGCTCGGCGGATCAGGCGCCCGGCCCGACTGCTGCGACCGCTCCGCCGTCGACCAGCAGATCTATACCGTTCAGAAAGCTCGCTCGATTCGACAGGGCGAATGCGACGACATCCGCGACCTCGTCGGCGGTTCCGGTGCGGCCCAAGGGGGTTCGCCCGATCAGCGCGGCAATGCTGGCATGTTCGGCGGCCTCCTGACGGCCCTGCGGGGTGTCGATCATGCCCGGGGAGACCGAGCAGATGCGCGCGCGGGTGGGGCCCAGGCGGACCGCCTCCTGCTTCACGAACCGGTGCACGCCGCGCTTGGCCCAGGAGTAAGCGATGCCGGGATTCTCCACGGCGGGTCCCAGCACCTCGCGCAGCCGGTCGAGGAAATCCGGGGCGAGCGGATCGTCCAGGATCGCGAGGGCGGCCGGATCGGGCGGTGCGGGATCCAGCAGCGGAGCCATGGAGGCGAAACAGACTGTGGCCGTGCCGGATAGGGCCAGCGGACGTAAGACCTGCGCGAGCAGGGCGGTGCCGATCAGATCGACGGTGAAGATGCGCCGCCAGTCGGCCATGGTCGGGGAGATGCCCGCCGCGTGCGCGACCGCGCGCAATTCGCCGAGTTGACCGGCCCGTTCGGCCAGGCGTGCCAGCCCCTCGGTGTCGGTGATGTCCAGCTCCACCGATTCCACTGTGACACCGGGATTTTCGGCCGTCAGCACGTCCCGGGCGGTGTTCGCCGTAGCCGCGTCACGATCGACCAGCAGCAGGGTGTCCACCATGCCCGCCACCCGCTGCGCACACGCGTATCCCATGCCGCGACCGGCTCCGGTCACGATTCCCACGGTGCTCATGCGGCGCCTCCCGGCGTCGGCGGTGCGGCCCAGCACTGCGCCAGGCTCGATTCGGCCGCGCGATCGACCAGCTCCACCCGGAAGCCCTCGGCACTGCGCAGGAACGCGAAGAACAGCCCGCCTTGCGGACCGGGCCGGCTGGCCTCGACCAGATAGCCGCGCTCGGCCAGTGCCGCGGCGTCGGCGGCGACGTCGGCGGACCAGTAGCCGATGTGGTGCACCCCGGCCTCCCCCGCCGGATCCCACAGTGTGCCCGCCACGCTGCGCACGACCTCCAGGCGCGGCACCGTGATCGAGTACGCGCACCGCAGGTCCAGCTCCGCGACGTTGCCGCCGGGCAGATCCACGGCCACGGCCCCGCCGACCTCCGGCCCCCACTCGTAGCCCAGGACCTCGGTCAACCGCGCCACGGTGGCCTCGAAATCCGCCGCCACGATGCCGATGTGGAACTGATCACCAGGATCAAGAATTGCGTTCTTTATCACGAGAAGGATATTCTCACCTTGAGAGAGGAGGCGCAATGGCATGGGATTTCGAGACGGACCCCGAGTACCAGCGCAAGCTCGACTGGGCCGATGAGTTCGTCCGCGAGGAGGTCGAGCCGCTCGACCTGGTCTGGGAGCACGAGCAGTTCGTGCCGCTGGAAGGGGCGCGCCGCGCGGCGATCGAGCCGCTCAAGAAGCAGGTGCGCGAACAGGGATTGTGGGCCACCCATCTGGGCCCGGACCTGGGCGGGCAGGGTTACGGACAGCTGAAACTGGCGCTGCTCAACGAGATTCTGGGTCGCTCGTCCTGGGCGCCGATCGTCTTCGGCTGTCAGGCCCCCGACACCGGCAATGCCGAGATCATCGCCCACTACGGCACCGCGGAGCAGAAACGACGCTATCTGCGACCACTGCTGGAGGGCGAACTGTTCTCCAGCTATTCGATGACCGAACCGCAGGCCGGGGCGGACCCGACCCGCTTCACCACGCGCGCCACCCGCGACGGCGACGACTGGATCATCAACGGCTGGAAGTTCTTCTCCTCCAACGCGAAAACCGCTGCCTTCCTGATCGTCATGGTGGTGACGAATCCGGATGTCAGTCCGTACCAGGGCATGTCGATGTTCCTGGTACCCACCGACACCCCCGGCATCGATATCGTGCGCAACGTCGGCCTGTACGGCGAACCGCTGGACGGCGGGTCACACGCGCTCATCCACTACGACAACGTCCGGGTGCCCGCCGAGGCACTGCTCGGCGGCGAAGGTCAGGCATTCGTCATCGCGCAGACTCGTCTGGGCGGCGGCCGGATCCACCACGCCATGCGCACGATCGGCCTGGCGCAGCAGGCGGTGGACATGATGTGCGAGCGGGCCCTGAGCCGCGAGACCGCCGGAAGTCGTTTGGCGGACAAGCAATTCGTACAGGGCTACATCGCCGACTCCTACGCGCAGCTGGCCCAGTTCCGGCTGTTCGTACTGAACACCGCGTGGAAGATCGACAAGTACAACGACTACAAGAAGGTCCGCAAGGACATCGCCACCGCGAAGATCATCATGCCGACGGTGCTGCACGACATCGCTTGGCGCGCAATGCAGGTGCACGGCGCACTCGGCACCACCAACGAGATGCCCTTCTTCCGGATGATTCACGGCGCGGGCGTGATGGGTCTGGCCGACGGCCCGACCGAGGTGCACAAGGGCACCGTCGCCAAACAGGTGCTGCGCGACTATCAACCGACCGACGGCATGTGGCCCACCCAGTGGATTCCGGCGAAACAGCAAGCGGCGCGGGCGAAATTCGCGGAATTCCTGGAGCACGAGGCGGGAAACCTATGAGCATCGGCACCACGCGCCCGGCCGATCGGACGAGTGCGCGGAATCTGCCCGGTACAGGCAAGAAAGCAGAACGACCATGAGTATCGATACCGCACGCCTGGCCGACTGGATGGACGCGCAGGGCCTGCCGGGTAAGGGCGATCCGATCGAGGCACGATTCCTGTCCGGCGGCACGCAGAACGAGATCTACCGCATCAGCCGGGGTGAGCACGTCTGCGCCATCCGCATTCCGCCGCCCGAGGCGCCGGCCGAGCGGGATTCGGGCATTCTGCGCGAATGGCGGATCATCGAGGCGCTCGAGGGCACCGACGTCCCGCACACCGCCGCGGTCGCGGCCTGCACCGATGCTTCGGTCCTGGGCCGCACGTTCTATCTGATGGGTTTCGTGGACGGCTGGTCGCCGATGGATCATCGCGGCGTGTGGCCCGAACCGTTCGACTCCGATCACACCCTGCGCGCGGGGCTGGGATATCAACTCGCCGAAGGAATCGCGCTGCTGTCCCGGGTGGACTGGAAGGCCAAGGGGCTGCACGATCTGGGTCACCCGGACGGCTATCACGAACGTCAGGTCGCGCGGTGGCTGAGCTTCTACGATCGGATCGACGGCGCACGCACCCTCGACGGCATGGATGTGGCGACCGAATGGCTGCGCACCCACCGGCCGCTGGACTACATTCCCGGACTCATGCACGGTGATTACCAGTTCGCCAACGTGATGTTCCAGCACGGTGGCCCGGCGCGACTGGCCGCCCTGGTGGACTGGGAGATGGGCACCGTCGGCGATCCGAAGCTTGATCTGGGCTGGATGCTGCAGGGCTGGCCCGAGGACACCAGCGATCCCGCGGTCGCGGACAAGGGCTACGCGAATATGCAGTACATGCCCTCGCGCGAGCAGATTCTGGCGCACTACGCCGAGGTCTCGGGACGTCAGGTCGACGATATCGACTACTACCTGATCCTGGCCAAGTGGAAACTGGCCATCGTACTCGAGCGCGGATTCCAGCGCGCCAAAGGCGATGTGAAACTGGAATCGTTCGGCCCGGTCGTGGTCGACACCATGCGTTCGGCCGCCGAGCTGGCAGAGAGCACGAAGTACGCACGTTAACCGTTCTCCCTCCTGAAGGCGGGAGATTTCCAGCTCGGACCGCACCCCAACCACCCACCCGCAGGAGGTGATCCGCTTGTCTGACATCCTCGACACCGACGTGGCCCCGTTCTGCCACGGCCAGAACCACTCTGGCAGCGTTACGGTCCCGACTGGCCGCGAAACCGCAACCCTCGCACCGAAAGCCTCTCTCGTGCAGTTCGAGTCGCTTGATTCTCGCGAAACACCGACTGCACGTCATAGTCGTGTACGCGGGCCGGACCATCACCACCCTCCGCCCGGCCCGCCTGGCACGCTCGGTCAGTTCACGCTTGACCGCACCGATCGCGGCATCAGCGGCCTTACGCGCCATCCTGGACTTCGCCAGGAACCTCGGTTCGAAATCCTCGACGGCGATCGGATCATGGCGCTCGACAACACACTTGGCCCACACCCGCGAATCATGCACGGTTTTTCGGGCGGCTTTCTTCGCCAGCCGAGCAACACGCCGCTTCGCTCGGGTCAGCAGCTTTCCGAGCTTGGCGAACGTCGGTTGCTGCCCGGATTTGTGCTGGTGGACTGCTTCGTTCCACAACCAGCGGCAGCGGCCCCACTCGGCCAACAGCGCTTTCTCGGCGGTGCGGCTGGGCCGAATCCGGTACGTGTACCACACCACCTCATCCACTCGAACATACTATCGAAAGGAAATGCCATGAACCACAGGCGACGCGTCCACCTATTCCTTTCCGCCGTAAACGACTCAGTGACCAAGGCGGATCCCCGATGACCGAGAACACCGACACGAACAGCGAACTCGTCGTCGAACGGTCCGGCGCGGTGCTGATCGCTCGCCTCAACCGGCCCGAGGCGCGCAATGCGCTGAACGGCAACCTGATTCGTGGAATCGGTCAGGCCGTGCTGGACGCCGAGTCGGATCCGGGGATCCGCGCGATCGTGCTCATCGGCACCGGTGACCGCGCCTTCTGCGCGGGCATGGATCTGCGCGCCTTCGCCGAAGGTGAGACCTTCGGCGCGGACCCCGCCACCGAGGCGTACGGGCGACTGAGCAAGGGGCAGGCGAGCGTGCCGGTGATCGGTGCGGCCAATGCCACCGCGGTCGGCGGCGGTCTGGAATTGCTGCTGGGCTGCGATCTCATCGTGGCCTCCTCGGCCGCGAAATTCGGCTTCCCCGAGGTGAAGCGGGGATTGTTCGCCGCGGGCGGCGGCACCACGGTCGGCACTCGGATTCCGCTGGCCATCGCACTGGAACTGCTGCTGACCGGTGACTTCGTCAGTGCCGCACGGGCATACGAGGTCGGGCTGATCAATGCCGTCGCCGAACCCGACCAGGTGCTGTCCACCGCGGTGGCCCTGGCCGAGCGGATCGCCGCCAACGCACCGCTGGGTCTGGCAGCTTCCAAAGAGCTTGCCCGCCTTGCGGTCGCCGACGCCGACGAGGCCGAGGCGCGTCTGAAGACCTGGCAGGCAAAGGTTTTCACCAGCGCCGACGCCAAGGAGGGCGCTCGCGCGTTCGCCGAGAAGCGCACCCCGCAGTGGCAGGGTAACTGACGTGCGCGCGGTGATCTGCCCGGCCTACGGGCCGCCGGAGATCATCCGCATCGAGGAACGGCCGTCGCCCGCACCCGGACCGGGACAGGTCCGGGTGCGGGTCGGCGCGGCCGCGGTCAACTTCCCCGATGTGCTGGTGATTGCGGGCGAATACCAGATCAAGGTGCCGCCGCCGTTCGTGCCGGGCAGCGAATTCGCCGGAGCCGTGGTCGAAGTCGGCGATGAGGTCACCGAGCTCGCGGTGGGCGACCGGGTGACCGGCACCGGCATCGTCGGGGCATTCGCCGAGGAGATCACGGTACCCGCAGAAGGACTCACGCGCATCCCCGACGGGGTGGACGATCATCGCGCCGCGGCGTTCGGAGTCGCGTATCGGACCGCCTATCACTGTCTGCGGTCCGTGGCGCGGGTAGGCGCCGGAGATCGGCTGGTGGTACTCGGCGCGGGCGGCGGAGTCGGCCTCGCCGCGGTGCAACTCGGCGTGCAGTTGGGCGCGGAGGTCACCGCCGTGGCTTCCTCGGCCGAAAAGCTCAGCGCGGCGGCCGGATACGGCGCAAAGCACCTGATCGATCACACCGCCGGAGATCTGCGCGGTGCGTTGCGCGAGGCATTGCCGGAGGGTGCGCACGCGGTCCTGGACCCGGTGGGCGGTCGGCTGTCCGAGCCCGCACTGCGTTCCCTCGGGCGCGGGGGCCGATTCGTGGCCGTCGGATTCGCCTCGGGCGTGATTCCGCAGATCCCGCTGAATCTGGTGCTGGTCAAGGGAATTCAGCTCCTCGGCTTCCAGTTCCAGGATCTGGATCGGGACGAGTTCGGGCGCAACGAACGCGAATTGCGCGAGTTGCTGACCACCGGGCGGGTGCACCCGCACATCAGTGCGATCTATCCGCTCGCCGATGCGGCGACCGCGCTACGCCGGGTGGCCGATGGCAGGGCGATCGGCAAGATCCTGATCGATCTCACGGGTGCACCCTGACCGCGAGAGTCACCGCACGCGTACGCGTCCGGCCGTGAACGACGCCGCCGCATGATCGATGGCCTGCAACGGCTGATCGAAAATATCGACCGATGCACGCAGCCCCGTAGTGCCGTGAATTCGTCGATGCAGCATATTCCGCACAGCCGGCTGTCCGAGCCCCTCCACCCCGGGGGTGTCGGCGTCGACCTGTGGTGCAAGATCCACGACCAGCAGCTGCTTGCCCAACCACCGATGTATTCGGAAGCCGAGTACCGCATCCCACGGGAGAAACACCGGAGCCGATCCATTGTCCGCGTTGATTCGCACGCCCGCCTGCGACAACCGCATCGCCTCGGCAACCACCTCCGCCGACTGCCACGTCCGGCGCAATCGCGCCATGCCACGCAGTTTGCGCACACCGCTGTAGGCGAACAGCAGCACAACCAGGAACTCCAGGAGGCCGACCAGCCCGGCCAACCACACGATCACCCCACCCAGCAAAGCCATTATCGCCGCAGCCACCAGGTCAGTGACAGCACTGAACATGCTCCACCCGAGTGTTTTCGCCCGAGCCCGCTCCACCACCGCGCGATTCACCCCGACAACGAACTCCCCCGCCACATCCACCCGCGCCACAGTACAGCGTGAACCCCATAAGCCGATCGTGTGCCGTCGACGCCGAATTGCGGCGGCCGCTGCCGGTTCCGGCCTACAAGTCGCCGACGGCTATTTGAACGACGATCCCGCCGAAACGTGCCTCCTGCATGATCGCCGGGTGTTCGTCGATGAAACACACACCCGTTCGGCTGACCTCGACGCATTCCTCGTATCGGGAGCTGGAGCCGTCCGACTGCTCGACCGTGTCGGTGTAGTAGGCGATCATTCCGCCGCTCATATCGATGTTGAAACCGGTGACCCGACGTCCCGCGCGGTCGGTGGTGCGGTGGAAGCAGTGATCGCAGACCGCGCGCGGATAGCGCGCCTGGTAAACCGCCGGCCGCCCACAGTGCGGGCAAGGCTGGGTGTAGCGACGTCCAGGGGTCGGGCTTTCCAGCAGGAAATCGTTGTGGGCGAGGATTTTCCGGCCGGAGTCCCCTTGGCCCTGGTTATTCCGCAGAATGAGCAGGATGAACTCGGCGTAGTCGGCTGTCTCGGCGTCGAGCGCTGCGCGGGCGGGTATTTCGTCGATGCGTGTGAGCCCGGCATCGTAGGCGTCGAGCGCCACTCGGTGCACGGCCGAGAGTTCGCTGTCGGGGATATGCCGGTTGGCATGTTCGGCTTGGGCCAGGTGTTCGGCGATCACCGCGTCGATGTCTCGGTCGGCCGACAATACTCCGCCACCGGTACGGGTCGTGGACACCAGGACATAGCCGTCCGTACCGCTGCGGAGCGTCTCCAGAAAGGCGAAACCTCTCCCGTAGCGGGCATTCTCGAGCCCTTGATGGGGGTAGGCGATGAGAGTGCCCGGATCCTGTGCCCAATCGCGCGCGATCCGCAGTGCTTCGTCGTAGCCGAGCGGAGAATTCGGGTCCGGGCGTTCCATGACCTGAAGCCTATCGAGCCGGATGTCGCGGACCGATCGGGATTTCGGTGCGACAGGATGTCCTGACCTGCAGAGCATTTCGGTGCCGTGCGTCCGGGCAGGCACGGTCGCCGGTTTCGCTCCCTTCCCGCGATATCACCGATCATGCTGTTGGAGAACGTATTTCGAGCTAGATGGGCGTTACCGAGCGCTCGGCGGCCGATATCGATACAATGACGTCCGCTCGCATGTATGTCACGGAGGTAGTACCGAGGTGGGACGTCACCGGAGGGAGCCGGATCCAGTGATCCGGCGCAGGTCAGTGATCGCGTTGTCCGGTTTGGTTCCCGGGGTGGTCTCGTTGACCGCCCTCGCCACCCAAGCCTCGGCAGCCGAGACCACGCCCGAGGTCCGGATGGTTGCGCTGCCCACCGGATCGGCCGGCACCGGGTCGGCGGAATCGGGGTCGGCGGGTACGGGATCCGCGGACTCCGGATCGGCTTCCGGCTCGAGCGCCCCGGAAATTCCCGGGGTCGCGGCAACCGCCTACAAGGTCGCCGCAGCCGAACTCGCTGTGGAGCAACCTCAGTGCCACATGCCGTGGCAGCTGCTCGCCGGTATCGGCCGGGTCGAGTCGCATCACGCGAACAACGGCAACGTCGACATGTTCGGGACGACCCGTCGCGCAATCTACGGCCCGGCCCTGGACGGCACGCTGCCCGGCAACGAGGTGATCCGCAATCACGCAGGCAAATTCCTGCGCGCGGAAGGCCCGATGCAGTTCATGCCCGCGACGTGGGCACGGTACGCACGGCCCGGCAGCAACCCGCAAAATCTGTTCGACGCGAGCTACACCGCCGGAAATTATCTCTGCTCAGGCGGGCTGAACATGCAGAACCAGGAACAGCGCACGGCCGCGATCATGCGTTACAACCACTCGATGGCCTACGTCACCCAGGTCATGGGCTGGGCACATCGTTACGCATAGTTCGCCCGGATCGTGACACCTCACGCGGTGGTCCCGCTCCGACGCGCAATTTGATAGACATTGCCGAACGGATCGCGGACCATCGCCCGCCGGTCACCGTACGGTGTGTCGAGCGGCGCCTCGATGGTGACGGCTCCCGCGGTCAGCGCCCGCTGGTACGTCTCTGCGACATCATCGACGTAGATGTACAGAAATGCCGGAAACACCTCGCGCTCGCCGGATTCCGACACCATGACCCGCGAGTCACCGATCCGCACCTCGGCCGGTCGATTCGGCTCGACCTCGCCGGCAGCCCCGAACACCGTCCGCAGGAACGCGACCGCGGCAAGCTGGTCGTCGACCACCATGCGTGGCGTCACCGAATGAAAACCCGGCGGAACCTCAGCAGCCGAAGTCATACCGAAAGTCTCGCACGCGCCCGAGTGAGTCCGAATATCTTCGGCGAATAACCCACGATCGCGGGAGGGCGTACCCGTGCGCCGCTGCTGGTCATCCACGGCGGTCCGGACTGCCGCTGAGGCCGGAACGGGGTTGTGGCGGATGCATTCGCGGGCATCCTCGCGGGTGGCAAGAGGTGGTAGGGAGGCGTGGGATACTGGGTGTTCTGCCTTCGATGAGCGGGGGCCGAGTTCAACCGGTCGGGGATCGGCGGGACGAGCAGGAGAGATCGGTGAGTCAGCCGTCGCAGTTCGACACGGACGCATTGCGCGCGTTGGTTGCGACATTGGAACAGCTCATCGGTCAAGCGTCCCGAGCGGTCGACGAGTTGAAGGCGGCCATCGCATCCGCCGAAATGTACGAGAGCGACGGTGCTGTGCAGGCGTTCGCCGCGACGTCGACGACGATACCGGAGCGCCGTGCCGACGGTTCCGCTCCGCTGTCCACTCCGTGGTCCCGTAGGCGAACGACGACACCGGCACCGCGCGTGCACAGTCCGATCACGACACAGCTCGACACCGTGCCACCGATGCCGATGCCGATGCCGATGGCCACGCCCCTGCCCACACCCACACCCATGCCCATGCCCATGCCCATGCCCATGCCCATGCCCATGCCCATGCCCAGCGTGACGGCCATTCCGACCGACCTCGATTTTCTGCTCCCGCGGAGGACGGCGACACCGCCCCCGCCGCTTGCGGACGAGCGCAGCGGACACGCGCGGACCGAGGACGCCGGCGAGTCGCTGCGGATCGTTCGAACCATGGCGGCCGGCCACAGCCTGGAAACCAGGGGGTTCGACCGCGAAGGCATCGATGTGCGCACCGTCCGCGAGATCGCCTCCGCCATCGATCGTCTGCTCACGAAGTACCCGATACCGTTGCGCGGCATAGTAATCGGCGAATCGGGAGATGGCTCTGCGAATGAACCAGTGCCACAGCACGACATCGCCCTGTGGATCGTCCTGGACCAAGCCGCCCTGCCGCAGTCACCGGGAGCGGCGCGGCGGCGATGGTTCGGACGCGGATTCGAGCGGGCGGTATTCACGGCCGTGGTTCGCGAATACGCCCGCGTCCTCGACCGCGCCGGAGACTTCCGAGCCCACCACCAAGCGTGGGAGACCGTAGTCACCGATTCCCTGAACAGCCGCAGGACCAACTACGACCTGCTGGATCCCGCCGCGGCGCTGATCGACGGCTTCACCGAGGTGAACCTGCGCGGCAAGCGCGCCGGAAAAACCGCGAAACTCCTGCACGACGCGCTGGCCAACGCCGCGTCCGGTCCGAGCACGCTGGTCGACTCGACCGACGTTTCGCTGGCTCGGCCCGGTCGGTGACCGGCGCTGAATACCTTGGGGTAGTGCGGTTTCCGGCGAAATGCGGCACAGAGCATCGAGCGGACACCGCAGGCCGCGCACGTCGGGACCGGAGCTCCGGCAGCAGATGGCGCGTCGTTCAGAAGCCGTGGGTCCGCAACCACCCGTCGAGATCGTCGCGCACCTGCGCCGCTGTGGGTTCCAGGGTCAGGCCGTGGGTGGCGCCGTCGACGATGTCGGTGGTGACGTCCCTGCTGCCGGTGAACAACCTGCCTTGGAAGCGGGCTCGGTTGACGTCGAATACTCGGTCGTTGGTGCCGGCGAGGAACAGCACCGGGACGTGGATTGCGCCGAGGCGGGTGGGGTCGATCAGGGTCGCCTCGGTCAGGGAGATCATGTCACCGCAGGGGTTCACCGCACGCAGGGGAGTTGCGGCAGCCAGGACGTTCGGGGGCGACTGGGCCAGGAAATCCTGTTGGAAGGCTTGGACATTCGGGGTCAGGTAGCTGTATCCGGGAGCGCCGGCCGGGGACTTCTGCGCACCGGCGAGGCAGGTGGATCCCCAGGACAGGGTGCCGACCAGTTGCTCCGGGGTCAGGGCGAGATCGGAGTAGGACAGCACGCCGACGGCGTCCACGTCGTTGAACGAGTACGCCTCGACCTGGGCGACCGCGCCGCCGAGCGAATGTCCCAGCAGCGCAACGCGCTGGAAGGCCACCGCCCCGCCGTCCGCGGAATAGTTGCCCGATCGCAGGTCCTGAACGATCTGATGGGCGACGGTCGCCTGGCCGCCCACACAGCTGAGCGTCCCCGGCGGCTGACCGCTCGCACCGTAGCCGAGCCGATCGATCGTGACCGACACATGCCCGCGTTCGGCCATCTCCCGCACGTGGTCGTAGCCGGGCACGGCACCGAACCGCCAGAACCACTCCCCCAGCTCGAGTCCGTGCAGATACAGCGCCGTACTGGTAGCGGTGCGCCCCGCCAGCGCCCGCGCCGGACCGGTGAGATGCCCGTGCACCGTGTAGGTTCGGCCGTCGGTTCCGCACGGCACCCCCGAGGTGTTCACGTTGCGGACCGAGAACGTGATCGCCCGGTCGACGATGCTCTCTCCGGGCGCCGCGGCAGCCATCGGAACGGCCGGAACGGCGAGAGACAGCACCGAGATCACGGCGGCCAGGACGAAGCGGGACAAGCGCATGGTTCCGAACCTTTCTGCAACAGTGGCACTTTCGAACGTTGTCTGGACGATCGAGAAAGCAGCGTGATCCATTCGCTCTTGCTCTGCCGAGCCGCTCGGTGATCCCGGCCGACGGTGCTACGCCGTACCTACAGGCACTTGCACTCCAGGCGATCCTACGACCTCGCCGACCCGATCCTGGGCCGGGGCAACTCGTCCGACTGCGAGTCCCGCTCAAGACATCCGCGCAGTTCTCGACTACGCCCGTACGGGTGCACGGCGCGCGAGGATCTTGCGGTGACAGATGCGCCAGCCTTGCGGTTCCCGGCGGAGCGTGTCCTCGTAGACGACCGTCCCGCTCGTACCGTCCGCATTGACCGCCAGCCCCTTGGAGCGCGCCCGCACCCGGTCACCGTCCTGTGCGACCAGAACGATATTGGTGACGTGATGCCCCAGCGGCTGGGCCGGATCGTCCTGGTTGTCGCGGGACAATTTCCGTAGCGCCGCAATACCGTTGGTCGTGCCGAGCCCGAAGTCCTCCAGGTCCAGCACCACGTCGTCGGAGAACAGCTCACTCCATCGATCCCAGTCGCGGTCGTCGGCCACGTGCCCGTGCAACGCGATCGTCTCGTGAATCGCGATGCGATCCGCCGCGGTGATGTCCAACATTCGAACGCCTCTCACCTAAGTGGGGAACTCCCCGTTTATGCCTCGTTAGACTAACCGGGGAGTTCCCCACTTCGCAAGGAGAAATATGGCCGACCGCCCACGTCGCGCCGATGCGCGCCGCAACTACGAACTGGTGCTGGCAGCCGCGCGGGAGGTATTCGACGAAGTCGGGGTGAGCGCCCCGCTGGACGAGATCGCCCGGCGCGCCGGGGTCGGGAATGCGACGATGTACCGCCACTTCCCCACCCGCCGGGACATGGTCATCGCCGTCTACGCCGAGGAGGTCACCGCGCTGGGCGAGTTGGGCCGGACCCTGCTCGACGATCCCTCGCCCGCCGACGCGCTGTTCACCTGGCTCCGGGCGTTCATCGCGCACGTATCCACGAAAAGTCAACTCCCCCTGGCCATTCCGGACGACGACGCCGGACAGCGATCGGCGCTGTACCGAGATTGGCACGAGACGATGCACACCGCCGCAGCCGATCTGCTGCATCGGGCACAGCTCGCGGGCGAGATGGACGCCGACCTCGACGTGGCCGACCTGCTCGCCGCGGCCAACGGAATCGGACGCGCCGCGGCCGACGCCCCCCAGATCGACCGGTTGCTGGCCATCGTCCGCGCCGGGGTCACACGCGGCACCGAGTGAGCGGCCGAAGGAGACGGAAATGGTCCGGCGGCTGGTGAACACGATGGGAGGTAGGACGGGCGACACCAGCCCCATCGTGCACAGGCTGTGCCCGTCCACGGCGGCGAGCACCGTCTGGGCGCCGGTCTCCCGGTCGATGCGGACGAGCCGCAGGTCGTCGGAGTTCGTCGACCCCGCGCACCCACACGTTCGTCCGGCCGTATTCCGGTGCCAGATAGGCGATCCGCGTCCCGTCCGGTGAGATCGACGCCCCGGAGAACTCCGGATCCGCGACGAACTGCTCGACGTCGATCGACTCGGGCAGGGACTCTCGCTCGGACACCTCGGTCATCCGAGCTCCTATCAGAGGCGGGACGGTGCGCTCGGTGGAGCGCACGGGCGACGCGTTCTCGCCGCACGACTCCGAGGCAACACCATGCCGTTGCGGCACAGTCAACTCACGGACCGCGGCAGGAGCCACGAGCTCGACCTCGTGCAACCCCCGCGGCTCTTGCTCAGCTCGGAGTCCCGGACGCCGCGCAATACACGTCCCGCTCGGGCATCGTGCCGTCGACCAGATATAACTCGTGGTGACGAGGGCGCCGCCGTGTCTGTCGGCGGATTGCCCTCGGGCGCAACCTCTTTGGCGTCGAGCAAACGACCGCCAAGCCTGTGCCATCCGACCGTACGACACCTTGCTGTAGAGCCCCACGAAGCTGTTCAACCGGAACAGGGCACCATCCACTCCATCGGGATGGACACCCGCGGGATCGCAGTTGGTCTTACCGGCAACCACTGCACACCGTGTTCCAGGGGCAGGGTCGAGGCAGAGAACAGCCGCGAGATCAGCGAGTCGGGGTCAGGTACACGACGCCGTCCACATGGGCCGGCGCACATGACTTGCGGCGCACAGTCAGCGCAGGCCCAGATCCTTCGCGACGATGGTCTTCATGACTTCGCTGGTCCCGGCGTAGATGCGCGCCACGCGGGCGTCGGCGTACAGCCGCGCGATCGGGTATTCGAGCATGTAGCCGTAGCCGCCGAACAGTTGCAGGCAGCGGTCCACCACGCGGGCTTGAACTTCGGTGCAGAACAGTTTGGTTCGGGCGGCGTCGGCGCCGGACAACTCGCCCTCGACCAGATCCAGCACGGCTCGATCGATCATCGTCTGTGCCGCCTCGACCTCCGCCGACATGGCGGCGAGTTCGAACTTGGTGTTCTGGTACGAGGCGACCGGCTGGCCGAATGCCTTGCGCTCCTTCACATATTCGCTCGTCGCGGCGATCGCCGAACGCGCCTGGGCGACCGAGCCGACCGCAACGGTGATCCGCTCCTGCGCCAGATTGTGACCGAGGTAGCCGAACGCCTCGCCCTCCTCGCCGAGCCGATTCGACTGCGGCACAAGGACATCCTCGAACGAGAGTTCCACGGTGTCCTGCACCTTGCAGCCCAGCTTGTCCAGGATGCGGCCCTTGGTGAATCCGGGACGGCCGCTCTCCACCACGATCAGGCTCAGGCCCGCGCGGCGGTTGTCCGGATCGGTGTCGGTGCGGGCGACCACGATCACCAGATCGGCGAGCAGGCCGCCGGTGATGAAGGTCTTCGCGCCGTTGATGACGTAGTCCTCGCCGTCACGCACCGCGGTGGTGCGGATACCCGCCAGGTCCGAGCCGGTGCCGGGCTCGGTCATCGCGACCGCGGTGAGCAACGTGCCGTTCGCCAGTCCGGGGAACCACCGGCGGCGCTGCTCCTCGTTCGCGTACTCCAGGAAGTACGGCAGGATCACATCGATCTGGGTGCGCACGGTGCTGAGGGTGACCAGCGCCCGATACGCCTCCTCCTGCAGGACCGCGTTGAACCGGTAGTCCCGCACTCCCCCGCCGCCGTACTCCTCCGGGATCGCGGTGCCCAGCAGCCCGAGTTCGCCCATCCGCTCGAAGATTTCGCGCGGCATGCGACCCGCGCGCTCCCAGTCCGGATAGTGCGGGACCACTTCCTTATCGATGAAATTCCTTGCCAGCTCCCGGAATGCCTCGTGATCGGCGGTGTAGAGGGTACGGCGCACGACGGCTCCTTCAGGAAACTAGTTCGACGATGGTGGCGTTGGCGGTTCCGCCGCCCTCGCACATGGTCTGCAGGCCGTAGCGAATTCCGTTGTCGCGCATGTGATGAATCATGCGCGTCATCAGCACGGCACCCGACCCGCCGAGCGGATGTCCCAGCGCGATGGCGCCGCCGAGCGGATTCATCGCGGCCGGATCGGCGCCGGTCTCGGCGAGCCAGGCCAGCGGGACCGGGGCGAACGCCTCGTTCACCTCGAACACACCGATATCCGCGACGCCGATTCCTGCCTTGCGCAACACTTTCGCCGTCGCGGGGATGGGGCCGGTCAGCATGAGCACCGGATCGGCTCCGGTCACCGCACCCGCCCGATACCGCACCAGCGGGGTCAGTCCGAGTTCGCGGGCCCGTTCGGCGGTCGTCACCAACAGCGCCGCAGCGCCGTCGGAGATCTGCGAGGAGCTGCCCGCGTGGATCACGCCGTCGTCCTGGAACGCGGGCTTCAAACCCGCGAGCTTCTCGACGGTCGTGCCGCGGCGAATGCCCTCATCGGCGGTGACCTTCCCGGAATCCGTTGTGACCGGGACGATCTGTTCCTCGAAGGCACCCCGGTCCTGAGCAGCGGCCGCCCGCTCGTGCGAATGTGCCGAGTACTCGTCCAGGCGGGTGCGGGTGAAACCCCACTTCTGCGCGATCAATTCGGCCGAGATGCCCTGGTTGAACGAGAAATCCTCGTACCGCGCAAGCACTTTCGGCCCGTACGGCATACCGGTGGCGCGTGCCGACCCCAGCGGGACCCGGCTCATCACCTCGACACCACCGGCGACGACGACATCCTGCTGTCCGGAAGCGACGGCCTGCGCGGCGAAATCCAGCGCCTGCTGACTCGATCCGCAGGCCCGGTTGATCGTCGTCCCCGGAATCGTCTCCGGCCAGCCCGCGGCCAGCACCGCGTACCGGCCGATATTGCTCGACTGATCACCCACCTGGGATACGCAACCCCAGATCACGTCGTCCACGACGGCCGGATCGATGCCGGTGCGCTGTACCAGCTCGTTCAGCACGACCGCCGACAGGTCCGCGGCGTGCATCTCCGACAGGCCGCCGTTCCGTTTGCCGACCGGGGTCCGCACGGCCCCGGCGATGACTACCTCACACATCTGCTCCCCTGGTGTTCTCGGAGTCGTCGCGGCCGCGCATCGTGGGTCGGTGCACGGTCCAGCGACCGGTGAATTGCGCTTCGCGTTTCTCGGCGAAGGCGGCGAACGCCTCGGGGGCGTCCGCGGTGGCGAAATTGAGTCCCTGCGCGGCGGCCTCACCGGCCAGCGCCTCACGCAGTGTCCGACCGGCGCCCGCATTGAGCAGCGCCTTGGTCTGTGCCAACGCGATCGGCGGGCCCGAGGCCAGGCGCGCGGCGAGATCGCTGACGTACGTGTCGATCTCGTCGTCTGGCACCACCCACGTCACCAGGCCCAGTTCCCGGGCGTGGGCCGCATCGATGGTCTCGGCCAGCAGTGCCAGGCGCTTGGCCTGTTGCAGGCCGACCAGTTTCGGCAGCAGCCAGGAACCACCCAGATCCAGCGACAGCCCGCGTTGGGCGAAGATCTGCGAGAACCTGGCCTGCGGCGATGCGACCACCAGATCGCAGCCCAGGGCCAGATTCCAGCCCGCGCCGACCGCGACCCCGCGCACCTTGGCGACCGTCGGCACGGGCAGTTCGTGCAGCAGCAGCGCGACGTCGGTGAGCTCACGCATGCGATACACCGGATGGCTGTTGTCGGGGGCGGAAATGTCCGCACCGGAACAGAACGCTCCGCCCGCACCGGTGATCACCACCGCTCGCACCGAACGATCGGTCGCGCTGTGCCGCAACGCATCCGCGAGGGTCAGCCACAGCTCGTGATCGATGGCGTTCTTGCGGCGGGGGCGGTTCAGCGTCAAGGTCCGCACGCCTGCTGTGTCATCGGTCAGCAGGACAGGTTCGCCGGGCATCACACCTCCCGCCCGCACCGCCGTCATGTCGTCTCCAGAGGCGGCTCGTACCGTGCACCGACTGCGCCGCTCCCGCGCAAACCGGCGATTTCCGCTGCACTGCAACCAAGTTCGGCGAGCAGGCTGTCGGTATGTTCGCCCAGCCCCGGCACCGGCCCCATCGGGGGTTCGAAGCCGTCGATCACCGCCGGAGGAAGTACCGCGACGATGCGGCCGCCCGGAGTGTCGATGGTGCGCAGACGGTGACGGTCCACCAACTGCGGATGGTTGATCACCTCGGTCGGTCGGTTGTAGCGCGAGTTGCCGATACCGGCGGCGTCGGCGACCTTCTGAACGTGCGCCAGATCGTGTGCGGCGCACCAGGTTCCGATTGCAACATCCAGTTCGCCGCGATTCTCGCAGCGACCGGTATTGCTCGCGAAACGGGCGTCGTCGGCCAGATCGGGCCGCCCCAGCAGGTCCCGGGACAGGCGCTGCCACTCCCGGTCGTTCGTGGTACCCAGGACGACGGTCTGATCATCGGCGGTGCGATAGGCCCCGTAGGGAGCCACGGCCGGAGAACTCATCCCCAGCGGCACGAGATCCACGCCGGAATACCGCGCGTAGTTGAGGTGGTACCCCATCATCTCGGCCATCATGTCGAACAGACTCACCGCGATATTCGTCCCCGGACCGGGCCCGTTGCGCAACCGGCCGCACAGGGTCGCCAGAATCGACAGTGCCGCATACAGTCCCGTCGTCACATCCGCCATCGGCGGACCGGGTTTGGCGGGCCCCTCGGCCGTGCCGGTCACCGCGCACACCCCGGACTCGGCCTGCACCAGCAGGTCGTAGGCACGCTTGTGGGACAGCGGCCCGCCGGCACCGAATCCGTCGATCTCCACCGCGATCAGATCCGGATGCCGCGCCGAAACGTCCGCCGGGGCCAGGCCCAGCCGCGCGGTCGCCCCGGGCGCCAGATTCGACACCAGCACATCGGCCCGATCCAGCAGCCGGTGCAGAAGTTCTACGCCCGCATCGGATTTCAGGTCGAGGGTCACCGATTCCTTACCCCGGTTGCACCAGACGAAATGCGCGGCCTGCCCGTGCACCACATCGTCGTAGTAGCGGGCGAAGTCACCGCCCGCCGGATTCTCGACCTTGATCACCCGGGCCCCGAAATCGGCCAGGGCGCGCGTGCACATCGGCGCGGACACCGCCTGTTCCAGTGCGACGACGGTGATTCCGGCCAGCGGACCGGCTGTCGGATCCTGCATCACATCACCATGCCGCCGTCCACCGGCAGCACCTGGCCGGTGATGAAGGAGGCGGCATCGGTGGCCAGGAAGACGAACGCGCCCGCGATCTCCTGCGGATCGGCCCAGCGCCGCAACGGAATCCGGTTCAACATCTGCTTGGCGAACTTCTCGTCGGTGCGGATGGTCTCGGTCATCGGCGTGGCCGCCAGCGGCGCGAGCGCATTCACCAGGACGTTCTTGCGGGCCAGTTCGCGGGCCAGGGATTTGGTCATGCCGATGATGGCGGCCTTGGCGGCGGAGTAGTTCACCTGTCCCAGGGTGCCGACGATACCGGCGGAGGAGGTGACGTTGATGATCCGCCCGGTGCCGTCGGTCGGCAGATAGGGCAGCGCTGCCTGCGCGCAGTTGAAGGTGCCCATGGTGTGGATCTCCAGCAGCCGACGCACCGAGTCCGCGGTGATATCGGCGAACATGTGCGGATCGGTGACACCGGCGTTGTTCACCACGATGTGCAGTGTGCCCCCGGCCAATTCGGCCGCGCGGGCGGCAGCGGCATCAGCGGCCTCGCGATCGGACACGTCCAGGGCGAAACCTGCTGCGGTGCCGCCATTTCCGACGATCTTCTCCGCAACCGCCGCGGCCGCATCGCCGTTCACATCGGTGACCAGCACCGCCGCCCCCTGGGCCGCCAGGGCCTGGGCGACCGCGGAGCCGATGCCCCCGGCCGCGCCGGTGACCAGCGCCGAGCGGCCGGTCAGATCGAACAGGGTATTGGTATCTGGCATCGGTGAGCTCCTGGTGTCTCGTGATTGTCGGTGATTCCGTGTTCCGGGCGATCTCTGCTCACGCGGAATGTCTTGCAGCTCAGTAACTCCGGGGCAGTCCCAGCGTGTGCGAGCCCAGATAGTTCAGGATCATCTCCTGACTGATCGGCGCGATCCGCATCACGCGCGCCTCCCGGAAGTACCGCGCCACGTGGTACTCCTCGGCGTATCCCATCCCGCCGTGGGTCTGCAGCGCCCGGTCCGCGGCGGTGAATCCCGCGTCGGCGCAGAGGTATTTGGCGGTGTTCGCCTCCCGGCCACAGGGCTTGCCCTGGTCGTAACTCCAGGTCGCCTTGCGCAACACCAGCTCCGCGGCATCCAGTCGCGCCAGCGAATCGGCCAGCGGGAACTGCAACCCCTGGTTCATGCCGATCGGCCGGTCGAACACGACGCGCTCCTTGGCATATCGCACGGCCCGATCCAGGGCCACGCGCCCGAGCCCGAGCGCCTCGGCAGCGATCAGCATGCGTTCGGGATTCAGGCCGTCGAGCAGGTATTTGAAGCCCATCCCCTCCTCGCCCACCCGATCCTCGACCGGAATCCGGAGCCCGTCGATGAACAGTTCGTTGGAGGTGACCGCATTGCGGCCCATCTTCGCGATCGGCCGGATGTCGACGTGCGCGCGATCCAGATCGGTCAGGAACAGCGTCATGCCGTCGGTCTTCTTGCTGACCTCGTCGTAGCGCTGGGTGCGGGTCAGCAGCAGGATCTTCTCCGACTCCATCGCCTTGGAGATCCACACCTTGCGCCCGTTCACCACGTAGTGGTCGCCGTCGCGCCGGGCGAAGGTGGTGATCCGCGAAGTATCCAGTCCGGCACCGGGTTCGGTGACGCCGAAGCACACGTGCAGATCGCCGTTGGCGATCCGCGGCAGGGTGCGCTGCTTGAGTTCGTCCGAGCCGTGCACCACCACCGGATGCATGCCGAAGATCGACATGTGGATGGAGGTGGCGGCGTTCATCCCGCCGCCCGAGCGCGAGACCTCCTCGGCCAGCAGGGTGGCCTCGGTGATGCCCAGGCCGTGCCCGCCGTACTCCTCGGGAATCGTAATGCCCAGCCAGCCGCCCTTGGCGATGGCCTCGTAGAACTCGGTCGGGAACTCGTGTGCCTGATCCTTGGTCATCCAGTACTGGTCGTCGAACTTGCGGCACAGCTCCGCGACGGTCGTGCGAATCAGCTCCTGGTCCTCGGTGAGCTCGAAATTCATGCCGCAGCTCGTCATCGTGGGACTCCTTTCCGCCCACCAGGGCCGGACGCTTCGGACTTCGGGCCCGCCGACGGGCCGGGCGCAACGCTAGGGAAACTATATTCTCTTATTTGGAGAATCACCATCCGATCCGACGGGAGGCAGGGCCGGGCCAGCAACGCAGCTGGTCGCGACCCACTCTCGGCGGCCGCAATTTCCCCAGGCCGCAGCCCTGGCGTTGACTATCGCACGGGTTCATGGAAATCTAGTCTTCAGTTTTAGAGAATCAGATTCTCACGAGAGGAGGTCGGCATGCGCCTGCCGCCGCTACCGGCGGACCAGTGGGACGACCGCACCCGCGACGCGTTCCGCGCCCTGCTGCCCCGCGCGATGCGCAATCCCGAATCCGCAGGTCCCGCCATGGCACCGCTGGCCTGGCACCCGGACCTGACCGAGGCGTTCCTCGGCTTCAGCGTCCATCTGCTCTTCCGGTCCACCCTGCCGCCCCGCGCCCGCGAGCTGGTGATCCTGCGGGTGGCCCACAATCGCCGCTGCGAGTACGAGTGGGTGCACCACATCAAGTTCGCCCAGGAGGCCGGACTGACCGCCGCGGAGATCGACGCCGTAACCCGCGGGGAGGGGACCGACGAGTTCGATCGCCTCATCCTGTCCTGCGTCGACGAACTCGACGCGAAATCCGAACTGTCCGACCAGACCTGGGCCGCGCTGGCCGAGCGCCTGGACGAGAAACAGCGCATGGACCTGGTCTTCACCATCGGCGGCTACATCGCGATGTCCATGGCACTCAACACCTTCGGCGTCAAGACCGATCACTGAGAGGTAATCCCTTGCCACACTTCACAAAACCGGCTGCCGGCAGCTGGACGGAGAATTACCCCGAGCTGGGTACCGAGGTGGTCGACTTCACCGACTCCACCGATCCCGCCTTCTACGCCGACGAGCAGGAGGCGATCTTCAAGAAGAGCTGGCTCAACGTCGGCCGCGTCGAACGCCTGCCGAAGGTGGGCAGCTACTTCACCCGCGAACTCGCCTGTGTGAACGCCTCTTTCGTCATCGCGAAGGACCACGACAAGCAGATCCGCGCGTACTACAACATCTGCCGCCACCGCGGTAACAAGCTCGTCTGGGAGGACTACCCGGGCGAGGAGACCGCCGGGGTCTGCCGCCAGTTCACCTGCAAGTACCACGCCTGGCGGTACAGCCTCGAGGGTGAGGCCACCTTCGTCCAGCAGGAGAAGGAATTCTTCGACATCGACAAGAGCAAGTTCGGGCTCAAGTCGGTGCGCTGTGAGGTGTGGGAGGGGTTCATCTTCATCAACCTCGACGACGCCGCCCAGCCCCTCGAGGATTACCTCGGCGCGTGGGCGAAAGGGTTGGAGGGCTACCCCTTCCACGAGATGACCGAGGTCTACAGCTACCGCGCCGAGATCGGCGCGAACTGGAAGCTGTTCATCGACGCGTTCGCCGAGTTCTACCACGCACCCGTGCTGCACATGAAGCAGGCGGTCAAGGACGAGGCCGACAAACTGCTCGAGGTCGGATTCGAGGCGCTGCACTACGAGTGCTGGACCCCGCATTCGATGGTCTCCTCGTGGGGCGGCATGGCCCCGCCGAAGGACCCGGGCATGGTCAAGCCGATCGAGCGCGAACTGCGCAGCGGCCTGTTCGGCCCCTGGGACCGCCCCGACATCGAGGGCCTGGACCCGCTGCCGACCGGCGTCAACCCCGCGGGCCACAAGGCTTGGGGCGTGGACGAATTCGAGGTCTTCCCGAACTTCGGCATCCTGATCTGGGCGCCGGGCTGGTACCTGACCTACCACTACTGGCCGACCGCGGTGAACAAGCACATCTTCGAGGCGAACCTGTACTTCGTGCCGCCCAAGAACGCCCGCGAGCGGCTGCGCCAGGAACTGGCCGGGGTCACCTTCAAGGAGTACGCGCTGCAGGACGCCAACACCCTCGAGGCGACCCAGACCATGCTCGAGACCGGCGCGATCACCGAATTCCCGCTGAATGACCAGGAGGTGCTGCTGCGCCACCTGCACATCACCGTCCAGAACATCGTGAAGGAGTACCGCAATGGCCGAGCAGCCAGCTGAGACCAAGACCCTGCCCGCCGAATTCGCCGACCTGCAACGGTTCTCGGACTGGATTCTGGCGACCGAGCCCGAGCGCTACGCCAAGCGCCTGGCCTCCTCGATGGAGCAGATGCAGGACGTCTACGAGACCGTCTTCCCGCGCTTGCAGGAGGCGCTGGATCACATCGAGAAATTCGACTGGAACGACCTGCCCGACGAGCAGCGCCACCTGTTCCACCTGCTGCAGTCGCTGGTGATGGTGTCCTTCCCGGTGGAGGTCTGGAAGCAGCCCCGGGTGCCGGACTCCGGTGCGGCCTACCTCGATGTGATCTCCGAGCCGGTGGTGTAGCTCATGCTCACACTCCAAGCGGCCGGTCTGCTGGACATCGACACCGGCGAGATCATCCGGCCCGGCATCGTGCACGTCGAAGGCGATCGCATCGTCGGGCTGGGGGGTCCGGCGCGCGGCGAGGTCCTGGACCTCGGTGATGTCGTGCTGCTGCCCGGGCTGATGGACATGGAGGTCAATCTGCTCATGGGTGGTCGCGGGGAGACCGGCCTGTCCTCGAGTGTGACCGACGATCCCGCACTGCGGATGCTGCGTGCGGTGGGCAATGCCCGCCGCACGCTGCGTGCGGGTTTCACCACCGTGCGGAACCTGGGCCTGTTCGTCAAGACCGGCGGATATCTGCTCGACGTCGCGCTGGGCAAGGCGATCGACCGCGGCTGGATCGACGGGCCCCGCATCGTGCCCGCCGGACATGCGATCACCCCGCTGGGCGGGCATCTGGATCCGACCATGTTCTCCGCCTTCGCCCCCGACGTGCTGAAGCTGACCCTCGAGGAGGGCATCGCCAACGGCGTGGACGAGGTGCGCAAGGCGGTGCGGTACCAGATCAAGTACGGCGCGCAGCTGATCAAGATCTGCGTCTCCGGCGGCGTCATGTCGCTCACCGGATCCCCTGGCGCACAGCATTATTCGGACGACGAGCTGCGCGCCATCGTGGACGAGGCGCATCGGCGCGGACTCAAGGTCGCCGCGCACACGCACGGCGCCGAAGCGGTCCGGCACGCGGTCGACTGCGGAATCGACTGCATCGAACACGGATTCCTCATCGATGACGAGACCATCGACATGATGGTCGAGCACAACACCTGGCTGGTGCCCACCACCCGGCTCACCGATGCCATGGACATCTCGCACGCCGACCCCGCGCTCAAAGCCAAAGCGGCCGAGATGTTTCCGAAGGCGCACAGTTCGGTCCTGGCCGCCTACAAGGCGGGCGTGCGGATCGCGGTCGGCACCGACGCGCCGGCCATTCCGCACGGCAAGAACGCGGACGAACTCGTCGCGCTGGTCTCGCGTGGGCTCGACCCCCTCGACGTGTTGCGCGCGGCGACCGTCAACGGCGCGGACCTCATCGATGCCGAGGACCGCGGACGGCTGGCCGAGGGACTGCTGGCCGACATCATCGCCGTTCCCGGCGATCCGATCCAGGACATCACCGTCACCCAGGACGTGCGGTTCGTGATGAAAGGCGGCAAGGTCTTTGTCCAGCGGTAGCAGTTCACGATACGAGGATCTCCTCGACATCCAGCAGTTGCTGGCCCGGTACGCGGTGACCATCACCCAGGGCGACATCGACGGCGTGGTCTCGGTGTTCACCCCCGACGGCACCTACAGCGCCTTCGGCGACACCTACACCCTGGACCTGTTCCCGGATCTGGTGGCCGCCGCGCCCAAGGGCCTGTTCCTCACGGGCACACCGGTTCTCGACATCGACGGGGACACCGCCACCGGCACCCAGCCGCTGTGCTTCATCGATCACAGCACGCACGACATGCGGATCGGCTACTACAGCGACACACTCGTGCGGACCGAGGACGGCTGGCGGCTGCGCACCCGGCGAATGACGTTCATCCGGCGCAACGGGAATCACGATTCGGGCATCCCGCACGCCTTCGAGCGCACCCGGCTATAACGCCGGTGCGGGCGGCCGGGTCAACGACGCCTCGGCCGCCCGCTATGCGCTCGAACGCGCTTCGGCGGCCAGCACGCCTTCGAGGGCACACGGCAGCAGTCCGCCGGTGGGGAACCGTGCCATCCGAGCTCCCGGTAGCTCTCGAGAGAGTCTGAACATTATGGATATCAACGAGTTTCGCGCCGGAGTGCGTGCCTGGCTCGACGAGAACGACCTGACACCCGGCCCCGATCACTCGCTCGATGCCGAGCTCGAGCAGCTGTGCCGGGTGCGTCGTGCGCTGTACGACGCGGGGTGGATGCGGTACGGCTGGCCTGCCGAAGTCGGCGGTCTCGGTGGACCGGCCGTGCTCCGGGCGATTCTCGGTGAGGAGGTCGCCACGCGCGATCTGGCCGAACCCGGGAACTATTCGATGATCGAGGTGCTCGCGCCGACGATGATCTCCTACGCCCGACCCGAACTGGCCGCGGAGATGGTGCCGCGGCTGCTGTCCGGGCGCGAGCAGTGGTGCCAGGGGTTCTCCGAGCCGGGCTCGGGCAGCGATCTGGCCTCGCTGAGCACGAAAGCCGTTCCGGACGGGGATGATTGGGTGGTCAACGGGCAGAAGGTGTGGACCAGCCTCGCGCAGTACGCGGCGCGCTGCGTCCTGCTCACCCGCACCGCGCCCGGCCACGACGGGATCACCGCCTTCTTCCTGGACATGGACACCCCCGGCATCACCGTGCGCCCGCTGCGCACCATGCATGGCGTGGACGAATTCGCCGAGGTGTACTTCGACGACGTCCGTATTCCCGCCGACCGCATGCTGGGACGTCCGGGCGACGGCTGGCGAGTGGCGATGGACCTGCTCCCGCACGAACGCTCGACCTGCTTCTGGCACCGCATCGCGTACCTGTTCACCCGCTTGGACCGGGTGATCGACCAGACCACGATTCCCGACGACGCCGAACTCGGCTCGGCCTACCTGGCCCTGCACACCGTGCGCTGCCGATCCCGGGAGACCCAGCGGCGCTTGGCATCCGGCGCATCGCTGGGCCCGGAGACCTCCGTGGACAAGATCCTGCTGGCCACCGCCGAACAGCAACTCCTCGACACCGCCCGCGATCTGCTCCCCGGCGCGGTCGAACTCCAGGATTCCCCGTGGCGCACCGAATTCCTGTACTCCCGCGCCGCCACCATCTACGGCGGCACCGCCGAGATCCAGCGCAACATCGTCGCCCGGCGTCTGCTGGATCTCGGGAAAGAGTGAGGAAGGAACCTCCGATGACCGATACCGATTCCGCTGAGATCGAGCTGCTCGCGGACAGTTTGCGCAAGGCGATGAGCTCGGGCTCGGGAGCCGCGCTCGATCGCGCGCTGGGTGAGTTGGGGTGGGCGGAGATGCTGGCCCAGATGCCCGATGTCGCGATACCTCTGGTGTTCCGGCTGCTCGGCGAGACCGGTGCGCATGCGCCGGTGCTCAACGACGTGCTGGCGCAGGCTGCCGGAAACCCGTTGGGCGGCACGGTATCCCTGCCGTTCACGGGTGGATCGTGGGTGGTCTGGGAGCGCACGGATCGCCCCGGCGGCACCGTTGACGAGGATCTGCCGCTGCATCCGGCGGCGCAGGGTGCGGATCTCCCGCTCGGTGCGGGCCGCCGTGCCCTGGCCTGGTGGTTGATCGGCAGCGGCCGGACCATGCTGACCTTGGCGCGACGACATGCCTTGGACCGCAAACAGTTCGGGCGGCCGGTGGCCTCGTTCCAGGCGATCCGGCACCGCCTGGCGGAAACGCTGGTCGCACTCGACGGCGCCGAGGCGACGCTGAGCACCGCCGACGACGAGTTCGGCGCCCTGCTGGCCAAGGCCGCCGCGGGGCGGGCGGCACTGCTGGCCGCGAAACATTGTCAGCAGACGCTCGGCGGGATCGGGTTCACCGCCGAACACGAGTTGCAGGGACATATCCGGCGGGTGCTCGTGTTGGACGGCTTGCTCGGCAGCACAAGGGAATTGACTCGCGAGGCCGGAGCACACATCCGCGCGCAGGGATCCGCGCCACGGTTGGCACAGCTGTAGAACAGGTGAAAGGGCCGGTGCGAATCACACCGGCCCTTTCACTGTCTGTGCCGAACCACAACTCAGCTACAAGCTGCCGACTTGCCGCCCTGCAACGTCATCAGCTGGCAGAAGGTGGCCGCGGCGACCTTCCACTTTCCGGCGTCCTGCACCGCTTTGCCGGTCTGGTTGGGCAGCACCGGATTTCCGCCCATGACGATCGAGTACGTCACCGTGGCGTGGGTGGGGTCGTCCAGGGTCACCGCGGAGACGGTGGCCGAGGTGCCCTGTGCCTGCGGGTTGCTCGCCTGGGCCTGCAACACCGGCGCGAACGCATCGCCCTTCTCCACCAGAGTGGCCTTGTCGGCGGCGGAGGTCTTGGCGTCGAAGAATTTTGTGAACACCTCGGTGATCGCCTGGGTGGTCGCGGCGTCGGCCTTGGTTCCGGCGCTCGACGTGGTCGCCGCCGCGGAACTGGGCGCGGCGGCCGTGGTCGAGCTGCTCGTCGTGCTGTTCGACGAGCCGCAGCCCGCGAGAACGGACGCGCCGACGGTCACCAGAGCGGCGCAGATCGCGGTCCGGCGGAAAAGGGTATCGCGCATGGGTGTATTTCTTTCCGGAAGTTATTTCGGGGTGGGTGATATTCCACCGCGGGTGCTTCGGCGGAATCGATCTGTCGGTCGATACGAGCCGCGAGCACCGATCCGGCGCATCGCCGACCCGAGATTCGTGTATTCGACTGCTTCGCTGCCGTGTCACGTACGGCGAAGCGCCGCCGGTGAATTCGAGTGGAATACCGACAGCAGTAATATTAGCCAAATACCGGTCCGGCGTGTACGAATCTCCCGATTCCGCCGAAAATAATTCCGGTTATTTCAACTTCTCCTTCATCTCGGCCAGATGCGCCAGAATCGGCATACCGGTATGGCTCAGCGCATTGCCGTGACCGGTCTGGTGGACATCGAATACCGATTGGATCGCCGCATAGAAACCCTGGATGTCGAGGGTCTGATTGACCGCGCGCTTGGCCTGTCGCAGCCCGAACGGCGGCATCGTGGCGATGTGCCGGGCCAGCACGGCGGTTTCGGAGTCCAGCTCCTCGCGCGGCACCACCTTGTTCACCATGCCCACCTGCTCGGCCTCCCGCGCGGTGACCGGACGTCCGGTGAACAGGATCTCCTTGGCCTTGCGCGGCCCCAATTCCCAAGTGTGGCCGTGATATTCGACTCCGCCGATACCCATCAGCACCACCGGGTCGGAGAACAGCGCATCCTCGGCGGCCACGATCAGATCGCACGGCCAGCACAGCAGCAGCCCGCCGGAGATGCACCGCCCCTGCACCGCCGCGATCGACGGCTTGGGGACGTTGCGCCAGCGCAGCGAATATTCCAGATACCGTCGCGCCTCGGTCGTGTAGATCATGTCGAGGGTGATCTTGTCCGGCCAGGGCCCGCCGCCGCGCAGATCGTGTCCGGAGGAGAAATGTTTACCCTCACCCCGCAATACGATCACCGTCACGTCCTCGTCGGCCGCCGCGCGCGTCCAGGCCTGATCGAGTTCGTCGAGCAGCTCCGGGTTCTGCGCATTGGCGACCTCGGGGCGATTCAGCGTTATGGTCGCGACCTTGTCGGCGACCTCGTAGCGGATCAACAATTCGGGCTCCTCACCTATCGGGGGAGGCCGAGTACACGCTCGGCCACAATATTGCGCTGAATTTCCGAGGTGCCACCGGCGATGGTCCCGGCAAAACTGCGCACATACCGCTCGAACCAGCTGCTGACCATATTATCGTTGTTCAGCGGATTGAACGGCGCGGTCATCGCCGGATGGTCGAGTCCGTCGATCCCCTTGGCGTACAACGCCGAATCGGCCGCGCTCTGCACCGCCTCCGAACCCAGCAGTTTGAGCACCGACAGCGAGGCCACGTCCTGTTCACCGCGCGCCTCCCGGGCCAGCGCCGCCGAACCCAGCAGCCGCAGCGCCTGATTGTCCATCGCGAGCGTCGCGTAACGGTCCCGGTCCAGCGCCGTCTTCGGCCGGAAGTCCTCGAGCAGTTCCTGCAGCCGATCGGCGAAACTCAGCCACAACAGGGTGCGTTCGTGCCCGAGCGAGCCGTTGGCCACACCCCACCCGCCGTTCAGCGGGCCGACCAGATTCTCCGCGGGCACCCGGACGTTCTCGAAGAAAACCTCGTTGAAGTCCAGATCGTGCGGACCGCAGATGGAGGCGAACGGCCGCCGGGTCAGACCGGGCGAATCGGTGGGGATCAGCAGGACGCTGATGCCCTTGTGCTTCGGCGCATCCGGATCGGTGCGCACGAAGGTCAGCAGCACATCGGCGTCGTGCGCACCCGAGGTCCACACCTTCTGCCCGTTGACCACGAACTCCTCGCCGTCGCGCACCGCCCGGGTGCGCAGTCCGGCCAGATCCGAGCCGGCGCCCGGTTCGCTCATTCCCAGCGCCGCGGTGATCTCCGCGCGCAGAATCCTTCGCGCCCAACGGGTCTTCTGCTCCTCGGTGCCGAAGGACAGCAGCGAGGCGGCGATGATGCCCAGGCCCTGCGGGTTGAAGCTGGGATAGATGCGGCGGTACGAGAGTTCCTGCAGATGGACGTACTGTTGCAGGATTCCGGCGTTGCGGCCGCCGAATTCGGGCGGGTTGCCGGGCAGCAGCCAGCCGTTGTCGAACAGCAGCCGCTGCCACTCGCGCGCCCAGGGCGGAACCTCGGCGCTGGAGATCGGCCGATCCGCCGCCGCGGCGACCTCGTCGGGCAGATTCTCGGCGAGGAAGGCGGCGAATTCGGCCCGGAATTCCTCGACCTCGGGGTCAAAACTCAGTTGCACGGTACTCCTCGGCGATCAGTGCGCGGTGCTCGGCGGCGCCGCCGAGCAGCAGCTCGCCGGACTTGGCCCGTTTGAGCGCGAACTGCAGGTCGTTCTCCCAGGTGAAACTCATCGCTCCGAACAGCTGCATGCCGTGGCGGAACACCAGCGCCTGACACTCCCCCGCGGCGGCCTTGGCCATGGCCGCGGCCAGCCGCCTGCGCGGATCGTCCTCACGGATGGTCAGCGCCGCGAAATAGGCCAGGGCACGGGCTCTTTCGATGGCGATGTGCATATCGGCGGCCTTGTGCTTGACAGCCTGGAACGAACCGATCGGCACCCCGAACTGCTCGCGGGTGCGCACATGGTCGAGCACCAGATCCAGGACGCGCCGGCACGCACCGACCATGGTCAGGGCCATCCCGGTCAACGCCACGTGACGGGCGCGCTCGGTGTCGGAACGCAGATAGTTCTCCTCCCGCACCCGCACACCGACCAGACTCACCTCACCGACGTGCAGTACGGGATCGAACACCATGCTGCGACGGGTACTGGCCTCGGCGGCGGGCACCACGAACACCCCGGCCTCGGTCACCACCGCGAACCGCTCGGCCCGATCACCGTCCAGCACGTGCCGCGCGGTCCCGGTGAGCACCCATCCCCCGGCGTCGCGGAAGGCGGTGATCCCGTCGTAGATCGCCGTGCCGGAGACTTCCGGCTGTGCGAAATACGGTGCCAGCGGCACGAATTGGGTCATGGTGGACAGATACGGGGTCGGATCGGTGGCGTATCCCAGCTCCTCGAGCACGATACCCAGCTCGACCATCGCCGCCGGATCGGTCAACTCGGTCCACCCGTGGCCGATGTAGTTGCGCCACAACGCATCACTATCGGCCCCCTTGTCGGCGATCTCCCGAATCAGCGCCGGGGGGCACTGTTTGGCCAGCACCTCACGCACCGTGTCGTGCCACAGCCGCTGGTCGGAGTCGAACTCCAAAAGCATCGCGGACAGCCTCCTTACCGAGGAGATTCTTCGCGGGCAGGGCGCCGATGCGAGCCCACGCTCGATCGACGGCCCCGCTCGCCATCTTTGTCTAGCGAGAATATCATTCTCGCTCAGTGGAAGTAATAGTCTCCGCTATGTCGACAAACACGCCACCCAGCAACCCGATGGAAACACGTTCTCCGGTACAGTGCAGTCATGTTCTCTTCACATAACCGAGGAGCAGTGAGCCCGTGAGCAAGCGCGCGAGCACACCGACGACACAGCCGTGGGCGTCCGACGCCGACGAGGTGACACTGTGAGCAGCCCCAGCGAAGAGCCCGCCTGGAAGCAGCGCGCGGTCGAGCGCTCGCTGCGCACCGCCAAGTTGCGCGCCGAGCAGCGCGTACAGCGGTTCCTGGATGCCGCCCAGGCGATCATCACCGAGAAGGGCACCACCGACTTCACGGTCCAGGAGGTCGTGGACCGGTCCCGGCAGTCGCTGCGCAGTTTCTATCTGCAGTTCGACGGTAAACACGAGCTGCTGCTGGCACTGTTCGAGGATGCGTTGAACCGCACAGCCGATCAGCTGCGCGCCGCCGCGGATGCCAAGAGCGATCCGCTGGAGCAGTTGCAGGTCACCGTCGAGTTGCTGTACGAGCTGTGCCGTCCCGATCCGAATGCCCAGCGCCCGCTGTTCACCGACTTCGCGCCACAGTTGCTGGTCTCGCATCCCGCTCAGGTCAAGGTCGCGCACGCGCCGGTGTTGGCACTGTTCACCGAACTGATGGAGCAGGCGCAGGAGGCCAAGCAACTGCGCAGCGACGCCAATCCGCGCCGCGTGGCGGCCATGGTGATGCAGACGGTGATGTTCACCGCGCAGTCCAACGGCGGCACCGACGAGGAGACCACGCACCCGATCAGCGCGAGCGAGGTCTGGAGCTTCTGCGCCCACGGCTTCGCCCGTAAATGAGAATCTTATTCTCAATCTTCGAGAGTTTCACTTACACTCGGGTGCATGCCCGACCTGTGGAGTGATCTTCTCGCCTGCCTCGAACTGTCGACCCGGTCGTCCCTCGACGACGAGAACGTCTTCGAGGGCACCAACCAGCAGCTGGAGTACTACCGCGTGTTCGGTGGGCAGCTACTGGGCCAGTTCGTCCGCGCGGCCGCGCTGAGCTGTCCACACAAGTCGGTCAAATCGGTGCACGCCCTGTTCGCACGGGAGGGCCGCACCGACGAGCCGATCCGGTACCGGGTGCGCCGGCATCATGAGGGCCGCTCGTTCGCCACGGTGAGCATCGTCGCCGAGCAGGACTCCGGAGTCGCGGCCACCGCCTCACTCTCGCTGCACGCGCCCGAGGAGGGCCCGGAGCGGCAGAGCGTGCCCGCGCCCGCCGCACTGCTGGGTGACGAGCACAAGGTGGAGTGGGGTCTGCTGCCGTGGGAGACCCGCTCGGCCGCCGATCTGGACGACTCCGCCTCCGGGCCACCGGCATTCGAGTTCTGGATGCGCACGCCGCAGGTGTCCCCGGACCTCGCCCCGGCGATCCTGGCCTACGCCACCGACCTGAATCTGATCGGCACGGCCCTGCGTCCACTGGAGGGAATTCGCCAGAGCGGCAACGGAACCGCCTTCCGTTCCGCGGTCACCTCGCACAGCCTGTGGTTCCACCGGGCGTTCCGCACCGACGAATGGCTGCTGCTGCGCCAGGACAGTCCGATCATGTCCGGTGGCCGGTGTTTCGGCCGCGGCGATGTGCTCACCGAGGATGGGCAGCTGGTCGCCTCCTACGCGCAGGAGGCCATGGTGCGCTTCCCGCAACCGGACGCCGAGTCGGCGGTGAAGTGAATTATGGATCCGAATACGTTGTTGGACAATACTTCTCAGCGCGATCCGGCCAAGCCCCGCTACCGGGTGGTGCAGTGGGCGACCGGCACGATCGGCACCCGTGCGCTGCGCGGCGTGATCGAACATCCGGATCTGGAACTCGTCGGGCTGCTGGTGCACTCGCCCGACAAGGCCGGGCGGGATGCGGGCGAACTGTGCGGACTGCCGCCGACCGGCGTTCTCGCGACCGACGACATCGAGCGAATCATCGATCTGGACGCGGACTGCGTGCTCTACATGCCGCTGATCTTCGACGGTGACACCGTGGTCCGGCTGCTCACCGCGGGCTCGAATGTGGTGACCACCTGCGGCGCCTTCCACCATCCCGCGAGTATGGATCCCGCACTGCGCCACCAGGTGCAACACGCCTGCGGTTTGGGACGGTCCTCGGTGCACAGCACCGGGAGCAGTCCCGGATTCATCAGCGAGGCAGTACCGCTCGTGCTGTCCTCGATTCAGCGTCGCCTGGACCGGCTGGCGATCGACGAGTACGCCGATCTGTCCCAACGGGATTCGGCGGCCATGCTGTTCGACATCATGGGCTTCGGCCGACCGCCGACGGAATTCGATCCCGCCCGAGCCGAATACCTCGCCGCGAGCTTCGGCCCGTCGCTGCGCCTGGTCGGCGATGCGCTGAACCTGCCGGTGGACTCGCTCACCGCACACGGCGAGGTCGCCACCGCGCGCGAGAGGTTCAGCATCGCCGCGGGCACGATCGAGCAGGGAACCGTTGCGGCACAACGCACCACGATCACCGGGCTGGTCGGCGGCCGACCGCTGCTGAGTTTCCGGGCCACCTGGTATTGCGGCAAGGACATCGAACCCGCCTGGGACCTGCACGACACCGGCTGGCACATCTCGGTCGACGGCGACGCCCCGCTCGAGGTCACGCTCCACTTCCCGGTCCCCCTGGACCGCATGGCCGAGATCTCCCCCGCCTACACCGCCAATCGCGCGGTGAACGCCGTCCCTGCTGTGTGTGCGGCCGAGCCCGGCATCCGCACCACATTGGACCTACCGCACATCATCACGACACTGGCCTGAGCCTCACGAAACTGGACTGAGCGCCGATTCGACTGCGGCGCAGTGTCCTACACATCAGATGGCCGTAATGCTCACTGCCCGTGCATAACTCGCTGTCATCACGAGTGGCGACCCGCCGACTGGCTCGCCGACCTGGACGCGGGCGATCACGGTTACGTTTGGGCACAGAGCAATTCGGATCTGTCGGCGTAGGGGGTGCGGTCCGGGAGCGAGGTCAGGCCGCCGGAGGAGGCGGTGTTGAGGATGTGTCCGGCGCCCCGGGCGATCAGCAGCGGCGCGAAAGCCTTGACGCCGTGGATGACTCCGAGCATCTTGATGCCGATCATGCGCTGCCAGGTGCGCGCGTCCTGCTCCCACATCGGGGCCGCAGGGCAGACGACTCCGGCGTTGTTGTACACATCATTCTCGCGCCGGTGAACAGCGCCGCCGCCGAATCGAAGGTCTTGCTTTCGCTATATCTTACGATATAGCTTGAGAGCGTGAGTCCACGACGACCTCCTATTCCAGGCGGCATCGGCCCGGGTCCGGGGCGGTTCTTCGGGCCCGGTGAGCTGCGGCTGGCATTGCTCGCGCTCATCTCCGAGCAGCCCGGCCACGGCTACGAACTGATGTCCCGGCTGGAGGATCGCTGCCGCGGCGCGTATCGCCCGAGCGCGGGCGCGGTCTACCCCACCCTCCAGCAGCTGGAGGACGAGGGTCTGGCCACGCTCGAGATCGACAGCGGCAGAAAGGTTTTCCACATCACCGCTGCGGGCCGAACCGAGGTGGACGCACACGGCGAGACCGTGGAACAGATCTGGGACCGCGCCACCGAACGCGGTGAGTGGGGTATGTTCCGCGATCCCGAGGCCGCCGAGATCGTCGGCCCCGCACTGCGTCTGTTCAAGACCGCGGTCTCGGTGATCGTGCACTCACACGGCGACCCGGAGGTCGTCGACCGGGTCCGGGCGGTCCTGACCGAGGCCACCGGCGAGCTCCGGCAGCTGAAAACCGAGATCAAACACGCACACCGGGCTCATCATCAGCAGCGGCGTCGCGGCCGACGCACCGAGTGATCGCATCTCCCGATACGAAGGTATTCCCATGGCGCACAACGACACTCCCGCGCACACGACCATCGCCGAGGCGACCCCGCCGACCGGCTCGCCCCGCGGCCTGCGGAACCGCCTGATGGACCGCTTCTTCCTGGAGGGCCAGGTCCTCGAGACCGAGCAGATCGCCGCGCGCATGCGCCGCATCCGCATCGGCGGACCGGCCCTGCGCGGGCTGAATTGGTCCCCGGGACAGCAGATCCGGATCGCGACCGGCGATCCGGACGCCGAGGGCATCATGGGCCGCATCGGTGATCTGCGCACCTATTCGGTCTGGCACTACGATCCGGACGCCGCCGAGATCCACATCTGCGTCATGGATCACGGCGAGGGCCCCGGAGCCACCTGGGGCCGCGAGGCCGAACCCGGTCTCGCCGTTCGCTTCCGCGGCCCCGAGGGCTCGTTCACCCTGCGCCCGGACGCTCCGTACCACCTGTTCGCCGGGGAGGAGACCGCCTCGGCCGCCTTCGGGCCGATGTTGCGCGCGGTCCCCGGCCATGTCCCGGTCTACGGCGCGATCGAAAGCGCCACCGAGACCGACCGGCTCCCCCTGCACCGCGCCGTGGCCCTGACCCGCCCGCTGCGCGGCACCGCCTCGGCCGCCCGGTCGCAGACGCTGCTCGACGCGGTCCGCGCCATCGACCTCCCGGCCGAACCCGGTATCGCCTATCTCGCCGGGGAGGCCCGCACCATCCAGATGATCGCCGGATATCTTGTCCGCGAACGGCATTGGCCTCGTCGGGCGGTGGTCACCAAGCCGTTCTGGACGCCCGGCAAGCGCGGTATGGACTGACCGGACCACGCCGACCGAGCGCCTCGACTCAGCGTTTGGCAGCGGTGAGCCTGGCGATATTGGCCCGGAAATCCTCGCTCTGGAACGTCAGATCCTCTGCGGTGAGGGCGAAATCGAGAGTTTGCAACACCGTGTGCTCGAGCTGCAAGTTGAACAGGCGTTTGGTACTCTCCACCGCCTGCTGCGGCAGTTCGAGAATGCGCTGCGCGCAGGCCAGGGCCTCGGCGACCGGATCGGCGACGACGTGGTTGGCCAGACCCATCTCGCGGGCCCGCTCGGCGGGGATGCGCGCGCCGGTGATGGCGTACTCCTTGGCCAGCAGCATGCTGGTGTGCAGCGGCCAGGTCAGCGGGCCACCGTCGGCGGCGACCAGACCGACCTGCACGTGCGGATCGGCCAGGTACGCGGTCTCGGCGATGTAGACCAGATCGCTCAGCGCGACCAGGCTGCAACCCAATCCGACGGCGGGCCCGTTCACCGCGGCGATCACCGGAATCCGGCAGCGTGCCAACCCCAGCACGATGTCGCGGCCGTCGGCGATGGACTTCGCGCGCAACTCGCGGTCGTTGCTCAACTCGTCGAGATAGCTGAAATCCCCGCCCGCGGAGAACGCGCGCCCGGCGCCGGTCAGCACGGCCACTCGCGCGGTGGGATCCGCGCTCAGCCGCGGCCAGAGCCGGGCGAGGCCCGAATGCAGCGAATCGTTGACCGCGTTGAGCGCATCGGGACGGTTGAGGGTGATGATCCGGACCGGCCCCTCGGCCCGGACGTCGATTTCGGCGGGCATGTCGTACATGTCAAACTCCCAATCCCAGGATGCGTGCGGCGATGATGTTCTTCTGAATCTGCGAGGTGCCACCCATGACGCTCTGCGCCCGGCTGTACATGTACGAGCCGAGCAGTTCGGGATCGCGGCTGCCGCCCACACTCAGCGCGGCATGTCCGACCGACTGATCGACCCAGGTCATGAGCAGTTTGTCCAGCGATCCGTCCGGACCGTGGGTCACCCCGTCGAGCTGTTCGGAGAGCCTGCGGCGCACGTGCAGCCGCAGCATCTCGGTCTGCACCGCGGCCCAGGCGAGCTCGGCCGGAGGTGCGCCGTCCACGCGGGAGGCCAACTGGCGCACCAGTTTTCCGTATCGCGCGGCGAATCCGAGGGTGGAGGGTTCGCGTTCGTGCCCGACCACCGTCATGGCGAGCTTCCAGCCGTCACCGGGTTCACCGACGAGCTGATCGACCGGCACCGTCGCGCCGTCGAAACGCACCTGCCCGAATTCGCGGGTGACGCCGCTGATCATCTTCAGCGGCCGCTGTTCCACGCCCGGCTGGTGCATCGACAGGATGAACGCCGAAATCCCCTTGTGCCGAGGCACATCCGCATCGGTGCGGGCCAGCAGCAGGCACCAGTCCGCGACATCGGAGTAACTGGTCCAGATCTTGTGCCCGTGGATGACGTAGTGGTCGCCCTCGCGGGTGGCGGTGGTCGTCAGCGAGGCCAGATCCGAGCCCGCACCCGGTTCGCTGAAGCCCTGGCACCAGCGTTCGGTGCCGTTGATCATCCCGGGCAGGAAGCGCTGCTGCAATTCCTTGCTGCCGTGCCGCCCCAGCCCCTGCACGAGATAGCCCAGGCTCGGGCGCGGCGGCGCTCCGGCGATCGCCAGTTCCTCGTCCAGGATGACGTCGAAGACCGGCGGCAGCTCCTGCCCGCCGAACTCCCGCGGCCAGGTCACGCCGAAGAATCCCGCCGCGTACAGGGCCTGATGCCATTCGCCCTGCCGCACCCAGTACTCATCGCCCGAGGTCGGGAAGCGACCGGCGGTCTCGGCCAGCCAGTCGCGCAGACGCGACCGGAATTCGGCCTCTTCGGGTGAATCACGAAAGTCCACAGTCGATCTCCTCCAGACGCACAGGGAACAGTTCTGTCGAGTTCATCGCGCGCCGCAGATAGACGTGCGCCAGGCATTCCCAGGTGTTGCCGATGCCGCCGTGCACCTGAATGGCCGTCTCGCACACCGTCAGCGCGGACCGCGCGCAGTACAACTTGGCGATCTGCCCGGCCCGGATGGCCTCGTCGGGGGTGAGTTCGTCCACCGCCCACGCCGCATGCCGCAGCACGCTGATCGACCCCTCGATCAGCGCCTGACTCTCCGCGAGCAGATGTGCGACGGCCTGATAGGAGCCGATCGTATTGCCGTACTGCTCACGCACTTTCGCGTAGTCGACCGCGAGGGCCTGTGCGCCACGGGCACATCCGACCAGATCCGCGCTGGTCGCGGTGAGCGCCAGCGCCTGCCAGTGACCGAGTTGGTCGGCGCTGAGTTCGCCCAGCGGTTCGGGGGCGCCGCTGATCAGTGCGTCATGTCTGGTCAGATCCGCACCGGGGGAATCCTCGCCGATGTCCGCGGCCAGCAGCCGAAGCCCTTCCACGATCAGCACCCGGTTGGCATCGCGGGCATCGATGGCGCGATCGTCGACGGCCACGGTCCAGCGCGTATCGGCCTCGCCGGACTGTCCACGCAGGTCATCGGCCAGGACCGGGCCGAGGAACGGCACGTCCACGAGCCCGCGTGCGAACTCCTCGGCGACGATCGCGACCTCGACCCCGGTGGCCCCGTCCGAGCGCAACGCCCGCCAACCGGTCTGCGCGACCGTCGACTCCAGCCTGTGTACGCGGTCCTGGTCGTCCAGCCCCAGCACCGAGCCCGGTCCCAGGTCGTCGGCCAGTTTCGCGGCGGCGTCACGCAGCTGCCGCTGTTCACTCGTGTATCTGACGTCCATACTGCTCCTTGAGAATTCGGCGCAACACCTTGCCCGACGGCAGGCGGGGGATCTCGGATACGAAGACCACGCGGCGCAGCCGTTTGTACCCGGCCAGGCGGTCCGCGACCAGCGCGGCCAGTTCGTCGGCAGTGACCTCGGCGGCGCGGGTGACCGCGGCGACGATCGCCTCGCCGTCGCCCGGGTCGGCCACGCCGAACACCGCGCAGTCGGCCACTGCCGGATGTGCGTGCAGTACGGCCTCGATCTCGGCCGGTGCGACCTGGAAGCCGCGCACCTTGATCATTTCCTTGGACCGGTCGGTGAGCCGGATCCAGCCTTCGGCGTCGATACTGCCGACGTCGCCGGTGCGGTACCAGCCGTCGTCGAATGCGCTCGCGGTCGCCTCGTCGGGCAGATATCCGGCCATCAGCGAGGGCGAGCGCGCCTGTAGCTCGCCGGTCTCCCCCGGCCCCAACGGTTCTCGGGTCTCCAGGGAGATCGCGCGCAGCTGCACTCCCGGCGCGGCCTTGCCGACGCTGTCCAGGCGCGCGCCGCCGATCGGGCTGCACGCGATCACCGGCAGCTCGCTGGCCCCGTACGCCGGCAGCCACGGCACACCCGTTCGGGCGGTGACGGTTTCGGCAACGCCGGGGGCGAGCGGGGTCGCACCCCACATGATGTAGCGCAGCGAGGACAGATCGTAGGACTCGAGTCCGGGATGGGCGGCCAACGCCAGAGCGATGGGGGCCACGGCCATTTCGACGGTGATCCGGTCCTCGGCGATGCAGCTCAGCATGCGTTCGAGGTCGAAGCGCCGGTGCAGCCGCATCCAGGCGCCGGTCTGCAGGACGGTGACGATGTTCAGCAGGCCCAGGATGTGCGAGGGCGGGGTGAGGATCTGCAGGCGGTCATAGGAATTCAGCTCGAGCACGCTGATCCAGTGCTGTACGGCCGCGGCCATCGAGGCGTGCGTATGCCGCACGGCCTTGGGCAGACCCGTTGTACCGGAACTGAAGACGAGTACCGCATCGGACTCGGGATCGGGCCGGGTGGCCGGATGCGGGCGCGGGGTGATCGGCTCGTCCAGATGCCGCATCGGCAGCGCCTGCGCGAGCAACGGCGAATCACCCACGCCGAGAACGGGTTCGGTCAGTGCCAGTGCATGGTCGATCTCGGTCCGCTTCCAGGCCGGGCTGATCAGCACCACCGTCGCGCCCAGCTGCCACAGTCCCAGGACCGCCATCACGAATTCCGGCCGGTTGGAGGACATCAGCGCGACGCGGTCACCGGGCCGCACGCCACGTTCGGCCAGTTCGGACACCAGGCCCGCGGCGAGACGGTCCAGTTCCTGCCGGGTGTACTCGCGTCCCTCGAAGACCAGCGCGACCGGGTCGGCGCGAACCGTCGCGATATCGCCAGGCGCGCTCACGACGCCTCCCGAGTGGTGCACGACACCATCGCGACCTTCCAATCTCATTGATGAGAATCAAATTCTCTCTATACTAGAATCTTAATACCAGAGGAGGGTAGTTCATGGCGAGACCACCGATGTTCCAGCGCGCGACCGTCACCAGGATCAGCAAGGAGAGCGCGGACGCACGCACCTTCGTGCTGGCCCCGCACGAAGGGCCGATCACGTACCGCGCGGGACAGTTCTGCACGTTCCGGGTGAATGTGGACGGTCGGGCCCTGTTCCGCTCGTATTCGATGTCCAGCGCTCCCGAAACCGACGGCGAGCTGATGACCACGGTCAAGCGGGTGCCCGGCGGCGCGGTCTCGAACTGGCTGCACGACAACGTAGTCGAGGGCGACGAACTGGAGATGTCGCAGGCCGCGGGCCGATTCTGCCTGCGTGAGACAACGGCCCCGCTGCTCGGATTCACCGGCGGCAGCGGCATCACCCCGGTGCTGTCGCTCACCAAGAGCGCCCTGGCCACCACCGACCGGCGGGTACGGCTGCTGTGTGCGGACCGGGATCGCGAGTCGGTGATCTTCGAAACCGCGCTGGCCGACCTGGCCGCGCAGTATCCCGGACGACTCAGCGTCATCCGGCATCTGGACTCCGACAGCGGATTCCTCACCCCCGAGGCGATCGCCGAGTTCGTCGGGTCCGACGGCGAATCCGACAGTTACATCTGCGGGCCCGAACCGTTCATGGAGATGATCGAGAAGGCCCTGCCCGGACCTGGGCTGATCTTCAGCGAGCGCTTCGGTGCTCCGGCGCCGGTCCTGCCCGGCGCCGAGACCCCCGACACCGTGACGACCCCGGCGTCGGCCGCTCCCGCCGAGCCCGCCCCCACGGGCGAGGGCACCGTCACCATCATCCTGAACCGCAAGAAGAAGACCGTTCCCCGCAACGACGGCGAGACCCTGCTCGAGAGCGCCCGCCGAGCCGGACTCACTCCCCCGTTCTCCTGCGAGGCGGGCAACTGCGCCACCTGCATGGCCAAGGTCACGAAGGGCCATGCGACGCTGCGCCAGAACAACGCGCTCACCGATGACGAACTCGACGAGGGCTACGTCCTGACCTGCCAGGCGGTCCCCGACACCGATTCCATCACCGTCGACTACGAGTGAGGTCCGCGCACACCCTCCAGCCCGGCCCCGCGAGGCGGATCCCAGCCGATCCGCCCGCGGGGCCTCGCGCGTACCGGGAGTCTCACCCGTCGCGCCGCCGGATAGCTTCATCCCCCCGAATAGCCGGCCCGCCCCCGGAGAGGCGGAATCACGCCCTCCGCGCACGCAGAATCCCGCAACACGATGCACCCCAGCGTGAACGGCCTCGCCCATGGCCGGATACGTCTCGTATTCGGCGAATCTGATCGGGTTCCGCTTGCGCACAGGGCATTTCCGGAGCGCATGGCCACGCACCGCGCATATGCCGAGCCCTGCAGCACGATGCTGCCCCTCAATGACCGGCTTCGTCCAGCACCGGGGGCGGGCCGTACTCGGGCTCATATCCGGCGATCTTGATCGGGCTGCGGATCAGCCGGAAGTCTCCTGCGGTGACGATCGCTTCCGGGGTCGCGGCCAGGGCTTCGGGGAGGGTGCGCACCGCCGCAGCGGGAATTCCCAAGGGGTGCAGCCTGTTCTGCCAACCGGCGGCCGTGTCGGCGGCCAGGGCGGTGGTGACCGCGGAAAGGACCTCGTCGCGGCGGGATGCACGCTCGGCCATGGTTTCGAAACCGGTGACCCCGGCCTCGGTGGCGAAGGTCTTCCAGAATCCGTCGTGCGTGATGAACAGGGCCAGAAAGCCGTCGGCGGTCGGGAAGAGTTGCGCCGGAACGTAATACGAGTGCGCACCGAACGGACGGCGGCGAGGTTCGGCACCGGTGCCCAGATAGGCGGCGGCGTGATAGTTGAGCTGGGAGAGCATCACGTCGTAGAGCGAGACGTCGACCTGTCCGCCCCGGCCGGAGACGATCTGCGCGAGCAGGCCCAGCGCGGCGGTCAAACCGGTGGAGTTGTCCGCGGAGGAGTACCCGGGCAACGTGGGCGGGCCGTCCGGATCACCGGTCATCGCCGCGATTCCGGTCGACGCCTGGACGACGTAGTCGAAGGCCGGATCGTCACCGCCGTCCAGGCCGAATCCGGTCACGGCCACACAGACGATCCGGTCGTTCCACCGGCGCAGCGCGTCGTAGGTCAGCCCGAGCCGCCGGATCGCCGAGGGCTTCAGATTCACCAGCAGCGCATGCGATTCCGCGACCAGCTCACCCAGACGCTGTTGCCCGCCCGGCGAGGTCAGATCGATGCACAGGCTCCGTTTACCGCGATTGAGGCTGGCGAAATAGGTGTCGCTGACCTGCCGGGAGATCTCCCCCGCGGCCGGTTCCAGCTTGGTCACCTCCGCACCCAGATCGGCCAGCATCATGGTCGCGTAGGGCCCGGCCAGCATGGTGCCGACCTCCAGGATCCGGACCCCGGCCAGCGGGCCGCCACCGGTCGTGTCCGGTTCCGGCGACACTCGTCCATCCGCTCGCATCTGCATCACCCGTTCTCCACGAACCTCGCCGACGCGCGATCCGGCCGACGTTCCGATCCGAATTCCCTTGCTGGGCAAGGACTAACGCAACCTCTGCGCGACCTCGGCGATCATCTCGCGGGTGCGGCGCTTGGATGCGCGCAACTCGTCGAGCGTGTCCCCGATCGGCAGCAGCCGCACCGACACATCCGTCGCTCCGGCCTCGGCGTACCGGCGCAACCCGGCCTCGATCGCCGCCTCGTCACCCGCGATGCACATATCGCCGACATTGCGGGCGTCGCCCTGATCCAGCAGCCGTTGATAATTCGGCGAGACCTCCGCCTCGGCGAGGATGCGGTTGGCCCGTTCCTTGGCCTGATCCACCTCGTCCGGGCGGCACAGGCACACCGGCAGTCCCGCCACGATGCGCGGAGCCGGACGGCCCGCCTCGGCAGCGGCCTTGGTGATCTTCGGCGCGATATGGTCGGCGATCGCGCGCTCGTCGGCCATCCACAGCACCGTGCCGTCGGCCCGCTCCCCCGCGATGCGCAACATCACCGGCCCCAGCGCGGCCACCAACACCGGGATCGGGGCGACCGGACCGAGGTCCAACGGATTGTGCACGGTGAACGTCTCGTTCTGCACATCCACCGAACCCGGCCCGCGCAGTGCGGGATTCAGCACGTCGAGATAGTCGCGGGTGTAGGCGGCGGGCTTGTCGTAGGGCAGGCCCAGCATGTCCCGCACGATCCAGTGATGCGACGGGCCGACCCCGAGCGCGAGCCGACCGCTCGCCGCGGCCTGGGCCGAAAGTGCCTGCCGGGCAAGTGCGATCGGATGTTGCGCCGGCAAAGGCACCACGGCCGTACCCAATTCGATGCGCGTGGTCTTCAGGCCCATCAGCGCGATGGTGATCAGCGCGTCGAAATCGGTGGGTATCTGCGGAATCCACGCGGTGTCCAGACCGGCCGACTCCCCCCATTCGATATCGGCCAGCATCCGATCGAGCTTGCGCGCGGCATCGCCCTTCTCCGGGCCGATCATCACTCCGGTACGCACGAATTTCCTCCAGTTCCAGGCACTTTCACAGTGCGATTCGCCGACAGCGCGTTCAGGACGACGCCGGTGTGCCGGTCAGTTTGCGGATCTCGGCGACCAGGACCTCCAGCGCCGTACCGGTCGGGAACACCGCCGCGGCCCCGGCCTCCGCCAGCCGCGACACATCCGCCTGCGGAATCGTGCCGCCCACCACCACGGCGATATCCCCGGCGTCCGCGGCGCGCAGCGCGTCCACCACCCGCTTGGTCAATGCCAGATGCGCGCCGGACAGGATGCTCAGCCCCACCACGGCCACATCCTCCTGCAGCGCGATCGACACGATGTCCTCCACGCGCTGGCGGATTCCGGTGTAGATCACCTCGAATCCCGCATCGCGCAGGGTGCGCGCGACGATCTTCGCGCCGCGATCGTGCCCGTCCAGTCCCGGCTTGGCGACCAGTACCCGCGTGGTCATCAGAACACCACCGGCTGCTGGAATTCGCCCCACACCGATTTCAGCGCGGCGGTCATCTCCCCGACCGTGCAGTACGCGTTGGCACAGTCGATCAGGCGGTCCATCAGATTCTCGTCTCCCTCGGCAGCGCGCGACAGCGCGGCCAACGTGGATTCCACTGCGGCGGAATCTCTTTCGGCCTTGACCTTGGCCAGGCGTTGCAGCTGCACCTCGCGTCCCCGCGCGTCGAGTTCGTAGGTGCCGATATCGGGTGCGGGGTCATCGGAGACGAACCGGTTCACCCCGACCACCGGACGTTCGCCCGATTCGATCTGCTGATGCGCCTTGTACGCCTCGTCGGCGATCAACCCCTGCAGATAGCCGTCCTCGATGCAGCGCACCATCCCGCCGTGCTGGTCCAGATCGGCCATGATCTCGACGATGCGCGCCTCGGTCTCGTCGGTCAGCGCCTCGACGAAATACGAACCACCGAGTGGATCCGCGACCCGGGTCACGCCGGTCTCATAGGCCAGGATCTGCTGGGTGCGCAGCGCCATGGTGGCCGATTCCTCACTGGGCAGCGCGAACGGTTCGTCCCAGGCCGCGGTGAACATCGACTGCACCCCGCCCAGCACCGAGGCCAGCGCCTCGTAGGCGATGCGCACCAGATTGTTCTGCGCCTGCGGTGCGTACAGCGACGCACCACCGGAGACGCAGCCGAACCGGAACATCGATGCCTTGTCCTTGGTCGCGCCATACCGCTCGCGCACGATGGTCGCCCAACGACGCCGTCCCGCACGATATTTCGCGATCTCCTCGAAGAAGTCGCCGTGCGTGTAGAAGAAGAAGGACACCTGCGGCGCGAACTGATCGATGCTCATCCGCCCGCGTTCGACGACGGTGTCGCAGTAGGTGACGCCGTCGGCGAGGGTGAAGGCCATCTCCTGCACCGCCGTCGCGCCCGCATCGCGAAAGTGCGCGCCCGCCACCGAGATCGCGTTGAATCGCGGCGCCTGCGCGGCACAGAATTCGATGGTGTCGGCGATCAACCGCAACGACGGCTCGGGCGGCCAGATCCAGGTGCCGCGCGAGGCGTACTCCTTGAGGATGTCGTTCTGGATCGTGCCGGTGAGCTTTTCGCGCGGGACGCCCTTCTTCTCCGCGGCCGCGACGTAGAACGCCAGCAGGATCGCGGCGGTGCCGTTGATGGTGAAGCTGGTGGAGATCTTGTCCAGCGGGATGCCGTCGAACAGGATCTCGGCGTCGGCGAGGGTGTCCACCGCGACGCCGACCCGGCCGACCTCCTCGCTCACCTCGGGATCGTCGGAGTCGTAACCACATTGGGTCGGCAGATCCAGCGCCACCGACAGACCGGTGCCGCCCTGTTCGAGCAGGTAGCGATAGCGCCGGTTGGATTCCTCGGCGGTGCCGAATCCGGAGTACTGCCGAAACGTCCACAGCCGCCCCCGGTAACCGGAGGCGAAATTCCCGCGCGTGAAGGGGTACTCGCCCGGCGCGGGCGGATCGGCTCGCCGATCCTGCGGTCCGTACACCGCTTCGAGCGGGATACCGGACGAGGTCTGCACTTCGTTGTTCATCAGTGAATACGGTACTTGCCAAAAAAGAGAATGCCAATACCATCAGGAGTGAATGCCTGATCACGAACCTGTTGCGACCGAGGAGCACGATGTCCGACCACCTACCGCTGACCGATCGCACGATGGTGATCTCCGGTGCGAGCCGCGGCATCGGCCTGGCTATCGCGATCGCCGCCGCCCGGCAGGGGGCCAATGTGGCCCTGCTGGCCAAGACCGCCGAACCGCATCCCCGCCTGCCGGGCACCGTGCACACCGCGGCCGCCGAGATCGAGGCCGCCGGAGGTAAGGCCGCGGCCGTGGTCGGTGACGTGCGTCGCGAGGAGGACGTCGAGCGGGTGGTGAACACCGCGGTGGAACACTTCGGCGGCGTCGACATCTGCATCAACAACGCCGGCGCCATCGCGACCGAACCCACCGAACAGCTCGCGGTCAAGAAGTTCGCGCTGATGACCGATATCAACCTGCGCGGCACCTTCCTGCTGACCCAGGCCTGCCTGCCGCATCTGCGCAAGTCCGCCGAGCCGCACGTGCTGACCATCGCCCCGCCGGTCAACATGAATCCGCGCTGGCTCGGCGCGCACCCGTCCTACACGCTGTCCAAGTACGGGATGACCCTGCTCTCGCAGGGCTGGGCCGCCGAATTCGCCGACGCCGGAATAGCTTTCAACTGCCTGTGGCCGCAGACGTACATCGCCACCTCGGCGGTGGCGAATCTCCGGGACGGCGAGAAACAGCTCGCCGCCGCACGCAGCCCGCAGATCATGGCCGACGCCGCGGTGGCGATCCTGTCCCGCCCTGCGCGCAAGACCACCGGCAACTGCTTCCTGGACGCCGACGCCCTGGCGCATTACGCCGGGGTCAGCGATTTGTCGCGCTACGGCGGCGGCCCGAACCCCACACCGGACATGTTCCTCGACTGAAGGAGCCGGCACACATGCCGATCGACAACACTCCCGCCGAACGCTACGACGCGGGACTGCAGGTCCGCCGGGAGGTGGTGGGCGAGGAGTACGTCGAGCGCGCCCTCGCCGCGGCCACCGACTTCTCCCGGCCGCTACAGGATCTGGTCACCGAATACTGCTGGGGCGCGGTGTGGACCAGGGATGGCCTGGATCGCCGCACCCGCTCGATGCTCACCCTGGCCATGCTCACCGCACTGAACCGCTCCACCGAATTCGCCACCCACGTGCGCGCGGCGCTGACCAACGGCGTCACCCCCGACGAGATCCGCGAAGTGCTGCTGCACGCGACCGTCTACGCCGGAGTTCCCGCCGGGGTCGAGGCGTTCCGGATAGCCGGGCCGATTCTGGCCGAGAACGCCGAACAGTAAGCGGGACACCGCCCGACCCGACAGCATCTTCCGGACCGCGGGGCATCTGCATGGATGCCCCGCGGCTGTCGTGCGCCCGAACCCGCACGAGAGCAGTGTGAACATCATCTGAAAATGCCACTTGTGCAATTGGAGAATCTGCTTACCATAATGCCTAGCGAGACGCCGATCACATTCGACGGCTCGCCTTCATATCGCCCTGCTTCAGGAGCTTTCCATGTCCACCACCGAAACCAGTCCCCCGCCGGACAACCTCGACAACCCTGCCGAGATCGACACCGGCCGCCTGGACGGGGCCTCCCGTCTGCGGATCTTCTCCATCCTGGTCGTGATCGTCCTGTACACCGAGGTCGTCCCGCTGCAGTACACGATGGTCTCGGCGGCCCTGCAGAAGATGACCAACACGTTCACCACCGTCGGCGGCAACATCAACTGGGCGGTCATCATCCTGGGGCTGGTGGGCGCGGCCGCGACGCCGCTGATCGGCAAGGCCAGCGACGCCTGGGGCAAGAAGAAACTGTTCCTGGCCACCGGCCTGTGCTTCTTCGTCGGCTGCGTCATCTGCGCGTTGACCAGCAACTGGACCATCTTCCTGATCGGCCGCGGCCTGGCGGCGTTCTCCATCGCCAGCCAGGTCGTCGCCTACGGCCTGATCCGAGATCTCATCCCGCGCAAGTACATTCCGCTCGGCGTCGGCATGATCGGGGCCGGACTGGGCTTCTCCGGGGCCATCGCCCCGCTGATCGGCGGCTTCCTGGTCGACCACTTCGACTGGCGAGCGATGTTCTGGTTCCTGGCCGCGTTCACCCTCGTGCTGACGCCGCTGGTGATGTGGATCGTGCCGGAGACGAAACTGCGTGTGCGCGAACGCATCGACCCGTTCGGCGCGATCCTGCTGTCCGCGGGCGCACTGTTCACCCTGCTCTACCTGGACAACGGCCAGAACTGGGGCTGGGGCCGCCCGTCGGCGCTGGCCTGGCTCATCGGCGGCCTGGTCATGCTGGTGCTGTTCGTGGTCGTCGAGTTCCGCGTCTCCCGACCGATCATGGATATGAAACTCCTGGTCAACCCGAAAGTCAGTCTCACCCTGCTGATGACCGCGTTCGGCGTCGGCATCACCGCGGTGCAGCCGCTGGCCCTGGGCTACATGACGCAGACCCCGAATGTGGACGGACTACGCGAGAACGTAGTACAAGGCGTTGTGGCACAAGCACATCAGATGACCGGGCTGACCCTCCCGCCGAATCTGGTGCACGTGAACTTCGACCCGGGTTACACCTACGGCAACGGCTTCAGCATGCTCGGATACGCAGTGCACGTGGGCATCTGGGCCGGCCTGCTCGGCATGGTCATCGGTCCGTTCGCCGGCGCGATGGCCCGGCGGTTCGGTGCGCGAATTCCCGCGATTCTCGCCTTCACGATCCTGACGATCTCGGGTATCGGATTCGTCGTATTCCACTACAGCTGGATCACGTATCTGGTGCTGTATCTGTTGGCGGGCATCGGATTCGGCTTCTTCTACGCCGCGGGCCCCAACCTCATCATCGACGCGGTACCGCAGGAGCAGCAGGGCATCAGCGCGGGCATGCTCGGGGTCACCATGAGTATGGGCTCGGCCGTCTGCATGGCGATCACCACCGCCCTGCTGAACAACCATCCGGTCAAGGCGCACATCGACGTGATGGGACATTCCAGCGTCCAGACGATTCCACAGGTCTTCGCCGACCGCGGATACACGCTGAGTTTCTGGGTGGTGCTGGCCACCACGATCGTCGCGCTGATCGTCGCCGTGCTGATGCGGCACGGTCGCAGCCCCGCCACCGGCGGTGCGGAGGTAGCGAACGAGGCATAACGAAAACCCCGGTGCCCGAATCGTTCTCGGGCACCGGGGTTCGTGTGTCGGCGATCAGCGAACCGGGCTCTGCTCCATCGAGGAGATCACCGGAACGGCCGGGCCGTCGTGACCCAGGTGCGCGTCCACGCCCTGCACGGCGTCACCGTGCACGCTGACCTGCATCACGACCGGCGCGTAACCGCTCACCACGACGGTGTAGTCGCCGTCGGACAGGTTGGCGAAGGTGTAGCCGCCGTCCGGACCGGTGGTCATGGTGTCCACCACGTGCCCGGCCGGATCCATCAGGGTCACCTGCGCGTCGTGCAGCGGCCGATCGTCCGAGCGGACCCGGACCACACCGCTCAGCCGCGCACCGGGCCGCAGCAGCACCGCGATTTCGGTGACTCCCGCACCGCTGACCAGCACCGGAACGGCCGTGGGGTGGAACCCGTCGGCGCTCACCGCGACGATGAATTCGCCCTCGGGCAGATCGGACAGACCGAACCGGCCCAGGATGTCGGTCTCGGCCGAGGCCACCACCTCACCGCGCGGATCCAGTGCGGCGACGCGGGCCTCGGGCACCGGGTCGTCGCCGGGGATGCGAGTGACGGTTCCGGCCAACGTGCCCATCCCGGCGAGGGTCACCTCGCAGGCGGTCGGCACCGGGCCCACCGTCACCGTCGAAGCGTCGGGGCGGCGACCCTCCGCGGAGGCGATCAGCACGTACGAACCCGCGGCCGGGACCGCGAATTCGAAGTATCCGTCCTGGCGGGCGATCGCGCGACCCAGCTGACTGCCCGACGTCGAGATCAGCGTCAGTGTCGCACCGGGCACCACGGGTCCGCCAGCATCGCGCACCCGGCCGTAAATCGAAGGGCCGGTGACGGTTTCGGCGATCGTCTCACCCACGTAGCGGTCCGCCGCAACCTGCACCGAGGCCGGGACGATCCCCGCGACCGGCACCGAATCGACTTCCGCGGCAACAAGATCGACCTCGCCCACGGTATGTGCGACCGCTGCCTCCGCCGCGGCGGCCGCAGCACGGCGCACCGGGATGAGGATCGCGATCACCGCGGCCACGATCGAGACACCGCAGCCGATCAGCAAGCCGGTGCGGATTCCGTTCTCGGTGGGAATGCTGTGCCCGGCGAAGCTGACGCTCATCTGTGCCAGCACCACACCGATCACGGCCGAGGAAACCGAGGTGCCGATCGACCGCATCAGAGTGTTGAAGCTGTTGGCCGCCGCCGAGTCCTTCACGGGCACGCCGCCCATGATCAGCGCGGGCATCGCGCCGTAGGCGAATCCGGTGCCCGAGCTGATGATGATCGTCACGATCATCAGCGTCCATGGGTTCCCCATCAGCACCATCGACAGGCCGTAACCCACGGCCATGATCAGCGCGCCGACGGTCAGGGTCACCTTCGGCCCCCGCAGCGCCGACAGCTTGGCGCTGGGTACCGAGAGCAGCATCATCATCAAACCGCCCGGCGCCATGAACAGGCCCATCGCCATCATCGACTGTCCCAGGCCGTAACCGGTGATCTTGGGCAGCTGCAGCAACTGCGGGACGATCAGCGACTGCGAGTACATCGCGACGCCGATGCCGATAGAGGCGATGTTGGTCATCAGCACCTGCGGACGCGCGGTGGTGCGCAGATCGACCAGCGGCGCGCTGTTGCGCAACTCCCACCAGCCCCACAGGAGCAGCACCACGACCGCACCGATGAACAGGCCGATGATGCCCCCGCTGCCCCAGCCCCACGAACCGCCCTTGGACACCGCGAGCAGCAGGCACACCAAACCGACGCCCAATCCGATTGCACCGAGCACGTCGAATCGCCCGGCCGCGCCGGCGGGCGCGATCGAGGGCAGCACGAGGTAGATCAGCGCGGCGACGATCACACCGGCCACCGCGACGCCCCAGAACAGCACCCGCCAGTTGCTGTACTGCACGACCGCCGCCGACAGTGGCAGCCCGAGCGCACCGCCGATTCCCAGCGACGAGCTGATCAGCGCGATACCCGAGCCGAGCCGTTCGGGCGGCAGCAGATCGCGCAGCGCGGCGATACCGACCGGGATGATGCCCACACTCATCCCCTGCAGGCCACGGCCGATGATCATCGGCCACAGCGAGGAGGACAGCGCGCACACCACCGAACCCACGATCAGCGGGACGGTCGAGATCAGCAGTACCTGACGTTTTCCGTACATATCACCGAGACGTCCGGCGACCGGGGTGACGACCGCGGCGACGAGCAGGCTGGCGGTCACCACCCAGGTCGCGTTGGCCGTCGAGGTGTGCAGCAGCTGCGGCATCTGGCCGAGCATCGGGATCACCAGGGTTTGCGTCAATGACGCGACGATGCCGGCGATCGCCAGCACCGCCAGGATGCCGCCGGAGCGGGCGGCAGCTTTAGTTTCGGCCACGTCAATCTCCTTACGAGTTGATATGTAGTATGCATATTATGTGCGTACTGCACAACATTTGCTGAGTGCACAAGGATGTGGCGTCCGTCTCGCTGACAGCCCGACAGCGAGCACGGCGGAAGGGAGTTCAGCATGAAAGGGCCGGTGGACCTGGTCGAATTCGAGAGCATGCTGCTCACGAAGTACACCCTCAACCCACGCTTCCGTAGCGGCAACGGCCTGCTCGAGCGCAGCGCCTACCTGTTGCTCTGCCGCATCGAGCTGGCCGGGCCGCAGTCCATCCGGCAGTTCGGCGACGCGCTGCGCCTGGACGCCTCGACCCTGAACCGCCAGACCCGGGCGATGCTGCGGGACCGGCTCGTCGAGCGAATCGCCGATCCCGACGGCGGCATCGCGCGCAAGTTCCAGCTCACCGAGGCGGGCCGTCGCCGCCTGCACGCGGCTCGCGCGGTCAACGTGGAGGGCATGACCCGGGTGATGGCCGACTGGTCCGACGAGGACATCACCGCCTTCGCCACCTACCTGCGCCGCTTCAACATGGATATCGAACGCCTCGACGGGCGGCCCTGGCCCCACCCCGATTCCCGGGAGACCACCCCGGCGAATCCGCACTGATTCCCGGGGCTCGAACAGCGCGGCCCGAAACGTATACGCTTCGGGCAACAATCACGCAATATCGACTCGATACCGTCACCACCGTCAGCCGCTCGCCGCGCGGGCCGAACGATCGGATGTGTGAGATGACCGAAGCGATACCGTGCGCACACCGCCCACACGGATGCGGCCGACGCAACCACCGGGCTGCCCGGTCAATCGGCACAACCGCTTTCGACGCCGAGTGGGCCCGGCGATGACTCCGCGCATCGACCTGAATGCCGTCGGTGAGCGGCTGCGGGCGGTCGAGGCGGAGTTGCGGCGACGGTATCCGGGCGATCGGCCGGGGCAGCCTGTGCACACCGTCTACGTGTGCGGAGCGGATGCCGCGACGGATCTGCCGGGCGAATGGGGTACTGCCGCACTGGAAGTGGCCGACCGGCATGCCGAGCTACTGGTCGGGCTGGCGGGTTCGGAAGTGATGGCGCGGGCTCGGGACATGTTGCAGCAGCGACCGATTCAGGATCTTCGACTGGATTTCGAGGACGGATACGGTACCCGCGGCGATGCGGCGGAGGACGCCGATGCCAGATCGGCGGGGCGGGTACTCGCCGATCTGCCCCCGGCGGTGTTCTCCCGGGGTGTGCGAATCAAAGGGCTGACCGTCGTGGAGTACGAACGGGCGTTGCGCACGCTCGAGCTCGTCCTCGACGGGGCGGGCGGCGTGCCCGAGGGATTCGTTTTCACCGTGCCGAAGCTGCGCGTTGTCGAACAGGTGGACATCGCCGTGCAGGTGTGTGAGGCGCTGGAGAAGGCACACGGGATCACCTCGGGCGCACTGCGTTTCGAATTGCAGATCGAGAGCCCGCAGGCGGTGATCGCCGCCGACGGTTCCGCGACGGTAGCGCGAGCGATCCGACACTCGGCCGGGCGCTGCACCGGATTGCACTACGGCACTTACGATTACAGCGCGGCATGCGGTATCGCCCCGCAATTCCAATCACTCGAGCATCCGGTCGCCGATCATGCCAAGGCGGTCATGCAGGCCGCTGCCGCACAGACCGGGGTGTGGGTGTGCGACGGCTCGACGCAGGTGCTTCCGGTCGGGGATGCGGCTCCGGCGGCGCTCGCGCGGCATTTCCGGCTCGTCACCCGGGCGCTCGAACGCGGCTACTACCAGGGCTGGGATATGCATCCGGGCCATCTGGTCACCCGTTGGGCGGCCACCTTCGCCTTCTTCCGCGTCGCCCTGCGTACCGCAGCACCGCGGATCGACGACTATCTGCGCCGCAGGGGCGGAGCCGTGATCGACGAACCGGCCACCGCCCAGGCCCTGGCCACGGTGGTGCTGCGCGGCCTGGACTGCGGCGCATTCGACCCCGACGACGTCACCGCACTGGCCCCCGACGCATCGGTCGAGGTGCTCAACCAGTTGCGCGAGAGGAAGGTGCCCGAACTGTGAACCTCACGGAACCAACGGAATTCACCCTGCTGCCGGACCTGGCGGTACGCACCCTGGGCGGTGCGGTGATCTGGGCGAACGACGAATCCTTCGCCGAGAAGGAGAACCTGATCCGACCCGAGGCCGCGACCCATCAGGCCGCAACATTCGGCCACAAGGGTCAGGTGTACGACGGGTGGGAGACGCGACGTCGTCGTCGCCCGCACGGTGCCACCCCCGGCCCGCAGGACTGCGATATCGCCATCGTGCGCCTCGGCGTCCCCGGCGTGGTGCGCGGGGTGATCGTGGACACCGCGTGGTTCACCGGCAACTATCCGCCCGAGATTTCGGTGGAAGCCCTTGCGGTGCAGGGATATCCGCCCGCCGAACAGATCGCCGCACGCGACGACTGGACCACACTGGTGGCGCGCGCCGAAGTCGGCGGCGATACGGCCAATGCGTTCGCGGTCGAATCGGATCAGCGTTTCACTCACGTTCGCCTGCGCATCCACCCGGACGGCGGCGTGGCCCGGCTGCGCGTGCACGGCGAGGCGAAACCCGATCCGCGATGGCTGGATTCGGGCCCGTTCGATCTGGCGGCGCTGGAGAACGGCGGCCGGGTCGCGGACTGCTCGAACCGCTTCTACTCCCATCCGCAGAATCTCCTCATGCCCGGCCAGGCCCGCCTCATGGGCGACGGCTGGGAAACAGCCCGCCGCCGCGCCACCGGTAACGACTGGGTGCGCGTCCGCCTGGCCGGAACCGGCGTGCTCACCTCGGCCGAGATCGACACCTCCTATTTCCTGTCGAACAGCCCCGGCGCGGCCGCACTCACCGGCATCCGCCCCGACGGCACCGAAATCGAACTACTCCCGCGCACCGATCTGCTCCCCGACACCCGGCACCGCTTCCCCCTCACCCCTGCCGAACCGATCGAGCAAGTGCGCCTGGACGTCTACCCCGACGGCGGCCTGGCCCGGCTACGCCTCTACGGCGCCCTCACCGACGCTGCTCGCGACGAATTGAGCGGCAGTACGGACTGATCCAATGCGGCCGAGGCAGCAAGCCGGACACCTGAGCATCGAATTAACCAGCAGCGCAGTGGAATCCATGTCAGAGAGGATGTGAAGCAGCCGTGAAAGAACACGCCGAACGACTGTCGTCCTGGGCGGCCAGGCCGACAGGGTCCGCCGCCGCGGAGTACCCCGGCTCGAGCAATGTGGGGCGCAACGATGAGTGAGGATGCTGTGCGCGATTATCCCCGGGACATGGTCGGGTACGGGCCGACGCCGCCGGATCCGCAGTGGCCGGGCGGGGCGCGGATCGCGGTGCAGTTCGTGCTCAACTACGAGGAGGGTGCGGAGAACTGCGTGCTGGACGGGGACGGGGAGTCCGAGACATTTCTCTCGGAAATGGTTCCGGCGCAGGCTTTTCCGAATCGGCACCTGAGTATCGAGTCGCTCTACGAGTACGGCTCGCGAGCCGGGTTGTGGCGAGTGCTGCGCACCTTCGAACAACGCGACATTCCGCTGACGATCTTCGCGGTGGCGCGGGCGCTGGAACGCAATCCCGAAGCGGTGGCGGCGTTTCGGCGGCTCGGGCACGAGATCGCCTGTCACGGCCTGCGCTGGAAGTCCTATCAACTCGTCGATTCGGAAACCGAACGTAGAGATATGGCCGAGGCGGTGCGCATCATCACCGACCTGTTCGGCGCGCCTCCGCGCGGCTGGTACACCGGCCGCGATTCCCCGCAGACCCGCGATCTGGTCGTGGCGCACGGCGGATTCGCCTACGACTCCGATTCCTACGCCGACGATCTGCCCTATTGGACCCGCGTGCGCAACCACGACCACCTGGTCGTGCCGTACACCCTGGAGACGAACGACATGAAGTTCTCCTCCGCCGCGGGTTTCGCCACCGGCGAGGAGTTCTTCACCTACCTGCGCGACGCGTTCGACGTGCTCTACGCCGAGGGCGCGGCCGGCGCCCCCAAGATGCTCTCGGTCGGCCTGCACTGCCGCCTGGTCGGCCGCCCCGGCCGCACCCGCGCCCTGGAACGTTTCCTGGACTACGTCCGATCCCACGACAAGGTCTGGCTCGCCCGCCGCATCGACATCGCCGAACACTGGGCAAGAACGCACCCGCCCGGGTCGGCCCCACTCTCCTGAACCACGTCCGACGCACGACGCGTCCGGCCGATCCGCCACAGCGACATCGCACGGCACCGCACACGATCCGCGGATCTGCGCGGATTCCGTTGCGGTGGTCTACTTCTGCCGATTCCGTTCCGCGCGCTCGAGTGCCACCGCGCGACGCATGACCTCGCGGGCGCGGGTGCGGTCCCCGGCGTAGTCGTAGGCGCGGGCGGCGCGGTAGTTGTTGCGCCAATCATCCGGCGCGGCTTCCCATTCCGACTTGACCTGCTCGAAAAGCGCGTCGGCGGCGTCCTTCTCGATCCGGCCGGACGGGCGACGCGGCAGATCGGAGACGTCCAGCTCACGCCCCTCCTCGTGGATCCGCCGAGCCAGATGCTGATGCGCCAGCGCCGCACGGATACTCGTCGCCACCACCCAGACACCGATCAGACCGAGGATGAAAACCCCGACGCCCATCGCGATACCGGCGGCATTCCCGGATGCGATGAGCGCCACCGCGATCCGGCCCAGCAGCAGGAAGTAGACGACCAGAGCGACCACCAGGAACACGATGGTCCCGACGGTCCGCACCAGACGCCCGTTGTCGTTCGTCTCACTCACGGCCGGCTCCACAGACATGCACAGTCCCTCGCCCGCTCACAGATCCAGCAGGGGGTCGAGGCCGACGGTCAGCCCGGACCGCGTGCCGATCTGCCGCACACCCAGCAGCACACCCGGCGCGAAGGAGGTCCGGTCGAGCGAGTCGTGGCGAATGGTGAGCGTCTCGCCCTGCGTGCCGAACAGCACCTCCTGATGCGCGACGAGCCCGGCCAGCCGCACCGAATGCACCCGCACCCCGTCGACGCTCGCACCTCGCGCGCCCTGGAGTTCGGTGCTGGTCGCATCGGGGCTCGGGCCGACACCGGCCTTCTTGCGGGCCTCGGCGATGATGCCCGCCGTGCGGTACGCGGTTCCCGAGGGCGCGTCGGCCTTGTTCGGGTGATGCAGTTCGATGACCTCCACCGAATCGAACCAGCGCGCGGCCTGTTCGGCGAACCGCATCGACAGCACCGCCCCGATCGCGAAGTTCGGCGCGATCAGCACCCCGACCTCGGGCCGGTCCGCGAGCCACGCACGCACCTGCGCGAGCCGGGTCTCGTCGAATCCGGTGGTGCCCACGACCGCGTGAATCCCGTGTTCGACCAGCCACTGCAGATTGGGCATCACCACATCGGGATGAGTGAAGTCGACGACCACCTGCGCACCGGCGTCGGTGAATCCGTCGAGCGCATCCCCCTTGTCGAGTCCGGCGACCAGTTCCAGATCCTGCGCCGCCTCGACCGCCGCGCAGATCGCCTGTCCGACCTTGCCCTGCGCGCCGAGCACACCCACCCGGATCCGGTTCGCGCTCACCCTTGACTCCTCACATGCCGGTCGACAACCTCCGCCGAGCCTACTGCGCTGGACCACCGCCGGACCCACACCCCTGTGCCGCGAGTGGCCCCCGGCACACCCACGACCGCATCGAAGCCACCGGCGGCCCACCCGAGCCCGGCCCGCCGCCGGGGATCGGGCCCGGCGCGGCCGGACTCGCCGGGCACGAGGCCGGTCCGCGATCTCGGCTCATCCCACGGCCGCATCCGGGCGGTGTCCAGTGCCGCTACAGCTCAGTCGAAGACAATGACCTGCCGCAGCCCGTGCCCAGCCGCGAGCTCGTCCATCCCGTGATTGATCTGCTCGAGCCGCAGCCGCGAGGAGACCAGCCGCTCCACCGGCAACCGCCCCTCGCGCCACATCCGCACATAGGTCGGAATATCCCGGGCGGGCACCGCCGAACCGAGGTAACTGCCCACGATCGAACGCCCCTGAGCGACCAGGGCAAGCGGCGAAATACTCGCCCGTGCTTCAGGATTGGGCAACCCTACGGTCACCGTGGTGCCGCCGGGCGCGGTCGCGGCGACCGCGGTCTCGAAGGCCCGCACATTGCCCGCGGCCTCGACCACGATCTCCGCGGCGATCCCCTCTTCCGCCAGCTGCGCCGGGGTGTACACCCGATCGGCACCGAGTTCCGTTGCCAGAGCGAGCTTTTCGGGCAGCGTGTCGACCGCGATCACCTCGCTGCCCAATTCCGCACGCAACGAGGCCGCCACCAGCACCGCCGCCATCCCGACCCCGCCGAGCCCGACCACCATGATCCGCTCGCCAGGCCCCGGCTTCGCCGAATTCAACAGTGCCCCACCGCCGGTCAGCACCGCGCACCCCAGCACCGCCGCGATCTCCGGCGGAACGTCGTCGTCCACCGGCACCACCGAACGCCGGTCGACCACCGCATGCGTGGCGAATCCGGACACCCCCAGATGATGCTGGACCGTCTCACCGTCACGCTGCAACCGCCGCCCGCCGCCGAGCAACTCACCGGCATTGTTCGCGACGCTGCCGGGCACGCACGGGGTGCGGCCGTCGGTCGCACACCCCTCGCACTCCCCGCAGCGCGGCAGGAATGTCATCACCACGCGCTGCCCCACCTGCAGATCGCTCTGGCCCGGACCGATCGCCTCGACCCGCCCGGCCGCCTCGTGTCCGAGCAGCATCGGCACCGGTCGCACCCGGTTCCCGTCCACCACGGACAGATCCGAATGGCACAACCCGGCCGCCTCGATCCGCACCAGCAACTCACCGGGACCGGGCTCGCCCAGATCCAGCTCACCGACCACGAGCGGGGCCGATTCGGCATACGGCGCGGGCGCGCCGATGCGTTCCAGAACTGCACCACGAATCTTCATGATTCGCACGCTACCGCTTCACGCCCACGCATCAACCGCGATCTCGGCACGACCCGCACTGGGCCTACAGGTGGTAGTCGTACGCCTCGGCCGTGGCTCGCAGGCCCTCGTCGAACAACAGATACCGCAGGTCGATCGCCATATCCTGCCAGGGCCGCAGCTCACGCTCGTCCCACAGCCCCAGGTTGTGCACCTTGCGGTCGAAGACCGACATATCGAAGCCCGCGACGTCCAGCCCGGCGAATTCGCCGACGTTGCGAGCCGCGGCCTCCCGATCGGCGATGAAATCCTCGTAGCGCACCGACAGCACCGGCACCGAGCCGGCTTCCAGGAACGAGGCCGCGATCCGCTTCCAGTTCTCGAACGACAGCTCGGTATCCGCGCGGGTCCACCATCCGCGCGCCTCCCACTCGTCCAGGCTGGACAGCACGTCACGCGGATCGCGGACGATGAAGATCACCCGGACACCCGGCAGGTACCGCTGCAACCGCTCGGCGAATGCCCGATCGAACCGGACTTCCTTGAATCCCCACACCCGGGCATCGGGCGCCTGGAACAGCCGCGTGCAGAACTGTGTGAATGCCCCCTGCATCTCCGCCGGTTCCGGCATGAGGTTCGCCAGGAATCCCTGATATCCGTGCACCGCGAATTCGATGCGCCCCGCCTCGCCGTACTCGGCGCTGTGACCGATAAGACTCTCGAACGCATCGAGGAGCTCTCCGAACCGTCCGTGTTGTTCACCCCAGATGAACGCCTCGGGATGGGACGAGATCAGACGCTGCACCAGCGTGCTGCCGCAGCGCTGACCAGCGCCGAATATCAATAGCGGAGAAGACACGTCGCGATGTTAACTGCCAGGTGGAACCTGTGCAGCGTCTGTGCAGCTCAGCTCACGGCCGGTGGCGCGGGGGCCGGAGGCCAGGTTCCGGGAGTGATTCGGGAGGGTTTGTAGGTCGGGTCGACATCCCAGTCGACGCGGACGCCCACCCAGGCTTTCGGAGTGTCGAAACGAGTGCGCTGCGACTCGAAACGCGCTCTGCGGAAGGTGATCTCACCGAAGAAGTCACCATCGGAGAAATCGGCCTCGCGCCCGTCGAAGACGGTGTCGTCGAAGGAGATCGTGCCGTGGTATTCGGCGGCGGAGAAATCGACGGCCAACGTAGGGCTGCGCCGCCAGCGCGAGCGGACACCGAATCGCGCGCCGTCGAAGGCAACCCGCGCGGCGTAGAAATGGGCGCGAGTGAACGATATTCGGGCACTGTCGAATTCGGCCCCCTCGAAACGCACCGCGCTACCGTCGAAGGTTGCACCGCCGAATTCGGTTCTCCCCGTGCGGAATACGGTCTCGGCGAAAGAGGTCCGCTCACCGGCGAACGCCACGTCCCCGAATATCGCAGCGGGCCCGCGGAATACGGTTCGATCGAAGGACACCGGCGAATCGAACACCGCGCCCTCGAAACGGGTTCCGGCGCCGGGCAGTTCGGACCAGGCTCGCTCGGCCGGAGCGAACTCCGCATCCCGGAACAACGTGGTATTGCCGCGAAAAACGCAGCGGCGGAACGAAATGTACTGCCCGAGGAATCGCGCGTGTTCGAAAGTGGTGGCCCGATTGCCGGTGAACACCGCCCGCGCGAAATAGGTGCGCTCACCCGCGAAGACCGCGTACCGGAAATCCGAATCCTCCAGCACCGCACCGGAGAAGTCGAAATTGTACTGCGACCAGGACACCTCGGCCGACGCGCGCACATGTGCGACGATCACGTCGACGACCGCACGCCGCACCTCGCGGTCGTTCTGCCGCAGTTGATATCGCAGCTCCCGCTTGACACCCGCCTCCTCGACGGTTTCGGTGCGCTGCGCCAGATGATCGGCCCCCGATTCCGGGTCGTAGGGCAGTCGTAGATATCCGCACAGCACATCGATGCACTGTTGTCGTCTACTCGGTGCGCTGAATTCGTCGGCCACTCCCGCCATGGCGTAGACCCCGGCGATCCGCACCGCCACATCGGCGTCACCGAGCTGTCGCGCTGCCGCGCCGAACAATTCGACGAATCGTCCGCGTTCACCGTCGCGCTGTTTGCGATAGGCGACCACCAACGCGACCGCACCACCCACTCCCGCGGCCACCGACAACGCGATCTTGGTCAAATCCACCTGATCGGGCGTCTGTGCCTTGGCGCCCAGCAGAATCCACAGCACCCACCAGGCCAGAGCCGCAATACCCAGTCCGCCCAACACTACGAGCACCACCGACAACAACAACGCGGACCGCTGTAGCCTGCCGGTGAAACGTTCTCGGGTTCTCCCCCGCCACCGCATAGCGGCATGGTAACCACAAATCGCCGCTCGCGGCAGTGCGAGTGCGATCTGTGGTTACCGCCCAATACATCTCATGATGCGCGAGGCTCGTCGATCACGCCCGCGCGATCTCTTCCCGACGCTCGAGCCGAACTCGCTCGGCCCGCTGACCACGGATCCCGATCACCGCAGCGCCCACGCAGGCCAGCGCCACCACGACCACGAACCAGGGGAAGATCGCGTCCATCCCCCACTGCGTCGCCGCCCACCCGGCCAGCACGGTCGGCAAGGCCATCGCCGTATATGCCAGCAGGTAGTACGCCGACATCGTCTCTCCGCGCCGATGCTGCGGAACGACATCGGACAGATGCCGCAGCGATCCGCCGAAACCGAGTCCGAAGGTCGCGCCCAGCAACACCCCGGCCAGCAGAACCAGCACCCAATTGCGTGTCGCCAGTGCCGGAATGGTCAGCAGCAGCGCCACGGCCATGCCCAGATCACCGCCGATGGCCGCGCGCCGGGCCGGGATCCCGGTGGCGAACAACTGGGCCAGCGCACCGGCCGTCGCGGTCGAGGCCACCACCGCACCGCCGAAGATCAGATTGTGCACACCGGTTTTCGCCGAGGCCAGCGACGGATACAGCGACAGCAGCACGCCCAGCACCGACCAGGCCGCCATCACACCCAGGGCCGAGAACCAGAAGTCCGCTCGAATCTCCTGTGGCACAGCCGGTTTTGCGATCCGGACACGTCCGGGAACGCGCGCGGTGTGCGGCTCGCGCATGGCCAGCACGCCCACCCCGATCAACAAGCACAGGATCGTGATCACCAGATACGGGGTCCGCAGCGGATGCGGAAAATACTGCGCCAGCACGGCCGAACCCAGAATCGCCACGGCCATACCGACATTGAACGACACCCCGCTGAGCTGCCCGGTTCGCGCACCGTGTGCGGGCTCGAGATCCAGCAGCGCGGCGGCCCCGGCGACCACCATGGATCCGACCGCGAGACCGTGCAATGCGCGCGCCAGCACCAGCATCGCCACATTGTCCGCGAAGACGAACACCACCAGTCCGGCGATCATCGTCCCGATTGCCCAGAGCAGCACCGGTTTTCGGCCCACCACATCGGAGATGCGCCCGGATACGAGCACTGCCGCCAACGCCGCGACCGCGTACACGGCGAACACGATCGTGGTGGTGAACGCCGAGAAATGCCATTGCTTCTGGTACAGCCCGTACAGTGGCGCGGGCGCACCGGATACCCCGAGCGCCACACCGGTGGCCAGCAGTATCAATGCGTACGCCCAGGATTGCACGGCCCCTTTCGCAGGGGTCGGGGCTACCGCCGCAGTCGCTGCCATGTCTCGCTCCCCATCAGGTAAGTTTGATTATGATCGAACTCAACGACCGTCGGTGCGGTTTGATTCCCATCAAACCTAAAGTGAGGTGGGTCATAGTGAATACGACAGCGACCGTGGAGTCCTTCCCCGTGGGCTCGGTCCAGGACGTGCTGGCCGCACTCCAGGACCCGGTACGCCTGGAGATGGTGCGTCGCCTGGCGAACGCCGGTATCGCGCAGCGCTGCGGCGTCCTCTACGACACCATCAACAAATCCACTGCCACCCACCACCTGAAGACCCTGCGCGAGGCAGGTCTCACCGAGCGCATCGTCGACGAGGGACAGGTCTACGCGCGCCTGCGCCGCACCGAGGTGGACGCCGAACTCCCCGGCCTGCTCGACTCGATCATCGCCGCCGCCAACCGTGCGCGCACCGACTGATCACCGAGCGCGCAACCCGTCCAGCACGAAGGTCAGCGACCGTCGCCAGGCCGGCGTCCCGACGCTCTCCCCGAGCAGCGACAGCGCCCACATCAGATTGACCACGTCGATATCGGTGGCGTCGGCGCGCAGCACCCCGTCCCGCCGCGCGCGATCCAGCACCGCCGACAACCCCGTCATCCCCCGCGAACACGCCTGAACCAGCCCGGACGTGGCCGGATGTTCTACGGTGAACGCCTCGAACAGCGCCCGGTCCGCGGTGAACCGGCTCAGCATGTTCTCCACGAATTCGCTCAGCGCGATCCACGAATCCGGTTCGGCCGCAGCCCGTTCGGCGAATTCGTCCAGCTCCGCGACCCGCTGCGGCACGAGCGCGTCGATCAACGCGTCCCGGTTCGGGAAATGGTTGTAGAGCGTGCCGATACTGACCCCCGCCCGCCGCGCGACCTCCTCCAGCGACCCGGACAGCCCCTGCTCGGTGAACACGGCCGCGGCCTCCTGCAGCAGCCTGTCACGGTTGCGGGCCGCATCGCGGCGCATCGGTCGGGGCACAGGACCATCATACAAAACTTGAGGACCCCCTCAGTCTAGTGCTAACCTCCGAACCTGAGGGGGGCCTCAACATTCTGGAGATGACAATGACGAACACCACACGCACGGCCGTGATCATCGGCGTCGGCCCCGGCCTGGGCATGTCCATGGCCCGCAAATTCGGCCGGGAGGGATACCGGGTCGCCCTGATCTCCCGCAGCGACGCCCGGCACGGCGACTACCTGGCCGATCTGTCGGCCCTGGGCATCGAAGCCACCGCGCACACCGCAGACGTCACCGATCCGGACCGGTTGGCTGCGGTGCTGGCCGAGATCGCCGCGGCCGGTGATATCGAATTCGCTTACTACGGACCGACTCCCGCACAACTCCCGGTCCCGATCACCCAGGTCGACGTGGCCACCGCGAGGACGGCGTTCGACTGGGTCTGGCCCGCGATCCAGTTGGTCGGGGCAGTGCTGCCGGGGATGGTGGAACGCGGTACGGGCGGAGTGATGATCTCGGGCGGACTGTCCAGCGTGCGCCCGTTGCCGATGCTGGGCCAACTCGCGCTCGTGGTCGCGGCGCTGCGCAATTACGCGCTCACCCTCAACGCCGCACTCGCCGACCAGGGCGTCTACGCGGGCACACTCACCATCGGCGGCCTGGTCGAACGCGGCGACATCCACGCCATGGTCACTGCTGATCCGTCGACATTCGGTGGCGCGCAAGCACATACGCTCGATCCCGACGATATCGCCGAAACCGCCTGGGAGATGTACCGGAAGCGGGATCGGGCCGAGACGGTATTCGACGCTCTCGGCGACCGACTGAAGATCAGCTGAAGATCCGGCGGCCCGTATACCTGTTTTCTGCGTCGTTTTCCCAAGTAGGACAGCGTTTTTCGGGCGTTTCGCGGCGCCTGCGGCAGCACTCGGTACTGACTACGCTCACCAGCGTCTCATCCAACACACAGGAGGTAACCGGATGCGAATTTCCAAGCTGCGGTTGGGGATTGCCGCCATCGTCGGAGCAGTGGCGTTCACCGGAATCGGCGCGGGCGCGGCCTACGCGTTCCAGCCGCATATGCTCACCGCCCGCGGCGACCTGACATCCGCCCAGGGCGAGCTGCAGCAGGCGATCCCGGACAAGGCCGGACATCGGGTCAACGCCGCGCGCCTCATACAGCAGGCGATCAACGAGGTGAACGCCGGAATCCAGGCCGGCGCACAGTAATTCGAACAAGTCGGGGAGTCGCGGGCCTGGTCTCGAGCGCGGCGCCGACCGGTGTCGACGTCGGCCGCGGTTACAGCATGATCATCCTGACCTGCCCGGCGTCCTACGACCATCCGCATGTCGCAAAGACTTTCGCGCACGACGCGATTTCCCGAACACAGCACTGTGGCCCGATCGGTCGACCGATCGGGCCACAGTGCTGTGGTATCGAGCAGCGCGAGCTACGCCCAGCCCAGCGACTGCAGGACCTGCCACCAGAGGTCCGGCGGGTAGCCGCCGAGCGGATACGAGGGTGCCCGCGGGTCGTCCCGGAATCCCTGCGGCGGGTAATACGTGTGGTGCCACTGGCTCTGCGGCGGCGCATCCGTCCGCGGCTGGCAGCGGTAGAAGTCGCACGGCTGGGGCTGCCGCTGCTGCTGGGGCTGCGACTGCCGTTGCGGCTGCGATTGCGACGGCGGGCCGGACTGCTGATCCGGAGCCGCATTCGCGTTCGCGCCCATCCCGATGAGCGGAACAGCGACCAACACGCCCGTCACCACGGTCTTCGCGGCAATACGACGAAGATGTCCTTGTCGGAGACTAGCCATGTGCAATCCTCTCCTCCCGGGCCCAACGACCCGCGACAGCTGGATTCATTTGGTTTCACACCGATCACGCACGGGTATACAGCAATTCCGTAGCGAATGTCGAGCTTTTCGACCGAAACTTCGCAAACCTCGCACAATTCGAGCCTTTATCGCCCTTTTCGACGCTATTGTCCATTTGCGCAACTCCGCTGCCTGCGGCACCGTGACCGATACCGCGTTCACATTCCCGACCGGCGGGGTGATCACCTACCACGGCGCTGCCGACGCCGACGCCTACGACGACTCCCTAAATGCGCAGTGGCTGCGAACCGCACTCGACCACATCTTGACCGGCGGCCCCGCGATCGCCGACACCGAACCGATCGGCTGCACCATCAAATGGACACCGTAATGCCGACGCGACGGCCGCCCCGGTCCGCTCCCGGACCCGCAGGACTTGCGCGACGCCCTCGACCGCGTTTTCCCGTCCGCGTGAAAGTTGTTCGATGCCAACCGTATTCGCAGGCGTCATCTACGTCCTCCCGCCGACTGCTTCTGGGTTGCCCGGCTCCCCAACAACTTCCGGCGGCACATTGTAGCAGCAGTTGACGGTCCTACTGCCACTGGCCATCCCGTTACCTCTGGGCCTGACATTCCGCCTGCACAAGAAGCGCAGAGCACGAGAACTACGCCGCCGATCACGCCCCGGCCACCGCGTCGTAACCCACGGCGGACTCCATGGCGTCATCGCCCATCTGGACGAGTCCGTAGTCGGCCTGGAAGCAACGCGGGCGTTGTCCAGGTCTACGACCGGGCCGCAATCGCGCGCGTGCTGTGAGTCAGCAGCCGAGGCCGCCGGAATTGATGTTGGCGGCGAACGCATCCCACTCGGTCGGCGCGAAGATCAGCGCCGGGCCGGTCGGATTCTTATTGTCACGGACGCCGACCGCCCCCTTGTCGAGAAACGCCACCTCGACGCAACCCTTCATCCCTGAACTACGGCTGCTCTTGAACCACTGGGCTGCAGACAGATCAACATTCATGAGATGCACTCCTTCGCGATCTGGAGCATGCTGGCGGCCTTATGAGTCCAGGTGACCTCGGTTGAGATCGGCAGTGAAGGCGTCCCACTCCCCCGGAGCGAAGACCAGCGCCGGACCGGTCGGAGTCTTGCTGTCACGGACGCCGACGACACCCTCGTCGAGGAAGGCAACCTCGACGCAATCCTTGGACCCGGAACTGCGGCTGCTCTTGAACCAATGAGCCTGGGACAGATCAACGTTCATGTGGAGTACTCCTTTGCGACCTGAAGCATGAGTGAGCGGCTGGCCTTCTCGTCCAGCGCTATCCGTTCGACGTGGGTACGAACTTCACGATACCGCCGAATTTCTTCTGTCTGTTCGAGATACAGATCGCCGAGAAAGCCCTGTACGTACACAACCGGCGGCATCGAAAGGTCCGCCGTGGGACGGGGCGCAAACTCCAAGATCACGAACGAACCCACGATCAGAGCTTGATACATACCTGCTGACGAGGGCACTACGCGGATCGAAACGTTGTCGAGCGCAGCCATGTCCGCGAGTTGAAGCAGCTGGCCTTCCATCACACCGAGGCCACCGACTGTTCTGCGCAACACCGTCTCATCGATGAACGCATTGATGCCCAACGGCTTGTCGTGTCTCTTCAGCCGCTGTTGTCGCCTCATCCCCACCTCCAGCATCCGTTCGACATCACCGGTGGGTTTGTTGGGGAACTCGGCCCGGATCAACGCGCGCCGGTAGTCCGCCGTATGCAATAACCCGGGCAGCAGCGTCGTCTGGTACGACGTAATCCGCTCCGCCGCATCCTCCAGGCTCACGAACAGACCGAACTCCTTCGGGATCGCATCCTCGGCGAATGCCTGCCACCAGCCCTTGGCCTTGGTCTCCTGGACCAGCTCCAGGACCACCTGCGCCTGTTGGGCGTCGGATTCGTAGAGGTCGCACAGGTGCTTGATCAGGACCGGGTTCAGCCGAACCGCTTGTCCTGTCTCGATTTTCCAGAGGGTGGAGCGCGCGACGGCGATGGCCTCGGCCGCGTTCTCGCGGCTGATGCCCTGTTTCACACGCATCGTCTCCAGGGTGAGGCCGAGCATGCGGCGAGCGACGTTGCTGTCGGTGGTGGGGGATGCCATGGGTGGACCTCCTCGGATCTTGTTTGCGAAAAGGTGGTTCAACTCGAACGGGAATGTGATGCCAACTGAAACGACGCCGAATTTTTCGCGAACCGCCGTCGTAAAGCATTGCGGCAGAACTCATGCGGGAGTCTCATGGGAATACGCCCGGCGGCCGGGTCGACCACCATTCCCGCTCACCTGGCACGGATCTCCCGGAGCGGCATCTCGTCCCCGGCCGCCGGACGACCCAATCCACTATTCTCACAACCACTTTCGGAGTTGTCGCCACGATGCTAGAGGATTCAGCAACCGATGACAAGCAACCATTCGCCGACAAACGAGAACTCGGAGAAATGGTTGATCATCAAGCAGTGCAACAGCTTTTGGACATTCCAGAACCATTCTTCCAGTACCGGAACGAGCCCATGGAAACCCTTCCGACACCATACGGCAATCAGGCGACGCGGCCGAGCGAACCAATGATCTCGAATACCGCCGAACCGCAACCGTTTCAACGAATTCTGGACAACCTCGACCGAATCATCCGCGAACTGCGCGAGAACGGCGATCCGAGGTGAGCCCCCTGTCCGCCTGGGATGTCACCGCGAACATCATCACCGTGATCGCCGGATCCGCTGTGACCTACTGGTCCTGGGTTGCTTCTGGCCCTCACCCCGGCCGAACCGACACCCCCGCCCTCCCGCCGCCGAATCCCCCTCCGGACGGGCTGCACGACCATCCCGATGCCCCCTGCTCCACGTCCGCTGGCCTGCCGAATGGACCTGCCCTCGTCACCGCCCCTGAGCCAGGACTCCGAACCCATACCGCAGAATCCCCGAATCCACAGCCCCACACCAGAGCCCGATGAATCAGGTCGGTTCGACGCATTGACCGTCCGAGCCGCCCAGGCCGGTTACCACCTGATCCAGAACTGGCCCAACTCCCACCACTGGTACCTCCTGGACCCCACCGACAACCAACCCCTCCACACCGCCCCCCTCGACTCCATCGCAACATGGCTGGACGGCTGACCCCGGGGTGTCGCCGGTCCGGTGACACCCCGGGGCGAGAATCGACTCGTATGCCCGTTCAGGGCACCGGATGCACTTGCGGCACAGGATATTCCATCCAGAGCAGATCGCTCATCTCGTTGCGCGCGTTGAAGATCAGATTGACGAAACCGTCGTGGACGACGACGGCCGGGGCCTCCCATGCGTAGGCGCCGGGGACCTCGTCACCGCTCCAGCCATTCGGGCCCAGCGTGGACACCAGCAGGTTACCGGCGTCGCGGCGGAGGAAACCGAGTATCCGTTCGTTGCCGAGCCCGCAGCGGCCACACCGGCGTTCGCGAACTCGTTCGGCTGGTGCACGGTGCGCGCCCAGGTGCCCGAACCGGGGCCTTCGGGCTCGGAGTAGGCCATGTCGATGATCTCGCGGCCCTGGTCGTTCGAGGCGAACAGCAGATGCAGCTCGTCGACCAGGGCCGACAATGCCGGTGCGCCCCAACTGCTCTCGCCGCCGCACGACATCGGGCAGCTCCAGCCGTGATACTCGTCCCAGGTGGTGAACAGCAAATCCTTGGACGGGCCGTCGGCTACGTAGGCGCAGAACAACCGACCTTCGTACGCCGCCAGCGCGGGTGCGGCCGCGGTGTAAGGGCGCACCGCTGGAATCCCTGGGAAACACGGTGTTCCGATCCGTCTACCGCACGGCTGGCGGCGCGGCCGGTTCGACACCGTACTGCTCCCAGTCCTCTGCCTCGTCATCGTCGAAACGCGTTGCCTTACGGGACATCTCGATTCACGGTAACAGAACCGCACGCAGCTTCTCCGCATTCCCCTCGCACAGGTCGATCTCGTAGTCCACCCCCTCGAAGGAGAACTCGACCGTCCCGTCCGCCACCGACAACCCCGTCGTAGTCATCGATCGGATTGATCACCTGCTTGGCCACGTCGTCACCCTCCGTCTGCGCGCCGCCCGGTACTGCTGTCCGCTCACCATAACCGGCACCACCGACAAGAACCAGGGTCGAATACGAACCACACCCCGGATCGGCCGATCGCGAAAAAAATCCCGGAAGACCAACCGGCAGTGAATATTCCGGCGGTCTTCCGGGACCACGATCCTCCGGGCGATCAGTCCGCCAGACGGCGTATCGAGACCGGCAGATCCCGGGCGCGCCGGTACGGGCCCGCGACCGAGACCGCGAAGGGGCGGGACAACAGGGTGCGGGCCACCGCCGAGACCTCGGCGGTGGTGACCGAATCGATGCGGGTGAGGGTTTCCGAGACGCTGCGGTGGTTGCCGTAGCTGAGTTCGCTGCGTCCGATGCGGTTCATGCGTGAGCCCGAATCCTCCAGGCCCAGAACCAGACCGCCGCGCAGCGCCCCCTTGGCGCGGGCGCACTCGGCGTCGGTGATCCCTTCCGTAGCAACCTCTTCCAGGACCTCGCGCGCCAAAGACGCCACCTGGCCCAGGTTTTCGGGTTGGCAGCCCAGATAGACCGAGAACGCGCCGGTGTCGGCGAAGGTGTCCACGCTGGAGTACACCGAGTACGCCAGACCGCGTTCCTCCCGGATGCGCTGGAACAGCCGCGAGGACAGACCGCCGCCGAGCACGGTGTTCAGCACCGACAGCGGCCAGCGCTTCTCCCCTTCGTGCCGCCCGAACGCGCGGACGCCGAACACCAGATGAGCCTGCTCGCTGTCCCGGTACATCCACTGCAAGTGCGGCGGAGTATGCGTGCGGAACCGGCCCTCGCGCCGCGGAGCGGGCTCGCGAACCGGATCGAGCCGACCCGCGAACGCCCGGTGCACCAACTCCACCGTGTGCTCGTGCTCGACGTTCCCGGCCACCGCGACGACCATCCTGTCCGGACGGTAGCGACGCTGATGGAACCCGCGCAGCTGATTCGCGGTCATCGACTCGATGGACTCGACCGTGCCGATCACCGGACGACCCACCGGATGGTCGCCGAACAGCGCGGTGAGGAACGCGTCGCCGACCATGTCCTCCGGATCGTCGTCGCGCATCGAGATCTCCTCGAGCACCACCTGACGCTCCACGTTCACGTCCTCGGCCCGGCACAACCCGTTGAGCACGACATCGGACACCAGATCCACTGCCAGCGGCAGATCCTCGTCCAGCACGTGCGCGTAGTAGCAGGTCTGCTCCTTGGCGGTGAACGCGTTGAGCTCACCGCCGACCGCGTCCACGGCCTGCGCGATATCCAGCGCCGTGCGAGTCGGAGTCGCCTTGAACAGCAGGTGTTCCAGGAAATGCGCGGCGCCGGCCACGCTCGGCCCCTCGTCACGCGAACCGACGCCGACCCACACCCCGACCGATGCGGACCGCACCCCGGGGACATGTTCGGTGACCACGCGCAACCCGCCCGGCAGCACGGTGCGCCGCACCCCGCTGTCGCCGGGCGGAGGGAGAGTCGTCTTCAGCAGAGACGAACCCCCCTGCTCGCTGTCCAGGAGCAAGGGGGTCGAAAGCGCCGCAGCGTTTTTCTTCGTCACACCAGAGTTTTTACTCGGCACCGGCCTCGACCGCAGCACTCTCGTCGGCGGCCGGAGCCTCGCCGGCCTCTTCCTCCTCGACGGGGACGAGGGAGATCTTGCCGCGGTTGTCGATGTCGGCGATCTCCACGCGCAGCTTGTCGCCGACGTTCACCACGTCCTCGACCTTGCCCACGCGCTTGCCGTTGCCCAGCTTGGAGATGTGCACCAGACCGTCGCGGCCCGGCAGCAGCGAGACGAACGCGCCGAAGGCGGTGGTCTTGACGACCGTGCCCAGGAAACGCTCGCCGACCTTCGGCAGCTGCGGGTTGGCGATGGCGTTGATCGCGTCGATCGCGGCCTGCGCCGACGGGCCGTCGGTCGCGCCGACGAACACGGTGCCGTCGTCCTCGATGGAGATGTTGGCGCCGGTGTCCTCGGTGATCTGGTTGATCACCTTGCCCTTGGGTCCGATCACCTCGCCGATCTTGTCGACCGGGATCTTGATCGCGGTGACGCGCGGGGCGTACGGGCTCATCTCGTCCGGGCTGGCGATGGCCTCGGCCATCACGTCCAGGATGGTCAGGCGCGCGTCGCGGGCCTGGTTCAGCGCACCCGCGAGCACCTTGGACGGGATGCCGTCGAGCTTGGTGTCCAGCTGCAGCGCGGTGACGAAGTCCCGGGTACCGGCGCACTTGAAGTCCATGTCACCGAAGGCATCCTCGGCGCCGAGGATGTCGGTCAGCGCGACGTAGCGGGTCTCGGTCTTGCCCGACTCGTCGGTGACCTCGTCGGATACCAGGCCCATCGCGATGCCCGCGACCGGGGACTTCAGCGGCACACCGGCGTTCAGCAGCGACAGGGTCGAGGCGCACACCGAACCCATCGAGGTGGAACCGTTGGAGCCCAACGCTTCCGAGACCTGACGGATGGCGTACGGGAACTCCTCCTGCGAGGGCAGCACCGGAATCAGCGCACGCTCGGCGAGGGCGCCGTGGCCGATCTCGCGACGCTTCGGCGAACCGACGCGGCCGGTCTCACCGGTGGAGAACGGCGGGAAGTTGTAGTGGTGCATGTAGCGCTTGGTGGTCTCCGGGCCGAGCGAGTCGACCTGCTGGGCCATCTTCACCATGTCGAGAGTGGTGACACCCAGGATCTGGGTCTCGCCGCGCTCGAACAGCGCCGAACCGTGCGCCCGCGGAACCACCGCGACCTCGGCGGACAGCGCGCGGATGTCCGCCAGGCCGCGACCGTCGATGCGGAAGCCGTCGGACAGGATGCGCTGGCGCACAAGCTTCTTGGTGACCGAGCGGAACGCCGCGCCGATCTCCTTCTCGCGGCCCTCGAAATCCTCGGCGAGGCTGGACAGCACCGCGAGCTTGATCTCGTCGGTCTTGTCGTCGCGCTCCTGCTTGCCCGGGATCGACAGCGCCTCGTTCAGCTCGCGCTTCGCGGTGCCCTCGACGGCGGTGTAGACATCCTCGCCGTACGGCGGGAACAGCGGGAACTCCTCGGTGGGCTTGGCGGCCAGCGTCGCCAGGTCCTGCTGCGCGCGGCACAGCCGGGCGATGAACGGCTTGGCGGCCTCGAGACCTTCTGCCACAACGGTTTCCGTGGGCGCCTGGGCACCCTCCTCGACCAGCGCGATGACCTTGTCGGTGGCCTCGGCCTCGACCATCATGATCGCGACGTCACCGTCGACGACCCGGCCCGCGACGACCATGTCGAACACAGCGCCCTCGAGCTGCTCGACGGTCGGGAACGCCACCCACTGGCCCTCGATCAGCGCGACGCGCACGCCGCCGACCGGACCCGAGAACGGCAGTCCGGAGATCTGGGTCGACGCCGAGGCGGCGTTGATGGCCACCACGTCGTACAGATCCTTGGGATCCAGCGACATGACCGTCACCACGACCTGGATCTCGTTGCGCAGGCCGTCGACGAAGGACGGGCGCAGCGGCCGGTCGATCAGGCGGCAGGTCAGGATCGCGTCGGTGGAGGGACGGCCCTCACGGCGGAAGAACGAACCCGGGATACGGCCCGCGGCGTACATCCGCTCCTCGACGTCCACTGTCAGCGGGAAGAAGTCGAACTGGTCCTTGGGCTGCTTACCGGCCGTGGTGGCCGAGAGCAGCATGGTCTCGTCGTCCAGGTAGGCCACGACCGAACCGGCGGCCTGCTTGGCGAGGCGTCCGGTCTCGAACCGGACGGTACGGGTGCCGAAGGACCCGTTGTCGATCAGTGCGACCGACTCGAACACACCCGGTTCGACCTCTACGGCCGAGCTCACTGTGTCTGTCATTTTCTCTTCTCAACCTCTCGTCTTCGCCGGATCAAGCGCACGTGAGCGCGATCCGGCTGTTCAGCCCTCAGCCATGTCCCCGGCTGAGGGATCAGGCCGTACCCAGGCTTGGGCGCGCGACAACCCTCCTGGTTGCTACGCGTACACCCGACCGGTTCCCCCTTGGAAGCGGCGACGCGGAGGCGGCCATCGATCGAAGCCCCACGGCGGAGTCGTCTCCTGCCGAAAGGCCACTACCGAGGACCGACGCCACGAGGACGGATGCGTACGGCATGTGGCACCGCCGTACCGGAACCTCACGAGGTCCGCATGCACGACTAGCCGACGGGGAGATTGTAAGCCTCCCCATCGGCTGCCTTGTCAAGTGCCTCACTGTGTCGCTGCGGAAACCGGGCGATCTCCGACATCGCGAACAGTCCTAGCGACGCAGGCCCAGACGCTCGATCAGCGAACGGTAACGCTGGATGTCCTTGGCCTGCAGGTACTTCGACAGGCGACGACGACGACCGATCAGGGCCAGCAGGCCGTGCCGGGTGTGGTGGTCGTGCTTGTGCACCTTCAGGTGCTCGGTGAGGTCGGAGATCCGCTTGGACAGCAGCGCGATCTGGGCCTCCGGCGAACCGGTGTCCGTCTCGTGCAGGCCGTATTCCTTGAGGATGGCCGACTTCTGCTCGGTGGTCAGAGCCACGAATCACTCCTGATGTTTCAGTCCGCGCTCGAGGGACCGGGAACCGAATCCCGGGCGGGCGCCGCCGCGAACCACAGCAAACCCGACGAGCCAGCCTACCGGATCACCTGCGGCGATCCGAATCGGTGTCCGGAGCGGCCGCCGGACCGGTCGCGACGATTACTCCGGAGGTAATCGCGTTCATTCCCTCCGACCGCGAATATCGGTGGCACACCACAGAACAGGAGATGACGATGCCGTACTTCCAGAGCACCGACGACACCACCCTCGCCTACGAGGTGTACGGATCGGGCGCACCGATCGTGTTCCTGGCCGGATGGTCGCTCAACACCGATATGTGGGAGCACCAGGTGCCGTACTTCGTCGAGCGGGGTTACCGCTGCATTCTGCTCGACCGACGCGGACACGGCCGCTCCGATCGTCCCGCCGACGGCTACGACAACGACACCCGCGCCGACGACGTCGCCGCACTGCTGGAACACCTCGACATCCGCGATGCGGTGTTGATCGGGCATTCCGGCGGTGGCGCCGAAGCGGTGCACTACCTCGCTCGCCACGGTCAGGACCGGATTCGGCGGCTGGTGCTGGTAGCCGCGGCGGTGCCGAAGCTGAGCTGGAGCCCGGACCATCCCGCCGGTATTCCGCAGGCCGCGATCGACGCCTCCATCGCGGCGCTGTGCGCCGACCGGGCCAAGTGGATGGCCGATCGAGCACAGGGCTATTTCGCGACCCATCTGGGCAACGACGTGTCCCCGGCGCTCATCGACCAGGAGGTCCGGCGCTGTCTGTCGGCCGCTCCGTGGGCCGCGAAGACGATGCAGCGCGCGATCGGCGACTCGGATCTGCGTCCCGATCTGGCCGAGATCACCCTTCCGGTGCTGCTGCTGCACGGCCTGGCCGATCAGTCCATCCCGATCGGGCCGACCAGCCATGTCGCGGTGCAACTGCTGAAGGACGCCGAGCTGAAGGAATACCCCGCCGCCGGGCACGGGCTCTACGTCACCCACGCGGCGCAGCTCAATGCTGATATCGCCGAATTCATCTCGGCGTGAACGGTTTTCGAGGCCGCGCAGGACGCCGGTTGCGGACTACCGTCCGGGTTCGGCGAGCAACTCGCGGGTGCGGTTGACGTCGCGGGCGATCTCGGCGGTCAGCTCGTCGACCGAGGCGAAGGCGCGCATCGGACGCAGATGCTCCACGAAATCCACCGCGACGTGCTGCCCGTACAGATCGGCATCGGTGTCCAGCACGAACGCCTCCACCGTGCGGGTGCGGCCGGAGAAGGTCGGATTGGTGCCGACCGAGATCGCCGCCATCATCCGCTTGCCCGGCTGGGTCGTGCCGACGACCGCACCCGGGGTCAGCACGGTGAACCATCCGGCGTACACGCCGTCGGCGGGGATGGCCGCGTGCATGGGCGGGGCCACGTTGGCGGTCGGATAGCCCAGATCGCGGCCACGGCCGTCGCCGTGCACGATGACGCCCTCGAGCCGGTGCGGGCGGCCCAGCGCATCGGCCGCGGCGGCCATGTCACCGGCGTCCACGCAGGCGCGAATGTAGGTGGAGGAGAAGGTGACCGCGTGTTCGCCGACCAGTTTGACCCCGTCGACCTCGAAGCCGAAACGCCCGCCCAGCTCCTGCATGGTCGCCACGGTGCCCGCGGCCTTCTTGCCGAAGGTGAAGTTGTCCCCGACCACGACCTCGCACACGTGCAGCTTCTCCACCAGCAGGTCGTGCACATAACGCGCCGGGGTCAGCTTCATGAACTCGTGGGTGAAGGGCATCACGCAGAACACGTCGACGCCGAGTTCCTCCACCAGATCCGCGCGGCGGGTCAGCGTGGTGAGCTGCGCCGGATGCGAACCCGGGCGGACCACCTCCATGGGGTGCGGATCGAAGGTCATCAGGACCGAGGGAACACCGCGCACGGCCGCGGATTTCACGGCGCGACCGATCAACTGGGCATGACCGCGGTGCACGCCGTCGAACACCCCGATCGTCAGGACACACCGGCCCCAGTCAGCGGGCATCTCCTCGAGACTTCGCCATCTCTGCACACACGGCAGCCTAGTCACGCCCGCTCGGGACGGGCATTCCGCGGTGTGGATGTTCACAGCCGCGCCGGACGCAGATCCGTCGGGCGTCACGCTCACGTCATCTCCTCGGGGGATCGCCCATCCGCCCGCGCCGCTGCGACTCGGTCGTTCCGACCTGCCCGGCTAAGCTCGATACGTGCCCGGAAAACGAGATATCGCCACCCGACGTGAGCTCGTCGCCCCCGCCGCGTCACCGGTATCCCAGAACTCCCCGCACGCCGAGGCCGGATCCGGGGGAAGTGTCGCGCCGGTGCTGTCCTCGGTCGCGCAGGACTACCTCAAGGTGATCTGGACCACGCAGGAGTGGTCGCAGGAGAAGGTGACGACCAAACTGCTCGCCGAGCGCATCGGCGTCTCGGCGTCCACGGTGTCCGAGGCGGTCCGCAAGCTGGCCGATCAGGGCCTGGTCGAACATGCCCGCTACGGGGCGATCACGTTGACCGAGGAGGGCCGCCGCGCGGCCATCACGATGGTGCGCCGCCATCGGCTCATCGAGACGTTCCTGGTCAACGAGCTCGGCTACGGCTGGGACGAGGTGCACGACGAGGCCGAGGTGCTCGAGCACGCGGTCTCCGAGACGCTGATGGAACGTATCGACACCAAACTCGGTCACCCGGATCGCGATCCGCACGGCGATCCGATCCCGTCGGTGGACGGTGCGGTGCCCACTCCGCCCGCCCGGCAGCTCAGCGATTTCCAGGCCGGTGAAAACGGCCGCGTGGCAAGGATTTCCGATTTCGATCCGGCGATGCTGCGGTACTTCGACTCGGTCGGAATCGCGCTGGACACGCCGATCGCGGTGGTGGAGCGCCGGGATTTCGCGGGCACCATCGCGGTGCAGATCGGTGATCAGACCGTGGATCTGGGCAGCCTTGCCGCCGAGGCCATCTGGCTCACATCCTGACCGGGTGCGGCCCACGCCCGGAAACGAATGCGCGGGCCGACACGACATATCGACCATGACTCGTCGATCCGTCGCCGCCCTGGCGGGCCTGGCCGCTTCCCTGTGCGTGGCAGGCTCGGCCGCCGCCGGTCCGATGATTCCCGCTCCCCCGCCGACACTGCACTGCCACACCCCTTGGCAGTTCCCGCACGAGCAGAACGGCCGGTGGGCGTGCATCGGCGGGCACGGCCCGGTCGTGCTGCCGCGTCAGTGAAGGCTCACGGTGCAGTTCATACCACCCGCAGGGCAGATCAACCGGACGAATTTGGGCGACTGGCCGGGCAATAGCTGCAGAATCGGGATCGGCTTGTCCTCCAGACCGCCGTTCTCCGGATCGAAGGAGATATTGCCGCTGGCGCCGCGCACACCGTTCACACCATGCATCCCCTCGAGCATCTGCACGACATCGTCGGCTGTCGCCGCCTGACTACCCCCCCGACACCACCCGGCGGACGGCGAAGTAGATGACATCGGGGTCGTCGACGCAGATCTGTGCACCCATCCGAGACAGCAGATTGTCCGCACCGGCGTCCTGGGACAGGTACGTCTCGGTGCCGCGGGAGACGTGATCGGCATCGGAATGGCTGATGTCCAGCAGATACCAAGGGTTCCAAGGAGATTCGTCGATATTGCCGTGCCGCCAGTCCTCGTCCACCAGTGGCGAATACCGGCAGCGGATCGGGATCCGCGGCGCGATCGCGCGCCTGTTGCAGGGCGAACAGGAACCGCTGTCCGCCCGGGGTGTGCGCATTGTCCAGCAGCACAGCGCAATCGAGCGTGCGGCGGCTGCGATTGAAGCCGGAGTACGCGCGGCGTAGATCGGCCAGGAACGCCTCGCAGAAGATGGCGTCGGCGTCGGCCTGTTCGTTCGCGTCGCCGTCGGTCGCCCAGTTCGCGATATCGATCAGCGCATCCTCGGGTTTGCCCCGCGTGGTGGAGAGTTTGTCGATGCCGCAACATCCCCCAGCGATCGGCCCGGCCCAGACCGCGCAGCAGCCGATCGGTGGCCGGGGCCGCCCAGCCGGGCAGGCTCTGACCGCTGGCGACCTCACCGGCGAGCGGCGTTGAGGTGGACCGAATTGCCGACCACGAGCATGCACAGCCACAATTCGAGAAAGGCGATCCGGCCGAACTGCGGCAGGCCTTGCTCAGCCCGAAGGCCAACCGGCCCAGCGCTTCCCGGGTGCGGTGACCGAGCGGAAGTCCGAATGATGCGCCGTGCTGCCGCCACGGCGGTGTTCTCGTGATCTCAATATTTGCCGCGGGGATGCGGGAATCACGCTGCGCCATCAGCGAATTGGCGACAGGACTCGCCGCCGCCGGTGCCCGAAAGCGGCTCAGATGCTTCTCGAGCAACCGGCGGCGGTCGTATCCGAGATAGTACCCGGCAGGCCCGTAGGCAGCCACCGAACACCATCAGGTATTCGGTGCTGCGGTCGTTGTGGATCTGCCGTATTTTCTCATCGGACTCGAAAATCCGGCGCGGACGCCCGCGCCCGCACCGACGAGGTGGTTGTATGTCCACTCCAGACCGCGAAATCAGCTTGTTCCCCGAATGGCTGGATCGCATCCAGACCCGGTACGTGAATCCGATGGTGCGCCCGCTGGCCCCCTACCTGCCCTGGTTCGCCGTCGTCGAACATCGGGGCCGCAAATCCGGCCGGACGTATTCGACGCCGGTCAACGCCTTCCGCTTCGACGGCAAACTGTGCGTCGCCCTGGGGCACGGCCGCACCGACTGGGTGAAGAACGTGCTCGCCGCCGACGGGGCCGAGGTGCGGATCCTCGGTCGCCGGTGGCGAATCGTCAATCCCCGCATCGTCGACCGCGAGGAGGCCGGACCCGGGCTGCCGCTGGCCGCGCGCGTGGCCGGAGCCCGGGTCAAGCTGTTCCTGGCCGATATCGCGACGGACTGAGCGGCCCGTCGGGCGACGCGCGCGGCGAGGTCAGGGAATCAGGCTCACCGCGCGTTCGGCGATCGCCGTGCCGATGTCGGTGGTGGTGCTGGTTCCGCCGAGATCCGGGGTGCGGACCGCGCCCTCGGCCAGTACATCGCAGACCGCACGGTCGATGGCGGCCGCGGCCGCGCGTTCGCCCAGATGATCGAGCATCATTGCGGCGGCGAGGATCTGGGCGACCGGGTTGGCGATGCCCTGTCCCGCGATATCGGGTGCGCTGCCGTGCACGGCCTCGAACATCGAGGGCGTATCGCGCTGGGGGTTGATATTGCCCGAGGGGGCCAGTCCGAGCCCGCCGGTGACGGCCGCGGCCAGGTCGGACAGGATGTCGCCGAACAGATTCGACCCGACGATGACGTCCAGGCGATCGGGATGCAGCACGATCTCCGCGGCCAGCGCGTCGACGTGCATCTGCCGGGTCTGCACCGCCGGATATTCGGTCGCGATGCGTTCGAAGACGCTGTCCCAGTACGGCATCGAATGGATCAGGCCGTTGGATTTGGTGGCCGAGCACAACCGCCCGCCGCGCTGGGCGGCCTGCTCGAACGCGTATCGGATGATCCGCTCGCAACCCGCGCGGGTGAACACCGATTCCTGCAGCACGAATTCCTCCGGGCGGCCCGGATTGTGGATGCCGCCGATCTCGGAATACTCCCCCTCGGAGTTCTCCCGGACGATCAGGATGTCCAGATCCTCGGCGGTGCGGTCGCGCAACGCCGATTCGGTGCCCGGCAGCAGCCGCACCGGGCGCAGATTCACGTACTGCCCGAAGGCGCGGCGCAGTGGAATCAGCAGGCCCCACAACGAGATATGGTCCGGGACGCCCGGAAAGCCCACCGCGCCCAGCAGAATCGCGTTGAATCCGGCGAGCCGGACCGGGCCGTCCGGCGGCATCATCGACCCCGTGCGCAGATAGTTCTCGCACGACCAGTCGAATTCGGTCCACTCGATGCCGGGCAGTACCGCGTCCACGACGCGCACGGCCTCCGCGGTCACATCGACCCCGATGCCGTCGCCGGGGATGGTCGCGATTCGGTAGGTACTCAACGAATCTCCCTCACAGTGTCACTGATGTATTCCTGCGTACTGTTCGCGACGCTCACACCTTCACGCCGATGTACTTGGTCTCGAGGAACTCGTCGATTCCGGTGAATCCGCCCTCGCGACCCAGGCCCGACTCCTTCACCCCGCCGAACGGGGCCGCGGGGTTGGAGATCACGCCCTGATTCAGTCCTACCAGACCGGTTTCCAGCGCCTCGCTCACGCGCAGACCGCGCCGCAGGCTCTCGGTGTATACGTAACCGATCAGGCCGTAGGGGGTGTCGTTGGCGCGTTCGACCGCCTCGGCCTCGGTGTCGAAGGCGGTCAGAGCCGCTACGGGACCGAAGATCTCCGTGTGGCACATCGCGGCCTCGTCCGGGACGCCGGTGAGAACCGTTGCGGGATAGAAGTTTCCGGGACGGCCGTCGGCTTCGCCGCCGAGCAGCACGGTGGCGCCGCGCTGTTTCGCATCGGCCACCAGATCGGTCACCTTCGTCACCGCGTCGCTGTCGATCAGGGGGCCGACCACCGCGTCCGGCTCGGTGCCGCGGCCCATCGGCAGGGCGGCCATCCGCTCGGTCAGGCGGCGGGCGAAATCATCGATGACGTTGCGCTGTACCAGAATTCGATTCGCCGCGGTGCACGTCTGGCCGATGTTGCGCATCTTCGCCGCAAGCAGGCCCTCCACGGCCTCGTCCAGATCGGCGTCCTCGAACACCACGAACGGCGCGTTGCCGCCGAGTTCCATCGAGGTCCGCATGACCGTGCGGGCGCACTGCTCGAGCAGGATCTTGCCCACGGCGGTGGATCCGGTGAAGGAGAGTTTGCGGGAGCGCTCGTCCATGATCATCGGCGTTATCACCGCGGCCGGATCCGAAGTGGTCACCACGTTCACCACGCCCGCGGGCAGTCCGGCACGCACCAGGACATCGGCCAGGGCCAGCATGGACAGCGGGGTCTGCTCGGCGGGTTTGACCACACAGGTGCAGCCCGCGGCCAGGGCCGGGCCGATCTTGCGGGTGCCCATGGCGAGCGGGAAATTCCACGGCGTGATGAGCAGGCTCGGCCCGACCGGCTGACGGGTGATCAGGAAACGCGAACCGCCGCCGGGCGCGGGCATGTAGCCGCCGTCCAAGCGGACCGCCTCCTCGGCGAACCAGCGGAAGAACTCTGCGGCATAAGAGATTTCGCCGCGCGCCTCGGCGAGCGGTTTACCCATCTCCAGGGTCATGATCAGCGCGAGGCGGTCGGTCTCCTCGAGCAGCAGGCGGTAGGCGCGCATGAGCAGATCACTGCGTTCACGCGCCGGGGTGCGGGCCCAGTCGCCCTGCGCATCGGCCGCCGCGGCCAGGGCGTCCAGGCCGTCATCCGGCGAGGCGTCGGCCACCTCGCACAACACCCGACCGGTTGCCGGATCCTCGACCGGCAGCCGTGCGGCGGTCTGGCGCCAGCCACCGCCGATGAACAGTCCCGTGGGGACGCTCTCGATGGCCAGACGCTCGGTCTCGTTCACATCCTCGCTGGTGTGTGTCACTGCGCGCTCCTCAATCCCCGCAGACCGTTGCTGCGGCCCTGCCCGCCATGATATTCATATTGTCAACAATCCTACAACAGACAATCCGACCGACTTTCCGAGGCGGCTAACCATGTCCGAGCTCTCCCCCGTCCTCAAGCAAGCCACTCCCGTCACGGTCGACCACGGCGAAGGGTGTTACCTGTACGGCACCGACGGCCGCCGGTATCTGGATTTCACCGCCGGCATCGGGGTGACCAGTACCGGGCACTGCCACCCGCGGGTCGTCGAGGCCGCCCGCGCACAGGTCGGCAGCCTCATCCACGGGCAGTACACGACCGTCATGCATCGTCCGCTGCTCGAACTCACCGAGAAGCTGGGCACGGTGCTGCCCGCGGGCCTGAACTCGCTGTTCTTCGCCAATTCCGGCAGTGAGGCGATCGAATCCGCACTGCGTCTGGTCCGGCAGGCCACCGGGCGGCCGAACGTCATCGTGTTCCACGGCGGATTCCACGGTCGTACCGTCGCCGCGGCGACCATGACGACCTCGGGCACACGGTTCTCGGCCGGATTCAGCCCGCTGATGGGCGGGGTGCACGTCGCGCCGTTCCCCACCGCGTACCGCTACGGCTGGTCCGAGGAGCAGGCGACGGAATTCGCACTGCGCGAACTGGATTACCTGTTCCAGACGCTGAGCGCTCCGGCGGAAACCGCGGCGTTCATCGTCGAGCCGGTGCTCGGCGAGGGCGGCTACATCCCGGGGAACACCGCGTTCTTCCAGGGATTGCGCGAACGTGCCGACCGGCACGGCATCCTGCTGGTGTTCGACGAGATCCAGACCGGATTCGGACGCACCGGAAAGTTCTTCGGCCACCAGCACTTCGACGTGCGGCCCGATGTGATCACCATCGCCAAGGGTCTGGCCAGCGGCTTCCCGCTCTCGGGTATCGCCGCGTCGGAGGAGTTGATGAGCAAGGCGTGGCCCGGTTCGCAGGGCGGCACCTACGGCGGTAACGCGGTCGCCTGTGCCGCGGCCATCGCGACGCTCGAGGTCATCGAATCCGAAGGGCTGGTGGACAATGCGGCAGTGCGCGGGCGTCAGCTGATCGAGGGCGTACGCAAGGCCGCCACCGGGGCGGTGGGCGACGTGCGCGGTCTGGGTCTGCTGGTCGGCTCCGAATTCACCACGCCCGCAGGTGAACCCGACACCGCCACCGCGAGCGCGGCGCAGCGGCTGGCCGCGGAGAAGGGTCTGCTGCTGCTGACCTGCGGCGCGTACAGCAATGTCGTGCGGATGATTCCGCCGCTGGTGGTGTCCGAGAGCCAGGTCGACGATGCACTGGCCCTGTGGTCCGACGTCCTCGACGAGATCTAGGAGATTCCATGGCGCGATACCTCACCATCACTCTCACCAAGGCCGGAATCTCCTGCCGTGCAAGGCTTCTCGATGACGAAGCCCCTCTCACCTGCGCCGCGGTGTGGGATGCCCTGCCCCAGGAGGCCGACGCGTTTCACGCCAAGTACGCCCGCAACGAGGTCTACACCCTCGTCCCGCGCATCACCGCCGCGCCCCACCGCGAGAACCCGACCATCACCCCGATCCCGGGGGACGTCTGCCTGTTCGACTTCGAACCCTGGGAGATCGGCAACCCGGCCTACGGCTACGAACCCGGCTCCGAAGCGCATCACGCCCAGGGCGCAACGGATCTCGCGCTCTTCTACGGCCGCAACAACCTGCTGATCAACGGTGATGTGGGCTGGGTCCCCGGCAACGTATTCGCCACCATCGAAGAGGGCCTGCCCGCCCTCGCCACCGCCTGCAACAACCTGTGGCTGCGTGGCGTCGAGGGGGAAACCCTGTCCTTCGCCCGCGCGGAGTAACGAGGACGTTCACGCGAAAAGCCCGGCCCGCCAACGCTATCGGCGGGCCGGGCTTCTCAGCGAATATCAGGAGCCCAGGACCGTCTCCGCGAAGCGGGCCACGGCCAGCACCAGATCGTCCGAGTGACGCGGCCCGACGATCTGCAGGCCCACCGGCAGCCCCTCGGCCGTGGTACCCGCCGGGATGGAGATGGCGGGCTGCTGAGTCATGTTGAACGGATAGGTGAAGCCGGTCCACTGCGGCCAGCTGCGCAGGCCGCTGCCCGGAGGGACGTCGTGCCCCGCCTCGAAGGCCGGGATGGGCATGGTGGGGGTGATCAGGACGTCGTGGGCGGTGTGGAAGGCGCCCATCACGATGCCGATCTCGGCGGCGACGGCGCGAGCGTCCAGATAGTCGACCGCGGAGTAGGTGTTGCCCTGGTCCCATACCTCGCCCAGGCCGGGATCGACGCGTTCGCGAGTGCCCTCGGGGAATTTCGAGAGCATCGTCGCCGCGCCCGCGGCCCAGAGCAGTTCGAAAGCCTCCAGCGGATCGGCGAATCCGGGGTCCGCAGCCACCACGCGCAGGCCCGCCTCGTCCAGGCGACGCACCGCCGCGTCCACGACCGACGCGACCTCCGGATCGACGTCGACATACCCCAACGTGCCCGAATACGCGACCGTGCAGCCGCGCACATCACGAGCGAGATGGCTGCGGAACGTCGTCACGGTGGGCGCGAGGGCGGTCGGATCGCGCGGATCGGTCAGCGACAGGATGTCCATCAGCAACGCCGTGTCCTCGACGGTCCGGGTCATCGGGCCCGCGTGCGCGAGCGGGCCGAACGGGCTCGCCGGATACAGCGGGATGCGCCCGTGCGTCGGCTTGAATCCGACGATGCCGCAGAACGAGGCCGGAATCCGCACGCTGCCACCACCGTCGGTGCCGACCGAAATCGGGCCCATGCCGGCGGCGACCGCCGCAGCGCTACCGCCCGACGAACCGCCCGAGGTCTTGGACGGATCCACCGGATTGCGGGTGATACCGGTCAGCGGACTGTCGGTGACCCCTTTCCACGCCAGCTCCGGGGTCGTGGTCTTGCCCACGAACACCAGGCCGTCCTCGCGCAGCCGCGCGGCCACCGGACTGTCCACCGGCCACGGCACATCGGCCTGGATCGAGGTGGAACCGCGGCGGGTCGGCCAGCCCTCGGTCAGGAAGATGTCCTTGATCGAGATCGGCACCCCGTCCAGCAGACCTTGTACATGCCCGGAATGCCAGCGTGCCTCGGACTCCTTGGCCTGCACCATCGAGCGGTCCGGATCGACCAGACAGTACGCGTTGACCGAATCGTTGCGAGCGGCGATCGCATCCAGGACCGCGCGGGTCGCTTCCACCGGTGACAACGCACCCGCCGAATATGCCGTGACGAGTTCGACCGCCGTCATGGCGGCGGGCTCGGTAGGAATATCGATATCGGGGTGGGTCATGCTGACTCCCTTCAGGCGGGCACGTAACCCAGCCTCTTGTCGACCACGTTGTCCAGCGGCCGGCCATCGATCCACTTCCGGAAGTTGGCGGCGAACGCCGCGACGATCTCGCGACGCCATCCGACGAAATCACCGGAATTGTGGGGCGTGAGGTGAACATTCGGCAGATCCCACAGCGCATGGCCGGGTGGCAGCGGCTCGGGATCGACGACATCGAGCGCCGCACCGGCCAGCGCACCGGCCCGCAGTGCCGCGACGAGATCGTCTGTCACTACTGATTCCCCACGACCGACGTTGATGAAACGGGCATGTGGTTTGAAAGCCGTAAAAGCACGAGCGTCGAACATGTTCCGGGTCTGCGTGGTCAGCGGTGCGACCGCGACCACATAATCCGCCGCGGGAAGTTCGGCATGCAGATCGGTGCCGACACCGCCGAAATCGGGGTCGTCGGTGCTCGAACGACGCCCAAGCCCACGTACCCGCATACCCACCGCACGCAGCAGCCGCGCGATCGACCGGCCGATCGATCCGGTACCGACGATCAGCACCGACGCACCGGCGATCCGTTCGGATTCGCGATGACGCCAGAGGTGATCGCGCTGCAGGCGCTGCGACTCGGGCAGGTCCTTGGCGAAGGAGAGTATCTGCGCGAGAACGTATTCGGCGATGGGAGTGTCGAAAACGCCGCGAGTGTTGGTGACGGTGACATCACTGGCGATGAGCTCGTCGAACAGCACCGAATCGACACCGGTCGCGCCGACATGCAACCATGACAGGCGGTCCGCTGCGGGCCATGCGCCCGGCAACGCCGTGGTCAGGAAGTCGTAGACGAACAGTGCTTCGGCACCGCGCAACGCCTCGGCGAACCCATCCGCAGCCGTGTAGCGAACCTCGGCCCGCTCTTCGACCGGGCGCATCAGCTGCGCATCGGGCCGAGTGCCATCGTGCAGAACGGTGACTATTGGGCCCTCTTTCACATTGACAGACTAAAAACACATCGTATGATTGTCAACAATCCGATCGTGTGCGGAGGACTACCAGGCTGGACGCGAGAGGGGCCCTCGTGGAACTGAATTTGCCCGAATTCGACGGGCCCGTGGCCCAGCGGGGCATCGGCATCATCGCGCCGTTCGATCTCGCGTTAGAGCGGGAACTATGGCGCTGGGCGCCGCTCGAGGTGAGCCTGCATCTCGCGCGCACCCCGTACGAACCTGTGCCGGTTTCGGTCGAGATGGCCGAATTGGTTTCCGACGCAGTACATCTCACCGCAGCCACCCGCAACGTGCTGCATGTGGATCCGGAGGTCATCGCCTATCTGTGCACCTCGGGCAGTTTCATCAAGGGGCTGGAGTACGAGCGGTCGCTCGTCGATGCCATCTGCCGCGCCGGGGCCGCCGATGCGGTGACCACGTCCGGGGCACTGGTCGAGGCCATCACCAAACTCGAGATCGGCCGATTGTCGGTGATCACCCCCTACGACGAGGTGCTCACCCACAAACTGCACGACTTCCTCGACGAAGCCGGTTGCGAGGTCATCCGCTCGGACCATCTCGGCCTGGGCGGCGGCATCTGGAAGGTCAGCTACCGCACCATCGCCGAACGCATCATCAACGCCGACGACCCACAGGCTCAGGCGATCTTCGTCAGCTGTACCAATCTGCCCACCTACGACCTGATCGAGCCGCTCGAACAGGCGCTGGGCAAACCCGTGCTCACCGCGAACCAGCTCACCATGTGGGCGTGCCTGGGCCGGATGAAACTGCCGATGATGGGGCCAGGCAAATGGCTCCGGAACGTTTTCTGACCGAAGGAGACCCATGACACCCGCGATCGGCTTCATCTATCCGGACCACGCCGCCGAGGACGACTATCCGCGCGCCGCGGCGATACTGGGCGTCGACCTGCACGTCGCGCACATCTACGGCACCGACCTGCACGCGGTGCCCGAACTGCTCGATCTCGGCAGTCCGGCCCGGCTGCGCGAAGGGGCCGCACTGCTGGCCGGGTACGCGCCGAGCGCGGTGGTGTGGGCCTGCACCTCGGGCAGTTTCGTCTACGGACCGGACGGTGCGCGCGAGCAGGTCCGCGGGCTCGCCGAGGCCGCCGCAGTGCCCGCGTCGAGCACCAGCTTCGCGTTCGTGAACGCGGCGCGGGCGATCGGGGTGACGCGGGTCGCGGTGTGCGCAAGCTATCCCGACGACGTGGCCCGGCTGTTCGTGGATTTCCTTGCTGCCGAAGGGATTCAGGTCCTGTCGATGTCCAGTGCGGGCATCGACACCGCCGCGGAGGTCGGCACACTGTCCCCCGAACAGGTCCTCGAGCTGGCCGTGGCCAACGATCATCCCGATGCGCAGGCGCTGTTGATTCCCGATACCGCCATGCACACCCTGGAGGTGTTGCCGAAGCTGGAGGCGGCTCTGGGCAAGCCGGTGCTCACGGCCAATCAGGTGACCATCTGGGAAGGACTGCGCCTGGCCGGATATGCTCCCGACACCGCAGCGCCGCCCGGTGCCGCCACACCGGACTCCGTCATCGAACCGTCGGGGCTGGGAAAGCTATTGTCCGAAAGGCTGATTCATGTCGGTCATTGAATTCGAGCCGGTGAATCGGCAGTCCACCGCCGAGATGATCGCCGACCGGCTGCGCGACGCCATCATGCACGGCGCCCTCGGCCCCGGCGCACAGCTGGTCGAGGCCGATCTCGCCGCACAGTTCGACGTCTCGCGCGGCCCGGTCCGAGAAGCCATGCAGCGCTTGGTATCCGAGGGTCTGCTGCACAGCATCCGGCACCGGGGCATCTTCGTCATCGAGCTGACCCCCGAGGACGTGATCGACGTCTACCGGGCGCGCACCGCCATCGAAGGCGGTGCGCTGGAGCTGATCCTGGACGGACGTCGCACCATCGCCTACGAGGCCCTCGGCCCCAGCGTCGCCGACATGCTGACCTGCGCCGAACGCGGTGACTCCGTCGGGGTCTCCGCCGCCGACCAGGCATTCCACGAGGCGCTGGTGGACAGCGCCGCCAGCACCCGCCTCACCCGCGCCGCGCGCACCCTGCTGATCGAGACCCGCATGTGCCTGGGCGCCCTGCAAACGGCCTACCCGGACATCCGTGACCAGGCCCGCGAACACGTCGAGCTGCGCGAGGCGATCGGCGAGGGCTCCCCCGCCCGCGCCCGCACCCTGCTGATCGACCACATGCACGACGCGGTCGAACGCCTCCGCCCCCTGCAACAGCCCGAGCCGGAGGCCGAGCCGGACGTGAGCTGAAAGTTGTAGCGGCACAACGCTCGGCCCCCATGAACAACGGCCGCCTTTACGAAGCGCGCAGCACGCTGGGCCAGGCCGACGTCATCACCGAGGTCCAGGATCAAGAGGCTGCGGCAGATCGGGCCGGGCGGGGATATCCTTGTGGCTCAGTCGATCAGGCCGCGCGGCCGGACCACCAGAACCGGTGACGAGCGCTTGCCCTTCTCTTCCAGCAGTGCGATCGCCCGGCCGTCCTCGGTGAGGGCGGCGTGGACGCCGCGTTGGCCGATCGGGTCCAGCCAGCGGCCGTCGCGGAGGGATTCGGCCTGCTCGGGGGTGATGGTGCGGTGTGGGAAGGCAAGGCGCGCAGCGGAATCGATGTCGAGGTTGAGGGTCGGATCCTCGGCCAGGGATTCCAGGGTGCGGGCGTGGTCCAGGGTGAACGGACCCACTCGGGTCCGGCGCAGAGCGGTGAGATGACCTCCGACGCCGAGACTTTCACCCAGATCGCGGGCCAGGGCACGGATGTAGGTGCCCGAGGAGCATTCGACCTCGACGTCCAGGTCCACGAATGTGGTTGTACCGGTGTCGATATCGCGTCGGGCGAGTAGATCGAAGCGGGAGACCGTGACCGGGCGCGCGGCGAGTTGCACGTCTTCTCCCGCGCGGGCGCGGGCGTAGGCGCGCTCACCGTCGACCTTGATCGCGCTGACCGTGGCCGGGATCTGTTCGATATCGCCGGTCAATCGTGCTGCGCCGGAAGCGATATCGGCGTCGGCGAGATGAGCGGCCGGTGTGGTGGCGAGGGTCTCGCCCTCGGCATCGTCGGTCACCGTGGACTGTCCCAGCCGGATCGTCGCGGAATACGCCTTGGTGGTGAGACTGAGCAGACCGAGCATCTTCGTGGCGCGCTCGACGCCCAGCACCAGCACACCGGTCGCCATCGGGTCCAGCGTTCCGGCGTGGCCGATCTTGCGGGTGCGCAGGATCTTTCGGCAGCGGGATACCACGTCGTGGCTGGTCATACCACCCGCCTTGTCAACGAGCAGCAGGCCGCCGAGCGCATCCACCAGCGCGGGTTCGCGCCCCATCAGCCGACCGCGATGCCGGTCAGGATCAGCCCCTCGGCGATCAGCCAGCGTCCGTCGAAGGACTGCAGCGGTGCGCCGCCGTCGGTGGTCTGCCCGGGCACCAGCAGTTCGGTGTGGAAACCACCGGAGGAGCCGTCGTCATCGATGGTGAAGGTGATGTGCGCATCCTCGAATCCCAACCAGCGCAACGTCAATGGGAACCACGCCTTGTAGGTGGCCTCCTTCGCGCAGAACAGCAGCCGGTCCAGATGCAGGCCGGTCGCCGGGAGCGCACCCGCGAGCCAGGTGCGTTCCGCGGGCAGGCTCACCGAGTCCAGCACGCCCTCGGGCAGCGGACCGTGCGGTTCGGCATCGATCCCGATCGACCGCCAGCGCAACCGATGCGCCAGCGCCGCGGCCCGATATCCGTCGCAATGGGTCAGGCTGCCGACGACACCGCGCGGGAACAGCGGCATACCCCGCTCCCCCTTGCCGATCGCCACCTCCGGCTCACCCAGTTGCGCCAGCGCCTGCCGGGCGCAATACCGAGCGCCGATGAAATCCCGCCGCCGCTTCTCCACCGATTTGGCGATCAGATGTTCCTCGCCCGGATGCACCCGCAGACCCTCGGGATACTGCACCAGTTCCGCCGTGGCCACACCGCTGGGCAGGATTCTGCCGAGTATGCGTGCGGGTCCGCCGCGTTCGGTACGTTCACCGGCCCCACCGTGATCGGACACGCCGCCTGCCTCGCGCATCTCGCTCGCCGACTCCTCGATGACCGCCTCCTGAATCGCTGTTCACCTGCTCCACGAGCCTAGCCGAGGGCCCGGATGCGCTGCCCGGGCATACATCCTCCGAGATCCGGCCCATCCGTCGCGATGTCTCAGGACAGTGGAACCACCTCGGCTGTACCGATCAGGCGAGGCCGCGGCGGCGTTCGGCCATCTGACGCATCTTCTCGGCGGCCTCGGCCATCTCCGGGGTGACCTTGAAGTGGCCGCCCCATTGGTTCAGATCGTCCGGGCCGTAATTCGGGGCAGGCAAGATCTGGCGCAGCAGTTTGTCGGGCAGACCGCGACGCTTCCATTCGCGCGGATAACCGAGCGAGACCTCCTCGAAGCGAACCCCGTCGTAATACGTGGTGCGCGGAATGTGCAAGTGGCCGTAGACCGAGCAGACCACGTTGTAGCGGGTGTGCCAATCGGCGGTGAGTTCGGTGCCGCACCACAGCGCGAATTCCGGATAGAACAGCATCCGGGTGGGTTCGCGGTTCAGCGGGAAGTGGTTGATCAGCACGACCGGGGTGCCGGGTTCGAGATCGTCCAGACGGCGGCGGGTGTACTTCACCCGGGCCTCGCACCAGGCATCGCGGGTGATGTACGGATCCGGGGAGAGCAGGAACTCGTCGGTCGCGACGACGTTGCGGTCCCGGGCGATGCGCAGCGCGTCGGTCGCGGTGTACGCGCCCTCGGGCATCCAGGAGTAGTCGTAGAGCAGGAACATCGGCGCGAGCGTCACCGGACCGCCGAACTCCTGCGAACCCTCGCCCTCCCACACCGGGAACGGATCCTCCGGCGTGAGCACGTCTAGGTCGCGGCACAGCGACACCAGATAGTCGTAGCGCGCCGCGCCACGCATCTGCACCGGGTCCTTTGCCGTGGTCCACAGTTCGTGATTGCCGGGCACCCAGATCACCTTGGCGAACCGCTCCCGCAGGACGCTCAGCGCCCAGCGAATATCGTCACTGCGCTCCCCGACGTCCCCGGCGACGATCAGCCAGTCCTCTGGCGAGTCGGCGCGAATCGCCTCGACCACTGGCTTGTTGCCCTGATGCCCGACATGGATATCGCTCACCGCCATCAGCTTCGGAACCACCCGGCACACACCTCTCTGCTCGCCCGCGTCCCCTGCGTAACCGCGGCTGTCCCCCTCCACATTCCCATGCCCCCGGGCCCACAGGCCAACCGTGCTACGACGGCAGCTCCGCACCGACCCGCGCCCAGCGGCCCGACACCGCCCGAATACCGACCGCGACCAGGCGCGCGACGATGAAACCGCTCAACCCCGCCCAGATTCCGGCGATCCCCCAGTGGAACACCAGCGACAGCCAGATCATCGGCAGGAAACCGAGCAGACCGGCCAGCATCGTGGTGTTGCGCAGATAGGCCGCATCGCCCGCGCCGAGCAGCACACCGTCCAGGGCGAAGACCACCCCGGCCACCGGGATCAGCGGAACGAAGAACCACCAGATCACGTGAACGCGATCGAGGACCTGCGCATCACCGGTGAACAACTCCGGTACCAGGACGCTGCCTGCCGCGAAGATCACCGCGAGCACGACCGCGAACAGCGTCGACCAGGCCGTGATCCGCCGCGCCAGCCGCTGGGCACCGGCCGCGTGGCCCGCGCCCAGCGCCGCGCCCACCAGCGTCTGCGCCGCGATCGCCAGCGAGTCCAGCGTCAGGCTCAGGAAGTTCCACAGCTGCAACACCAGCTGATGCGCCGCGACCGAGGCCGCACCGAATCGTGCGGCCACCGCGCCCGCGGAGACGAAACACGCCTGGAAGGCGAAGCTGCGCATGATCAGATCCCGGCCGAGCCGCAACTGATCGCGCATGATCTCCGGCTGCGGAGCCAGCGGAACCCGTTGCCGCACGAGCGAACTCAGGAAGAACCCGCCGGAAACCAGCTGCCCGGCCAGATTCGCCGTCGCCGATCCGGCCAGCCCCATCCGGGGCGCGCCCAGCAGTCCGTGCACCAGTGTCGGACACAGCAGGGCCGAAATCACCAGTCCCGCGATCACATACACCAGCGGACGACGTATCCGCTGCACTCCGCGCATCCAGCCGTTCCCGGCATTGGCCAGCAGGATCATCGGCACGCCGCAGCAGGCGATACGCACCCAGCGCACGGCCTCGTCCGCGATATCGGCCCGCCCCGCGACCGCGTGGGTGATCGGCCCCGCGAGCACCTGCAGCACCACGATGATCGCCACCCCGATCCCGATCGCCAGCCAACTGGCCTGCACTCCCTCGCCCACGGCCCCGTAAGTATCCCCCGCCCCGTGCCGGCGGGCCGCGCGCGCGGTCGTGCCGTAGCTCAGGAACGTCAGCTGCGTGCTGACCAGTCCGAGAATCAGCCCGCCGACCGCGAGCCCCGCCAGCGCCAGCGCACCCAGCCGCCCCACCACCGCCATATCGAACAGCAGATAGATCGGCTCGGCCACCAGCACGCCCAACGTCGGAATCGCGATCCGCAGAATCCGCCCGGGACCGGCCGCCGGGAGTTCTGCCTGTGCGACGTCCTGCCCCGTCACCTGCTCACGCACCGCGTCACCGGACACCGCGCCCGCCCCTCACACAATCGACGCACCCATCCGGACCACCGGACAGCGCCCCTCCGATCGAGTCCACCACAGCCCTTCCCGATCGCCCGACAAAGCCGACACCACCATCGCACAGAGGTCCGACAAGTCCGCTACCGGGCACTATCCCGGTCGATGCCGTGGAATCCGGTCGGCTAACCGACAGCGTCGAGCGCTGTCAGGAGGGCCGCCACGAGATGTTCGGGACTTCCGGTGGTCGTGTAACCGGCCGCGTAGCGGTGACCGCCACCGCCCAGGACCGTCGCGACGCGCGCCACGTCGACGCCGTCGTCCGCGCCGATGCCCGAGGCACGCGAGCGCAGCGAGACCGTCCAGAGTTCGGCGGTGGTGCGAGATTCCTTGAACACCACCGCGATCGCGGCCTCGGCCGTGGTGCGGATGACGTCGATGACGCTCTCGACCTCCTCCGAACGCACCCCGCTCATATCCTCGCGGCGCACGAAGACGTAGACCAGACCGGCGCCGTCGGCGGCGGACGGTTCGATCCGCGCGGTGCCCAGAACTCGGGAGAGCATGCCGAGCCAGCCGAACGGATGGGTGTCCATCAACGTCCGAGTGATGCCCGCACCGTCGATACCGGTTGCCAGCAATCTCTCGGCAAGTTTGTGTGTGCCGGGGCCCGCCCACTTGAAGGATCCGGTGTCGGTGACCAGACCCGCGAACAGGCAGAACGCGATGTCGTGATCGATCGGCTCACCCCAGGCATCGAGGATCCGGGCCAGCAGCGCGGTGGTCGACTCCGCGGTCGGATCCACCACGTTCACCGAGCCGAAACAGGTGTTGGAACGATGATGGTCGAGCACCAGAGTCGTTGCCGCACCGGCGATCCGGCCGGCCAGCGCGCCGAGTCGACCGGCACTGCCGCAATCCACGGCGACCAGTACGTCCACCTCGGCGGGCACCTGCTCCGGCGGCACCAGATGTTCGGTGCCCGGCAGCGAACGCATCGAGACCGGTAATTCGGCCGGCGCGGCGAAGGAGACCCGCACCGGCGTCCCGCGCCGGTGCAACACCTGCGCGAGTGCCAGCCCACTGCCGATGGTGTCGGCGTCGGGCTGAACGTGACACAGCACGGTCACCGACCGCGCCGCGTCCAGAACCTGCACGGCCGCAGCGAGATCGGCTGTCGGCGTTACTGCTGTCATGGTCTCGACCACGTTTCCTCTGGCGGTGGGGCGGCCTCGGTGCGATCACACCGAGCACCGCTATAAGACCGGCTTCCCACCGCGGCGACCACGAAACCGCGGTCAGTCTTCTTCGTCCGGTTCGGTCTTGTAGGGATCGGCGTCACCGGCATGGGTCGCGTTCGCGGCGACCTGAGCCACCCGCTCGTCGACCGCACGGGCCCGAGCCAGCAGCTCCTCCATCTCGCGTGCCGCGTCCGGCACGGTATCCAGCACGAAGGCCAGCGAGGGGGTGAACTTGATCCCCGTCGCCGCGCCGACCTTGGAGCGCAGTACGCCCTTCGCCTTGTCCAGACCCGCGGCCGCGGCCGCGTAGTCGGGCTCGGACTGCAGGTTCTGGCCCAGCACGGTGTAGTAGACGGTCGCTTCGCGCAGATCACCGGTCACCTTGGCGTCGGTGATCGTCACGAAACTCAGTCTCGGATCTTTGATCTCGTATTCGATCGCCGTACCCACGATCGAGACGATCCGCTTCGCGAGTCGGCGTGCCCTGGCTTGATCCACCATGGCGTCCTCCTGAAGTATCCACTAGCGGCGGACACGATGCCGCCGGTCAGTCCTCTGGCCCGAAGATCCTGCGGCGTACTGCCAGCAACTCTAGCTCCGGACGCGCCGCCACGTGGCGTTCGCACTTGTCCAGCACCTGGGTGAGATGACCCATCTCGGAGCTGACCAGGGCGACGCCCAGCAGAGTACGGCGATGTTTGTCGTGCTCTCCGCCCTCGGCCGCGCTGACACCGAAGCGCTGCAGCTCGGCCACGACCGGGCGGATGACGGAACGCTTCTGCTTCAGCGAATGAACGTCGCCGAGCAGGATGTCGAACTCGAGCGCTCCGATGAACAAGGGCTCACCTCTTTGCTTTTCAGCGGTGCCGATCCCACCGCCGCCGTCCCGCCGCCCGCGGCCGGAAGACCCGACCGCGGGCGCGGAACGACGACGATGTGACAGGTACTGGATCCGCTCAGTCCCGCGGCTTCTCCCGAAGCTCGAAGGCCTCGATGACGTCGCCTTCCTTGATGTCGTTGTAGCCCAGGGTGATACCACATTCGAAGCCCTCGCGAGCCTCCATGACATCGTCCTTCTCCCGGCGCAACGACTGCAGCGTGGTCTCGGCGACCACGACATTGTCGCGGAGCAGGCGCACCTTGGCGTTGCGCTTGACCGAACCCGCGGTGACCATACAACCGGCGATATTGCCGATCTTCGAGGAGCGGAAGATCGCCCGGATCTCCGCACGCCCCAGCTCGACCTCTTCGTAGATCGGCTTGAGCATGCCCTTGAGGGCCTTCTCGATCTCGTCGATGGCCTGGTAGATCACCGAGTAGTACCGGATGTCCACGCCCTCGCGGTTGGCCAGCTCGGTCGCCTTGCCCTCCGCGCGAACGTTGAATCCGATGATGATCGCGTTCGACGCCGAGGCCAGGTTGACGTTGGTCTCGGTGACGCCACCGACACCGCGGTCGATGACCCGCAGGCGCACCTCGTCGCTGATCTCGATGCCCAGCAGGGCCTCCTCGAGCGCCTCGACGGTACCCGAGTTGTCGCCCTTGAGAATCAGGTTCAGCTCCGAGGTCTCCTTCAGAGCGGCATCCAGATCTTCCAGGCTGATCCGCTTGCGGCTGCGCGCGGCCAGTGCGTTGCGCTTGCGCGCATTGCGCCGGTCGGCGATCTGCCGCGCGATGCGGTCCTCCTCGACGACGAGCAGGTTGTCACCCGCACCGGGCACCGACGTGAAGCCGATGACCTGGACCGGCCGCGAGGGCAGGGCCGCATCGACATCCTCGCCGTGCTCGTCGACCATGCGGCGCACACGCCCGTAGGCATCGCCCGCGACGATCGAGTCGCCGACCCGCAGGGTGCCGCGCTGGATGAGCACCGTGGCCACCGGACCGCGACCGCGGTCCAGGTGCGCCTCGATGGCGACACCCTGCGCGTCCATATCCGGGTTGGCCCGCAGATCCAGCGCCGCGTCCGCGGTCAGCACGACCGCTTCCAGCAGACCCTGGATGTTGATGTTCTGCCGGGCGGAGATGTCGACGAACATGGTGTCGCCGCCGAACTCCTCGGCCACCAGGTTGTACTCGGTCAGCTGCTGACGGATCTTCTGAGGGTTCGCACCCTCCTTGTCGATCTTGTTGACCGCCACCACGATCGGCACGTCCGCGGCCTGCGCGTGGTTGATCGCCTCCACCGTCTGCGGCATGACGCCGTCGTCGGCGGCGACCACCAGCACCGCGATGTCCGTGGACTTCGCACCACGGGCACGCATGGCGGTGAACGCCTCGTGACCCGGGGTGTCGATGAAGGTGATCAGGCGGTCCTCGTCGTTGACGTTCGTCAGGACCTGGTACGCGCCGATGTGCTGGGTGATTCCGCCGGCCTCGCCCTCGCGGACGTTGGTCTTGCGGATGGTGTCCAGCAGTCGGGTCTTACCGTGATCGACGTGGCCCATGACGGTGACCACCGGCGGGCGGACCTGCAGGTCCTCCTCGCCGCCCTCGTCCTCGCCGTAGGTGAGGTCGAAGCTCTCCAGCAGCTCGCGGTCCTCGTCCTCCGGGGAGACCACGTGCACGACGTAGTTCATCTCGCCGCCGAGCAGCTCGAGCGTCTCGTCGTTCACCGACTGGGTCGCGGTGACCATCTCACCGAGGTTGAACAGCGCCTGGACCAGCGAGGCCGGGTTGGCGTTGATCTTCTCGGCGAAGTCGGACAGCGACGCACCACGGGCGAGCCGGATGATCTCGCCGTTACCGCGCGGCAGCCGCACGCCGCCGACGGCGGGCGCCTGCATCGAGTCGTATTCCTGGCGCTTCTGACGCTTGGACTTGCGGCCGCGACGCGGCGCACCACCGGGACGTCCGAACGCACCCGCGGCACCGCCGCGACCACCCGGACCACCGGGACGACCGCCGCCGCCACCGGGACGTCCCCGGAAGCCACCGGCTGCGGGAGCACCCGCACCGGCACCGCCACCGGGACCACCCGTGCCGGCGCCGCCACCGCCACCGCGGTAACCGCCGCCGCCGCCACCGGGACGACCGCCGCCGCCACCGGGACCACCGCCCGGACGACCCGGACGACCGGCGCCGCTCGGACCCGGACGTGCCGCACGCTGCGGCATCGCACCCGGATTCGGCCGCGGCGGCATCGAGCCGGGGCTGGGACGCGGACCACCCGGACGCGGGCCACCGCCCTGCGCCGCGGCCGGACGCTGACCGCCCTGACCGGGGCCGGGACGCTGACCGGGCGTCGGCCGGGGACCGCCGCCCTGCGACGGACCCGGACGCGGGCCGCTGGGCCCGGGAGCCGGACGCGACGCGGGCCGCTCGGGCGCCGAGGAGAACGGATTGTTGCCCACCCGAGGGGTTTTCGGGCCGGGCTTGGGGCCGCCGGGACGCGGGCCACCGCCCTGCGCGGCGGCCGGACGCTGCTGCTGACCCGGACGCGGGCCACCGGGAGCCGGACGCGGACCGGACCGATCCGCACCCGGACGCGGAGCGTGCTCCTGCGGCGCGGGCTTGGCGGCCGGACCCGGCTTCACCGAGGGACCCGGCTTGGCCGCCGGAGCGTTCTCGGACCGGGGGGCCGGCGCCGGGGCCTTGGCGGCCGGAGCCTCGGGCTGCTGCGCCGGGGGCGGAGCGGGCGCCGGGGTGGGACGCGGTCCCGGACGGGGACCGGGCGTCGCGCCGGACGACGGTTTGGGACCCGGACGCGCGGACTGCCCCGGGCCGGGACGGGGACCGCCGGACTTGCCGCTGCCGTTGGCGGGTGCGGACTTGGACGCGAACGATTCCCGCAGACGACGCGCAACGGGTGCTTCCACCGTCGACGACGCCGATTTCACGAACTCGCCCTGCTCCTTGAGCGTTGCGAGTAGTTCCTTGCTCGTGACACCGAGTTCTTTGGCCAACTCGTGCACGCGGGCCTTGCCTGCCACTGCTCTCCTCACTGAGAGGTCGAGCGTGGCGGCCCGTCACCTGTGGACGGGGGGCCCGCACGACCTCGGGTTATCTCCGATGGACGTTCATCGCTGGTACTTCACGGTGTGCTCATGAGTGCTCGTGCCTGTTCTCGAGGTAGTGCTCCAGGGCTGAGATATCCAGTTTTCCGGACACTCGTAGTGCTCTGCCGAACGATCGACGCCGTTCCGCATTGCTCAGACAAGCCGATGAGGGGTGCAACCAGGCACCCCTTCCGGGAAGTCTGCGCCGCGGATCGGGAACGATCGCAACGCTGTCCGTTCCGGACGTCTGCGCCACGATCCGCAACAGATCGGCGGCCAGCTCGCGTTTCCGGCATCCGATGCACGTCCGGACGGGTCCGGTGCGCGGCGGTGCCGAAGACTCGCGCTGAGCCAACGTCCACTGTACCGCTGTCATGTCCGGAACCCCGCATCCAGCCCTCTGGTTAGCTACCAACCTGTCATCCCGTGCGAGAAATCTCTCACCCGCGCTGGGCCTCCGAACGCATCGGGCCTGCCGGATCCGGCGCCGCATCGCTGCGGATATCGATCCGCCAGCCCGTCAGGCGCGCGGCCAGGCGGGCGTTCTGCCCCTCCTTGCCGATCGCCAGCGACAGCTGGAAATCCGGGACGACCACCCGCGCGGCACGGCCCTCCTCGTCGACGACCGTGACGGAGACAACCTTCGACGGGGACAGCGCATTCCCGACGAAGGTGGCCGGATCCTCGGCGTAGTCGATGATGTCGATCTTCTCGCCCGCGAGCTCGCTCATCACGTTGCGCACGCGCTGGCCCATCGGGCCGATGCACGCGCCCTTGGCGTTCACGCCCGACACGGTGGTGCGCACGGCGATCTTGGAGCGGTGCCCGGCCTCGCGGGCGACCGCGACGATCTCCACCGAGCCGTCGGCGATCTCGGGCACCTCCAGCGCGAACAGCCGCCGCACCAGATTCGGATGCGTGCGCGAGAGCGTGATCTGCGGACCACGCGGCCCGCGCGAGACGCCCACCACGTAGCACTTGATCCGATCGCCGTGCTCGTACTTCTCCCCCGGCACCTGCTCGGCGGGCGGGATCAGCCCCTCGGTCCCGTGCACCTCGCTGCCGATCCGCACCACGATGGTTCCGCGGGCGTTCATCCGGGCGTCGCGCTGCACGACGCCGCCGACGATATCGCCCTCGTGCGTGGAGAATTCGCCGAACGACTTCTCGTTCTCCGCATCGCGCAACCGCTGCAGCACCACCTGACGCGCGGTCGTCGCGGCGATGCGCCCGAACCCCTCGGGGGTGTCGTCCCATTCGGAGATGACGTTGCCGTCCGCGTCGAGTTCGCGAGCCATCACCCGCACCACACCGGACTTCTGGTTGATGTCGATGCGCGCGTTGGGCTCGTGACCCTCGGTGTGCCGGTAGGCGGTGAGTAGGGCGGACTCGATCGCGGAGATCACGGTCTCCATCGCGATGCCCTTGTCCGCGACGATCGCGCGCAGGGCTTCGATTTCGATGTTCATGCCATGGTCCCTTCGGTCGAAGCTGGCGCTGATTGGATTGCTCCCTGGTCGTCCTGTGCCCCGGGCGCCGGGCGTCCGGGGGCGACTCCCCCGGCGAGTTCCATCTCCGCCGCGCCCGGCGCGGAGAATTCCACCTGGACCACGGCGCGCTCGATATCGGCGAGCGGGATGTGGACGCGGTGGGGCTTTCGCCGTCCGCCGAGTACCAGAGCCACCTCGGTGTCGGTGGTCTCACCGACTCGGGCCTCGAACTTCCCGGTGTCCTCGGGAACGGGCGCATCGGGGCGCAGGGTGATGCGCACCTTGCGGCCGCGAGCGCGGCGCCAGTGGCGTGGATGGGTCAACGGACGGTCCACCCCGGGGGTGGTGACTTCGAGCAGATACGGAGTTTCACCGAAATCACCCGCCTCGTCCAGGATTTCGGAGACATCGGTGCTCAGGTCCGCCACCGCGTCCAGATCGACGGTGGCATCGCTATCGATGGTGACCACGACTCGCGCCTGGTCCTTGCCCGCGCCCGACACAGCAACGCCCTCGAGATCGAACCCTCGACTCTCGACGAGCTCAGCAACGAGCTGGCTCACCCTTTCCTCGGTCGGCATCGGCATGTGGGGCGGCTCCTGGTTCAGTTGTGGCGGGTTGGAGTTGTCGGTATCGGTCCTGGTCGAGCATGGTCGGCGCGCGGCGTCGGCGGAATACTCCACCGGAGGTCTAGCGTAACGCGCTGCAAGAGTGTAAAGGACCAGCCACCGTTCTCAGGTTTCCCGTGCTCACAGCGGCCGCCGTGGGCTCTCGTCGGCGCGGTTCGCCGCTTCGGGTGCGAGCCGGGCGCGAATCCGCACAGCGAACCCGCTCCGGACCGGACGAGAGTCGGCTCGGCGTCGTCGCCGCGCGGGCCGCGACGCGCCCGCCGTCCCCGGTCGGGACGATGACTGGCACGATGTACGCGTGCCGACCAGTCATCGCGTCCATCCACCCGGCAGTTCCGCGCCACCCGCCGCCGATGCAGGAATTCGGACCGCCGCACTCGACCGCCGGGCGCTGCTGCGCGTCGCGGGCGGCGGTGCGTTCGCGATCATGTCCCTGAGCGCCGCGGCCTGCGCCAAGGACAAGCCACTAGAGCCGGACGCACTACTGCCGCACGAGGTTTCGGCTCGCACCGACGCGGTGTGGGCGAGGGCCGCCGCGGCCACCGCACCCGACAAGGCTGCCGCGCTGACCGTCGTCGCGACCCAGCGCACCGCCCACGCCGACGCCCTGCGCGCCGAGATCGATCGAGCCATCGGCCTGTACGGCGACGGCACCAAACCGAAGTCGGCCAGCCCGCCGGTCACGCCCCCGGTCGCCCCGTCGCCGCCACCGACCGTCGATGCCGTGCGCACCCGGATCGCCACGGCACAGAAGTCGGCCGCCGACGCGGCGCCGACGATTTCCGCCTACCGCGCCGGGCTGCTGGCCTCGATCAGCGCGTCCTGCGCCGCCCACGTGGAGGTTCTGCTGACTTAACGGCTCTCCTGCCTGAAGGCGGGAGATTTCCAGCTCAGACCGCAACCGAACCACCCACCCGGAGGAGGTGATCCGATTGTCTTACATCCTCGACACCGACGTGGCCCCGTTCTGCCACGGCCAGAATCACTCTGGCAGCGTTCCGGTCCCGACTGTCTGCGAATCCGCAAGCCTCGCACCGGAAGTTCCTCTCGTGCAGTTCGAGTCGCTTGGTTCTCGCGAAACACCGACCGCACGTCATGACAACACCGGATCGGCGGCGCGTCCCGGCCGCAGCCGGTATGTGCACCACCTCACACACTCGAACATACTATCGAAAGACGTTCTCATGCAACCGGAGTATCCAAGGCGGAATCCTGATGAGTACCGCTGATCAGTCGGCGTTGACCGCTGCGCTCAACGCCGAATACGCCGCCGTCTACGCCTACGGCGTCATCTCGGCCTACGCGGCCGCGGACCGCAACCAGATCATCGTCGACTTCACCGCGGCCCACCGCGCGCGCCGCGACGCCACCATCGACGCACTGAAGGCCACCGGGGCATCGGTCCCCGGCCCCGCCGCGGCCTACCCGCCGCCGTTCACGGTGAACGATCCGATTCCGGCGGCCAAACTCGCCGTCACGGTCGAAACCGATACCGCGATCGCCTGGCGCTCGGCCATCGAACGCGCCGACTCCCCGGCCGTCCGCCGCACCGGCACCGAAGCCCTGACCGAGTGTTCGGTGCGCCTGGCCACCTGGCAGAAGATCCTGGGCACGAATCCGGCCACGGTCGCGTTCCCGGGCAGACCTACGCAGAGCTAGATCCGGGCCCCGGCCTCGTCGATTACGACCAGACCGGGGCGTCGACCGGTAGCTCTCAGCCGCGCACCTTGTCCAGGACCGCCTGAACCGCGTCCTGCGCGGGAATCTCGTCACCGGTTCCGGCGAAGCGGTCGCGCAGTTCGACCTTGCCGTCGGCCCAGCCGCGGCCGACGACCAGGACCAGGGGCATGCCGAGAAGTTCGGCGTCCTTGAACTTCACTCCGGGCGACGCGGTGCGATCATCGAGCAGGACCTCGAGACCGGCCGAATCCAGTTGGGCGGCAACCTGTTCCGCACCGGCGCGAGCGCCCGCGTCCTTGTTCGCGATGACCACGTGCACGTCGAAGGGGGCCACCTCGCGCGGCCAGCGCAGGCCCTTGTCGTCGTGCATCTGTTCGGCGAGCACCGCGACCATGCGCGAGACGCCGATGCCGTACGAGCCCATGATCAGCCGGACCGGTTTGCCGTTCTCGCCCAGGACATCGACCTCGAAGGTGTCGGTGTACTTGTAGCCGAGCTGGAAGATGTGCCCGATCTCGATACCCCGCGCGGCGACCAGCGTGCCGCGGCCATCGGGCGAGGGATCGCCGTCGCGCACCTCGGCGGCCTCGATCGTGCCGTCGGGGGTGAAATCGCGTCCGGCGACCAGGCCGACCACATGGCGTCCGGGCGAGTCCGCGCCGGTGATCCAGGCGGTCCCGGTGACCACGCGCGGGTCGACCAGATAACGAACACCGTTGGCCTGCAAGGACTTCGGGCCGATGTAGCCCTTCGCCAGGAAGGCGTTGGCCTTGAAGTCGTCCTCGGTGAGCAGTTCGACCTCGGCGGGTTCGAGCGCGGCGCCCAGGCGCTTGTCGTCCACCTCGCGGTCACCCGGGACGCCGATGCCCAGGATCTCGGTCTTGCCGTCCGGGTGACGCAGCTTGACCATGACGTTCTTCAAGGTGTCCGCGGCGGTGACGGGCCGCCCGTACTGCTCGGCGATCCCGGCGCCGTTGGCCCAGTCGACCAGCGAGGCGATGGTGGGCGTGCCGGGAGTGTCGTGCTCCTGCGCGGCCGGCTGACCGTCGAGCGGAATCTCCGCGGGCGCGGGAGTGATCACCGCTTCGACATTCGCGGCATATCCCGATTCGCGGCAGACCACATAGGTGTCCTCGCCGACGGGGCTGTCGGCCAGGAATTCCTCCGACGCGCTGCCGCCCATCGCCCCGGAAGTCGCCGCGACGATCACATAGCTGACCCCGAGCCGGTCGAAGATCCGCTGATAAGCCTGGCGGTGTGCGTCGTAGCTGGCCCGCAGACCCTGCTCGTCCAGATCGAACGAGTACGAATCCTTCATGACGAATTCGCGGCCGCGCAGAATTCCGGCGCGCGGACGTTCCTCGTCGCGGTACTTGGTCTGGATCTGATACAGCGTGACGGGCAGATCCTTGTAGGAGTTGTACTCACCCTTCACGGTGAGTGCGAACAATTCCTCGTGGGTGGGTCCGAGCAGGTAATCCGCCTTCTTGCGATCCTGCAGCCGGAACAGCGCGTCACCGTATTCGGTCCAGCGATTGGTGGCCTCGTAGGGTTCGCGCGGCAACAGCGCAGGCAGCGAGATCTCCTGCGCGCCGATACCGTCCATCTCCTCGCGCACCACCTGCTCCACCTTGCGCAGCACCCGCAGCCCCAGCGGCAGCCACGAGTAGACGCCCGGCGCGATCCGGCGGACGTATCCGGCACGGACGAGAAGCTTGTGGCTGGGCACCTCGGCGTCGGCGGGATCGTCACGCAGGGTGCGCAGGAACAGGTGTGAGAGACGGGTGATCACGGATGCACAGAGTAGACCGTGCTCCTGCCACGCGGATCGGCGAGCCACTCCCCTCCCCACGCCCGCGCTGCGCGCCGGTACCGTATCGGCTCGTGCTGGTGCTGCTGCCTCCCTCCGAAACCAAGTCCGACGGTGGAAAACTCGGTCCGCTCGACCTGAACGAGCTGTCCCTGCCGCAGCTGACCGCCGTGCGCGACAAGCTGATCACCCACCTTGTCGAGCTGGCCGCCGACCCCGCGGCCGCCCGTGCGGCCCTGGGCCTGGGCAAAGCCGCCGATACGGAGATCGCGCGCAATGCCGCGCTGCGCACCTCACCCACCCGGCCCGCGCTCGAGCGCTACACCGGAGTGCTCTACGACGCGCTGGATGCCGGAGCGTTCACGCCCGCGCAGCGCGGCAAGGCCCGTGCCCGCCTGGCCATCGGCTCGGCGCTGTTCGGCGTGGTGCGCGCGGGCGATCCGATTCCGGCCTATCGCCTCTCGGGCGGATCCAAGCTGCCCGGGATGGCGACGCTGGCCTCGCTGTGGAAACCGGTGCTGACTCCCGCGTTGCGGGAGGAGGCCGCCGGGCAGCTGGTCGTGGATCTGCGCTCGGGCACCTATCAGCAGCTGGGCCGCGTCCCCGGTGCGGTCACCGCGACCGTGCTCACCGAACGTCCGGACGGCAGCCGCACGGTGGTGAGTCACTTCAACAAGCATCACAAGGGCCTGCTGGCCCGCGCGCTGGTCCTGAGCCGCGCCGAGCCCACCGATATCGCGGGTCTGGCACGGATCGCCGAAAAAGCGGGACTGCGTATCGAAATCGCCTCCTCCACCGAACTCCTCGTCCTCACCTGAGATGAATTTCCGGTATCGCGAAATTGAACGTGGCACATCGGAAAACGCAACTATTTTCGCGAAATACCAAAGCATGCAGGCATTTCCGCAGCAACTGCCGCGTAACTTATTGTCTCGCTTGGGAACGGCAGCGTTTGTGCCGTAATGTCTCCGGGACGCACCGGATAATGCCGCGCATTCATTCCCTGTGATGTCGAGGAGCTCGGCGTGGGTACCCATTCCCTACGTGAAGACAAGGTCGCACGCGAACGCGAAGACAAAGCACTGCGGCAATTGACCGATCGACTGGTCGCGGACTATACGGACACCCATGCCGAGCAGGATGTCCACACCGCGATCGGCGCCGCGCGCAGTCGTTTCGACGGACACGCCATCCGCGATTTCATCCCGATCCTGGTCGAGCGCGTCGCGCGCCGATCGCTGGACGGCGAGCCCGAACCCGGCGCCGAGCCCACGGAGGCCGAACAGGAATCGAGTGCACCGCGGACCGCCGGATCCGGCATCGCGGACCGATTGCGTTCCGCGGCAATGGATCTGCTCCCGCCGCCCTGGAGCGGACGCAATCTGATCGGCCCGGTCGCCGCGGCGATCGTCGTCGTGGTCGTGGTGGCGCTCGCCTTCGGCACCGGTGGGTCACACCAATCCACCACGGCCGCAACACCTTCGGTGACAACCCTGCACGGTGTGATCGGCTCGGAGAAGCTCGCCTACTTCAACGACCCGAAGGTGGTCTCCGAACTGGCCCGGCACGGACTGCGAGTACACGTCGAACCGGCCGGGTCCCGCCAGATCGCCACGTCGGTGGACCTGAACAAGTTCGACTTCGCCTTCCCATCGAGTACCCCTGCGGCGGAAGTGATTCTGCGCGAACGCAACATCACCACCCGGTACACGCCCTTCTCCTCGCCGATGGCGATCGCGACCTTCAAGCCCATCGTGGATCTGCTCACCGCGGCCGGTGTCGTGCGGCCGGGCCCGGTACCCACCTTGGACATGCAGCGCTATCTGGATCTGGCCGGCGCCGGAACGCAGTGGAATCAGTTGCCCGGCAACACCACCTATCCGGTGCCGAAGAACATCCTGGTCTCCACCACCGACCCGCGCAGCTCCAACTCCGCCGCGATGTATCTGGCGATCGCCAGCTATGTGGCCAACGACAACACGATCGTGCGCGGTGCCACCGCTGAGGACAACGCGGTGCAGAAGGTGTCGAAACTCTTTGTCGACCAGGGTTATTCGGACAATTCCAGTAAGGGACCGTTCGACGAGTACCTGTCCGGCGGCATGGGCCCGATGCCCATGGTGCTGATCTACGAGGCGCAGTTCGTGGAGGCGTCGGTAGCGGGCAAGATCACCCCCGACATGGTGCTGATGTATCCGTCACCGACGGTGCTGTCCCGGCACACCCTGGTACCGCTGAACACCGAGGGCGACCGTCTCGGCAAGCTGCTGTCCACCGATCCCGAACTCCAGCAACTCGCCGCCGAACACGGCTTCCGCACCGGCGATCCGGCCGAGTTCGCCTCGGTGGCAACCGAATACCACGCCCCGGTCACCCCACAGGTGGTCGATGTGGTCGATACGCCCAGCTACGACACCCTGCAGCATCTGCTCGACGGCGTGGCGCGGGCCTACAACTGACCGTCCACACCTGATCCGATGATCGTGGTCCGATAATTCGGATGCGCCCTTCGCGCGGTTCGGCGTACCGTCTGTTCGTCGCTCGCACTCGGTAATGACTCCAGGTGTGGCACAAGGTTTTCCGACGACTGCTGCACGGTACGAGAACGGTGCGGAGGGAGGCATCATCATGACCAAGCTCAATCAGATCATCGCGGTGGAGAAGGGCGTCAAGGGCGGCGCGCTGCGCGAACTGGCCGAGGTGCAGTCCGGACTGCACAAGCCGGCCCTGCTGGCCGGAATCTCGCGATCCTACCAGCCCAAGGACGAGGAGGGTGAGCAGCTGCCGCCCGAATCGACTCGCGTGCAACTGAAGTCGGAGGATGTGCTGCGCCGCACGGCCGACACCCTGACCCGACTGTTCGACGTCACCGCGACCAAGGACTGGACCAACTGCCAGGCCACGGCCGATGTGACCGTCGAGGGCGAGACGCTGCTGCGCGACGTTCCGGTCACCTATCTGCTGTTCCTGGAGAAGCAGCTCGGCGAACTGCTGACCTTCACCAAGAAGCTGCCGGTGCTCGATGCCGCCGAGGCGTGGGTGTTCGATGACTCCTCGGACACCTGGCGAACCGATGCGGTGCGCACGATCCGCACCAAGAAGGTGCCGCGCAACCACGTCAAGGCCGAGGCCACCGAGAAGCACCCGGCGCAGGTCGAGGTGTACTACGAGGACATCGCGATCGGATACTGGACCACGACCAAGTTCTCCGGCGCACTGCCTGCCCGGCGCGTCAACGAGCTCGCCGACCGGATCGAAAAGCTGCGTCAGGCAGTGCAATTCGCCCGCGAGGAGGCCAACGCGACGGAGGTGACCGACCGCAAGGTCGGCGAGGTCGTGTTCGGGTATCTGTTCCGCTAGTACCGGATCCGGGCCTGCCCGGATCCCCAAGGAATTCCCCTGCCTCGTAGACGGGGGAAGCGCGAGGAGCGCAAAGCTCAAACTGAACATGAATCTGATTCGCGGTATCAGTGCGGGTTCGACCCCCGCCCCGGGCACGGGCCCGGGTAGCCCAATCGGTAGAGGCAGCCGCAACAAGCTCAGACTCTCGCTCCAGATTGAGTATTCGCCGCCGAACTCGAGGATGCAGGGATACGGACGACCGCGACGAGGTGCCGGCTCATCTCCGGCTCTCCGCGCTCTCATGCGGAGGTGGTCCAACGGTAGGACGCGTCGCCGAGAACCTGATCCGTTCCCGCATCGTCCGAGTGCGAACTGGGCGGCACCACGGCGCCCGGCGGATGGCAAAGCCGCCGGGTGCCACCTCGCTCTCCTCGATCGGTGACCGCTACTGCGTCACGCCGATGTCCTCGAACCACAGTTGCGGGCGCTCGGCGATGAAGCTCGTCATCATGTCCACGCAGCGCGAATCGTCGAGCAGCGTGATCGACACCCCGTGTTCGGCGAGCCATTCGTGTCCGCCGGTGAAGGTCCGCGACTCCCCGACGATAACCGCGCCGATGCCGAACTGCCGCACCAGACCGCTGCAGTACCAGCACGGCGAGAGCGTGGTCACCATGACGGTGTCGCGGTAGTCCCGTCGCCGCCCGGCATCGCGGAATGCGACGGTCTCCGCGTGCAGGCTCGGATCATCGTCCTGCACCCGCCGATTGTGCCCGCGGCCCAGGATATTTCCCTCCGCGTCGAACAGTGCGGCTCCGATCGGAATGCCGCCCTGCGAGAGCCCGAGCCGGGCTTGTTCGATGGCTACGTCCAGCATGCGTTCGGCGGTGATCATGAAGCTCATGCTGCCTTACCGGTCGCCGGTCACAGCCGGTGGTTCGTCTCATCACTCGCGGAACCCTGCGGTCAGATCTCGGATCAGCAAGGCGGTGTGCAGGGATGTGCGGATCTCGCCGTCGTTCAGATCCACGCCCAGGATGCGCTCGATGCGGGCCAGCCGGTCGTAGAGGGCCGGGCGCGAGATGTTCATTCGCCGGGCGAGTTCGGTCTTGTTGCCCGCCAGATCCAGGAATCGGCGCAGCGTCGGGGTGAGGTCGCCGCGGTGGCGGATGTCGTGGCGCAGCAGTGCGCTCAGCTCCGTCTCGGCGAACCGCTGGACGCCGGGTTCGTTGCGGATCAGCGACAACAGCCCGCGCAGCCGCACATCGCCGCTGCGGTAGAACGAGCGCGGCGCGGTCGATTCCAGTGCCAACGCGATCTCGGCGACGTGCGCGGCGTGGGCGAGTTCGCGCGCGGCGTCCAGCAGCGATTCCGAATCCGCGCCCACGCCGACCGCGATCCGTTGCACGCCGTCGGTGCGGCGCAGCTCCGCGGCCAGTGCGGCACAGACCTGCTCCAACCGAGGGTCCAGCTCGCCGTCCCGGCCGATGCCCAGGATGAGGGTGAGCTGTTGTTCGTCCGCAGCGCTCAGTGCGGTCGCCCGGCTCAACGCCACGCCGTGACCGGCGGCGTCCAGGAGTGTCGCCGCGCGACGCTGCCGGGCCAGCGGATCCGGCTCGCTCACCGCGGCCACCCGCACCGTCACCGGTACGTAGCGGGCGCGACGCGCCAGACCCAGCGTCGCGGCGCGGGCCACCGCTTCCTGTTCGTCGATCACCCGGCCGGCGACCATATCCTCGATGAGCCCGGTCTGCGCCTGGCGATGCAACCCGAACCGATCCTTCTCGATCATCCGGTGCAGGGTGAGCGTCTGTGCGGCCCGCTCCAGGACCATCCGCGCCCTGGCCGAGGGGATGCTCTCCGAGCGCAGCAGCAGCCGCCCCCAGCGCTGGGTGTGCGGGCCGACCGGGACGGCGCTGTCCACATCGTCGGGCAGCATGCGCGAGGTGGTCTCCCAGTTCTCCAGCAGCGCCGCCGCCGAGGTGCCCCTGGCCGAGACCGCCAGCACCCGGTGCGCGAGATCCTCCAGCACCACCGACGAATCCAGCAGGGTCGCAGCGGTTTTCACGATCTCCTCGAGCGATGCGCGGCGCACGCTGAGGGTGCTGAAGGTCTCGTGCACCGAATGGGCGAACTCCAGCTCGGCATACTGGTCGGCCACGATCATCCGGTGCACCGCCTCGGTGACCTCCACGAATCGGGTGATCCGCCGCAACGCGACCACCGGGAGCCCGAGCCGATCGGCGACGGTCGCGACGAAGGTCGGCAGTTCGGTGACGTATCGGCCCAGCTCCACGACCAGCCCCGCCACTGCGGCCGCGGCCAGCGATTCCAGGTAGGCGCCCGTCGCCGGGGCGCCGTAGGCCAGCGGCTGGCCGGTGGTCAGGATCAGCTCTCCGCCCGAGACCAGGGTGGCCAGATCGGCGGTCTCGCTGACGTGCACCCAGCGCACCGGCCGGTCCAGGCCCTGTGCGCCGCCGATCACCCGAGGTTCTCCGGCCCGGACCACGGGCATGTCGAGAATTTCCGCGACGGTGGGCAACACCGATGAATCGTAATACATCCAGGCTCGAAGCCGACATTTCGTCGGTCGCCATTCCGGTCGCGCGGGGACACAGTGGAAGCATCAGTCCGGTCCGGATTCGAGGAGAGATATGCAGACCATCGCGCATTGGGTCGACGGCAAGCCGTTCGCCGGTACCAGCGAGGCGAGCGCGCCGGTGACCAATCCCGCCACCGGCCAGGTCAGCGGACAGGTCTCGCTGGCGGACACCGCCGATGTCCGGGTGGCGGTCGAGGCGGCCGCCGCGGCGTTCCCGGCGTGGCGCGATACCTCGCTCACCCGACGGGTCCAGATCCTGTTCCGCTTCCGCGAACTGCTCAACGAGCGCAAGCAGGATCTGGCCGCGATCATCACCGCCGAACACGGCAAGGTGCTCTCCGATGCGCTCGGTGAGGTGACCCGCGGCCTGGAGGTCGTCGAATTCGCCTGCGGCATACCGCATCTGCTCAAGGGTGGCTTCACCGAGAACGCCTCCACCAAGGTGGACATCTTCTCGATCCAGCAGCCGCTGGGCCCGGTGGCGATCATCTCGCCGTTCAACTTCCCGGCCATGGTGCCGATGTGGTTCTTCCCCGTGGCCATCGCGGCGGGCAATACCGTGGTGCTCAAGCCGAGCGAGAAGGATCCCTCGGCGGCGCTGTGGCTCGCGCAACTGTGGGCCGAGGCGGGCCTGCCCGACGGGGTGTTCAACGTGGTCCAGGGCGATAAGACCGCCGTGGACGAACTGCTGGACAATCCGGCGATCAAGGCGGTCTCCTTCGTGGGCTCCACGCCGATCGCCCGCTACGTCTACCAGCGCGGCACCGCCGCCGGCAAGCGCGTGCAGGCCCTGGGCGGGGCCAAGAACCACATGGTGGTGCTGCCCGACGCCGATCTGGATCTGGCCGCCGACGCCGCGGTCAACGCCGGCTTCGGCTCGGCCGGTGAGCGCTGCATGGCGATCAGCGTCCTGGTGGCCGTCGGTGAGATCGCCGACGACCTGATCGCGCGGATCACCCAGCGCGCCAGGACGATCAAGACCGGCGACGGTACCCGCGACAGCGATATGGGCCCGCTGGTGACCCGAGCGCACCGGGACAAGGTCGCCGCCTATATCACCGCCGGAGAGTCCGAGGGTGCGACGGTGGCGCTCGACGGACGGGATGTGCAGCCCGACGGCGGAGCGGACGGATTCTGGCTGGGACCGACCCTGCTGGACAACGTCGCACCGGGAATGAGCGTCTACACCGACGAGATCTTCGGCCCGGTGCTCTCGGTGGTCCGCGTCGCGACCTACGACGAGGCGCTGACGCTGATCAACGCGAACCCGTACGGCAACGGCACCGCGATCTTCACCAACGACGGCGGCGCGGCCCGACGGTTCCACAACGAGGTCGAGGTCGGCATGATCGGCATCAACGTGCCGATCCCGGTTCCCATGGCCTACTACAGTTTCGGCGGCTGGAAGGCGTCGCTGTTCGGCGACTCCCACGCGCACGGGACGGACGGGGTGCACTTCTACACCCGCACCAAGGCCATCACCTCCCGCTGGCTCGATCCCAGTCACGGCGGCCTGAATCTCGGCTTCCCACAGAACAGCTGACCACCGAGAGGAGAATCCCGGACGATGACGCAGGACACCACACCGATCGCGGACACACCGCTGCCCAACGGCATGAGCCTCACCGCCGCCCGCGCCGAGGCCGAGCGCGCCTACGAACTGGACCGCAGGCACGTCTTCCACTCCTGGTCGGCGCAGCGGCAGTTGGATCCGATGACGATCAGTGCCGCGCAGGGCTGCTACGTCTGGGACGGTGCGGGCCATCGCCTGCTGGATTTCTCCTCGCAGCTGGTGAACACCAATATCGGTCATCAGCATCCGAAAGTGGTTGCCGCCGTGCAGGAGCAGGCCGCCAAGCTGTGCACGATCGCGCCGCAGCATGTCAATGCGGCGCGATCGGAGGCGGCCCGGCTCGTCGCCGAGCGGACCCCGGGCGAGCTGAACCGCATCTTCTTCACCAACGGCGGCGCCGACGCGGTCGAGCACGCGGTGCGGATGGCGCGACTGCACACCGGCCGAACCAAGGTGCTGGCCCGGTACCGCTCGTATCACGGCGGGACGGATCTGGCGGTGAATCTGACCGGAGACCCGCGACGCTGGCCCAATGATCGCGGCGCTGCGGGAGTGGTGCACTTCCACGGGCCGTTCCGGTACCGCTCGCAGTTCCATGCGGAATCCGACGCACAGGAATGCGAACGCGCGCTCGAACACCTGGAGCAGACGATCCTGCTGGAAGGATCCGAGACGATCGCGGCGATCATCCTGGAGTCGGTCCCGGGCACCGCGGGGATCATGGTGCCACCGCCCGGGTATCTGGCCGGAGTCCGTGAGCTGTGCGATCGCTACGGAATCGTCTTCGTCGCCGACGAGGTGATGTCCGGTTTCGGGCGCACCGGACGATGGTTCGCCATCGAACATGCTGCCGAATCCTCTTCCATCACTGGGGAATCCGGCGCGGTCGTACCCGATCTGCTCACCTTCGCCAAGGGTGTCAACTCCGGTTATGTACCGCTGGGCGGCGTCGCGATCGCCCCGCATATCGCGGCGACCTTCGACGACCGCGTGTACCCAGGCGGGCTGACCTACTCCGGGCACCCGCTGGCCACGGCGGCTGCCGTGGCGACCATCACGGCGATGGCTGAGGAACGCATCGTCGAGAATGCCGCCGAGATGGGCGAACGGGTGCTCGGCCCCGGGCTGCGCGAGCTCGCCGAACGTCATCGCTGCGTCGGCGAGGTGCGGGGCCTCGGCGTGTTCTGGGCTCTGGAGATGGTCCGCGACAAGCAGACCCGTGAACCGCTGGTGCCCTTCGGCGGCGCCGCCACCGTGCTGCGAGAGGTGGACGCGGCCTGCCGCGCGGCCGGACTCCTTCTGGCCGTCAATGCCAACCGCCTGCACATCGTGCCGCCGTGCACGATCAGCGAGGCCGAGGCGAAGGAGGGGCTGGCGATCCTGGACGAAGCGCTCACCCTGGCCGACGCACACGCCGCCTGAGTTCCGCTCGGACAGAGGGAAACGCACCGCAGCCCACCGTCGGGGCGGTACGGTTCGGCTATGCCGCTCCGCCCCCAACGTTGGACGCCGCCGAAGGCCACCCCGCGCGCCCGCCAGAGCCGCAGCACGCCGCCGATGCCCGAACCGCGGCTGATCGACCTGCCCGGCGCCGTCCCCGAGGACGTGGTGCTCGCACCGGACGGCCGGCTCGTGACCGGAATCAGCGGCGGGGCGATCCTGGCGGTCGATCCGCGCGACGGTGCGATCGAGCAGATCGCCGACACCGGTGGACGGCCGCTGGGGTTGCACGCCGATCCCGACGGCTCCCTGCTGATCTGTGATTCCGAACGCGGGCTGCTGCGGTTGAGCGCACCACACGCGAGACTGGAGGTCCTGGTCGAGGAGGTGGACGGGGAGCGGCTCACCTTCGCCAGCAACGTCGTCGCCGACGAGGACGGCACGATCTACTTCTCCGCCTCCACCCGCCGATACTCGTTCGAGGACTATCTGGGTGATTTCTTCGAGCATTCCGGTACCGGACGCCTGTTCCGCCGCACACCCGACGGCCGGGTCGAAACCCTCTTGGACGGACTGCAATTCGCCAACGGCATCGTCCTGTCCCCGGACCGTTCGCAGGTGCTGGTCGCCGAGACCGCGGCTTATCGCATCGCGCGATACCACCTGTCCGGTCCGCAGGCCGGAACCTCGGACTACCTCGTCGAGAATCTGCCCGGACTCCCCGACAACATGGGCCTGGGCAGTGACGGTCTGATCTGGGTCGCCCTGGTCACACCGCGAAATCCGTTGCTGGACATGCTCCTTCCACTGCCCGGCATCCTGCGCCGACTGGTCTGGGCGATACCGGCGGGACTGCAGCCCAAACCGGTGCGCACCGCCTGGGTGCAGGCATTCGACTTCGACGGCGCGCTCGTCCACGATCTGCAACGCGAAGCGGATCCCTATGCGATGGTCACCGGAGTCGCCGAACGAGACGGCACCCTGTACCTGAGCAGCCTCGCCGAATCCGCGATCGCCGAGGTCCGGCTCGCTCCCTGATCGCCGCGACATTCGCACTCACCGCCGGGTCGCGACCGGAGCTGACGAATAACGTTGTCCGCCAACACACCCGGTACCAGAACGCGGCCGCATCGACGGACCATGACCACCGGACCCGCGCGACGCGCGGCCGTCCGGCCTGGGCGTGTAGATCGCCGACAGGTCGACCCGGACCGGGAACGGCACCGCGGTGGACAGCGTGCCGCTGTGGATCGGCGTAGGCGCCGGGACGTACTCGCGCGATTCCTGATCGAGCCAGTACTGATAGACGATCGGACGATCGTCCCGCCCACGCTCGACCCGCCAGAAGTTGGCGATCCCCGCGTCGGCGTACAACCGCGGCGTGCGGTACCAGTCGTCTCCTCTGGAATCGTCCGGGACGATCTCCACCACGAGCACCGCGGCAGCGGCCGGAATTCCGTCGGCGGCATACATCTCGACGGCCGACTCGTCGACCACCACGACATCCGGTCGCAGGACACTGAACTCGCCGAGCGCCATGCGCTGATCGGCGTGGACCGCATACGGCGCGCGCCGCGCCGACCTTAACGCCCGCACCAGCGCATCACGAACAAGTCTGTGCCGGTACCCGATTCGGCCGCGCACCACGATCTGCCCCTCCACCAGCTCCCACTCGTACGGCGGATCCAGCGCACTCAGCTGCGCACAGGACCACCCGCCCCGCTCGAGTTCCGACTGCTCGCCGAACTCACCAGCCATCATCCCCACGGACATCGTCCCCTCCATCCCCTGCGCGAGGGCCGACTCCCCCGACAGGCCCCACCCTAACCGGACCCAACGGCCCCCGACCAGCACCGATCCACAGCCGCACCCCTTACGCAACGACTTGCCGGGTACACCGCCACGCATCGAGTGCGTCTACCGGAAAAGGGTGCGACATCGAACCCCTAAGTCTGCTGCGATTCCTTTTCGGCATCCTGAGCCAGCGCAAGCTCCTGGGGTGTGTATCGCAGAGTGAAGCCGATCAGGCCGACGACGAACGCACAGACGCCGCAGATCAGCAGTACCAGGGTGTAGCCGCTGCTGAGCGCGTTGATCTCATCGGCGGTCATCGACGCAACGCGGCCGGTACGCCCGCCCATGGACAGGGTGCGTGAGGCAGCGATGGGAGTCAGGATGCCGACCGAGAGCGGCGTGCCCAGGGCGAAGATCATCTGGCCGATCGCCGAGAGCGGACCGATCTCGGCGACCGGGACACCGACCAGCAGGCACAGCGGTCCGGTGACGATCACCAGCCCGACGCCGAAGCCCGCCGCCAGCAACAGGATCAGCAGCGTCGGCCAGTACTGGACACTGCCGTCGAGCGTCGATCCGTAGATACCCGCGGCGGCGAGGAAGACTCCCGCCAGCACCAGCAACCAGCGCGGCTTGACCATGACGACGGCCTTGGATGCCGCCCCCGTGCCGATGCCTGCCCCCAGGGTGAACGGAATCGAAGCCACACCCGCGATCAGCGGGCTGTAGCCCACGACGTTCTGGAGAAACTGTGCGACGAAGTAGGTCATACCACCGAGTACGCCCGAGCCGAGCAGCAGCGCGACGAATGTCACCGACCGGTCACGATTCTTGAACAGCGACAGCGGCAACACCGGATTCTCCGCGGAGCGTTCCACGACGATGAACGCCACGAACAGTACGGCCCCCGCGATCAGCGAACCGAGGATCACCGGACTCGTCCACCCCCAGTTGGGGCCTTCGGTGGCACCGAGTACGACCGCACCGCAGGCCGCGGTTCCGAGCACGGACCCGGGCACATCCAGGGCCGACCGGTGATGAGTGGTATCGCGCAGCACGAAGACAGCGCCGAGCACGATCAGGATTCCGATCGGCACGTTGATCAGGAAGACCAGCCGCCAGTTCAGCTGAGTGAGCGCACCACCGATCACCAATCCGCCGACCGAACCGATGGCCTGCATGGAGCCGAAGATCGCGATCGCCCGCGTGCGCACCGGACCGGCCGCATAGGTACTGACCACCAGAGCCATCGCCGAGGGCGCCGCGATCGCACCGCCGATCCCTTGGACACCGCGGGCGAGGATGAGCATGATCTCGTCCTGCGCCAACCCGCACACCAGCGAGGAGATCGTGAACACCGCGACGCCGACCATCAGAACTCGCTTGCGCCCGAACAGATCTCCGATCCGTCCGCCGAGCAGCATGAGTCCGGCGAAGGTCAAACCGTATGCGGTCACCGTCCAGGCGCTGCCGGAGCTCGACAGCCCCATCTGCTCCTGCAGCCGGGGCAGCGCGAGGATCACGATGGTCCCGTCCAGGATCACCATCAGATTCAACCCGCTGAGGATCAGAATCGGCAGCCCGAACGCCCGCTGGGTCATCGGATGGTCCATTGTCGCAGCGGGGTTATCTGGCACAGTGAGCCACTGTAACCGATACCGGCCATGTCAAAAACGCGCCAGTTCCGGCCGCATCCGCCATGTTCGGCTCCCATTCCTCCAGCATCCCGGCACCATCGCACCGGTTGCACACGACACGCAACTCCGCACACGCCGACGGTCCGTCCCGGCTCACAACGAGCGGGGACGGACCGTTGGCGCAATTCACTACAGCTGAGCCCAGACCGACTTGGTCTGCATGTACGCCTCGACGCCCTCGCGACCGAATTCGTGCCCCCAACCGGACTGCTTGTACCCGCCGAACGGCACCGCGTGGTCGAAGACCAGCTGACAGTTCAAGGTGACCGTGCCCGCCTGCAGGCGCTTGGCGATGCGGTGGGCGCGGCCGAGGTTGGTGGTCCAGGCAGTCGCGGCCAGACCGTAGGTGGTGTCGTTGGCCAGCGCCACGGCCTCGTCATCGTCGTCGAACGGCAGGATCGTCACCACCGGCCCGAAGATCTCCTCCTTGTAGAGGCGGCTGGTCGCAGGGTCGACATTGGTGAGCACGGTCGGCTGGACGAAGTAGCCGCGTCGATCGAGCCGCTCACCGCCGGTGACGATCTCGACACCGTCCCGCTTGCCCTCATCGAGGTATCCCAGCACGCGGGTGAGCTGCTTGGCGCTGATGAGCGGGCTGATCATGGCCCCCTCCTCCTCGGGCCCGCCGAGCTTGAGGTTCTTCGCGACCGTCGCGATGCCCTCCACGACCCGCTCGTAGACCCCGCGCTGCACGAAGATCCGCGACCCGCACACGCATCCCTGACCGGAGTGGATGAAGATGCCCATCGCCGCCATCATGATGGCCATGTCCAGATCGGCGTCGTCGTAGATCAGCACAGGCGACTTCCCGCCGAGTTCGAGCATGACCTTCTTCAGGTTGCCCGCCGAGGCCCGCACGATCTCCTTGCCGACCTCGGTCGAACCGGTGAAGGCGACCTTCTCCACGTCCGGGTGCGCGGTCAGCGCCGCGCCCGCGGTGTAGCCGTAACCGTTGAGCAGGTTGACCACACCCTCGGGCACCCCGGCCTCGGCGATGATGCGGTCCAGCAGCAGAGCCGACAGCGGCGTCTCCTCGGCGGGTTTGACGATGCTGCTGCAGCCCGCGGCCAGCGCCGGAGCGATCTTGGCGCAGGCGTTGAAGACCGGGCCGTTCCACGGGAAGATCAGCCCGACCACGCCGTAGGGCTCCTTGAGCGTGTAGGCGTGCATATCGGCGTAGGCGCCGGAGATTCCGCCGGTCATCTGCACTTCGTGCGCGGTGCCGTTGACCTTGGTGCACCAGCCCGCGTAGTAGCGGAAGAATTCCGCGCAGGTGGGGACGATCATCTGCGCCTGTGCCAGCGGCATACCCGTATTGAGCGAATCCAGCTGGGCCAGATCCTCGGCGTAGTGGTCCATCAGATCTGCGATGCGCCACATGATCTTCGCGCGCTCGCGGCCGGGCATGGCGTGCCAGACGCCCGATTCGAAGGACGCCCGCGCCCGCGACACCGCCTCGTCGACGGCCTCCGGACCGCAATCGGTGAACTCGGTGATCGGCTCCTCGGTCACCGGATCGATGACCGGGATGACCGCACCCGTACCGGGCAGCTTGCGTAGATCGTCCAATACCGACTGCAACGTCATCGCAGTACCTCACTCTTACGGAATGGAAGTTTGATTCTCGTGTGCGAGAATATCATTTCTCAGTGACATGTGTCAGCGTGCCCGGTCACGCACCACCGCTCTCACGACATCCGGGAGTAAGCGGCCCGAACTCAGGCGCACACGCGAATGGCGTTCGGCAACAAGGGATTACAAAAACCGGTAGCCCCGGCACAGCAGTGCCGGGGCGATCGGTCACACGGCCGATCCCGACCCGCTACCGGACGACGCGAACGCCATCCGGACACGGACACAAGGACATTGCGAGATCTTCCCGCGAATTCACTTGGCGGAGACGAGATCTCCGTCGCATCGACAGCTCGGCGGCGGCAGCTCGCGAATGCGGAACGCCTCGGTCTGCTCGGGCGATTCACCCGGGAAACCCGCCGCGGCCAACGCGCACGTCTTGAACACCCGCGCCGCGTTGCTCATTCGATGGGACACCGGCTCGATCCGGTCGTCCAGTTCCGTCGGCAGCCCCTCCCCCCACAGCGCGACCTCGACGGGCCGGCTGTCGAGATATTCGTGCACACCGGCGCACACTCGGTCGTCGGACAGATACGTCTGCGAGGCCACCGCGACCGCATTGGGGTGCATATCACGCTCGAGGACGGTCAGCGCCTGCTCCAGGTCCAGGACCGTCGCACCGAGGATTCCGAGCGGGCGGACATTCGAGCATTCGGCGACCAGGGCGGTCACCTCCCAACCGGCGCTCGCCCGGTCGAACACCCACCCGCCCGCGTACCGGACCACCTCGGCGGCGGTCGGCGCGATGACGACCAGGTGGTAGCGCAACGGATGCCTACGTACATGAGCCCGCCAGCGGGCAACCTCCCAGACACCTCGGTCAATGGGATCGACAGAACGAACAGCCATATTTCCATCCCGCTTCTCGAACGTGAAGATCGCGGCAGGTCCTTGGGCCGGGCCACAACGCAGCACCCCGCCGTCGCGACGACCGGCATGCTCGACGAGCCTCCACCCGGGGGTGAGGGTCACTCGCAATACCGGGATCGCACCGAAGAGTGTGCGGCAGGTCAGGGCTGGTGACCGTAGCGCCGCATCGCCCCACGGGGGAATCTACCGATCACACAGTAACCCGGTTACCTCGCGTTGTGGTGAGTCTGACACAACTGAATATGTGATCCATGTCACACAGAATTCTGGTCGTACAATACCGCCCCGAAAACCGCGAGAATTCGCGATGACGCGGACATAACCGCTGATCGCAGGCGAAATCCGTTGGCCTGCCGCGATACTCGGCGAGGATTACTCCGCTGCCGCGGTCCGGGCGGAGTCCGGGATCGCCGCATCGAAACCGGCGGTCGGGCCGATGACGATGATCGCGGGCGGACGGATGCCCTCCGCACGCACCCGTTCGGCGACCGTGGCCAGATCCGCGCGCAGGACGCGCTCGGTGCGCAGACTGCCCTCCTGGACCACGGTGACGGGCGTATCGGCCGGACGGCCACCGTCCAGGAGCGCGGCCGCGAACTTCTCGATCCGCTCGACCGCCATCAACAGCACCAGCGTGCCCCGCAGCCGGGCCAGCGCCGGCCAATCCACCAGCGAGTCCGGGTGATCGGGTGCGATATGACCGCTGACAACCACGAACTCGTGCGTCACGCCGCGGTGGGTGACCGGGATCCCGGCCAACGCGGGCACGGAGATGGCGCTGGTGACGCCGGGAACGACCGTCACCGGAACACCCGCGGCCACACACGCCTCGAGTTCCTCGTAGCCGCGCCCGAACACGTACGGGTCGCCGCCCTTGAGCCGCACGACGAATTTGCCTGCCCTGGCGCCCTCGACGAGTGCGGAGTTGATCGCCTCCTGAGCCATGGCCCGCCCGTACGGGATCTTCGCCGCATCGATCACCTCGACGTCGGGAGCGAGTTCGGCGAGCAGTTCCGGCGGTGCGAGCCGGTCGGCGACAACGAGATTCGCGCGCGCCAGCAAGCGCCGGCCGCGCACGGTGATCAGATCCGGATCGCCGGGCCCGCCACCCACGAGTGCGACACCGGGGGCGGCGGGTTCGGAATCACCGGTCACCACACCGGATTGCAACGCCTCGAGCAGCGCGTTACGCACCGCGGCCGAGCGACGATGACGTCCCCCGGCCAGCACGCCGAGAGTCATACCGTCGTACCGGGCGGTGGCCGGGGTGACCGCCGTGCCCAGCCGGGCGTTGTCGGCGCGCACGCAGAAGATGCGCCGCTCGGTCGCCTCGGCGACGATCGCGGCATTGGTCTCGGGCTCGTCGGTGCAGGCGACGGCGTACCACGCCCCGTCGAGGTCGCCCGGGGCGTAGTCGCGCAATTCGAGGCCGATCTGCCCCGAGGCGGCCATCCCCTCGACGGCCGGTGTCACGGTCCGGCTGATCACCTGGACATCGGCCCCGGAGGCGATCAACAACCCCAGCCGCCGCTGGGCCACCGAGCCGCCGCCCACGACGACGACGCGGCGGCCCGCGAGATCGAGCCCGACGACATAGTTCGGGTCACCTGTTTGCTGGTCGTCCTGCGTGTTCGGCACAAGTTTCGAGCCTACGGCCCGCGCATGCGAACCCGGCAACCACCCACGACCCCGGCGGCGGCGCTCAGAGACGTCCACGCACCGCCGTCGGGGCGACGCGCACGATCACCCGCTCACCGTCGTTGACCGAAGCGGGGTTGAACTCCGCGTAAGGCTTGCCGGTGTACTTGTGCGACAACCGATCCGGCAGCTCCCGGGCGGTATCGGGAGTCACGGTGACGCTGCCGCGGATCTCGGCGTAGACGTACGGGTCGCCCGGCGGCACGATCATGACCGTCACCCGCGGGTCGCGCACGATGTTCTTGTACTGCTGCCGATCGACGGTCGTGGAGTAGACCAGTTCGTCACCGTCACGTTCGAGCCAGATCACGGTGAGGTGCGGCTGTCCGTCCCGGCCGACGGTCGCCAGGGTCGCGAAGACGGCGGTGTCGTCCAGGAGTTTTTTCAGATTCTCGGAGAAGTCGGCTGTCATATCGAGTGCGAACCCGGCGCGCCGCAACGGAATTCCCGGACGCTGTGTCGTCTGCGCGCCGAACCGGGCGGATCGCGGCCGGGACCTCCGGGCGGACTCGGCCCCGTCGGCTCGCTGCACTAGGGGTGCCGCGGATTGTTCTGGACCCAGCGGAATCCGGTGCGGCGCAACGGCAATCGGTCCGCGTCGAGGTGTTCGAGCGCGATGCTCACCGGGTGGCCGTTCAATTCACCGGTCAGCACCGCACGGTCGGACGCGGGCTGCTGGAAGGTCAGGACGCCCGTGGGCCCGGGATTGTTCGGCACGGCCTTGATCGTGATCCGGTGCGCCGCCGGATCGACCGTGGCCGGCAGGCCCTCCAGGGCGCCGTCCATGTGCTGGAATTCGAGCACGCCCGGATAGTCGAAGATGACCCGATTCCAGCGATCGGCATCGGTGACCAGCGGTGGCACGTCCTGTCCGTCCCGGGTGAACCGCGTGACGGTCCAGATGCCGTACAGCGGCGGCTTCTCCCGGCCGCCGCCGTACTGGTGCCAGGTCAGCCACTGCAGGTGACACAGACCGATCACCACCCAGATCCCCAGGAGTACCTGAACCAGCGCTGCGATCCGCCGGGATCGCGGGGTGTGGAACGGATACGGCGTGGTCGAGGGTCCGGCAGCGCGGCCGAGCAGCAACACGGTGAACAGCCGCCGCGCCTCCGGTGCGAGCAGGATCAGACTCGCCAGCAGCAGATGGGCGGACAGAATCTTGACCGGCACGTCGAAGGTCATGTTGAGCAGGAACACCTGGGCCAGGTCCACCAGGCTCAGCATCGCGCCCAGCACGGCGGTGCGCGGGATGAACAGCAGCAGCCCGGCCAGCACCTCGGCCAGTCCGAGCGACATCTCGTACGGCTGGGAGGACCCCACCTGATTCCACAGCACCGCCATCGGCGTGAACTGCCCGTACGGTTCGAGCAGCGTGCCCAACGACGGTGCGGCCATCTGCGTCGGAATCACCTTGACGAATCCGTACAGGAGCATCTGCCCGCCCAGAAACAGCCGCAGGACCAGCAGCGCCCAGCCCGCGAGCGTGCGGTATCCGAGCCGACGCCGGTCCAGTAGTGACCACACCACCGTCGCGACGAGCGCCACGACCAGCACGCAGAACAACTGCACCCAGTAGATCGCCTGATCGCCGCTCCCGCTCGGGTAGATCCGCACGTCGTGCGCACCGAACACCGTGCGCCCCACCCAGCCGAGCACCGGATCCAGCAGCTTCTGCTGCCATGCTCCCGTCCGGCTCGGCAACCAGGTGCGGAACCAGCCCGTGAAGGCGATCGTGATCTGCGGGACCATCAGGCAGAACAGCCCGAAGTAGATCAGCAGGAACCGGAAGACGATGCGGGTGAACGGGTTCCACGCCGTCACAGCATCGTCCCCCGACCGGATCTCCGATATGTCGTCCCGCTCCTTGACACCGTCGCTCATGCTCGACCTCCCGCTCGAACCAGCGCACCCGAAACCGACTTCCGCCGGATCCTCCCACCGATCTTCCGGCCCTCTCGACACACGCCGCAACCCGCATTCCAGGCAGGCTGCCCCCGATCCCGGCAACCTCCGTCCCGGTCATCGGAATCGGCGAATAACGTCTCTCGGATTCCACCACGAGCGGCGAATAGAACGCGTTACATTCCCTCCATCGTGTCGCCACGGACCTCCCGAACCGGTCCGAAGCACCCCACGCAGGCAGTTCCAGAAGCCAGGAGGACCCGATCATGTCGGACGATTCCGATCCAGATCCCGAACAGCGGCGACAGCTCACCACCAGCGCCCGGGATCTCTACGACCTCGCCGAACGCCTGACCGGATGGCTCGGTGACAAGGTCGGCTGCGACGACGCACCGACGCTCACCGATCTGCGCCGTCCGCAGGCCGGTGGGATGTCGAGTTCGTCGGTCCTGTTCGACGCCTCCTGGCAGAAGGACCGGAAAACGCTCACCGGCTCCTATGTTGCCCGCATGGCGCCGGAGAACGACTCCTTTCCGGTCTTCGAAACCTACGATCTGGCAAGGCAATACGCGGTGATGGCGGGCGTGGCCGAACACAGTTCGGTGCCCGTGCCGCCACTGTGCTGGTTCGAGAAGGACGAATCCGTGCTCGGCGCACCGTTTTTCGTGATGCAGCAGGTGGAGGGCCGCATCCCCGAGGACAATCCGCCGTACGTATTCATCGGCTGGCTGTTCGACGCCACTGCGGAGCAGCGAATGCTGCTGACCCGCAACACCATCGACATCATCGCCGAAATCCACGACATCGCCGATCCGGCGGCGAAGTTCCCGGAGCTGGCCGAATCCGGCGACTCGCTGCGCCGGCACGTCGATGCCACCCGCGCCTGGTACCGCTGGGCCCTCGCGGACGACGGCTACCCGATCCCGTTGCTGGAGCGCGCATTCGACTGGCTCGAGCAGCACTGGCCGCTCGATCCCGGCCCCGACGTGCTCAGCTGGGGCGATTCCCGGCCGGGCAACATCATCTACCAGGAGTTCGATCCGGTCGCCGTGCTGGACTGGGAGATGGCCGCACTGGGCCCACGCGAGCTCGATGTGGCGTGGGTGATCTTCATCCACCGGTTCTTCCAGGATCTGGCAACGCAATTCGGCCAGCCGGGACTGCCGGATTTCCTGCGCCGGGAGGATGTGGTCGCGCACTACGAGCGGGCCGCCGGATATCGCCTGCGCGACCTGGACTTCTACCTGGTCTACGCGGCACTGCGGCATGGGGTGGTGATGGCCCGGGTCAAGCGCCGGATGATCCACTTCGGCGAGGACACCGACACCCCCGACCGGGACGACTACATCATGCACCGCAGAAGTCTCGAGGCTCTGCTCGACGGCACCTACGAATGGGATTGACAGGTATGAGCGAATCCGACGGCCGCGGCGTCGGCCCGACCCCCGCACCGCTGGACGAATATCCGATCCATCAGACCCCGTTGTCGCTGGCCAGAGTCGGCACCAGCGACCGGAACTTCTACGACCGCAGCTATTTCAACGGCCACGACCGGGACGGTGGCACCTTCCTGGTGACGGGTCTGGGCGTTTATCCGAACCTGGGCGTCATCGACGCGTACGCGGCCGTGCGACGCGGCGAAACTCAACGGGCCGTGCGCTTTTCGACCGAACTCACCGAACGCGGCCTGGACCAGCGGGTCGGCGGCTACCGCGTCGAGGTGCTCGAACCACTCGATCGCATCCGGATCGTCTGCGAGCACGAGGATCTCGGCTTCGACCTGACCTGGACCGGAGCCTTTCCCGCGGTGCTGGAACAGCCGCATCTCATCCTGGCCGGGAACCGGCCGATCATCGATGCGTCCCGATTCGCCCAGGTGGGTTCGTGGGCGGGCACGCTGCACGTGGACGGGACCGATCTGACCGTGGATCCGCAGGTCTGGACCGGCAGCCGGGACCGGTCGTGGGGTATCCGCCCGGTCGGGGAGACCGAACCGGCGGGGCGCGCAGGCGCATCCGGACCGGGCGGCTTCTGGTGGATGTATGTGCCGCTGCGCTTCGAGGACTTCGCCATCGTCGTCATCGTGCAGGAGAATCCGGACGGATTCCGCACCCTCAACGATGCCACCCGGATCTGGGCCGACGGTCGGGTCGAGCAACTCGGCTGGCCGCGCGTGCACATCGACTATCGTTCCGGCACAAGAATTCCCGTTGCCGCGCGGCTGGAGATGACCGCCTCGGACGGCAAACCGGTGGAGGTGCACATCGAGCCGCAGACGTTCATGGCGCTGCACATCGGCTGCGGCTACGGCGGCGATCCGGATTGGCAGCACGGCGTCTGGAAAGGTGCGGACTGGTCCTCCTCCAGTAGTTACGACCTGACCGATCCCGCTGTCGCCGGGCGCATTCCGTGGGGTGTGATCGATCACGTCGCCCGCGCCCGGTGCGGTGACGCCGAGGGCTGGGGCATGTTCGAACACGCCAGCCTGGGGCGGCACGACCCGACCGGTTTCGCCGATTGGACGTCCGTGGCTCCCTGACCGGAGGCGACGGAGCGCGGGCGCTGTCGTGGCCGTGTTCTATGGTTCCATCCATGTCCAAACTCCGGCGTCGGGTGGTCACGGCCGCGGAAGCGGCACTGGCCCAGCACAAGTACGTGTCCACGGTCGATGTGCTGGTGGGTTTGGGCTGGCTGACCTCGGCGCACGTCGAGCGCTGGCGGCAGGGGCGGGCGCCCTCGCTGGTGAAGCTGGCGCCGGTGGACGGGGCGCGGCTGCGTGATGTCGCGGATCTGCTCGGGGAGTGGGCGCGAGAGAGCGGCCTGACCCCGAGCGATACCGCCTATCTGTCCGGCAGTCGCGACCACGCACCGCTGATCTTCGTCGGCGACGGTGACGAGGCGGTGTTCCGCACGCACTGGCTCTCCCCCGACCTCAGCCCGGCCCGCCGCGAGCAGATGGTGCAGCGCCAGAACAAGGCGCCCGACCTCACGGTCGTGACGGCGGTGCCCGGCGACTGGACCTGCGCGGAATGTTCGGACACCGGTCCGTATCAGATCATGTCCGATGCCGGGCCACTGTGCCTGACCTGCGCGGATCTCGACCATCTGGAATTCCTGCCCGCAGGGGACGCGGCATTGAGCCGACGCGCCAAGAAGGAGAGCACCCTGGCCGCGGTCGTCGTGCGGTTCAACGCGCGGCGCAAACGCCACGAACGCGTGGGCATCCTGGTGGAGGAACAGGCACTGGCCCGCGCGGAGGAGCAGTGCCTGGCCGACGAGGACGCGCGGTTGCGCCGCCGCGAACGCGATACCGCTCGGCGCGCGGCACAGGACGTCGAATTCCAGGCGCGGATGGCCGCCGAGATCCAGCGGCTGTTCCCGCACTGCCCGCCCGAGCGCGCCACCGAGATCGCCGACCATGCCGCGGTGCGCGGCAGCGGGCGCGTCGGGCGCAGCGCGGCCGCGAAAGTCCTTGCCGCCGAGGCGGTGACACTCGCGGTGATCGCCTCGATCCGGCATCTGGACACTGATTACGACCGGCTGCTGATGGCGGGCACACCGCGCAAGGATGCCCGCGCGAAGATCCGCCCGACGCTGGACCGGGTGCTCGAATCCTGGCGGGGTTGACTCGACCGGACCACCGGCACGCGCACCGCGACCGAACCGGTTCCATTCCCGGCGAGCCGAGTTCGGGTTCGAATGCCGGGCCGCTATCGGCCGGCCGTCATCGCAACCCGACCGACGGCACCATTCGCTGTCGACAGCTGGCCGCGGCGACCGTCACCGGCCCCCGCACCGTTTTCGGTGTCACGAGATATGCTGTGCCGCAGTCTTTTTCACAGGCCAGTAATGCGGCAGCCTCGGCGACGCTGGCGGTGGCGACAGCGGCCCTGGTTCGTGCCGCGGGATTCGGGACACCCACCTCGGCGAGTTCATCCGCGGTGAATGCGATGACCGGAACTCCCAGTTCGGCTGCGGCGGATGATATCCCCGGTTCACTCGCTCGGCGGTCGATCGTCGCCAGAGCACGGAACTTCTCGTTTCCCACTACCTCCCGCACCGCACGCAGAATATCCGCTGCGGCAGTCGCCGGACGGCATCCCACGCCGACGACTAGTTCGCCGCTGCCCGGACCCGATTCACACATCGGCGCGCAGAGCGGCGTAATCCGCTGCGGCAGCAACGAATCCGGCGATCGACACGGGGTTCCCGGCGGGATGGGTGTGCAGATACGACGCGTGCACCCGATGAATCACCGCACCCTCGCGAATGGCCTCGCCATCCGGTGCGCGCCAGGCCCACGCCGGATCGGCTGCTGCGGCGGAAATCAGTCGGGTCCGGTGGAATTCGTGTCCGCGCACTCGTTGCCCGGCAGTCCAGAGCGCAGAATCGGTCAGCGCCACCGCATCCCGATAACCCAGTGTCAATCGTGGCCCGAATTCGGCTGCCGCGTCGACGACCCCGGCCATGCGATGCCCGTCCAGGCTGCGGGTCAGATACAGCAGTCCCGCACATTCGGCGTGCACCGGCATACCCGCGTGGGCCGCGGCGCGCAGCGCGTCGAGCAGCCGATCGTTCGCCGACAACTCCGCCGCATGCTCCTCCGGGAATCCGCCCGGCAGAACGACACCGGCTGTCCCGGTGGGCAAGTCGTCGTGCAGCGGGTCGAAGACCGCGACCTGCGCGCCCGCCGCCGCCAGCAGTTCGCGATGCTCGGCATAGCCGAAGGTGAACGCCGCGCCACCGGCCATCGCGATCACCGGGCCGTCGGCCGTACGCTGCACACCGTGCGCTCCCGGTTCCCACGTACCGGCAGCCGGATCCGTCACAACCGGCGCACCGGCCACCGGCGCACGCAGTTCCGCCACCGGATCCCAGCTCGGCCCGGACACCCGCGCACCGGCCAGCCGGGCGATCGCGGCCAGATCCACGTGCGCGGCAACGAGTTCGATCATCGCGTCGACCGCCGACCGCGCCGCGCCGCCGTGCTCCACCGCCGGGATGAGGCCCAGATGTCGTGAGGGGACGGCCAATTCGGCCATTCGCGGCAATGCGCCGAGCACCGGCAGACCGACCCGGTCGCATGCGGCGCGCAACACCTGCTCGTGTCGTTCGCTGCCGACGCGGTTGAGAATCACACCGCCGAGCCGGATCTCGCTGTCGTAGGTGGCGAATCCGTGCAGCAGGGCGGCCAGGCTCTGACTGTGCCCGCGCGCGTCCACTACCAGCACGACCGGTGCGCCAAGCAGCGCCGCGACCTGGGCGGTGGATCCCTCCGCGACCGACTGCCCCTGATGTTCGTCGATACGACCGTCGAACAGGCCCATCACGCCCTCGACGACCGCGATATCGCAGCCGCGCGTCCCGTGCCGATACAGCGGCAGCACCCGCTCCACGCCCACCAGCACCGGATCCAGATTCCGCCCCGGGCGTCCGGCGGCCAGACCGTGATATCCGGGGTCGATATAGTCCGGGCCCACCTTGAACGGGGCGACGGAATGTCCCGCGCGACGCAGCGCACCGATCAAACCCGTTGCCAGAGTGGTCTTCCCGCTTCCGGAAGCCGGTGCGGCGATGACCACCGCGGGTGTGCTCACCATTCGATGCCGCGCTGGCCCTTGCGACCCGCATCCATCGGATGTTTGGTCTTGGTCATCTCGGTGACCAGATCGGCGGCCTCGATCAGCGCCTGCGGTGCGTCCCGTCCGGTGATCACCACGTGCTGATTGCCGGGGCGGTTACGCAGGGTCCCGACCACCTCGTCCACATCGACCCACCCCCATTTCAGCGGATAGGTGAATTCATCGAGCACGTAGAACCGGTGCTGTTCGGCGGCCAGGCGGCGGGCGATCTCCTGCCAACCGGCCAGCGCCGCGGCGGCGTGGTCGTCCTCGGTGCCCTGTTTGCGGGTCCAGGACCAGCCCTCACCCATCTTGTGCCATTCGACCGGGCCGCCGGTACCGGTCTCCTCGTGCAACCGGCCGAGGGTGCGGAACGCCGCCTCCTCCCCGACCTTCCATTTCGCACTCTTCACGAATTGGAACACCGCGATGTCGAACCCCTGATTCCAGGCCCGCAACGCCATCCCGAACGCGGCGGTCGACTTGCCCTTGCCGGGCCCGGTGTGCACCGCCAGAACAGGCTGATTACGCCGCTGCCGGGTGGTCAACCCGTCATCGGGCACCGTCTCGGGAACACCCTTGGGCATCGACACCGCTCCTTCCGCACGTGAACTGCTGCTCCACGTTGCCACACCCGGTCCACAGCCCGGCCCCCGCCCCGGCCTGCACAACCGGCCTGCCGGGACCGGGTCGTACGCTGGATTCATGCCGGAAGTTCTGACCGTGAGCGCCCTCGATCGGGTGCTCGACGTCGTCGCGGGCCGTCGAGTGGCGGTGCTCACCGGGGCGGGGTTGTCCACCGACAGCGGGATTCCGGACTATCGGGGGCCGAGTTCGCCGCCGCGCAATCCGATGACCTACCAGCAGTTCGTCGGGGATCCGGTGTTCCGGCAACGGTATTGGGCGCGCAACCACGTCGGCTGGCGGCGCATGGATGCCGCGCGACCGAATCCCGGTCATCGTGCGCTGGCCCGGCTCGAGCGGGCGGGCGTCGTCAGCGGCCTGATCACCCAGAACGTGGACCTGCTGCACACCAAGGCGGGCAGTCGCCGCGTGATCGACCTGCACGGCACCTATGCGCGGGTGCGCTGCCTGAGCTGCTCGTCCCTGATTTCCCGGATGCGCCTGGCCGACCGGCTCGAGGCCGCCAATCCCGGCTTCGCCGAATCGGTCACCGACGGTCTGGAGGTCGCCCCCGACGCCGACGCCGTGGTCACCGACACCGCGCACTTCCGCATGGTCGACTGCGAGCACTGCGGCGGAATGCTCAAGCCCGACATCGTCTATTTCGGCGAGAACGTCCCGAAGGACCGCGTGCGCGCGGCCTACGACCTGGTCGAGGATGCCGAGGTACTCCTGACCGCGGGCTCCTCCCTCACCGTCATGTCCGGTCTGCGCTTCGTCCGGCACGCGGCCAAGACCTCTCGCCCGGTCGTCATCGTGAACCGCGGCCATACGCGCGGCGATCCGCTGGCCACCCTTACCGTCGACGAAGGCTGCTCCGAACTACTCACCGCGCTCGCCGACCAACTCAGCACGGCCCCAACGCAATAGGCCACGTCCCAGCCACTCCGTCGCAATGATCGCGGGTGTGCGATCGGCAACGGAGCGCACCCCCTCTCGTATCGGTGACGGTCAGGCCGCGCGAACCCCGGACACCTGCGACCGCACGACGCCCGCCACCGAATCACCGGTGATCTCGGCCAGACGAATGTACGTGGCACGCAGCTCACGGGCGAGGTCCGCGGCCAAGCCGAGGCGGATCATGCCGCGTTCGCAGTCGACCACGACACCGGCGACACCGTCGCGGGCCAGGACGCGAGCGGCGGCGCGGGCGCGCGGGACCGGATCCGCGCCACCGGTGGCGCGGCCGTCGGTCAACAGGACGACCATCGCGCGACGCTGCGGATCGCGCACGCGCTCGCGCCGCACGACCTCCCGCGCCTCGACCAGTCCACGGGCCAGCGGGGTCTTCCCGCCGGTGCGCAGACCCGCCAGACGACGCACCGCGATATCCACCGAGGAGGTCGGCGGCAACACCAGCTCGGCCTCGCTGCCGCGCATCGTGATCACCGCGACCTTGTCGCGCCGCTGATAGGCATCGCGCAGCAGGGCCACGATCGCGCCGGTGACCGCCGAGAGCCGATCGCGGGCGGCCATCGAACCCGACGTGTCGACCACGAAGATCACCAGATTGCCTTCGCGCCCTTCGCGATACGCACCGCGCAGATCCTCCGACTCGAGCGCCAGCGGACCCGCGAACCGGCCGCGGGCACGCTGGTGGGGCGCGGCGGCGAAGACCGTGCCGAGCAGATGCAGTCCGGCCGCGGCATCGGGCACCGCCCGCACGACGCGACCGTGCCGGGTGCTCGCCCGCGAACGTCGTCCCGGCGCGCCCTCGCCGACCCCCTGCACCTCCCAGCGAGGCGGCCGGGCAACCGAATTCGCCGGAGCGCCCGCCCGGCCCTCCGGCGCACCGCCACCACCACCGGGCGTATCGGGGCCGCCGTCCGGATCGTCCTCGGGTGGCCCGTCGGGCCCCTCGGCACCTCCCTGATCATCGGACGGCGGGGTCTCCGATTCGCCTGCCGGACCGGAGGATTCGCCGGAGTCATGTTCGGCCCGCGCGGCCTCCTCGGCGGCCTGCTGCATCGCCTCCTCGAGCTGTTCCTCGCTGATGCCGGGCTCGTCGAAAGGATCGCGCCGACGTCGGTGCGGCAGTGCGAGTTCCGCGGCGATACGCACGTCATCGGCTGTCACACAACGACTTCCGCGCCACGCTGCATGTGCGGTCGCGGTGCGGGCGACCACCAGATCCGCACGCATACCGTCGACGTCGAAGCTGGCGCACAATGCCGCGATCCGACGCAACTCCACATCGTCGAGCGCCACCTCGCCGACCAGGTCACGGGCGATGAGGATGCGGTCGGCGATCTCCCGGTCGGCCTCGGCGTACCGGGTGGCGAATCCGTTCGGATCGGCCTCGTAGTCCAGGCGGCGGCGCACCACGGCCATGCGCACGTCCACATCGCGAGAGGCGGCCACGTCGACGGTGAGCCCGAACCGGTCCAGCAGCTGCGGACGCAGCTCACCCTCCTCCGGGTTCATCGTCCCGACCAGCACGAACCGCGCCGGATGCGAATGCGAGACCCCGTCGCGTTCGATATGCACCCGTCCCATCGCCGCGGCGTCCAGCAGCACGTCGACCAGATGGTCGTGCAGCAGATTGACCTCGTCGACGTAGAGCACGCCGTGATGCGCGGCCGCCAGCAGACCCGGCCGGAACGCCTGCTCTCCGTCCCGCAGCACCCGCTGCAGATCCAGCGAGCCGACCACCCGATCTTCGGTCGCCCCGACCGGCAGCTCCACCAGCCGCGCGGGCCGCTCCGCACCGCGTTCATCGGCCACCGGCGGCAGCAACTGCGCCAGCGCCCGCACCACGGTCGACTTCGCGGTGCCCTTCTCCCCGCGCACCAGCACACCGCCGATCCCCGGATGCACCGCACACAGAATCAGCGCCAACTGCAACTGCTCCTGCCCCACCACCGCCGAGAACGGAAACCCGGCCTCCCCGCCCCCCACGGCAGCAATGGACGGACCAGCGACGACATCAGCGACGGACTCGGACATTCCCCAACTCTATTGCCGCGTCGGCGAGGCATTCCCCCGCCCCTGCTGTGAGGATCCGCACCCACACAACTCTTCGCAACACCCACGCACCGACGATCACCGCGCCACAGCAGACCCGCACCCACCTCCCTCGACCGGTGGCGCGATCCGGACCGGCCACGGAAACGCGCACCGCTCAAGCGTTTTCGACTGCGAGCGAATAGACTGCGCGCGTGCGTGATCTGGCTGCGGGGTTCGGGTATCTCTTGCAAGGGCAGCGGTGGGTGGCGACGCATCGGCGACGGTTCGGGTACGCGCTGGTGCCGGGGCTCATCGCGCTGGTGTTGTACGTGGTCGCGATCGTCGCGTTGGCGTGGTTCGTGGGCGATGTCGTCGCGTGGGCGACGCCGTTCGCGGATCATTGGGCCTCGCCCTGGCCGGATGTGCTGCGCGGCTTCCTGGACGTGCTGTTGCTGGTGTTGTGCCTGTTCCTGGCGGTGATCACGTTCACCGCGCTGACATTGGCGCTGGGGCAGCCGTTCTACGAGGCGCTGGCCGAGCACGTGGACCGGAGCCAGTCGCCGGACGAGGTGCCGGGACCGGGTTTGTCGACCTGGCGGTCGATCAAGGACGGCATCGCGCTGGTGCTGCGGGCCCTGGCCTGGGCCGTGGTGCTGTTCGCGGCCGGATTCCTGCCCGTCGTGGGGCAGACGGTGGTGCCCGTGGTGGGCATCGGCGTCACCGGATTCTTCCTGGTGCAGGAACTCACCACCGTGGCCATGCAACGTCGCGGAGTCACCCTGCGCGACCAGCTGAAGTTGCTGCGCTCACGCCGGATGCTGGTGTGGGGCTTCGGAATTCCACTCGCGGCGGCGTTCCTGGTGCCGTTCGTCGCGATCGTGCTGATGCCCGGCGCGGTGGCCGGGGCGACGCTGCTCACCCGCGAGGTGCGGGGCGAGCCGATCTCTTCGGGCAACTGATCGGATTCGAAATAGACGGTCCCGCAACCACTTCCGGGCTGCGGGACCCGCAAGCTAACCGCGCCGCATCGGAATGTGCGGAATACCGTCCTCGATGTACTCCTCGCCGTCGGTCACGAAACCGTGCTTGGTGTACATATCGATCAGGTAGGTCTGCGCGTTGAGTCGCACTGTGGCCGAACCGGTTTCGGCGAGTGCGGCCTGCAGCAGCCGCGTGGTGTAACCGTGCCCGCGGGCGGACGGCGTGGTACACAGACGGCCGATGCGGAACGATTTCACCCCGTTCTCGTGCTCCTCGCTCAGGCGCAGCGTGCTGATCGCCTCACCCTCGTCGTCGAGCCACAGGTGCCGGGTCTCCGGCAACAGATCCAGCCCGTCCAGCTCCGGATACGCGCACTTCTGCTCCACGACGAAAACCTGGACGCGAAGCTTCAACAGCTTGTACAGGGTTGCGGTGTCCAGATCCGCGGCCCATGACCTTTTGAGAACAACCGTTGACATCATCGCGTCTTGCTATCACATCGCTCAGCTCTGCGCGAGTTCTGCCTCCGGCGTGTTCTCGGTCAGACCGAGTGCCTTGTTCGACCAGTCCCAAACCTCGTGGTAGAGCGCCTGATTCTCGGACAGCTTCACGCCCAGCGAGGGAACCATGGCCTTGAGCTGTGGCGTCCAGTCCGAGTACTCGCGCGGGAAGCAGCGCTGCAGCACGTCCAGCATGGCCGAGACGCAGGTGGACGCGCCCGGCGAGGCGCCGAGCAGACCCGCGATGGAGCCGTCGGAGGCGGTGATGACCGCGGTGCCGAGTTCGAGCACCCCGCCGACGCCCTTGCGGCGAATGATCTGCACGCGCTGACCGGCGGTGATCAGCTCCCAGTCGTGACCGTCGGCGCGCGGAATGAACTCCTCCATCGCGTTCACCTTGCCCGCCGGGGACTTCAGCAGCTCGCTGACCAGGTACTTCACCAGGCCCAGCTCGGTCACGCCGACGCCGAGCATCGGGGTCAGGTTGCCCGGACGGATCGACTTGAACAGGTCGGCGTACTTGCCGTCCTTGAGGAATTTCGGCGTCCAGCCCGCGTACGGGCCGAACAGCAGGCCGCGCTTACCGTCGATGACGCGAGTGTCCAAGTGCGGCACCGACATCGGCGGCGCGCCGACCGCGGCCATACCGTACACCTTGGCCTCGTGCCGGGTGATCAGCTCCCGGTTGGTGCAACGCAGGAACTGGCCGCTGACCGGGAATCCGGCGAAGCCCGCGATCTCGGAGATGCCGGCCTTCTGCAGCAGCGGCAGCGCGTAACCGCCCGCACCGACGAAGACGAATTTCGCGTTCACCCGCCGGGTCGAGCCGGTGCGGGTGTTGCGCACCTTGACGTCCCAGCTGCCGTCGGACTGCTTGGACAGGTTGCGCACCTCGGTGCCGAACCCGATGTCGACGCCCGAGCGGCCCAGATAGGCCAGCAACTGCTTGGTGAGCGCGCCGAAGTTGATATCGGTGCCCTTGGCACTCCAGTTCAGCGCCACCGGCTCGCTGAAGTCGCGGCCCTTGGCCATCAGCGGCAACCGCCGGGTGAACTCCTCGGGCGAGTCGATGAACTCCATACCCTCGAACAGCGGGTGCCGTACCAGCGCCTCGTACCGCTTGCGCAGGTACTCCGCGCCGTCCGCACCGTGGGTGAAGCTGACGTGCGGGATCGGGTTGATGAATTCCGAGGGCGTGCCGAGCACGCCGTTCTCCACCGCGTAGGACCAGAACTGCCGCGAGACCTGGAACCGCTCGTTGATGTCGACGGCCTTGGACACGTCGACGCCGCCGTCGGCGGTGCGCGGGGTGTAGTTGAGCTCACACAACGCGGAATGCCCGGTACCGGCGTTGTTCCAGGGGTCACTGCTCTCCGGGGCGGCAGCGTCCAGGCGCTCGAACATCGTGATCGACCAGTCCGGCTGCAGCTGACGAAGCAGTGCGCCCAGGGTGGCACTCATGATGCCGGCACCGATGAGGACTACATCGGTCTTTTCAGTCATCGCAGCGTTCGGCACGGGTAGATCGACTTCCTTGTCCTTATGCGCGGTCCCGCCCCGGGCGGACCACCTGGGCATTGTGTTGTGCGTCACCGGAATTCCGGCGAATACGGCGGGTTCGAGGTTACCCGTCGTTCACTTCAACCTGATTCTGCCCCTCGACATGCCCGATTCCGAAACCGCCACACCCACTGTGAGCGGCCTACCTGTGCCGCGACGCCGCTGAGCGGGTCGAATATCGTGGGGGCTGTGACGAACGAGACGCCGCTGGCCGGGCCGCGGACCGACTCCTGGCAGCCCGATGTCCTCGGTGAGGGATACGAACAGCGCCGGATACCCCTGGGCTCCGACCCGGACGGCGAAGGCACGGTCGAGGCCACCCTGGTCCGATATCTCGCCACGGCCGAGGCGACCGGCGCGGTGTTGTACGTGCACGGTTTCACCGACTACTTCTTCCAACGGCACCTCGCCGAGCACATGGCCGACCAGGGCTACCGCTTCTTCGCCCTGGATCTGCGCAAGTGCGGGCGTTCGCTGCGTCCGGGGCAGACCCCGCACTACGTCACCGACCTGGCGCTGTACGACACCGAGTTGAACGAGGCGCTGCGCATCGTGCGCGAGGAGACCGGCCTGCCGGTGCTGGTGATGGGACACTCCACCGGCGGACTGGTGACCTCGCTCTGGCTGGATCGGCTCCAGGCTTCCGAAGGCGTTGCCGCACAGGGAATCACCGGACTGGCACTGAACAGCCCCTGGTTCGATCTGCAAGGCCCGGCCTACTACCGCACCATCGTCGGCAACACCGTGATCGGCGGACTGGGCCGCCTGCGCGCCATGGCCACCCTGCCCGGACAGAAGGTCACCACCTACGGCGACAGCCTGCATCGCAGCGCGTCCGGCGAATGGGATTACGACCTGGACTGGAAGCCGCTGAGCGGATTCCCGGTGCATTTCGGCTGGTTGCGCGCGATCCGGCGCGGGCACGCCCAGTTGCAGCGCGGCCTGGACATCGGCGTTCCCGCGCTGATCCTGCGCTCGAAGGTGACCAAGTTCATGCGCGCCTACGGCCCCGCGGCCGATGTCGCGGACACCGTACTCGACGTGCGCCAGATCCAACGCTGGGCCGGTTGCCTGGGCGAACGCACCAATATCGTGCCGATCGAGGGCGCCCGCCACGACGTGTTCCTGTCCGCCGAACCAGTGCGTCGGCGAGCGTTCACCGAACTGGACTCCTGGCTGCGCTGGCTCACCGACTACCGCGCCTAGCGTCCCGCACTCACCATTGGCCGCTGCGGAGCACGATCTCGGTGGCGAATTCCTGGGCCGCCTCGGCGGCCGGATCGGTGACGTCGACCTGCGCGACGCGGAATTCCCCGTAGACGTGGCGGGCGGCGGCCTCGGCGGCCGGGCGGGCCAGGTTCTTGGTCGCGACGACGGTGGTGGGGATCTCCACGGCGGGGCAGTTCGCATCGGTGACGGCACCGTCGGGGCCGGGGGCGGCCGGATGTCCGCGTCCGGCGGCGACCAGGCCCATGAATCGGCCGAAGCCGCGGGCGGCGAGCTGCCAGGCCAGATCGGCCCCCGCACCGTAACCGGCGAGGTTGGCCCACGGGACGCCGAGTTCGTCCAGGATCGCGTACACGCCCACGGTATCGAGTCCCTCGACCGATTCCAGCACGATCGTGCGGAGGTCCGAGGTGTTCAGGCGGGCGCACACCGCGTCGTATACATCTGCCGGAGCACCCGCGTCGGGCAGCAGGACGACCGTATGCCGGAACTGCGAGCCATCGATTCGAACGGTCCAGGCGCGGTCACCGACCGCGATCCGCCGTATTTCCATGCCGACCCACGCTACACGGCCGACGCCCGCGAGACCTCGTGTCGCTGCCCACGTACCGACGCCCGCGGAGAGCTCCGCCACGAGCCGCCACCGAATCGGCGCGCGGACTGTTTATCTGCCGGTCGAGCGGCTGTTCGCCGATCCGAACGCATCGCGCTCAGGCGTTCGTGTTCCGCGACGTCGCAAGGGTGGGCAGTCCGTCCGGAACGCCGGTGGTGATCAGCTGTTCCAGCGCGGTCATGTCGAGATGTTTCTCGATCAGATCGGCGAGCAGATCGAGCTGGGACTCACGTTCGGCGACGGCCGAAACATCCTCGGCGACACGGAATCCGGAGCGTCCGGCCTGTGCGGCGACCTCGCGCAACCAGGCCCGGCGGAAGTCGTCGGACTCCATCAGACCGTGCAGGTGCGTGCCGCGGATCGCCCCGCGCACACTGCCCTCGGTGCGACCGTCGTCGAGTTCGAGCCAGGCCGGATCACCGGTGCGGCGCGCGCGGCCGTAATGGATCTCGTAGCCACTCAACGGTATTCCGGAGTCGGCTGCCCGACCGGCGGTGCGGCGCAACACCTTCGGTTCGCTGAACTCGATGTCCAGATCCAACAGGCCGAGTCCGGCGACCTCCCCCGCACTCGATTCCACCTCGTCCACGATGCGCCGGGCCAGCATCTGGTATCCGCCGCAGATGCCCAGGATCGGCCGTCCGGCCGCGGCGCGCGCGCACAGGGCATCGGCAATTCCGGTGCGGCGCAACCATTCCAGATCGCTCACGGTGGATTTGCTGCCCGGCAGGACCACCAGGTCGGCGTCGGCCAGCCGGGACGGATCGTCCGCCCAGCGCACCGAGACGCCGGGTTCGCAGGCCAGCGCCTCCACGTCGGTGGAGTTGGAGATGCGCGGCAACCGGATCGCCGCGACGGTCAGCCATTCGGTCCCGAGCGGCGGGCGCGGGCGGCCCACCGGAGCGTCGGCGACGGTGCCCAGGGAATCCTCGGCGTCGATCCACAGGTCCTCGGCGAAGGGCAGGACACCGAGGGTGGGACGTCCGGTGAGCTCGGTGAGCGTATCGAGCCCGGGACGGAGCAATTCGACGTCACCGCGGAACTTGTTCACGATGAATCCGCAGATGAGCTGTTGGTCTTCGGGTTCCAGAATCGCCACGGTCCCGAACAGGTGCGCGAGCACACCCCCGCGATCGATGTCGCCGACCAGCAGGACGGGCAGATCCGCCGCCCGCGCCAAACCCATGTTCGCCAGATCCGTTGCCCGCAGATTGATTTCGGCGGGCGATCCGGCACCCTCACAGATCACCACATCGAATTCGGCTCGCAGCGCGGCCAATTCACCGGCCACCACCTCCCGCAGCTGGCGCCGATGCCGGAAATAGTCCCGCGCCCCGACCGTATCCACGGCCCGCCCCCGAACCACCAACTGCGAGCGCCGATCACTCCCGGGCTTGAGCAGCACCGGATTGAACCGCACACTCGGCTCGAGCCCGCACGCCCGCGCCTGCAACGCCTGCGCCCGCCCGATCTCCCCACCGTCGAGCGCGACCACCGAGTTGTTCGACATGTTCTGCGCCTTGAACGGCGCCACCCGCACTCCCCGCCGCGCCAGCATCCGGCACAACCCGGCGACCACGACGCTCTTGCCCGCGTCCGAGGTCGTCCCGGCGACCAGCAACGCCCCTTTCACCGCACCGCCGAACCCGGACACAACCGGGCACCACGTGCGCGGCTCGAGCCGCGGGACGTGCGCGCGCTCACGGGAGGGTGAGGATTTCCGCGCCGGTGTCGGTGACGACGAGGGTGTGCTCGAACTGGGCGGTCCACTTGCGGTCCTTGGTGACGACGGTCCAGCCGTCGTTCCAGATCTCGTAGTCGATGCCGCCGAGGTTGATCATCGGCTCGATGGTGAACGTCATGCCGGGCTCGATGATCGATTCGATGGCGGGCTGGTCGTAGTGCAGGATGACCAGGCCGCTGTGGAAGGTGGGTCCGACGCCGTGGCCGGTGAAATCGCGCACGACGCCGTAACCGAAGCGGTTGGCGTAGGACTCGATGACGCGCCCGATGACGTTCAGCGCCCGGCCCGGCCGCACCGCCTTGATCGCGCGCATGGTCGCCTCGTGGGTGCGCTCGACCAGCAGCCGCGCCTCCTCATCCACATCACCGGCGAGGAAGGTGGCGTTGGTGTCGCCGTGCACGCCGTCGATGTAGGCGGTGACGTCGATGTTGACGATGTCGCCGTCCTCGATGAGCGTCGAGTCCGGAATGCCGTGGCAGATCACCTCGTTCAGCGAGGTGCAGCAGGATTTGGGAAATCCCTTGTAGCCCAGCGTCGACGGGTACGCGCCGTGATCGCACATGTACTCGTGGGCGATGCGGTCCAGATCGTCGGTCAGCGCGCCGGGGACGACGGCCTTGCCCGCCTCCTGCAGCGCCTGCGCGGCGATCTTGCTGGCGATGCGCATCTTCTCGATCGTCTCGGGCGTCTGCACCCAGGGCTCGTGACCCTCGTTGGCCGTTTTCTTCCACGCGTATTCCGGACGCGCGATCGATCGCGGAACCTCACGGGTCGGGGACTGAACGCCGGGAACGAGCGGCTTGCGAGTGCGGACTGCCATGCGACAAGACTATCCGCACTCGGCACCGAGATTCTCGGCACTCCGCGACGCCGATCCCCGCGGAATTTATCCGGACCATGGTCCGTTTAGGCTGTCGACATCGGCATCATGGGAGGAAGAACAATGGAACTGGGACTGACGACCTTCGCCGAACGGCATGCGGTCGGCGACCGCCCCGCACCGAGTGCGGGTGAACGGCTGCGGCACGTGGTCGAGGAGGCCGTCGCCGCCGAACGCGCGGGCCTGGACGTCTACGGCGTCGGCGAGCACCATCGCGAGGATTTCGCGGCGTCCGCACCCGCGGTGGTCCTGGCGACCATCGCCGGACGCACCGAACGCATCCAGCTGACCAGCGCGGTGAGCGTGCTCAGCTCCGCGGATCCGGTACGCCTGTACCAGGAATTCGCCACCCTCGATCTGCTCTCCGACGGTCGCGCCGAGCTGATGGCCGGACGTGGGTCCTTCACCGAGTCGTTTCCCCTGTTCGGATTCGACCTGGCGGACTACGACGACCTTTTCGACGAGAAGCTCGCCCTGCTGCTGCGCCTGCGCGCGGACGAGCCGGTGAACTGGTCCGGCCGATTCCGGCCCGCACTGCACGACACCGTCGTCCAGCCGCGCACCGACCGGCCGCTGCCGGTATGGATCGCGGTCGGCGGCAGCCCGCAGTCGGTGGCGCGTGCCGGGCTGCTGGGTCTGCCGCTGGCCCTGGCCATCATCGGCGGCCAACCGGCCCGATTCCGGCCCCTGGTCGACCTGTACCACCGCGCCCTCGAGGAAGGCGGCCACGAACGGCAACCGATCGCGGTACACGCACACGGCTATATCGCCGACACCGACGCACAGGCCGTGGCCGAGTTCTACGAACCCTATGCCGCGGCGATGAGCGGCCTGGGCCGCGAACGCGGCTGGGGCGATATGACTCCCGACCAGTTCGAAGCCCTGCGCTCCCCCGCCGGATCCCTGTTCGTCGGCACACCCGACCGCGTCGCGGAGAAGATCGCCGCCGTCCGCGACACCCTCGACCTGGACCGTTTCATGCTGCACCCGAGCGTCGGCACGCTGCCGCACGACAAGGTCCTGCACACCATCGAGCTGCTCGGCGAGAAGGTCGCCCCGCAGGTCCGCTGACCTGCGCGAATTTCATTCGCGCAGTTGGGTTTCGAAGGCCATGCGGTCGCCGCGATACAGGGCGCGCACCCGTTCGATCGGAACGCCTTCGGCGTCGATGGTGCGGCGATGCAGCAGGATCATCGGCAGGGCGGTGGTGCATTCCAGCAGCGCCGCCTCGCGCGGGGAGGCCAGGACGGTTTCGATGCGTTCGACCGCCGAGCCGAACACGACGCCCGAGGCTCGGATGGCCGCGTAGAGGGAGGTGGTCGGGTCGTAGGTCGTGCGCAGAGCGCCGAAGCGGGCGGGGGTGAGGTAGGTGCTCTCCAGGCCGACCTTCTCGTCGTCGGCCAGCAGGACGCGCTCCAGGTGCATCACCGTCGAGCCGGTCGAGATATCGAGCGCGGCAGCGGTTTCCGGATCGGCGGGAATGTCGTCCCAGCCGACCAGCAGGCGTCCGGGGCGGCGGCCGAGCCCGATCGCCCCCTCGGTGTACGAGCGCAACGACAAGGGCTGCACCATCTTCGGGCGGGAGACCACGGTACCCCGGCCCTGACGGCGAATCCTGCCCTGCACCAGCAGTTCTCGAAGCGCCTGCCGGACGGTTTCGCGGGCGACCTCGAAGCGCGCGGCGAGTTCACGCTCGGGTGGCACCTGGTCGCCCTCGCCCAATCGGTCCAGGATCGCCTCGATTTCGGTCCGCACGCGGTACGCCTTGGACATCCGCCCGAAATCGGTCGCGAGATCGCTCACACCATGATTCTCGGCAATCCCTTTCTCGACGCGCACACCGGCCCCGCGCCGAGCAAGACCGCTCGCCGGATCGTGGCGCCCGGCGTCCCTCGCATTCATCCCCACAGCATACCCTAATTGGTCTATACCAATTGTTAACCCAGTGTTGGGGCAGGAAACACCCTACGGTCTAGACCATTGCGCATCATTTTGACTATGCGATTGGTCATCATCGGCGGCGGGATCCTCGGCACCGCACATGCCCTGGCCGCGATCGGCCGCGGACATACGGTCGTTCAGCTCGAACGCGAGGCCGAGGCCCGCGGCGCCACGGTCCGCAACTTCGGCCTGGTCTGGGTATCGGGGCGCAGCGCGGGCGAATTGGAATTTACGCTGCGCTCGCGCCGGTTGTGGGAGGAGATCGGCGGCCGAGTCGCCGGGGTGGGATTCCGCCCGGCGGGCTCGATCACGCTGGTGCGCACCGCGGCCGAACTCGCCGTCGCCGAGGCCGCCGCGACCGGACCGAGCGCGGACGAGCGCGGATTCGAACTGCTCGATCCCGGTCGCGTGCGGGAGATCAATCCGGCCTTGCGCGGCAAATTCCTTGCCGGACTGCACTGTTCGACCGATGCGGCGGTGGAGTCCCGCCAGGCCATGCCCGCGCTGCGCGCCCATATGGCACGCACCGGCCGTTACACCTTCCACGCCGGAGCCGAGGCGCGCACGATCAGCGGCGGAGTCGTCGTGGACGATCACGGCCGCCGCTTCGAAGCCGATCTCGTGCTGGTCTGCCCGGGGGCCGCGCATTCGGGCCTGACCCGGGAACTGGTGGGCGACATACCCGTTCGACGGGTCCGGTTGCAGATGATGCAGACCGCGCCGCTGGGCGAGCCGCTCACCACCGCCATCGCCGACGGCGACAGCTTCCGCTACTACCCGGGTTTCGCGGGCGAGGCCCTCGAGCGCCTGCGACTCGAGGAGGCCCAGACCTTCACCGCCGCACAGCACCGCATGCAGTTGCTGTGCGTGCAGCGGCTGCACGGCGGCCTGACCATCGGCGACACCCACGAATACGACGAGCCGTTCGGCTTCGACGTGGACGAGGCACCGTACGAACACCTCACCGCCGTCACCGAGGAACTCCTCGGCCGCCGACTCCCCCCGATCGTGCGCCGCTGGGCCGGTGTCTACAGCCAGAGCACCGACCCGAACGCCATCGTCACCCGCGCGCAGGCCGCCGACGACGTCTGGGTCGTCACCGGTCCCGGCGGGCGCGGCATGACCCTGGGCCCCGCCATCGGCGAGGAAACCGCCGACCTGCTGAACCTCTGACGGTCTCGAACCCTTGAAGGGAAGTATCTTGTCCGACAAACGAATCGAACTTGCCGTCCTGGACATGGCCGGAACCACCGTCGCCGATGGCGGCCTGGTGCTGCGCGCCTTCGACGCCGCCGCCACCGCCGCGGGCATCCCGGCGCAGGGTCCCGAACGTGAGGCCGCCACCGATTACGTGGTGCGCACGATGGGCCAGTCCAAGATCGCGGTGTTCCGCGCGATACTCGGTGACGAGGACCGCGCCCAGCAGGCCAACCGCGCCTTCGAGGCCGCCTACGACGAGTTCGCCGCCGACGCGACCCCGATTCCCGGTGCGGCCGAGGCGATCACGCGGCTGCGTGGTGCCGGGATCAAGGTCGCCCTGACCACCGGTTTCAGCCGCGGCACCCAGGATCGCCTGCTGGACGCGCTGGCCTGGCACGAGATCGCCGATCTGACCCTGTGCCCCGCCGAGGCCGGGCGCGGGCGCCCCTATCCGGACATGGTGCTCACCGCACTGCTGCGCCTCGGTGCGGGTGCGGTGGATCGTGTTGCGGTGCTGGGCGATACGGCCAGCGATATCGAAACCGGCCTGGCCGCGGGCGCACGCGTCGTGGCGGGCACACTCACCGGCGCGCACACCGAGGACCGGCTGCGCGAGGCCGGAGCCACCCACATCGTGCCCTCGGTGGTCGAATTCGCCGACCTGCTGCTGGCCGAACTCCCCTGACCCATCTCCCACTCTCTCTTCCGCTCTGAACGAAAGTTGCAGTCATCGTGCGTATTCCGATCTCCCGCCTCGCACGCGCCGCGTTGATCCTGGGTTCCGCCGCAACCCTGACCCTGTCCGTCGCGGCCTGCGGCGGCACCGGCACGAGCGCGGGCGACGGCAAGACCGTCACCGTGTACTCCGCCGACGGGATGGCCGACTGGTACAAACCCGAATTCGCCGAATTCACCAAGCAGACCGGCATTTCGGTCAACTATGTGGAAGCCGGATCCGGTGAGGTGGTGAACCGGATCGACAAGGAGCAGTCCAACCCGCAGGCCGATCTCGTGGTGACGCTGCCGCCGTTCATCCAGAAGGCCGCCAAGCAGAATCTGCTCCAGGACGGCGGCGTCGACACCGGCGCGATCGCTGCGGGCGACAAGGATCCCGGCGGCAAGTACGTCACCCTCGCGGGCAACTATCTGACCTTCATCGCCAATCCGTCGGTGCACACCGACGGATTGACCTGGGACGATCTGCTGAAGCCGGAGTACAAGGGCAAGCTGCAGTACTCGACGCCCGGACAGGCCGGGGACGGCACCGCAGTTCTGGTTCTGCTGCAACAGCTCTACGGCAAACAGGGCGCACTGGACTACCTGGCCAAGTTGCAGGCCAACAACGTCGGCCCGTCCTCCTCGACCGGCAAACTGCAGACCAAGGTCGACAAGGGTGAACTGCTGGTCGCCAACGGCGACATCCAGATGAACCTCGCCGAGATCAAGAACAACGGGGCCAAGTTCAGCCTGTTCTCCCCCGCCACGGCGGACGGTAAGCGCAGCACGATCGCCCTGCCGTACGTGATGGGCATGGCCAAGGGCGCGCCGCATCACGACGCGGCCGCGAAGCTGATGACCTTCCTGCTCTCGGCCGACGTGCAGAAGACCCTCGGCCCGGACGCGATGGCCGTCTCGGCCCGCACGGATCTGAAGGATGCTCCCGCGGGAACGCCCTCTCCCGCTTCGTATCTGAAGGACGTCACCGTGGTGTCGCCGGACTGGAACAAGGTCCTCGACGATCTCGACAGCGATGTCACCGCCTATCAGAAGGCCACCGGCAGCTAGCCCGAAACCCTCAGGAGCGCAGCATGTTCGCACCGGCGACCTCCGGTACCGGCGCCGACGCCGCCACCGGAACCTCCACCGAACCCGCGATCGTCTTCGATCGGGTCGGCGTCAGCTATGGTCGCGGCCGCCGGGCCACGACCGCCCTGACCGAATTCACTCTGCGGGTGGCCGCCGGTGAGACGGTCGCGCTCCTGGGGCCCAGCGGTTCCGGGAAATCCACCGCGCTCAAGGCATTGGCCGGATTCGTCCGGCCCACCGCGGGCGCGGTCCGGCTGGCCGGACGTGATGTCACCGATCTGTCGCCGGCCAAGCGCGGTATCGGCGTGGTCGTCCAGTCCTATGCGTTGTTCCCGCATATGCGGGTGTTCGAGAACGTCGCCTTCGGTCTGCGCTCACATCGCGTGCCGCGCAAGCAGATCGGCGATCGAGTGCGCGAGGTGCTGGAGATGGTCGGCATGGCCGACTACGCACGACGGCTGCCCCGGGAACTCTCCGGCGGACAGCAGCAGCGGGTGGCGATCGCCCGCGCCCTGGCGATCCGCCCCTCGGTGCTCCTGCTGGACGAGCCGCTCGCGGCCCTGGACGCGCAGTTGCGCCAGGCCATGCTCGCCGAACTGCAGGAGCTGCGAAAGGCCCTGCCGGACACCGCGATGCTGTACGTCACCCACGATCAGTCCGAGGCGCTGGCCCTGGCGGATCGGATCGCGGTGATGCGCGATGCCCGCCTGGTCGACGTGGACACCGCCGAGAATCTGTGGCGACGACCGCCGAGCAGTTTCACCGCGGCGTTCCTGGGCGGCGCGAATCTGCTGCCGTGCACGGTGAAACATATCTCCGGCACCACCGCACTGGTCCAGTGCGGCGAACGCACACTGCGCGCCCAGGCACCGAAACCAGGTGTAGGCCAACTGGATTGGAAACCGGACGACGAGGGTCTGCTGTGCGTGCGCCCGCACACGGTACAGATCTGCTCCACCAACGAGCGCGACGCCGTGCTGGCCACCATCGTCTCCAGCGTGTGGCGCGGCGCTACGAGCAGACTCCAGCTCGACGTCAACGGCCTGCCGATCGAACTGACCGCCGACGTCCCGGGCCCCCTGGACATCGCGGTCGGCGCGGTGGTCGGCGTCCGCCTCCCGGACCCGGCAGGCGTACTGATCCCGACCGCGGTCGGCTCGACCCCGGGCACGTCCGCGTGAACCGCCGGGAATTCCTCTGCGCCTGCGCAATCCGACCGGCGTGCGCATCGTCGTCGCGACCGGCTCGGCATCGCGGTTTCCCGCCGAGCCGCACTCGCATCGCGGGAGTAGTGGCGGCGCAACGACATCCATCGGCCGGTTCGTCGGCCGTGTACCCGGTCCGTGAGGGGGACCGGGTACACGGCCGCACCACCCACGTCGAAAGGGATCGGACCCGATGAGCACCTCGCTCGCCGTCGAACCGTCCGCCGACCCGGACGCCTCCGAGCGCGCCGCGACGCGACCCACTTGGCGTCCGATCGCCTGGTCCGCGCCACCGTTGCTGGTGGTGCTGCTGTTCGCGGTGTATCCGGTGGTGCGGGTGCTGACCGAATCCACCGCGAAGTCCGGCTCCTGGTCTGCGGTGCTGGGTTCGGAATCCTTCCGGAATGCGTTGTGGCGCACGGTGTCCATCGCGGTCTGTTCGACCGCCGGATGCCTGGTGCTGGGGTCGTTCGTCGCGGTGGTGCTGGCCTTCGTCCCGTTTCCCGGATCGAACGCGGTGGGGCGGCTGATCGATACCGTGCTGACGTTGCCGTCCTTCCTGATCACGCTGGCGTTCACCTTCCTCTACGGCACCGCGGGCGCGGTGGATGCACTGATCGCCCAGCTCACCGGAAACCACTCCCCCGCAATGAATTTCCTGAGCACGCCCACCGGCGTCGTCCTGGCCGAGATCACCTACTTCACCCCGTTCGTGGTCCGGCCGCTGCTGGCCGCGTTCGCCCAGCTGCCGCGCGAGCAACTGGACGTGGCCGCGAGCCTGGGCGCCTCACCATGGCGGGTCCTGCGACGCGTCGTCCTGCCCGAGGCCTGGCCCGCGCTGGCCGCGGGAGGCAGTCTCGTACTCCTGTTGACGCTCAACGAATTCGGCATCGTGCTGTTCACCGGAGCCAAGGGCGTCATCACCCTGCCCGCGCTGATCTACACCCGCGGCATCGTCACCTTCGACCTGCCCGGCGCGGCGGTGCTGGCCACGATCCAGGTGGCGCTGTCGCTGGCTCTGTACCTCGCCTACCGCCTGATCTTCGCGCGGTTCACCGTCTCCCGCACTACCCAGGAGGGCTGATCATGCTGGTGTGGACGCGACGCGGACGCGCGGTGGTGCTCGCGGTCTTCGCGGTGGTGGTCCTGGTGGTGTTCGCCGCGCCGATCGCCACGGTGGTGGCCGCGGCACTGGCGGGCCGCTGGACCGGCGCACTGCCTTCGGAGCTCGGGCTGGGCAACTTCCGGCACGAACTGTCCGGTGAACAGGCCGCGAGCTTGTCGGTGAGCCTGCAGACCGCTCTGCTGGCGGGCGCGATCTCGCTGATCCTCGGCACGTGGGCCGCGCTGGCCGCCCGCGAAGCGCCGGCCTGGTGGCGGCGGGTGACCGACGCGGTATTCCATCTGCCGGTCGCGGTGCCGTCGGTGGCGATCGGACTGGGTGTGCTGATCGCGTTCAATCAGCGGCCGATCCTGCTGGGCGGCACGAAATGGATTGTGATCGTGGCGCATTCGGTGCTGGTGCTGGCCTATGCGTTCAGCGCGGTCGCCGCGGCGCTGGACCGGCTCGATCCGAGTTTCCGGCAGGCCGCCGAATCGCTGGGGGCGAGTCCGGCCCGGGTGCTGACGCGGATCACGCTGCCACTGCTGCTGCCCGCACTGGGCGCGGCGGCCGGTCTGGCGATCGCGCTGTCCATGGGCGAGCTGGGGGCGACCGTGATGGTGTATCCGGCCACCTGGAAGACGTTGCCGATCAGCATCTTCGCCGATACCGATCGCGGCCGGGTATTCGATGCCGCGGCGGGAACCACACTGCTGGTCGCGGTGACGCTCGTGGTCCTGCTGATCCTGGGCCGGGTGCGTGGGCGCGCGGTATTACGTTGAGCCGCAGGTTGTCCCGGTTTACTGCTCGGGCAGTCGGCGGCGGCCACCGGCGACGTCGATGACGAGATCGGTGTACCCGTCGACGAGTTCGGCCAGGTGGTACCAGTGCTTGTGGGTCGCGTCGCTGCGAGCGCCCTCGCGGTCGATGGCCTGATTGGCGTCGACCCAACTGCGGGCCATACGGTCGATCACCGCGCCCAGGCTCTCGGTGTGCAGCGAGGCGCCGTTGCGGTGCTGGGGCATGGCACGTTCGACCCAGCCGTTGATGTCGTCCACGAGTTCGCTGCGCCGACAGTCGATCTCGGCGGTCACGATGGGGTCGCGCAGTTGCACGCGACGAGTGTGTACCTCGGCCAGCGCCCGCGCCGATCGCAGGAGTACCTGGTCGTCGAACCGTCGCCCCTGGAACGCGCATAACAATTGCGGCGCGGTCGGCAGCACACCAGCTATCGACATAGTCATTGCCGCACCCCGAAAACTCGGGGCTGCACCAATATTTGCACCAACATGTTGGTCTCCGGATTGAGTTGTACCGGTCATCGGATCGGTGGAACATCACTAGGCTAACCCGAATCATGCACGCACAAATGCAAGAACGCAAGATTGCATCCGCATCGGTTCGGTCAACCTCCGTTACCTCCGACCTGCACAAGGATCGCCTGAGCCACACCGGCTTTCCGTCCGGGAAGCACACCGGCCGCCCGGTTTCGGATCATTTACTGGACACGTCATCTCGAGACCGAACGGTACGGATTACCCGGCGCCGGTATCCGATCACCGACCGGACTAGATTCCGGCCGGAATAATCCGGACCGCAGTCGGAGATCGCCGAAAGTATGCTGAAAAGACGTCCGAAATAACCGAAGTATCAACCCGGCAGAACGGTCGGATATCCCGGTCGCAGTCGGCGTGTCCACCCGGCGACAACGCCCGGCACACCTCCGGCATCAGGGACTCGGCACCCGCCGCACCGCATCCGACGCCGACTTCCGCCCATCGCGACCACCCGCGGGACACCGCGCGCGGCCATCATCCCGCAACCCCGCCCACTCGACCCGATGTCCGGAACGTCCGGAAGATCACGAATCGAATACCGCGTCGATGTCCGATTCACATCGTTGCGTACCGGTTGCCAAGGGTCCACAGTCACCGATCTGCGCAGATGAATCGGTTCGGGTTCCGAACCGTGAGCGAGGCGAATAGGCTCTGGCACAGACAGATCGACGCACACGGATCGCGACGAGTGCACACGGGAGAGGCTCGATGGCAGGTAAGCGCACTGTGCTGACGGTTCAGCTCAGACGGCTGGCGGTACTGCTGCAGGAGATGCGGGAGGAGGCCGGGATCAGCAAGGAGGAGGTCAGCTCCCAGACCGGCATCAACGTCACCACGCTGTACCGGATCGAAACCGCGCAGGCCCGCCCGCAACGACGCACGCTGATGACGATGCTGGACCTGTACGACGTCGCGGAGGAACGCCGCAACGACGCACTGAAACTGCTGTCCGAGGCGCTCAAGCCCGGCATGTCACGCCCGTTCGAGGCGGCCGTGTCCGAGGTGTACGCCGCCTACATCAACTTCGAGACCGAGGCGCTCTCGGCGCGACTGTTCCAGACCTCGTTCATCCCCGGTCTGCTGCAGACCGAGCGCTACGCCTGGGCGGTGCTGGACACCGCGATGCCCAAGGTCGAGGCGTCGGTGATCGAACAGCGGCTGCGCGCCCGGGTGGAACGCGGCAAGGTGCTGGCCCGCGAGGGCAATCCGCTGGAGTTGTGGGTCGTACTGGACGAGGCCGCGATCCGGCGCGTCGTCGGCGGCCGGGACGTGATGCGCGACCAGCTCGAACGGCTCAGCGAGTACTCCGACAAGCGCAACGTCATCCTGCAGGTGCTGCCCTTCGACGCCGGCGCTCATCCGGCGATGGTCGGCTCGTTCGTGGTGCTGGACTTCCACGAGCCCGCCGATCCGGAACTGGTCTACGTCGAGGGCATCGCCGGTGACGACATCGTCGAGGGCCACAACGAGATTCGTCGGTTCGGGGTGATGTTCGACCAGCTCCGCGCGATGGCCCTGAGTCCACGCGATTCGGCCACCCTGGTCGCCGAGGCCGCCGCCCGCTTGCGCTGAGCGGTTTCAGACCCGGCTCGCGCGGTTGTAGCCGACGACGGCCGGTACCGCGAAGACCAGTACCGCAGCCACCGACCAGGCCACGGTGGCCAGTAGCGGCGCCCGGACCGGACCGCCCAGGGACAGTCCGCGCATCGCCTCGATCGCGTACGACATCGGCTGGTGTTTCACGATGGGTTGGGCCCACCCCGGATAGGCCGTCAGCGGCACGAATCCGGTGGAGAAGAACATCATCAGCGAGGATCCCAGCGAAATCACCTCCACCAGCGCGGATTTGGCGGTGAACACGGCCGCTGCGGTGACCAGGGTGGCGAACCCGAGACCGTACAGCACGGGCACGCCCAGCAGTCCGAACGCAGCCGGAATCCCTTCGTGGAAACGGAATCCCAGCGCCATACCCGCCGCGAACAACACGACCGTACAGGCCACGATCCGGACCGCCTCGGCGACGATTCGCGCCAACAGTCCCGAGGCGCGATGCACCGGCAGCACCCACAGCCGAGCCAGCAGCCCCGCATCGCGTTCCCGGCCCAGGGTGATCGCACCGGCCAGCGAACCCGACATCACACCCACCAGGGTCACCATCGGCACCGAACCGTAGAGCGCGTTCGCCCCGGAGAACGCCGAGACCTGATGTCCCAGCACGGTATTGATCATCACCAGCAGCAGCGCCGGAAATCCCAGCGACTGCACCATCGTCACCGGATCACGACGCCACCGCACCAGCAGCCGACGAGTCTGAATGAGCGTCTGTGGCACCAGGTTCCGCAGTATCTCGGTGCGACCGGCCACCCGGGGCAGGTCCGTGACCGCAGTCATCGATGCCTCCGTCCCGCGACCACCGCCGAGACGGCACCCAACAGCACCAGCCCGCCCAGCAGCCACAGCAGTCCCGGCCCGAGCAGCGCCCAGGTCACCGGACCGGTGTCACCGGACAACGCCCGCAGCACGTTCACGAATGCGGATATCGGCTGATTCCGCGCGAAACCCCGGATCCAGTCCGGGAATTGATCGACCGGGGCGAATCCGGTGGACACCATGCCCAGGATCAGCTGCGGCAGCACCAGCACCTGCGTGGTCGCCTCCGGACTGCGCGTCAATGCGCCCAGTAGATCGCCCAGCAGCCCGAGCAGCAGCCCGACCAGCACCGCGAAGATCACGAATCCGGCTGTGCGCCAGATATTTCCCTGGAATCGGGCGCCGATCACGTATCCGCACACGATCGCCGCCGACACCGCGACGACGATGCGGTACACCGTAGCGGTCGTCCGGGCCGCCAGCGGCGCGCTCACCGGCATCGGCATCGAGGCGAACCGGTCGTCCAGCCCGTCGCGCGCATCGGTGGCCGCCCGCAACGCCGCTGCGGCGGCACAGAACGAGACCGCCTGCATGACGATCATCGGCATCAGGAACTGCGCATAGCTGCCGAACCCGTGCCCGAACGACATCACCCGATTCAGCGGAACATAGAACCCCAGCGTGAACACGCTCGGCGCCAGCAGCGCCGTCATCAACTCACCGTTGCGCACCGACGCTCGCACCACACGCAGCGTCAATACCCACCACTGCCGGACCGCAGACGGCGCGGATGCGGATACTCCGCTGCCGACGGCCTCGACGTACGTCTGCATAGCCGCACCTCGTTCCGACTCACGCCGACCGGATGAGCTCCATCTCACCAGATGAGGCATCCGGAACAGCACATTGACATGACGGCCGGTCTCACCGGATTGTCGCATCCGGTCCCGCCGCGACGGCATTCGCTATCGCCCGCACCACGTCGGAACCGCCGCGCCGGTTCACCGCGACTCGAAGTCATCACCCCGGGGTGGCGATCACCGCACCCTGCGGGGCGCACACGCAGCACTGGGGTTGCTGCCGAATCTCGTTGCGGGAAGCGAGAGTTGAACTACCGCGAATGCGGGGGTGCTCAGACCCGAAGGAGATCACGATGTCGAAGCCGATCACGCCGTCCGGCGATACCTGCCTGCCCGCCCGGACTCGGTGCACCCCCACCGCCGCCGGACAACGTCGCCGCTCGGGCGTGGCGGGTATCGACGCACCCGAGCCGCACGAGTTGGACCGCTGGTCGAACCGCCTGGCCCGGATGCTCGTGCAGCAGGGTGCGGGTCCCGGCAGCTGGATCGCCACGGCCGGTCTGCCGCCGCTCGAGCGCGCGGTCACCCGCTGTGCCATCGCCAAGATCGGCGCGCGGCCCACCCCGGCGGTCTGCACCGACACCCGCGGCCGCGCTCACCTCGGGGTGACGACGAAGGCCGCACGTCCCGGTCTGCCCGACGACGTCACCTGGCTGCTGCTGGACGATCACACCATGCTGGTCCGCTATCTGACCGGCTCGGACGCCCCGATCACGGACGCCGAACGCCGCGCGGCGCACCGCGTGCACTGATCGGCCGACCGGCGCGCTGTCAAGCCCCCGTACGGTCCTTGTGACGAATCAGCACGGTGACATCGCGCCTGATCCGCGGCCGACCACTATGCTGGCCGCCGTGCTCGAACCCAACAGCCCCGTCGCGCCCCACCCCGACATCGCCCGCCTGGCTCCCCTGCTGGGCGTATGGCGGGGCTCCGGTCACGGCGAGTACCCGACCATCGACTCCTTCGACTACGAGGAGGAGATCCAGTTCGGGCACGTGGGCCGTCCGTTCCTGACCTATCGCCAGCGCACCCGGCACGCCGCCGACGGCCGCTCGCTGCATGCGGAGACCGGCTATCTGCGCTGTGCGGGCCCGGACCGCATCGAGTTGATCCTCGCCCACCCGACGGGCATCACCGAGATCTGCGAGGGCACCCTCGTCGTGGACGAGGACGGGCTGCACCTGGACATGGGTTCCACCTCGATCGGCCGGACCAGCACCGCCAAGCTGGTCACGGCTCTCGGCCGCACCTTCCGGGTGTCCGGGGACACGATCGACTACACCTTGCGCATGGCCGCCGTCGGGCAGCCGGAACAGCATCACCTCGCCGCCAGTCTGCGGCGCGCGGAGTAGTACCGAAGCGAGATCAAATCGAGACCCACCCGCTGACCTGCGCACAGGCGCCATCCAGCGGCTTCGCCCTCGATTCGGGGGTTGTCGGCACGGAGTGTCCCGTTCTACCGTTTCGTGACCAGCTAACAACTGGCGATCACAGTTACGGACCGTTCACTCTCATACGCCCACACGGGAAAAACCCTCATCGACAAGGGAGAAGCCCATGAAGCGGTCGACACTAGCCGTCATCACGGCGGGCATGATCCTGGCAGGAACCGGTGCCGTCGAAATTCTCGGCGATTATTCGGTAAGCTCCACCACCCCCGACCAGAACACCGCCCCCGCGGCGGCCCACGGCGACCTGAAACCCATCTCCCAGCACTGAATCCCCACGGCGTAATTCGCGCCACCCGCACGACGATCCACTCGCCCGCGGCGAGTCCGCTCCGCGCATCCCGGCCAGACCCGCACGCCAACTCCGGGGCGTT